>NZ_SJOJ01000019.1 GCF_004330295.1 Rahnella victoriana
GTCAACCGTTTATTTCATCCGGTCATCACTGTTTTTAATCTTTCCGACCCGGTCACTTCGTGATGTTGTTCACGTTGTTCCCTGTCGATGGAGCGGCATTATAGGGATCCGATTTTTTTGCACAAGCCTTTTTTCCAATAAAAGGATCGACTGCGTGTTTTTCGACCCTTTCGCGGAGATCTCACCCGATCCGCTGGTTTTGACACCGATCTCAGCGGGTCCAAATTGGTATTTCCTCTGACCCGAACTATATTGCCAAGGTTATAACTCACTTATGGGGTACTTACAGATGTCTGAGGCTTTACGTATTTATCAGGGATTAACACCCACATTGGGCGAAAGAGTCATGGTTGATCCCTCCAGTGTGGTCATTGGCGATGTGGATCTTGCGGATGATGTCAGCATCTGGCCGTTAGTTGTCATACGTGGTGATGTGAATAATGTCGTAATCGGCTGCAGAACCAATGTTCAGGATGGCAGTGTGCTACATGTGACCCATCAGTCACGACAGAATCCCGAGGGCTATCCTCTTATTATTGGGGAAGATGTTACTGTCGGACATAAAGCAATGCTGCATGGCTGCACAATCGGAAATCGGGTTCTGGTCGGGATGGGATCCATTTTGCTGGACGGGGCGATTGTAGAAGATGATGTCATGATTGGTGCCGGTAGCCTGGTTCCACCGGGCAAGACGCTTGAAAGTGGCTACCTCTATTTAGGCAGCCCCGTTAAGCAGATACGGGAACTGACCTCTGAAGAACTCGCAGGACTGACGTACTCTTCTAATAACTATGTGACATGGAAAGATCTCTATCTGTCGCAAGAACCATAAAGAAGTGCGTTGCCTGAACAGTAATGAATCCGGACTGTTCAGGCATTACCGGTTATCCCAGCAAATCTTCCTTTAGCTGTTCCAGCACAGGTTCTATCTCCGGCATCACGCCATGCCATAAATAGAAAGCATGAGCCGCCTGCCCCACCAGCATACCCAATCCATCGGCATAACGGATTACCCCATTATTTATAGCCCACGCAATAAAAGGCGTTAATCCTGCCTGATAATACATATCGTAGACGCGAGTCCGGGCTGTCAGTACTTTTTCGGGGATCGACGGGATCTCACCTTTGATACCCGATGCTGTGGCGTTAATAATCAGATCGAAAGATTCATCAGCGAGATCCGCTAATGCTACCGCGCGGATATCTCCTTTTTCTTCGAAAATATGGCTCAGCTGCTGCGCCCTTTCAAACGTCCGGTTTGTGACGATCACTGAACAGCCATAAGACAACAGAGGAAGGATCACCCCACGCGCGGCCCCACCCGCACCGACCAGTAAAACCCGGTCGCCGTGCTGCAAAAGCGCCAGCCGCTCCAGATCACTCAGCATACCGATGCCATCCGTGTTATCCCCAAGCAGTCGCCCATCCTCACATATTTTGAGGGTGTTAACCGCTCCGGACAGCGCAGCACGTTCCGTCAGCTCATCAGATTGTGCAAAAGCACGCTCTTTGAAAGGGACAGTAATATTGGCACCACGAGCGCCGTCTTCAAAAAAGGATCGCAGGGTTTCTTCAAACGTTTCATGCGGAGCCAGAACCGTACCATAGGTGTGATCAATTCCCGTCTGGCTGGCAAACAGCGCATGAATACGCGGGGATTTACTATGGCCGATAGGATTCCCAAATACTGCAAAGGATGGCGTGACTTTCATTGTTTAGCCCTGACGAATAAGGTTGCCGGTAATGGCATCCCTGATTTCAGATGGATTGTCTCTTCCTCCCACATGGCCATTCAGCACCGGGAAATCATTTCCAAACTGGCGTCTGACCTCGTCGGAAAGTCGGCACGGCGGCTGGCCATTCAGATTGGCACTGGTGGACACCAGCGGTTTGCCAAACTTTTGGCTGAGTTCTTTTACCAGGGGATGATCGGTGACACGGACGGCCAGCGAGCTGAAGCGGCCGGTTAACCAGTCTGGTGTCGATGGCTTCGCTGGCATCACCCAGGTGACCGGGCCGGGCCAGAATGACCAGATATGCTGAAGTTGCTGCTCAGTTAATGATGAGTCATCGATATAGGGAAGGAGTTGCTGGTAGCTGTCAGCAATCAGAATCAGTCCTTTATCTTTAGGCCGCTTTTTAAGTGCCAGAAGGGCCTCTACTGCTTGTTCACTGTCAGGATCACAACCCAGACCGAATACTGCTTCTGTCGGATACGCAATGACTTGTTGCCCGCGCAGCGCTTCAAGCACTGTGCTTAATGTATTTTCTGTTTCTTTATTCATCTTGTTCGTTATCTTTTATTTCGACGGCCTTACCGCACAATTTACTGGCACAGAATAACTTTATTCCCTGAGCCGTTTTCTTTTCCATCAATAAGGGGTAGTGGCAATGTTCGCACTCACCCGCCACCGGCTTATTGTTGATAGCAAACTGGCAATCCGGGTAACGGTCACAGGCGTGGAAAGCTTTACCAAAACGTGATTTTCGTTGTAGTAAATGACCTTTTGCACATTGCGGGCATCCGAGGCTGGTTTCTTCAGGTTTATCGATGGCTTCAATATGGTCACATTCAGGATACTGACTGCAGCCAATAAACATTCCATAGCGGCCCTGACGCAGCACTAAAGTAGATTCACATTTAGGGCATGCTTGTCCCTCCAGAATTTTCACAATATGACCATCTGCCTGTGATTTCAGGGGACGAATATATTGGCATTGTGGATAGGATGAACAA
The DNA here is from genome assembly GCF_004330295.1 of Rahnella victoriana. Taxonomy (GTDB): domain Bacteria; phylum Pseudomonadota; class Gammaproteobacteria; order Enterobacterales; family Enterobacteriaceae; genus Rahnella; species Rahnella victoriana. Next base: position 2,738 of record NZ_SJOJ01000019.1, read on the forward strand.
CTGAGAAAAGGGCCGTGGCGACCACTACGGATCACCAACCCGGCCCCGCATTCTGGACAGGATCCATTTTGCTTCTCAGCAAAAAGTGCTGCTTTTGTCATAGGTTACGTTTTACCTGTTATCTCTTAATGGAGATAACCTTCATTAACTTCAAATAATAGCTCTTCCATTTGCTGATACGCACTTTCATATCCGGGAATATTAAACAGAACCATCAGCACGACCCATTTCAGATCCTCAAGATCAAATTCCTCAGTGTCCAGAGCCATAACACGATCGATAACCATCTCCCTGGTATCGAAATTCAATACTTTGATCTGTTCGAGGAACAACAGAAAACCACGACAACTGCAATCTAACCGACTTGTTTCCTCATCGGTGTAAACACGCAATGCTGAAGGATCAGAATCCAGCATATAAGATGGGGTTCCACCCTCTTGCATATCCGCAAGTTTTTCAAGCCAATTCAGCGCATTGTGAATATCGGCCCGGTGAAAACCAGCCTCGGTCAAGTCATCCGTTAACCTATCCTCGTCAACATTCATCTCCGCTTCGTTGTGAATGTAAGTTTCAAATAAGTACATTAGTACGTCGAACATGGCTTGCCCTCTTAATTCGGACATAGCCGCCGGATACAGCTGCGATCCATCCTGCTAACTCCAGCTCGAGTAGTTTACCTACCACTTCTGGCACAGGTTGGCCGGCACGTTCGGCGACGACGTCAACAGATGTCACCTCATATTCTACGTTAGCCAACACATCAGCAAATGGCAATTCAACTTCGCTATCTGATGCACAAATAATCGCCTCTGACGCCGTTAATCGTTTCGCCGGTGTCCGTTTAAAAGACTCTGAAGACTGGATATTGGGAAACCACGTCAGCCCGCTTCCTATCTGTTCAGCGATATCATTGGGTGCCGTCACCAGATACGCCCCCTGCTGAATCAGCCAGTGCGTGCCTTCTGAGGTGACACTTCCCAACGGGCCGGGTAACGCGAAAACTTCTCTTCCCTGTTCCAGCGCATAACGCGCGGTAATCAGTGACCCGCTGCGCAACGTTGCCTCAATCACAAGCACACCGGCACTTAACCCGCTAATCACACGGTTCCGCCGGGGGAAATGAGCAGCTAAAGGCGGAGCCGTTACCAGATGCTCAGAGACCAGAGCCCCTCCCTGCTCAAGGATATGGTCCGCAAGCTTTGCATGCTGGAGTGGATAACGGTTCAGCAGCCCGCTGCCCAGCACCGCAATCGTCTTCCCCTGAGCCTCTAATGTTGCCCTGTGGCTGATGCCATCAATCCCCATTGCCAGTCCGCTGGTGACGGTAAAACCGCTGCTGACAAGGCCACCGGCAAAAACCTGAGCATATTGTTCGCCGTAGTGCGTGAAATTCCGGCTACCCACCACTGCGATTTGCGCAGACTGGAGCAGATCAGCGGTGCCTTCGACGAACAACATTAAAGGTGGGGAGGATATTTGTGCCAGCAGCTGCGGATACAACGCGCTACCGAACGTCACCAGGTGGCGGTTGTCCCCTTCCAGCCATCGCAGAGATGCTGACACCCACTTTTGACTGAGATGCTGAAAGTCTGCGACCTGTTCGGCTGAAAGACCGCAGACGGGCAACGCTGACGGCGAATACGTTCCGCGACAAAATAATGCCTGAACGATCTCAAGGGCATGTCTTGCACCGAGGCGTTTCACCGCAGATAAACGTATCCATACTTCCTGTAATGTCATTATCCTTTCCCTTCTCAATGCCTTTCGGCGACTGATTCAATTGGCAGAGGATGCTGTCAATCGGGGCAGGAAATGTCTAGAATAGAGTCTATATATCTTCAATCAATTGAATAAAGATCCAGAAAAATATGTCCGTATTACAGATATTACATTTCCCAGACGAGCGGCTTCGCATAACTGCAAAACCGGTCAAAGAAGTTAACGCCGAAATCCAGCAGATCGTGGATGATATGTTTGAAACCATGTATGCAGAGGAAGGCATTGGTCTTGCTGCTACTCAGGTCGACATTCACCAACGGATCATCGTTATTGATGTCTCTGAAAATCGCGACGAGCGTCTGGTTCTCATCAACCCGGAATTGCTGGAAAAGAGCGGCGAAACGGGGATTGAAGAAGGCTGCCTGTCGATCCCGGATCAACGGGCGCTGGTGCCGCGTGCGGAAAAAGTTAAAATTCGCGCACTTGACCGTGAAGGCAAATCCTTCGAACTGGAAGCTGATGACTTGCTGGCAATTTGTATCCAGCATGAAATGGATCATCTGGTGGGCAAATTGTTCGTGGATTATTTGTCTCCACTGAAACGTCAGCGTATTCGCCAGAAAATGGAAAAAATGGCCAAGCTGAACGCACGGGCTGACTAATATTCGTGTAACACAGGACACTGCTTTGCGAATCATATTTGCCGGTACTCCCGACTTTGCAGCGCGTCATCTCGACGCGCTTTTATCATCAGAACATCAGGTTGTCGGTGTTTTCACTCAGCCTGATCGCCCGGCTGGCCGCGGAAATAAACTCACCGCAAGCCCGGTAAAAGTTCTGGCTCAAACCCACGACATTCCTGTTTTCCAACCTAAATCGTTACGCCCTGAAGAAAACCAATCGCTGGTTTCCTCGTTAGAGGCTGATGTCATGGTTGTTGTTGCTTATGGTTTGATTTTACCTAAAGCAGTGCTGGATATGCCGAAACTGGGCTGCATCAATGTGCACGGCTCTTTGCTGCCGCGCTGGCGTGGCGCCGCGCCGATCCAACGTTCTCTGTGGGCTGGCGACGCCAAAACAGGCATCACGATCATGCAGATGGATGTCGGGCTTGATACCGGTGACATGTTGCATAAAGTCGAGTGTGACATCCTGCCCGAAGACACCAGCGCATCGCTTTATAACAAGCTGGCCGAACTTGGCCCGCAAGGCATGCTGGAAACTCTTGAGCAGTTGGCAAACGGTACCGCCAGACCGGAAGTTCAAAGCGAAGAACACGTCACCTACGCTGAAAAACTGAGCAAGGAAGAGGCCCGTTTAGACTGGAACTTATCCGCTGAACAACTCGAGCGTTGTATTCGCGCGTTTAATCCCTGGCCTGTCAGCTTTTTCATGATTGAAGAACAACCGGTTAAAGTCTGGCAGGCGGAATGTTTGTCAGAGAAAAGCAGTGCGGCTCCCGGAACCATTGTGTCTGCCAACAAAAAAGGCATTCAGATTGCGACGGCCGACGGGATCCTGAACATTACCCAGCTACAACCTTCGGGTAAAAAAGCGATGTCTGCACAAGACTTGCTGAACTCTCGTCGCGAATGGTTTACCGAAGGCACCCGTTTAGCCTGACCATAACGACTACGCCCGATATTTCGTCGGGCCTTATCTCTCTGATGATGCTGGCTCCGGTCAGCTTTTTTGACTATGAAAACAGCCTATAATCTCCGTAGCATTGCCGCCCAAGCCATCAGTCAGGTTCTGGACAAAGGTTTATCCTTGTCTACCGTGCTTCCTGGTCTGCAAAAAAATGTCTCAGAAAAAGATCGCGGACTCCTTCAGGAACTGTGTTTTGGTACGCTTCGGGTTCTTCCTCAGCTGGAATGGTGTTTGCAGCAACTGATGGCAAAACCTCTCACTGGTAAGCAAAGAACTTTGCATTACTTGCTGATGGTTGGCCTGTATCAGTTAATCCACACCCGTATTCCGGCGCATGCCGTTCTTGCTGAAACTGTGAACGGTGCCGTGGCACTGAAACGTCCTCAGCTTAAAGGCCTTATCAACGGTGTTTTACGTCAGTTTCAGCGACAGCAGGAAGAATTACTGCCCCGCATGGCCAACAATGACAGCCGTTATCTTCACCCAAGCTGGCTGCTTAACCGCCTGAAAAAAGCCTATCCAGCTGATTGGGAAGCGATTATTGAAGCAAACAATCAAAGGCCACCAATGTGGTTGCGCGTCAACAGAATGCACCATACCCGCGAAGAATACCTGCATCTGCTGAATGAAGCCCAGATTGAAGCCATGCCGCATCATGAGTACAGCGATGCATTAAGGCTGATGACACCTTGCCAGGTGAACCTGCTTCCTGGTTTTGCTGAAGGCTGGGTCACCGTACAGGATGCTTCGGCGCAGGGCAGTGTTGATCTGTTGGATCCGCAGAATGGCGAATTGATCCTCGATTTATGTTGTGCGCCTGGCGGTAAAACAACTCACATTCTGGAAGCTGCACCAAAAGCACATGTTCTCGCAATTGATGTGGATGAGCAGCGTTTGAAACGCGTTCATGAAAATCTGCAGCGCCTGAAACTGAGTGCAGAAGTGAAACAAGGTGATGGCCGTGAGCCGCAGGCGTGGGCCGGTGATCGCCTCTTCGATCGGATTTTGCTTGATGCCCCTTGCTCAGCGACCGGTGTTATTCGCCGACACCCTGATATCAAATGGCTGCGCCGGGACAGCGATATTGCCGAACTGGCGAAGCTTCAGAGAGAAATTCTTGAAGCTGTCTGGCCACGATTAAAAAGCCAGGGTGTCATGGTTTACGCCACCTGCTCAATTTTGCCAGATGAAAATTGCCAGCAAATCGCCGCGTTTCTGGCATCTCATCCGGAGGCAACGCTGGTTGAAACCGGAACGGCGGAAAAACCTGGCCGACAAAATCTTCCCCATGCTGAAGATGGCGATGGCTTCTATTACGCTAAACTCATCAAAAGCTGATCATCTTGTATTAGTGCTTTTTACGCAGGCTGATACCTTCGAGGCAAAGCAGAGAGTCATATGAAAATAATAATTCTCGGGGCCGGGCAGGTTGGCGGAACACTCGCCGAAAACCTGGTGGGTGAGAACAACGACATCACGGTTGTCGATACGAATACCGTCCGGCTGCGCCAGCTTCAGGATAAATTCGACCTGCGGGTCGTCCAGGGTCATGGTTCACATCCGCGCGTACTGCGAGAAGCCGGTGCGGAAGATGCCGATATGCTGGTCGCTGTGACCAATTCGGACGAAACCAATATGGTGGCGTGTCAGATCGCCTACTCGCTTTTTAATACCCCCAATCGTATTGCCCGCATTCGTTCAACCGAATACATCCGTGAATCCGAAAAGCTCTTCCATCCCGAAGCCGTGCCGATTGATCACCTGATTTCGCCAGAACAACTGGTGACGGATTACATCTACAAACTCATTGAGTATCCGGGTGCATTGCAGGTGGTGAATTTCGCTGAAGGGAAAGTCAGCATTGCCGCAGTAAAAGCGTACTACGGCGGGCCGTTAGTGGGCAACGCGCTGTCTTCAATGCGTGAGCATATGCCGCATATTGAAACCCGTGTGGCCGCGATTTTCCGTCAGGATCGTCCTATCCGTCCGCAGGGATCCACCATCGTTGAGGCTGGTGACGAAGTTTTCTTTGTGGCCGCTTCTCAGCATATCCGTGCAGTCATGAGTGAGCTTCAGAGGCTGGAAAAGCCTTATAAGCGAATCATGATTGTAGGTGGCGGTAATGTCGGTGCGGGTCTGGCACAACGGCTGGAAAAAAACTACAGCGTAAAACTGATCGAACGTGATCAACAGCGTGCCGCTGAGCTTGCGGAAATCCTGCAGGACACCATTGTTTTCTATGGCGATGCGTCCGATCAGGAACTGTTGGCCGAAGAACATATTGAACAAGTCGATGTGTTCATTGCAATTACCAATGATGACGAAGCCAATATCATGTCGGCCATGCTTGCCAAGCGCATGGGCGCCAAAAAAGTCATGGTACTCATTCAGCGCAGCGCGTATGTCGATTTGGTTCAGGGCAGCGTTATCGATATAGCAATTTCACCCCAGCAGGCAACCATCTCCGCGTTGCTGGGACACGTCAGGAAAGCGGACATAGTCAGCGTTTCATCCCTGCGGCGTGGTGTCGCTGAAGCGATTGAAGCCATTGCACACGGTGACGAAACAACATCTAAAGTTGTTGGCCGTACTGTAGAGCAAATCAAACTGCCGCCCGGCACGACTATCGGGGCGATTGTCCGCGGAAATGACGTAATCATTGCTAACGGTACCAGCCGGATCCAACAAGGTGATCACGTGGTGATGTTTATCACCGACAAGAAATTTGTCAGGGATGTAGAGCGCCTGTTCCAGCCAAGCCCATTCTTCTTATAATTCGGGTGTCACTGTTAATCGAATTTAGCGTTAATCAGGCTTCGGGTAAGAACTTTTGTAGCGAAGACACCACAAATGGTCTTTACTTGGTTTGTTATATTTGATGAATTTGCCAAGGAGTATTTATGAGTTTTATGAAAGAGTTTCGTGAGTTTGCCATGCGTGGCAACGTGGTCGACCTGGCTGTCGGTGTTATCATCGGGGCCGCATTTGGCAAAATAGTATCTTCATTTGTCGCCGATATTATTATGCCGCCACTGGGTTTACTGATTGGTGGGGTCGATTTTAAGCAATTTGCTTTCGTACTCAGGGATGCTCAGGGAGCAACACCCGCCGTAGTCATGCATTACGGGGTATTTATTCAGAATATTTTTGATTTCGTCATCGTCGCACTGGCTATATTCTGCGCAATTACCTTGATGAACAAAATGCGTCGTAAGCAGGAAGACAAACCCGCTGCACCACCAAAACCTACTGCGGAAGAAACTCTGTTAGCGGAAATTCGCGATTTACTGAAAGAACAGCAGACACCAAAACTGTAAGCCCTCTCTGCGAAGACTTTTTAGAAGGGCAGTGTTGAATACTCAAGCGAACACTCAACACTGCCCTCCAGATAACTCCCCTTGCCATTTTTTTCTTTGCGCCGATAACTCCCTTTCCCCTTCTGATTTTTCTCAACTCTCTGTTTAAACAGCGGGTCATGAAGAAGTGCCTGCAATGCGTTATCCTGAATAGTGCCTTTCTGATGCTTATAGTGGGACATATAACCTCGATTATTGTCATACATGTTGAACAAAATACGCGCACATCATACTGCGATAATTATTACTGTGAAAGCGGTTTATAGACAGGTGCGAAGGCTCATGCAACTTTTCCAGCACCATCTTCCAGTGCTTCCAAAATAGAACAACTTACACTGGTATGCGCGGAGCCGCAGCAGGCGGCACTGAGTATCTGCAACGATTCGCGCATCTGATTAAGCTCTTTTAATTTCAACTCAACCTCGGCAAGTCTTTCATCTACGATAGATTTTGATTCCTGACAGGTGTGATGCAGAGGATCGATCCGAATCGAAAGTAACTCCTTAATCGCATCGAGTGTAAAACCCGTCGATTTGGCATAGCGGATAAAGCGTAACCGCTGCACATCACTGTCGTCATATTGACGGTAACCCGAGGGATTACGTGTCCCCGCACTCATCATCCCCTGCTTTTCGTAGTAGCGGACGGTATCTGTGGATACATTTGCCAGGCTGGCAAGCTCACCAATTTTATACATGTCTATTTACCTTTGAATTTATCTATCAGTGCATTTTCGTAATGCCCGTGAAGGAAATCAGTATTCATTCCGGCTTGCTGTAAACGTAACTGCAAGACTTTCAGTCGCTTTTCAGTGGGCGCAAAGTTCGGGTCATCACTGCCTAATGTTTGCAGCAAATGATCCAGTTCGATTGCTTCCTTTCGATCCTGTAATTCCGGGGGTAAGTAACCCGCATTTTTGAGGATACGATAGGAGGTTCTGAGCTCATCCGGAACAGCGCTGTCATCATCCAGAACAAGGGGTTGTCCGCTTCCGGGCAGATTATCAAACTCGCCCTTTTCCTGAGCATCTTTGATGTGCTTTTCAACCCATTGATCAATCAAAAACATGATTTTCCTCTACTCATCAGAACGAATCATTGTGAATCATAGTCTCTGACTGACTGGCTTAAAAGAGGAAGAAACGCAGGACAAATATTGCGGTAAGAAAAAGAAGTGGGGCACTAAAATTCAGATGTAAAAAAACCGGGCAAAAGCCCGGTTTTTTCATGCATCTACAGATTATTCAGCAGTTGCTACTTCTGCTTTTGACTCTGCACGATCAACGAGCTCGATGTATGCCATCGGCGCATTGTCGCCTGCACGGAAGCCACACTTAAGAATACGAGTGTAACCACCGGCACGGCTCGCGAAACGCGGGCCCAGTTCATTAAACAGTTTTGCCACGATCTCGTTATCACGAGTACGGGCGAATGCCAGACGACGATTTGCAACGTTGTCGGTCTTGGCAAGAGTAATCAGCGGCTCAACAACGCGACGCAGCTCTTTCGCTTTCGGCAGGGTCGTCTTGATGATCTCATGACGAACCAAAGAGCCGGCCATGTTACGGAACATAGCCTGTCGGTGGCTGCTGTTACGGTTCAGTTGACGACCACTCTTACGATGGCGCATGACCTTATCCTTCTCAGTAAAACCTTAACCTGTGATCCGGTTACTCGTCAGCAATACTTGCTGGTGGCCAGTTTTCCAGGCGCATGCCCAGAGACAAACCACGGGACGCAAGTACGTCTTTGATCTCAGTAAGAGATTTTTTACCCAGGTTAGGTGTTTTAAGTAACTCAACCTCGGTACGCTGTACCAGATCACCGATGTAGTGGATTGCTTCTGCCTTAAGGCAGTTAGCAGAGCGGACAGTCAATTCCAGATCGTCAACAGGGCGCAGCAGGATTGGATCGAATTCCGGCTTCTCTTCTTTGACTTCCGGTTGACGTACATCACGTAAATCAACGAAAGCTTCAAGTTGTTCAGCAAGAATGGTCGCCGCACGACGGATCGCCTCTTCAGGATCGATCGTACCGTTGGTTTCCATTTCGATAACCAGCTTGTCCAAATCAGTACGCTGTTCTACACGCGCTGCTTCAACATTGTAGGCAATACGCTCTACAGGGCTGTAGCATGCATCTACTAACAGACGACCAATTGGGCGCTCATCTTCTTCCGAATGAATTCGGGCAGACGCCGGCACATAACCACGACCGCGCTGAACTTTGATACGCATGCTGATAGCAGCGTTCTCATCGGTCAGGTGGCAGATGACATGTTGCGGCTTGACGATTTCGACATCACCATCATGGGTAATGTCGGCTGCAGTCACAGGGCCAATGCCAGACTTATTCAGGGTAAGAATAACTTCATCTTTCCCTTGAACTCTCACCGCCAGCCCTTTCAGGTTGAGCAGGATCTCCAGGATATCTTCCTGTACGCCTTCTTTGGTGCTGTACTCATGCAGTACACCATCAATCTCAACCTCGGTCACCGCGCAACCCGGCATGGATGAAAGCAGAATACGGCGCAGTGCGTTGCCTAAAGTATGGCCAAAGCCACGTTCTAAAGGCTCAAGGGTCACCTTGGCGTGCGTCGAACTGACTTGCTCGATATCTACCAGGCGCGGTTTTAGAAACTCTGTCACAGAACCCTGCATTGTGTCCTCTCTTTGGTACTAAGCTTTACTTGGAGTAAAGCTCGACGATCAGGTGTTCGTTAATGTCGGAAGACAGATCAGTACGTTCAGGCATACGCTTGAACACACCTTCCATCTTAGCAGCATCAACTTCAAGCCAAGTCGGCTTTTCACGCTGTTCAGCCAACTCCAAAGCGGCCTTCACGCGAGATTGCTTTTTAGCTTTCTCACGGATGCTGACAACGTCATTCGGAGATACCTGATAAGAAGCGATGTTAACAACGCGACCGTTTACCATGATAGCTTTGTGGCTAACTAACTGGCGGGATTCCGCACGAGTAGCGCCGAAGCCCATACGATAAACTACGTTGTCCAAACGACCTTCAAGCAGTTGCAACAGGTTTGCACCGGTGTTGCCTTTCAGGCGTGCTGCTTCTTTGTAATAGTTACGGAACTGACGCTCCAGAACACCGTAGATACGGCGAACTTTTTGCTTTTCACGTAACTGTACACCATAGTCAGACAGACGCGGTTTACGCGCACCATGCTGACCAGGAGCTTGTTCAATTTTACACTTGGTATCGATCGCGCGAACGCCAGATTTAAGGAATAAATCTGTGCCCTCACGACGGCTAAGCTTGAGCTTAGGACCCAAATATCTTGCCATTTTCTCTCTCCAACAAACCTAAAAGCAGCGTTATACGCGACGCTTTTTCGGCGGACGACAACCGTTATGAGGGATAGGAGTCACATCAGTAATATTAGTGATGCGGAAACCAGCCGCGTTTAATGCGCGGATAGTAGACTCACGACCAGGACCAGGTCCTTTAACCATAACTTCCAGATTCTTGATACCGTATTCTTTCACTGCGTCAGCGCAGCGCTCTGCTGCAACCTGAGCTGCGAACGGAGTGGATTTACGAGAACCACGGAAACCGGAACCACCAGCTGTTGCCCAACCCAAAGCATTACCCTGACGATCGGTAATGGTAACAATGGTGTTGTTGAAAGAAGCATGGATATGAGCCACGCCGTCAGAGACTTGTTTTCTTACACGTTTACGTGTACGAACAGGTGCCTTTGCCATTTATTCAATCACCCCGATTATTTCTTGATCGGTTTACGCGGACCCTTACGGGTACGTGCGTTAGTCTTGGTACGCTGACCGCGTACTGGAAGACCACGACGATGACGCAAACCACGATAAGTTCCAAGGTCCATAAGACGCTTGATGCTCAGGGTGACTTCACGACGCAGATCACCTTCAACAATGAACTTGGCAACTTCGTCACGCAGTTTTTCGATTTGCTCTTCAGACAGCTCACTGATCTTAACATTTTCAGCAATACCTGATGCAGCACAGATAGACTGTGAGCGGGTTTTGCCGATGCCGTAGATCGAAGTTAATGCGATCACGGTATGTTTCTGATCAGGAATGTTAATGCCTGCTATACGGGCCACTATGCACTCCTACTATTTATATACGGCAATACCATTCTGAAAAGCCCGTTTTCAGGATACTCAAATAGTATTGCTGCTTACATACAAAAGATTGGCTGGCTAATCTAGCCAGCTCAACCCAACTTTGCAAGAAAAATATGCGAGATAATCAGCCTTGACGCTGTTTATGCTTCGGTTCTGCGCTGCAGATTACGCGAACGATACCGTTACGCTTAACAATTTTGCAGTTACGACATAATTTCTTGACGGAAGCACGAACTTTCATTTTTACTCTCCGTAACTTCGCAAACTCACCAGATTAGCGGTTATAGCCTTTCAGGTTTGCTTTCTTCAATGCAGACTCGTACTGACTTGACATCATCAGAGTTTGCACTTGAGCCATAAAGTCCATGATAACGACGACTACGATCAGTAGAGAAGTACCACCAAAGTAGAATGGAACTTTCATCGCGTCACGCATGAACTCCGGGATAAGGCAGATGAAAGTAATATACATCGCACCAATTAAGGTTAAACGAGTCATCACTTTATCAATGTACTTCGCCGTTTGCTCTCCCGGACGAATTCCTGGTACAAATGCACCGGACTTCTTCAGGTTATCTGCTGTCTCACGCGGGTTGAACACCAACGCAGTATAAAAGAAACAGAAGAAGATGATTGCAGTCGCATAGAGTAACACATAAAGCGGTTGCCCAGGCTGCAAATACAGCGAAATCGTAGTCAGCCAGTTCCAACCAGTCCCGCCCCCAAACCATGATGCAATCGTGGCAGGGAACAGAATAATGCTGGAAGCGAAGATTGCTGGGATAACCCCGGCCATATTCACTTTCAACGGTAAGTGCGTGCTCTGTGCTGCATAGACACGACGACCTTGTTGGCGTTTAGCATAGTTAACGACGATACGACGTTGACCACGTTCAACAAACACCACAAAGAAAGTCACTGCAAACACTAAAACTGCAACCAACAGCAACAGGAGGAAGTGCAGGTCGCCTTGCCGAGCTTGTTCGATAGTATGGGCGATTGCTGGCGGGAGACCCGCTACGATACCTGCAAAGATAATGATTGAAATACCGTTACCGATACCTCGTTCAGTAATTTGCTCACCCAGCCACATCAGGAACATTGTCCCAGTCACTAAGCTCACAACTGCAGTAAAGTAGAACGCAAAGCCTGGATTTAACACCAGACCTTGCATACCAGGCATGTTCGGCAGACCGGTAGCAATACCGATCGACTGAAACACTGCCAATACCAGCGTACCGTAACGGGTGTACTGACTAATCTTACGACGGCCAGCCTCCCCTTCTTTCTTTATTTCTGCTAACGCTGGATGAACCACCGTTAACAGCTGGATAATGATCGATGCAGAAATGTACGGCATGATCCCCAGAGCAAAGATTGAAGCACGGCTAAGGGCACCACCAGAGAACATGTTAAACATTTCAATGATGGTACCTCTTTGCTGCTCGAGCAATTTGGCAAGTACAGCGGCATCAATACCAGGGATCGGAATAAAAGAGCCGATACGGAAAACAATCAGCGCACCGATAACAAACAAAAGTCTGCGCTTCAGTTCGCCTAGTCCACCCTTGGCACTTTGAAAATCTAATCCCGGTTGCTTAGCCATCTGCTACTTATTCCTCAATTTTACCGCCAGCAGCTTCGATAGCAACACGAGCGCCTTTGGTGACACGCAAACCACGCAGAGTTACCGCACGACCAACTTCGCCAGAAAGGATTACTTTCGCGAACTCGATCTGGATACCAACTACGTTAGCGGCTTTCAGCGCGTTCAGGTCGATCACGTCGCCTTCCACCAGAGCCAGTTCAGACAGACGAACTTCTGCCGTGATCATAGCTTTGCGGGAGGTGAAGCCGAATTTCGGCAAACGACGATATAAAGGCATCTGACCACCTTCAAAACCACGACGTACGCCACCACCAGAACGTGAGTTCTGACCTTTGTGACCACGACCGCCGGTTTTACCCAGGCCAGAACCAATACCACGACCTACACGCCTTGGCGCTTGTTTGGCACCATCAGCCGGAGACAGAGTATTTAAACGCATCTCTTACTCCTCAACCTTAACCATGTAGGAAACCAGGTTGATCATACCGCGTACAGCAGGAGTATCCTCGCGCTCAACGGTGTGACCAATACGACGCAGACCCAGGCCCAGCAGAGTAGCTTTATGCTTCGGCAGACGGCCAATGGAACTGCGAGTTTGTGTAACTTTAATAGTCTTTGCCATGGTTAATTACCCCAGAATTTCTTCAACGGATTTACCACGCTTGGCAGCGACCATTTGTGGGGATTTCATATTTGCCAAAGCATCGATAGTTGCACGAACCACGTTGATCGGGTTGGTGGAACCATAAGCTTTAGCCAATACGTTATGAACCCCTGCAACTTCCAGGACGGCGCGCATTGCACCACCGGCGATAATACCGGTACCTTCGGAAGCCGGCTGCATGAACACACGGGAACCCGTATGAGCACCTTTAACAGGATGCTGCAGGGTGCCGCTATTCAGCGCGACATTCATCATGTTGCGACGGGCTTTTTCCATCGCTTTCTGGATCGCTGCCGGAACTTCGCGTGCTTTGCCGTAGCCAAAACCAACGCGACCGTTACCATCACCAACTACTGTCAGTGCGGTAAAGCTGAAGATACGGCCACCTTTTACGGTTTTAGATACGCGGTTTACCGCGATCAGCTTTTCCTGCAGTTCGCCAGCTTGTTTTTCGATGTGAGCCATCTTAAACCTCTTCCTTAGAACTGAAGGCCAGCTTCACGGGCAGCATCTGCCAGTGCCTGGACTCGACCATGATATTGGAAACCGGAACGGTCAAAGGATACTTTCGTGATCCCTTTTTCCAATGCGCGTTCTGCGATAGCTTTACCTACAGCAGTGGCAGCATCTTTGTTGCCGGTATACTTCAGTTGCTCAGTGATAGTTTTTTCTACAGTAGATGCAGCAACTATTACTTCAGAACCGTTTGGTGCGATGACCTGTGCGTAAATATGACGCGGGGTACGATGTACCACCAGACGAGTCGCACCCAATTCTTTGAGCTTGCGGCGTGCGCGGGTCGCACGACGGATACGAGCAGATTTCTTATCCATAGTGTTACCTTACTTCTTCTTAGCCTCTTTGGTACGCACGACTTCGTCGGCGTAACGGACACCCTTGCCTTTATAAGGCTCAGGACGACGGTAGGCACGTAAATCTGCAGCAACCTGACCGATTACCTGCTTATCAGCGCCTTTCAGCACGATTTCAGTTTGGGTCGGACATTCTGCAGTAATGCCTGCCGGCAGTTGGTGATCGACCGGGTGAGAGAAGCCTAAGGCTAAATTCACCACGTTGCCTTTAACAGCAGCACGATAACCAACACCTACCAGTTGAAGCTTTTTAGTGAAGCCGTCGGTAACACCTACAACCATAGAGTTCAACAGTGCACGAGTGGTACCCGCTTGGGCCCAACCGTCTACAGCGCCTTCGCGTGGAGCGAAAGTCAGTGTATTTTCTTCCTGTTTAACTACAACAGCGTCATGGATAGTACGTGACAGCTCGCCGTTTTTACCCTTAATCGAAATAACCTGACCGTTGAGTTTTACCTCTACGCCGGCAGGAATGACGACGGGTGCTTTTGCAACACGAGACATTCTTTCCTCCCAATTAAGCTACGTAGCAGATAATCTCGCCACCAAGACCAGCCTGGCGAGCTGCACGATCGGTCATAACACCTTTAGAGGTAGAAATAACAGCGATACCCATACCGGCCATAACTTTTGGCAGCTCATCTTTTTTCTTGTAGATGCGCAGACCTGGACGGCTGATACGTTGAATGCTTTCTACCACTGCCTTGCCCTGGAAGTACTTCAGTACTAATTCCAGTTCAGGTTTGGCGTCGCCTTCGATTTTAAATTCTTCAATATAGCCTTCTTCCTTCAGCACGTTGGCAATAGCCACTTTCAGCTTGGAGGAAGGCATGGTGACCGCAACTTTGTTCGCGGCTTGACCGTTACGGATACGGGTCAGCATATCCGCGATCGGATCTTGCATGCTCATCTGTCTTTACTCCCGTGATTCAATTGGTGACAATTACCAGCTAGCCTTCTTAAGACCCGGAATTTCACCGCGCATAGCGGCTTCACGGACCTTAATACGGCTCAACCCGAACTTCCGCAGGAAAGCATGCGGACGACCAGTTTGACGGCAGCGGTTACGCTGACGAGACGGGCTGGAATCACGCGGCAGAGACTGCAGCTTAAGAACTGCATCCCAACGATCTTCGTCGGATGAGTTCACACCAGAGATAATAGCTTTCAATTCCTCGCGTTTAGCGCGGTATTTATCAGCCAGTTTTACGCGAACGACTTCGCGTGCTTTCATGGATTGCTTAGCCATTAGTAACCCTGCCTTACTTGCGGAACGGGAAGTTAAAGGCTGTCAGCAATGCACGGCCTTCATCATCGGATTTCGCAGTAGTGGTGATAGTAATATCTAAACCACGAACGCGATCGACTTTATCATAATCGATTTCCGGGAAGATGATCTGTTCACGCACGCCCATGCTGTAGTTACCACGACCATCGAAAGACTTAGCAGACAAGCCGCGGAAGTCACGAATACGTGGAACAGCAATGGAGACCAGACGCTCAAAGAACTCCCACATGCGTTCGCCGCGGAGGGTTACTTTACAGCCGATCGGATAGCCCTGACGGATTTTGAAGCCTGCAACTGATTTGCGTGCTTTGGTGATCAGCGGTTTTTGACCGGAGATTGCTGCCAGGTCAGCTGCTGCGTTATCCAGCAGTTTCTTGTCAGCGATCGCTTCACCAACACCCATGTTCAGGGTGATCTTCTCGACCCGAGGGACTTGCATGACAGAATTGTAACCAAACTCAGCCATGAGTTTTTTTACGACATCGTCTTTGTAGTAATCATGCAGTTTCGCCATCGTACTACTCCAAATTACTTGATAGTTTCGCTGTTAGATTTGAAGAAACGGACTTTTTTGCCGTCTTCGAATCTAAAGCCTACACGGTCCGCCTTGCCAGTTGCCGTGTTGAAGAGAGCAACGTTAGAAACCGGAATTGCAGCTTCTTTTTCAACGATGCCACCTGGTTGGTTCAGGGCCGGTACAGGCTTCTGATGTTTCTTAACCAGGTTGATACCTTCAACAATGACCTTGCCAGAAGACAGGACATTTTTTACTTTACCGCGCTTACCTTTATCTTTACCGGTAAGCAGGATAACTTCGTCATCGCGACGGATTTTCGCTGCCATGGTTCGCTCCTTAGAGTACTTCTGGTGCCAGAGAGATAATTTTCATGAACTTCTCATTACGCAGTTCACGAGTTACCGGCCCAAAAATACGCGTGCCGATTGGCTGCTCGCTGTTATTGTTTAAAATAACGCATGCATTACCATCGAAGCGAATGACAGAACCGTCCGGGCGACGAACACCCTTCTTGGTGCGCACCACTACCGCCTTCAGCACATCGCCTTTCTTCACCTTACCGCGAGGAATTGCTTCCTTGATGGTAATTTTGATGATGTCGCCGACGCCTGCGTAGCGACGGTGCGAGCCACCTAGAACCTTGATACACATTACGCGACGTGCACCGGAGTTGTCGGCCACGGTCAGCATAGTCTGTTCTTGGATCATGTTAGTGCTCCGCTAATGTCAACTACAACTTTAGGACCCAGGATAGGTCGTTAAGAAATCCCCACAATATGAGGGCGCGGCATTATAACACCGGTTCCCGATTATGGGTAGAAAAAATAAACGGCCCACGTTCATGAGCCGTTTATCTATTTTTGAGAGGCGCTACTGTATTACAGAATCGCTTTCTCTACAACGCGAACCAAGGTCCAAGACTTAGTCTTAGACAGTGGACGGCATTCGCTGATTTCCACAACGTCGCCGATACCACATTCATTGTTCTCGTCATGTACGTGCAATTTGGTCGTACGTTTGATGAATTTACCGTAAATCGGGTGTTTCACCACACGTTCAATCGCAACAACAATGGATTTTTCCATTTTGTCACTGATTACACGACCCTGCAGAGTACGGATCTTGTCAGTCATTACGCACCCGCCTTTTCAGTCAGTAAAGTTTTCACACGTGCAACATCACGACGCACTTGCTTCAACAGGTGTGTTTGCTGCAACTGACCGCTTGCCGTTTGCATGCGCAGGTTAAACTGCTCACGCAAAAGGTTCAGCAACTCAGTGTTCAGCTCTTCCACGCTTTTTTCGCGCAGCTCTTGTGCTTTCATTACATCACCGTCTTAGTTACAAAGGTGGTTTTGATAGGCAGTTTGGCTGCTGCCAGCTGGAAGGCTTCACGAGCCAGCTCTTCAGGCACACCGTCCATTTCGTACAGGACTTTACCAGGCTGGATCAAAGCAACCCAATACTCTACGTTGCCTTTACCTTTACCCATACGAACTTCGAGCGGTTTCTCGGTGATCGGTTTGTCCGGGAATACTCGGATCCAGATCTTACCTTGACGCTTAACTGCACGGGTCATCGCACGACGTGCTGCTTCAATTTGACGAGCAGTCAGACGACCACGGCCAACAGCTTTCAGACCGTAAGTGCCGAAGCTCACATCCGTACCTTGCGCAAGACCACGGTTGCGGCCCTTGTGCACCTTACGGAATTTTGTACGCTTTGGTTGTAACATCAGCGACTCTCCTTACTTGCGGCCTTTACGCTGCTGCTTTTTAGGTTGAGCAGCCGGTTCCGGTTGTTCAACTGCAGCCATACCACCCAGGATCTCACCTTTGAAGATCCATACCTTAACGCCGATTACACCGTAAGTGGTGTGCGCTTCAGATGTGTTGTAATCGATATCCGCACGCAGAGTGTGCAACGGAACACGACCTTCACGGTACCATTCAGTACGCGCGATTTCAGCACCGCCAAGACGGCCGCTTACTTCAACTTTGATACCTTTAGCGCCAAGACGCATTGCGTTCTGTACTGCACGCTTCATAGCACGACGGAACATAACACGACGTTCCAGCTGTGAAGTGATGCTGTCAGCAACCAATTTTGCGTCCAGTTCCGGTTTACGGACTTCGGCGATGTTAATCTGCGCAGGAACGCCAGCGATATCCGCTACGACCTTACGCAGTTTTTCGACATCTTCGCCTTTCTTGCCGATAACGATGCCAGGACGAGCAGTGTGAATAGTCACACGGATGCTCTTCGCTGGACGCTCGATAACGATGCGAGAAACGGAAGCTTTCGCCAATTCCTTAGTCAGGAACTGACGAACTTTAAAGTCGCCGTCCAGGTTGTCAGCGAAATCTTTGGTATTTGCATACCAAGTAGAGTTCCAAGGTTTGACAATACCCAGTCGAATACCATTAGGATGTACTTTCTGACCCATTGCTAGTCTCCAGAGTCTCAGCGATCGGACACAACCACAGTAATGTGGCTGGTGCGCTTCAGAATGCGATCTGCACGACCTTTAGCACGCGGCATAATGCGCTTCATGCTTGGGCCTTCGTCTACGAAAATCTTCGTGACTTTCAGATCATCGATGTCAGCGCCATCGTTGTGTTCTGCGTTAGCAATGGCAGACTCCAGTACCTTCTTAACCAGACCAGCAGCTTTCTTGTTGGTGTAGGCCAGAGTTTCCAGAGCTTGCGACACTTTCTTACCGCGAATCAGGTCAGCAACAAGGCGAACCTTCTGAGCAGAAGAACGAGCGTGGCGATGTTTAGCGATAGTTTCCATCTCTTCCTCCTACCTTAGCGCTTTTTAGCTTTTTTATCAGCCGCATGGCCGCGATAAGTACGAGTCGGCGCGAATTCACCCAGTTTGTGACCGACCATTTCGTCGGAAACAAATACTGGTACGTGCTGACGACCATTATGGACAGCGATGGTCAAACCGATCATGTTAGGAAAGATCGTTGAACGACGGGACCAAGTGCGCAAAGGCTTCTTGTCACCGCTTTCCACCGCTTTCTCTACCTTCTTCAGCAAGTGCAGGTCAATAAAAGGACCTTTCTTGAGAGAACGTGGCATGGCTTATCCTCTAATTATTTTTTGCTACGGCGACGTACAATGAATTTATCAGTACGCTTGTTGCTACGGGTCTTCTTACCTTTGGTTTGAACGCCCCACGGAGTTACCGGGTGCTTACCAAAGTTACGACCTTCACCACCACCGTGTGGGTGATCGACTGGGTTCATCGCAGTACCGCGAACGGTAGGACGAATACCACGCCAACGAGCAGCACCTGCTTTACCCAGAACGCGAAGCATGTGTTCAGAGTTACCGACTTCACCTAAGGTGGCGCGGCAATCGATCTGAACTTTACGCATTTCGCCAGAGCGCAGACGCAGAGTTACGTAGGAACCGTCACGAGCAACGATCTGAACGTAGGCACCGGCTGAACGAGCCATCTGGCCGCCTTTACCTGGTTTCATTTCTACGTTGTGAACCGTTGAACCTACTGGGATGTTGCGCATAGGCAGGGCGTTACCTGTCTTGATTGCAGCATCAACACCAGATTGGATCTGGTCACCCACTTTCAGGCCTTTCGGCGCCAGGATATAACGGCGTTCGCCGTCTTTGTACAGAACCAGCGCGATGTTCGCGGAACGGTTCGGATCGTACTCCAGACGCTCAACCACTGCAGCGATACCATCTTTGTTGCGTTTGAAGTCAACCAGACGATAATGCTGTTTGTGGCCACCACCGATATGACGGGTGGTGATACGGCCATTGTTGTTACGGCCACCGCTTTTGCTCAGTTTTTCAAGCAGCGGAGCATAAGGTTTACCCTTGTGCAGCTCAGGGTTAACCACTTTAACAACGTGGCGACGACCCGGAGATGTAGGTTTACATTTAACAATTGCCATTGTTCTTACTCCTCCGACTTACTCAGCGCCGCTGATGAAGTCCAGATTCTGGCCTTCTTTCAGGGTTACGTAAGCTTTTTTCCAGTCGCTACGACGACCAACACGCTGACCGTGACGTTTAACTTTGCCTTTAACCAGCAAGGTGTTCACATCTTCGACTTCGACTTCAAACAGTTTCGAAACCGCAGCTTTGATTTCCGCTTTAGTCGCGTCTTTGGCAACTTTGAGAACGATGGTGTTGTTCTTTTCCATCGCAGTAGACGCTTTTTCAGAAACGTGCGGCGCGCGCAGCACTTTCAGCAGACGTTCTTCACGAATCATGCCAGCATCTCCTCAACTTGCTTCACAGCGTCAGCAGTCATAACTACTTTGTCGAAGGCGATCAGGCTTACTGGATCGATACCTGCTACATCACGAACGTCAACCTTGTACAGGTTACGTGCGGCCAGGAACAGATTCTCGTCGACTTCGCCAGTTACAATCAGCACGTCTTCCAGAGCCATGTCTTTCAGTTTCTGTGCCAGCAGCTTAGTTTTAGGCGCTTCTACAGAGAACGTCTCGACAACGATCAAACGATCTTGACGTACCAGTTCGGACAGGATGCTTTTCAGCGCGCCGCGGTACATCTTTTTATTTACTTTTTGACTGTGGTCCTGTGGCTTTGCAGCGAAGGTTACACCACCGGAACGCCAGATCGGGCTCTTTACAGAACCTGAACGCGCACGGCCAGTACCTTTCTGACGCCAAGGTTTTTTACCGGAACCGGTTACTTCAGCACGGGTCTTCTGAGCGCGAGTACCTTGACGGGCACCTGCTGCATAAGCAACAACGACCTGGTGTACCAGCGCTTCATTGAAATCACGCCCGAAGGTAGTTTCGGAAACAGTCAGCGCGCTCTGCGCGTCTTTCACTACTAATTCCATTCCTATCTCCTCGACGTTAAGCCTTAACAGCAGGTTTAACGATCAGGTTGCCACCGGTAGCACCCGGAACAGCACCCTTGACCAGCAGCAGGTTGCGCTCAGCGTCAACACGTACTACGTCCAGGCTTTGAACGGTTACACGCTCGTTACCCAGTTGGCCTGCCATTTTCTTGCCTTTGAACACTTTGCCCGGAGTCTGGTTCTGACCGATAGAACCCGGAACACGGTGAGACAAGGAGTTACCGTGGGTAGCGTCTTGGGTACGGAAATTCCAGCGCTTAACTGTGCCAGCAAAACCTTTACCTTTAGAAGTACCGGTAACATCAACTTTCTTAACGTCTGCGAAAATTTCAACGCTAATGTTCTGACCTGCAGTGAACTCTTCACCTTCTGCAAGGCGGAATTCCCACAGACCGCGGCCAGCTTCTACGCCAGCTTTAGCGAAGTGACCCGCTTCTGGTTTGGTTACACGGTTAGCTTTTTTGCTACCAGTAGTAACCTGCACAGCGCGGTAACCGTCGTTGTCCAGGTCTTTGACCTGAGTAACGCGGTTTGCTTCAATTTCGATAACGGTTACAGGGATAGAAACGCCATCTTCAGTGAAGATACGAGTCATACCCACTTTCTTACCGACTAAACCAATCATTGTTTCAACCTCTCAATCGCTCAATGACCCTGATTAACCCAGGCTGATCTGCACGTCTACACCAGCAGCCAGATCCAGACGCATCAGAGCATCAACGGTTTTCTCGGTTGGCTCAACGATGTCAACCAGACGCTTGTGAGTGCGAATCTCATACTGATCGCGCGCATCTTTATTGACGTGCGGAGAAATCAGAATGGTAAAGCGCTCTTTGCGGGTCGGCAGCGGGATTGGACCACGAACTTGCGCACCAGTGCGCTTCGCAGTCTCAACGATTTCCGCAGTTGATTGATCGATCAGACGATGATCAAACGCTTTCAGGCGGATACGGATTCTTTGGTTCTGCATGAGACCAGAGCTCCAATTATTTTAAACGTAAATGATTACTCCTCAAACCCATTTCGATTGATGGGAGAGTGTAATCGTTCTTCACATAACCCCCATATCGGGAGTATTGTTGACCGGCAAGTAAACTTATCGGCCAGCTGATTCTCAATGAATCAGACCTACCAAGATTAGGTAAGCCCGCGCATTATACTTAAACACCAGCAAGAAGCAATCCGAACCACAAAGAAAATGCTTTTATTTTGCGCTCTTCTCTTCTTGTTGCTGTTCCTGCATTGCCTTATTCAACCAGTCCTGCAATGGCATGTCCGGGCTCTTTTCTTCTAACGCCATGTTTTGACTGTCATCACTTTCATCTGCCGCGGCGTCTTCAGGAACTTCATTTTCCATAGTTGACGTTTCTGCCGGGTCTTCAGCCTCAGCGGGCATTTCATCTTCAGGCGTTGCATTGTCATCTATATAGGCGGTTTGGTTCACTGCCGGCAGCGTCCTGTTCTTATAGATATAGTGCAAAGGGGATTGTTTATACGGAAGGCGGGAGACTTCGCTGACGGCTACCCGATGGCTTTTCCAGTTGAGGTAAGTCAGGTGGAGATAGGAACCCGCCAGCCCGCCCAGAACCAAACAAATGCTACTAAACACCAGGCAGTAAAAACTTTTCCTGAGCGAACGACGGACAGCTACCTTCACCTTTTGTTTGTTCAAGTGGCTTGTGTAAGCCGATAAGTGGATGTTTTGCATTTTTAACCTAGAGATCTTCTTTTGTAATCAGCCCAGGCATGTTGCCGGTACGTTTAGCGATTTGCATCAGGGTGCCTTTACCTACCCTTCCATCAACAACCAGATCTTCCCGTTGCTGGAATGTTTTGATTTTTCCGATCAAATCATTATCCCACCGCCCCGTTTTACTGAATGGCAGGTTAAGTATCTTGCTGAGGGTCATATCCAGCCAGGCGGTATCCGCTTCGGAGCTGGTATTGTTGATGACGCTCTTCCCGCTCGGTGTCTGGGGTATTAACTGGATATATTCGCCGGCCCACACGCTATCGAACCAGCTGCGCTGGACCGTCCACGTATCGCCTTTAATGAGAATATCTAACGACTCATCTGTCACTTTCACCACGGTAGCGTAAACAGTCTGCCCATCAACAGTAATCGGACTCAGCCAGGGGATCCCTTCTTCCGTTAAGGTATCGAGTATGGCCGTGCCCTTCTTGCAGGTAAGCTGTGCCCGTGCAGCCTGATCACAAAACGCATCATCTGGGGAAACGTCATACCCCCATACCTGGAAGAGCTGACGCATGCCATGACGCTCATTACTGCCAACATCATTAAGTGTTTTGGCCCCTGCCGGGATTTCATGCAGTTTTTCAGAAAGGGTTAATGGCATCGGGAGATAGGGTTTTGCATAGTTGAAATAAGTCCACCCCAGAACGCCGCCAAAAAGCATGTAGCAGGCGATCAGCAGCGTGAGGCATTTTTTTCTGCCCGGCTTCAATCCACGAGCCTCAATACAGAGCTTCATCTGCCGGTAGGTGACTGACGGTGTTTTTTCTGCATAAGCACTGTTAAGCGAATCCGCCGCCAGTTCATTCATCAATTGGATCCGTCCCCCCGAAGCATTCTGCAGCAGTCTGGCCACCGGCCCGTGGATCGGGACCGGATCTTCTCCGGCTGTTTGCAACCGCTGTGACAGATATTCGGTGGTTTCGGCAAAGCTCATTGGAAGCAGATGATAATCCGTATGCGGAAGCAGCTTCTGTCGGCGCTTACCCTCACGGGTACTCCCCTTGCGTTCTTCCACTAGCAGGAACGAGACGCGGGAAGATTGCGGATAGCTTTTGAATGTTTTCAAAAATTCATAGCTTTCTACAGACAGATTTTCAGCATTGTCCACAACAACCAGCCAGGGCTGAGCCGAATCCGTATTTTGGTCAAAAGATTCTGCAATGCGCAGAGGCAGAATCGACGCTGGCAACGTTCTCCATTTTTTCAAATGAAAACAGCATGCTAACAACTGCCCCAGGCTTTCACTGTCGGTGCCATTCACCGACGCGGCACTTAAGCTCAGGATCTGGCGTTGGCTCTGTCTGGCAATTTCATGAGCCAGACGCGTTTTCCCAACACCTTTATTTCCACTGATAATCGCAATACCGCCCTGGTTTAACTTCTGCAGAATAAAATCCTGAGCGGCCAACAAACGTATATTATTGAAATAATTACCGTCCCCAAAAGGGTGGGTAATAAATTTAAAGTAATCACAGTACATGCCAATTTCCATAACCATTTACACATTCGATGAATGTTGATAAATACAAGAACCCGAAAGAGGAGTCAGTCTGAAAATCAAGAAACACAACCTCATTCATATTGAACATGTATTAATGTGCATCAATGTTTTTCTGCGTATAATATAGCCTAATATGTAACCCACAGGAATAATGAAAGTGCAAAGGAATGATTCAACGCATGTATGCCATCAAGATTAAAGGGTATTGGCCAAAGGTATCATTGAAGATGGCAATATTTATCGCAATTATATTCACCTGTGCAATGATTTGTTGCTCAAGCATATTCATGCTGGCGATGAATGACAGCACAAAGAATGAGGCGTTGCACCCGCCGTCTCAACGTGGACAAGCCATGACAAATATACCCGGTACGCTTTTCGAGAATCGAAAAAAACCTGAGATAAAACAGCCCGCGCGACCTGCTGTGGAGAACGTTAAACTGCCGTTGTTCCTCAAAGGCGTACTGGCAAGCAGCGACAGCAGGCACTCTCTGGCTATACTGCAAGGCCCTTCAGGTCAGCACACTTATCGCGAAGGCGAGAAAATTGCTGATTTGGGAAATGCCTACCTCCAGTCAGTCAAACCTGATGAGGTATTAATACGCACCCCCAAGGGAATAGCAGCTTTATACCTTAATGATAAATTAAGAGATAGTAAACCTGCTGAACCGAGGAATAAAAAGGTAAAAATAGAACATGCAAAATACTTAATGCATTATTTAGTTGCCAACCCCATATACAAAGATGAGAAACTTACAGGTTATAGGTTTAATCCCAGAACGAGCAGTACTATTTATCTTAGAACGGGACTTATTCCTGATGAGATTGTCACGAAAATAAACGGACAAGCTCTCGACGACATCACAACCGCAGAAAAATACATTGAACAACTGGAAAGTCTGAGAGATGTACAACTTACCGTTCTGAGAGAGAATCAACTTCAGAATATCTATATAAATTTAGCCACTATCGAAACATCGTTGGATACAGAAAGTCATGAAGAAGTTCATTAACCCTCTCTTAGTAAAGGCATGCATATTATTTGCTACCCTTCCGGGGATTGTCCATGCGGAAGAATTTACTGCGAGCTTTAAAGGCACGGATATTAAAGAGTTTATTGATACGGTCAGCAGGAATCTCAATAAAACTATCCTTATCGATCCGTCCGTGCAGGGGACTGTTTCTGTCAAAAGCTATGATGTTTTAAATGAAGAGCAGTACTACCAGTTCTTTCTGAGTGTTCTGGATGTCTATGGTTTTGCAGTGGTTCCTATGGATAACGGACTGCTTAAAGTTGTACGTTCCGCCAATGCCAAGATGTCAGGCGTCCCCGTAGCGGACAAAAACCGACCGGGAAAGGGAGATGAGATCGTCACCCGCGTGGTGACACTTCGTAATGTGCCGGTCCGGGAATTGGCTCCTTTGCTTCGCCAGATGAATGACAGTACCGGTGTGGGCAATGTCGTTCACTACGAACCCTCGAATGTTTTGCTGCTCACCGGCCGTGCGTCTGTGGTCAACCGTCTTATTGATCTGGTCGAACGCGTTGACACGATGGGCGATCAGCAGAGACAGACCATCAAACTCAAATATGCCTCTGCGCCCGAAATGGCCGAGATGATGAACAACCTGGTCCGTGAGGAATCCAAAGGGCAATCGTCGTCCATATTACAAGCCAAAATCGTCGCGGATGAGAGAACCAATACCTTAATCATCAGCGGACCAGAAAGCGTGCGCAGCCGCGCAGCAAAACTGGTGAGTCAGCTGGATAAAGACCAGTCATCTCAGGGCAACACGCGTGTTTTCTATCTGAAATATGCCAAAGCAGAGAAAATCGTTCCCGTGCTAACCGGCATCACTCAGGAAATGCAAGAAGGCAAAACAACTCAGTCTTCGAGCGCCTCTAATAAGCCGATGAGCATCACCGCAGATGAACAAACCAATTCCATTGTGATTACGGCTCAGCAGGATGTCATGCAGTCACTCGAGCAGGTCATCACCAAACTTGATATCCGCCGTGCGCAGGTATTAGTCGAAGCCATTATTGTTGAAGTACAGGATGGTAACGGACTCAATCTTGGGATCCAATGGAGCAACGACAAGTTTGGCGGAACACAATTCACCGGCACCGGCGCACCGATATCAACGGTTGCGTCAGGCGTACGTCAGTACAAAAAAGACGGCGTTATCAGCAGTGATAATCCGCTCAGCAGCACCCTGCAAACCTTCAACGGCATGACGGCAGGTTTCTTCAGCGGCGACTGGAATGTCTTAATGACCGCGTTATCCACCAGCAATAAAAACGACATTCTTGCCACGCCAAGCATTGTCACACTCGATAATAAAGAAGCCTCGTTCAATGTCGGTCAGGAAGTCCCTTCCCTCTCGGGTTCGCAAACCACAGCCGGCGACAACATCTATAGCAGTGTGGTTTACAAAACCGTCGGTACCAAATTGAAAGTCACGCCGCAGATTAACGAAGGTGATTCGGTTCTGATGGAAATCGAACAGGAAGTATCCAGTGTCGATACCTCAACCAATTCATCGCTGGGTCCGACCTTCAATACCCGCACCATTTCCAACGCCGTGCTGGTTCGCACCGGGGAAACCGTCGTGCTTGGCGGCTTGCTGGATGACAGTACCAAAGAAACCAAATCCAAAGTGCCGCTGCTGGGTGACATTCCATGGGTCGGTAATTTGTTCCGCTATACCAGCACGGAATCAGCAAAACGTAACCTGATGGTGTTTATCCGGCCGACCATTATTCGTGATGATGAGGTGTATTCTTCGATTTCCAATAAGAAATACTCCCATTTCCAAAAGCTGCAGAAAAAACGGCAGGATGAGGATCATCAGGATCTGCTCACACCAAATACCCGTTCTGTTTTACCGGATTATCCGGAAAATCCTGCGCCCAAAACGTCCATTTCGGCTGCGCCAGATGACGGCAGACCTCGTAACCCGTTTAGCGGATAAGCCATGAACAGGGACAACGAATTGCAACAGACCCCGGAACCAGAACAGATCACCCCTGTTCTGCCGTACGCCTATGCCAAACAAAAGGGCATTACGCTGGTTGATAACGTGCTTTTTTGCCGCCAGGACATCTCGGTGGAAACGCTGCTTGAAGCACGTCGTGTCCTGGGGGAAATCACGGCAATTGAAATCGTGGAGACTCCCCTTTTCGATGAAAAGTTATCGGCTACCTACCAGCGGAGCAGCGGAGCCTCCCAGCAAATTATTGATGACCTTGATAATGAAGTCGACCTTCTGTCCTTGTCTGAAGATCTGCCGGATAACGAAGACTTGCTGGCCAGCGACGAAAACTCACCGATTATCCGTCTGATTAATGCGGTGCTCTCCGAAGCGGTAAAAGAAGGGGCTTCAGATATTCATATCGAAACCTTCGAACGCATGCTTAGCATCCGGTTCCGGATCGATGGCGTCTTGCGTCAGATCCTGCAGCCAGCCCGCAAGCTGGCTCCGTTTCTGGTATCCCGTATCAAGGTCATGGCAAAACTGGATATCGCCGAAAAGCGGTTACCTCAGGACGGGCGCATTTCGTTGCGTATCGGTCACCGTGCAATTGATATTCGCGTGTCGACGATCCCGGCTCAATACGGTGAGCGTGTGGTAATGCGTCTGCTGGATAAAAATAATTTATGCCTTGATATCCCGCAACTTGGCCTTTCTCCACAGGATGAGCAACAGCTCACCGCATTAATCCATAAACCTCATGGCATCATTCTGGTCACCGGACCGACCGGTTCCGGTAAAAGTACGACGCTCTATGCGGTGCTTTCTGCACTGAACAATAACGAGCGCAACATTCTTACCGTAGAAGACCCGATCGAGTATGAACTGGAAGGCGTGGGTCAGACTCAGGTTAACCCGCGCGTGGAAATGACCTTTGCTCTCGGACTGCGGGCAATTTTACGTCAGGATCCGGATGTGGTGATGGTGGGTGAGATCCGCGACAACGAAACCGCTCAGATTGCCGTACAGGCGTCACTGACCGGCCATCTGGTCATGTCAACGCTGCACACCAACAGCGCCGTCGGTGCCATTACTCGTCTGCGTGATATGGGACTGGAGCCTTTCCTCCTCGCCTCGTCATTGCTGGGGGTGGTAGCTCAGCGTCTTGTTCGGCGTCTGTGTCCACATTGTGCTCAGCCAGCGCCGCTGGATATCTCCCACATTCCTTTGTTCCACTTTTTACCTGAACCACCGGTCGCCGTTTTTAAAGCCGTGGGATGCGCACAGTGTCATTTTACGGGTTACAAGGGCCGGGCAGCGATACACGAATGCATGGTTGTCGATAATGCCATCCGCCAGGCCATTCATGAAAATCAGGATGAATTTTCCATTGAGAATATTCATCGCAAAACAGCCCGAAGCCTGCGGGAAAATGGTCTGCTTAAAACCATCAGCGGCGAAACAACGCTGGAAGAAGTCATCAGGGTCACTGCGGAACATGAGATGACGACAGGGAGCCCTGTCTGATGAGCCGCTTCTCCTTCCATGCCACCTCCGTGGCGGGCAAGACGCAACGTGGCGTAATAGAAGCCGACAATCTTCGTCAGGCACGCCAGATGGTGCGGGAGCGGGGTTTAACGCTGCTCGACATAAAGCAGGTCGGCAACTTGCTGACAGCCAGCAAGATGAAAAGCAAAGGTTTAAAAACCCGCGTCCCTTCTCATGCGGTCTCCTTGTTTTCACGTCAGCTTGCGACATTAACCAACGCAGCCCTGCCCGTTGAGGCAGCCCTGGCAGTTATCGCACGACAAACAGAGCACGCCGGACTCACGCAGGTACTCACCGCCATTCGTCACAAAGTGGTGGAAGGACATACGCTTGCCGATGCGCTGGCTGATTTCCCCCGCATCTTTGACCCGATGTTCAGAACGCTGGTCACCGCCGGGGAACGCACCGGACAACTCGGGTCCGTGCTGGAAAAAATGGCGGATTATTATGAAATCCGGCAACAGATCAAAAGCAAACTGTCGCAGGCTATGATCTATCCGGCGATGCTGACGATCGTCGCCATTCTGGTAATTATTATTTTACTGGTGGCCGTCGTCCCGCAAATCATCGAACAGTTTGTTCATATGAAGCATACGCTGCCCATCACAACCCGCATTTTAATCGGCATCAGCGGATTCCTCGAACGGACGTGGTGGTTATTATCCATTGGGATATTTGCGGCAATCGCTGCAGCGAAACTGGTTCTCCGCCGTAAAAACAACCTTATGCGTTTTCATACTGCGTTGCTCAGTGTTGCCGTTTTCGGGCCGCTGATCAGGGCGATAAACAGTGCGCGTTATGCCCGTACACTCAGCATCCTGCAATCAAGTGGTGTCCCTTTACTGGACGCGATGAAAATCTCGACAGAAGGGATAACCAACCTGCGTATCCACTCTCTGCTTGTACAGGCGGCAGAAAATGTCCGTCAGGGCAGCTCGCTGTTTGCCGTGCTGGAACAAACACGCCTCTTCCCGCCCATGATGCTGTACATGATTGCTTCCGGCGAACAAAGCGGACGCCTCGGGGAGCTCATGGCGCACGCCGCAGACAATCAGGACAAGCTGATGCAACACCGGCTCTCCATGGCCTTAGCTCTGTTTGAACCCCTTTTGATCGTCACAATGGCGAGCATCGTTTTGTTCATCATCATGTCGATTTTACAACCCATCCTCCAGCTCAATAACCTGGTCAGTTAAAGGAATAAACCCATGTCAGACATTTCAAAAAATCTTCCGGTGACGGATAAAAAACAACAAGGCTTCACCTTAATGGAGCTGATGGTGGTCATCGTCATTCTCGGCGTTCTGGCCGCTCTGGTTGTTCCCAATGTTATGGGGAATAAAGAGCGGGCCGATACGCAGAAAGCCGTCAGCGATATCGTCGCTCTCGAGAACGCGCTCGACATGTATAAGCTGGATAACCACCGCTATCCGACAACAGAACAGACACTGGATGCGCTGGTAACCTTACCTACGCTTAGCCCGGTGCCTGGGAATTACCGCAACGACGGCTACATCAAACGCTTACCTGCCGATCCGTGGGGCAACGAATACATGCTGCTCAGCCCGGGTGAACATGGTGCTATCGATGTTTTCTCCGCCGGACCGGACAGTGAACCGAACACGGCAGATGACATTAAAAACTGGGTTGAGAAGGATCAATAACCTTGTCTGCGGCTAAACAATCCGGCTTTACGCTACTGGAAATCCTGATGGTACTGGCGATCTTCGCCATTGCCGCGGGGGTAGTTGTCATGGTTTTACCTTCTGACAACGCCCAACTCCAGCGCGCTGAAAAAATGAAAGCGATGATGGAATATGCTTCTGAGCGTGCCGTGTTAGAAGGAAAACCCCTTGGGCTTTCTTTGACGAGCAGCGCCTACCGGTTTGTTATTTTGGGTAACGCGCTGCCGTTAATTCCTGACGCCAGCGAGCCGCAGTGGGCAGAGATGGATTCTGCCCGTATGCCGCTCACGGGTGAATTTACGCAAGAAGAAACCCTTTCCCTGACTCCGATGCCGCTCAACAAATCTGTCAGCCGTCCACCACAGATTGTTTTTATGCCCGACGGCACGCTTTCAGTATTTGAACTTAGCTACGCCCCTTCAGCGTCTGAACCGGCCTGTTGCAGCATCATTTCAGAAGGCCGACTGCCTCTGATTTTCACTGTCAAAAGGCCTGAAAAATAATGTGCATCCCGGTAAAAACCGACGCTAAAAATCAGCAAGGAATGACTCTGCTTGAGGTGATCATCGCACTCGCTATTTTCGCCACTGCCGCGCTGGCATTGCTGAACAGTATGAGTTCGCAGATGCGTGCAGCAGAGCATTTCCGCACCAGCCTTTTTGGCAGCTGGGTCGCCGAAAATACGCTGGCAGAAGCGCAGATCAAATCCGGAAAGAAAACAAAAGAACCCGTCACACTGGCGGGTCAGGAGTGGTTTGTTGAGCAACAGCAACCCACTGATCGGGATAATAAAATTCGCAAGAATCGTGTTCTGGTTAAGCAATCTGAAGATGCCCGATCACCGCTCCTTTCCGTCAGCAGCTGGGCTCAGATATCGGCAGACAAGCCATGAGTAAAAACCGTACAGCCCGGCAGCAAGGCTTTACGCTGATAGAAGTCATGATTGCGATGGCGATATTTTCCCTGCTCAGCTTACTGGCCTATCAGATCCTCTCGGCATCAGTGAAAAACAGCGAAATAGCACAGGAACATACTGCGCGACTCAACGAAATCCAGACGGCGTTTTCACTGCTGGAGCGTGACCTGATCCAGGTATTGCCAAGGCAAACGGAGGAAGAAGAGGCGTACTTATCCGCGACGGAGACCTCACTGCGTTTTACCACCCTGGGAAGTTATCCGGCAGCAACCCCCTTATCTGCCAGCGATTTATCCCGGGTTGATTGGGCCATAATCGATCATGCGTTGACGCGCAGCGCGAGCGCCCTGCCTTCCGCCCCTTTACCGGATGCCGCACCGCTCACTCCCGTGACCATGTTGACCGGCGTACGCACGTTGCACTGGCGTTTCTTTTCTGCCGGCTGGGCTGACAAATGGGATCAAGCCACCACGTTTCCTGCCGCTATCGAACTCGTTGTCACGCTGGATGATATGGGTGAAATACGCCGTTTGTTCCTCCTGCCTGCCGCACTTGAGGATACAAAGGCGAATACCGATGACAAAGCGCCGGAACAGACGGAACCCACTTCGGCAACGCCGGTTCCGATGAGCGGGGAGGCGCTTCAACAATGAATAAGCAACAAGGTGTGGCGCTGCTGATCGTGTTAATGATCCTGGCAATCATGGCGGCATTAGCCGCGAAAATGACGCTGCAATTTCAGGTCAGCCAGCAACGTCAGAGCTGGTTACTCAACCAGCAGCAGTTGCGCTGGCTGACCCTTGGCGCAGAAGAAATTGCCTTGCCCCGGCTTCGGAAAGAGCTGACCGAAAACGCATATAACAACAACCTGGATCAGTTTTCCATGCAGGAAGGGACGTTCATCGCACCAGACGGTTTCTCCGTAAACTATGTTGTCACGGATGGCCAAAACTGCTTCAACCTCAATAGCCTGCGCAATAACGAACCTGACACGAAGCTTGAGGACGAACCCTACAATACGCAGATATTGAAACAACTGCTGCTCGATGCACAGGCAACTTCCGTGGAAATTGACCGGTTCACCGACAGCCTCAGTGATTATCTGGATACAGATAACGACACCCGTACCGCCGGTGCCGAATCCGAGTATTACGAAACCCTGACGCCACCACGGGCTGCGGCTAACCAACGCCTTTTCTCCATGAATGAACTGGCTTTACTGCCAGACCTGCCTCTTTCGCCCCTGAAGCGGATCCGCACTCAGCTTTGCGCGCTTCCGGAAGAGTCTCAGCAAATCAATGTCAATACGCTGACCGAAGCGCAGGCTCCCCTGCTGAGCGCCTTATTTCTTGGCGGAATTAATCAGGACGATGCAATGAAATTAATCGCCGTACGGCCACGCAGAGGCTGGGTCTCTGTCGATGCTTTTCTGAAAGAGGTTAAAAAACAAAAGCTGACTCTCGACGTGCAAACCGGGGATTTGAAACCGCTGCTGACAGTGCGCAGCCAGTATTTCGTTCTGCACACACAGGGTCACTTTGAAGAACAGCAAAACACCATGAGCAGTTATGCGCACTTCAATCCAGAAGATTCAAAAATCACAATTTATCAGCGACGCTATCGGGTAATTGAGTAAATGGAACACCGTCAACCGGCCAACAGGCTGTTTATCAGAGCAGGCAGTACGCCAGAACGCTCACTTAACTGGTTCACTGAGCTGGCAGAAAATGATGAGGATATTCATCTTTTACCAGACGCTGAGCATTTATCAGAACTGGCCGCACAACCGTCGGCACAGAACGTTTCTCTGCTTATCCCCGCCAGTGAAGTCATTTTTCGTCAGGTCACAGTGCCACAACGTGCGGGTAAAAATACCCGGCAGATGATTGCCTGGCAGACAGAAGAAAGCATTGCCACGGATGTGGATACCTTGCATTGGGTTGAGCTGTACCGTCAGGAGCAAACACTGTATGCCGCCGGTATTGAAGTCGATTTTTTACGAAACTGGATACACCGTTTTCGTGATGCCGGCCTGACAGTCAGGCACGTTTATATTGATGCGTTACTGCTCCCTCTGCCTGAGGAAGGCTGGTCGGCCGCCCGTCTTGACCATCAATGGCTGCTCCGGCAGTCAGAATATTCGGGGTGTCTGGTCGAACAGGTATTACTTGATGCGTTGCTGGCTATCGCAATGCCTGAAGTAGTGCACTATTACGGGCATGATCAGGAGATTCCTCCTGACTGGGTTCACGCAGAAGCGCCTTCCGACCCGCTGATAGTGATGAAAAATAATTGTGCATCCGCCGTGAATCTTCTTCAGGGCGAATTTGCCGTGCGCGAGGAAGATCCCGCCTGGGGCCGTCATCTGCAACGGATAGCGGCAGGTATGGTGATATTCACGCTGGTACTCATTCTCGGCAGCAAACTTTTCACATGGTGGCAGGTATCGCAGCAAGAATCCTTGCTGAAAAACCAGATGCTGACCCTGCATCAAAGCGCGTTCCCTCAGGACAAGCACACCCGCAACCTGAAATTCTATTTTGAACAAAACATGAAAAAAGCGCCCACAGCCTTTCTGCCTGCGCTGGCAAAACTCACGGCTTATCAGGGACAAGTCCCGCAAATCGCCATCGATAAATTGGATTTCCAGCAGAAAACGAATCAGTTCACATTGCAGATCACGACCGATAACCGTGTGGCGATTGATGATTTTCTCAAAATTACCGCCAATGATTTTCACTTTGCTGTTTCCAACCTCACGACATCGGCAACAGGCGTGACTGCCACGCTGACTCAGCGGAGTAAATCATGAAACAGTGGTTGATGCTTAAAAGCGAAAGTGAAAGACGGCTGATACTGATCGCAGCCTGCCTGTTAATGATGGCTTTTATCTGGTTTGGTTTGTTAACCCCCCTCGATAACCAAATCGCCAAATCCCGGGTCATGGTCAATACCCAGCGTAACCAGCTGGAATGGATGGTGAAGCAAACTCAACGGCTTGGCGCACCTGCCGGAAAGAGAACGAGTAAGGAAAAGCTGACGGAAGCGATCAACACCTCAGCGGCCGGTTTATCCCTGAAAATGCCAAAAACGACACAGAATGAACAGGGCGTCACCTTCAGCGTGGGACAAATTCCTTACTCCACCCTGCTGCGCTGGCTTGAAATCCTCAACAAGGAATACGGCATTCAGGTCGTGGCCATCACGATAGTGACCGGTGGTGGACAATCCGGAAATGTCAGTGTTCCACAACTCACACTGCGTTAACGGGCAGATGACCTCACCAGGAAATTTTCATATGATTGTTGGCTGGCAGCAAATGGACTACATCACACCTTTGTCAGGTGGGTTTTATTACACCAGTGTCGCTATTTTCGGCTTGCTGTTGGGCAGCTTTCTCAACGTCGTCGTTTATCGCTTACCGTTGATGATTCAGCATGATGGCCAACAGGGTGAATGTGGCTTTAACCTGAGCCTTCCCGCATCGCACTGTCCGGCCTGTAAACACCCGCTGCAATACTGGCAAAATATTCCGGTGCTGAGCTGGTTGCTGTTACGCGGAAAATGCCATTATTGCGCAGCCCCGATCGCGAAAAGATATCCACTGACGGAAGCCGGTTGTGCCGTCATGTTTCTGGGTCTCTCCTTTCTGTTTACCACACCACTGAGCCTGTTGAGTGCATTATTGCTGTTCTGGTTTCTTCTCGCCCTGAGCCTGATTGATCTGGCGACTTACCTGCTCCCGGATCGCCTGACCCTTCCCCTGCTCTGGGCAGGATTATTGATTCATTCGATTTCCGGTGAGGTAACACTTCAGGATGCATTATATGGCGCGGTCGCAGGCTATCTGGTGCTTTGGGTTTTGTACTGGGGAGTCAAAATCGTCAGTGGAAAAGAAGGGATGGGATACGGCGATTTCAAACTGCTGGCGGCGCTTGGCGCCTGGGTGGGCTGGCAGATGTTGCCGTATTTGTGCATTCTCGCCGCGCTTGCGGGGATCGTTTTTGCACTGGTGCGTGTGGGCCTTTATAAGATGTCAGAGCAAATCCCTTTCGGTCCTTGTCTGGCATTGGCTGGTGCGCTGGTTTACATCAGCCAGGAGAGCAGAACCATCTGGCTGATGTTTAGTTAACGCAGCAAAAATTACTGAGATTCTTCTTTGAGCTGAGACTGAATGTAATTCTGGATACCGATACGACCGATCAATTCCAGTTCAGTTTCCAGCCAGTCGATGTGATGTTCTTCATCGGCCAGAATAGTAATCATTAAATCGCGGCTGACGTAATCATGCACCGAGTCTGCGTAAGCAATGCCTTCGCGTAAGTCTTTCGCGCCTTCCAGTTCCAGAAGCAAATCAGACTTCAGCATTTCCTCAACATCTTCACCGATATTGAGTTTTCCGAGATCCTGCAAATTAGGAAGGCCTTCCAGGAACAGGATCCGCTCAATATAGATATCGGCATGCTTCATTTCATCGATGGATTCATGATATTCGATACCGTTGAGGCGCATCAGCCCCCAGTTTTTAAACATACGGGCATGCAAAAAATACTGATTGATGGCAACCAGTTCATTTCCAAGAAGTTTATTGAGGTGTGCAATGACTTTTTTATCGCCTTTCATAGGTAACTCCTCCGTTCCGGTATCTAAAGCGTAGATCCGGTTCAGAGTAAGTCAAAGAAAACACCTACTTTTTAGCGATGTATTTTCAGGCGATATTGTCGAATTGGGGTATCTGTTGTAATTCATCTTCCATTATCTGCCGCGCGACACGGACACACTTACCGCACTGCGTGCCCACCGGAACAAAATTTCTGAGCTGCTGAAACGTCTGAGGCTGATAACGACGAACTGCCTGCCGTATCGTTTTATCACTGACACTGTTGCATAAACACACGTACATAGAGACCACACTTCGAACAAAACCTGACCTAACTGTAAATGAGAATGGTTATTATTGCAAATGCAGTTTGCATACTTCTGAGAACAAATTTCAGGCAATAAAAAAGGGTGCCGAAGCACCCTTTTTATTTTGCAAAAATTATCAGCGATTAAGCGATAACTTTAGCAACAACACCAGCGCCTACAGTACGGCCGCCTTCACGGATTGCGAAACGCAGACCGTCATCCATCGCGATTGGGTGGATCAGGGTAACAACCATGTTCACGTTGTCACCAGGCATTACCATCTCAACGCCTTCTGGCAGTTCGATAGTACCGGTCACGTCAGTTGTACGGAAGTAGAACTGTGGACGGTAGCCTTTGAAGAATGGAGTATGACGACCACCTTCATCTTTGCTCAGGATGTACACTTCAGAATCAAACTTGGTATGTGGTTTGATTGAACCTGGTTTAGCCAGAACCTGACCACGTTCGATGTCTTCACGTTTGATACCACGCAGCAGAACACCAACGTTCTCACCAGCACGGCCTTCGTCCAGCAGTTTGCGGAACATTTCAACGCCAGTACAAGTAGACTTAACAGTGTCCTTGATACCAACGATTTCAACTTCTTCGCCCACTTTAACGATACCGCGCTCTACACGACCGGTAACAACTGTACCACGACCGGAGATGGAGAATACGTCTTCGATTGGCAGCAGGAATGGCTTATCGATAGCACGCTCTGGCAATGGAATGTAGCTGTCCAGTGCTTCTGCCAGTTCGATGATTTTCGCTTCCCAATTTGCATCGCCTTCCAGTGCTTTCAGCGCTGAACCTTTGATGACCGGGATGTCGTCGCCTGGGAATTCGTAAGCAGACAGAAGTTCACGAACTTCCATTTCTACCAGTTCCAGCAGCTCTTCATCATCAACCATGTCGCATTTGTTCATGAACACGATCATGTATGGAACGCCAACCTGGCGACCCAGCAGGATGTGCTCACGAGTCTGAGGCATAGGGCCATCAGTTGCAGCAACAACCAGGATAGCGCCGTCCATCTGAGCAGCACCGGTGATCATGTTTTTCACGTAGTCGGCGTGCCCTGGGCAGTCAACGTGCGCGTAGTGACGAGTCGGGGTGTCATATTCAACGTGGGAAGTGTTGATGGTGATACCACGAGCTTTTTCTTCTGGTGCGTTATCGATCTGGTCGAATGCGCGTGCAGAACCGCCGTAGGTTTTAGCCAGAACGGTAGTGATTGCTGCAGTCAGGGTAGTTTTACCGTGGTCGACGTGGCCGATAGTACCAACGTTGACGTGCGGTTTGTTACGTTCAAATTTTTCTTTAGACACGGCTATATTCCTTACTCTTGTGCTCTCCCTTCATAGAGAGAGCACGGGATCATTGTGTTTAAAACTGTGGCTTATTTGCCACGAGCTTCAATAACGGCCAGGGCCACGTTATTTGGCGCATCATCATACTTCAGGAATTCCATGGAGTAAGATGCACGGCCTTTGGTCAGTGAACGCAGCTGAGTTGCATAACCGAACATTTCGGAAAGCGGAACTTCAGCATGAATCACAACGCCAGTAGCGTTAGATTCTTGGCCTTTCAGCATACCACGACGACGGCTAAGGTCACCGATGACGTCACCAGTGTTCTCTTCCGGAGTCTCTACTTCAACCTTCATGATCGGCTCAAGCAGAACTGGTTTCGC
Organism: Rahnella victoriana; assembly: GCF_004330295.1. Lineage (GTDB taxonomy): Bacteria > Pseudomonadota > Gammaproteobacteria > Enterobacterales > Enterobacteriaceae > Rahnella > Rahnella victoriana. The sequence goes on from NZ_SJOJ01000019.1 coordinate 40,390, forward strand.
TTTCTTAAAGCCATCTTTGAAGGCGATAGAAGCGGCCAGTTTAAACGCCAGCTCAGAGGAGTCGACGTCATGGTAAGAACCGAAGTGCAGACGCACGCCCAGATCTACTACCGGGTAACCGGCCAGTGGACCAGACTTCAGCTGTTCCTGGATGCCTTTGTCAATCGCGCCGATGAATTCACCAGGAATTACACCGCCTTTGATTTCGTTGACAAACTCATATCCTTTCGGATTTGTGCCAGGTTCTAATGGGTACATGTCGATCACAACGTGACCATACTGACCGCGACCACCAGACTGCTTAGCGTGTTTACCTTCAACATCGGTAACTTTAGCGCGGATAGCTTCACGGTATGCAACCTGCGGCTTACCGACGTTAGCTTCAACGTTAAATTCACGACGCATACGGTCAACCAGGATATCCAGGTGAAGCTCACCCATACCTGCGATGATTGTCTGACCAGACTCTTCATCAGTCCAAACGCGGAATGATGGGTCTTCTTTCGCCAGACGGCCCAGAGCCAGACCCATTTTTTCCTGGTCAGCTTTGGTTTTTGGTTCTACCGCAACGGAGATTACCGGCTCAGGGAATTCCATGCGTTCCAGGATAATCACGTTATCTGGATCACACAGGGTATCACCTGTAGTCACGTCTTTCAGACCGATCGCTGCAGCGATATCGCCTGCACGAACTTCTTTAATTTCTTCACGCTTGTTAGCATGCATCTGAACGATACGACCCAGACGTTCACGCTGAGATTTCACTGGGTTAAATACAGTGTCACCTGAATTGACGAGACCGGAATAAACACGGAAGAACGTCAAGTTACCCACGAATGGGTCAGTAGCGATTTTGAACGCCAGAGCAGAGAACGGCTCTGAATCGTCAGAATGGCGAACTGCCGGAGTGTCTTTACCGTCATCCAACAGACCGTTGATAGCTTCAACGTCAGTTGGTGCTGGCAGATACTCAACAACAGCATCCAGCATTGCCTGTACACCTTTGTTTTTAAACGCAGAACCACAGGTAACCAGGATGATTTCGTTGTTCAGAACGCGCTTACGCAGAGAAGTTTTGATCTCTTCTTCAGTCAGCTCTTCGCCACCAAAGAATTTCTCCATCAGCTCATCAGAGCCTTCAGCAGCGGCCTCAACCAGTTTCTGACGCCATTCTTCAGCCAGTTCTTGCATGTTTGCAGGGATTTCTTCGTATTCGAAGGTAACGCCCTGATCAGCTTCGTTCCAGTTGATAGCTTTCATCTTCACCAGGTCAACAACACCGGTGAATTTCTCTTCCGCGCCGATTGCCAGTTGCAGTGGCACCGGAGTTGCGCCCAGACGTTTTTCAATCTGATCAACAACTTTCAGGAAGTTAGCACCCATACGGTCCATTTTGTTAACGAACGCGATACGTGGAACTTTATATTTGTTTGCCTGACGCCATACGGTCTCAGACTGTGGCTGAACACCACCAACAGCACAGTAAACCATTACCGCGCCATCAAGAACACGCATGGAACGTTCAACTTCGATGGTGAAGTCAACGTGCCCTGGGGTGTCGATGATGTTGATGTGGTGTGGTTCGAACTGCTTAGCCATACCTGACCAGAAACAGGTCGTCGCAGCGGACGTGATGGTAATACCACGTTCCTGCTCCTGCTCCATCCAGTCCATGGTAGCTGCGCCGTCATGAACTTCACCGATTTTGTGGTTTACACCGGTGTAGAACAGAACACGTTCGGTAGTGGTTGTCTTACCGGCGTCGATGTGAGCACTGATACCAATGTTACGGTAGCGCTCAATGGGTGTTTTACGAGCCATTTGATTCCTCTATAACTAGGACGTTCAAGTTCAGTTAACCCAAGCGGGTTGGCTTCTTGAAGCGCCCGCTTGGTTAGCATAACTACAGCGAAGTGATTACCAGCGGTAGTGGGCGAACGCCTTGTTGGCTTCAGCCATACGGTGAACGTCTTCACGTTTCTTAACTGCAGTACCTTTGTTCTCTGCAGCATCAGAAAGTTCGTTCGCCAGGCGGAGAGCCATGGATTTATCACCGCGTTTACGAGCAGCTTCAACGATCCAACGCATTGCCAGAGCATTACGACGAACCGGACGGACTTCAACTGGAACCTGATAAGTAGAACCACCTACGCGGCGGGACTTAACTTCGACAGTCGGACGAACGTTGTCCAGTGCGACTTCGAAAGCTTCCAGGTGGCCTTTACCGCTACGTTGAGCCAGGGTCTCAAGAGCAGTGTAGACGATTGCTTCTGCAGTAGATTTTTTACCATCTACCATCAGAATGTTGACGAATTTTGCCAGCAGTTCGGATCCGAACTTAGGATCTGGCAGGATTTTACGTTGACCAATGACGCGACGACGTGGCATGGAAATACTCCGTTGTTAATTCAGGATTGTCCAAAACTCTAAGAGTTTATTTTGACAGTAAAGTGAAAATGTTTGGCCTTACTTAACGGAGAACCATTAAGACTTCGGCTTTTTAACGCCGTATTTAGAACGAGATTGCTTACGATCCTTAACGCCTGAACAGTCCAGTGCGCCACGGACGGTGTGATAACGCACACCTGGCAAGTCTTTTACACGACCGCCACGGATCAGGATCACGGAGTGTTCCTGCAGGTTATGACCTTCACCGCCGATGTAGGAGGTAACTTCAAAACCGTTAGTCAAACGCACACGGCATACTTTACGCAGTGCGGAGTTTGGTTTTTTAGGGGTGGTAGTATATACACGAGTACATACGCCACGTTTCTGCGGGCAAGCTTCCAGCGCTGGAACGTTGCTTTTAGCAACCTTCGTAGAGCGTGGTTTGCGTACCAGCTGATTAATTGTTGCCATTAAAAAGCTCCTGGATTTTGGTTCATAAACTACTTTGTAAACGCGTGATAAATCGCCCCATAAAAAGCATTAGCTAATATGGGGACGCAGAATTTTAGGGCTGACCTATGAGGGTGTCAAGAAATATACAGCACATCAGTGATTCACCATGCTGTTTGCTGGGCATGTTTCTCAGTCAGCGCGACGAATCCAGTATAGTCGATCAACGTGATTTTGTGCGAAATTTGACCAACCAATCCCCGGGCAGCTAAATCTTCGCTCAACACATAGACTGACTGCACCTGTTGAATCATCCGGTCACATGCCTCACTGCTATCCAGTGCGGCCAGTACGCCATCCTGCATCAGCAATAGTGCATCGTCCTGAGCAACCATATTAATAAGCAGTGAGAAATCACAATGTTGCGGGGAATGTGCAAGCGTAAAAAGCATGGAATATCCTGAATTAAAACGTCATTACCACATCATAATCAGCCAGTCGTCCGCGAATTTCAGCCACTGATAACGGCTCGACGTCCAGAACCCAGTCGTGTCCGGCAGACAGACCCCGCGTCTTCAAAGACGTTTCGCAAACGAAACACTGATCGACATCGTAAAGAGATAACACGCCGAACGTGGCAATATAATTACGCGCTAAAATTTTTTCCGGCTGCTGGGATGGCATTAACTGAAAAACGCCATCCGCCATGAAAAAGACACCAATGTCTTCGGTCAGGGCGGAGGTGGCCAGCAAGGCATCCAGTCCTTCACGGCCTGCGGATGTTCCATGTGGTCCCTGCGTGAACACAAACGCGATCTTTTTCATTTTTGTTCCCTGCCCTCACGCATCAGAACTGCACCAGACGGTCGCAGGTCAGCGAGGCTTCCGCCAGACTGCCCAGCCCGGTCAGGGTAAAACCCGGTTGTAAATTTGTCTGCCCGTGCCCCTGATTATGGGCTTCCGTTTCGTCGATCACGCCACGGCGTAATGCGGCAGCAACACAGACATTGAGCGCCACCTGATAATCTGCCGCCATCCGTTGCCAGGAACGCACGAGATCGAATTCATCCGATGCGGGAGCAGAAAGCACATTGCCGTTGAGCACCCCTTCGCGATAAAAAAACACGCTGTCGAGCTGGTGACCGCTGGCGATCAGCGCGAGAGCAAACTGATAGGCGGCACTGGCCTGTTGCGTGCCATACGCAGGGCCGGTGACCAGCAGACAGTAACGCAGTTTCAACGTTCGTTCCCCACCAGATCACCGCTTTTAAACTGGCGGATATACAGGTAGACCGTGTGCTTGGAAATGTTCAGGCGATCAGCCACCTGGTTAATGGCATCTTTGATATCAAAAATACCCTTTTCATAAAGATTCAGTACCACCTGACGATTCTTCGCATTGTTAGAAACGTTGCGGTCCGCGTTCACTTCTTCAATGGTGAATTCCAGCGTCTGCGCGACCAGATCATCGACGGATGACGCGAAGTTCACCGACGAGGCGACTTCCTGCGTCTCAGGCGGCATAAAGGTCTGAATGATTTGCGAGAAAGGCACGTCAAGATTCATGTTAATGCACAGCAGGCCAATCACACGCTGCTCACGGTTGCGGATGGCGATGGTGACCGACTTCATCAGCACACCGCTTTTCGCGCGGGTAAAATAGGCTTTGGACACATTGCTGTCCGCACCGGTCATGTCATGTAACATGCGCAATGCCAGATCAGTAATTGGTGAGCCGATCTTACGGCCGGTATGCTCACCATTAGCGATACGAACCGCCGAACATTTCAGGTCTTCCAGAGAATGCAGAACAATTTCGCAATGCTCACCAATCAGCATTGCCAGTCCATCCACCACGGCCTCATATGAAGACAAAATCTCATGATCGACCTGGCTGAAAGGACGTTGGTCCAGCAAATCCAGTTCGCCGGTTTCGCCAGTTATAAGCGAATTAGACATCGAAGCTACCACCCTCTATATCGCGCCTTCCAACGGGAGTCAGGACGCATTATTCATCATTTCAGGGTCGTTACTGTATCAAAAATACAGAAAAAACGGCCTTACGATTATATGGATCTGTGACGTTATGCCGGGGAGACAAAAGCGTCAAGTTATCATCATAGAGTAACCGCAACAAAAAGAGGGGCGGGTACAGAGAAAAGTGACGGGCGAAAAAAAACCGCCGCGTTAAGCGACGGTTTCCGAACAGTAACCCGACACCCACTTAGTTTGCTTTTGGTGCCGCTTCTGCTTCAGCAGGTTTCTCTGCTGTTTTTGGATCCGCTTTAGGCGCAGCTTTCACATCCAGCAGTTCAACATCGAACACCAGTGTGGAGTTAGCCGGGATCCCCGGGACGCCCGTTTTGCCGTAAGCCAGTTCCGGTGGAATGACCAGCTTGATTTTGCCGCCTTTCTTAATGTGTTTCAGGCCTTCGGTCCAGCCTGGGATCACACCGTCAAGACGGAAGGACAGCGGCTCACCACGGGTGTAAGAGTTATCGAACTCTGTACCGTCGGTCAGCGTGCCTTTGTAGTTGACGACAACGGTATCGCTGTCTTTAGGCGCTGCGCCGGTACCTGGTTTTTCTACCTGATACAGCAGGCCGGATTCAGTCTTCTTCACGCCTTTTTCTTTGGCGAAATCAGCACGGAATTTGTCGCCTTTGTCAGCGTTAGCTTTAGCGTCTTGTTCCATCTTAGCCTGTGCAGAAGCTTTCACACGGCCTTCGAAGGTTTGCAGAGTCTTCTCGATTTCCTGATCAGACAGTTTGCTTTTGTTAGCAAACGCGTCCTGAACACCCGCGATCAACTGGTCTTTATCCAGTTTGATGCCCAGTTTTTCTTGTTCTTTCAGGGAGTTGTCCATGTAGCGACCCAATGATGCGCCGAGAGCGTATGCCGCCTGCTCGTCATCACTTTTAAACTTGGTCGTATCTGTTGCTGCCGGAGCAGCTGCAGCGGCTGGCGCAGGTGCAGCAGCGGCCGGTGCGGTGGCTTCAGCAGCCATAACCTGAGTGGCATTCAGGGCAAGCGCCATGGTGGTTGCCAGCAGAGTTACTTTAAACAGTGATTTCATCCATTTCTCCAGGACCAGAAGCGTATGACCTCTGGTAATAATTACGAAAGTTCGGCGGTTACTATAACTGTCCGTCTCACGACAAAACAATCTCTATACACGCCATTAGCGTCATATTCAGACCTTTTTTACATCAATTAGTTTCGTCGGGTCATGGAGAGCGAAGATAAAGCGCCGCAGAGGTCAGGTAATCAGAGGGGTTTACGGGTAGAATCGCCGGTCTACAATACAGGATGAGGTTCCGGTCAGTGCTCGACCTGATCAATTTGAGCCACACAGCGAGGAAATGATGATGAACTCAGATACCGTTGAACAACGTCTGGAGATGCTGGAAAACAAACTGGCTTTTCAGGAAATCACGATTGAAGAGCTGAATTTGATCGTCACACAGCATCAGCTGGAAATGAGCAGATTGCACGACCATCTGCGCCTGCTGACAGACAAACTGCGCGCCAGCCAGCCATCAATGATTGCCGATCAGTCGGAAGAAACGCCGCCCCCGCATTATTGATACGGATTGCGACGCAACAAAAAGGCGCCCTTGCGGCGCCTTTCGTTTATATCACTGTGCGGGCGATTAATGACAACCGCAGCCGCCGTTACCGCCGCAACCACCTTTCTTACCGTGGTCATGGTCATGGTCGTGATCATGGCTGTGACCGTGGCCACCGCAGCAACCGTCACCGTGTTCATGGTCGTGACCATGATCATGGCCGTGTTCGCCGTGAACGTGGCCATGAGCCAGTTCTTCTTCGGTCGCTTCACGGATTGCCACAACTTCAACGTGGAAGTTCAGGTTCTGGCCAGCCAGCATATGGTTGCCATCAACCACAACGTGATCGCCATCTACTTCAGTGATTTCGACAGGAACCGGGCCCTGATCGGTATCAGCCAGGAAACGCATACCCACTTCCAGTTCGTCAACGCCCATGAATACGTCTTTAGGGACGCGCTGAACCAGATTGTCGTCGTAGTTGCCGTAAGCGTCATTCGCGCCAACATGCACGTCGAATACGTCACCAATGGCATGACCTTCCAGGGCAGTTTCCAGACCGGAGATCAGGGAACCATGGCCGTGCAGGTAATCCAACGGCGCGCTCACCGGAGATTCATCAACCAACACACCGTCTTCTGTACGTACCTGATATGCCACGCTGATGACCAGGTCTTTTGCTACTTTCATGATAACTCCTACCGTTGGAAACTCAATTTGTTGTCTGCGGGCGTTGCATAACGCACGCTACTTCGCTTAAGGCTAATTCAGTGACGGACGCCTTTCGATGAGATCATCCTGAAAAGCGTGACCGGATAAATTTGGCGAAGAGTGTAGCGGAAATCCGCGTCTCTGTACTAACAGCATAAAAAAACACGGGCGATAACGCTACTTCGGATCGAAAATACCAATCACCTGCTCTTCCGGACGCAGCTTCTTACTGACCTGCGCATCCGTCTGACGCTGATGGTGTCCGCACTTCACGCACTCCACCACTTCAACCTGATCTTCCTGCCATAAAGCCAGTGTATCCATCGCCTTACATTTCGGACACACCGCGCCAGCGATGAACCGTTTACGGGTTGTAGCCATATTACTTCTCCAAAAATTGCCGACATTGCGTCCGGTCAGTTTTCGATCAACCACCGAAATTATTTTTCCGCGACCGGACTATTCGTCATCGTCCCAGCCATCAAGCTGGCGACGTTCGTTATGCATTTCACTCTGGAAAATGTCTTCCAGCTCGCGCCGGGCTTCTTTCACACGGGAAATCTGCGCCACATCGCCACGGTTTTGCGGTACCAGTTCACGCAACATGCGCATGTCGAGACGACGAAAATGCTGCTGCGCGCGGTACGCACTGTGCGGATGCATACCCAGCGTGACCAGTGCTTTCTTACCCAGTTCAAGCGCGCTGGAAAAGGTCTCGCGGGAGAAATTCACCACACCCGCCTGCAACAATTCGTGTGCCTCCACGCGTCCGCGTGCGCGCGCCAGAATATTCAGATGCGGAAAATGCTGCTGACACAAATGCACGATGGTCATGGTGTCTGCCGGTTCATCACAGGTAATGACGATGGATTTCGCCTTCTCCGCGCCGGATGCCCTGAGCAGCTCCAGTTCGGTGGCATCGCCGTAATACACCTTGTAGCCGTATGTGCGCATCAGCCCGACAGCACTGATATCCCGCTCAAGCACGGTAATGCGCATCTTGTTGGCCATCAGCAAACGCCCGATCACCTGGCCGAAACGGCCGAAGCCGACAATGATCACCTGAGGCTCATCATCCTGCACAAAATGTTTTTCGTCGCTTTCTTCACCGTCGTTGTAGCGTTTGACCAGGATCCGGTCGACCCACTGCATCAGCAACGGCGTGGTCATCATCGATATCGTCACCACCACCAGCAACAGGGAAAGCTGCGAGGAGGAAATCACTTTCTGCGCCCCTGCCGCCGAGAACAGCACGAAAGCAAATTCACCGCCCTGACTGAGCACCGCCGAAAATTGCAGCCGGACTGAAGTGCGCAAACCAAACACGCGGGACAGCCCGTATAACACCGCACCTTTCACCGTCACCAGAATAATCACGCCTGCCAGCACCAGCAAAATGTGGGTGTACAGCACGCCCAGATTCAGCGCCATGCCGACGGAAATAAAGAACAGCCCGAGCAGTAAACCCTTAAATGGCTCGATAGCGATTTCCAGTTCGTGCTGATATTCACTTTCTGCCAGTAAAATCCCGGCGATAAAAGTACCGAGCGCCATCGAGAAGCCCAGCGTATCCATAAACAGCGCCGAACCGAGTACCACCAGCAATGCGGCAGCGGTAAACACTTCACGCACGCCGGAGGCCACAATCAGCCGGAAAATCGGCCGCAGCAGATAACGTCCGCCGATCAACATGCCGCCAAAGGCCAGCACTTTCAGGCCGATCATTTCCCAGTTATTGCTGCCTTCCGAACCGCCCGCGAGGATCGGGATCAGCGCCAGTGCCGGAATAACCGCAATATCCTGGAACAGCAGCACGGCGAAACCCAGCTGACCGCCTTCGTTACGCGTCATGCCTTTGTCGCGCATCAGCTGCAATGCCATCGCGGTGGAAGACATCGCCAGCCCGATACCGCCGATCACCGCCGCCTGCCAGGAAAACTTCGTCAGATATAACAAACCGCCAAGCACCAGCGCAGTCAGGACCACCTGCCCGGCGCCGACGCCAAAAATTTGCCGCCGCAGCGCCCACAGCTTTCCGGGGTTCAGTTCCAGCCCGATGATAAACATCAGGAAAACCACACCCAGCTCGGAGAAATGCAGAATTTCATCCACGTCGCGGATAAAGCCCAGCCCCCACGGACCGATGGCAATCCCGGCCAGCAAATAGCCCAGCACCGCGCCGATACCCAAACGTTGAGCCAGCGGGACGGCAACCACCGCAGCGAACAAAAACAGCAGGATGGCCGTCGGAATATTTGATACGTCCATCAGACGATCCCTCCGTGCGGCAACGGGGATTGCAGCCATTCACCGTAGGCTTCAGCATGGTTTTGCAACACATCGGGTTTCTGACGTCGCGCCCAGTAAATAATAATCGGCGTCATCCAGTGCATATGACACATCGCCGATGTCAGTTCGAACGGACGCATAATGTCGGACATCGGATAACGGTTATAGCCGCCCGCACGGTAGGCACCTTCCGGTTCGCCGGTGGTCACCACTGAACGCCAGTATTTGCCGTTGAGGGCATTGCCGCCGGCCCCGCTGGCAAAACCCCGCGCCAGCACGCGATCCATCCATTCCTTCAATAGCGCCGGGCAACTGTAGGTATAAAGAGGATGCTGAAAGACAATCACTTTGTGTTCGCGCAGCAGCTGTTGTTCGCGGTGGATATCAATAAAAAAATCAGGATAGTGGGCATACAAATCATGCACGGTGACATGTTCAAGCCGCTGTGCCTGTTGTAACAAAACGCGATTGGCGACCGAATCGGGTGATTCCGGATGGGCGTACAGCAGCAAAACCTTTGGTGGCTGCGACATCAATACCTCCAAAGCGTCGTCAGGGTGCGGTTTTTCCGTTACCATGCTTCGCAAAGACTAAATGGGACGCGATACGTCTTGTTTAAACGAATTTCATGACAATTTAACATACTCTCAACACGGCGCTTTATGATTGTTTTCTCCTCCTTACAAATCCGACGCGGCACAAATGTGCTGCTGGACAACGCGTCTGCGACCATCAATCCCGGCCAGAAAGTCGGGCTGGTGGGCAAAAATGGCTGCGGTAAATCCACCCTGATTTCGCTGTTAAAAGGTGAAATGAGCGCTGACGCAGGCAACCTGACCTTTCCGTCTAACTGGGCGCTGGCCTGGGTCAACCAGGAAACACCGGCTCTGGACGAGCCTGCGATAGAGTATGTTATCGACGGCGACCGCGAATTCCGCCAGCTGGAAGCACAATTACAACAAGCCAACGAGCGGGATGACGGCCACGCCATCGCCACGCTGCACGGTAAACTCGATGCCATTAACGCCTGGACCATTCCGGCGCGCGCCGCCAGCCTGCTCAGCGGCTTAGGCTTCACACAGAATCAGTTGCAGCAACCGGTGAAATCCTTCTCCGGCGGCTGGCGTATGCGTCTTAACCTGGCGCAGGCGCTGATTTGCCGTTCTGATTTACTGCTGCTCGACGAACCGACCAACCACCTGGATTTGGACGCGGTCATCTGGCTGGAAAAATGGCTGAAAGGCTACACCGGCACGCTGGTGCTGATTTCCCATGACCGTGATTTCCTTGATCCGATCGTCGATAAAATCCTGCATATCGAACAGCAGTCGCTGAACGAATACACCGGTAACTACTCCTCTTTCGAACGCCAGCGGGCGACCAAACTGTCGCAACAGCAGGCATTATTTGAAAGTCAGCAGGAAAAAGTGGCGCATCTGCAAAGTTACATCGACCGTTTCCGTGCGCAGGCGACCAAAGCCAAACAGGCGCAAAGCCGTATCAAAATGCTGGAGCGTATGGAGCTGATTGCCCCGGCGCACGTCGACAATCCTTTTCATTTTAGCTTCCGCTCGCCGGAAAGCTTGCCCGATCCGCTGCTGCGGATGGAAAAAGTCAGTGCCGGTTACGGCGACACCACCATTCTGGAGTCGATCAAACTGAATCTGGTGCCCGGCTCGCGGATCGGCTTGCTGGGGCGTAACGGTGCCGGTAAATCCACGCTGATTAAATTGCTGGCTGGCACTATGCCGCCGCTTCAGGGCGATATCGGGCTGGCAAAAGGCGTCAAACTCGGTTACTTCGCCCAGCATCAGCTGGAATTCCTGCGCGCTGAAGATTCACCGTTGCAACATCTGGTGCGTCTGGCAAATAAAGAGACCGAACAGCAACTGCGTGATTATCTCGGCGGCTTTGGTTTCCACGGCGATAAAGTGACGGATCCGACCGGGCGCTTCTCCGGCGGTGAAAAAGCGCGTCTGGTGCTGGCGCTGATCGTCTGGCAGCGCCCTAACCTGCTGCTGCTCGATGAACCGACTAACCACCTGGATCTCGATATGCGACAGGCGCTGACCGAGGCGCTAATCGACTTCGAAGGCGCGATGGTGGTTGTGTCGCATGATCGCCACTTACTGCGCTCCACCACTGACGATTTGTATCTGGTTCACGGCGGCAAAGTGGAACAGTTCGACGGCGATCTGGAAGACTATCAGCAGTGGCTGGTGGACATTCAGCGTCAGGAAAGCCAGCAGGATGCACCGGCCAAAGACGGCGGCGTGAACAGCGCGCAATCGCGTAAAGACCAGAAACGTCGCGAAGCCGATTTCCGCAACCAGACCCAGCCACTGCGCAAACACATCACCAAACTTGAAGCGCAGATGGAAAAACTGAGTACCGAGCTGGCGACCCTTGAAGAACGTCTGGCGGATTCCGCGATCTACGACATCAGCCGTAAAGCCGAACTCACTGAATGTCTGCAACAACAGACCAAAGTGAAAGGCGCGCTGGAAGAGACCGAAATGACCTGGCTCGATGCGCAGGAACAACTGGAAGACATGTCGAAGGCCTTTGATCTCGACTAGAAGATCCCCCCTGAAACCGCCATCGTCCGTAACAGGCATGGCGGTATATCTCTCCCCGCCGGGTTCACTGGCAGTCATGCGTGTTGCGCGTTAAAATCCTTTCATCTTTTCGATTGTGCAATCGATAACCGCCCAAAGTTAAAAGGATTATGACGTGACGGACATCTCTTCTTCGCAACCTTTGCCCGAACCTGTTTTATCATCCCAGCTCGCCACCGACCTGACCTCCGACGCCGGTGAATCTACCCCCGCTATCAGTGCAGAAGAACAACAAAAAATTGAAGAGATTGCGGCACAGATCGACATTACTGATCCGGTGCTCTCGATTGCCTATGGTGCAAAAACCCTGAATGCCATGTCGCGCTTTAACGAATCGCTGATGCAGGAAGTGCGCGCCAAAGACGCGGGCGAAGTGGGTGCCCAACTGACCGACCTGCTGAGTAAAGTAAAAGGCATTGACCTGACGGTGTTCGATCAGAAAAAAAGCCTGCTGGCCTCTGTCCCGCTACTCGGAAAACTGTTTAACAAGGTCGAGCGGACGTTACTGGAATACCAGACGCTGGCCGGACAGGTGGATACGCTTTCCGAAAAATTGCAGAACACCATCACCGAACTGCTGCGCAATATCGCCACGCTGGAACAGCTTTTTATCCGCAACCGTGATTACTTCAAAGACATCAGCCTGCACATTCTGGCGGGCAAAAAGAAGATCGCGCAAATTCAGTCCGACGTGATCCCGGCGGCACAGGCGCGGGTGCAGGCTTCCGGCGATGCAATGGAAGCCCAGAATGTGCGGGATCTGGTCGAAGGTGTTCAGCGTTTCGAACGCCGCCTGAGCGACCTGATGCTGACGCGCACGCTGTCCATCCAGACCGCACCGCAAATTCGTCTGATGCAAAGCAACAGCCAGTCGCTGGCTGAGAAGATTCAGAGCAGCATTCTGACCACCATTCCGGTGTGGAAAAGCCAGATCGTGCTGGCGCTGTCGCTCAATTCCCAGCGTCAGGCGGCCAGACTGCAAAAAGATGTCGCCGACACCACCAATGCCATGCTGCGCCGCAATGCTGAGTTGTTGCAGACCGGTAGCATCGAAACCGCCACCGAAGTGGAACGTTCGATTGTGGACGTGGAAACATTACGGGATGTTCAGGGCCGTTTGCTGAGCACACTGGAAGACACCATGCAGATCGCCAGCAATGCCCGCACCCGCCGCGCGGAAGTGGAAAAAGAACTGGCCGCAATGGAGCAGGAACTGCGCAGCAAACTGGCATCGATTGCAGCGGAAAATAGCTCACAGAATAAAGTGACCGCGCAGTCATGAGGGCAATCAATCACAACACGGACATACTCAGCACCACCTATCATCAGTCACGGGGCGCGCAGATATTCCTCCATTTTTTGCTGTTGATAGCTGCCATTGCCTATGGAAAAGCGACCGCCAGCGGGTATCTCAACGTGGCGGACAGCGTTGTCAGGAAAGATCTGAGCGGCGCCTCTTCCGTTCTGGTGTGGATGTCCTTCATCCTGTTATTTCATACGTTTCTCTATGACCGCCTGAGCCTGTACTACAGCGTGATCATTGGCGCGATCTGGGCCTTCACGGGCGATGCCCTGGCGATCCCTTTCTGGATGGCCACTGCGGCACTGCTGCTCAGCTTAATCACGCAGTACCGTTTCCCTCTGACCGGGATGCTGCTGCCCTGGCTCATCGGCCTGATTTCCTATGCCGAATTTTACAGCTTCGCGCCTTATGCGGTTTTCTATGTGGCCTTTGTCATCGTGATGATCGGTTCCGTGATCCATCTGCGCAAAATCGAAAACCGCGACGCCGTGCCTTCCCCTGCGCCGGTGGACAACATTCAGCCCGTGACGTTACGCCGCCGGGAACCGGTAAAAACGGAAAGCACACCGGTGGACACGCCGCGCGAAGACGTCTGGGCGGAGGATAAACCGGTCAGAAAATCCACATCCTATATTCCCGACAGGCCGTTTGATCAGGACATTACGCAGCTGGAAAACAAATCTGAGCTGAGCGACTTCCCGCAGGAAATCCGCAGCGAGATCGCCGAAATCGTCTCGTCAGCGCGCCGTATACAAAAATGTATGCAGGAAGATCCGAAAGATGTCACACCGGCCACCCGCTTCTTCCAGCGGTATTTGCCTGCCGTGAATACCTTTATCGACAAAGATCTGAATTTACGCCGCCAGCAGGCCGGGGATGCACCAACCCGTGCCCGGACGCTGCAAACCCTGAAAGACATCCGCAGCATGTTTGATCAGCAGCACCAGCGGCTGCTGGAAAACGATCAGCTTGAGCTGGATACCGAAATGGGTGTGCTGGATAATCTGATGAAAACCGACGGCTTCAAATAATCTGCCGCTGAAAGTCAAAAGCCCGCCCGGAATAAACCCGGCGGGCTTTTTTGTCAGTGCCGGATCGGCTTAGTGCCAGATCAGCAACACGCAGGCGGCGGTCAGAATGCCCATCGCGATATTGAAGGTGTACCACGCGCGTTTGCTGCGCAGCAGGCGGCCAATCACGGTACCGAAGCCGAGCCAGATAATGCCGGACACCAGATTCACCAGGAACATGCCGAGGCTGATACCGGCAATGGAATGGTTATAGGCGGCACCGGCCAGACTGAAACTCGCCACCGCGCCCAGCCCCATCAGCCAGGCTTTCGGGTTGAGAAATTGCAGCAACCAGCCCTGATACATGCGAATGGGTTTCGGTGGCGGCGCGCCGGTTTCCAGTTTTTCATAAGCCGACGTGGCAATTTTCCATGCCAGCCACAACAGATACAGGCTACCGGCGATTTTGAGGAAAAGGTGTAACGCGGGATACACCGTGATCAGCCCGCCGACACCAAATGCGACCAGCAGCAAAATACTTTGCATACCGAGCATAATGCCGACCATCAGCCATATTGAGCGGAAGAAACCGAAGTTAGCGCCAGACGTGGTTAACAACATATTGTTCGGGCCGGGGGTAATGGCGGCGACCCATAAAAATCCGAGCATTGATAAAAATAAACCGAGTTCCATTTAATTTGGGTACTCCGACCCGAAAGATGTGCGATAGCATTGAAGCTAACAGCGTGATATTGATCGCACAAGAGCCTCTTAAGAGAAATTTATTCATCTTATGGTTGAATCCTTTCGCCCCCTGCGCGGGGCCAGTAATCCTCACCTCCAGACGCTGTTACCGCGACTGGTGCGGCGGCATGCAAAACTCAAACCTCACTGGCAAAGACTTGATACGCCGGACGGCGATTTTCTGGATTTAGCCTGGAGTGAAGACCCGGAACAGGCGCGCCATAAACCCCGCATGATCCTGTTTCACGGGCTGGAAGGCAGCTTCTACAGCCCCTATGCCCACGGGTTATTGCAGGCCTGGAAAGATCAGGGCTGGCTCGGCGTGGTGATGCATTTTCGCGGATGCAGCGGTGAGCCGAACAAACTGCTGCGCATCTACCATTCCGGTGAAACCGAAGATGCCCGTTTCTTCATCCGCTGGCTTAATGAAACCTATGGCGAAGTCCCGACCGGTGCGGTGGGTGTTTCGCTCGGCGGCAACATGCTGGCGTGTTATCTCGGGCAGGAAGGCGACACCTGTACGCTGAGCGCCGCCGTGGTGGTGTCCGCCCCGCTGATGCTGGAACCCTGCGCGTACCGGCTGGAGCGCGGTTCATCGCGCATTTATCAGCGATACCTGCTCGGTCAGCTCAAAGGCAATGCCACGCGCAAACTGGCGAAATATCCGGGCACCTTGCCCGTCACGCTGGCGCAACTGAAAGCCATGCGCCGCATTCGTGATTTCGACGACGCCATTACCTCGAAAGCTCACGGTTTTGCCGATGCGCTGGATTATTACCGCCGGTGCAGCGCCTTGCCGCTGCTGGCGCAGATCAGAACGCCGTTGCTGATTATCCACGCCAAAGACGATCCGTTTATGACGCCGGAAGTGATCCCGAAAGCAGAGGATTTGCCAGCTTGCGTCGAATATCAGCTCACCGAACACGGCGGACATGTCGGCTTTGTGTCCGGCAGTTTGCGTCATCCGCAGATGTGGCTGGAACAACGCATTCCGGCCTGGATCGCCCCGCATTTAGAGAAAAAGACAAAGGAAACCCTATTGTGATTATTCCCTGGCAGGAACTGGACGCCGAACTGCTCACCAGCGTGGTGGAATCCTTCGTATTGCGCGAAGGCACCGATTACGGCGAGCAGGAACGATCGCTGGAGCAAAAAGTCGATGACGTAAAACGTCAGCTGAAAAGTGGCGAGATCGTGCTGGTCTGGTCAGAACTGCATGAAACGCTGAACATTATGCCGCGCGGTCAGTTCCGCGCCGGACAGGAAGAAACCCCGCAGGACTGGTAAACACGATCATAAAATGGATTTGGACAGCCTGTCCCTCTGCGAATAATTATGGTAACAATGGGATTAATTATGCGCTTTGTTTCCGCCTGCCCTGAATGACCTGAAGGGCAATATGGCGTGACGTTTAAGGAGTAAGCCCGACTATGTCAGCAAAACATCCTGTTATAGCAGTTACCGGCTCCAGCGGAGCAGGCACCACCACCACCAGCCTGGCATTTCGTAAAATATTTCAGCAGCTTGGCCTGCGTGCCGCTGAGCTGGAAGGCGACAGCTTTCACCATTTCACCCGCCCTGAAATGGATGCGGCAATCCGCAAAGCCCGTGACCTCGGACGTCACATCAGCTATTTCGGGCCGGAAGCCAACGACTTTGGTCTGCTGGAAAAAAGCTTTATCGAATATGGCCAGAACGGCACCGGCCGCTCGCGCAAGTATCTGCATACTTATGACGAAGCGGTTCCCTACAATCAGGTGCCGGGCACCTTTACGCCGTGGCAGGCGCTGCCGGAACCGACTGACATTTTGTTCTACGAAGGGCTGCACGGCGGCGTTGTCGCAGACAAAATTGACGTTGCCGCACAGGTTGATTTACTGGTCGGCGTGGTGCCCATCGTTAACCTTGAATGGATCCAGAAACTGGTGCGCGATACCGGCGAGCGCGGACATTCCCGCGAAGCGGTAATGGATTCCGTGGTGCGTTCGATGGATGACTACATCAGTTACATCACGCCGCAGTTCTCGCGCACGCACATCAACTTCCAGCGCGTACCGACTATCGATACCTCCAACCCGTTTGCCGCTAAAGCCATTCCTTCACTGGATGAAAGCTTTGTGGTGATCCACTTCCAGGGGCTGGATGACATTGATTTCCCGTATCTGCTGGCGATGTTGCAGGGTTCGTTTATCTCGCACATCAAAACGCTGGTGGTGCCGGGCGGAAAAATGGGGCTGGCGATGGAGCTGATTATGGCGCCGCTGGTGCAGCGCCTGATGGAAGGCAAAAAGATCGAGTAACGGACTCAGGCGTCGTTCATCAGCAACTGACGGATAAACCCGACATGCAGCGCGACGCCCGTCTGTAACGCCTCTTCATCGAGACGAAAACGCGGATTATGCACGCCATAAGTCGCGCCAATTTTTTCATTCCCGCTGCCAATAAACAGAAAACACCCCGGCACTTTTTGCTGGTAGGAAGAGAAATCCTCTCCGCCAAACAGCGGCTGAGTCACTTCGCGCAGCGCCTGCGGTCCCAGCGTTTTTTCAATCACCTGACGCGCAATCGCACAGGCCTCAGGATGGTTGTCGCCGTTCACATAGCCGCGTGTCCAGCGCAGTTCGTATGTCGCGCCATGCGCTGCCGTGATCCCCGAAATGATCTGCTCCATCACCTGCGGCACCTGTTCGCGCACGTTGCTGTGATGCGTCCGCAGCGTTCCGGCGAGCTTCACCCGCTCCGGGATCACGTTATAACTTTCGCCCGTCTGGAAGGTTGCGATAGTCAGCACCGGCACCTGAAGCGGATCAATACGGCGCGCCACAACGTTTTGCAGTGCGGTGACAACTTCCGCGCCGATCACCACCGGATCGATACACAAATGCGGCATAGAACCGTGGCCGCCTTTGCCGGTAATGGTGATGTCGAAGTTATCTGTGGACGCGCAGAACACGCCCTCTTTCAGCCCCACTTCACCGGTCGGAGAATTAGGCATCACGTGCAGGCCGAAGATTTTCTCAACGCCATCCAGCACACCTAAATCCACCAGTTCCTGTGCCCCGCCCGGTGGCACTTCTTCAGCATGCTGGAAGATAAACCGCACAGAACCATGCAACTCAGACTGACATTGGGTCAGCACTTTTGCCGCACCCAGCAACATTGCGGTGTGAGCATCATGACCACAGGCGTGCATCACGCCGGGGACCGTTGAGCAGAAAGGTTCATCGTTCTCTTCCTGAATCGGCAGGGCATCGATATCCGCCCGCAGCGCATATACCGGCCCCGGATGCGCCCCTTTCAGATCGGCAATCACGCTGTTGGGCGTCAGATGTGTCAGGGTCAGACCGCCGAAACTTTCCAGCTGTTGAGTAATGTACGCCGCCGTTTTATGCTCCTGAAAAGAGAGTTCAGGATGGGCATGAATATGTCTGCGCCAGCGCAGCACGTCCGCTTTGACTTCAGCCAGCATTGCTTCGAAATTAAAAGTCATCACTCTTCTCCTCAGTTAAGCCACATCGCGCATTGGCGCACGAGGTTTTATTGCCAGCGGCAGGATAGCCAGACCGGCCACCACCATCGCCAGCGCCAGAAATACAAACGTAGAAAGGTAACCGTGGCTGGCGGTGATGAGATATCCCATCGCAATCGGCGCCACAAATCCGCCGAGAGTTCCGCCGGTATTAATGATCCCCATCGCCGCGCCCATGACGTCAGAAGGCAGGCGTTTCATCGGCAGCGTAAAGACGGTCACAAAGGACGCCATCAGGAAAACGTAGCCGAGGAACAGGAACAACCCGGCCGTAACCGCCGATGCCGACGTAAAGACCAGCCAGATGCACAGCGCACTGAGCAGTGCGCAGCAGAAAATCACTTTCGGCTCTTTGCCCTGCATATAGCGTCCGACCAGCCAGCCGGTTGCCAGTGAAGAAATCCAAATACCCAGCCCGCCTGTCGCGACCACCATGCCGGATACGTCGAGTGACATACCGCGCTGCTGGACCAGATATTTCGGCAACCACGCCATCAGGCCGTAAGACGGAATGTTGATGCAGAAAATTGAGACAAACAGCAGCAGGACAATCGGGTTTTTCAGTAAGTCCCGATAACCGGTTTTCGCGCCGGTACGGGCTTGCGCTTCCGGCGGATTGGGCACAAAAATCACAATCGCTACGGCGATGGCAAAAGCCAGCAATCCGAGAATGGAGAACGATCCGCGCCAGCCAAGATGATCCAGGCTGTAAACCGCAATCAGCGGTCCGGCAGTCATCGCCAGTCCGGCGGAAGACAGCAAAATCGACTGCGCAAAGGTTCGCTTCTCAACTGCGAAATTAGACACTACCGCTTTGGCGCAGGACGCAGGATAGCCGGAATGGCCGACGCCGGAGAGAAACCGGAACGTGACCAGTAATCCCAGGCTGAGGCCCAGCGTTCCGAAACACAGCGCGAAGCCGCCCAGCAAGAACAGCGACATGCCGAGCACTTTTTTGTAGCCGAACCGGTCATTCAGCCAGCCCGCGGGGATCTGAAACAGCGAATAGGCCAGGAAGAAAATGCCGGTGATATACCCCAGCTGTTCAGGTTGCAGATTAAATTCGCGCTCGATGGGCAGCAGCGCAAAGCCCATCACTGTTTTATCGATATACACCACGGCGTAACCGACAAATAGCAGGAAGATCATCAGGGAACGACTTTTCATAGCGGATATCCCTTTTTGTTATCACCACGTCAGATTTTCTCACTGCCGGATGAATCGTAAAATGCGACATGCGTCACGTAATCAACTGAATAACAACATATTATTTTTCTCAATCCTGACGCTATCAGCTTTACAGCCTGACCATAAGATGCAATTTTTGGGCGGGTGATGCTTTTTACTGATAGGGATCGTGATGCGCTATTTGCCGAAATTACAGCAACTGAAGGTTTTCCAGCAGGTTATCCGCAGCGGCAGTATTCGCGGCGCGGCGCGGGCGTTGAATCAGTCACAACCGGCGGTCAGCAGAACATTGCGTGAACTGGAACAAACGCTCGATACGCAGCTGATTGTGCGTGGTAATCAGGGGATGACGCTGACCGAAACGGGGCGTGCATTTGCGCAGCGTATGCAATTTATCCTCGAAGAACTTGAGCGCGCCGCCGATGAAATTCGCCAGATCGAACAATATTCGCAGGGCTCCGTCGCCATTGGATTTTCATCGCTGCTGGCGCTGACGGTTTTTCCCGGACTGGCAGGAGAATTTAAGACGCAGTTTCCGCAGTCCAAACTGCTGATCAAAGAGGGGCAACTTTCCACGTTGTTACCTGCACTGCGCGAAGGGAAACTG
This sequence comes from Rahnella victoriana, assembly GCF_004330295.1. Lineage (GTDB taxonomy): Bacteria > Pseudomonadota > Gammaproteobacteria > Enterobacterales > Enterobacteriaceae > Rahnella > Rahnella victoriana. The sequence goes on from NZ_SJOJ01000019.1 coordinate 60,796, forward strand.
GATTTCGCGGTCGGCACCGCCGGACCGGGATTTCCGCTGGAAGATCTGGTGCGTGAGTCGCTGTTCAGCGCCCCTTTCTGCGTTATCGCCCGGCGTGGACATCCGCTGGCAGACGCCACAACTCTGGCGGAATTACAGGATGCGCGCTGGCTGTTGCCCGAAACGGATATGGGGTATTACCAGCAAATCAGGATATCGATGGGAGGATTTCATCAGCCGGCAGCGGAAATGCCGGTGCATACAGATTCGGTGGTGTGCGGGCTAAATATGGTGTTGCAGTCTGATTATCTGACCATTGTGGCCCGGGCGATGAAAGCGCCGTTTGGGCTGGAAGAAAGGTTGAGTGTGCTCAATATCGATACCCTGCCGCAGGCAGAATACTGTGTGCTTTACTCGCAAAAATCGCCGCTGACGTTTGCCGCGCGGCGATTTTTGGATTTATTGCGCAGCCAGTGCCACGCGCATGACTGGTCGTAACTTATTCGGCTGCAATCACTTCAAAGCTGTGGGTGATGGTGGCCGCTTTACCCAGCATCAGGGACACGGAGCAGTACTTTTCGGCAGACAGGCTGACCGCACGCTCAACAATCTTATCGGTGAGATCTTTACCGGTGACGATGAAATGCAGATTGATGTGCGTGAATAAACGCGGTGCTTCCTCGCGGCGCTGCGAGGTCAGTTTCACTTCACAATCGCGCACGTCGTTGCGGCCCTTTTGCAAAATTGACACCACGTCGATCGCGCTGCAACCGCCCGCAGACATCAGCAGCATTTCCATCGGGCTGGGGGCTTTATCGCCCGCGTTGCCATCCATTGAAATCTGGTGCCCTGACGCTGACTCACCTAAAAATGTCAGCCCTTCAACCCATTTAACACGTGCGTGCATGAACTATTCTCCCGGTGAATAAACTTGTCGAAATCCGCTCTCAGAGTACCCTTTCACCTAAAATCTGGCAACGTAACCCGATCGCCATCATGCTGAAGCGAGACAACAGAAGACAGCATCCCAAACCTGTGCTACAAACAAAGCCGAAACATACTTTCCAGTGAATTGCGGTGACGGTTTTCGCGGTTTAAGAACAGAACCCACGGTGATAACAGCAATAAACAGGCTGTTGCACTCCGACACCCGCTTGCAGCATTTCTGGGGAGTTATATGCTGAAAGGGCGCTTTTTACGTTGAAGTGCCGTACAGGGAACTCTGAGCCCTGTGATTTTGGGCAGCGATAACAACAGAGGATAATAGCAAATGGTTCTCGGCAAGCCACAAACAGACCCGACTCTTGAATGGTTCCTGTCTCACTGTCATATACATAAGTATCCGTCTAAAAGTACGCTGATTCACCAGGGTGAAAAAGCCGAAACGCTGTACTACATCGTGAAAGGGTCGGTTGCCGTCCTGATTAAAGATGAAGAAGGCAAAGAGATGATACTGTCCTACCTGAACCAAGGTGACTTCATCGGCGAGCTGGGACTCTTCGAAGAAGGTCAGGAACGCAGTGCCTGGGTACGTGCTAAAACTGCCTGCGAAGTGGCTGAAATTTCGTATAAAAAATTCCGCCAGCTGATTCAGGTAAACCCGGATATTCTGATGCGTCTTTCCGCGCAGATGGCTAACCGTCTGCAAGTGACGTCAGAGAAAGTCGGCAACCTTGCCTTCCTCGACGTAACAGGCCGTATCGCTCAAACCTTGCTTAATCTGGCTAAACAGCCTGATGCAATGACCCATCCGGACGGGATGCAAATCAAGATCACCCGTCAGGAAATCGGCCAAATCGTCGGTTGTTCACGTGAAACAGTCGGACGTATTCTCAAAATGCTGGAAGATCAGAGCCTGATCTCCGCACACGGTAAAACGATTGTCGTTTACGGCACACGTTAATCCCTCAAAAATCGGCGCGGCAGAACACTGCCGCGCCTTTTTTATGGGCTAAGCTTTACCCATGACGCTATGGCGAAGACTGTTTTACCATCCTGAAATAAATTACGCGCTGCGCCAGACGCTGGTGTTGTGCCTGCCTGTCGGCATTTGCTGGCTGTTCGGCAACCTGCAAATGGGTCTGCTTTTTTCACTCTGTCCGGCCTGTTGTAACGTCGCCGGTCTGGATACCCCGCACAAACGCTTTTTTAAACGCCTGATGATCGGCGGTTCACTCTTTGCTGTGAGCAGCATTCTGCTGCAACTGATGCTGGAAAACTGGCACATTCCCCTGCCGCTGATCATGCTGTCTCTGGCCCTGTTGCTCGGCGTCACCGGCGAAATCAGCCCGCTGCATGCGCGTCTGTTGCCCGGTGCGCTGGTCGCCACCATCTTCACGCTGAGCATGGCCGGGATCCGGCCGATGTGGCAGGCACCGGTGTTATTTGCCGCCGGCACCGCCTGGTACGGATTGTTTAACTGGTTATGGTTTCGTATCTCCAAAGAACAGCCGATGCGCGAAACCCTCAGCCAGCTTTATCTGCAACTGGCGGATTATTTCGAAGCCAAATACAGCCTGCTGACCCAACACACCGATCCCGAAACCGCCCTGCCGCCCTTACTGGCGCGCCAGCAGAAAGTCATCGACCTGATTGCCCTGCTCTACCAGCAACTGCACATGCTGCCGCAGCACGGGCATCATCATCACCATAAGCGGCTGTTTCAGCGTTTTCAGGTCGCGCTCGATTTGCAGGAGCACATCACCGTCAGCCTGCATCAGCCGGAAGAAGTGCAAAGGCTGGTGGAAGAAAGCCATGCCGAGGCGGTGATCCGCCGCAACGCGCAGGTGATTTCTGCGCGGCTGCGGGTGATCGCCGACGACATTCTTTATCACCGGTTATCCGGGCGTTTTACGATGGCGAATGAACTGGCGGCGCTGGAGAAAATCGCCGCGCGCACGCCGGACAATCCGGTCGGTCAGTTTTGTTATTACCATTTCAGCCGCATTGCCCGTCTGTTACGCACACAGCGCCCGTTGTACAAACGTGACCTGATGAACACGCAGCCGCGTCTGCCCTTCTGGCCCGCGCTGAAAAGTTATCTCTCGTTCAAATCCGTCGCCCTGCGTAACGCCGCCCGTCTGGGCATTATTCTGGCGATTGGCAGCAGCCTCGGTCTGTTTTTCAATCTGCCCAAACCGTACTGGATTTTGCTGACCATTATGCTGGTCAGTCAGAACGGCTATAACGCCACGCGCGTGCGGATCCAGCACCGTGCGCTGGGCACGCTGGCCGGATTACTGATTGCCTCAGGATTGTTAAAACTGGAACTGCCGGAAGGCACCACGCTGTTATGCATGCTGCTGATCACTTTGTTGTCGTATACGGTGTTGCGTAAAAACTACGGGCTGGCGATGGTCGGTATGACGGTGACGGCGGTCTATACCCTGCAACTGCTGGCGATGAATGGCATACATTTTCTGGTGCCGCGTCTGGTGGACACGCTGATCGGCTGCGCACTGGCGTTCGGTGGCACCATCTGGCTGTGGCCGCAATGGCAAAGCGGTTTGCTGCGCCAGAATGCGCATCAGGCACTGGAAACCTATCAGGACGCCATCCGGCTTTTGCTTGAGGAAAACCCGGACACCGCCAAACTGGCGTACACCCGTATGCAGGTCAATCAGGCACACAACAAGCTGTTCACCTCACTGAATCAGGCGATGCAGGAACCGGGGTTTAACTCGCATTATCTGGCGGATATGCGTCTGTGGGTGACGCATAGCCAGTTTGTGGTCGAGCATATCAATGCGATGACGATCCTTGCCCGCGAGCATTACATGCTGCCGGAGGCGCTGGCGACGGAGTATTTACAGACCTGTGAAATCGCGTTGCAGAGCTGTCAGCAACGTCTGCTTTACGACGGACCGGGCAGTGAAAACAACCTGTTTAACGCACCGGAGCTTCACCCTGACATGCCGCTGACGGAGATGGAACGTCATCTGCGGCGGGTGATTTCGCATCTCAGCGTGATGCATACCATTTCGTCACTGGCGTGGAAGCAGAGGCCGCATCATGGGATCTGGCTGACGCGGAAGGCGTGATTTATAACTCCCTCCCCTGCGAAGGGGAGGGTTGGGGTGGGGTATTAAAGTCGGCTTAATTGTCTGGGTTGCCCTCAAACCAACACCCCATCCCAGCCTTCCCCTCGTGAAAGGGGAAGGAGCAAAAGCAAAACCGTTCAGCCATTGCAGGATAGAAGTAAAACGTCGATCAGGCCCTTCGCAGCGGGAGGAGCAGTCAGCCTGCGACCTTTGCTACCGCTTTCTCAAACCTTTCCATCCCCTCTTCAATATCCGCGAAGTCGATCACAAGCGATGGCGCAAACCGCATCACGTTCGGTCCGGCGACCAGCATCATCAGCCCGCAGTCGGCGGCGGCGGCATGGAATTCTCCGGCGCGGTTTTTATATGCATCGGAAAGCTCAGCGCCGATCAGCAGACCCTGGCCACGGAACTCGCTGAAGATGTGATATTTCTGATTGATGGCCTCCAGCGCGCTGATAAATTTCTCGCGGCGTTCATTGATACCGGCCAGCACCTCAGGCGTATTGATGATATCCAGTGCGGCTTCAGCGACGGCACAGGCCAGCGGGTTTCCGCCGTATGTGGTGCCGTGTTTGCCCGGCTCCATCACCGAGGCTACGTCTTCGGTTGCCAGCATGGCGGAAACCGGGAAGCCTCCGCCCAGCGCCTTGGCGGTGGTCAGAATGTCCGGCGTCACGCCGTAATGCATATAGCTGAACAGCTTACCGCTGCGCCCCATGCCGCTTTGTACTTCATCGAGCACCAGCAGCGCCTGATGTTTGTCGCAAAGCTCGCGCAGACCTTGCAGGAATTCCGGGGTGGCGGACGTGACACCGCCTTCGCCCTGAACAGGTTCCACGACAATGGCGCAGGTGTGATCGTCGATCACCGCTTTTACGGCGTCCAGATCGTTAAACGGCACGTGGACGATGTCAGCAGGTTTCGGGCCAAAGCCGTCGGAGTATTTTGGCTGACCGCCCACGGAAACCGTGAACAGCGTGCGGCCGTGGAAGGCGTTATGGAAAGCGATGATCTTACTTTTGTACGGGCTGTGGCGGTGCGAGGCGTAGTAACGCGCCAGCTTAAAGGCGGCCTCGTTGGCTTCCGCTCCGGAGTTGGCGAAAAATACGCGGTCGGCAAAGGTAGCGTCGATCAGCTTCTGCGCCAGTCGCAGTGCGGGTTCATTGGTAAAGACGTTACTGAGATGCCACAGGGTTTCGCCCTGCTCGTGCAATGCTTTCACCAGGGCAGGATGACAATGCCCGAGCGCCGTTACCGCGATACCGCCCGCGAAATCAACGTATTCGGTGCCTTGCTGATCCCAGACGCGACTGCCTTTACCTTTTACGGGAATAAATTTCGCAGGTGAATAAACCGGCAAAATGACTTTGTCGAACGTGCCCCGATCTACCGCTGATTTTTCTGCCATTACCCTTCTCCCTTCCTGCCATTGATATGAAAATATACTCACAAAATATGCATAAAAAATCACACGCAGGCAAACAGAAATCGCACCTGATGGGTAAGTAATTTTTTCAGCAGAATTAACTGACTAGATTTTAAGGAAATTATCCAGAAGCTGATGCCCCTGCTCACTCAGAATGCTTTCGGGATGGAACTGAACCCCATGCAGCGGCAAGGCGTTGTGCATGATGCCCATAATGTCGTCGCGACGGCCATCCCGTTCCGTCCATGCCGTGACATCAAAACAGTCCGGCAACGTTTCCGGCGCCACCACCAGCGAATGATAGCGGGTGACAGTCAGCGGATTGTTCAGCCCGCTGAAAACGCTTTTACCGGTGTGGCGGACGGGCGAAGTTTTACCGTGAATGGCCTGACGCGCCCGCACGATGTTTGCGCCAAATGCCTGCGCCATCGCCTGATGCCCGAGGCACACGCCGAGGATCGGCATACGGTCAGCAAAATGGGTAATGGCTTGCAGGGAAATACCGGCCTGATCCGGCGTGCACGGGCCGGGAGAGATCACCAGATGCGACGGGGCAAGCTGTTCGATATCCGCGAGCGTCAGCTGATCGTTACGCATCACTTTTACCTGCGCGCCAAGCTCGCAAAAATATTGGTAGAGGTTGTAAGTGAAGGAGTCGTAGTTGTCGATCAGCAGCAGCATAGCGTACCCGGTAAAAGTGAAAGAATTTACCGGGCAATTCTACGCAATTTTCCGTTCAGGCTTCAGCTTTATGTCGATCAATGTTCATCGTGGATTTCGCTGACGACGTCATTGAAAATCGCCACCAGATCGGTTTCATCGCCAAACACGGCGGTTTTATTGGCCGCCAGCCAGCGGTCACGATCGACTTTCGCCCATTCAATGTCGTAACCGGCGTGGATCACCAGTTGCTCGATGAAAATCCTCAGCGCGCGCCCGTTGCCCTCACGGAACGGATGCAACAGATTCAGGCCGGTGTAGTAATGTCCGAGACGCTCAGCGAACTTATCCAGCGGTAACCCGACCAGAAACTCTTCTTCCTCCAGTTCCTGCATCAGGGCATTGCCTTCCTTTTCGATGTAGCCGAAATGGCAGAACTGGGTGTCGTCCTTGTAGATATCAATTTCCCGAAAGTGACCCGCCCACGGATAAATATCCTGGAACAAAGCCAGATGCACCGCGCAAAGATGCGGTAACCCCATCGCGGAAGGACCGAGTGGCATGATCGCCGCGCGCAGGGCGGTAAATTCCTGTTCAGCCTGTAACAGACGATGCGCTTCGCGGATTTCCAGCCGGTTTTTCAGCACATTGATGCCGGGATAATAATAAGGGTCGGCACCGGCCACGAGTTTATCGTTCATAGTGCTTCCTCAGTTCGGTGAGACGTTGCGAGATTTGTTCGTTATCCAGCGTGATAACCTCTACCTGCACGCCATCCAGCGCGCTGCTGGCCTGAAAGTTTTGCCGCTGACGTTCGCGAAAAAGTTTTTCCTGCTGCCTGAGTGTCAGTTTCTTCGCCATCTTATTTCCTCCCTGGGTATCGCCAGTCGGGCGCATACCTTGTGGAGTTAAGTATAGACAGAGAAAAAAAGGCGCCCGTCACGGCGCCCTAAACTCGGATTATTCAACAGCGACAGGCGTCTCGTTCACGTCCGTTTTATGATCCGCTTGCAGCGTTTTCACCCGCGCTTCAAGCTGCTTCACCGCTTCGACATCCGGCAACAGGGAATATTTCAGCTCAAACACCGTGCTCTGGCCCGGCTGCAGTTGTTTCACCCGTCCCTGTTCACGTTCGATGGTCACCGGATAGGCATAATTCGTCCCCGGCTCAATACCGGTCACGTAGCCCTGTTTCAGCGTATCGGTGTTTTTCCACAGCGTCAGCAGCGGCAACTGATGGGTATCGAATTCAATCGAGGCCCCTTTATTTCCCGCTTTGTTCACCACACCGGCGATGGTTTTGCCCTGCGCATCTGCCAGCGGCACCATATTAAAGACCATTTCATCAAAGCCTTTGGTCGGCCGGGCGTAAGTCTGCCAGTCAGATAACCCTTTTTTGGCGTAATCATTGAATGGCGAAATCGATTTCAGCGGCGCAATGAAACGGGCACCTTCTTCAAGGATCGGCTGGCCGAAATTACTGTGATAAATAATCTGGTAGTCGTGCGGATAATCCGACGCGTTTGTCAGGGTATCGTGAATGGTCCAGGAATAGCTGCCGGGCACGTAACGCAGCGCGGTCCAGGTTTCCAGCCTGGCTTTCTTAAAGGTGTCTTCTTTCAGCAGGCCGCGCACAGTGATTGCATAAGGGGCTTTGTCGGCAATATCAATCTCCACTTTAGAGGCCGGCGTATTGCCCGCCCGGCCGTGCAGCGTATAAATCATGCCGTCGGCGGTCACCGGATGTCCGGTCCATTCGAAGCCGCAACGCACCATCATTTCGTTGAAACCTTCCAGCCAGCCCACGCCGTTGCGGCTCTCCAGATTGATGTAGGCCGGATTGACTACTTCCTGAACCGGTGAATCCCAGCCTAAGCGGATGTTATCGCCGGTCACATGCAGCAAATCCATCCCCCGCGTCGGACTCAGGGCAATCGTCAGCCCTTTGCTGGTAATCGTGATGACTTTTGACCCTTCCTGTTTACCGCCATGCAGCACTTTCTGTTCGATGCTGAAATCTGCCCCTGCGATATTCAGCTTTTTGCTGTCAGTCTTCCAGTCTCCCAGTTCTGTACCGGCTTCAGCATCCGTCAGCACAATAGTTTGTGCTGCAGCCTGCCACGAAAAAAGCCCCATAACGATCCCGGTAACGAGTAATTTTTTCACAATAACTCCTTTTTGCTGAATTGATTTAGCCCAAAAGCAATTCAGCCTACAAACCCGCACAGGCGAAAAACGTGACAGCCTTCAAGTTGAACGGTTTTACCCCGGAACGGCTGGCAGCAACGTGCCAGGTTTCGCAAAAAGCCTTGTAGTCAGTGAGAAATTGCAGACAAAACTGAGATATCAGACACGCATATCAGTCCATCAGCTGATGCGTTTCAGCTGATGAACGTAAGCTGAAGAGGGATTACTTTTTCCGGCCGCCCATAATGGAGCCAAGCACGCCGCGCAAAATCTGACGCCCTAAATCCCGCGCCATACTTTTTGCGGCAACCTGCACCACGCCGTCGCGTTTGCCGCCGCGCGGGCCGGTGCTGCCGAACAGGATCTCATTCAGTCCGCCCATCAGCCCGCCACCGGAAGGGGATTCTGCGGCGGGTTTGGCCGAACCGGCGGATTGCGGTGTGGCGACGGTGCCAAACCCTTGCGCGGTGATTTTCTCGTAGGCGGATTCCCGGTCAATACTGTCTTCGTAGCGGCCATACAGCGGCGACTGATTGATGGCTTTGTTGCGCCCTTCCTCGCCCAGCATGCCCATTTTCGATTCCGGGGCGATCACCATCGCCCGCTGTACCACTTCCGGCCGCCCTTTCTCATCAAGGAATGACACCAGCGCCTCGCCGACGCCCAGTTCGGTAATCGCCGTTTCCGCATCAAATGCCGGATTGGCACGCAGCGTTTGTGCTGCCGCTTTTACCGCTTTCTGATCACGCGGCGTAAACGCGCGCAGGGCATGTTGTACGCGGTTGCCGAGCTGACCGAGCACGCTGTCAGGGATATCCAGCGGGTTTTGCGTCACGAAGTAAATCCCCACGCCTTTGGAGCGGATCAGGCGCACCACCTGTTCGATTTTGGTCAGCAATGCCTGCGGGGCATCGTTAAACAGCAGATGCGCTTCATCAAAAAAGAACACCAGTTTCGGTTGCTCAGGGTCGCCGACTTCCGGCAGTTGCTCAAACAACTCCGCCAGCAGCCACAGCAGGAAAACGGCGTAGAGTTTCGGCTGGTTAATCAGCTTATCCGCTGCCAGCAGGTTGATAATGCCGTGACCGTTACTGTCGGTTTTCATCAGGTCATTGATATCCAGCATCGGCTCGCCGAAGAACTGATTGGCGCCCTGACCTTCCAGCGTCAGCAAACCACGCTGAATCGCCCCGACGGAGGCTGAGGAAATGTTGCCGTACTGCGTCTGAAATTGTTTCGCGTTATCGCCGGTAAACTGCACCATCGCCCGCAGATCTTTCATGTCGAGCAACAACAGTCCGTTGTCGTCGGCAATCTTAAATACCAGCTGTAATACGCCACTTTGCACTTCATTGAGATCAAGCAGTCTCGCCAGCAGCAACGGCCCCAGATCAGAAATCGTCGCGCGGATCGGATGGCCTTTTTCCCCAAAGATATCCCAGGGAATGATGCTGCATGCCTGCGGCTGCCAGTCCGTCACGCCGATACCCTTCAGCCGGGCGCTGAGCTTTTCCGAGGCCACGCCTTCTGCGCCAATACCGGACAAATCGCCTTTCACATCCGCCAGAAAAACCGGAATGCCAATGCGGGAAAACTGCTCCGCCATCCGTTGCAGCGTGACGGTTTTACCGGTACCGGTCGCGCCGGTAATCAGTCCATGCCGGTTGGCCAGTGCAGGCAGGATCACCAGATCATCCACCGGTTTACCTTCACTCATGGCTTTGGCGATCAGACGGGCTTCACTCATGTCATTTTCCTTGAAAGGGGGACGCGGGCGCGTTACTTAAAACTATAAGTCTCATCAGAGGAGCGTCAATAAACGGGCAATAAAAAGCCCCCGGAACCGGAGGCTTAGAAAAACAGTATTCTGGCAGAAAGGCTGAAAAATTAAGGCAGCACTTTCGCAGACAGGATCACAATCGGGGTCGTCGGCACGTTCTGGTAAGGCCCGACATTGTCGGTTTTAACCTGAGACATTTTGTCTACCACGTCCATTCCTTTGATGACTTTACCGAATACGGCATAGCCGAAATCACGCTGGCCGTGATCGAGGAACGCATTGTCTGCCACGTTGATGAAGAACTGGCTGGTGGCGCTGTCTTTATCAGCAGTACGCGCCATGGCGACCGTTCCGCGCAGGTTACGCAGGCCGTTGTCGGCTTCGTTCTTGATCGGCTCTTTGGTGGCTTTCTGCTGCATGTCAGTGGTGAACCCGCCGCCCTGTACCATGAAACCCGGGATCACACGGTGGAAAATGGTGTTGTTGTAATAGCCGCTCTGGGCGTAATCAACGAAGTTTTTCACAGAAACCGGTGCCTTCGCACTGTCGAGTTCCAGTTCGATATTCCCTGCTGACGTGGTCAGCATGACGTGAGTCTGGCCAGCCGCAAAAGCAGGCGACAGGGCTGACAGGGATAGCAGCGCAGTCAGGGCCACTAAAGTACGTTTAAACATGACGGTTCCTTTCTCCAGAATACAAACAACAGATCTCACTGATTCTAAAGAGCCTTTACGCTCAGCGCCAGACCTTTACCTTTATTTACGCTCTTGAATAATTTATTCAGATATTTCAAAATATTACATCGGATAAATGCCGCGTTAGCTGTTGAAATCTACGGGGTAATCTTTATCCAGATGAATTGTCGTTTTCGCCAGTTGCGTTTGTGCGATCAGCACGCCCTCGCGCAGGGAATATTGCACCGGCGTCTGACGACGTACCGCATCAAAACCGCTTTGCGCAGGCAGGATCACCAGACTGGCGGCGTGGCCGCTTTCCAGACCGTAGCCTTGCAGGTTCATGGTGCGGGCGCTGTAAGTGGTGATCAGTTTCAGGCCGTCATCGATTTGCTGATAGCCCATCAGCTGACAGACATGCAGCCCCATGTGCAGCACCTGCAACATGTTGGCGGTGCCCAGCGGATACCACGGGTCGAACACGTCATCATGGCCGAAACAGACGTTAATCCCGGCATCGAGCATTTCTTTTACCCGCGTGATACCGCGACGTTTCGGATAGGTATCAAACCGCCCCTGCAGGTGGATATTGACCAGCGGATTGGCGACAAAGTTAATACCCGACATTTTCAGCAAACGGAATAAACGCGAGGTGTAGGCGCCGTTGTAGGAGTGCATCGCCGTGGTATGGCTGGCGGTGACGCGTGCGCCCATATTCTCACGCAGGGCCAGCGCGGCGACGGTTTCCACAAACCGTGACTGTTCATCGTCAATTTCATCGCAATGCACGTCGATAAGCGCATGGTATTTCTTCGCCAGCGCGAAGGTTTTATGCAGCGATTCCACGCCGTATTCGCGGGTGAATTCGAAGTGCGGAATGGCACCGACCACGTCCGCGCCCAGCCTGAGCGCCTCTTCCAGCAGGGCTTCGCCATTCGGGTACGACATAATGCCTTCCTGCGGAAACGCCACAATTTGCAGCGTCACCCAGGGCGCCACCTCGGCTTTCACTTCCAGCATGGCCTTCAGCGCGGTCAGCGTCGGATCAGAGACGTCCACGTGCGTGCGCACATGCTGGATGCCATTGGCAATCTGCCATTTCAGCGTCTGCCATGCGCGCTGTTTGACGTCTTCGTGCGACAGCAGCGCCTTGCGTTCTGCCCAGCGTTCAATGCCTTCAAACAACGTACCGGACTGATTCCACGCGGGCTGACCGGCGGTCTGGGTGGTATCAAGATGAATATGCGGCTCGATAAAGGGAGGTATTGCCAGCCCGCCGCCGGCATCCAGAATATCTTCGCCGTAATCGGCATTGTCCAGTTGGGAGACAATCTGGCGGATCACGCCGTCTTCGATATCGATCTGCCATAACCCTTCCCGGTCAGGCAATCGTACATTTTTAATGGTACGCAAAAGAGTTTTCGTCACGCGTTACCTCATCGTTTTTAGAAAGACTGCGTTGTCAGTGAGGGGAGAGCCAATCTTAGAACAATAGCCTGAAAGTGTTTATAAATCGAAAGGTTACATAAAAACCCAATAAAATCAGACAAATACCACCTAAGGAGTATATTGAAACCGGCTTGATTTGCATCAATACCCCCTGTTACGCGCGGGTTATGTTTAGCCGTAGAAAATCAAATTTGAGGCATTTATGAGCAAAGTCAGACTCGCGATAATAGGCAACGGCATGGTGGGCCATCGCTTTATCGAAGATTTACTGGATAAAGCAGAACCGGGTCAGTTCGAGATCACGGTATTGTGTGAAGAACCGCGCGTGGCCTACGACCGCGTCCATCTTTCCTCCTATTTTTCCCATCATACCGCCGAAGAACTGTCACTGGTTCGCGAAGGCTTCTACGAAAAACACAACGTCAACGTGCTGATTGGCGAACGGGCGATTACGCTGAACCGCAAGGAAAAAGTCATTCATTCCAGCAGCGGCCGCACGGTGTATTACGACAAACTGATTATCGCCACCGGTTCCTACCCGTGGGTGCCGCCAATCGCGGGTTCCGACGGTCAGGATTGCTTCGTTTACCGCACCATTGAAGACTTACACGCCATCGAATCCTGCGCCCGTCGCAGCAAACGCGGTGCCGTGGTCGGTGGCGGTTTGCTTGGCCTTGAAGCCGCCGGTGCGCTGAAAAACCTCGGTGTGGAAACGCACGTGGTCGAGTTCGCTCCCGGCCTGATGGCGGAACAACTTGATACCATGGGCGGCAGCCAGCTACGCCAGAAAATCGAAAGCATGGGCGTGCGGGTTCACACCGCCAAAAATACTCAACAGATTGTTCAGGGCGGCACGTCAGCCCGTAAAACGATGGAATTCGCCGACGGCACCTTCCTGGAAGTCGATTTCATCGTGTTCTCCACCGGTATCCGCCCGCAGGATAAACTGGCGCGCCAGTGTGATTTAGAGATCGCCCCGCGCGGCGGTATCGTGATTAACGATCAATGCCAGACCAGCGATCCGGACGTGTACGCCATCGGCGAATGTGCGTCGTGGAATCAGCGCACCTTCGGTCTGGTCGCGCCGGGCTACAAAATGGCGCAGGTCACCGCCGACCATTTACTTGGTCGCGATAACGCCTTCACCGGCGCAGACATGAGCGCCAAACTGAAACTGCTGGGCGTTGATGTGGCCGGTATCGGCGATGCCCACGCCCGTACGCCGGGTGCCCGCAGTTATGTGTATCTGGATGAAAGCAAGGCGCTGTACAAACGTCTGGTGGTCAGCGAAGACAACACCACCCTGCTCGGCGCGGTACTGGTCGGGGATACCAGCGATTACGGCAACCTGCTGCAACTGGTGCTGAACAGCATTCCGTTGCCGGAAAATCCGGACGCGCTGATCCTGCCCGCTCATGCAGGCAGCGGCGGCGCGGTGATTGGCACCGATGCCCTGCCGGAAAGTGCGCAAATCTGCTCCTGTTTTGACGTCACCAAAGGCGACATCATCAAAGCCGTTCAGGGCGGCTGCCATACCGTCGCGGCGCTGAAATCGGCAACCAAAGCCGGTACCGGCTGCGGCGGTTGTATTCCGCTGGTGACACAGGTGCTGAATGCCGAACTGAGCAAACAAGGCATCGAAGTTAACCATCATCTGTGCGAACACTTCGCGTATTCCCGTCAGGAGCTGTATCACCTGATCCGCGTGGAAGGCATCCGTTCGTACGACGATCTGCTGAACAAATACGGCAAAGGTTACGGCTGTGAAGTGTGTAAACCGACCGTCGGCTCGCTGCTGGCGTCCTGCTGGAACGACTACGTACTGAAACCGCAGCACACGCCGTTGCAGGACACCAACGACGTGTTCCTCGCCAACATGCAAAAAGACGGCACGTATTCCGTGATCCCGCGTTCGCCGGGGGGCGAAATTACCCCTCAGGGATTGCAGGCCATCGGCGAAATCGCGGCGGAATACAATCTCTACACCAAGATCACCGGCTCGCAGCGCATCGGCATGTTCGGCGCGCAAAAAGACGATTTACCGGCCATCTGGCAGAAACTGATTAACGCCGGATTCGAAACCGGTCAGGCGTACGCCAAAGCCCTGCGCATGGCGAAAACCTGTGTCGGCAGCACCTGGTGCCGTTACGGCGTGGGCGACAGCCTCGGTTTCGGCATCAGTCTGGAAAACCGCTATAAAGGCATCCGCACGCCACACAAAATGAAGTTCGGCGTGTCGGGCTGTACCCGTGAATGTTCCGAAGCGCAGGGCAAAGACGTCGGGATTATCGCCACGGAAAACGGCTGGAACCTGTATGTCTGCGGCAACGGCGGCATGAAACCCCGCCACGGCGATTTGCTGGCCGCCGATCTGGATAACGACACGCTGCTGCGTTATCTCGACCGTTTCATGATGTTCTACATCCGCACCGCCGATAAGCTGCAACGCACGTCAGTCTGGATGGACAATCTCGAGGGCGGCATCAGCTATCTGCGTAAAGTCATCATCGACGACAAACTCGGTCTTAACGAACAGCTGGAAGCCGAACTGGCGCGCCTGCGCGATTCCGCCGTCTGTGAATGGCAGGAAACGCTGAACGATCCGGCGGCACAAATCCGCTTCAGCCACTTTATCAACAGCAGCCAGCGTGATCCGAACGTGCAGTTTGTCGGTGAACGTCAGCAGCATCGTCCGGCGCGTCCTGACGAACGTATTCCGGTGACGCTGGTCACTGACGGGGAGGAAGTATGATGAGCCAGTGGTTAACGCTTTGTTCTGTCGATCAGATCCTGCCTGCCTGCGGCGTGTGCGCACTGGCAGGCGATCAGCAGGTCGCGCTGTTCCGCCCTTACGCCGATGAGCAGATTTTTGCCCTGTCGAATATCGATCCGTTCGCGCAGGCCAGCGTACTTTCACGCGGGATTATCGCTGAACATCAGGGCGAGCTGTGGGTCGCCAGTCCGCTGAAAAAGCAACATTTCCGCCTGACTGACGGCCTGTGCATGGAAGACAGCCAGTATTCGGTTCCGGCTTACGAAGTCCGTGTGCGCGACGGGAAGGTGGAAATCAATACCGCCAGTCTTCAGGCTGTAACCTGCTAAACTCCGCGCTTTCCACGCCGCCTCCGGGCGGCGTTATTCTTTTTTCAAAACATGCTGTCTCAGAGAACACTGTCTATGGATTACCTGCCCCTTTTTTGTCAGTTAAAAAACAGAGCCTGTCTGCTGGTGGGTGCCGGTGACGTGGCTGAACGTAAAGCACGTTTGCTGCTGGATGCCGGTGCAACACTGACGGTGAATGCGCTTACCTTTACGCCGCAATTTCAGATCTGGGCAGACGAAGGCAAAGTCCGCCTGTTGCGCGGCGAATTCTCACCGCTGCTGGTGGATGAAAAATGGCTGGTGGTCGCCGCGACCGATTCCGATTTGGTGAATCAGGAAGTCAGCGAAGCCGCTGAGCATCGCCGCGTGTTTTGTAACGTGGTGGACGCGCCGGAAAGCGCCAGCGTGATCATGCCGTCCATCATCGACCGGTCTCCGCTGATGATCGCGGTGTCTTCCGGCGGGAACGCGCCGGTGCTGGCGCGTCTGCTGCGCGAACGTCTTGAATCCATTTTGCCGCAACATCTGGGCAAGCTGGCGCAGGTGGCGGGCGGACTGCGGGCGCGGGTCAAAACGCATTTTCCTGACGCCTCTGAGCGCCGCCGCTGGTGGGAAAAACTGTTCAATCATCATCGTCTGGCACAGTCACTGGCGAATAACGACGACACGCAAAGCCGCGACTATCTCGACGCAATGTTCCGCGAGCCGGTGGATAAGCATGGCGAAGTGATCCTGGTCGGTGCGGGGCCGGGCGACGCCGGACTGCTGACGCTCAAAGGCTTGCAGCAGATGCAACTGGCTGACGTGGTGGTTTACGACCGGCTGGTGTCTGACAGCGTGCTGAATCTGGTGCGCCGCGACGCGGAGCGGATTTTCGTCGGCAAACGTGCCGGACACCACTGTGTGCCGCAGGAACGCATCAATGAAATCCTGCTGGAACAGGCGCAGATGGGCAAACGGGTTGTCCGGCTGAAAGGCGGCGATCCGTTTATTTTTGGTCGTGGTGGCGAAGAACTCGAAGCCCTGAAAGCGGCGGGCATTGCCTTTTCCGTCGTACCGGGCATCACAGCCGCCTCCGGTTGTTCGGCCTACAGCGGCATTCCGCTGACTCACCGTGACCACGCGCAAAGCGTCAGGCTTATCACCGGTCATGCAAAACAGGACGGCATTATTGACTGGGCGTGCATGGCGCAAAGCCAGCAAACGCTGGTGTTTTATATGGGACTGACGCAGGCCGGCGAGATCCAGCGCCGTTTGCTGGAAAACGATCTGGCAGCAGAAACGCCTGTCGCGCTGGTGGAAAATGGCACCAGCCAGCAGCAGCGCGTGGTCACCGGAACGCTCACTGAACTCGAAAAACTGGCGAAACAGGTCCAAAGTCCCAGCCTGATTATTGTCGGCAGCGTGGTCAGCCTGCGGCAGAAACTCAACTGGTTTGCCAGCGAAACGCCGCAATCCGCGCCTTCTGCTTAAAAAAACTCCATTTATTTTATTAATCAATTCAGAGAAGTGAATAACATTTCACTTCTCTCTGTCGCATTATGGGAAGATTCTGATAACAGAATATAATTCCTTATACACGGCAAGACCTGATCTCATTTTGAAATAAAACCCCCTGTCAAATGGAATATCCAGCATCTTAAACTTAAACTTTAAGAGCGCCAACTGTGGCGTATTCTCCCGTGGAGGGTCATCTCATGCGCCATACCATTCATGTTGGTCATGTAAACAAGGTTGCCCTGGCAATCTTAGTCGCCCTGTCACTGGCTGCCTGTAGCGGCAGTGGCGGCGGCGGTTCTTCTCATACGGCAAAAACGTCCACCACCGGCTCAGCAACGACCGGCGATGGCACAGGTTCAGGGACAGGGACGTCAACGGGCGGTGACGGAACCTCCACCGCCGGGAATGGAAGCGGCACAGGATCGGGTACCGGGGCAGGCACCGGTAGCGGTGGAGGAACCGGGACTGGCGGCGGAACAGGAACCGGCGGCACAGGGACAACACCGTCAACCACGCTTGCCAGCGCGACGATCCTGAGCAGCGCAGGCAGCGCGGTCAGTGGTCTGGGTACGCAGGTCAGCAGCATCGCCACCCAGACACCGATCAGTAATATTCCGGTTGCCGGGACTGGCGTCGTGACCATCATCGACAGTACCGGTAAAGCGGTGACTGACGTGGGCAGCGGCGTCAAAAACGGGCTGGGACAACTCGGTACCAATCCGAATGCCGTCGGCACCACTGTCGCCGGCGTGCCCATTGCTGTGGCGGATGTGGGCACCGGTGTGTCAGGGCTGGGGACTTCGCTGGCCGCCAATACCACAGGAACACCGGTCAGCGGCGTGACATCGGCAGCAGGCGGGCTGGTCAATAACGTCGGGAAAGTGGTCACCACAACGGGTAACGGATTAGCGACAAACGTGCAAACCGGTGAGCTTTCTAAAGTCACCACGGCGACCACCGGGATCGTGACGCCCGTTGTCGCCAAAGTTCAGGGAACCACACAAGACGTCGGCGGCGCAACAGGGCTGGGCACACCGGTTAACGGCTTGCTGAATCAGGTGGGCACTACCGTCAGCGGCGCAGGGACGCAACTGGCAACCACCACACCGGCGCTGGCCGGTCTCGGACAGGTGGTGACCGGCACCGGACAGGCCGTGTCTAAAACCGGGACCATTCTGGTTCCTGCCAGCAGCACAACCACCACGACCGCCAGCAATTCCGGCGGCATTTCGGCAGGCGCTGGCACATCCGTCACGCCATCCGGCGGTTTACTGGCCGGGGTAGGCACGACAGTGGGAGGACTGACCGGCGGCCTGGGTCTGAAAGTCAAAACCGCGCCGTAAATCTGTTAATGAGCGTGGGTAGAAAAAGCCCGCTCTCCGGTTCTGGCGGAGAGCGGGCTGGCATCTCTGAGTGGTAACGTTTCCCTGTGCGTTCAAAGGAATGTTTATGAGAATAAAATCCTGCATAGTGGCTTTACTGGGTTCTGCCATTGGCTACAGTTCGGCAGATATGTTTCCTACCCTGATCGACCCGAATAACCCGGCCAAACTGGCGCAGCCGATTTCCCAGCCTCCGGCCAAAACGCAAAATATCGCCTTGCCCGCACAAAAGTCTCCTCCCAGCCTGACACCCCAGACCCTGATTGACGTCAGACACATTCAGTTTGTCGGCGGCACTCAGTATCCGCTGGATTCACTGGCCGCACCCTTCGCTCCCTTTATCGGCAAACAGGTGCCGCTTTCGGCATTACTGGCGGCCACCGACACGATCACCCAACGCTATCACCGCGACGGTTTTATTCTCTCTTACGCCTATATTCCGGCCGATAACTTTAAAGAGGGCGTGCTGAGCATCGGTCTGGTGGAGGGATACATTTCCGGTACGCAAATCCGCAGCGACAATCAGCAGGTGGGCCGCTGGCTGAGTAAATTATCGCAACACATCATGGCGGAGAAGCCGCTGACGCAGGAGACCTTTGAACGTTACACCCTTCTGATGGGGCGCACGCCGGATACCAAAGTCAGCGCCTCGGCCAATAATCCGAACAACATTTACGGCGCGACCACGCTGAATGTCGACGCGGTACGCCAGCGGAACTGGAATATTGCGACAGCGGTCGATACCCGCAAAGGTGACAGTTCTGCCGTGGTTAACGCCACGCTGAGCGGCCTGAGCACCTACGGCGAGCAGTTCGGCATTGCGACCTTAATCCCGCTGGAAAGCGATACCCGTAAAACCTACGCCGGTCTGAACTATCAGCAATATCTTGGCGACGACGGGTTGCTGATGCAGCTGAAAGGCAGTTATTACCAGCAGAAAGATAAGGATTACAACAGCATATTACTGCTGCCCAACGGCATCGACGTCGGGGCGCAAAACACCCAGACACAATATAACGGCGGCGTGGTATTCAGTTATCCGTTGCAGCTGACGCGGAAAAAACAATGGACGGTCAGCGGCGGTCTGGATTATCTCGATAAAAAATACCAATACGATTTGCGGGCAAGGCTGGGCAATCAGCAGATTGACCTGCCGCAGGTCAGCCAGCGGATCCGCTATCCGGCCGCAGAATTGTCACTGACCGGCTACCGGGAATATGATCAGGCTTACTGGAATACCACCTTCAATGTCCGTCAGGGGATCGACGGTCTGGGGGCGACGAACTCCACACCCAATGCAGATCTGACGTTTACCCGCTGGAAATTTAACGGCGATGCGGCCTATCTGTTCGATAAAAAATGGCGGTTGAGTTCATCCGTGGAAGGTGACTGGTCGGATAATGATTTACCTGAACCGGAGCGTGTGAATTTTGGTGCGCTGCATTACGGGCGCGGTTATCCCGACAGTGATGCCCAGGGGGATTACGGTGTCGGCGGACAGGTGGAAATGCGTTATATCCACAGTCTGGAACAGGGAGAATGGCTGAAAACCATTCAGCCTTACGCCGTAGTGGATGCCGCACATACCGGATTTAACCAGCCGGGGCTGCCCAAACAAAATCTGTCGTCTTACGCCATTGGCGTGATGTTTGGCGATAACCGTCACTATTCGTTATCCGTGGAAGCCGCCAGACCGATTGGCGATGTGCCGCTCGACAGTTCGTCCCGCGACTGGCGCTATAACGCGACCTTTACCTATAACTTCAACACCGGCTCGTGAAATCCTGAAAGTAAAAAGCCACGTCCGAAAAGACGTGGCTTTTTGATGGAGTGCCGGGCCTGACTTATTCGTAGCTGACGAAACCAATGGCTTCATAGGCCTTTTTCAGTGTCACGCTGGCGCGGGCGCGGGCTTTCTCCGCCCCTTCTTTCATCACCTGTTGCAGGTAAGCTTCGTCGCTGCGGAAACGGTTAAAACGCTCCTGCACCTCGGTCAGCATGCCGGATACCGCTTCGGCTACCGCGCCTTTCAGATGACCATACATCTGGCCTTCGAATTCCGCTTCCAGCTCAGGAATCGCTTTGCCGGTCACACCGGAAAGAATATCCAGCAGGTTCGACACGCCTGGCTTGTTTTTAATATCGTAACGAATGACCGGTGGCTCTTCAGAATCGGTCATCGCGCTTTTAATCTTTTTGGTCACCGCTTTCGGATCTTCCAGCAGGCCGATCACGTTTTTGCGGTTGTCATCCGACTTGGACATCTTCTTGGTCGGTTCCTGCAACGACATCACACGCGCGCCGGATTTAGGAATAAACGGTTCTGGCACGGTGAACACATCACCGTAAATCGCGTTAAAACGGGCGGCGATATCGCGGCTCAGTTCCAGATGCTGTTTCTGGTCTTCACCGACCGGCACCTGATTGGTCTGGTACAGCAGAATATCGGCGGCCATCAGCACCGGATAATCGAACAGACCGGCGGTGATGCTTTCGCTGTTGGACGTTTCGTAGCGCGCGGATTTGTCCTTGAACTGCGTCATACGACCCAGCTCACCAAAATAGGTGTAACAGTTCAGCGCCCAGCTCAGCTGGCTGTGTTCAGGAACATGAGACTGCACGAAGATAGTACTTTTCTTCGGATCAATGCCGACTGCCAGATACAGCGCCAGCGTGTCGAGCGTCGCTTTGCGCAGTTTTACCGGATCCTGACGCACGGTGATCGCGTGCAAATCGACGATGCAATAAATGCATTCGTAGTCGTCCTGCATTTTGACCCATTGACGCAGCGCACCCATGTAGTTGCCAATGGTCAATTCGCCGGAGGGCTGTGCGCCACTAAATACGATGGGTTTACTCATTTTATGCTTCCTGATCTTTTAAAGATGACAGCCCCAGAGTGGGCAAAAGGTCGGCGAAATTATCCAGTACGCGATCGGGTTTGGTCAGCGCGATAGTTTCGCCGTAGTTGTAACCGTAAGTCATGCCGACACACGGGCAGCCAGCGGCCTGTGCAGCATGAATATCATTGCGTGAATCACCCACGAAGACCATTTCACTGGCGCGCAATCCCAGCAGAGCCAGCGTCATGTAGACCGGGGCCGGATGCGGCTTTTTCGCCACCACATCGTCGCCACCAATCACCACGGTGAAATAGCTGTCGATACCGAGCGATTGCAATAAAGGCGCGATGAACGGCGTCGGTTTGTTGGTCACCAGCCCCATTGGCAGCCCCGCGGCGGCCAGTGCCGCCAGCGTCTCTTTGACCTGAGGATATAAACGGCTGCCGGTTGCGGCGGTATCCGCATAATAGTGATCGAATTTGTCGCGGACTTTTTGCAGATATTCCGCTGACAGATCGCCTTCGGCCCAGCGCACCGCGCGCTCGACCATGACATCGGCACCGTTGCCAATCCAGGTACTGAGACGCTCAACACCGGCAGCAGGCAATCCAAAATCCTGCAACGCCAGATCCATCGCTTCGGAAAGACCCGGCGCGCTGTCCACCAGCGTACCGTCGAGATCAAAACCGACACCGCGCGCGGCGAGGATCTCAGTCATGGGAGACCTTAGCCAGTTCACTGCGCATATGGTCGATCACCGTGCGGTAATCCGGTTGGTTGAAAATGGCCGAACCGGCGACAAACATATCAGCGCCTGCGGCGGCGATTTCGCCGATATTCTCCGCTTTCACACCGCCGTCGACTTCCAGACGAATGTCATATCCGCTGGCATCAATAATTTTGCGCACCTGACGCAGTTTATCCAGCGTGCCGGGAATAAACGACTGACCACCAAAGCCGGGGTTGACCGACATCAGCAGGATCACATCAAGTTTATCCATCACATAATCGAGATAGCTCAGAGAGGTCGCCGGGTTAAACACCAGACCGGCTTTACAGCCGTGGCTTTTAATCAGTTGCAGCGAACGGTCAACGTGCTCGGAGGCTTCAGGATGGAATGTGATGTAAGAGGCACCCGCTTCGGCAAAATCCGGGATCAGACGATCAACCGGTTTGACCATCAGGTGAACATCGATCGGCGCGGTAATGCCGTAATTGCGCAGCGATTTAAGAATGGCCGGCCCCATCGTCAGATTAGGGACGTAGTGGTTATCCATCACATCAAAATGGACAACATCTCCGCCCGCTTCCAGGGCTTTGGCTGTGTCTTCACCCAGACGGGCAAAGTCAGCAGACAGAATGGACGGTGCAATCAAAAACTGTTTCATCCGCTTCTCCATACGATAGGGTTACCTGACGATCACCGGCGGGCCAGCAATCAGCGATATAGCGCTAAAAGTTCATTCACCATGCTGCGTTGTGCAACTTTGCTGCTGATGGTACGCCGCGCTGACACGCGGTGCAGCTTGGCCTCTGCGTACCATTCCAGAGTCAGTGGTGTTTCATGGTTGGAAATCAGCACCGGCACACTGTTCTCATGAGAGAGCTGATACGCCAGCCGGGCCAGATTGCGCTGATCATCCATACTAAAACTGTTGGTGTGATACGCCGTAAAATTGGCGGTGGCGGAAAGCGGCGCGTAAGGCGGATCACAATAGACCACCGAGCCAGCCTGCGCTTTCAGCAACGTGTCCTGATAATGCTCACACACAAACACTGCATTCTTCGCTTTTTCAGCGAACCAGTAGAGTTCTTCTTCAGGGAAATACGGTTTTTTATAACGTCCGAAAGGCACGTTAAACGCACCACTGAGATTATAACGACACAGGCCGTTGTAACAATGGCGGTTGAGATAGAGGAAAAGTACCGAACGACGATAAGGATCGCTGCTGGCATTAAACTCAGCCCTCAGGACGTAAAAACGATCTGATTCGTTAAACTCTGGCGTAAAAAGCACACGAGCATCACGCACGAATTCCTCGGTGCGTGTCTTCACAATGTTGTAGAGATTGATCAGATCGTTGTTGATGTCTGCCAGAATATAAGCGTCATACTCGGTATTTAAAAACACCGAGCCCGCGCCAACAAAAGGCTCGATCAGACAATCTCCCGCCGGAAGATGACGTTTGATGTCATCAATCAGCGGGTATTTGCCGCCAGCCCACTTCAAAAACGCGCGGTTCTTCTTCATGCCGTCAGTAGCTACTTATACAATTCACAGCCGCGGATTGTATCCTGTTTTTAGACAGCAAATCGCGTTGAGATCAGTTTCATTTTTTCAGGTCTTGCTGTACCTGATGTACAGGCTTGACCCACGGTTTTTTCGCCTGAACTTCCGCAGGCAAGCTGGAAATAGCACGTTTCGCCTCTGCAGAAGAAGCATAGTTACCACTCACCAGCACAAACCACGGCTTCCCGTCGCGGGCTGTCTGATAAACCAGATAATTTTTCAGGCCCTGCTGTCTGGCAAATGCATTCAGTGTATTCGACTGCGACGCGCCGCTCAGTTGCAGGGTAAAGTGTGTGCCCGGTGCAGACTTGATGGCAGATGCACTGCCGGAAGCCACGACCGGGGCCGACGCCGCAGGGGCGGCAGTCTGAGATTTGGTTGCCGGTGTTTTCGCCGTGTGCGTCGCCGCAGGCTTATGCTCAGCCGGTTTGGCCGTATGCGCAGGCTGGGTATTGCGTGAAGGCTGCGCCGGACGGGTATGGGTCGCGGAAGGCTGAGAACCCGCCGGAGCCTGAGTCCGTGCCGAACCGTTCACCGTTGCCGGTGCAGTGGGCAGAGAGGTCAGTGACTGAGCGGCAGGCGCCATGCTGCCTTGTGCCACGCCATCCACCTGATTTTGCTGAGCTGAGAGCGCATCGCTCATGTCACCCGGCAAATCGACACGTTCTTTCACCTGACCGTTATCAGGCACAGGCTGTGCTTCAGTCGGAGTCGGGGAAACCGGCGGCAAGCCGATACTCTTCGGTTGCTGGCCGTCAGCGGGCTGTTGACCATCAATGGCCTGCGCGGTATTGGCCTGAGCCTGCGCGGAAGGTTGAGCAGGTGCCGCCGCGTCATTACCCGCGAGGCTAATGTCTTTCGGTCCGTTGTTCTGCTGAGCAGACTGGCTGGAGGAAGGTGACTTCATGGCCGAGCCGATACCGACAATCAGCAGAACCAGCACCACGATACCGATGCCGATCATCACGTACTGACGGGAAACAGCGACCTTTGGAAGGGAAGGAGACGGTTTGCGCGCGCGCGGTGGGCGGCGATCGCTGGTATCTGGTTTGAGATCGTCTTCCGGTGTTAAATCATCCATCTAAAACCTCCAACCCGGCAAAAGCCTGAAAGGCTTTACGCGGAGCAACTATCCTGACTAAAAATATAAAGCTTTGCGGGCAAACGTAAAATCGGTCGTTATCTGGCCAAAACTCTGGCCGCAGTCTTAACGGCAATCTTCAATCGAAGCCAGCACCATTTCATGCGATACGCCGGAGCGTACTTCAGACTGACCAATTGCTTTCGGTAAAACCAGACGCAGCTCGCCAGCCAGTACTTTCTTATCACGCATCATGTGCGGCAGATAAGACTGCGCGTCCATAACGTCGGGGCCGGTCACAGGTAACCCTGCACGGGTCAGTAAGGCTTTCACCCGGGCAATATCGCCCAGACTGAATTGTCCCAGGCGATGGGCCGTATAACAGGCCATCACCATACCGGCCGCCACAGCTTCGCCATGCAACCAGTTACCGTAACCCATTTCCGCTTCAATAGCATGGCCGTAAGTATGGCCCAGATTCAGCAAGGCGCGCATGCCGTTTTCACGTTCATCGGCAGCCACAACCTCTGCTTTCAGCTCGCAGCAACGACGGATGCAATAGGCCAGCGCGTTCATATCCAGCGCCAGTAAAGCGTCCATGTTGTCTTCAAGCCAGACAAAGAAGTCGGCATCCAGAATAATGCCGTATTTGATCACTTCTGCGAGACCCGATGACATTTCACGGGCAGGCAGCGTTCGCAGACAGTCGAGATCAACCACCACCGACGCAGGTTGATAAAACGCGCCGATCATGTTTTTTCCGAGTGGATGGTTTACCGCCGTTTTACCGCCAACGGAGGAATCAACCTGAGAAAGCAGCGTGGTTGGCACCTGTACAAAGCGCACACCGCGCTGATAACTGGCCGCAGCGAAGCCGGTTAAATCACCGACAACGCCACCGCCAAGGGCGATCAGCGTAGTATCACGTCCGTGCGGCTTTTCGAGCAGCGCGGAGAACACGTCATTCAGAACAGTCAGGGATTTGTATTGTTCACCATCAGGCAAAATCACCTGATCAACACGAACGCCTGCCTGCTCCAGTACTGAACGGAGTGCGTCCAGATAGAGAGGGGCGAGGGTTTCATTGGTCACTATCATGACCTGATCGCCTGCCTTTACCGGCATAAAAGAAGCCGGATCGTGGAACAATCCGGCAGCAATCGTAATCGGGTAGCTACGCTCCCCTAACGTTACGGTAATCCTCTCCATGTCGCGCTCTGTGACCTTCTTTAACTGACACCCTCAGGCAATGATGGACACCAATAATCAGTTACTTTCCAGCATGTTAATAATCTGGTTAGCCACGACTTTGGCACTTTGATCATCGGTACGAATAGTGACGTCGGCAATCTCTTCATACAAAGGATTACGCTCTCTCGCCAGTGCTTCAAGCACTTCACGTGGCGGAGCACTCACTTGTAATAATGGACGTTTTTTGTCGCGTTGTGTACGCGCCAGTTGTTTTTCGATGGTAGTTTCAAGATAGACGACAACGCCACGCGCTGACAAACGGTTACGGGTTTCACGTGATTTCACGGAACCGCCACCTGTTGCCAGAACAATGCCTTGTTTTTCGGTCAGTTCGTTGATCACTTTTTCTTCGCGGTCGCGGAATCCGTCTTCGCCTTCCAAATCAAATACCCAGCCCACATCAGCTCCGGTACGTCGCTCAATTTCGTGATCGGAGTCGAAAAACTCCATATTGAGTTGCTGAGCTAACTGTCGACCAATAGTGCTTTTGCCGGCACCCATAGGCCCAACCAGAAAGATATTGCGTTTCTCTGCCATGTTTTTCGGTATTACTAAGACAATTCGTTGATGATAACCCGCCCCGCCAATCAAATTAGCGGCGGGACCTAAACTGAAACCTCATGAGCGATATAGTGCGAGATCAGAAAAAAATTATCTCAACACTCTTGGTAGTTTGGCAACCGAATAAATCACTTTGCACGCCGCAGGAGGGAAACCGTACGTTTTTATCGGCGTGTCTGTCGTAATAAAAAGATCACGGTGCTCAATTCGGTAACCCTTGTAAGCTAAATCGAAGGCAGCGTCAAACTCAGAAGCCCCTCACGACACAAAAAGTTGCATGTGCTCAACGTTATTGTGCGATTTCCGTTAAGTCAGAATACCCATTTAACGGGTGCGGATTAAGGTCGGGGTAATGAAAATCACCAACTCGCGCCGTTGTTCATTGTTGTACTGATGTTTAAACAAGGAACCGACCACCGGTATGTCCCCCAACACCGGCACCTTGGTATCGGTTTTTTGATTTTTGCGCTGGAAAATCCCGCCGAGGACCAGGGTTTCGCCATCTTTTACGGTGACCTGCGTTTTGATTTCCTGTTTATCAATCGCCAGCGCCTCGCCTTCCGCCTGTTTGATACTTCTTCCGGGCATGTTCTGGCTTATCTGTAAGGCCAGCTGAATACGTCCGTCGCGCTGAATTTTCGGCATTACTTCCATACCCAGTACCGCTTCTTTAAATTCAATGGAGGTACTGCCGCTGGCTCCGCTGGAAACCTGATACGGGATCTCCGTTCCCTGTTTGATACTGGCGGTTTGCATATGGGCGGTCATCAGACGCGGGCTGGCGATAATATCGACTTTGTCTTCCTGCTCAAGGGCGGTCAGTTCCAGATCGAGTATCCGTCCGCTGATATGCGCCAGATTAAAACCGGCGGTGAATATCGGGTTCTCCACCGGCATCCCCATACTGAAATTGTTCATGCGTACGGCTTTGGTGATGGCTTCCTCACCGGTGAATCCCCAGCGCACGCCAAGCTCCCGCAGGCTTTCACTGTTCATGGTCACGATATGCGCCGCCAGTTGCACCTGTTGTAACGGCAAATCCATTTCTTTTATCCACGGTGCCACGATATCCAGCGCTTCCTGCGTATCACGCAGCAAAAGCGTATTGGTACGGACATCCGCTGTCGCAATGCCTTTTGCCGAAAGCAGCGAGCCTTTCTGCGCATTCAGACTCATTGCCGTCTCTTTGGCATCCGCATAGTTTAACGGCACCGTGAGACTGACCACCGGACGTTGCAGCGCCTGTTGTTCAGCGGCCTCTTTTATTTGCTGTTGCACAGCCTGCTGGTCCACTTCGGGCGAGATCAGTAAGACATTGCCCTGTAACTGGCTGGTAAGGCGGTTCATTCGCAAAATGATGTCGAGCGCCTGCTGCCACGGCACATCTTTGAGTTTCACGCTTATCTGCCCTTCCACACCCGGCGCGGTCACCAGATTCAACTGCCGCGAATCCGCCAGAGCCTGCAACACTAACCCGACCGGCGATGACTGGAATTCCAGTGACACCTGCGCCGGTGCGGCGGCGTTAACCGGGTTCAGGCATAAACACAGCAACGGCAGCGATATTTTGCTGCCAACATATTTCATCATTTTCATTGTCCCTTCCCTGGAGAATCATTGCGTATGCCGAGGCGGAGGATCTGACGCTGAACGCCGCAGCGCGCGTCACTGAGAGTGAGCGCCACCTGCGAGGCGCTCAGAAGTTCGACTGTCCATGGCGGCGTGCCGAAGCGGGTGCCGGTTTCGACTTTGCTCCATTGCCCGTCAGGAGACAGCAGCCAGCCGGAACGTTGATCACCCGTCTGTGACACACCACTCAGCGTCCAGTCAGCCGCCTGCAAAACACTCGCACAGGCGGAGGATTGCGGCGCGGCAAAAGGGTCACGCCGGGCGACGACGGCCTGCGTAAGTTCCGTCGTTTTTTCCGCATCAGGGGTTTGAGTGAGCAGTACCGAAACCACCAAACCGGCGTCGTTTGTGTGCAGACTCAGCTCACTGAGGGCAGGACGTTGGGACCCTTGCTGCATCGCATAAAGAAAATCCATCAGCCCGGTAAAAGACGCCTGTAATTCCAGCTCGCCCTGCGGCTGCGCTTTCGCATCAGGCACGGGTTGCCAGCGGACCAGCCGCGCCTGAGACGCTTGCAGCGGTTGGGCAAATTGCTGTTCCAGCGGCAGGCTCTGCCGTTCAACCTGCGCATGGTGTTTCAGTTCGCGCTGCAGATGTTCCAGCGGCGGCAGGCGTAGCAATGCCGCCTGAGTGCGTGAGATGCCCTGTTGCGCGGAGGCAATGTCGTGCGTCAGCGTCTGCAGTTGTTGCCACATGCCCCGCACTGCGGCCAGATACATCAGGAAAATCAGAACCAGTAAAAAGGCGATCAGGATCAGCGCCCGCTGCCAGCCCGGTTTTTCCATCAGCGGTTCGAGTCGTTCAGCAAGGAGCCGCGTCATTGCGATGCCTCCGCCGCAGCCGGAGAACTGACCGCCCGGAGCGGCGTTTGCATGACAAAACTCAGCGTTCCGTCTGGTTTTTGCTGCACATAGGAAAGCCGGACGTGGCCCAGTAATTCGCTCGCTGACAGCGTGTCGCTCAAAGCCAGAATCTGGTGATAGAACCGCCCTTCGCCTTTTAACATCAGCATTCCCTGCCGCTCTGTCAGTTCATTCAGCCAGATGTCTTCCGGCATCCGGGAGGCCAGCAATTCCAGCAGTTGCAGGTCATCCCAGCCTCGCTGCAAACGCTGATGGCTCAGCGCACGTTTTTCTGTCAGGACGTTTAACTGTACAGCGGCGGTTTCCACACGCTGCTGCCGGAGTACCAGCGTTTGCGCAGCGGAATTCAGCGCGGACAGGTGCAGTTGCCGCAGCGCCCTTTCCTGCATAAGAAACGCAACGAGGAGAAAAGTCCCCGGCACAACCAGTACCGGCGTCACGGCAAAAAGCCTCAGCCAGTCACGCATCCGGCGCTGGCGGCGCAGGGCGCGCCACGGCAATAAGTTGACCTGCAGCATCAGTAATCCGCCGCCCGCAATGCCAGCCCGACGGCAGGCGCGAACGCACCGGGGCTGGCAGGCAAAGGGGCTGACAGTTGCGTGATCGCACGCAAAGGCGACCAGTATTGCATCGGGGCGGGGGCGGGTTCGCCGCTGTAATAGTCTTCACGGCTGCACAGTGTCGCCGCACGATATTGTGAGCGGATGTACTGCGACAGCGGCGTTTTCGTTTCGGCTTCTGCCCCTTCCAGCAGACCAAACTGAAACGGCAAACTGTGCGGCGAAGCCCACAGCAGGGCATCATCAAGAGGATGGATCAACATGGCATCGCCGGGCAGCCCGGCAGCCTGAGCCGCAATCTGAAGCGCGCAGGGTGTCAGCTCGATGGCCTCAGGAAACAGCTGTGCCTGCGCCATGCATTGCATCCACTGTTCGATTTCCTGCTGTCTGGCCGCCGTGACAACCACCTGATTATCGCCGTGGGGATCGGCGCGGTAGTCCATCACCAGATGTTCCACGCTCAGGGGAAACTGCTTTGCCGCATGGGAAAAGATGAAAGCACTGCGCTGTGGCTCACACAAACGGGCATCCGGCGCGGCCATGCGTTGCTGCATAATACGTTGTGCAGGAAGGCTAATTCGCAATGAGAAACCTGCCGGCAGCGTTTTTCGCCAGCACGATAAAATGGCGATCAGCGGCGCGGTCTCATGTAATATCCCCTCCCGCAATGTGAAAGGGGGCAACGGATGCTGCCACCAGTGACGTAATTGCCAGCCATGACGCCGCCGCTGAACGGCGATCGCTCGGGCAAAACCGGCTTGAATATCCAGACCTACCTGCCATGCTTGTAGTCGCATTTTCGCCCAATCTCCATATCGTCAAGTAAATAAAAGAACGTATCCATGTTGCTGGCTTGCCTTTATACTACCGCGCGGTTGTTTATAAACTGCCCAATTGACACTTAATGGGAAATCTCAGGTGAAGTTCGTAAAGTATTTATTGATTCTTGCAGTGTGTTGCATTTTGCTGGGAGCAGCCTCGATCTTCGGTTTGTATAAATATATCGAGCCACAGCTACCCGACGTCGCCACGCTTAAAGACGTGCGCCTGCAAACACCCATGCAGGTTTTCAGTGCCGAAGGTGATCTGATCGCCCAGTACGGTGAAAAACGCCGTATCCCGCTGAAACTTGACCAGATCCCACCGGAAATGGTGCATGCGTTTATCGCGACCGAAGACAGTCGTTTCTATGAACATCACGGCGTGGATCCGATCGGTATTTTCCGTGCGGCTTCCGTTGCGCTGGTGTCCGGTCACGCCTCACAGGGTGCGAGTACCATTACTCAGCAGTTAGCCCGTAACTTCTTCTTAAGCCCCGAACGCACGCTGACCCGTAAAATTAAGGAAGCGTTTCTGGCCATCCGCATTGAGCAGATGATGTCCAAAGACGAAATCCTCGAGCTGTATCTGAATAAGATCTATCTCGGTTATCGCGCGTATGGCGTGGGCGCTGCGGCACAGGTGTACTTCGGTAAAGATGTCAGTCAGCTGACACTCAGTGAAATGGCGGTGATTGCCGGTCTGCCAAAAGCACCGTCGACCTTCAACCCGCTGTATTCTCACGACCGTTCTCTGGCCCGCCGGAATACCGTACTGGCCCGTATGCTGGATGAAAAATACATCACGCAGGCGCAGTACGATCAGGCCCGTGCCGAACCGCTGGTGGCGAATTACCATGCCCCGCACATTGAATTCTCAGCGCCCTATCTGACCGAAATGGTGCGTCAGGAAATGGTGAAACGTTATGGCGACAATGCCTATAACGACGGCTACATGGTTTACACCACCATTACCAGGAAAACCCAGTTAGCCGCGCAGGAAGCCCTGCGCACCAACGTGCTCAATTACGATATGCGCCACGGTTACCGCGGCCCGTCAAATCAGCTGTGGAAAGTGGGTGAACCAGCGTGGGATCAGGACAAGATTGTTCAGTCGCTGAAAACCCTGCCGGTGTATGGCCCGCTGTTCCCGGCGGTGATCACCGCAACGGATGATGCGCAGGCGACGGCCACCATGTCTAACCGCGCAGTGATCAGCCTGCCGTTCAGTGGCATGCGCTGGGCACGACCTTACCGTAATGACAACGCTCAGGGTCCGACACCGAAGAAAGTGTCTGACGTGGTGCGTCCTGGTCAGCAGGTCTGGGTGCGTAAAGTGGGTGATGACTGGTGGCTGGCACAGGTGCCTGACGTCAACTCGGCCATCGTTTCCCTCAATCCAAACGACGGGGCGATTGAAGCGCTGGTGGGCGGTTTCGATTTCAACCAGAGCAAGTTTAACCGCGCCAATCAGGCGGTTCGCCAGCTCGGTTCGAACATTAAACCGTTCCTGTA
Organism: Rahnella victoriana; assembly: GCF_004330295.1. GTDB lineage: Bacteria > Pseudomonadota > Gammaproteobacteria > Enterobacterales > Enterobacteriaceae > Rahnella > Rahnella victoriana. The sequence goes on from NZ_SJOJ01000019.1 coordinate 92,389, forward strand.
CACCGCGGCGATGGATAAAGGCCTGACACTGGCGACCATCCTCAACGACATGCCGATTACCCGCTGGGATGCCGGTGCGGGCACCGACTGGCGTCCGAAAAACTCACCGCCAACGTATTACGGCCCGATCCGTCTGCGTCAGGGGTTAGGTGAATCGAAGAACGTGGTGATGGTGCGTGCAATGCGTGCGATGGGCGTGGATTACGCGGCAGAATATCTGCAACGTTTCGGCTTCCCGGCAGCGAACATTGTTCATTCCGAATCACTGGCACTGGGTTCCGCATCATTCACCCCGTTACAGGTTGTGCGCGGTTACGCCACACTGACCAATGGCGGCTATCTGGTTGACCCGTATTTCATCACCAAAATCGTGGATGAGTCCGGTCAGGTTCAGTTTGAAGCCAAACCGAAAATCGCCTGCCGCACCTGTAATATTCCGGTGATTTATGGCGATACGCAAAAATCTGCGGTGCTGTCGGATGATAACGTCGAAAACGTTGCCACCTCGGCCACCAACAGCAATAACAGCGTGCCTACGCCGCAACTGGAACAGGTGCCACCGAACTCGCCTCAGGTCGATGCCGCGCAGCAATATGCGCCGCATGTGATCAGCACGCCGCTGTCATTCCTGATCAGTGATGCCCTGAACTCTAACATCTTCGGGGAACCGGGCTGGATGGGGACGGGCTGGCGTGCGGGACGTGATCTGAAGCGTCATGACATTGGCGGTAAAACCGGTACCACCAACAGCTCGAAAGATGCCTGGTTCTCCGGATACGGTCCTGACGTGGTGACGTCGGTCTGGATTGGCTTTGACGATCACCGCCGTGACCTGGGGCGTTCAACGGCTTCAGGCGTGATCCCGGATCAAATCTCCGGGGCTGAAGGCGGTGCGAAAAGTGCTCAGCCAGCCTGGGATGATTATATGAAAGCCGTGCTGGATGGTGTGCCGGAGCAGCCACAAACCCCGCCTCCGGGCGTGGTGACGGTCACTATCGACAAGAGCACCGGTAAGCTGTCTGACGGCGGCGGTAACAGCCGTCCGGAATACTTCGTGGACGGAACGCAACCGACTGAACATGCGGTGCATGAAGTCGGGACGACCATTATGGATAACGGTCAGGAACACGAGTTGTTCTGATGCCTGAGCTGTAAAACAAAAAGCCGGTCTGCATCATGCATGACCGGCTTTTTTAATGGTTTTTTATGGCGGGATCAGCGGGCGTTTCGTGTCAGAAAATCGTGCGCCAGGAATAACGCGCTGACATTGCGGGCTTCGCAAAAATCAGGGTGTTCGAGCAATTCCATCATGCGCGACACCGGCCAGCGCGTTTGCGGCAACGGTTCCGGTTCATCGCCTTCCAGACTTTTCAGGTACAAATCTTTGGCAATGACGATATTCATGCGGCTGGAGAAGTAGGAAGGCGCCATGGTCAGTTTTGCCAGCACATCAAAGTGGCGCGCGCCGTAGCCCACTTCTTCCATCAGTTCACGGTTAGCCGCCTCAAGCACACCTTCGCCAGGATCAATCAGCCCTTTGGGAAAGCCCAGCTCGTAGCTTTCGATGCCCACGGCATATTCCTGAATTAACAGCAGCTCATCATCAATGATCGGCACAATCATCACCGCTTCCCGATCGGAAGGACGCATGCGTTCATACACACGTTCAGCGCCATTGCTGAACGTCAGATCGACAGATTCGATGGTGAACAAACGCGAACGGGCCACGGTTTCCACCTTCATGATTTTCGGTTTTTGCAGGTGTTTTGTCATGTCTTCCCCAACGTATTATTCACCTGACCAGAGGTGTTCAAATGGGTTCGTTGTTCTGTTTACAGACGGCTATCAGACGTCATTGTGCGTTAATGAACGCCAGCATCGCAATCTTTACTGAAAAACGGTCTTGCCCCTGCGTATTTCCCGTACAAAATACCCGTAAAAAAACAGCGTTAATCGTGCAAAAAAAAGCACGTTAGCTTATGGCTGTCACATTTTTGCTTTAACAAAATCACTCACACTTCAAAATAGGATTATACCGATACCCGTTCGTTCAGAAATACAGGTATCCTCTAGCGTGGTTTTTTTGTGCATAGTATTCAGGCAAACAATAATAAAAATCCTATCAAAAAAGCACCCATGCGCAGAATGTGCATTGCATTTATGTATAATACTTTCACAGAGTTGACGTAAGTCACCCACGTCTGAACGGGGATCGGATGAGCACAGTAGTCGTGACACTGGTGTTGTTGTGTATCGCAATTATTGCCACAGCGTCTTATTTTTGGCTTGTATTGCGCCGCCGCCAACGCGACGAGTCCGTCGTGCGTTTCTCCACACCGAGTCAGCGCAAACTTTCTCAGAAAGAACGTGATGCTGTTGAGCGTTATCTGCGTCAAAACGAAGGCCTCGGCCAGACCCCTATTACCCACCGCAATAATCTGATCATCCTGCGCGATAAACTGACGCTGACCACCAAAAGCGAAAATGTTTACAGCCTGAAACGCGCGATCACCCGCTATGGCGTGGCGAGCGAAGATCCCAATAAATGGCGCTATTTCCTCGATGCGACTGAAATTCACCTTCCCCCGTTCTGGGAGCAATACATCGCTCAGGAAAATCAGGTCGAACTGATCAAGACGCAAAGCCTGCCGCTGGTGATTTCACTCAACGGCCATACGCTGGCGGATCACGTTTATGAAGGACCTGCGCCGGTGTCGGCGGTGATGCCTCCACAGCCGCAGAACGCCTCGATTCGTCATGAAGAAAGCGAACACATTGAACTGGTTAAAGTCCGCCGCGAAACCCGCGAGGAACACGCCCTGACCCGTTCCAACGGTGTCAAAGAAGCGCTGGCGGTTTCCGCGATCCTGCTGATGTTTTTCGTCACGCTGCAAAGCCCGGTGATGTTCCTTCCCTGGCTGCTGGCCATTTCCGCCGGACTGGCGGTGTGGGTTATCTGGCGACTGGTCTGCGAACGCTTAGGTAAAAACCGCAAGGAAATCCATTGCCTGCGCGGTTTACCCAAACGCTGGGGTTTGTTTGGGGAATCCAAACAGGGCGATATCAGCAATATTTCGCTCGGTGCGGTAGACCTGATATATCCGCCGCACTGGCAGCCCTATATTGGCCGTGATCTCGGCCAGCCGACGGATGTGGAAGTCTATATGAACAGCCACGTCGTGCGTCAGGGCAGTGTGCTGTCGCTGCATGAAGAGGTGAAGAAATTTCCGCTCCAGCAATGGGGAAGAAATCTGGTGCTCGCCACCAGCGCCTTCCTTCTGCTGCTGGCGTTACTGGTGTATGTTCCGCTTGGCCTGCCGCTCAAACTCAGCGTGGCCTGGCTTCAGGGCGCGCAAAGCTCACAGGTTAACAGCGTGCAGGAACTGGAAAAGGCCGCCCTGCGCGTCGGCGATACCCTGAAAGTTCAGGGAACCGGCATGTGTTATGTGCCGCCGTCCGCCAGCCGTTCTGCGTCCGGTTTTATGCCTTTTGATTGTTCTGCCATTTACTGGAATACCGCGACGCCGCTGCCGGTGCCTCAGTCAGAAATCATTGATGCCGCTACGGCGTTGCAAACGACGGTGAACAACCAGTTACACCCCGGCCAGAACCAGGCACCCGAACAAAACATTAACCCGCAGCTGGCCACCGCCATTGAAAAATCCGGCATGATCCTGCTCGATGACTTCGCGGATATCGTACTGAAAACCGAAGCACTGTGCGGAAACAGCAACGACTGCGTCCGGCTGAAAAATGCGCTGGTGAATCTGGGTAATTCAAGTAACTGGAATTCGCTGCTGAAGCGGGCTAAAGCGGGCACGTTGCAGGGAATTAACGTTCTGTTACGTCCGGTCAGCGCCCAGTCCCTGAGCGAACTGGTGAATAACGCGACCTCTTCGTTCTTTATTCAGGAAACCCGCCGTGCGGCAGACAGCCTTAACAGTCCGCCACCGGGTGGCTTCCTCATCAGCAATGACGAAGGTCGTCAGCTGATTGAACTGCCGGTGCCGCCGGTGGGCGTATTTGCTAATCCGCCGCAGGAACAATGGAAACAGCTGCAACACTTATCAACGCAGTTGTTGCACACGCCGTTCAGCGCGCAGGGCGTGATCACCAGTATCAGCGTGGATGCCAACGGCACCCGTCATATTTCGCTGCACAGTGAACCGGATATTTCGACGTTGTGGCGGTATCTTGGTACCAGTCTTCTGCTGTTCCTGCTGGTGGGCGTACTGCTGGTCAATACCGTGCTGTTTATCCGCCGTTTCCTGCAAGATAAACGCCGTATCGACGACATTCAGCAATATTACAATTCCTGTTTCCATCCTACGCTGGTCACGATGCCTGCTCATCAGCTGGGCTGAAACTGCCGGGTGGCTCTGCGCCACCCGGCCCGTTTATGCTAATCTGACCCCCTTCCCTGCTTTCACTGATGCGTTCCTGCGTTCGCTGTTCCCTCCGGCCGCAGGACATGGAGTTTTCATGCCCCCTGATTTTGACTGGAAATGCATTGATACCGTTTTGCTGGATATGGACGGCACCCTGCTGGATCTGGCATTCGACAGCCAGTTCTGGCTACAAGACGTGCCGCTCGCCCTCAGCCAGCAACGCGCCATTCCACTGGAAAATGCGCGCCAGTTAATTCATGACGAATACCTTGCCGTTCAGCACACCATGAACTGGTATTGCTTTGATTACTGGAGCGAAAGGCTGGATCTGGATATTTACCAGATGACGACCCGCATCGGCAAAAATGCGCGCTTACGCGACGATACGCTGCCCTTTCTGGCGCATCTGCGGGAAAGCGGGCGACAGACCATTTTGCTGACCAATGCGCATCCGCACAGTCTTTCCGTTAAAATTGAACATACCGGATTAGACCAGCACCTTGATTTATTACTTTCTACCCACACATTTGGTTATCCGAAGGAAGATCAGCGGTTGTGGTCGGCGGTGCAGCAGCAAACGGGCTTTAACCCTGACAGAACCTTATTTGTCGATGACGGTGAACCTATCCTCAATGCGGCAAAAACCTTCGGTATCCGCTATTGTCTGGGTATAGAAAATCCGGATTCGACCATGGCAAACAAGTCATTTGAGGGGCATCCCTCCATTAGTGACTACCGAAGCCTGTTGCCCGCCATTCACCCCGTAACAGGCCCGGCTCAGTAATACCGGTAAGCTCAGGGGAGAAACATGAAAGGTAAAAAGGAAGACGACGATAATGCCGTTCGCCTCGATAAATGGCTGTGGGCGGCTCGTTTTTATAAGACCCGCGCGCTGGCACGCGAGATGATTGATGGCGGCAAAGTGCATTACAACGGCCAGCGGGGGAAACCCAGCAAGCTGATGGAACTGAATGCCGAAATTACGTTGCGTCAGGGAAATGACACCAAAACGATCATTGTTCTGGGGCTGACGACTCAGCGCCGCAGTGCGGAAGAAGCACAGAAACTGTATCAGGAAACCGGGGCGAGCATTGCCAGCCGGGAAAAAATCTCCGAGGCGCGCAAAATGAATGCCATGCCGCATCCGGACCGCCGTCCGGACAAAAAGGAACGCCGCAACCTGATCAAATTTAAATATGGCGATTCAGAATAAATCGCCACAAAGAGAGAAAATTATGTCAAACCACGACCAACTGCATCGCTACCTGTTCAACCATCACGCCGTCCGCGGTGAACTGGTCTCGCTCAAAGAAACTTTCCAGCAGATTGTTGCCGGTCACGATTATCCGGCCGAAGTGCGTAACCTGTTGGGTGAAATGTTGGTAGCGACCAGCCTGTTGACCGCCACCCTGAAATTCGACGGCGATATTACCGTGCAGTTGCAGGGCGATGGCCCGCTGAAACTGGCGGTGATTAACGGTAATAACCAACAGGAACTACGCGGCATTGCCCGTCTGCAAGGCGACATCGCAGAAGGCAGCTCGCTGAAAGAGATGATTGGCAACGGCTATATGGTGATCACCATTTCTCCGGGTGTCGGCGAACGCTATCAGGGCGTCGTGGGGCTGGAAGGCGAAAATCTGGCGGAATGCCTGGAAAACTACTTTATGCAGTCCGAGCAGTTGCAGACCCGTATTTTCATCCGTACCGGCGAAACCGACGGCCAGCCAGCCGCAGGCGGTATGCTGTTGCAGGTTCTGCCAGCGGAAGATACCGATCCGGAAGAGTTCAGCCATCTGGCGCAGCTGACCACCACCATCAAGGCTGAAGAGCTGTTCACCCTGCCCGCCAACGAAGTGCTGTATCGCCTCTATCATCAGGAAGAAGTCACCCTGTATGAACCGCAGGCCGTCTGTTTCCGTTGCACCTGTTCCCGCGAACGTTGTGCAGGTGCGCTGATGACGCTGCCGGATGATGAAATTCTCGAGATGCTGGAAGCCGATGGAAAAATCGAAATGCACTGCGATTACTGCGGCACAGATTATGAATTTGACGCGATGGACATGGCGACGCTGAAAGCCAGCGGCGATGTACATCCGGGCAATGACAACGTTCATTGATCGATAACCTGCGTTAGCCTGAGGGACTTTTCACCGGAAAGTCCCTTTTTTATTGCTTTTGCATAACGCCAATTGCACAACTTTCGGGTTTTTCATCACAATTCTGGAAAAACCTTCACATCTCCCGTTATTCTTTGAGACCTGTCGCGGTACATCAGCGATATATACCTACAATAACAACTGATTTATCCCTATCTGAGGGGTTCAAGTTCAGCAAGGAGCAGGGAAATGCCTACCACTATCGGGATCACCGCCGAAACACTCGCCCTTTATGGGATCCACCAGAATAGCGAAATTGTCTATAACCCTGATTACGAGACTCTTTTTGCCGAAGAGACCGCACCGGGCCTGGAAGGTTTTGAGCGCGGGCAGGTGACAGAGCTTGGCGCTGTGAATGTCGATACCGGCATCTTCACCGGCCGCTCGCCGAAAGATAAATACATCGTCCGTGATGACACCACCCGCGATACGCTGTGGTGGTCTGATCAGGGCAAGGGGAAAAACGACAACAAACCGCTGTCGCAGGAAATCTGGACATCGCTGAAAGCGCTGGTCAGCAAACAGTTGTCCGGCAAGCGTCTGTTTATCGTTGATGCATTCTGTGGCGCAAATGCCGATTCCCGTCTGAAAGTGCGTTTTATTACAGAAGTTGCCTGGCAGGCTCATTTCGTCAAAAACATGTTTATCCGCCCGGACGACAGCGAACTGGAAAATTTCGAGCCTGATTTCATCGTGATGAACGGCGCGAAATGCACCAACCCGGACTGGCAGAAGCAGGGGCTGAATTCTGAAAACTTCATCGCCTTCAACCTGACCGAACGTATCCAGCTGATCGGCGGCTCATGGTACGGCGGCGAAATGAAGAAAGGCATGTTCGCGGTGATGAATTATCTGCTGCCATTGCAGGGGATCGCCTCGATGCATTGCTCGGCGAACGTCGGCGAAAAAGGCGATGTGGCGGTATTCTTCGGGCTTTCCGGCACCGGTAAAACCACGTTATCCACCGATCCGAAACGTAAGCTTATCGGCGATGATGAACACGGCTGGGACGATGACGGCGTGTTTAACTTTGAAGGTGGCTGCTATGCCAAGACCATCAAACTCAGTCAGGAAGCCGAACCTGAAATTTTCGGTGCGATAAAACGCGATGCGTTGCTGGAAAATGTGGCGGTCAGTGCCGACGGCAAAATCGACTTCAACGATGGCAGCAAAACCGAAAACACCCGCGTTTCCTATCCCATTTATCACATCCAGAATATCGTCAAACCGGTATCGAAAGCGGGCCACGCCAGCAAAGTGATTTTCCTGACGGCCGATGCGTTCGGCGTCTTGCCGCCGGTTTCACGCCTCACCCCCTCGCAGACGCAATACCATTTCCTGTCCGGCTTCACCGCCAAACTGGCAGGCACCGAGCGTGGCGTCACTGAACCCACCCCGACCTTCTCCGCCTGCTTTGGCGCGGCGTTCCTGATGCTGCATCCGACACAGTATTCCGAAGTGCTGGTGAAGCGTATGGAAGCCGCAGGCGCGCAGGCGTATCTGGTGAACACCGGCTGGAACGGCACCGGTAAACGCATCTCACTGAAAAATACCCGGGCCATTATCGATGCGATCCTCAGCGGGACGATCGATGATGCGGAAACCTTCACGTTGCCGCTGTTCAACCTGACGGTGCCGGTGACGCTGCCGGGCGTCGACACGCACATTCTGGATCCGCGTAATACCTACGGCAGCCGTGAGCAATGGCAGGAAAAAGCGGAACATCTGGCCCAGTTGTTTATTGATAACTTTGATAAATACACAGATACCCCGGCCGGTGCCGCGTTGGTCAGTGCGGGACCGAAGCGCTAATCTTCTGGCAATCTCATCACAGGCGCGGACTTCCGCGCCTTTTTTATTGCAACCGGCCCCCCGGCATTTCAGAATGACAGCATTGCTGTCAGAGGAGCCTTATATGGCGACGATTACCGTTCGGAATCTGGATGATGATGTGAAGGAATTACTGCGCATCGCGGCGGCCAGAAAAGGCCATTCGATGGAAGAAGAAGCGCGTCTGATTCTGAAACAGGCACTGACCACAACGGCGCCTGATTTTGGCCTGGGCAGCCAGCTCCGCCAGCGTTTCGCTGATCTGAGCAGCGCACCACTGGAAATGCCTCCCGAATGATAATTCTCAATACCGCCGTGATCCTTGAGATGATCCATCCCAGGCCGCAAAAAAACGTCCTGCAATGGCTGGATACGCAGGACACCGCACAGTTATACCTGACCAGTCTGAGCGTCGCGGCGCTTTTCAGCTGGGTCGACAATCTGGCACCGGAACACCCCAAAGTCGCACTTTCTGCCGCCTTGCTGGACATGCTCAATGAGGATTTCGCTGGCAGGCTGTTGCCGTTTGATGCGCCCAGCGCGCTGTATTATCCGCGGGTGACGGCCTTATCGAAGGCGGCCAATATGGAGATGGCGGAGCGTGATATTCAGCTCGCCGCAATCTGTCTGAACCATCAGGCAACGCTGGCGACGGATCACGCAGACGTGTTTGTCCACACCGGCGTAGAACTGATTAATCCGTGGGATGCAGCGGAGACCCCGAGATGGCGGGAAGAAGCGGCAGAATATTATGTGATGAGCAGGAAGAGTTGAGGGGTGGATTGCCGGCACTGGCCTTTCACTGCGCGCTCCGCCCGCTGACTTTGCTTCCGGTGCTGCAGCGACAACCGTAAAACGCCCTCCCCTGCGAAGGGGAGGGTTGGGGTGGGGTATTAAATAAAGATCATAAGGTTAGAGTGTGCACCCGCTATGGTTTTGTCTGTAAAAACCCCTTTCGCAGGGGAAGGATCAAAGGCAAATCAGCTATTTAGCCACAGCGCCCAGTTTATAAGCATCTTCCCCCCATCTCACCATCCCCGCCAGTAACTGCTTCAATAGCACCTGCAATTCAGCCGCCTTATCAGGCGCATAAGCAAACGGCTCAATCTCCTCCATATAATTCACCTGCGCCAGTTCAAGCTGTACGGCATGGATATTGTCATCCGGCTGACCGTAAGCGCGGGTGATATATCCGCCTTTAAAACGGCCATTGAGCACATGGCTGAAACGTGATTGTTGCTGGCAGGTTCTATCGAGGATTTCGCTCAGCGCCGGGGAACAGCTTGCGCCGCTATTGGTGCCCAGATTGAGATCCGGAAGCTGGCCGTCGAAAAGGCGCGGGATAACGGAGGCAATGGAATGCGCGTCGAACAGCAATGCGTAACCGAATTCCTGCTTCATGCGTGCCAGTTCTGACCGGATTTTCTGATGATAGGGCTGCCAGATCTGTTCCAGATAAATCTTGCGCTGCGCAACGGTGGGGGTCATGCCGGGCTTAAAGGTGGCGCGTCCGTCGAATAATGTATCGGGATACAAACCGGTGGTGGCAGTGGTATACAGCGGTTTATCGTCAGCCGGACGGTTGAGGTCGATCACAAACCGCGAGTACTGACCCACCAGAATGCTGGCACCCAGTGAGCGGGCAAAATCATACAGCAGCGGGATATGCCAGTCGGTATCTGAAAGCGGCAGGGCGGCATCGCTCAGGCCGCTGGCGACTTCGGGCGTCAGGTGTGTGCCCGCATGGGGGATACTGATCAGCAGCGGCGCAGTGCAGGGAATAAACTGATACGGCTCAGCAATAACATTAGCGGCAGAAAGGCTCATGAACGGAACTCTCCTCGTACTTCTCCACGATAAACGACGGTGCAGGGCAACTGACCGCCCAGCCAGTAAACCAGTTCGGCAGGGCGCGACAGCGGCCAGTGAATGAAATCAGCGACTTTTCCCACTTCCAGCGTGCCATGCGTTTCCTGCAAACCCAGCGCCCGTGCGCCATGACAGGTGATCCCGGCCAGGGCTTCTTCCGGTGTCAGGCGGAACAAGGTACAGCCCATATTCAGCATCAGACGCAACGAAAGCGCCGGTGATGTGCCGGGGTTAGCGTCGCTGGCCAGTGCCATCGGGACCTGATATTTACGGAATTCCTCAACCGGCGGACACTGCGTTTCCCGCAGTAAATAATAGGCGCCCGGCAGTAAAACGGCGACCGTGCCGCTGGCTGCCATCGCTTGTGCATCCTCCGCCGTGGCGTATTCCAGATGATCGGCTGACAGCGCGTGATGCCGTGCGGCCATGGCGCTGCCATGCAGGGACGAAAGCTGTTCGGCATGCAGTTTGACCGGCAAACCCAAGGCCTGTGCGGCAGTAAAAACCCGTTCCACCTGTTCAGGCGAGAAAGCCAGATGTTCACAAAATGCATCCACCGCGTCGGCCAGGTTTTCGCTGGCGACCTGCGGCAGTAACGTCTCACAAATCAGCGAAATGTAGTCATCGGCGCGACCTTTGTATTCGGGTGGCAGGGCGTGCGCGGCCAGACACGTGGATTTCACCTCTGCCTGCAACATGCTGCCCAACCGGCGGATCACCCGCAGCATTTTCAGCTCACTTTCAATGCTCAGGCCGTAGCCGGATTTGATCTCCACACAGGTCACGCCTTCGGCCAGCAACGGTTGCAACCGGAACAACGCCTGTTTCAGCAACTCCTCTTCGCTCGCCTCGCGGGTGGCATTGACGGTGGATAAAATCCCGCCGCCTGCTGCGGCAATGTCGGCATAACTTACGCCGTTAAGGCGTTGCTCGAATTCCCCGCTGCGGTCACCCCCAAACACCAGATGTGTATGACAGTCGATAAATCCCGGCGTGATGATCCCGCCGTTAAATTTATGCTGAACAGCGTCCGCAAAATCAGGACATTCCGCCGCCGTGCCGGTCCAGACGATCTTCCCGTCAGATACCGCGATCGCGCCATTTTCAGTCAGGTTGTAATGCCCGTCCTGCATGGTCACCAGTGTGGCACCACGCCATACGCTGTCAGCGCGTGAAGGGGATTCGGGGGATAAATGAGGGGACATCGCTACCGGCATGACAGGCTCCAGGCTGAATTCATCTTGTATAGACAACTAAAGTCAACCTAACGCATAACCGTTAAACCAGCAAGGCGGCCTGCGATAGTTTTTTCTTATTACGAGACGTCTTCCAAAATTAAAACGAAGGGATAGCGGCCTGCGAAAGCCGCGTTTAAGGTAGGCCGGAAATCAGCCATGGCTGGTGAAACGTCCAAATAACTGGTAGCGGGAACCGGGATAAATCAGGCGCGCAGAGGTGACGACGCGGCTGCCACTCCAGGTCCGGCGGTGGATCAGGAGGCAAGGCTCATGCTCGTTAAGCTGCAACAATTCGCGCTGCTCATCGCTGGCGCTGATGGCCTCGACGCGATGTTCACCGGCGGTCAGCGGGGCCATTTCCATCAGATAGGTGTAAGGCGTCTGCTTATTCAACACCTGTTGCAGATAATCCGGTGCGGTTTCCGGGTTCACATAACGGTCTTCGATCTGTACCGGCACGTTGTTTTCGTAGTGAACAATTTGCGAGTAAAACATCATGGCACCGGTGGCAAGCCCCAGTTGCCGTGCCTGATCGGCATCGGCGAGCCGCGCTTCGCACACCAGAATATTACTGTCATGGCGGTGACCGCGCCGCGCAATCTCATCGGCAATGTTGTGCACTTCCAGCATCGGCGTGTAGGCCTTGGCTTCGGCGACAAAGGTGCCGACCCCCTGCATGCGGATCAAAAAACCTTCACTGGTCAGTTCGCGCAGGGCACGGTTAATGGTCATGCGGCTGACGCCAATTTCATTCACCAGCTCACTTTCAGAAGGCACGCGCTGATGCGGTTTCCAGACACCGGCGCGGATCTGACTGATGATCGCCTGCTTGACGCGCTGGTAAATCGGCGCGGGCGTGTCGCTCATCGCCGCCGCCAGCTCGGACAATGTCTGCTGTGACACGTCCTGTTGCGCGGTGCCAGTTGGCGAAAGGGGGGTGGACTCCGACATGTCTCTTACCTCACTCAATAAATTTCCAGACGTATTGGGATTGTTTGCCTGTCCGCCCGCCAGTTTCCTGCAGGGGAAACGAAACGGAAAGGGCGTGACGGAAAACTAATTTTATAAAAAAAGGGTTGTCGCAAGTTTACAGCGCAATCAGGCATATGTATATGTATAGACAAGTCGCTTAAAAGTTTTGCAATTGTTTCCATTAAATTGCGTTTATGTTTCTTCTTACTTGTTCAGGAAAGCTGTCATGCCTGCTTATTTTGCTTCACGCGCCTTACTGGCTAACGGCTGGGCGCACAATGTGCGTCTTGACGTTGATGCCGCCGGAATACTGACAGCGGTGACTCCCGGCGGAGAGGCTGAGGGGTGTCTGCGCCTTCAGGGGCCGGTGGTACCGGGTATGCCCAACCTGCATTCTCACGCTTTTCAGCGGGTCATGGCAGGGCTGGCTGAAGTCGCCGGTAACCCGCAGGACAGCTTCTGGACGTGGCGGGATCTGATGTACCGCATGGTGCAGCGCCTGACGCCTGAACAGGTTGGCGTGATTGCCCGCCAGCTTTACATCGAAATGCTCAAAGGCGGCTATACACAGGTGGCGGAATTCCACTATCTGCATAACGACATCAGCGGTCAGCCCTATGCAGATCGCGGTGAAATGACCGCGCAGCTCAGTGACGCCGCCGCGCAGACCGGTATCGGTCTGACCTTGTTGCCGGTGCTGTACAGCTACGCCGGATTTGGTGCGCAACCTGCACAGGCCGGGCAAAAACGCTTTATTCAGGATACGGACAGCTACCTGCAACAGCAGGACATTATCCGCCAGCAACTGAACGGGAAAACGCTGCAAAATCAGGGATTGTGCTTCCATTCCCTGCGCGCCGTCACACTGGAACAGATGCAAAATGTTTTGCAGGCCGGTGACAAAACCCTGCCGGTGCATATTCATATCGCCGAGCAACAGAAAGAAGTCAGCGACTGTCTGGGCTGGAGCGGACAACGTCCGATCACCTGGCTGTATGACAATCTGGATATAGATGCCCGCTGGTGCCTGATCCACGCGACTCATGCCGACCGCTTTGAACTGGCGAGTATGGCAAACAGTGGCGCGGTCGCGGGCTTATGTCCGACGACGGAAGCCAATCTCGGCGACGGTATTTTCCCTGGTGTGGATTATCTGGCCCATGCGGGGCGCTGGGGGATCGGTTCTGACAGCCATGTTTCCCTGAACGTGGTGGAAGAACTTCGCTGGTTTGAATACGGTCAGCGGCTGCGCGACCAGCGGCGAAACAGGCTGACCACATCAGCACAGCATTCTGTCGGCGACGTGCTGTATACGCAGGCATTGCAGGGCGGTGCACAGGCCTGCGGCGCGGCGATCGGCCAGTTAACGGCGGGTTATCGTGCCGACTGGCTCGTGCTCGACGGGCAGGATCCGTATCTGGCAGCGGCTAAAAACAGTGACTTGCTCAACCGCTGGCTGTTTGCGGGACACGCCGGGCAGATCCGCGATGTGTATGTCGGGGGCATTCCGCGCATCGTCAATGGTCAGCATGAACAGCAGCAGGCAGCCGCCGCAGATTTCCTGACACTTCTGAATCAGCTCGCGGAGAACGTCGCATGAAAGGCTGGCAGTATTTCTCCTTCAATACCCTGCCGGTCAGCCCGTGGCGCAATGGCGGCGGCGAAACCCGCGAAATTATCAGTTTTCCGCCGGGAAAAAGGGAGTTTGACTGGCGGGCGAGCATTGCCACGATTGCACAGGACGGCCCGTTCTCGGCGTTTCCCGGCATTGACCGTTCCATCACCTTACTGAGCGGCGAGGGCGTGCATTTACAGGCTAACCCTGACGTAAACCACAGGCTGGATACGACCGGCGAGCCGTTTGCGTTCAGCGGGGATATCGCCCTCAGCGCGCGTCTGCTGGGCGGTGTGACGACCGATTTCAACATCATGACCCGCCGTGCATGCTGTGCCGCACAGGTCAAAGCGGCCAGAGAAGCCCTGCGTATCACCCGTGAAAACGGCGGTGTGGTTTATGTCATCAGCGGCACATGGCGACTGCCGGATGGCACGGAAATCAGTGCGGGTGAGGGCGGATACTGGTCTGAACCCGCCACGCAGCAAGGAGAGGATTTTGTGAACCTTGTTCCCCTTACGCATCCTGACCACTGTCTGTTGTTGTGGGCCTCGATCACCGATTAACCCTGCGAGGAGGTTGCGCTAAAACGGAGCGTATCACGCACTGCATTGATTCATCCGTGACGGTCAAAACCGCCGCCGGAGGGAATGAAGGGCGTTAAAACGGCATCTGCCGGAACTGGCATAAAGCTTGCTTCGTTATGGCTGACTGACTTGTATAGACAAGACTATACAGTAATGGAGTCAGTCGCGTAATTTGCCTGCGGCATAGCGGCGCAACAGGAGCGCAGCGACTACTTTATTAATAAGGTCGGATGGCGCGGGTTTGAGCAGCACTTTCCGCGTCAGCTTTCCGGCGGCATGCAACAGCGTACCGCCATCGCGCGCGCACTGGCGAATGACCCGAACATTTTGCTGATGGATGGCCCTTTGGCGCACTCCCTCAAGCGCATGTCACAGAAGAGATTCGTACCGAAACGATGCAGGCGATAGATCACTGATTTGTCCCGACATGGTTTTTTAAGCATAAACACCCGGCGGGCTGAGTCCTTAGCCGGGTTTACTTCCGGTTTCACTTGTCTATACAGGAATAGATTATGGCTTCTTCAACCACTGAGTTATCCCTTTGCCGCCTGCAACCCGGTCATGTTGACCTGCCGATGCTGCGCAAGATTTATCAGGGCAATGTCCGCCTTGAACTGGCTGAGGAGGCGCGGGCTGGCGTGCTGGCATCGCAGGAAACGGTAACCCGTATTGTGGAGTCCGGGAAAGTGGTGTACGGCATTAACACCGGTTTCGGCAAGCTGGCTCAGACGCGCATTCCTGCGGAGCGGCTGGCAGAGCTGCAACGCAATCTGGTGCTGTCGCACAGCGTGGGTATCGGCAAGGATCTGGCGGATAACGTGGTGCGTCTGGTGATGGCGACCAAAGTGCTGAGCCTGTCACGCGGGCATTCCGGTATCCGCATTGAGGTGATTGATGCGCTGATCGCCTTGTTCAATGCCGGTATGTATCCGTGCATTCCTGAGAAAGGCTCGGTCGGTGCCTCCGGCGATCTGGCACCGCTGGCGCACCTTTCGCTGATGCTGATTGGTGAAGGTCAGGTGACGGCCAAAGGCGAAAAAATGGCCGCCGCCGACGGGCTGGCGATTGTCGGGCTGACGCCGTTCGAGCTGGGACCGAAGGAGGGGCTGGCGTTGCTCAACGGTACGCAGGTGTCCACCTCGCTGGCGCTGTCAGGTCTGTTTGAAGCCGAACGGGTATTTTCTGCCGGACTGGTGGCGGGCGCATTATCGCTGGAAGCGATCAAAGGGTCGGTTAAGCCCCTTGACGCACGCATTCACGAGGCACGCGGTCAGCAGGGGCAGATGGCCGTGGCAGCGGCACTGACTGAGATCCTGGCCGGCAGTGACATTGTTACGTCTCATGCAGAATGTGGTCGTGTGCAGGATCCGTACTCCATCCGCTGTGTCCCGCAGGTGATGGGTGCCTGTCTGGATAACCTGCATCATGCCGCCCGCATTTTGCGCATTGAAGCCAATGCCGCATCCGATAATCCACTGGTGTTTGCCGAAAATGGCGATGTGATTTCCGGCGGTAACTTCCACGCCGAACCGGTGGCATTCGCTGCTGACATCATCGCGCTGGCGGTGGCTGAAATCGGCGCGATTTCAGAGCGCCGCATGGCGTTGCTGCTCGATACCGGTCTTTCCGGTTTGCCTGCGTTTCTGGTCAATGACGGCGGGGTGAATTCCGGATTTATGATCGCGCAGGTGACCGCGGCCGCACTGGCCTCCGAAAACAAATCACTGGCACATCCGGGCAGCGTGGACAGCCTGCCGACCTCGGCGAATCAGGAAGATCACGTCTCCATGGCCACGTATGCAGCCCGACGTCTGGGTGATATGTGCTTCAACACCAGCGTCGTGGTGGGTATCGAAGCCATGGCCGCCGCGCAAGGCATTGATTTCCATCGTCCGCTGAAAAGCTCCCCGACGCTGGAAAATGAGATGAAAGCCATCCGCGAAAACGTGGCATTCCTTGAAAAAGACCGCCTGATGGCATCGGATGTCGAGATGATGCGTCTCTGGGCTTCCCGCGAACACTGGCCGGCGGCCATCGAAGCGCTGCTGCCCGGTTTTGCCTGATTTCATTCTGAATTGATATAAGGATACGACGATGAACGCTCCACAAAAAACCGCGGTTGCCCGCGTTGTCCGTGCGCCTCATGGCACAGCACTGAGCTGCCAGAACTGGCTGATTGAAGCGGCGTACCGCATGATCCAAAACAACCTCGATCCGGATGTCGCCGAGCGCCCGGAAGATCTGGTGGTGTATGGCGGCATCGGCAAAGCCGCACGTAACTGGCCTGCCTTTGAAGCCATTCTGACCAGCCTGCGCGCGCTGCGAGAAGACGAAACCTTGCTGGTGCAGTCCGGTAAGCCGGTGGGCGTTTTCCGCACCCACACCGACGCGCCGCGCGTGCTGATCGCCAACTCCAATATTGTGCCGCACTGGGCAAACTGGGATCACTTTCATGAGCTGGATAAAGCCGGTCTGATGATGTACGGCCAGATGACCGCCGGTTCGTGGATTTACATTGGTGCACAGGGCATCGTGCAGGGCACTTACGAAACTTTCGCGGAGGCGGGGCGTCAGCATTATGACAGCAACCTGCGCGGCAGGTGGATCCTGACAGCCGGTCTGGGCGGGAT
>NZ_SJOJ01000001.1 GCF_004330295.1 Rahnella victoriana
GTCATTATTTTCACACTAATATCATCTTATCTAATTACGCTTTATAAAGAATTTGGTAAAATCGATGCTACTAACTCCAATTTCTCTGAGCTGAGGAAACAACTTGTAGAGACAACAGGCATCGTAAAAGGTATTGAAAAAACCATAAATTCTGAGCTATGGATAGCACAGCAGGTGTGGCAAAAAAAATATGATTTATACGAAAACATTTTCACTCAACTCCTAAGTATTAAGCGGTGGGTTGACAATGAACATAAAGTTATTGAATTACATATGATGCCCCATTACATGTCGATGAGCCATCATCCTTATGGCTCTGAAAAACAAGATAAATTGTTTTGGAAAGAGGTTGAAGAAGCACGTGAAGAGTTAGAGAAAGTAATCAATGATGAGGATTTTAAAGCTAAAAATAAAATACTTCAGGAAAAACAGAATGAAGCCATGTCGTTTCTTGCCGAAATCATGGTTGCAAAATCAATAATTTTAAATCCTAACGTTGCCATCACTTTACAATCTTTGATTGTTGATTTTACTTCTCCTGGACTTGAGGAGGATGAAATGCCGGATGATTACTCGGAAAGAATGGTCAGCAATATTGATAGAGCAATAACATCGCTAAAAGAAGTTGCCTTAGAAGAGCTTCAAATCATACATAGATAAATTTACTCTAAATAACTGCGTGGAATAGTGCTCCACTTTATGCCAGCTGGGGCTGTTTTCTCTGACTAACCGCATTGCATCAGGCCTGCGATGTGTTGCTCATATGCCACATGTCAGTAAATAGCAGGTGTAGCGGTATTAGGCGCAGCTATTTAGAAAGCCAGTAAACGTTCTCAGTTATAAAAACTGTTCGTTTAGCATACTGTTTTGCAGAAGAGTTTTGCAGGGGTTTTGCAGAAGAATTTTTGGAGAGATGAATAACAAAGGGGGCGCGATGCCCCCGATGTTTACTTCAACAATATCGCAATTACATATTTGCGATCATGTCGTCGGCAAACTCGCTACATTTACGCAGTTTGGCGCCTTCCATCAGACGTTCGAAATCGTAAGTCACGGTCTTGTTGGCGATAGCGCCTTCCATGCCTTTTACGATCAGGTCTGCGGCTTCGAACCATTCCATATGACGCAGCATCATTTCTGCAGACAGGATGATTGAACCCGGGTTCACTTTGTCCTGACCGGCATATTTCGGTGCAGTACCGTGAGTGGCTTCAAACAGCGCGCAATCAGAACCGATGTTTGCGCCCGGTGCGATACCGATGCCGCCAACCTGCGCCGCCAGGGCGTCGGAAATGTAGTCACCGTTCAGGTTCATACAGGCGATCACGTCGTATTCAGCAGGACGCAGCAGGATCTGTTGCAGGAATGCATCGGCAATCACGTCTTTAATGATGATGTCTTTGCCGTTGTTTGGGTTTTTGATTTTCACCCAAGGGCCGCCGTCGATCAGCTCGCCGCCGAACTCTTCACGCGCCAGCTGGTAGCCCCAATCCTTGAAGGCACCTTCGGTGAACTTCATGATGTTGCCTTTATGAACCAGCGTCAGTGAATCACGATCATTGGTGATGGTGTATTCAATCGCCGCGCGAACCAGACGTTTGGTGCCTTCTTCGGAGCAAGGTTTGATACCGATACCGCACTCTTGTGGGAAACGGATTTTCTTCACGCCCATTTCGTCTTGCAGGAACTTGATCACTTTATCGGCTTCAGCAGAACCCGCTTTCCATTCGATACCGGCATAGATGTCTTCGGAGTTTTCACGGAAAATCACCATGTCGGTGTCTTCCGGGCGTTTCACCGGGCTTGGTGTGCCGGTGTAATAACGTACCGGACGCAGACAGATGTACAGGTCGAGTTGCTGGCGAAGTGCCACGTTCAGGGAGCGAATGCCGCCGCCAACTGGCGTCGTCAGTGGGCCTTTGATAGCAACACGGTAATCACGGATCAGATCGAGGGTTTCTTCTGGCAGCCAGACGTCTTTACCGTACAGCTCTACGGATTTCTCGCCGGTGTAGATTTCCATCCAGGAGATTTTACGCTCACCTTTGTAGGCTTTCTGAACAGCCGCATCAACGACTTTGATCATGGCAGGCGTCACGTCAACACCGATGCCATCACCTTCGATAAATGGGATAACAGGATTATTAGGAATGACCAGTTTACCCTGAGCGTCTACTGTAATCTTTTTACCTTCAGCCGGAACAACTACTTTGCTTTCCATTAACCTCTCCTTCGAGCGCATTTTTGTTAAAAATTTGTAAGATGCCGGTCGATATTACTCGAATATTTCTCGCTAGCCAATCCGAAACATTTTTCAAGTATAATGCGCTAATTCTCTCTAACTTCAATGCCTATGAACCCGCTATCTTTTAAAAATCACAACGTTAAACGTTTCAGCAAAAGGCCCGCCAGAGCACAATCTGCCCCAAAAGGGCCGCTTAAGGTGATTCTTTTCAATAAACCGTTCGATGTACTGCCACAATTCACTGATGAAGCGGGTCGGGCGACACTTAAAGATTACATTTCATTAACAGATGTTTATGCCGCAGGGCGTCTTGACCGGGACAGCGAAGGTTTACTGGTGCTGACCAACGATGGCAAACTGCAGGCTGCGCTAACCCAGCCGGGTAAACGCACCGGTAAGATTTACTTTGTTCAGGTCGAGGGCGAACCGGATGAAGCGGCGGTGAAGGCGTTGCGCGAAGGCGTCACGCTAAAAGACGGGCCTACCCTGCCCGCTGGCGCCGAGATTGTGCCGGAGCCGGAATGGCTCTGGGCGCGCAATCCGCCCATTCGTGAACGCAAGACGATCCCGACCGCGTGGTTAAAAATCACTTTATACGAGGGAAAAAACCGTCAGGTGCGACGCATGACCGCGCATGTGGGATTACCCACGCTGCGCCTCATCCGTTACAGCATGGGCAACTACACCCTCGGCGACTTGCAACCCGGCCAATGGAAGGAAATCCCACATGTTTAAACCGCACGTCACTGTCGCCTGCGTGGTGCAGGCACAGGGAAAGTTTCTGGTTGTTGAAGAAACCATTCACGGCAACGTCACCTGGAACCAGCCTGCCGGCCATCTCGAAGCCGATGAAACCTTAATCAGCGCCGCAAAACGCGAGCTGTACGAAGAAACCGGCATCCACGCCGAGCCGCAGTCATTCCTCGGTTTACATCAGTGGCAGGCGCCGGACGGCACGCCTTTCCTGCGTTTCGCCTTCGTGATTGATTTGCCTGAAATGCAAGATACCGCGCCGCAGGACGATGATATCGACCAGTGCCGCTGGGTCACCGCTGAGGACATTCTCGGGTCTGCGCAACTGCGTTCGCCGCTGGTGGCCGAAAGCATCCGCTGCTATCAGCAATCGCCGCGTTATCCTCTGGAAATCCTGCACAATTTCAATCTGCCGGAATAACGGCCCTTCTCCGGTTGTTGCCACGCAGTTAATCAGCGATGCAGCAACCGGCCTGACGTGATAAAATTTTGCGCTTCACGATTTACCTCGCGTGAAATCTTAGTAGCAGTACCTCTCTGTTCGGTTTTCTGTGGTGTTCGGGTTTTCTGTGAAATATGAGTTGCGCGCGGCCTTCATCCTCGTGGGACAAGCATCAGAAAAAACACCGTCAGTACCGGGCAATTAATTCATGTGTTTCGGGACTATTATGTCTGACAACAGCCAGAAAAAAGTGATCGTCGGGATGTCCGGCGGTGTCGATTCCTCTGTCTCTGCGTACCTTCTGCAACAGCAGGGTTACCAGGTCGAGGGCCTCTTCATGAAAAATTGGGAAGAGGATGACGACGAAGAATATTGCACAGCAGCCACTGACCTTGCGGATGCGCAGGCCGTGTGCGACAAGCTGGGTATTGAACTGCACACCGTGAATTTCGCGGCGGAATACTGGGACAACGTGTTCGAATTATTCCTTGAGGAATACAAAGCCGGACGCACGCCAAACCCGGATATCCTGTGCAATAAAGAAATCAAATTCAAAGCCTTCCTGGAATTTGCGGCGGAAGATCTGGGCGCGGATTACATCGCGACCGGTCACTACGTCCGCCGTCAGGATATCGACGGCGTCAGCCATTTGCTGCGCGGCGTTGATGGCAACAAAGACCAGAGCTATTTCCTCTACACGCTCGGTCATGAGCAGGTCGCACAAAGCCTGTTCCCGGTCGGTGAGCTGGAAAAACCGGAAGTTCGCCGTATCGCCGAAGAGCTGGATTTAATCACTGCGAAGAAAAAAGACTCCACGGGGATCTGCTTCATCGGTGAACGCAAATTCCGTGATTTCCTGGGGCGTTATTTACCGGCGCAACCGGGCGTGATCAAAAGCGTTGACGGTCAGGTGATGGGCGAACATCAGGGTCTGATGTACCACACGCTCGGCCAGCGTAAAGGTCTGGGCATTGGCGGCCAGAAAGACGGCAGCGAAGAGCCGTGGTACACCGTCGAGAAGGATGTGGAAAACAACATTCTTTACGTCGCCCAGGGCCATGAGCATCCGCGCCTGATGAATGTCGGTCTGATTGCCCAACAGCTGCACTGGGTCGATCGCCAGACGCTGACCGCGCCGCTGACCTGTACCGTGAAAACCCGTTACCGTCAGGAAGATATTCCGTGCGTGGTGACGCCACTGGGTGAAGACCGCATCGAGGTGCGTTTCGATGCACCCGTTGCTGCCGTCACACCGGGTCAGTCCGCCGTGTTTTACCTCGGCGAAATCTGTCTCGGCGGGGGCATCATTGAACAACGCCTGCCGCTGCAAGGCTGATACGGCTCAAATATGTGGTTGAATACGGGACGCTTTCGGGCGTCCCGCTTTATTTCTGTCCGGCGATGACACTCTGCACTGATTCCGAACTGTGTTTAGGAGCCGTTTTATGGCATGATCTGTCGCCATGAATTTGGGCTGTTTCTTTGTCACCGCGTCTCATCGTTTCAAAACGCTTACAGGAGTAAACGTGGCTAAAAATTATTATGACATTACGCTGGCTTTGGCGGGGATCTGTCAGGCAGCGCGCCTGGTTCAGCAACTGGCACACGAAGGCCAATGCTCGCAGGAAGAAATGTCAGTATCACTGCGCAGTTTGCTGGAAATGAATCCGGCCTCCACGCTGGCGGTGTACGGTAATAATGAAGCTAATCTGAAGATGGGACTGGAGACGCTGCTGGGCGTCCTGAACGCCAACCGTCAGGGGCCGGGCGCTGAGTTAACGCGTTACGCATTAAGCCTGATGGTGCTGGAGCGCAAACTGTACGCCAATAAAGCCGCCATGAATCAGCTCGGTGAACGCATCGATCAGCTTGATCGTCAGCTGGCACATTTCGAACTGGAATCAGAAACGATGATCAGTTCCCTGGCCTCGATTTATGTCGATGTGGTCAGCCCGGCGGGTCCGCGCATTCAGGTCACCGGTTCGCCGACTATTTTGCAAAATGCTCAGGTGCAGGCGAAGGTTCGCGCCATTCTGCTGGCCGGTATCCGTTCTGCGGTACTGTGGCACCAGGTCGGCGGTGGCCGTCTGCAACTGATGTTTTCCCGTAATCGCTTGTTTGAACAGGCGAAAAATATTCTCGCTCATTGTTAATAAGATCCCAGGAGTTGCTACCGATGGAATTATCCTCACTGACCGCCGTTTCCCCCGTTGATGGACGCTACGGTGATAAAGTCAGCGCGCTGCGTACTATTTTCAGCGAATTTGGCCTGCTGAAATTCCGTGTGCAGGTTGAAGTACGTTGGCTGCAAAAACTGGCAGCCTGTGCAGAAATCAAGGAAGTTCCTGCTTTTGATGCCGACGCAAACGCTTTCCTCGACCAGATCGTGGCGAATTTTGATGTTAATGACGCACAGCGCATTAAAGATATTGAAAAAACCACCAACCATGACGTCAAAGCGGTTGAGTACTTCCTGAAAGAAAAAGTGGCCGCCATCCCTGCCCTGCACGCGGTGTCTGAATTCATTCACTTTGCCTGTACCTCTGAAGATATCAATAACCTGTCCCACGCGCTGATGCTGCAAACCGCACGTCAGGACGTTGTGCTGCCGTACTGGAAGCAGATTATTGATGCCGTGAAAGATCTGGCGCACAAATACCGCGACATTCCGCTGCTGTCCCGTACCCACGGCCAGCCTGCAACGCCATCCACGATCGGTAAAGAACTGGCTAACGTCGCTTACCGTATGGATCGCCAGTTTAAGCAACTGCAGAACGTCGACATTCTCGGCAAAATCAACGGCGCCGTGGGCAACTACAACGCGCACATCGTGGCGTATCCGGAAGTGAACTGGCATCAGTTCAGCGAAGAGTTTGTCACGTCGTTGGGCATTACCTGGAATCCGTACACCACCCAGATCGAGCCGCATGACTACATCGCCGAACTGTTTGACTGCGTGGCGCGTTTCAACACCATCCTGATCGACTTCGACCGCGACATCTGGGGTTACATTGCCCTGAACCACTTCAAGCAGCGCACCATCGCGGGCGAAATCGGTTCGTCTACCATGCCGCACAAAGTGAACCCGATCGACTTCGAAAACTCCGAAGGTAATCTCGGCCTGTCCAATGCGGTATTGCAGCATCTGGCCAGCAAACTGCCGGTTTCCCGCTGGCAGCGCGACCTGACGGATTCCACCGTGCTGCGTAACCTCGGCGTGGGTCTGGGCTACGCGCTGATTGCGTATCAGGCCACCATGAAAGGCGTCAGCAAGCTGGAAGTGAACGAAGCCAATCTGGCGAATGAACTGGATCACAACTGGGAAGTGCTGGCGGAGCCAATCCAGACCGTGATGCGTCGTTACGGCATCGAAAAGCCTTATGAGAAGCTGAAAGAACTGACCCGCGGCAAACGTGTTGATGCGGCCGGGATGCAGGCCTTTATCGATTCTCTGGAATTACCGGAAGACGAAAAAGTACGTCTGAAAGCCATGACACCGGGTAACTACATTGGCCGCGCCACCACCATGGTTGACGAGCTGAAGTAAGTTTTTACCCTGTTATATTCAGGTGGCGGCCTCAGGGTCGCCTTTTTTATGCCGTCTCTGACGGAAGCCGTTTATAATTCGTTTAGGTTCTGTTGAGGTTTGACGCGCCCGCGTTGACCTCAGGTTGATTAAAATGTTTCTGAATCATTTACCATTGCCCTCAGAATATTTAAACCATTTTCCGCGCTGCCAGGATAAGGAATCACCATGCGAATTTTAGTTATTGAAGATAACGCTCTGCTCCGTCATCACCTTTCGGTTCAACTGCGGGAAATGGGCCATCAGGTCGATGCAGCAGAAGACGCGAAAGAAGCAGACTATTTTTTGCATGAACACGCGCCGGATATCGCCATTGTCGATCTCGGTTTGCCGGGTGAAGACGGCCTGAGTCTGATCCGCCGCTGGCGCAGCCATCAGACCAATTTGCCGATCCTGGTGCTCACCGCCCGTGAAAGCTGGCAGGATAAGGTCGCGGTGCTGGAAGCCGGTGCTGACGATTACGTCACCAAACCTTTCCATCTGGAAGAAGTGCTGGCGCGTATGCAGGCGCTGATGCGCCGTAACAGCGGCCTTGCCTCCCAGGTGATCACGCTGCAACCCTTCCAGATTGATCTGTCACGCCGTGAACTGACGGTTAATGAGCAGCCAATCAAACTGACCGCGTTCGAATACACCATTATCGAAACGCTGATCCGCAATGCCGGTAAAGTGGTCAGCAAAGACTCACTGATGCTTCAGCTTTATCCTGATGCTGAGCTGCGTGAAAGCCATACCGTCGATGTACTGATGGGCCGTCTGCGTAAAAAATTACAGGCAGAACATCCGGTTGACGTGATCACGACCGTACGCGGTCAGGGTTACCGCTTCGACATTCGTCCGTAATCACCGGCATGTTCAAAGGACGCTTCATGAAAGGACGTCGTACCCGGAAACCGTTCTCCCTTCGCGTCCGCTTTATGATGGCGACCGCTGCGGTGGTGCTTGCCCTGTCGCTGGCCTACGGGCTGGTGGCGGTGGTCGGCTATATGGTGAGTTTCGACAAAACGGCCTACCGTTTGCTGCGTGGCGAAAGTAACCTCTTCTTCAGCCTCGCCCAGTGGCGCGACAACAAGCTGAGCATCAACGTTCCCCCTGATCTCGACCTCAATACGCCAACGCTGGTGTTTATTTACGACGCCAACGGAAAACTGCTGTGGGCTGAGCGCCGCATTCCCGAGCTGGAAGCGCATATCGATAAAGCGTGGATGAATAAACCGGGCTTCTACGAGCTGGACACCGACACGCAAATCAGCAGCGAAGTGCTGGGCAATAACCCGAAAGCGCAGGATAAGCTGAAGGATTACGACGACACCGACGCCAATGCGATGACCCACTCCATTGCGGTGAATACCTACAATGCCACCTCGCGCCTGCCCGCGCTGAACATTGTGGTGGTCGATACCATTCCGCAGGAATTGCAGCGTTCGGATCTGGTCTGGGAATGGTTCAGCTATGTGCTGCTGGCAAACCTGCTGCTGGTCGTCCCCTTACTCTGGCTTGCGGCATACTGGAGCCTGCGGCCTATCAAAGAGCTTATCCATCAGGTCGCCGAACTGGAAACGCACGAACGTGAATCGCTGGATGAAAACCCGCCCCGCGAACTGCGCGGACTGGTGCGTAACCTGAATATCTTGCTGCATGGCGAGCGTGGCCGTTACGATCGTTATCGCACCACACTGGCGGATCTGACGCACAGCCTGAAAACGCCGCTGGCGGTATTACAGTCCACCCTGCGCGCCCTGCGCAATGGCAAACAGACCACGATAGAAGAAGCGGAACCGGTGATGCTCGAGCAAATCAGCCGCATCTCGCAGCAGATTGGTTATTACCTGCATCGTGCGACGCTACGTTCTGAACAAAACTTGTTGATCCGTGAAGTGCATTCCGTACCGGCAATTCTGGACGGATTGTGCTCGGCTCTGAACAAGGTGTACCAGCGCAAAGGCGTGGTGATCACCGTGGATATTTCGCCGGAAATCACCTTTGTCGGTGAGAAAAATGACTTTATGGAAGTGATGGGTAACGTCATCGATAACGCCTGCAAATATTGTCTGGAGTTCGTCGAAATCAGCGCCGTACACACTGAAAATCAGCTGGTGATTTTGATTGAAGACGACGGTCCGGGCATTCCGGAAAGCAAACGTGAAGTGATTTTCCAGCGCGGACAACGTGCCGATACGTTGCGTCCGGGGCAAGGACTCGGGCTTTCGCTGGCTAACGACATCATCGAACAGTATGACGGCAAAATTATCATCGGCGACAGCCCGCTCGGCGGTGCCAGCATGCGCGTCTGTTTTGGCCTGCAACAGGGTATCGATCTGGAGTAGCGTTTTATCTGCCCATTTTGCCAGCATATTTCGGCGCAATCTTAACCATCGTGCGAAATTTGCTGGCAATTGCCCAACTCAGCCGCAACACCTTCCGTTATAATCATTTACAGACAGTCCTCTTCTTTATCCACCCTCCTTTTAATGCAAGGGAAATACTATGGATTACCAACTCGACCTAGACTGGAATGATTTCCTGCAGCGTTACTGGCAAAAACGTCCTGTCGTGCTAAAACGCGGCTTTAAAAATTTTGTGGATCCTATCTCGCCTGACGAACTGGCAGGACTGGCGATGGAAAATGAGGTGGACAGCCGTATGGTGAGCAATCACGACGGTAAATGGAATGTCAGCCACGGGCCGTTTGAAAGTTACGATCATCTGGGAGAAAACGGCTGGTCGGTGCTGGTTCAGGCCGTCGATCACTGGCACGAACCCTCTTCCCATCTGATGACGCCGTTCCGCCACATACCTGACTGGCGCATGGACGATTTAATGATTTCCTTCTCGGTGCCCGGCGGTGGCGTAGGCCCGCACCTTGATCAGTACGATGTCTTTATCATTCAGGGCACAGGCCGTCGCCGCTGGCGTGTGGGCGAGAAAGTCGCCATGAAACAGCATTGCCCGCACCCTGATTTGCTCCAGGTCGAGCCGTTCGACGCCATTATTGACGAAGAGCTGGAACCCGGCGATATCGTCTACATTCCGCCGGGTTTCCCGCATGACGGTTATTCGCTGGAAAACTCCCTCAACTATTCTGTCGGTTTCCGTGCACCAAACGCCCGTGAAATGGTCAGCGGTTTTGCCGATTACGTGCTTTCCCGCGAACTGGGCAGCCATCGTTACAGCGATCCGGAACTGGTTGAACGTGAGCATCCGGCTGAAGTCCAGCCTGCGGAACTGAATAAACTGCGTTCCATGATGCTGGATCTGATTGGTAACCCGACGCACTTCAACAGCTGGTTCGGTGAGTTTATTTCCCAGTCCCGCCACGAACTGGATCTGGCGCCGCCGGAGCCGCCTTATCAGGCCGGTGAAATTTATGAGTTGCTGGATTCCGGTGAAACGCTGGAGCGGCTGGGTGGCCTGCGCGTGCTGCGCGTCGGGGATACCTGCTACGTCAACGGCGAAGCCATGACCACGGAACACATCGCTGCGGTGGACGCCATTGCCCGTCACAAAACGGTGACCAAAGAGATGCTGGGCGATGCGCTGGATGACCCGTCTTTCCTCGCGTTGATCTCTGCGCTGGTCAACAGCGGTTACTGGTACTTTAACGACTGAGAGTAAACGATATTTACTTTTCTTATTTCATACAGGGTGCTTCGGCGCCCTGTATTTATTAATAACTCTACTATTTTATTGACTAATATCCTGACCAGAAATAATAAAGCAACAGCATGAGTCATTCAGGTTTTTTCCCATTTTATCATCACGCGATACTTAACGCCCCACACTCTATTATTTGACAGACCTGCATTTTTTCACCACTGTCAAAAAAAATAAACCAGACAGGAAACTTCTTTATTGCCGGGTTTTATCACCCGGCAAATTTACCGAAGTTTTAGCAGGCGTTTAACGGGATTAAGGTTCAGTAATTTGGCATGTAAACTTATTTTCAGTGCGACATCTTTATCTCTGAGATAATTACAGGCTATCCCAACACGTTTAGGGGTGCAGGGTAAAAAACCACCGTGCATACAACCAAAGGCTTTAGCGCGAAACGGTGAACCGATAAGCCCCGCATTGATGACACGACTGACAATATCAGCGCAATTCTTCCCAACGGTACGAAATGATGATCCCCCTGCTTTATGACAAATGTCATGCCAGGCTATTTTCATCGCACTTTCATCCAGGTTTACTAACCCGTAAATCACATCGGGAGCATTACCTTCTGTATGGGCGTCAGAGCGATACGTTGTTGTACTTGTATTTCCCTGACAACTAATTCTTGAAGGATATTTACCAAACATGATTTTTTTATCTTCGGTTTGTGGCCACCAGCTGACATAAGGGCTGGTCTCCTGAATATCGCCAATAAACATTGACGCATGCCCTACATTCCCTCCGTCAGGATACCAGATTAAAACCCAGGCATTATAGTGAGTTCCTCTGTTCTCAGTCGGGATGCGGGACCTGACCACATTACGCAACGATAAAACATCTTTTAATTCCATTAACTATAATCCGTAGAAATAAAAGAGGTATTTTACATGAGGGAATAAATGAGGAAAAATACAAAATATGGATATAAACCCACGATATATTATAAGTTATTATTGATTATTAAATTAATAATAACATCAGAGATAATGCATTGATAATAAAGAATAAAAAAGGCTTTATATCATCGGATATTCTAATGATATAAAGCCGCGACAATCCGTTATTTCGCTTTATTTGCTGTCAGCTCAGCAATACGCATAATCACTGACACCGCTTTTTCCATACCTTCGAGCGTGACGAATTCATGTTTGCCGTGGAAGTTATAACCGCCGGTAAAAATGTTCGGACACGGTAAACCCCGGAAGGAAAGCTGCGCGCCGTCCGTACCGCCGCGGATAGGCTTCATGATCGGCTCAATGTCACAGTCTTTCATCGCCTGCTGCGCCAGCGCGATAATATGCGGATGTTTGGCCACTTTATCGCGCATGTTGTAATAGTGGTCGTCGAGCGTCACTTCGATGTAGCAGTCACGATGCAGCCCTTTGCCGACCACATGGGCGATATCAATGATCTTTTGTTTGCGGGCTTCAAACTGCGCTTTATCGAAGTCGCGGATGATGTAATGCATTTCCGCACGTTCAACGTTGCCCTTGATGGTCGTCAGGTGATAGAAACCTTCGTAACCCTCAGTATGCTCTGGTGTTTCTTCCACCGGCAATTCGTTGTGGAAACGGGTCGCCAGCGACAGGGCATTGACCATCACCCCTTTGGCACTGCCCGGATGCACGTTGTTACCGACAATTTTGATCGTCGCAGAGGCCGCGTTAAAGTTCTCAAACTCCAGTTCCCCCACCCCGCCGCCATCCACGGTATAAGCCCATTCCGCGCCAAAGGCCGGTACATCAAAACTCTGCGCACCCTTACCGATTTCTTCATCTGGCGTGAACGCGATACGCACCGGACCGTGCGGAATATTGCTGTCTTTCAGGCGCACCATCGCGGTAATGATTTCGGCAATGCCGGATTTATCGTCTGATCCCAGCAAGGTTTTGCCGTCTGTGGTGATGATGGTATGGCCGAGGAGCTGATGTAACACCGGGAACATCACCGGAGATAAGATCTCGTCGCCATTCCCCAGCGCGATATCACCGCCGCGATAATTTTCCACAATCTGCGGATTGACATGTTTCGCCGTGAAATCAGGCGCGGTATCCAGATGGGAAATAAAACCGATCACCGGCACCTGCCAGGCGACATTCCCCGGCAAGGTCGCCATCACACAGCCTTTGTCACTGAGCGTTACCTGTGAAAAACCCAGTTCAGTCAGTTCATTACGCAGTGCCTGCGCCAGCTTGAGTTGCCCGTCGGTACTGGGCGTATGTTTAACATTGGGCTTAGATTGGGTATCGAAAGAAACATAATGAAGAAAACGATCAAGCAACTTATTCATTTGGGTATCCTCTGGCGGCTGGGTTTTATTATGCGCAGCATGAAAACCGTGAATATTGCGTCAGGTCATTTTTCACCAAGTTTAACGGGATAACGTTATGGGGCAGGCGCAACTTTTTGGCTTTACAGCGGATGAACAGGAAAAAAAGCCCGGTCTACGACCAGGCTTCATCTTTCTTCGTCAGGAATTTATGCACGAATTCCGGCACCACCTGGCTCGCCAGTCCGTAGTGCTTCATATCAAATTCGCTTTCTACCTGGCTTGGCTCAAGATTCAGTTCCACGGCACAGGCACCGCCGATACGCGCCTCGTGAACAAAACCGGCCGCCGGATAGACATGCCCGGACGTGCCGATGGCGACAAAGAAATCGGCTTTTGCCAGCGCATCGTAAATCTCATCCATGCCAAACGGCATTTCACCGAACCAGACAATGTGCGGACGCAGCGCTGCCGGGAACTGGCAGCAGTGACAGCGGTCATCCACACTCAGGTCGCCCGGCCAGTCCAGCACCTGACCCGATTGTGTACAGCGCACTTTCAGCAATTCGCCGTGCATATGGATCACACGGGAGCTGCCCGCCCGCTCGTGCAGATTATCGATATTCTGCGTGACCAGCAGGAAGTTGTCGCCGAGCGCCTCTTCCAGCGTAGCCAGCGCATAATGCGCGGCGTTAGGTTTGAGATCTTCAGCCTGCAACTGGCGGCGGCGTTCGTTATAAAAACGCTGCACCAGTTCAGGATCACGGCGGTAGCCTTCCGGCGTCGCCACATCCTCAACATGGTGTTCTTCCCACAGGCCATCGGCAGCGCGGAAAGTACGGATGCCTGACTCGGCGGAAATCCCTGCGCCGGTCAGCACCACAACAAACGGTTTCTTCAGCGACGCAGCCGCCATCGAATCACGGTGGAAAATATTCGACCGGAACCGCTGATGGCGAATGCGTTTATTTTTGCGAAACCGACACAGACGATGACGTGTGCGCATAACGTGCTCCTTACTCTCTGTGTCTGAATAATACGGTTCTTAAAAAAGGATCACTGGCCGCCACTGAGCACGCGGGCAGGATCGATACGGCTTGCACGGCGTGCCGGATACCAGCTTGCCAGCAAACTCAGCACCAGGGCGGTGACCAGCACACCCGCGACATCCAGCCAGTGCACTTCAGAGGGCAGGAAGTCGATAAAATAAATATCGCCGGACAGGAACTGATGTCCGGTGAGTTTTTGCAAGGCGTTGACGATATTTGTCAGCTGGAAAGCGGCAATCACGCCGATCACCACACCGGCCACGCTGCCGACCAGCCCCGCCAGTAAACCGTACCAGATGAAGACCGCGCGGATAAGCCCGTCTTTTGCGCCCAGTGTGCGCAAAATCGCAATATCACTGCTTTTATCTTTTACCGCCATCACCAGCGTCGAGACGATGTTGAAACAGGCCACGCCGATCACCAGCACCATCGCCATATACATGATAGCGCGGACCATCTGGATATCACGGTACATATATCCGTAAGTCCCGATCCAGCTGCTGATATAAACGTAAGCCTGCGTCACTTCACCGGCGTCGTGCACCAGTTTTTGTGCGGCGAAGACATCGTTCACTTTGATATCAATGCCGGTCACGCTGCTGCCCATGTCCTGATATTGCTGGGCATCGGCCAGCGGCACCATGCCAAGGCTGTGATCAAGCTGACCGCTGAGCTGCAAAATCCCGGCAACCTGCAAACGGATACGTTTCGGTTGCAACAGCTTCATTTCCGGATCGCTGTTGGGGATCATCACCGTCACCCAGTCGCCCTGCTTCACGCCTACGGCATCGGCCACGCCTTTGCCGAGGATCAGCTGCTGCTGACCGGCTTTGAAATTCTGCCATGCGTTGTTCTGCACAAATTTCGGCGCGGCACTGACACGCGGTTCGCTCTGCGGATCCACGCCTTTCAGCTGGATAGCACGCAGTTTTGCACCGTGCTCAATCAGGCCGTTGAACTGGATATACGGCGCTGCCGCGACAATGCCCGGCACTTTTTCCACCCGATCCAGCACACCCTGCCAGTTGTTAAACGGCTGGTTCACCGGACGGATTTCGCCGTGCGGCACCACCGCCAGTACGCGCTCTTTCAGTTCACGCTCGAACCCGTTCATGGCGCTCAGGCCGACGATCAGCACCGCCACGCCCAGCGCGATGCCTAACGTTGAAATCACCGAAATCAGCGACACCATACCGCTGCGACGACGGCCACGGCTGAACCGCAGACCAATCAATAATGAAAACGGAATGCCTGACATTACTTCGCTCCCAGCAACATCGATTCCTGCTGCAGTTTGCCGTCACGCATTTCCAGCTGACGCGTCAGACGGTTCGCCAGATGCAGATCGTGCGTCACCACAAGAAACGCCGTTCCCTGACGCACATTCAGTTCACCAAGCAGTTCGAAAATACTGTCGGCATTGCGCTGATCGAGGTTACCGGTCGGTTCATCGGCCAGCACCAGCGAAGGGTTGTTCACCAGCGCACGGGCAATCGCCACACGCTGACGTTCGCCGCCGGAAAGCTCGGATGGACGGTGATTGCTGCGGTGCTGTAAACCGACGGCTTCAAGCATCGCCATCGCCCGCTCCTGCACTTCCGCCGATTTCTTTTTGCCGATCAGCAGTGGCATGGCGACGTTTTCCAGCGCGGTGAAATCCGGCAGCAAATGGTGGAACTGATAGATAAAGCCCAGTTCGCGGTTACGCAATTCTGATTTCGCCGAAGACGACATGGCATTCAGCGACTGGCCTTTGAAAATCACTTCGCCGGATGTCGGGGAATCCAGACCGCCCAGCAGATGCAGCAAGGTACTTTTGCCGGAACCGGAAGTGCCGACAATCGCCATCATCTCACCCGGCTGCATGGCGAAGCTCACGTCACGCAGCACGTCGGTGTGCATTTTGCCTTCCTGATAAGTCTTACAGAGGTTTTCACACTGCAATAATAAAGAATTACTCATAACGTAAAGCCTCTGCGGGATGGGTGGCAGCAGCGCGCCAGGAAGGATAAAGCGTAGATAATAAGGCAATGGCCATCGCGACCAGCGCAATGACAACGACCTGAACCGGTTCAATATCGACCGGCAGCGACGCGCCATCGAGCATCAGCCCGATAGCCGGCATAATGGTATTCAGCTGAGTGGCCAGCACCACGCCGAGCACGGCACCGAGCAATGCGCCAATCACACCGGCACTGGCGCCCTGCACCATAAACAGCGCCATAATCTGGCGGCGGCTCAGGCCCTGCGTTTGCAGGATCGCGACTTCAGCTTGTTTCTCCATCACCAGTAATCCCAGTGACGTAATGATGTTAAACGCGGCAACGGCGACGATCAGGCTCAGCAACAGCCCCATCATGTTTTTCTCCATGCGCACGGCCTGGAACAACTCGCCGCGACGCTCGCGCCAGTCTTTCCAGCTGGTACCGTCCGGCAGTTTTTGCGCACTCAGGCTGTCGACGTCCAGCGGTTTGTCGAGGAACAGGCGCCAGCCGGTCACGTTACCTTTCGGATACAGCATCAGGCGTGAGGCGTCCTGAATGTTCACCAGCATCTGGTAACCATCCACTTCGCTGTTGGCGGAGAAGGTGCCGATCACGTTGAACAGGCGCTGGCTCGGGACGCGCCCGACCGGCGTGAACTGGCTGACGCTGGTGACCATCAGACGCAACTGATCACCACGGCGCACTTTTAACTGCTGCGCCAGCTGATCGCCCAGAATGATGTTGTATTTACCGGGTTGAAGTTCCTGCTGGGCAACCCCAATTAAGTATTTCGCCAGCGGATCTTTCTGTTTTGGATCAACCCCGAGCATCACGCCCACCGCGACGCTGCCGGGGCTTTGCAGCACGACATCACCGGTGGTCAGCGGCACCGCGCGGTTGACACTTTTCAGCGCAGAAACCTGATCATGCGTGATTTTCTGTGGATCAAGCGATCCGCCCGGTGTGGTGATTAACGCCTGAGGCATCAGACCGAGAATGTTACCTTCCAGATCTTTCTCAAACCCGTTCATCACGGATAACACGGTGACCAGCGCCATCACCCCGAGAGTGATACCAATGGTGGATAACCAGGAAACAAACCGCCCGAAGCGGTCCGAAGCACGTCCGCGCATGTAGCGCAGACCGATAAATAACGCGACAGGTTGATACATAACATCCGTTTTAAGTGCTTGGCCGCAAATAAGTGCGTGGCGCAGACTAAAGTGATCAAGGATAATAAAGGCTAGCACCGCTTTATGGAACCATTAACCCAAAGTAATCGGTTTAACTTTGTGACGCCGTTGACCCTTTTATACAGACAACGGGTTGACCCCGATTACCCCTGCAAAGCAAGATACGGTCTGCTAATTGGCCTCCGACAGCCGCCAAAACGAGAACTCAAAACAGCCTATGTCTCAAGATTATCGTTATTCGTTGCCTGAACGTCCGGGTGACACCCGCCTGTTAGGCCAGCTCACCGGCTCCGCCTGCGCGCTGGAATGTGCTCAAATCAGTGAACGCCATACCGGTCCGGTTCTGCTGGTTGCGCCTGATATGCAAAATGCCCTGCGCCTGCGCGATGAAATTCAACAGTTTACTGACAACAAAGTCCTGAGTATTTCGGACTGGGAAACGCTGCCGTACGACAGTTTTTCGCCGCATCAGGAAATCATTTCATCCCGTCTGTCCAGTTTGTATCAGCTTCCTACGATGGAACGCGGCATTATCATTCTGCCGGTGAATACGCTGATGCAGCGCGTCTGCCCGCATGAGTTCCTGCACGGCCACGCGCTGGTAATGAAAAAAGGCCAGCAACTGTCGCGCGATAAACTGCGTGCACAGCTGGAACAGGCCGGTTACCGCAGCGTCGATCAGGTGATGGAGCACGGTGAGTTTGCCACCCGTGGCGCCCTGCTCGATTTGTACCCGATGGGCAGCGAAGAACCTTACCGCATTGATTTCTTTGATGATGAAATCGACAGCCTGCGCATTTTCGATGTGGATACCCAGCGCACGCTGACCGAAGTGGATCACATCAATCTGCTGCCCGCCCATGAATTCCCGACCGACAAAAATGCCATTGAGCTGTTCCGCAGCCAGTGGCGCGAAAAGTTTGAAGTGCGCCGCGACGCCGAACACGTTTATCAGCAGGTCAGCAAAGGCACCTTCCCGGCCGGTATCGAATACTGGCAACCGCTGTTTTTCAGTCAGCCGCTGACCACGTTGTTCAGTTATCTGCCGGAGAATACGCTGGTGCTGAACACCGGCGATCTGGAAGCCGCCGCCGAGCGTTTCTGGCAGGATGCCTGCCAGCGTTATGAAAGCCGCCGCGTCGATCCGATGCGTCCGCTGCTTGAGCCGGAAAACCTGTGGCTGCGGGTCGATTCACTGTACAGCGAGCTGAAAGCCTGGCCGCGCGTGCAACTGCGCACCGATTCGCTGCCGAAGAAAGCCGCGAACACCAATCTGAGCTACGAAAAGCTGCCGGACCTCTCCGTTCAGCCGCAGAACAAAACGCCGATGGATAACCTGCGCCGCTTCAATGAAGCTTTTACAGGCAGTCTGGTGTTCTCGGTAGAAAGTGAAGGCCGACGCGAAACACTTCAGGATTTGCTGGCCCGCATCAAGCTGATGCCGACGCTGATTACCCGCATTGAAGAAGCCGACACCGCCGGTCGTTACATCATGATTGGCGCGTGCGAACGCGGTTTTCTCGATGCGGATAAACAACTGGCGCTGATCTGCGAAAGCGATCTGCTGGGTGAGCGCGTGGCGCGCCGCCGTCAGGACAGCCGCCGCTCGATTAATACCGATACACTGATCCGCAATCTGGCGGAACTGCGTCCCGGCCAGCCGGTGGTGCATGTCGAACACGGCGTCGGCCGTTATCTCGGGCTGACCACGCTGGAAACCGGCGGCATCACCGCTGAATATTTGATCCTGACTTACGCCGGTGAAGACAAACTGTACGTGCCGGTTTCGTCGCTGCATCTGATCAGCCGCTATGCCGGTGGCGCAGACGAAAGCGCGCCGCTGCATAAACTCGGCGGTGAAGCCTGGTCGAAAGCGCGGCAGAAAGCCGCCGAGAAAGTCCGTGATGTGGCCGCCGAACTGCTGGATATTTACGCCCAACGCGAAGCCAAAAGCGGTTTCGCCTTCAAACACGATAAAGAACAGTATCAGCTGTTCTGTCAGGCTTTCCCGTTTGAAACCACGCCGGATCAGTCACAGGCCATTAATGCCGTGCTGACCGACATGACGCAACCGCTGGCGATGGACCGTCTGGTGTGTGGCGACGTCGGTTTCGGGAAAACCGAAGTGGCGATGCGCGCGGCTTTCCTCGCCGTGTCCAACAACAAGCAGGTTGCCGTGCTGGTCCCGACCACCTTACTGGCGCAACAGCACTTTGATAACTTCCGTGACCGCTTCGCCAGCTGGCCGGTGCGCATCGAAATGATGTCGCGTTTCCGCAGTGCCAAAGAGCAAAACGCCGTGCTGGAAGACGCGGTGGAAGGCAAAGTCGATATTATTATCGGTACGCACAAACTGCTGCAAAGCGACCTGCGATGGAAAGATCTCGGCTTGCTGATTGTCGATGAAGAGCACCGTTTCGGCGTACGTCACAAAGAACGTATTAAGGCGATGCGCGCCGATGTCGACATTCTGACCCTGACCGCGACGCCGATCCCGCGTACGCTGAACATGGCGATGAGCGGCATGCGCGACCTGTCGATTATCGCCACCCCGCCCGCGCGCCGTATGGCGGTCAAAACCTTTGTGCGCGAGTACGACAGCCTGGTGGTGCGCGAGGCGATCCTGCGTGAAATTCTGCGCGGCGGGCAGGTTTATTATCTGTATAACGATGTCGAGAATATCGAGAAAGCCTCGCAGCGGCTGGCGGAACTGGTACCGGAAGCGCGCATCGCCATCGGCCACGGCCAGATGCGTGAACGCGACCTCGAACGGGTGATGAACGATTTCCACCATCAGCGTTTCAACGTGCTGGTGTGTACCACCATCATCGAAACCGGTATCGATATCCCGACGGCGAATACCATCATTATCGAGCGGGCCGATCACTTTGGTCTGGCGCAGTTGCATCAGTTGCGTGGCCGCGTCGGGCGTTCGCACCATCAGGCGTATGCTTATCTGCTGACGCCGCCGCCGAAGGCCATGTCTGCCGATGCCCACAAGCGTCTGGAAGCCATCGCCTCGCTGGAAGATCTGGGTGCCGGTTTTGCGCTGGCGACGCACGATCTGGAAATCCGTGGCGCGGGTGAACTGCTCGGTGAAGGCCAGAGCGGCCAGATGACCAGCATCGGTTTCTCGCTGTATATGGAGCTGCTGGAAAACGCCGTCGAAGCCCTCAAGGAAGGCCGCGAACCGTCGCTGGAAGACTTAACCACCAGCCAGACGGAAGTCGAAATGCGCATGCCTGCCCTGTTGCCGGAAGATTTCATTCCTGACGTGAATACGCGCTTGTCGTTGTATAAGCGTATCGCCAGTGCGAAAACCGAAGGCGAACTGGATGAACTGCGCGTCGAGCTGATTGACCGTTTCGGCACCCTGCCGGACGGTGCGCGTAATCTGTTGCAGATTGCCGTGCTGCGCCTGAAAGCTAAAGATCTGGGCATCAAACGCATTGAAGGTAACGAGCGCGGCGGGTTCATTGAATTTGGCGATAAGAACCGCGTCGATCCGGGCTTCCTGATTGGACTGTTGCAGAAACAGCCGCAGGTCTACCGTCTCGATGGCCCGGCTAAACTGAAGTTTATGCTGGATCTGACTGACCGCCCGAAGCGCCTGAAATTCGTCGGCGATATGCTGAGTGAGTTTACTGAGCATCTGATCTGAGACTGACGACGGAAGAAAAGAAAAAGCCCGGTGAATGCCTCATTCACCGGGCTTTTTTACAGGTTCATTCCGCTATCCGCTAAGGTTTTCGCAAGGCTTTCACCTGATCGGGGGTGATATTCCCCGGCAGACCGCCAAAGGTCACGCGCAGATAATTCACCATGTCCGCGATTTGCGCATCGTTCAGACGGTCAGCAAACCCCGGCATCGGCTGCATACTTTCACCGTTGGGGAATTCCTGCGCCGGTAAGCCATCGAGCACCGAAACAATCAGGTTGCGGCCATCCGGCTGGCGCAATGTGGCGTTGTTTTGCATCGCCACCGCCACATGCGGTTTACCCGCGCCGTCCGCCATATGGCAACCGGAACACTGATCGAGATAGGTGATCCGTCCGGCGTCATTGCCGCCCTGTCGGGTTTCCACCGCCACTGCCACAGGCGGTTTATCGCCCAGCAGATAGGTGACTATCGCACGATGATCAGCGTCGGTCAGATGACGGGTACTGAGATCGATAACCTTGTGCATTTCATCAAAAGCCGAACCTTGCGGCGCAAAACCGGTGGCGAGGAAACGGCTCAGATCCGCCGGGTTCCAGCCACGTTGCGCCAGCGCCTGCGGCGTGATATCCGGCGCGGTGATGCGCCCCAGGGTGCCGCCCTGCAGATTGTTATCCGTGTCCATCTGACCCAGTTTGCCGCGCGGCGTATGGCATTCGCCACAGTGGCCGAGCACGTCCGTCAGATATTTCCCGCGCTGCCAGTCAGCCGAATTACCCGGCGAGCTGGCCGGCATCGGATCGGATGTGCGGAACAGCAAATTCCAGCCGATCATCGCCATACGCTGATTGAACGGGAAAGGCATTTCGTTTTCCGGCACCGGCTGATCCACCGCCGGACGGGTCATC
This sequence comes from Rahnella victoriana, assembly GCF_004330295.1. GTDB lineage: Bacteria > Pseudomonadota > Gammaproteobacteria > Enterobacterales > Enterobacteriaceae > Rahnella > Rahnella victoriana. The sequence continues at coordinate 21,743 of NZ_SJOJ01000001.1, forward strand.
AGAAACGCATACATGTCGTCTGAATCCTGACGGCTCACGCCTTTATACGAGGTGTAAGGCATTGCCGGATACAGATGACGTCCGCCCGGCGCCACACCCTGCGTCAGCGCCATATAGAAATCATCTGACGTCCAGCGGCCAATCCCCTGATCCGCCGACGGCGTCAGGTTGCTGCCAAAGATTTTGCCGAACGGCGTCTCCAGCGGATAACCGCCTGCCAGCGGTGCGCCGCCGGACGCGGTATGACACGCCGCGCAGTCAGACGCCTGTACCAGATAGCGGCCACGTTCAATCTGTGCGCTATCCGCCGTGACTTTTTGCAGCGGGCCATCCGGCGTGCGGTTTTCCCGCCACCACAGCACGGCAATCACGATGATAATCACCGCCAGCAGCGCGAGGAAAAGACGTTTTTTCATCACACAGGCTCCCGGATCAGGCCAGGGGTTTTCAGCACCACGTCACGCACCGCTTCGTAATAGCGCACATAACCGGTACAGCGGCAGATGTGATTTTCCAGCGCGCCGTTAATCGCGCCTTCCAGTTCTGACAGCGCCACCGGATGTTTTGCCAGACGTTCCAGCAACAGGGTCGCGGCGTTCACAAAGCCCGGCGTGCAGTAACCGCACTGAAAACTGTAATGCTCCATGAAAGCCTGCTGAACCGGCGACAGCGTGACGTCCCCTTTGTCATCGGTTTTCGCGTGGCCTTCGACGGTACGCACTTTTTTGCCGTTGAAGTAATGTGCGCCGGTGATGCAGGTGCGGACTTCTTCGCTGGTGCCGCTGTCATGGTCGACAATGGCGACACAGGCGTGGCAGATGCCCTGCCCGCAGCCGAGACGGCAACCGGTCAGCGCAACATATTCGTGCAGGAAGTCGATCATCATCAGGCCTTCAGGAACCTCCAGCGGGCCGTATTGTTGATGGTTAATGGTCAGCGTTAAAGGCTGCGTTTTGATGCTCATTGTAAAACCTCACGAATATTTTCAGCACGGACAGGCAAATCACGGAAACGATGGCCGGTGGCATGGGCGATGGCGTTAACCAGCGCGGCGACCACCGGGATCATCACCACTTCAGCCATGCCTTTCGGCGGATCGGTTTCCGACAGCGCGGGCAGGATATCGCTGGTCTGTTTCCAGACCGCCACATCGCTGGCACGCGGCAAATGGTAACGGTTGAAATTCCACGTTCCGTTGCCCGGCCCGTCTTCGTACAGCGGCAAATACTCGTGTAATGCGTGGCCGATACCCATCGCCAGCCCGCCCTGCAACTGGCCGGATACCAGCTCCGGCACAATCAGATTGCCGCACTCCATCACCGAATGATGGGTCAGCAGTTCGACCTTGCCGGTGGCGATCTCCACCGCGATTTCGGCCAGTGTGCCCACCGCGCTGTAATAGGTCACAGACGCGTTGTTGCGCTGCGTCGGCGGGTAATACACTGCGTCGCGCGCCAGCGTGCGGAATTCGCCCGCGCCGTTGCGCACCGCCATGCCATCCACCGGAATACGCTGACGCACATCGTTCAGGGTGAAATCCGCTTCCGCCCATTGCCAGCGGTTGAAAACATGCACCGCCGCACCGGTTATGCCGTTCATCTCGTAGGCTTTTTTCGCCAGCGTTTCGAGGCTGAGAATTTGCATGCCGTTAGCCGTCAGACCCCCTTCCACCCAGCGCGCATCTTCCTTGCGCACGACATAAGGCGCAGCCTGTCCGCCGCCGATGCCGGTTTGCCAGATAGCCATCGCCGCCGGCCAGATGCCGTTGTCGAAGATCAGGCGTGCCGCTTCGCGGGTGCTGTGCGAGAAGTAATAGGCCGAGTTACTGGCGCTGGACGGCGAACAGTAAGACGGCGACCAGCGCGGATTGGTTTGCAGTTTATCCTGCTCTTCCTGCGACATAATGTACGGGTCGCCGCTGGTTTCCACCGGCAGTACCGACCAGTCGGTCACCGAGAAATGGGCCTGTTCCGCCGGTTTTCCCAGCCATTCAGCGCACAATACGGACTGCGAGGTGGACATGCCCGTCCCCATTTCTGCGCCGCTGTGCCACAGGCTGATTTCGCCTTTTTCACTGATTTCTACGCGGGCAAATGATGTTTCCGCACCGGTACCGAAATCTTTCTGCACGCAACCAAAACCGACGCCATAACGCTTGCCGGGATGCTGGCTTTCGTACTCTGTCTTACGCGTCTCGCGCTCGGTCCATAACGGATGAACCGCGGATTTCTCCAGCACTTCATCGGCACGGATCGCCCCCGCCGGAATGGCACCCTGCGTATTTTTCATGCCGGATTTCAGCACGTTGCGTAAGCGAAACGCGATCGGATCCAGCTTCAGTTCGGCGGCCAGTTCATCCATCATCATTTCGGTGGCGGCCATACTTTGCAGCGTGCCGTAGCCACGGGCAGACCCGGCATCCAGCGCGCGCGAGGCCAGCCCGACGGCGGATAAATCACTTTTGGGGAAGTAGTAAATCGACTGCGCAGCGGTTGCGCCCACCATCACCACCGACGGTGTAAAGTTGCTGCGCCCGCCGCCATCTGCGGTCATCGCCGCATGGAAGGACTGCAACATACCGGTTTTACGGTTAACGGCGATGTCGTAATTCATGTCAAACGCGTGGCGTTTAAGGGAAGACTGGAACTGTTCGAAGCGGTCATTGGCCAGACGCACCGGCAAACCGTCGCCGTACATCGCCGCAACCGCACCGTAATACGGGAAGTTGTAGTGATCTTTAGAGCCATAACCGACGGTGTAACACGGATGCATGATCAGCGTTTTTACCGTGCGGTGCGATTTCGCCATCATACGCGGCATCTCGTCCGCCACTTCCTGCGGCGACTGGGTCGGCACCACCATATGCAGGGTTTGCGTCGCCGCATCGTACCAGCCGTTCGCGTTATCCGGTTCGAGGGCCGAGGTATCTACCGACTGCGTGGTGAATTTACGCGACATCACCAGCCAGTCCTGCGGCGGCGATTTCAGTTCCTCCGCCATTTCACCGGCGTAGAACATGCCCTGCTCATCCAGCTTGCCGCCTTCGCGCCCTTCCGGCCACACCGGCAGGTGCTTGCGCATCCCGACCGGGAATACCGGCATGTCTTTCAGGCTGGAGAACGTATCGTCTTCAAAAGCGGTTTCGCCGCCGACACGCACAAAACGGAACGTGCCCCAAGGATCCCGTTCCAGCGGTCCGGTTTTCTCACCGTAGCGCACCACGTTGTCTTTGAATTTGAGAGCATTTTTGGCGAAACGGAACCGGGCGAAATCCTGATACACCAGAATCGCCACCGCCTGCCCCAGATAGGCCGGGGTTTTGCCTTCCGGCAGCAGCATGTCTTCGCCATAAAAGGCGGGAAACGCCAGTCCGTCGCGGGCCAGCACATCGGCGGTGACCAGCTGATCGGGCTGTAAATCGTCGCCGAGCAGGGAGAGGTCTAACCCGGTATACATTTTATCGGCTTCGGTCACGCGGATGATAAAGGCGTGCGCCTGTTTTTGCGGCCAGTGCGGCATGTCCTGAGCGCGGATATCACGTGCAAACACTTTTTGCCCCATGACTTTCGCTTTGCCATCAATACGGAAACGAACGCGTTTGTTTTGCGCATCCCATTGGGGAGATTGCAGAATTTTTTCTTCGAACAGCGCGGCATAAGCACGGCTGTGCAACGGCGCGAGATAAACGGAGACACCAGCGATCACAGCGCCTTTCACAAAGCGCCGCCTGGACGGGTTGAAATTGCTCATAAATTCCTTTGCTTCTTATTGTCTTTCTTATAATTCGGTAATTTCATGACCGTTAAAATCCTGAAAATACCGTTTAACGCGGTGGATTATAGGTGTACGGCTTTCTGCAAGTCATGATGAATCACACATTTTTAATATTTCATTCACAATTTTGCGCAAATTAATGCGATAATTATTTCTGTTGCGCAAACAATGAACAAAAGGGATTGACGCCAGATGAGACAGATTTCATTGCCACTGACGGGGCATAAAAGCGATACCCGGGCGGAAAAAACCGGGGCAGGCCTCTGAATCCGCCGTCGCAGGAAACAGCATAAAATCCTGTCATCACCGCGCACCCGCTGGTTCCCCACTCTCCCGCTTATTTCGTACGGAAATCTGCATGCAGCATCTTGATAATCAGGTTATTTCTCAGGCCGCCGGATGGCTGGCCCATCAGCCGGTATGGTTGTGTACCGTGCTGGCGACCTACGGTTCTTCCCCGCGTGCGCCGGGCGCACTGATGGCGGCGACCCGTGACGGGCACTTTTGTGGCTCGCTTTCAGGTGGCTGTGTCGAAGAGGATTTTTTACAGCGCCTTGCGGCTGGCGATTATCTGCAGGCCAGTCAGGTGGTGCGCTACGGCGAAGGCGGGCTGACGCCGAATATTGCCCTGCCCTGTGGCGGCGCTCTGGATGTTCTGATCGAATACCTGCCCGCGACCACGGGCAGTGTGGATTATCTGCAAAAGATGGGCATGGCGCTGGCGGGACATTACGCGCTCACTAAAACACTGACGCTGCCTGCCGCCTGTGATCATCTGGCCCTGACGGATTATCAGCACGGCACCCAGGTGATACGCGACGGCAACACGGTGACGCTGCATCTGGCGGCCGCACCGCGTCTGCTGATTGCCGGGTTATCCGCCGTCGCGCTGTATTGCGCAGAGTTTGCCAGCGCACTGGGGTTTGAGGTGGTGGTGTGCGAATGTCGCGATGACGTGCTGGAGAATTTTCTCCCCGCACTTAAAACGGATATCCGGCTGGAAAAGCAGTTCCCGGCAAAGTATCTCGAACAGCAGGGCTGTCATGCCAATACCGCGATTGTGGCACTGACCCACGATCCGCGAATGGATGACCTGACGCTGATGGAAGCCGTGAATACTCCGGCGTTTTATATCGGCGCGATGGGGTCTCAGCGCAACAGCGCCCGCCGCCGTGAGCGGCTGCAAAGTATTGCGGATTTCTCCCATGAGGATGTTGCCCGTGTGCACGCACCGGTTGGCTTAGCCATCGGCAGCAAAACCCCCGCGGAGATTGCGCTGGCCGTCATGGCTGACATCGTGAAGCACAAAAACGGCATAAAAAAGCCTGAGGTTTGCGCCTCAGGCTCGTTGCAGTCTGCGTTACCCTGACATCAGGTCCGGGTAAGTTGCAGCTGTCCGCTTTTATCCAGCGGGATCTGGGTACCCGGATCGTGGTCCATGCGCACTTTCCCTTGCTGATCGCCTATTTTATAGGTCACATCATAACCCAGCGTTTTTTCATCCTTGTCGTACACGGTTTTACAGCGTTGCTGCTGCGTGGTGTACGTGTCGTTTTCCTGCATGCTGCTTTGCACGCGGTTACCTGCATAACCGCCCCCGAGCGCACCGGCTACCGTCGCGACATCACGTCCGCGGCCGCCACCAAACTGGTGACCCAGTACACCCCCGGCGACAGCACCCAGTACCGAACCGGCAATCTGATGCTCATCCTGGACAGGGCGTCGGTGAGTGACGGTCACGTTGCGACATTCCTGACGCGGGGTTTTGGTGGTTTCTTTGATTGGCGTCGCGCTGACAACCTGCGCGTACTGCGGGCCAGATGAAAAGACATTCATGCTTGCAACGCCAGCAATGCCCAACGCCGCAGCCACTCCGATACCGACCCCAGCTAACATTGACTTGTTCACAGGACTTCCTCCGAAAATGTTACCACGCAATGGCTCCGTTACCGGCAGCCTCTCAGCGGACAACAGCACATCTGAGATCCGGCGTGCGTGAATCGCCGTCTGTGACAATCTGTTCTTGTAAACGTAATGTTAAGTGTGCACAGCAAAACGTAAGCAAACAATAAGACGAACTCTGTAAGTGGGATAAATGACGGAGCTGCCGGGTGTTTCGGAGGATTCTTAGCTGACAATGACACAATGGCGGAATCTTATGCTGTTTGCAGGGTCACCGGGGCTAAAAAGAAAAAAGCCTGTCATAAACAGGCTCTTAGGTATGAAACGATTCAGCTGGCGTTGAAAAAAAACGCCAGTGAACAGGTATCAGTGCAGTTTCAGACGCGGACGGATCACGCGGTTGATGCCGCCGACCAGCATCATCAGACCGGTTTTGATGTAACCGTGCAATGCAATCTGGTGCATACGGTACAGCGAGATGTAAACCAGTCGCGCCAGACGCCCTTCCACCATCATGGAACCGCGCATCAGGTTGCCCATCAGGCTGCCGACCGTACTGAAGCGCGACAGGGAAACCAGCGAGCCGTGGTCTTTATACACGTAAGGTTTCAGGCTCTGGCCTTTGCGTTGCGCCATGATATTGGCGAAGCAACGGGACGCCATCTGGTGCGCAGACTGGGCGCGTGGCGGCACAAAACCACCGGCCGGTTGCGGACAGGACGCACAGTCGCCGATGGCGTAGATGTTCGGGTCGCGCGTGGTTTGCAGCGTCGGTTCAACCACCAGCTGATTGATACGGTTGGTTTCCAGACCGGCGATCTCTTTCATGAAGTCAGGGGCTTTAATCCCCGCCGCCCAGACCATCAGGTCTGCATCAATGAATTCACCGGATTTGGTGTTCAGGCCATTTTTATCGGCGCTGGTCACCATGGTCTGCGTCAGAACCCGCACGCCCAGTTTGGTCAGTTCATTGTGCGCCGCCGCAGAAATTCGCGGAGGCAAGGCAGGCAGAATACGCTCACCGGCTTCCACCAGCGTGACGTTCAGCGCTTCGCTGTCCAGACCTTCAAAACCGTAACTGTGCAACTGTTTCACCGCATTGTGCAGCTCGGCAGACAGTTCAACTCCGGTCGCCCCGCCGCCGACAATGGCGATGTTCACTTTCTTCTGCTTGTCTTCACTTGCAGAGAATTTGAGGAACAGGTTCAGCATTTCGTTATGGAAACGGTGCGCCTGATGCGGGTTATCCAGGAAGATGCAGTGATCTTTCACGCCCGGCGTACCGAAATCGTTAGAGGTACTGCCCAGCGCCATCACCAGTGTGTCGTACGCGATATCACGCACCGGCACCAGCAACTCACCGTTTTCATCGCAAATTTCCGCGAGTTTAATGGTCTGGCTGTCACGGTCGATGTCGGTCAGTGAACCGATCTGGAAGGTAAAACCGTGGTTGCGGGCATGAGCCAGATAGCTCAGCGCATCCACGCCGTCATCCAGGCTGCCGGTGGCCACTTCGTGTAACAGCGGTTTCCAGAGATGGCTGTGGTTACGGTCGACCAGAATGATCTCCGCTTTTTTCTTACGGCCGAGTTTATGGCCCAGGCTGGTCGCCAGTTCCAGACCGCCGGCGCCACCGCCGATAATCACAATTTTCTTCATTGGTGATGTCAAAATGACCCCCTCAAATGTGAACCAATTGTTATATAAGAGTAAAAATATTATCCTTATATTACATAGGGTTGCTTAAGTTAAATCGGTATCTGAGACGGAGGATATCACGCGTGGTGATTTGGTCATACCAAAATTGATATAGGTCAATTTAAATTCAATTGGATAATTTGAGTTACGGAAATGGCACGCATTTTGACATTTTTAAATCAGCGGGTTAGAGGCACATCTGATGGAAAAACGATTTCGAAGACGGGAATGACATCGTTAAAAAAACCACTGCCCGGAGACAGTGGTTTTGAGTAATTCAGAAACGACTTGTTAAATCAGGCGATGTTTTTGAACGCCTTAATGCGTTGCAGATGCGTCGAGATATCCCTGAATTTGTGGGTCTGATGCTCGTCCCATTCAACCGGATAGTAGTGATGCAACTTCTCAGCGGTTTGACTGCTGTCGAGCACGCCATCTTCACGGGATAAAATCACCAGACAACGGTCACGGTTTTTCTCGCGGAAATCACTGATGCACTTGGTGGCGATATCTTCATATTCTTCCGGACGGTCGATTTTGCCCGCCATATTATCCTGCGGCGACAGGTTCGGGTTGAACATCACCTGACGGATCCCGCACAGAAAACCAATGCGTTCAGCCCAGAAACCGCCCAGCCCGACGCCGCAAATCAGCGCATTTTTATCGGTCGTTTCGTGCAGTACTTTATCGACTTCTTTCAGCAAATGTTGCATGTCATGACGCGGATGCAGCGTGCTGTAACTGATGAAGCGCACGTCCGGATCAATGAACTGGAGCTGCAACACTTTCTCGTGGTTACCGGGACTGGTTGAATCGAAGCCATGCAAATAGATAATCATCGTTTACCTCATCCTGAATGTGCGTTGAACCCTTCACGCGGTCGGAAAAACGTTACAGGGCAGCCTGTTTGTGTTCCTGCCAGCGGGCGTCGAGAGCGGTAAGATCGCGGTTTGCCTGCTTCCAGCGATCCGAATTTCGCAGATCCTGACGGGCCTGTTTCCCGCTGTACAATCCGCGATGATACAAGTGTGCAACACGTTCAGCGTTGACCGGGGACAGGTTATCCAGCACGCTTACCGCACCTTTACGGTTATTACAGGCCAGGATCATGTCACAACCGGCATCAAGCGACGCCTGCGCGCGCTCAGGATAAGTGCCCATGATTGCCGCACCTTCCATCGAGATATCGTCAGAGAAAATCACGCCGTCAAACTTCAGTTCCTTGCGCAGAATGTCCTGCAACCAGTATGGCGAACCACTGGCCGGACGCGGATCGGCCTGCGTATAAATCACGTGTGCGGGCATCACGGCATCCAGCAATTTACGCGCGTTAAGCTGGCGGAAGATGGCCATGTCGTGCTCACGGATCTCCGCCAGCGGGCGGTCGTCACGCGGGGTTTCTTTATGCGAGTCCGCGCTGACCGCGCCGTGTCCCGGGAAATGTTTGCCGGTGGTTTTCATGCCAGCGGAATGCATACCGAGAATATATTGCTCTGCCATGTCCAGCGCTTTCGCCGGCTCAGCATGGAACGAGCGTTCACCGATAGCGGCGCTGATATGCCCGATATCCAGTACCGGCGCAAAGCTGATGTCGATATCCATCGCAATCATTTCTGAAGCCATCAGCCAGCCACTTTCCTGCGCCAGCCGTGCGGCCTCATGGGGCGCATTGAGGGCGGCAAAAGATTGTGCCGCAGGCAAACGGGTAAAACCTTCGCGGAAACGCTGTACGCGCCCGCCTTCCTGATCCACCGCCAGCACCAGCCTGTCGTGTGACGCGGCGCGGATCTGGCGGATCAGTTCATGTAACTGATCAACATCATGATAATTACGGGTGAATAAAATCAGCCCGCCCACCAGCGGGTGCTGCAAAATTTCACGTTCTTCGGCATCCAGCGCGTAGCCAGCGACATCCAGCATTACAGGTCCCAACAAAATGGACACTCCTTTTTATTTTCAGACGATTATCACGGTCGCAACGGGTGCGCCCATTCACGGTATTTATGATCGCCGGTCTGCTGCCAGCGCACTTCAAACCACATCAGCATCAGGTAATCGATCCAGGGGATCCAGCGCCTTATCTGCTGCTGTAAACGCAAGATATCCTGATACCCCCCCGCGTCCACATACTGCTGAATGAAGACGTGTTGCTGCTGCACATCCCAGCCATTGCCCCGGATCAGCGCCGCCAGTTCCAGCGCAACATCCGCATTCGCCGCGTATTCCCAGTCAATCAGCCGCAGGCCGTCAGGCGTATCCAGCACATTCCCGGCGTGGATATCCATATGCACCAGCGCCAGTTTCAGCGGCGCAGGCGGCGTCTGCGACATCATGTTACGGTGCAAGCGCAACCAGCGTGGCGTCAGCCTGCGACGGTCAATATGCTGCCAGTAACGGGCAAACTGCTGCGGTAAATCCAGCCGGTAGCCGGACAGCGGCAACCGGTGCAGTGCGACCAGCCGCTGGCTTAATGCCTGCTGAGCCGCAGCGTCTGCAAACGCCGCAGGGGTCAGCGGCGTGCCGTCGAGCCAGTCCACCAGTAACCAGGGCGGAGAGTAAAGTCTGACACAAGGACCTAACGGATGCCGCGCGATATGCCGCAAAATTGCCGCTTCACGACGCCGGTCAGCGCCTGAAACCTGCCGCTGCACAGACTGATGGCGCGCCAGCAGGGTGCCAGCGGATGAACTGATTTTCCAGCTTTCCCCCGTCAGCCCGGCAACCGGCGTTAAACGAAAACCGGCGGTTTTCACCGCCGGATAATGCTGCTCAATCAGGTGCCGGAGTTCAGCCTTAATTGCGGACGGCACCGCGACCTGACCAGACGATTTCCCCGCTCGGCGCGGTAATCAGACGCATCGACATAGTCGGCGCTTTCACGTCGCCGCTCACGGTGCTGTAAAGCACATACTGCGCTTTCACGATATTCGCCAGACCGATAGCTTTGCTGACTGACGCCAGGCTGTCATCCGGTGATAATCCCAGTGACTGTTTGGCCGACGCCAGTTGCTCAGCAGGTACCACCTGGAATGTGGTGTTGTTCGCCAGCGCATTACGCAAGGCATCGGTGGCTTTCGCCATTTGCAGCGAACCGTTGGTGCTGTTTTTCACGCTATCCACCAGCAGAACGCTGCCCGGCTGGACGCCGTCTGCTTTCAGCATTTTTGCCAGCATCGGCTCAACGGTAGACGTCCAGTCAATGTTGGCAAATTTTGGTGGCTGCGGAACGGGCTGAACCTGCGGCTGTTCCGGAACAGGCGGGTTCACCGGCGGTAACGGTTGTTGCGGCTGCTGCGGTTGTTCAGGCTGCTGTGGCTGGTTTTGTTGCTGGTTAGGCAATGTACAACCCCCGAGGATCAGTGCGGCCATCGCCACAATGAGAAAATACTTTTTCATCAACCTTCTCCGTACAGAAAATTAGAGATAAAGGTAAATACGCACACTGTACGCATCAAGATTGCCGTTCTGGGAGCTGACGTCCACGCTGCTGTTGGCAGGAACGGTCACGGTTCTGGCTTCGGCGACCGGGAATAAATCCAGCCCCTGTTTATCATACCAATAGAAACGGTAATGCAGGGTGACAGGGTGTGGCTGGTTGTTATTGAGTGTGCTGGTGGCTTTTTTCTGCCCGCCGGAGTCAGACACCGTTGGCGAGCCAGGGATAATGCCCGCCGTCAGAACGGGAGATTCCATGACCACTCTTTGTTGATTATTGAGCGCAATAGTGGGCTTGCTGCTACAGCCTATCAACAACATTACCGGCAATAACGCCATCAGAAAACGCATGTTTACCCTTACTGACGAGACAGCAATGGACCCAGTGCACGGCCACCGACCAGATGCATATGGATGTGATAAACCTCTTGCCCGGCGTCACGGTTGCAGTTGACGATCAGACGATAGCCGCTTTCTGCTATCCCTTCCTGCTCGGCAATTTTCGCGGCCACGGTCATCATTCTGCCCAATGCCGCTTCATGCGTGGCATCCACGTCGTTCATGGTCGGGATCAGGATATTGGGGATAATCAGGATATGGCTCGGTGCCTGAGGAGAAATGTCACGAAACGCGGTGACCAGTTCGTCCTGAAAAACGATATCGGCGGGGATTTCACCGCGAATAATTTTGCTGAAAATTGTCTCTTCGGCCATCTTGACTGTCCTTAACAAAGTAAAAAGCGTTGTACGCAGTATGGGTTAGAATTTCCATTCCTTTCAACCTGATTACGCTTTTTGATGCTTAATTGACGCAGAAAGCGCCAGCCAGCGCCCTGCCAAATCGCAGGCATAAAAAAAGGAGGCCGAAGCCTCCTCTTTCAGAATGGGTCAATACGCACCATTAATGGTTACGCATGTACTCGTCCATATCGGTTTTCAGGTTGTCAGACTTGGTACCGAAAATCGCCTGAACACCAGAACCCGCAACCACCACACCTGCTGCACCCAGTTTTTTCAGGCCAGCCTGATCAACTTTGGACACATCCGCCACGCTGACGCGCAGACGGGTAATACAGGCATCGAGGTTAGTGATGTTTTCTTTACCGCCGAAAGCCTGAACCAGAGAAGCAGACATTTCTGAGCCGCCCTGTGCTGAGGTTTCGCTGGTCGCGTCTTCACGGCCAGGGGTTTTCAGATCCAGTTTCGCAATCAGGAAACGGAAGATGCTGTAGTAAATGACCGCATACACCGCACCCACGATTGGGAACAACCAGATTTTGCTGCTGTTACCGCTCAGGACGATGAAGTCGATCAGACCGTGCGAGAAGCTGGTACCGTCACGCATACCCAACAGGATACAGATCGGGAATGCCAGACCGGCCAGAATCGCGTGGATCACATACAGGATCGGCGCAACGAACATGAAGGAGAATTCGATTGGCTCGGTGATACCGGTCAGGAATGCAGTCAGTGCAGCGGAAATCATGATACCGCCGACTTTTGCACGGTTTTCAGGTTTCGCTGAGTGCCAGATGGCCACCGCCGCAGCAGGCAGACCGTACATTTTGAACAGGAAGCCGCCGGACAGTTTACCCGCAGTCGGGTCACCCGCCATATAACGTGGGATATCGCCGTGGAACACCTGACCTGCAGAGTTCACGTACTCACCGATTTGCATCTGGAACGGAACGTTCCAGATATGGTGCAGACCAAACGGCACCAGCGCACGTTCTACCACGCCGTAAATACCAAATGCCACAACCGGGTTCTGATAAGCCGCCCATTGTGAGAAGGTCTGAATACCTGTGCCGATAGGTGGCCAGATGAAGGACAGCACCACACCTAGGATAATCGCAGCCAGACCAGAGATGATCGGAACAAAACGTTTACCGGCGAAGAAGCCCAGATATTCTGGCAGCTTGATGCGGTAGAAACGGTTGAACATGTAGGCCGCAATCGCACCGGAGATAATACCGCCGAGTACGCCGGTATCCGCCAGATGCTTGGCTGCAATTTCTTCAGCCGGCAAATGCAGAACCAGAGGGGCAACCACCGCCATGGTTTTCACCATGATGCCGTAGGCTACAACGGACGCCAGTGCAGAAACACCGTCGTTGTTGGTGAAGCCTAAAGCCACACCGATAGCAAAGATCAGAGGCATGTTAGCGAAGACTGAACCACCGGCTTCGGCCATAACATGGGAAACGATCATTGGCAGCCAGCTAAAGTTTGCAGAACCGACGCCAAGCAGGATACCTGCGATTGGCAGTACGGATACTGGCAGCATTAGCGATTTACCGACCTTTTGAAGGTTTGCAAACGCGTTCTTAAACATAATTGAGTGTGCTCCTGAGTAATGATGCTTTTTGATACTTCATGCGGTGCAGTGTGTTAACTGACCGCTTTGCAAAAGGGTGATGAACCTTTTGCTGTCGGGTGTCTGAGCACCCCTTTTAATTTTTACGAAGGGTAAAATAATTCCCTTTGTTAATGTTTGATGGCAGTCACGTTTTTCTGAAAAATGCAGTAAGTACGTCTTAATAACCGCCATTTATCAACACAAAATCCGAAGAAAGGCAGCCTGACACCGCCAAAAACGGTGCCAAGATACCTCATTCAGAGGATTAATTACGAGGTGAAAAATAAATACAGTGAATATGACCCAGCCTAAGGCTAGATCAGACGGGCGCTGTCGATGTGAAATAATCGTGAAAAGTTTGCTGTTGTGGCTTCGGCGAGTTGCTCCACGCTCACCCCTTTGAGCACCGCCATATAATCGGCCACGTCACGTACATAAGCAGGCTGGTTTTCTTTGCCACGGTGCGGTACCGGCGCCAGATAAGGCGAATCAGTTTCCACCAGCAGCCGGTCCAGCGGCACATAACGCGCCACTTCACGCAATGCTTCCGCGTTGCGGAAGGTCACAATGCCGGAAAACGAGATGCAGAACCCCAGATCCAGCAGATATTTCGCCGTCGGTAAGTCTTCGGTGAAACAGTGCAGAACGCCGCCACACTCCCCTGCCTTTTCTTCGGTCAAAATATCCAGCGTGTCCTGGCGTGCATCACGGGTATGCACGATGACCGGCTTGTTCAGTTCACGGCCAATGCGGATGTGTTCGCGGAAAGAGTCCTGTTGCAGTTTCAGCTGATGCGCTTCTTTCTGGTAAAAATAATCAAGACCGGTTTCGCCCATCGCCACCACCTTCGGGCTGGCCGCAAGCTGACGCAGTTCGCCGAAATCATACCCTTCGTCGATATTCAGCGGATGGACACCGCAGGAAAAAGCCACATCAGGGCGATCGCCGATCAGTTGCGTCATCGCCTGATATCCCGGCAATGTCGTTGCAACCGCCAGCATGAATTTCACATCACGCTCGCGCGCTTTTTCCAGCACGTTATCTACGCCGGAATGCAGTTCGTCGTAATCAAGGCTGTCGAGATGGCAGTGGGAATCAACTAAAAACATGGTCATTAACTCGTTACGGTCTGTTTAGATAAATCGGTATTCAGCGCGTCAGAGCAGCACTGAAAAATGAAGAGGGTGTCTTGCCCTGCAGGATCTGTTCCCATTCCAGCAACTGTTCGGTCAACAGCAGCTCGCGGTTTACACCCACGATGGAAAGCAGTTGCTGACGACAATGCATCCAGGCGGTGACGGACTGTTGCAGCGACGCATTGGATTGCGCACCGGCCAGCATCGCAATCAGCGGTTGCTGATCGTGATTGATGATGAACTGCCCTGCGTGCTGCTGCCATTTGATGGCATCCAGCAGGAGCGTCGCCAGCCAGTACAGGCGTTCCGCAGCATCGTCGTGATTCAGTTGCGGTAACAGGGAAAGCATATCGTGTTGCTGGCACTGAACGTAAAGCTGCTGGCAAAGCGCCACGCGTTGCTTCCACCGCTCAGGCTGTAACAGTTCCATCGCCGACAACGGCGCACCGTTGGTCAGGCGCAGTGCGGTTTTAATCGCGATGGGATCGGCGCTGAGCTGGCGGTTGACCCATTGGATCGCCAGCGCCTCATCAGGCACCGGCAGGTGCCAGTAGAAACAACGGCTGCGGATAGTCGCCAGCAAAGACGAAGGTTCACGGCAACCGAGCAGGAAATAGGTACCCGCCGGAGGCTCTTCCAGCGTTTTCAGTAAAGCATTGGCTGCGGCTTCGGTCAGCAATTCAGTCTGCGGGATCCACACGACTTTTGCGCCGCCCTGCTGCGAATAGTTGTACAACGTTTCAATCAGCTGACGCACCGGATCGATACCCAGTGAGTTTTTGCCTTTTTCAGGTTGCAGGATATGCCAGTCGGGATGGTTTCCGGCGATCATCAGCTGGCAGCTATGACAGGTGCCGCAACTTTTTTCGCCGTCTTTGTGCTGGCAAAGCAACCAGCGACTCAGACCGTACACCAGTGCCTCATCGCCGATGCCCGCCGCCGCATGCATCAGCACCGCGTGATGACCCCGCCCCGTCTGGTATTGCCCGGTCAGTTGTCTGTACGGGCCGGTGAGCCACGGATACCAGTTCATGATGCGTTGCCTTGCTCGTCGAACCAGTTTTTCAGCGTCAGCTCGATGGACGCAGTGACCTGTTCGATAGATTGTGACGCATCGATAGTCTTGATGCGCGGGTCTTCGGCCGCCAGTTCAAGATAGCGCGCCCGCGTGCGTTCAAAGAAAGGCAACGCTTCCTGTTCGATACGATCCAGTTCACCACGGGCACGGGCGCGTTGCAGGCCAATAGCCGGTGGCAGATCAAGATACAGCGTCAGATCCGGCCGGAAATCGCCGAGCACGGTATCACGCAACGAACTCATCAGACTGGCATCAATCCCGCGTCCGCCGCCCTGATAGGCTTGCGAAGAAAGGTCGTGCCGGTCGCCGACAACCCATGCGCCACGCGCCAGTGCAGGCAAAATCACTGTCTCAACCAGTTGCACACGCGCCGCGTAAAGCATCAGCACTTCTGCTTTCACAGTCGGTTTTTCGCCGTCGACACCACGTTTGAAGAGATCGCGTAATTTCTCGGCCAGCGGCGTGCCGCCCGGTTCACGGGTGAAGACAATGTCTTCCACGCCATGCTCGTGCAGCGCGTTAACGACCACGTCATGTGCGGTGGTTTTCCCTGCCCCTTCGAGGCCTTCAATAACAATGAAGTTACTTTTCATTCTTGTTCTTAAGCGCCTCTATGTACACACGAACCGCCTTGTTATGGTTCTCAAGGTTAGTGCTGAAAGTATGCCCGCCTTTACCGTCGGCGACAAAGTATAGATACGGTGTCTTCGCCGGATGCGCAGCCGCCTGGAGTGACGCCTCACTTGGCATCGCAATAGGGAACGGCGGCAGACCGGTGATCACGTAGGTATTGTACGGCGTTGGCGTTTCTAAATCTTTTTTCGTGATGTTGCCGGTGTATTTCTCACCCATACCATAAATCACGGTCGGATCGGTTTGCAGGCGCATACCGATGCGCAGACGGTTGATAAACACTGACGCCACTTCCGGGCGCTCATCTTTTACGGCCGTTTCTTTTTCGATGATCGACGCCATGGTGACCATATCAGCAGGCGTTTTATATGGCAGGGCTTCAGCACGACCTTTCCAGATATCCGCGACGGTTTTCTCCATCCGCACATGCGCGCGTTTCAGCAGAGACAGATCCGTCATACCGGCGGTGTAGTGATAGGTATCCGGATACAGCCAGCCTTCGACATTTTTGCTGTCGGTGGCTCCCAGCGCGACGGCAATCTCTTCGTCACTTTTGCCGCTGAGTTCATGCTTCAGATACTCTGATTTTTCCAGCACTTTCATCCAGTCGCTGAGCTTAAAACCCTCGACAAACCGAATGCTGAATTGTGCCTCTTTGCCGCTTTTCAGCAGTTCGAGCATCTGGCGCACCGTCATGCCTTTCTCAAGGCGATAGGTGCCGGCTTTAAACTCGCTCAGTTCAGGTTCCAGACGCAGCAACCATGGGAACCACGGATTCGGCTTCATCAGTTTTTTATCGATCAGCAGCGTTTCCAGCACCACGCGGCCGGTCCCTGCTGGCAGGGTAAAGATGGTTTCACTGCTGACATTGATCGGACGATCAGCGAAGTGTTTCACTTTCTGGTAGGCAAACGTCGCCAGTCCTAAAAGGATCAGGACAATCAGGGCGAAGATTTTGGTCTTTTTGTTTGTCATTGTTTATTCACTTTTTAACAGCTCTGGAGCAGGAAATCGTACAAACGCCGCGAAGCGTAATGGTGATCATCAACCTGACTGACCGGCAGAACGGGCATCAGGGCATTGCTTAGCAGAATTTCATCCGCATCGGATAGCGTATCCGGCGTTTCACTGACGATGTGAACAACCCAGGGAGAGGTGGCTTCAAGTACGCGCAGGATATGCTGGCGCATAATGCCATCCACGCCGGACTGCGATACATCCGGGGTAAACACCTGATTTCCCTTACGCCAGAATAAATTAGCCGCACAGCATTCCACCAGGCAACCCGAGGTGTCAACCACCAGCGCCTCATTGGCTTCTGTCTGGTCAAGATGCAGGCGGATCATCACCTGTTCCAGACGGTTCAGATGCTTTATCCCCGCCAGCAGCGGGTTTTGACTGAGTCTCACCGGGCTGAGAGTGAGTTTCACGCCCTGTTGACGCCACCCGCTATAATGCGCCGGATAAGCCGACGTCGACACAATTCGGGTCGGCGCGGAGCAACCTGCTGCGCTGTAGCCTCGTCCGCCCTGTCCGCGGGTCACCACCGCTTTCACGACGGCCTCATGCTGCTGTCCGGCAGCCAGAACCATTTCCTGTTCCAGTGCAGCCCAGTCCACATTGTCGATCCGCAGCACCGCCGTCGCGCGTTGCAGTCGCTCAATATGTTGTGGCAGGAAAGCGATCTCACCGTCTTGCACGCAGGCTGTCGTAAAGCAACCGTCGCCGAATTGCACCGAACGGTCGCTTGCGGGCAATGTTTCTGCTGCCACACCGTTAATCCACATGGTTACTTCCTCCTGGCCGCATGGTTAAGATCTTCAGACAGCAGAGCCTGCGTGAGCGCGACTGTTGCATCAAGTAGAGCATTCTTACTTTAGGTTCAGACAGCAAAAAGGCCCGATTAACGGGCCTTCACATACAAAGACTTTGCTGAATCACATCTTACGGAATACCAGCGAACCATTGGTGCCGCCGAAACCGAAGGAGTTACACAGCGAATACTGCATGTCTTTCACCTGGCGTGCTTCGTGAGGCACGAAATCCAGATCACAACCTTCATCCGGATTGTCCAGATTGATGGTCGGCGGTACCGACTGATCGCGTAATGCCAGCAGGGTAAAGATAGACTCTACTGCACCCGCCGCGCCTAACAGATGGCCGGTCATCGACTTGGTCGAACTGACCATGACTTTCTGCGCATCAGCCCCAAAGACAGACTTAACCGCCTGCGTTTCTGCTTTGTCGCCTGCTGACGTCGAGGTGCCATGTGCGTTGATGTAACCAATCTGCGCCGCCGAAACACCGGCGTCACGCAACGCATTTTCCATCGCCAGTGCCGCACCCGCGCCATCTTCCGGCGGTGAGGTCATATGGAAGGCATCACTGCTCATACCAAAACCGACGATTTCAGCATAAATTTTTGCACCGCGTTTACGGGCATGTTCGTACTCTTCCAGCACCATAATGCCTGCGCCGTCACCCAGTACGAAACCATCACGATCTTTATCCCACGGACGGCTTGCCGCCTGAGGATTGTCATTACGCGTCGAAAGCGCGCGCGCGGCACCAAATCCACCCACACCCAGCGGGGTACTGGCTTTTTCTGCGCCGCCTGCCAGCATCACGTCGGCATCGTTATACGCGATGATGCGTGCTGCATGACCAATATTGTGCACACCAGAAGTACAGGCTGTAGCAATAGAAATACTCGGCCCACGCAACCCGAACATGATACTCAGATGACCTGCAATCATGTTGACGATAGTTGAGGGAACGAAGAAAGGACTTATTTTGCGTGGTCCGCCGTTAACCAATGAGGTATGGTTTTCTTCAATCAGACCAAGTCCGCCGATACCGGAACCGATCGCCGCACCAATGCGTGTCGCGTTCTCAGCAGTCACTTCAAGCCCGGAGTCTTGCATCGCCTGAATACCGGCAGTAATACCATACTGAATAAAGGCATCCATCTTGCGGGCATCTTTGCGCGGGATGAAGTCTTCACAGTTAAAATCTTTTACTAAGCCAGCAAAACGCGTTGCGTAGGCACTAGTATCAAAATGGTCGATCAGGCTGATGCCACTCTGACCGGCAAGGAGAGCGTTCCAAGTGGACTCTACAGTATTGCCGACAGGAGACAGCATGCCCAGTCCAGTCACTACAACTCGACGCTTAGACACGTGTGTCCTCCAGGGAGGGAAAAAAGTAGTAATACCGTGGGATAAAAAAAACTTAGGCGGTCAAATGACCGCCTAACTATCTAAACTTAAAGCATGTACGCTTACTGTTGGCTAGCGTTGATAAAATCAATAGCTGCCTGAACAGTAGTGATTTTTTCAGCTTCTTCGTCAGGGATCTCGGTATCAAACTCTTCTTCCAGAGCCATAACCAGCTCAACGGTGTCGAGAGAATCAGCGCCAAGGTCGTCTACGAAAGAGGCAGCATTCACTACTTCTTCCTGTTTAACACCCAGCTGTTCAACGATGATTTTCTTAACGCGTTCTTCGATAGTGCTCATACTCTTAAATTTCCTATCAAAACTCGCTTTCGCGATGGTTTTCGTAGTGTATAAAATGTTGAAAAAGATGCAACTAAATCCAGGCTGGTCAAACCACAAATTTGCTCTATTTTGCGGTTTTTACCGCAAAAAACGCAAATAATTTCGTAATTTTTAAATCATGTACATGCCGCCATTGACATGTAATGTTTCACCCGTGATGTAGCTGGCCTCGTCAGAGGCTAAAAAAGCAACGGCGCTGGCAATTTCTTTGGCATCGCCCAACCGGTTGGCTGGAACTGATGACAAAATGCCTGCGCGTTGATCATCTGTCAACGCCCTTGTCATATCCGTCTCAATAAAGCCGGGAGCGACGACGTTGACAGTAATGCCACGTGAAGCGACTTCACGTGCCAAAGACTTACTAAAACCAATCAAGCCAGCTTTAGCCGCCGCGTAGTTCGCCTGCCCTGCGTTACCCATGGTGCCAACAACGGAACCAATTGTAATAATCCGTCCACACCGTTTCTTCATCATAGCCCGCATGACAGCTTTTGACAGCCGAAACACTGAAGTCAGGTTCGTGTCCAGGATATCCTGCCACTCATCATCCTTCATTCGCATGAGAAGGTTATCACGGGTAATGCCGGCATTATTAACTAAAATATCAATTTCGCCAAATTCAGCTCGAATCGTCGCCAATACTTGGTCAATAGATGCAGAATCAACCACATTGAGCATGATACCTTTGCCATTATCGCCTAAATATTCGCCGATCGCTTCAGCACCTTTCTCGCTGGTCGCGGTGCCGATCACTTTCGCGCCGCCAGCAACCAGTTTCTCTGCGATTGCGCGGCCAATACCACGGCTGGCACCGGTAACCAGTGCAATTTTGCCTTCGAAGCTCATACTCATCCTCTTATTACTGCTCAAGCGCCGCTGCCAGACTTGCCGTGTCGTTCACAGCGGCAGCCGTCAGGGTGTCAACAATACGTTTAGTCAGACCGGTCAGAACTTTGCCCGGCCCCACTTCTAACAGGTGCTCAACGCCTTGTGCTGCCATGAATTCGACAGACTCAGTCCAGCGAACCGGGCTGTACAGCTGACGAACCAGCGCACTGCGGATAGCTTCAGGAGACGTTTCGATTTTCACGTCAACGTTATTCACAACAGAATACTGTGGTGCGCTGAAGGTGACATTTTCGAGTGCCACTGCCATTTTTTCAGCGGCAGGTTTCATCAGTGCGCAGTGTGACGGCACACTGACCGGCAGAGGCAGTGCACGTTTTGCGCCCGCTTCTTTACAGGCAGCGCCCGCACGCTCTACGGCTTCTTTATTACCCGCGATCACAACCTGACCTGGCGAGTTGAAGTTCACCGGAGAAACCACCTGACCTTGTGCCGATTCTTCACAGGCTTTGGCAATCGCGTCATTATCCAGACCGATGATCGCATACATTGCGCCAGTGCCCGCCGGAACGGCTTCCTGCATCAGTTTACCGCGCAGTTCAACCAGGGAAATTGCCTGTTTGAAATCCAGTACACCCGCACACACCAGAGCAGAATACTCACCCAGGCTGTGGCCTGCCATCAGAACAGGCTGAGTGCCGTTCTGTTGCTGCCATACGCGCCAGATAGCGACGGAAGCGGCCAGCAATGCAGGCTGCGTCTGCCAGGTTTTATTCAGTTCTTCAGCAGGTCCCTGTTGCACCAGCTGCCATAAATCGTACCCCAGCGCCGAAGAAGCCTCGGCAAATGTTTCTTCAACCACCGGATGCGCAGCGGCTAAATCAGCCAGCATACCGAGTGTCTGAGAACCCTGACCAGGGAAAACAACTGCAATTTTTGTCATTTTTATCATCCTGTTAAATCAAAAACGTACCAGCGCCGAGCCCCAGGTAAAGCCACCGCCAAATGCTTCGAGCAACACTAATTGCCCGCGCTGAATTCTGCCATCACGTACCGCTTCGTCAAATGCTGCAGGCACAGAAGCCGCAGAGGTGTTGCCATGACGATCGAGGGTGACCACGACTTTCTCCATCCCCATGCCCAGCTTTTTCGCTGTCGCACTGATGATGCGCAGGTTCGCCTGATGCGGAACCAGCCAGTCCAGTTCGGAACGGTCGAGATTGTTTGCTGTCAGGGTTTCATCAACAATGTGCGCCAGTTCAGTCACAGCGACTTTGAAGACTTCATTCCCAGCCATGGTGACATAGGCAGGTTTTTCCGGCTCTGACTGGCTTGGATAGGCCAGTGTCAGCAGGTTGCCATAATGACCATCGGCATGCATATGTGTGGAGATGATACCTTGCTCTTCAGACGCGCCGAGCAGTACCGCACCCGCACCATCACCAAAGAGGATCACCGTACCGCGATCTTCAGGATCGAGTTTACGGGACAGCACATCAGAACCGATCACCAGTGCGTATTTCACGGCACCGTTTTTAATGTATTGATCGGCAACGCTCAGTGCATAGGTAAAACCTGCACATGCGGCCGCCAGATCGAACGCTGCGGAATCCTTGATGCCCAGCATATTCTGCACCTGGCAGGCTGAACTCGGGAATGCATGTGAAGATGAGGTTGTTGCAACAATGATCAAACCCACGTCGCTTGCGCTGACGCCGGCCATTTCCAGTGCTTTTTCTGCAGCGTGCAGGCCCATTGTGGCCACAGTCTCATCCGGTGCAGCGATACGACGCTCACGAATACCTGTACGCGTGACAATCCACTCGTCGGAGGTATCCACCATTTTTTCTAAGTCGGCATTAGTCCGAACTTGCACGGGCAAATAGCTCCCCGTACCGAGAATCTTTGTATACATGTACGATCAGTCACTCTTGGGTAATACAGCTTCAAGGCGCGCGGCAATCCGCTGAGGGACCTGCCGCTGCACCGCCTGCACAGCCTGTTCGATAGCAACAGCAAACGCACGCTGGTTTGCTCCGCCGTGGCTTTTAATAACGATGCCCCGTAATCCTAACAAACATGCGCCATTATACTGGTCGGGGTTGAGGTGGCTAAAACGCTTTAGCAACTTCTTCTGTAAAATCCGACCTAACCATTTCAACCACCAGGCCTTCTTGCCACCCTCTCCTGAGGATTTTAACAGTGACAAAAACATCCTTATTACGCCTTCCATGGTCTTGAGCGTCACGTTTCCCACAAAACCGTCACATACCATCACATCCGTTTTACCGGTCAGTAGGTCATTGCCTTCAAGATAGCCGATATAGTTGATTAATGCGGTATTTTTTAAAATCGCGGCGGCTTCTCGGATATTATCCAGCCCTTTACTTTCCTCTTCACCGATGTTGAGCAAGGCCACACGAGGGGTCGATATCCCCACCACCTGTTCGGCCATGACAGCGCCCATTACAGCAAACTGGACCAGCATTCTGCTGTCACACTCAACATTGGCACCCAGATCCAGCACCACCGTTTTACTGCGTTGCTGGTTGGGTAATACACTCATCAACGCTGGCCGTTCAATGCCTTCAAGAGGCTTCACGACCAGTTTGGCTAATCCCATTAACGCGCCGGTATTCCCCGCGCTGACACACGCCTGTGCGTCACCACTTTTGATCAGTTCCAACGCCACACGCATTGAGCTTCCTTTACTGGCACGTATAGCTTGCGACGCGCGCATGTCGTTGGCTATAACTGATTCAGCAGGAATTATCCGAATTCGTTCTGTTAAAGAAGGATCGGCTTTGGCTAAGAAAGGTGTGATTGCGTCGGGATCGCCGACCAGAAGGAGGTCTAATTCAGAATTAGAGATCAGTGCCTGCAATGAAGCAGGCACTGTGACGGAAGGACCGAAATCTCCGCCCATTACATCTAACGCGATGGTTAGACGAGTCAAGGTATCGCCTTGCCAGCACTTATCACGTGAATAAGTTGCAGGCAATTATCAGCCGATTACCTTGCGACCGCGGTAGAAACCGTCGGCAGTGATGTGGTGACGCAGGTGAGTTTCACCAGAAGTCTTGTCCACAGACAGAGTGGAAGTGGTCAGAGCGTCATGTGAACGACGCATGCCACGTTTAGAACGGGTTGGTTTATTCTGTTGTACGGCCATGGACCTTACTCCTTAAGTACTTTTCTTTAAACTCGCTAATACGGCAAATGGATTTGGTTTCTCCGCCTCTTCAGGCAGTTTGCCGAATACCATGTCCGCTTCGGACACTTCACAGTGTTCAGATTCATGTACCGGAACGACAGGCAGTGAAAGAATAATTTCGTCTTCAATCATTGCCAGCAAATCGACTTCGCCAAAATCATCGACTTCGATCGGCTCGTACGCTTCCGGTAATGCCTCAGCCTGTTCATCATTCTGGACAGGGCTAAAACAATACGTTGTGTGAACCTGATGTTCAAACGTCTTACCGCATCTCTGGCATTCCAGAGTCACAGCAACATCGGAGTGGCCGGTAATCACAGCCAGGCGCTGATTGTCGATATTAAACGACAAAGAGGTTTGTATATCAGAATCCACACTGACCACTGATTGGGCAACACGCGTAACCTGATCGGCAGTATAGACACCTGTATAGTCTAAACGCTTCTGGGCTGTGCGAACCGCATCAAGGGTCAGGGGTAATTTTACTTTTTGCATAGGGCGCGCATATTAACTTTGTAACGACAGAGAGTCAAAGAAAAAGGCCTCAAAACCGCACCTTTCACCAATATTCGCTTCCGCAGCGGCCAACAGTTTAAAATGTGCGATTCAATAACGCTACGCTTTGTGAAAAAAAATTATGTCAGCACACTCTAAAAAACTTCTTCTGGCGTCAACATCGCTCTACCGCAAGGCCCTGCTTGATAAAACGGGTCTGGTATTTTCCTGCGCGGCTCCCGACATTGATGAGTCACCGCAGCCTGATGAACAACCTGATGCGCTGGTAAAACGCCTGGCTTTAGCCAAAGCCAGCGTGCTGGCGGCGGCCAACCCTGAACATCTGATCATAGGTTCTGATCAGGTCTGTGTTATTAACGGAAAAATAACCGGTAAGCCGCACACATTTGATAACGCCTTTCGCCAGCTTCGTGCTGCCAGCGGCAAAACCGTGACGTTTTATACCGGCCTGAGCCTGTATAACAGCGAGACACAAACCGCACAGACATTATGCGAAACGTTCGACGTATCATTCCGCCCGTTATCTGATGATGAAATAACGGGATATCTGCATCGTGAGCAGCCTTATGACTGCGCAGGAAGTTTTAAATGTGAAGGACTGGGGATCACACTTTTCGACCGCCTGACAGGACGCGACCCGAATACGCTCATCGGGTTGCCGCTGATTGCCCTGCTCTCCTTACTGCGCGAACACGGCATCAATCCGTTGCTTGAAAGTCGTTAAGTGCGAGGCATAAAAAAAGGCGCAACCAGTGCGCCTCTTTATAAGCTGATCTTTTTAACGAGCAGTTGCTTTGCCGCGTAAAATTTTCAGGCAGTTACGAAGTTTGGCATCCATAGGAGCCTCAATGCGCATGGTTTCACCGCTAGCCGGATGTTCAAAACGAAGCGCAGCTGCATGCAGGAAAAGACGGTTCAGACCCGTTCCTGACAGTTTCGCATCGAAATCACGCTCACCATAACGATCATCAAAAGCAATCGGATGACCAGCGTGCAACGCATGCACACGGATCTGGTGCGTTCTGCCTGTCACCGGGCTGGCTTTCACCAGCGTGGCAAACTCATAGCGTTCTTCAATTTTAAAGCGCGTTTCAGAAGGTTTACCTTCCGCATTAACCCGAACGACCCGCTCGCCGCTTTGCAAAATATTCTTCAGCAAAGGCGCCTGAATCACTTTGCAGTGCGACGGCCATTCACCACGGACCAGCGCCAGATAATCCTTCTGCATGCTCTTTATCCGCAATTGCTCATGCAGGGAGCGCAGTGCTGAACGCTTTTTAGCGACCAGTAAAACACCGGAAGTATCACGGTCCAGACGGTGTACCAGTTCCAGGAAGCGTGCTTCGGGACGAAGCGCCCGCAGCCCTTCAATGACACCGAAACTTAATCCGCTGCCGCCATGCACAGCGGTGCCGGACGGTTTGTTGAGGATCAGCAAATGATCGTCTTCATATAAGATGCAATCAGCCAGCGCAGCGACTTTATCCAGTTTGGCAGATACAGGTGCTTCATCACGCTCAGCCACGCGAACAGGCGGCACACGCACTTCATCACCGGCCAGTAATTTGTATTCCGGTTTAATTCTTTTCTTATTGACCCGCACTTCACCCTTACGCACGATGCGATAGATCATGCTCTTCGGCACGCCCTTTAGGATTTTTAATAAGAAGTTGTCGATACGCTGACCGGCTTCATCTTCAGAAATGGGGATTAATTGTACAGTTGGATTCTCAGTTTTCATGGCTCGCGATTCTAAATATCCGGCACGGTTCGCGCCACTGATTTTTATGTGCTTAACTCTTACTTTACCAGTAACAGCCGAGGAAAACCTTCCCACACCCCCTGTTTTTTAAGAAAGCTCAGGTTCAGACAATGCGGCACATCTCTCATTGAGGTAAATATCTTACCTGCTTGGGAAAAGTCACCTTGCTATCACAGTGCCTGCAATGGAATAATGAAGTCACTTTCGGCGTTGTTTCTCTTAAGTTAGGGAAAACGCAGGAATTATAGATTTGCCTGATTGCACAAAAACGCAGCAATGGCGTAAGACGTAATGTGAAATCAAGCAATTAGCGGGCTGCGGGTTGCAGCTTGGCCGGCATACGGAATGAGATCTGTTAACGTAAATTCAGAAGCTATTCCCCTAATAAAAGTGCTGCTTTCACAACGCTGGTGCCTTTAATACAGCAAAAGCAGACTTACCGAAATAATGCGCCCCTATGCAAGCGACAGCCGTGAGGTTGACGATTTGCGAGAAGACTCGGGGCCAACGGTTTACCCGGTCATGAGGTCATTTTGCCCGCAGCTCTGTCAATAATGGAATAATAATGAGTAAGTTAAGATGAAAAGAATGTTGATTAACGCGACTCAGCAAGAAGAGTTGCGCGTTGCTCTTGTAGATGGACAGCGGCTGTATGATTTGGATATTGAAAGTCCGGGCCATGAGCAGAAAAAAGCGAACATTTACAAAGGTAAAATCACCCGCATTGAACCCAGTCTGGAAGCGGCATTCGTAGATTACGGCGCGGAACGACATGGTTTCCTCCCTCTGAAAGAAATTTCCCGCGAATATTTCCCTGCCAATTATTCTTCTCATGGCCGCCCGAACATCAAAGATGTCTTGCGCGAAGGTCAGGAAGTCATTGTTCAGGTAGATAAAGAAGAGCGTGGAAATAAAGGCGCAGCACTGACGACGTTTATCAGTCTGGCCGGTAGTTATCTGGTTCTGATGCCAAACAATCCACGCGCTGGGGGAATTTCCCGCCGTATTGAAGGCGACGACCGCACAGAACTGAAAGAAGCATTGTCTTCCCTGCAACTGCCTGACGGCATGGGTCTGATTGTGCGTACTGCCGGTGTCGGCAAATCTGCCGAAGCCCTGCAGTGGGACCTGACTTTCCGCCTCAAACATTGGGATGCGATCAAGAAAGCCGCTGAAGGCCGCCCTGCTCCGTTCCTGATCCACCAGGAAAGTAACGTTATCGTTCGCGCCTTCCGTGACTATCTGCGTCCGGACATCGGCGAAATCCTGATCGATAACCCGAAAATCCTCGACCTGGCAAAAGAACATATCGCCGCGTTGGGCCGTCCTGACTTCAGCAGCAAAATTAAGCCCTACGTCGGCGAAATTCCGCTGTTCAGCCATTACCAGATCGAATCGCAGATTGAATCCGCTTTCCAGCGTGAAGTCCGCCTGCCGTCTGGTGGCTCGATTGTTATCGACAGCACCGAAGCACTGACCGCTATCGACATCAACTCCGCACGCGCCACCCGCGGCGGCGATATCGAAGAAACCGCGTTCAACACCAACCTTGAAGCCGCAGACGAAATTGCCCGTCAGTTACGCCTGCGTGACCTCGGTGGCCTGATTGTTATCGACTTCATCGACATGACCCCCGTTCGCCACCAGCGCGAAGTGGAAAATCGTCTGCGTGATGCCGTTCGCCAGGACCGTGCCCGTATTCAAATCGGTCGCATTTCCCGTTTCGGTTTACTGGAAATGTCCCGTCAGCGCCTCAGCCCGTCACTGGGTGAATCTACGCACCATATCTGCCCGCGTTGTGCAGGTACAGGTACCGTCCGTGACAACGAATCCCTGTCACTGTCGATTCTGCGTCTGATTGAAGAAGAAGCGCTGAAAGAAAACACCAAAGAAGTGCATGCTATCGTTCCGGTGCCTATCGCTTCTTACCTGCTGAACGAAAAACGTGAATCGGTGAATGCCATCGAAAAACGCCAGGGCGGTGTACGTGCAGTGATCGTGCCTAACGATCAGATGCAAACTCCGCACTACCACGTTCTGCGTGTGCGTAAAGGCGAAGAAATCTCTGCACTCAGCTATCTGCTTCCGCAGATCCATGAAGCTGAGATGCTGCAACCTTCTGAAGAATTGCCGGCTGAGCGTCGTCGTCCTGAGCAACCGGCTCTGGCTGCGTTTGCTCTGCAAAGCGAAGCCCCACCGTCAAGCTTCGAAGAACCTGCCGTTGCCGACGAGCCAGTAAAAACACGCACCACCACAGTCAATGCTCCGGCAGCCCCTGTGGCAGAGAAATCAGGTTTCGTCAGCCGTCTGCTGAGTGGCCTTAAAAGCTTGTTCGCACCGGAGCCACAGCAGGAAGTGAAACCTGTTGAAGCGCCGAAAGAGACTCAGGAAGCGACAGAAACGGATAACCGTCGTAATAACGAACGCCGTAACCAACGCCGTCAGGGCGGACGTCGTGATCGCAACGGTGAACGTGGCGAACGCAACGATCGCGGCAACCGTGGCGAAGGCCGTGAGAATAATCGTGATAATCGTGGTGAAAGCCGTGATAACCGCGAAAATAATCGCGAACAGCGTGATGATCAGCGTCGTAACCGTCGCAATCAGGAACCTGTTGTGACTGAAACCCGTAGCGAAGAAGTTGAAACTGCCTCTCGTGAAGAGCAGCAGCAACAACCTCGTCGTGAACGTTCACGTCGCCGTTCTGAAGACAAACGTAAACCACAGACTGAAGAGAAGATTCAGGACGTGGCCGTCGTTGAACAAGTGGCAGCGCCAGTTGCCGATGAAACGGAACAGGAAGATCGCCAGCCGGCTCAACGCCGTCAGCGCCGTCAGTTATCGCAGAAAATCCGCTTCGAGTCAGAAGAAGTCGATCACGAAGCAGAAGCGGCTGCGCAGCTGCTGATCACCGGCACCCGCCCTGCAGCTGTGGCAGTTGCCATCGCAGAGCAGGAACCGTCTGATGCAGAAGCGACAAACATTGCCGATAGCGATGAAAATCAGAATGACAACGCCCGTGAAAATGGTATGCCACGTCGTTCACGCCGTTCGCCGCGCCATTTGCGTGTGAGCGGTCAGCGTCGTCGCCGTTATCGTGATGAGCGTTACCCGACACAGTCTCCGATGCCTCTTGCCGGTGCGTTTGTTTCTCCGGAAATGGCATCAGGCAAAGTCTGGATCACCTATCCGGTTGCTCAGTCTTCTGAACAACAGGTTGCTGAAACTGAGACGGCTGAAGTGCTGACTGAGCAGGTTGATATTGCTCAGGCAAATACGCCGGTAATGGCAGAAATTGCAGAAGTGGCACAACAACCCGCCGCAGAACCTGCGAAGGTCGTTGAAGCCGCGCCACAAGAGACGCCAGCCGAAACCGCACCGGTTGATGCAGAGCAGCCTGTAGCCGATGAACCGGTTCTGGTTGAGCCTGAAACCGCTGAACCTGTTGAAGAAACTCCTGTGGTTCACGTTGCGCCAGAAGCACACGAGCCTGCAGTGGTGGAACCAACCCCGGTTATCGCTGAACAAGAAGTTCAGGAACCTGCGCCAGTTGCCGCGCCTGAAGTGAACGTTGAACAGCCAGCAGAACCTGTCGCTGAAGTGAAAGCGGCAGAAACTGCGCCGGTCGTGGAAGCGGCACCTGTTGTCGACGCTCCGGCAGTTGTGACTGAAACTGCAGTGGTTGCGCCACGCTTCAAACATCACGCAACCGCGCCGATGACCAAAGCGCCAGCGCCAGCTTATGTGCAGGAACCTGCGCGTCAAAGTGACTGGGTCCGTCCAGACTTCAACTTTGATGGTAAAGGTTCAGCAGGCGGCCATGCAGCCGTTACCACTGCGACAGCACCGGCGACCAAACCTGAGATGCCAGCAGAATAATTGCTGACTCACAGAACTAAAAAACCCGCTTCGGCGGGTTTTTTTATACATGTTATCTCACCAGACGCAGGGTTCAGGCCAGGGTCTTTAAGCGACGAATGGTCAGTTCTTCAAGCTTACCTTCGAGGCTCTTCGCAAAGGTCTGGAAGTGCGTGGTCTTGTTATGCTGATTCAGTGCATCTTCTGAAGCCCAGCGCTCATAGAATACAAAAGTACGGTCGTTATCGAGATCCTGATGCAGCTCATATTGCAGGCAGCCTACTTCCTGTCGGCTGGGTTCAATGACCTCGAGCAACGCTTCTGTCACTTTTGTCTTAAAGTCTGCTTTGGCAACAATAGTGGCAACAACTCTGATTTCCATAATGGTTCTCCTGTTTTTTTGGTCTTGCTTCGGGGCGTACCGGGAAGCACTTCGACTAAAATCTGTTCCCACTATGAACCTTTCGACACATTGATTTCAATACAGACTTTATTTAACAGATGCAACACAACGCTTTTACGCTTATTCTTGTTCCCCGCCGTTAATGCTCCCATTACCGCACCTGATCTCTCTATCTTGTCTCTCAATGCCGGAGTTTTGCCTGATGACCGCCACACCGCAAGTTTTGAAAATCCGCCGCCCAGATGACTGGCATATTCACCTTCGTGACGATGACATGCTCAGTACGGTGTTACCTTTCACCAGTGAAGTCTTCGGTCGCGCGATTGTCATGCCGAACCTGACGCCACCTGTGACCACGGTCGCCGCAGCCCTCGCCTACCGCGAACGCATTATGGCCGCGCTGCCTGCCGGGCATAACTTCACACCGTTGCTGACCTGTTATCTGACGGATTCTCTGGATCCGGATGAAATCGCCCGTGGCTTTGAACAGGGCGTATTTACGGCAGCAAAGCTGTATCCGGCGAATGCGACCACTAACTCGCAGCATGGCGTTTCCGATGTCAAAACGATTTATCCGGTGCTTGAGCGCATGCAGAAAATCGGTATGCCTTTGCTGATCCACGGTGAAGTCACACACAGCCACGTTGATATTTTTGATCGTGAAGCCCGTTTTATTGATGAAGTGATGGATCCGGTCCGTCGCCAGTTCCCGGAGCTCAAAGTGGTCTTCGAACACATCACCACGAAAGAAGCCGCGCAGTATGTGCTTTCCGGCAATCAGTATCTCGGGGCAACCATCACCCCTCAGCACCTGATGTTCAACCGCAACCACATGCTGGTGGGTGGTGTGCGTCCGCATCTGTTCTGCCTGCCGATCCTGAAACGAAACATACATCAGGAAGCGTTGCGTGATGTTATCGCCAGCGGCGCAGATCGTTTCTTCCTCGGTACCGATTCCGCCCCGCATACCAAAGGCCGTAAGGAATCCAGCTGTGGCTGTGCGGGTTGTTTTAATGCGCCCCTGGCGCTGTCGGCCTATGCGACCGTATTTGAAGAGATGAATGCCCTGCAGCATTTCGAAGCCTTCTGTTCCCTGAATGGCCCGCGTTTCTATGGATTGCCGCTGAACGAGGATTTCATTGAACTGACCCGCACACCAGTGACACAGCCTGAAGAAATTGCCCTTGGCGACGAGTCAGTGGTGCCCTTCCTCGCCGGTCAGACGCTGAACTGGAAAGTGACATCGATGTAAATTCGATTTCTCTTCATCTGCTTATTGCACCCGACATGATTTGACTGTATAAATATACAGTCAAATCTATTCAGGAGGTCCTATGCGTGTTGAAGTCACAATCGATAAAACCAAGCCTCTGCCTGCTGGCGCACTCGACGCGTTATCGGGTGAATTGAGTAAAAGAATTAACAAACAATTTTCCGACCGCGAAAATAAAATTCAGGTCCGCTACGCCGGGGCAAATAGTCTGTCGGTACTGGGCGGTGCCAAAACGGATCGCGACCTTATTGAAGAAATTCTCCAGGAAACCTGGGAAAGCGCAGATGACTGGTTTTCGAATCAGAATGATGAATAACTCTATGAAATTTCTGAAAAGCTATTCATTTACTTCACCCTATTTATAATAATCAGGTTTATTAAAACCACGCCGCAAGGCTATTTCTGTATTTCACCGGGCGTCGCAGTCCGGTTTTTTATTCCTCATTACTGCATAAAAAACATCCATCATAAAAATAAAATTTCGCTTAATCTTAGGATTATTCTGGCGGATAAATAACCGCTACAAATTATTTACAATTAAATACCCTCAAACCCCTCCCTAAAATGATTTAACTGTTTATACTGAAAAAGCTCACCTGATAATGAGCCGCATTGATCCTCAGATAGTCACTCACGACAGTCACTACAATATAAGGGGTCTATATGGACAGAAATGATGAAGTTATTCAGACACACCCGCTTGTTGGTTGGGATATCAGTACCGTCGACTCTTATGACGCCATGATGATACGTCTTCATTACCTGTCTTCAAAAGACCAGACACCCGAGGATGCTCAGGTAGACAGAACCTTATGGTTAACTACCGACGTTGCGCGGCAACTGATTAACATTCTTGAGGCCGGCATCGAAAAGATCGAATCGAATGAGTACGAATACAGTGACCACCGAAAACACTAATCTTTACCTCCCTGCCTGAGGCACCAGCGACTTCATCCTGGTGCCTTTTTCTTTGCTTCTGCCCTGCTTGCCTTCCCCGCCTGAAACTCTCTATCATGCCCGTAGCCAGTTTGTTAAAAAATCTCACCACAGGAACGTTTGAATTATGGATTACGATCTCATTATCGTAGGCAGCGGTTCGGTCGGGTCAGCGGCAGGCTACTACGCCACCCGCGCCGGATTAAAAGTATTGATGATAGACAGCGCAATGCCACCGCATCAGTCAGGCAGCCATCATGGTGAAACCCGTCTTATCCGCCACGCCTACGGCGAAGGTGCGCGCTATGTGCCGATGCTGTTAAGGGCGCAAACCCTCTGGAATGAGCTGGCAGAATTAAGTGGCGATAAGATATTTCATCGCAGCGGGGTGCTCAATATCGGCCCTGAACATTCTGAATTCATTGGCAATGTGAAACACAGTGCAGAAACTTACCAGCTGAATACGCAATCGCTCAGCGCGGCGGAAATCCGCCAAAAATGGCCGCTGTTTACGGTGCCGGACGGTTATTGTGGGGTTTACGAGCCGGAATCAGGCTATCTGCAAAGTGAAATGGCGATCACTGCCTATATCCGTCTGGCACGCGAAGCGGGTTGTGCGCAATTGTTTAATTGCCCGGTTGAAAGCATCAGCTGGCCGGAGGGCGGCGTTGAAGTATCAACCCTCGACGGCGTTTACCGGGCGCCTAAGCTGGTTGTCACCGCTGGCACCTGGGTAACCAAGCTCCTGCCTGAGTTGCCGGTCAGACCTTTACGTAAAGTCTTTGCCTGGTTCCATGCCGATGGCCGCTACAGTGAAGAAAACCACTTTCCCGCTTTTACACTGGAAACTCAGCAGGGCGATCAGTACTACGGTTTCCCCTCAGTGAAGGATGAATTAAAGCTCGGAAAACATAATGGCGGCCAATGGATAACGGAACCCGAACAGCGTAAACCTTTTGCCAGTGTCGCTCAGGATGGCACCGAGTCCTTTAATTTCTTCCGTCATTTCCTGCCGGGCGTGGGGGTGAGTTTACGCGGTGCATCATGCACTTATGATATGACATCCGACGAGGATTTCATTATTGATACCCTGCCGCAGCGGGAAAATACGCTGGTCATTTCAGGATTAAGCGGGCATGGTTTTAAATTTGCCAGCGTATTAGGTGAAATCGTTACTCACTTCGGTAACAATCATCCTATTCCCTTCGATCTTAAACCTTTCGCTCTTTCCCGCTTCAGTTAATGTAAGAATGTTTCAGCCCTCGTGAATATTTAACGAGGGTTGTCATTATATTTCAGAGAGGGCAATTTTCTAATTTCACTTTGAACAAGATCAATAGACTGGTTTTTCCGAATTGACAGCATTATAGAAAAAAAATATGCTAGACGCAGAAATCACAGGAGTGGTTTCCATCGCGTAATGATACGCATGACAAGGACGTGATATGAAACTTTGTATAATCGAACCCTGTGGTTTTACCCGTCTCGGAATGTTCTCTTATCTTGTTGAGAATGATAGCATTGATCTGATTGATACTGTGAATATTTCTCAATCACTGAATATTATTCCTGAGTTCCAACCAGATATCATTCTAGTGAATATGACAACGCATTGTCATAATGCGGAATTATCTGAAGAGTTAAAAGCATTCTTTGAGTTCCGCCATAATGCGCGGATATATTGTTATATTGATGCTAATTATCCTGATTGCGATACACCGATTTCTGTCACCCGCGAAGTTTTTATTCTTAACAAACAATCACTGACGGCATTATTGCAAGAGATAGCATTAGACCCCGAATCGTTTACACCGATAAATAACTTTTCCATCCCGAAAACGGTATTCAGTGATCAGGAAATTCTGGTGATGTGTTACTGGATGTCGGAAATGCCGAACTACCGCATCGCCCGAAAATTGAATATCAGCAGCCGTACGGTGTATGTACATAAGCGTCATCTGGCGCAAAAAATCAAAGTCCGTAATCGTCTGGAATTCTGTTTTATTTACAACCTGATCAAGTACATGTTCTGGCCGATTGATGATATTTCTGCCACGCCGATCAGCCGTCAGATCAAAGACGATTTACAGCAGATATACAAATCCTTTAGCTGATACTTCACTGAATATGCCCTGCTTAGCGGGGCATTTTTTCAGCGCGGGTTGCACTATGATCTCAGAGGCCTACAATAGCGTTGAGCTTAGCAGACTTATCTTGAGCAACCTCATAAAATGACGACACCTACATCAGCACATGCCACCCCCGCAGAAATCACCGAAACATTGCTTTCCGTGATCCGCTTAATGAGAAAACAAGTCGATGCCGCTATGTCGGCGCAAGGGCTGTCGCTGGCGCGCGAAAAGCTGCTGACGGCCATTGCCCACGAAGGCACCTGCCGCCCGGCGGAACTGGCTATCGCGCTGCAACAATCGCCGCGAACCATTACCGATGCCATTGATGCGATGGACAGAGACGGGCTGTTGCTGCGCAAGCGCCATCCGACGGATCGGCGTTCACAACTGCTGGAACTGACCGATGCCGGGAAACAGGCTTTGCAGCAGGTGAGGAAACCGAAACAGGAAGCCATTGACCGCCTGTTTGATGGTCTGGATTTACCGGCGCGTCAGCAACTGATGACCGCCTTGCAAAGTATCGAATCGCTGGCCCAGCGTATTGAAGATCAACCGTCACGCTAGCGTTTCGGGGGGCCGTCCCCCAGCAGCACCGCAATTTTGTGTCCAGCAGCGGTCGGTTCAAGGGCGATTTTCAGCACGATGGTCAGCGGA
The DNA here is from genome assembly GCF_004330295.1 of Rahnella victoriana. Classification (GTDB taxonomy): domain Bacteria; phylum Pseudomonadota; class Gammaproteobacteria; order Enterobacterales; family Enterobacteriaceae; genus Rahnella; species Rahnella victoriana. The sequence goes on from NZ_SJOJ01000001.1 coordinate 56,910, forward strand.
ACCGAAAGCAGCATCCCCACCGGCCCCATCAGCCATCCCCAGAAAATCAACGACATAAACACCACCAGCGTCGACAACCCGAGACCCCGTCCGAGAATGCGGGGATCAATGATGCTGCCAAACACCAGATTAATCAGGATATACCCCCCCGTCAGAATCAACCCCTCGCTGACACCGTTGAACAAAAATGCCTGGATAATCGGCGGGATAGCGGCCAGAAAAGAACCAATGTTGGGGATGTAATTCAGCGCAAACGCCAGCATCCCCCACAGGAACGCAAAGCGGATCCCCATCACGGCGAGCAGTGCCCACACCGCCAGCCCGGTTACCACGCTGATCAGCGTTTTGATCACCAGATAACGCGTCACGCTGTCCAGCGCCCGCTGAATATTCGCCATCCCCTTCCCCGGATCATCCGACATCTGTTCCACTTTATAGGGCAGTTGCGGCACTTCAAGCAGCATAAAGGCGACGGTCATCAGCAGTAAGAACAACCCCGCCATCGCATTCGACAAATAGCTGATCAGCTTACTCACCAGATTCAAAGTTGCGGCCGGATCAATATGGCTGGCGAGCTGGTCTGGCGATAACGTCAGCTCGCCTTGCGGAAACCAGGCTTCAATGTCACTCAGTTTCTCAACAATCAGCCCGCGGTATTGCGGCAAGGTACGGGCAAATTCATTGAGCGTCACCAGTAGCTTGCTGGTCAGAAAGACCATCATGCAGATCACCAGCGTCGCCACCAGTAAAACGGCGAGCGCACGGGGCACCCGCCATTTTTCCAGCAGAACAATCAGCGGATTGAGCACAAAGGCCAGAAACAGCGCAAGAATAAAGGGCACGATGATGTCAGCTGCCGATTTGATGCCCGCGAAAATCACCACCAGCATGGCCATCATGACCACCATTTTCAGGCCCTGAGTCGTTACGATCGTTTTGCGCAAACCTTTCTCCTGATGTTGCGGATCCTCAGCGGGATTTCACCCATTCACGTAAACGCTGGATATGCACATACAGCGCCGGGATAAACAGGATCCCTGCTGTCGTGGACAGCAACATGCCGCTGAATACAGTGACACCAATAATATGACGGCTCATCGCCCCCGCGCCTGTCGCCATCACCAGCGGTAACACCCCGAGAATGAAGGAGATCGCGGTCATCATTACCGCGCGGAAACGCTGTTTTGCGCCATCCTGTGCCGCTTCGCTAACCGACGCCCCTTCTTCCCTTCTCGCTTTTGAGAACTCGACGATCAGAATGGCATTTTTCGCTGCCAGCCCGATAAGGAGCACCATACCAATCTGAGCATATACGTCGTTGCTCAGCCCTGCCATGTGCAGACCGCCGATTGCGCCAAACACCGCAAAAATCACTGAAATCATGACCACCAGAGGGATACTCCAGCTTTCGTATTGCGCCACCAGGAACAGATAGGCAAACAGCAAGGCGGCGGCATAAATCAGGATCGCCTGACCGCCTGCCTGAATTTCCTGCAACGACATGCCGGTCCACTCGTAGCCGTAGCCCGCCGGAAGTTTCTCGCTGAGAATGGCCTCCATCTGCGCCATGGCTTCACCGGAACTCACGCCAGGCGCCGCTGAACCGCTGATCGCCAGTGACGGGAACTGGTTGTATTGGGTAATAAATGGCGCGCCAAGAGATGGCGTCAGTTCGACCATTTTCCCCATACTGACCAGCGAGCCGTTATCACTGCGTACCGTCAGCGTGGCAATCTGGTCGGCGCGCTGACGATCTTCCATTTCATTTTGCATCTGCACATTGAACAGACGGTTATTGATAATGAAATCGCTGACGTTGACGCCGCCAAGTGATGTCTGCAATGTGCCGAAAATCCGGCTGACCGGCACCTGCAACAACGCGGCGCGGTCGCGATCCACGCTTAATGCAATTTCAGGCACGGACGCACTGAAGGTGGTAAACACACGGCTCAGTTGCGGATCCTGATTAGCGGCCTGAATCAGCGCCTGTCCGGTTGCGGCCAGTTCCTGCGGCGATTGTCCCTGCAATGCCTGCAGGCGTAAATCCAGTCCGGAGGCAGTCCCCAGCCCGGAAATAGCGGGCGGATTGATCGCCATGATCATCGCCGACGGAATGCCCGCCATTGCCGGTTGCAGGCGTCCGATCACCTGATCCACGCTGCTGCGCTCGCCCCAGGGTTTCAGCAACACGATGCCAAAAGCGGCATTTGGCGAACTGCCGCCGCTCAGCAGGCTGAAGCCGCTGATGGCAATCACATCCTCCACCGCCGGATCTTTTTGCAGAATTTGCTGCATGTCGCCAAGCACGGCGTCGGTGCGGTTCAGCGACGCACCATCAGGCAACTGCACATTCACAAAGAAGTAGCCCTGATCTTCATCGGGCAGGAAAGATTTTGGCAGGCTGCTGTAACCCCATACGCAAGCGCCGGCAATCACCAGCACCGCAACCACGCTGGTCAGCACATGCTTGCTGATATGTCGCGTGGCCTGCACATAGACATTACGCGCCCTGTCCAGTCCCTGATTGAAAAGACGGAACACCCGAGCCGGTTTTTCAGGACGCGGCTGGAGAAGAGTTGCACATAACGCAGGCGTCAGCGTCAGCGCGTTGATACTTGAGAGGACAACAGCCGCCGACAGCGTGACCGCAAACTGACGATACAGCGCGCCGGTAATGCCCGGCAGCACCGCGATGGGCACAAACACCGCCAGCAACACGACCGTCGTCGCGATAACCGGCCCGGCAATCTGTTTCAGCGCCTTACGGGTGGCCGCCACGCGCCCGAGCGACGGATCTTCCATCATCAGGCGCTCGACGTTTTCGACCACCACGATGGCATCATCGACCACCACCGTCAGCGCCAGAATAATGGCGAACAAACTCAGTGTGTTGGCGGAATAGCCAAAGGCGTAGAGCACGGCAAAGGTGCCCAGTAAAGAGACCGGAATAGTCAGGGCGACAATAAAGGTTGCCCGCGCGCTTTGCAGGAACAGATAAACAATCGACAGCACGACGATAAAAGTGAGCACCAGCGACACCGCAATCTCATCCAGTGTGGCGCTGACGAACTGCGTCGAGTCGAATTTGATTTCATAGGTCAGATCGTCCGGGAAATTACGCGCCTGACGCGACATCTCTTCGCGTACGGCCTCAGCTACATTCAGCGCATTGGCGCCCGGCGCGGGATAGACCGACAGGAAAGCCGACGGCGTCTGATTCAGCGTTGCATTGACCTGATAATCCTGCGCGCCCAGTTCAATGCGGGCGACATCGCGTAAGCGAACTGACCCGCCGTGGGCATTTTTCCGCACAATAATATTGCCAAACTCTTCCGGCGAACTCAGACGCCCTGCGCCGCTGATGGTCAGGGTTTGCTGCTGCATCAAAGGACTAGGCGACGCGCCAATCTGCCCGGCGGCGGCCTGTACGTTCTGGTCCCGGATGGCTGCGCTGATTTCCATGCTGCTGACATCCAGCGCTTCCATTTTGCGCGGATCCAGCCAGATGCGCATGCTGTAGTCACGCGAGCCAAATACCCGCACATCGCCGACACCGTCCACACGCGCCAGCGCATCACGCAGCTGAATACTGGCAAAGTTGCTGATAAACAGCATGTCATGTGTATTTTCAGGAGAAAGCAGGCTGATCCCCATCAGGATATTCGATGCCTGTTTACGCACCGAGACGCCGGTGCTCAGCACTTCCGGCGGAAGCCGCGAGCTGACCTGCGAAATACGGTTCTGCACTTCAACGGCGGCAGTGTCCGGATCGGTGCCGCTGGCAAACGTAATGGTCAGCGAGTAACTGCCGTTATTGCCGCTGTTGGACGACATATACAGCATGTTGCTGACGCCGTTGACCTGCGCTTCAATGGGCGCGGCGACAGATTCCGCAACGTCTCGCGCACTCGCGCCGGGATAAACCGCACTGACAGACACCACCGGTGGTGTGATATCAGGGTATTGCTCCACCGGAATAACCTTGAGCGCAACCGCCCCGATCAGCGCGGTCACCACCGCAATCACCACCGCAAAGCGGGGCCTTTTGATAAATTGCTGAAGCATTGTTATTCCTTAACGTTTCTGCGCCGTGGCGTTTGAGGCGTCTGTTTCGCCCCGTACATTGACCTTCATGCCGGGCTGGATCCATTGCAGGCCGTCGGTCACCACCCTTTCACCCCCCTGCAAACCGTCCGTCACGAAATACCCCTGACCGGTCTGCGCACCGAGGCGCACCGGTCTTGCCTCCACGCGCTGTTCAGCATCCACCAGCAGGACAAAATGCCCCTGCGCGTTTTGCTGCAGCGCCTGCGCCGGTAGCACCGGCAGCTTATGCGCGGAATTGGGTTCTGCCGCCACATTCACCGTGCCTCCCGGCAACAGGCGGTGGTCAGGATTCGCCACCGACAGCCTGACCGGCAATGTGCCCGTCTGGGCATCGATACGGTTGCCTAAAGATTCCAGTACCGGCGCATTCATGTACGGCGAACCGTCGGATAAGCGCAAAGAGAGCGTCATATTGCTGGCAGAAAAAGCGTCTTCCAGCGTGCCGCTGCTGTGGCTGGCACTCAGCACATCGCGCTCATTCACCGAAATCACCACGCGCACCGGATCAAGCTGGACGATTTCCGTGAGTGCGCCGCTGGCCGGATTCACCAGACTGCCGGTGTGAAAATGGCTCACGCCGATACGGCCGGAAATCGGGGCGGTAATGCGGGTATAGCTCAGCTGTAATTCCTGGGTTTTCAGCGCGGCCTGCGCCTGTGCCACGGCGGCGCGGGCGGTATCACGGGCGGCCAGCGCGGTATCGACGTCAGACTGGCTGACGGTACGCGCATCGCCCAGACGCTGTATGCGGTTCAGATGGGTCTGCGCGTGCCGCGCGGTAGCATTGGCGCTGTCCAGTTGTGCTTTGGCCTGTGCGACGGCAGCCTGATGCAGCGCGGGTTCGATTTCATACAGCACATCCCCGGCATTCACAAACTGCCCTTCTTCAAAGGCACGGCGGGCGATAAAGCCTTCGGTACGACTGGTGATATTCACCGCCTGAACGGCCTCGAGGCGGCCGAGATATGTCCGGCTGACGCCGTCCGGTTGGGTCTGAATGGTCGTGGTCGCAACCGTGGGCAAAGGCTGTGCAGCCACCACGGCCAGAGGGGAAAGAAATAATGCCATCAGTGCTGGTATAGCGATAAAGCGATGAATTGCAGGAAACATAATGTCACTCTCCATGTGATGTCGGATGCCGCGCTTCTGATTTCATTAAAAACGCATGCACCGGCAAACATCAAATATTAATCTATAAAGAAAATCCTAATACGATTTTAAAAGGATTATAAATAGCACTGGCCGTCATAAACTGATCTCGATCAGATGAATGACTAACCTGTCATTTCTTTACGCTTTATTTAATAAATATTGATATTCAACGCGTAATATTTTCAGCACATCCCAAAACACCCAATATTATTAATCACGCCTGTGATTGTTATTTTTACTCAAATTTTTAGTTCTAAGAATAACTTTACCGACAGTGACAAAACCTTACAAACCCGCATTCTGCCTGAGCATCAGATAATTCCCTGCCTTATCCTTAAACAAAAACGAAACCATTGAATAAAACAACGCAATTAGCATCAAAAATAATGAAAGAGTTAACTTAATTGCTCAAATTGAAAATAAATGTTTGCAAGGATGTTTCCAAATGTTTACTTTCCAGAAATATTAATTCTGAAGAGAATGTCACCCTATGCTGTGGAAAAATACCCCGGCCCGGTTTGGTTCTATTTCCATCATCATCCACTGGATGGTGGCGTTGGCCGTGTATGGCTTATTTGCGCTGGGTTTATGGATGGTCGGACTGGGTTATTACGATACCTGGTACCACCGGGCGCCGGAATTACATAAAAGTATCGGCATCCTGATTTTTGCGGCGATGGTATTTCGTCTTGCCTGGCGGTTTATTTCCCCGCCACCGAAATCACTGGACAGTTACAGCGCGAAAACCCGCATCGGCGCCTGGCTGGCGCATGTGCTGTTGTTTGTTGGCCTGTTTGGCATCCTGATCAGCGGCTATCTGATCTCCACTGCGGAAGGCCAGGCGGTCAGTGTTTTCGGCTGGTTTGAAATCCCCGCCACCCTGTCCGGCCTCGACCAACAGGCTGATATCGCCGGCACGCTGCATTTATGGATGGCGTGGGGCATTGTGATTGTTTCAGGTTTCCATGCCCTTGCCGCCCTTAAACACCATTTCATCGATCGCGACAGCACCCTGACGCGCATGCTGGGGCGCTGAACCGGCTCTTTACTTTTGCAGTTCACATTATGGATAAACGGAGAATAACCATGTTGAAAAAGACCACTCTGGGTTTAACACTGGCGTCGCTGTTACTGGCCGCCGGTACTGCGTCAGCAGCGAACTACAAGATTGACAAAGAAGGTCAGCACGCCTTTATTGAATTTCGTATCAAACACTTAGGCTACAGCTGGCTTTACGGCAGCTTTAACGATTTCGATGGCGGATTCACCTTTGATGAGAAAGATCCCACGGCGGATAAAGTGAATGTGACCATCAACACCACCAGCGTCTTTACCAACCATGCCGAGCGTGACAAGCATCTGCGCAGCGCGGATTTCCTGAATGTTGGCAAACATCCGCAAGCCACGTTCAAATCAACATCGGTGACAAAGGAAGGTGAAAATCTGGCCGTGACCGGCGACTTTACGCTGAACGGTGTGACTAAGCCGCTGACACTTCAGGCGAAATTGCTCGGTCAGGGCAAGGATCCGTGGGGCGGATACCGTGCAGGTTTTGAAGCGTCAGGCACCCTCGCACTGAAGGATTACGGCATCACGACCGATCTCGGTCCGGCATCGCAGAATGTTGAGCTGATCATTTCTGTCGAAGGCGTACAGGAGAAGTAATTCACTGCGCCCACAAAAAAGCCCTGAACGGCCATTGCTGTTCAGGGCTTTTTGTTATGCCGGTGCTGGTCAGTCGTTTTCCGGTGCCGGAATATGCATGGTGGTTTGCAGCAGGCCTTTGGATTTATTGAAAATCTTAATCCCGTTTTCACGACCGGCGCGCAAGGCACGTTGCTCTTCAACCGGCAGCTTCAGCTCGGTCATACAGATTTCGCTGCAACAACCGTCAAATTTTGCTGCACAGGTCGGGCACTGAATAAACAGCAGATGACAACCGTCGTTTTTGCAGTTGGTGTGGCTATCACAGGCCGCGCCGCATTGGTGGCAATGTGAGATCACATCATCCGAGATACGCTCGCCCATACGTTCATCAAAGACAAAATTTTTCCCTTTGAATTTGACCGGTAACCCCTGCTCTTTGGCACGGCGCGCATATTCGATAATGCCGCCTTCCACGTGATACACGTTTTTAAAACCGTTATGCAGCATGTAGGCGCTGGCTTTTTCACAGCGGATCCCGCCGGTGCAGTACATCACGATTTTCTTGTCTTTGTCTTCTTTGAGCATATCAACGGCCATCGGCAGCTGATCGCGGAAGGTGTCAGACGGCACTTCTATCGCGTTGTCAAAGTGGCCCACTTCGTATTCATAGTGGTTACGCATATCAACAAACAACGTGTCAGGGTCGTCGATCATGGCGTTAACCTGCTCGGCTTTGAGGTATTCACCGATGTTCGACGGATCAAATGACGCATCCTCAATGCCGTCCGCCACAATGCGGTCACGCACTTTAAGACGCAGCACCCAGAAGGATTTGCCGTCATCTTCCAGCGCGACGTTCAGACGGATATTGTCCAGCGCCGGATGGCTGGAAAACAGCTCAGCTTTAAACGCCTCAAACTGACTTTGCGGTACGCTGATTTGCGCGTTAATGCCTTCTTTGGCCACATAAATACGACCAAACACGTTAAGGCGTGTCAGGCTGATGTACAGGGCATCACGAAAGGCTTTCGGATCTTCGATCTGGAAATACTTATAAAAAGAAACCGTGGTGCGCGGCTCAGTTTCAGCCAACATGCGCGCACGGAGTTCCTCATTAGAAATACGGTTATGTAACACTGGCATGGTGTACGTTCCTGTCTTTCAGGGGAATTTAACTATTGGGTACCGAATAGCTACTTTTGAAGCGGCAAGATTATACATTAAAGCAACAATGAGGACATCTCCCGTTGCAAATTCGTCTGAAGAAAAACACCTGCTGATCATTGTCCTTTTTTGAAATGCGATAACCTATTCTTAGGTGTTATCCATTTTTGCAATCCATTCACCACGCTGAATTTTAAGGGGCATGAAACATGAGTAAGCTTTTTGAACCTATTACGTTAGGGGAACTGACGCTCGCTAACCGCATTGTGATTGCGCCAATGTGCCAGTATTCCTCCGACGAAGGGAAAGCCACGTCCTGGCATCACGCACACCTCGGGCAACTCTCCTTTTCCGGTGCCGGTTTACTGATCCTCGAAGCGACCGCGGTAGAAGCCGTCGGGCGTATTTCTGCTGAGGATTTAGGCTTATGGGATGATGTCACCGAAGCCGCGATGAACGAGTTAGTGACCGGCCTGCGCGAAAACAGCGATATGCCCCTCGGCCTGCAACTCGGACATGCCGGGCGTAAAGCCTCCTGCGCGGCACCGTGGAACGGCGGCGCGCAAATCCCGTCATCCGCTGGCGGCTGGCAGGCGGTTGCACCCTCAGCACTGGCCTTCGCGGAAGGCACTGAAGCCCCGCAGGCGATGTCAGCGGAGCGTATCGCTGAACTGAAAAAAGCCTATGTGGACACCGCACGTCGCGCCGACCGTCTGGGCTTTGATCTGCTGGAGTTGCATGGTGCGCATGGTTATCTGCTGCATCAGTTCCTGTCACCGCTTTCAAATCAGCGTACCGACCAGTACGGCGGGTCGCTGGAAAATCGCATGCGCCTGCTGCTGGAAATTTTCCAGGAAATCCGCGCGGTATTTCCGGCAGAAAAACCCATCGGTGTGCGTATTTCCGCCACCGACTGGGTCGACGGTGGCTGGGATCTGGAACAATCCATTGAACTCGCCAAAGCCCTGGATGAGCTGGGTTGCAGCTATATTCACGTGTCCAGCGGTGGCCTTAGCCCGCATCAGAAAATTACCGTCGGCCCGAATTATCAGGTGCCGTTTGCGGACGGCATTAAACGCTATGTCAGGATGCCGGTGATTGCCGTCGGTCTGATCACTGAACCGGAGCAGGCGGAAGCGATTATCGGTACCGGGCAGGCGGACATGATCGCATTGGCTCGCGGCATTTTGTATAACCCGCGCTGGCCGTGGCACGCGGCGGCGAAACTGGGCGCGAAAGTCGCGGCACCGAAACAATACTGGCGCAGCGAACCGCACAGTGTGAAAGGCCTGTTCCTGCCGAAATAATCCCCGCATCACAAGGGCAGCGTTCAGGGCTGCCCTTTCATTGACAAACAGGGCTTCTCTGCTGATATTTGAGCGGTGAGCCGTTGAAAAATGAATGCCTGCTCATAAAGAAACCACATTGTTTTCCATTCAGACAATCCATAAGTAAAATGAGGTATTAGTGCCGTGAATTTTCACCTCATTCAAAAAAAGTGCCACAATGTGTCACTTTGCTGCAAAAGATATCGGACAATGCGCATTTCGTATTGAAATGTGGCCGTATTTCTGTGGCAGGCTGCTGCACTAGACAGAGCTTATAAACTTTCTACTTCGATACATTGACGCAGAGAATCTATGACTCAGGTACCTACCTTTAACCGTTCGTTACTGCACCCACGCTACTGGCTCACCTGGATGGGTCTGGGGCTGCTGTACGCAATGGTATTACTGCCTTATCCGGTGATTTATCGCATCGGTACCGGACTGGGTCGCTTCTCCATGCGCTTCCTGAAACGCCGTTACAAAATCGCTCAACGCAATATCGAATTGTGTTTCCCCGACATGCACCCGGAACAGCGGGAAGACATGGTGGTGAAAAACTTCGAGTCCGTGGGGATGGGATTATTTGAGACCGGCATGGCGTGGTTCTGGCCTGACTGGCGCATCGAGCGTTGGTTTAAAGTCAGCGGTCTGGAGCATATTCAGCGCGCACGCGACAACAAACAGGGCGTGCTGCTGATTGGTGTCCACTTCCTGACACTGGAACTGGGCGCACGCATTTTCGGCATCCACAATCCAGGCGTCGGGGTGTATCGTCCGCACGATAATAAGCTGATGGACTGGATCCAGACCAAAGGCCGCATGCGTTCGAATAAAGGCATGCTGGATCGTAAAGATCTCAAAGGGATGATCCGCAGCCTCAAACAAGGCGACATTATCTGGTATGCGCCGGATCATGACTACGGTCCGCGCGCCAGCGTCTTCGTGCCGTTCTTTGCCGTCGACAAAGCGGCAACCACCACCGGGACTTATCTGCTGGCGCGGATGGGCAAACCCGCCATCATCCCTTTCACTCCGCGTCGCCTCGCCAATGGCAAAGGCTACGAGATGATCATTCACCCTCAGGTGGCTGACTTCCCGCTGGATGATGAAGTGGTCGCTGCCGCCTACATGAACAAAGTGGTTGAGGATGAAATTCGTCAGGCACCGGAACAGTACATGTGGCTGCACCGCCGGTTCAAAACGCGTCCGCAGGGTGAACCTTCACTCTATAAAGCCCTCAGCGATTAATCCCCGAAAACCGGTCCTTTCCCGACGGGTCCGGTTTTTTGATTTGCTTCATCAATTTTTTTCACAGACTTCTTCAAACTTATCAGATTTTATCCCGCCCCGTTTAGGCCAATACTCTCTGCATAATTTCTCCACGTGATTACTCCGCTGAATTTGGAGCCGCGTGACCCCTCGCCTCTGCGAAGGCATGTTACCTTTAAAAGGAACGTATTATGTTGGCTAAACTGAATTCCGCTTTTACCCGTGCAGTTGATCATCAGAACTTCGGTAAGCTTCTGTTACGCCTGACTTTCGGTATTCTGGTGTTATTTCATGGCGTGGCAAAAATGGAAAATGGCGTGGGCTGGATAGCCCAAATGTTACAGGCGGACGGCTTGCCGGGCTTTATTGCCTACGGTGCGTACATCGGTGAAGTTATTGCGCCGGTACTGATTATTCTGGGCATCTTTACCCGCCCTGCGGCGCTGGTTCTGGCATTCAACATTTTAGTGGCAGTTTTCCTGGTGGTCGGCGGTAAATTCTTCACCGTCACCGAAGTCGGTGCATGGGGACTGGAAGGCGAAGCCCTGTACTTCTTCGGCGGTCTGGTGATCATGTTCCTGGGCAGCGGCCGTTACTCTGTAATGAAAAATGAAGCCCTGCGCTGATACCCGTTTTATCTGTTGAGTCTGACTCTTTGGTTGTTTTTTAATTCTGTGTCTGTCGCGGCCAGCCTTATCGCTGGCCGTTTTTTTTTGCGTTTTCGCCCGCTCTGTTGATCTTCTTCATCCCGCCCGCACGCGTTAACCTGTATCTTATTTAACCTGTTACACTTCGTTAACATCATTGAAGTGAATGATAATTAGGCGCATAATTATCATGCCAATTGATTGTTACTTGTGCTCTGCCTTGTTTCTGTCTGTCATTCCAGAGCGAATCTGACCTCTTTTTTCGGTATTTTATGACTTCGGCCTCTGAACCTGAAACTGCTCCAGAACCCATAAACTGGAAACGTAATCTGTATGTCGCCTGGATTGGCTGCTTCCTGACCGGTGCCGCATTCAGTTTGATCATGCCTTTCCTGCCCCTTTATGTAGAAACCCTCGGCGTCACCGGCCATGAATCCCTGAATATGTGGTCGGGACTAGTGTTCAGTATCACCTTCCTGTTTTCAGCCATCGCATCACCTTTCTGGGGCGGACTCGCCGACCGTAAAGGCCGTAAAATCATGCTGCTGCGTTCCGCACTCGGCATGGCCATCGTCATGGCGCTGATGGGCGTGGCACAAAACATCTGGCAGTTTCTGATCCTGCGCGCATTGCTCGGTTTACTCGGCGGATTTGTGCCCAATGCCAATGCCCTGATCGCCACCCAGATCCCGCGAAACAAAAGCGGCTGGGCGCTGGGCACGCTGTCAACCGGTGCGGTGAGCGGCGCACTGATCGGCCCGCTGGTCGGCGGTCTGCTGGCCGACAGCTACGGTTTACGCCCGGTATTCTTCATCACGGCGCTGGTGCTTTTCCTGTGTTTCCTGATGACGCTGTATTTCATCCGCGAGCAGTTTGTGCCGGTGAACAAAAAAGACATGCTGAACCGCAGGCAAGTGTTTGCCTCATTGAAAAATCCCAAGCTGGTGCTGTGTCTGTTCGTGACCACGCTGATTATTCAGGTGGCGACGGGGTCGATCGCCCCGATCTTGACGTTATACGTCCGGGAACTGGCGGGTGATACCCAGAATCTGGCATTTATCAGCGGGATGATTGCGTCCGTGCCCGGCGTCGCCGCCCTGATGAGTGCGCCCCGTTTGGGCAAACTCGGCGACCGGATCGGGCCGGAACGCATTCTGGTGGCCATGCTGGCGATATCGGTGCTGCTGCTGATCCCGATGGCCTTTGTGCAAACGCCGCTGCAACTGGGAATTTTGCGATTTATGCTGGGTGCCTGCGATGGCGCACTGCTCCCCGCCGTACAGACCCTGCTGATTTATAACTGCACCAATCAGGTGGCCGGGCGCGTATTCAGTTATAACCAGTCGTTTCGTGATGTGGGCAACGTCACCGGCCCGCTGTTGGGTGCGGCGGTTTCGGCCAGTTACGGATTCCGTACCGTGTTTTGCGTGACGGCGCTGGTGGTGTTGTTCAATGCGGTGTATTCGTACTGGTGTCTGCAACGCCGGCCGCGTCAGGCGATGGTCGATTAAATCCCGACCGGCGTCACAGGGAGAGGTTTACTTCGTTTTTTCAGGCTGCGGTGGCATTGGCATATGATCAGGCACTTCGACCACGGCCAGGCGCACTTCGTAATGTTTGCCTGCGGTGGTCGCAGGCAACACTGATGTCAGTTTCTGAATGGTTTCCGTCGGGTTTTCGCTGGCAACACTGGCACAGAATAACTGCCCAGGATGGCAAAAGCCCATCATCATCGGTGGCGGAGGAAGCATCCCCTCGTCATGGAAAGGCGGCATACCGTGCGGCTGTTCCACCGGCGGCTGAGGATGCATATTTTCAGCGGCAGTGCTTGCTACGCTGAATAACACGCCAAGGCCGCACAGCGGCATGAGTAAAGCGCGGGAAAGTGTTGTCATAGCATTAACCTTATCTTGAGAATTCAGAGTCACTTTATGCCTCAAACTCTTCCCGTGTAGCCGGTTTGCTAAACTTTTACCCTCTCCTCCCACAGCCTTTGCAAAGCTGAAATTCTGCTGACATTTGTGGTTATGCCGCCCAGTCTCTTAACGCAAGCACCACGCGATAGCCGTCAATATCCTCAAAGGTTTTCCCGCACTGATCCCAGTAGGGATTAAACGAAGGCACCATGATAAAACCCGCCTGCAGCATCTGTTCACAGTGCGTCTGCCACGCCTGATTATCCGGGATGTAGAACACCAGAAGGTTGTCTTCGGTGGGCGCACGCCCCACCTGGGAACCGTGATGATGGGTAAACTCAAGGTGATAATGATGTTGCGGATGCCCGACCAGCACGCCATCAAACCCCTGATGATCGTTAAAACTACCTATTATTTCAAAACCCAACCCCTGCGAATACATGCGGGCTATCTGTTCAAGATTATCCGTCGGGCGCGCGACCCGTAACACTGCTTGTCGTGAAACCATCTCCACTTCCCTTTTTTAAAACCGCCGCAACATCGCAAGCAAGAAACTGAGGATAGCAGAAAAAAATGGTCTGTTTTTCATCTGAAAACTTGCATCCTGCCAGTTATCGACAACACTCATTTAATCAGGTTTTTCACTGTCAGATGGCCGTTACTTGTTCATTAATAACGCTATTTGCTGCACACCTATTCCTTTCAACTCAGGAGACAACAATGAGCATGTACGCAACGCTTGAAGAAGCTATTGATGCCGCCCGCGAAGAATTTCTCGAAGCCGCACAGGACAGAATTCACGGCGATGAAGAGCCGGTGCCGGATCAGTTCAATCTGCAAAAATACATCATGCAGGATGGCGATGTGATGTGGCAGGCGGAATTCCTCAGTGGTGAAGGGGATTCCATCGAGGCGCTGACCTTCCGCAGCGGTGCCGCGGCGCAGGCGATCTTTGACGAAGATTATGACCAGATAGAACTGGAAGAGGAATGGCAGGAAGAAGCCACGCTGTTTGAATGGGATGAAGGTGAGTTTCAGCATGAGCCGCCGCTGGATACCGAGGAAGGCGAAGCGGCCGCAGAAGAATGGGACGACGAAGACGATTATCCGGGACGTGATATCGACTAAACCGGTTTATTCGTAAGGCCCGTGGCGGGCGTCAACCGGCAGCATGAAGGTGTCGACAATCATCGACAGCGGGACATCGATGACAGTGACGTAACGCCACGGGCTGTCCCGTAAATCCCACTGTACGCCGGGATAATACTGGTTGCCATGTCCCTGCCCCGGCACAGTACGGCTGATAATACTGCCGCATCCGGTCAGCGTTGCCACAGCAAATGCCACTATACATCCCCGAAAAATAACCCGTTTAATCACTCATCCAACCTGTCGATTCAATTCAAAAGAAATGCTTTATGGAGCGCTGAATAGCGCGGCCAGCTTAGCACGCATACCGTCCCGCTTTTGTTAAGAGGAGGTAAATATTCTTGCGCCACCCGCTAAAGAGTAACCTGTCTTTCACCACAAAGAAAACGGGCAGCATGTTTGCACATGCTGCCCGTTTTTATTCACTCAATGTCATTCAGGCCGGTTTCACTTCCAGCGTCTGAGTGACAGGGAATGCCTGCACATTGCGCGGCAGTTGCGCGTAGTGAGCACTCCACGCCTGCTGATCAGGTTGCGTCCACACCGCCGAGTGTAAACGCGCCATCAGCACCGGATCGCTCAGCAGGATCAGACGATCTGCTTTGCCCAGATCCTTAGGACCGGTTTTCAGCGCATGCTCCAGATGAGCACGACGGCCGTTTTCTACCGTTTCACGCAACAGGTGACGGGAGGTTGCCATCGCCGTCGCCAGTGCGTTGAAGCCCGGATCAAAGACCGCGTGCATAAAGCCATTTTGCAGCTTACGCGAACGGTTCAGCGTCAGGTATTCTTCGGTAGCCACCAGTTCACGCGGCGGATCGTACTCTTCCGGGATCAGGAACAGTTTGGCTTTCTTACTCTTGATCCCCAGTGTCGCACGGCTCGACAGAACAGAGACGATAGGTGACAGGATCAGAGAGAAGACGATGGGTGCCAGCCACCACAGGAAACGCAAGTCCAGCCACGCCATACCGGCAGCCCAGACCGCACCCAGCAACAGCTGAGATCCGTGACGCTTAAAGGCTTCGCCCCACGGGGTGTCGTCATCGTCACGCTGCGGTGAATTCCAGACCACTTCCCAGCCCAGGAACGCGCTGACCACGAACACGGTGTGGAACAACATACGCACCGGTGCCAGCAATACCGAGAACAGCATTTCCAGGAACATCGAAACCAGCAGGCGGAATGCGCCACCGAATTGTTTCGCGCCCTTCGCCCAGATCAGCACGATACTCAGCAGTTTTGGCAGGAACAGCAACACCATGGTGGTCGAGAACAAGGCGATTGCCAGCTCAGGACGCCATTGCGGCCACACCGGGAACAACTGACGCGGTTGCAGGAAGTACTGCGGTTCCATCAGCGTATGCACCACCTGCAAGGCGGTAGACAGCGCCAGGAAGGTAAACCACAACGGTGCCGACAGATAAGACATGACACCGGTCAGGAACACAGCACGGTGAACCGGGTGCATCCCTTTTACCAGGAACAGACGGAAGTTCATCAGGTTACCGTGACACCAGCGACGGTCGCGTTTCAGCTCGTCAAGCAGGTTCGGTGGCAACTCTTCGTAACTGCCAGGCAGATCATAAGCAATCCACACGCCCCAGCCTGCACGGCGCATCAGCGCAGCTTCCACAAAGTCATGAGACATGATGGAACCGGCGAAGGAGCCTTCACCCGGCAATGGCGCCAGCGCACAGTGCTCGATGAACGGCTTCACGCGGATAATCGCGTTGTGGCCCCAGTAGTGGGATTCACCCAATTGCCAGAAATGCAGACCGGCGGTAAACAGCGGGCCGTACACACGGGTCGCAAACTGCTGGCAACGCGCATACAGCGTATCCATGCCTGACGCTTTTGGCGCAGACTGGATAATACCGGCGTTCGGGTTGGCATCCATCAGGCGCGCAAGACCGGTCAGACATTCACCGCTCATGACGCTGTCGGCATCGAGGATCACCATATAGGCATATTCCCCGCCCCAGCGACGGCACCAGTCATCAATGTTGCCACTTTTACGTTTCACACGGCGACGGCGACGGCGATAGAAAATGCGACCATGACCTTCGACGTCACGACACACTTCCATCCAGGCTTTTTGTTCCGCGACGCAGATATCGGGATCGTAACTGTCACTCAGTACGTAGATATCAAACTGATCCAGATCGCCCGTGGCTTTCACTGATTCATACGTTGCACGAAGACCCGCGAAAACGCGCTCCACGTCTTCGTTACAAATCGGCATGATCAGCGCAGTACGGTTGTTCGGATTGAGCGGTTCATTGCCTTTGGTCGACGCGGTAATGCTGTATTTGTCGCGGCCGATAAGCAATTGCAAAAAGCCCATCAGTGCGGTCCAGAAACCGGCCGATACCCAGCAGAACAGAATGGCGAACAGCACCAGGATCCCAGTCTGCAACACGTAAGGCAGCAGTTGCAGAACCGACTGTTGCCAGTCCTGATTCAGCATATCGCTCGGGTCGATCAGCGCCCAGCCCTGATAAGGCAGAATGGTTTTCATGTACCAGGTGGCGATGGCCGTCTGAACCAGCATCAGCACCAGCAGGATGTAACGGCGCACGGAACCGGCATGACGCCAGCGTTTTTCCGACTCTGGCATATGTGAAGTGGTGTGGCGGGAAGCCGCACTGCGCCCCATCAGGTTATCCCAGAAACGGCCCACCGGGTTGGTGCGCCAGACATCAGGGAACATGCTGGAACGTTTCACCGGCGGCATCGCACTGGCGATGGTACGCCCTTCATTATCGACTTCATCCAGCGTGCCCTTTTCCAGGGCATCCGGCCAGCTTGCGCCAACACGGGCTTTCACTGACACCAGAGGGGCATCAGGGTCGGCCGCGTTAACAGAGGCAGTCACATCACCGCCTAAGCGGTGATGTACGGTAGCAAAAGCCTGCTCTTCCGCAGCGGGAAGCTGCTGAGTGAGCGCCGCTTTCTGTTCATCAGTAAGCGGCAAAGCTTCTACATAATCATGAGTAGAGTGCGTTGACTTATTCATTTGCAGGCAGCTGATAGCTCCAGGTTTCACTCAGAGTTTTGTCGCCATTGGCCAGAGAAGCGCGCATTTCAATCGCTTTCTTCGGATCTTTCACTTTCAGGCGCAGCGTCAGACGCCAGCCCTTGGTTACCGGATTATAGCGGACGGAGTTTTCAACCAGATCGCCGTTGTCACCTACGCTGACCTGAGACGCCACCGGAGTGTCGCTCTTCAGGGCTTTTAGATTTGGACCGACAAAATCGACCAGGAAAGCCACGCTGCCGTCAGGCTCACGGATCAGGTTCGACTGTTTCACATCGCCGGTAGAACGCATGGTACGTTCAACCCACGCCAGATCCGGAGAGTGCAATTTCTCTTCTTCACGGGTGAAGTGTAAACGATAGTTCAGACTCAGCGGTTTGCCTGCATCAGGCAGTTGATCCGGTGTCCAGAAGGCCACGATGTTATCGTTGGTTTCGTCGGCAGTAGGAATTTCCACCAGCTCGACTTTACCTTTGCCCCAGTCGCCCTGCGTCTCAACCCAGCCGCTTGGGCGCAGGTCGTAACGGTCATCCAGATCTTCAAAGTTAGAGAAGCTACGGCCACGTTGCAGCAGACCGAAGCCTTTCGGGTTCTCCATGGAGAACTGGCTGACAGCAAGGTGTTTTGGATTATTCAGCGGACGCCAGATCCATTCACCGTTACCGGCGTGGATAGACAGACCGTTGGAATCATGCAGCGCCGGGCGGTAGTTCAGCACAGGCGAAGGCTGGTTTGCGCCAAACAGGAACATACTGGTCAACGGTGCCACACCCAGTTTGCCCACTTTGTCACGCAGATAAACCTGAGACTGCACGTCAACCGTGGCTTCTTTACCCGGATACACATCCAGACGGTAAGCGCCGGTCGCACGCGGTGAGTCCAGCAATGCATAAATGACTAAATGTTTTTCATCCGGGTTTGGACGTTCGATCCAGAATTCACGAAAACGCGGGAACTCTTCGCCGGAAGCCAGCGCGGTGTCGATCGCCAGACCACGGGCAGACAAGCCATAAACCTGGCCTTTACCGATGACGCGGAAGTAGCTGGCACCCAGCACACTCATAATTTCGTCATCTTTGTCGGCTTTATTAATCGGATAAAGCACTTTGAAACCGGCAAAGCCAAGGTTTTTCACTGAGTCAGCGTCATGCTTAACGTTGCCAAAGTTGAAATAATCCGGGCTGTATTTGATTTCTTTGACAGAGTTAGCCGTCACTTCGTTGATTTTCACCGGCGTGTCGAAGTACATGCCCTGATGGTAGAACTCAAGCTTGAAAGGCGTATTCAGGTTTTTCCAGTACGCTTTGTCATGATTGAATTGAATCTGTTGGTAGTCTGCGAATTTGAGATCGCGGAACTGAGACGGAAGATTGCTTTTCGGCGCTTCGTAACCTTTATCGGCTAATGCCTTCGCTTGTTTGGCAACATCATCTATAGAAAAAGCCCAGGCAGATGAGGTGAACATGGTCATCAACACTGCGGCACTTAGCAAACGGACTTTGATCATACGTGACCCTATGGAAAAATTTTTATCCGACACCTTGTCTCCTTTACGTGCGCTTAACTCATTCACTGTAACTATTTTAAGGGAAGTGTCAGGTTTCCGACAACTTGAGCAGTCGATGGTTCAGCCATTGATGAACCGTTTAAGCGCAACAGGGTACAAGGATATCAATTCGTTGAAACTCCGGCTATGGAAACTTGTCCTATAACAAGGCATGTTTTAAGGTTAGAAACTAAACTAATGTCAACGATGGTCATTTTTGCTTACGTCGCAAATTACCCCTAAAGACAAATTACGCTCTAAAATTAGGATGAGCTACATACAACGGATACGTAATGAAACCACAGAAACCACAACGTGAGTTTTTCTTAGACTCCATCCGCGCATATTTGATGCTGCTGGGTATTCCTTTCCATATATCATTGATTTACTCCAGCCATATCTGGGCAGTAAACAGTGCAATACCTTCGCACGGCCTGACGATATTCAATGACGTGATCCACGCCTTCCGGATGCAGGTGTTTTTTGTTATTTCCGGTTACTTCTCTTATATGCTGTATGAGCGCTACAACCCGCAGCAGTGGCTGAAGGTGCGTCTGGAGCGGGTCGCCATCCCGCTGGCGGCGGCCTTCCCGCTCATCACGCTTCCGCAACTCTATTTCCTGATGAAGTACACCAGCAAATTCTCAGACTGGGATGCGATGGATTTCTATCAGAAAATTAATGTCACCGTCTGGGAACTGGTCTCCCATTTATGGTTCCTTTTAACATTAGTTATTCTGACCAGTATTTGTTTTTACCTGTTCAAATTTATTAAAGAAATTAAGAGCAGTCGCATTGAATTAATAAAACGACATACCAACAGTTTAGGAAAACTCTCAATTCTGTTTTTATTTATCGGTTTAATTTACGCGACGTTCAACCGGGGCTTGTATCTTTTTGCGCCAGGTTTGCTTTCGAACGGTGCGTTTAATTTCATCGTGATGCAGACATTGTTTTATCTGCCATTTTTCGTCATCGGCGCGTTTGCTTATAAATTCTCCTGGTTGAAAGAACTGTTTCTGAAACCGTCGGCGACAGCGGGCGTGGCGAGCATCTTCCTGTTCGCGGCTTACATGTTCAATCAACATGTGAATACCCCGCAACTGTATTCGATGGAAATCGACGCCATCATCACCACCCTGCTGGGGATCCTGATGGTGAATGTCGTGTTCTCCTTCAGCCATTACCTGCTGAATTTCCAGGCGCCGTGGATCACCTATCTGGTGAATTCGTCGCTGTTTATCTATCTGATCCACCACCCTTTAACGCTGATTTATGGCGCGTTCATTACGCCAAAAATTCACAGCGACTGGCTGGGATTCTGGCTGGGGCTGGTGTTTGTCTTCGGGATTGCCTTCCTGCTTTACGAAGTCCACAAGCGCATCCCGATCCTGCGCTTCCTGTTCTCAGGCAAGCCACAGCATCCGGCGAAAAAATCGCCTTCAGATGCCAATCCGCCACAAAATCAGACATCCTGAACCTGATTAAGCACGCATAAAAAAGGCGACCCGGCATCAACAGGGTCGCCTTTTTGTTGCAAAATGCGTCGGTCAGCGTGTCGTTGTGTGGATCGTGGGGATCACTGACATGCCTACTTTCAGACGTTTCGCCTCAGGCTGTTCGCCGTCGAGCACGATTTTAACCGCCAGACGCTGCACCACTTTGGTGTAATTCCCGGTGGCATTGTCAGGAGAGATCGGCGAAAACGTCACGCCGGTCGCCGGAGAAATGCTGTCCACCTTGCCTTTCAGTACCACTCCCGGCAAGGCATCGACTTTGATATCCACCGGCTGCTGCGGCTGCACATCGCCCAGCTGGGTTTCCAGATAATTCGCCAGGATGTAAGCACTTTTCAACGGCACCACTGCCAGAACGCGCGTGCCGGCGGCCACATATCCGCCAATACGCAGCGAACGCTGGCCGACGACGCCATCCACCGGCGCCGTGATTTCAGTGTAGGAAAGATTCAGTCTGGCCTGTGCCAGCGCCGTTGTGGCGGAATCGATAGCCGCTTTCGCTTGCGCCTGTTCAGCCTTCAGCACGTCCACCTGTTTTTCTGCTCCCAGCGCCGCAGCGATGTCGCTTTGCTGTGATGCCAGCTTCGAACGCAAATTGGCATCAGACTCATCACGCGCATCTGCCGTGCCCGAGCCGTTTTGCAGCAGACGTTTGTAACGGTCGGCGCTCTGACGCGCGTAAGCAATGCTGGCCGCATCCGCGCTGACCAAAGCCTGCGCCTGCAAAATCGTTTGCTGTTGTTTCGCCAGCTGCGCGGTCAGGCTGAGCATCTGCGCATTCGCCGTTTCAAGACTGGCTTGCGCCGTCAGCACCGCATTGCGGTAATCACGGTCGTCAATGCGTGCCAGCACCTCCCCCGCTTTTACCGTCTGGTTATCCTGCACATAAACATCGGCAAGGGTGCCGGAAATGCGTGGCGCGACAAGCGTGGAATCCGCCGAAACAAAGGCATCGTCGGTCACCGGTCTGCTATCCCCGCTGAGTATCCAAAAGGCCATCACAACCAGAAAAATCACCACCACGATGGCGAACAGCCAGCTCAGGCGGACAGGTGAGGTTTTTATCATGATTCTTTTCTCTCGTGCTTTTTTATTAGTGGAATACATTTTTCAGGCGATGCGTCACTCACGGGCGTTGCACCAGAGACTGAGGCGGATAGGTGCGTTTGGGCAAAACAGCGGCCAGCAGGATCAGGAACAACGCCAGCCCGATGATGACCCTGTAGGTATCCGCCAGCCCCAGCACCAGCGCCTGCTGTTTCACGCCCTGAGAAAACCGGGACAGGATTTCGGTCGAAATGGCCGCGCCGCTGCCGTTGAGAGGCGCGAGGAAACTGCTGTCGCCGGCATAAGGCTGGGAGAGCAGATAGCTCACGCTGCCCGCATGATTGAGCAAAATATTGGAATGGAACTGCTCCCGATGGCTGACAAACACCGCCAGCAACGACGCGCCCATCACGCTGCCCAGCCCGCGGGTGGTATTGAACATTGCTGAAGCAAAAGGTCCTTCCTGCGGCTGCACCACGCTGGTCGCACTCATCAGGATGGGGAGCACCGCCATCGGCTGGCCGAAAGCCTGCATTATCTGGATCACATAGAAGTTATCGCGCGCCCAGACGCCGGTCAGATGCGTCCCCCAGTAGCAGGAAAGCCCCACCAGACCCAGCCCGCAGGCCAGCACCCAACGGCTGTCAACCCGGCGCAGGGTCAGTACAAAAGCAACTAACGGCGCCAGCAATAATTGCGGTAAGCCAATGGTCAGCGCCAGCGGCCCGACCTGCACGGCGCGGAATCCGCCCACCTGCTCCATATAGCTTGAAGGTAACGCTGAGCCGGATAAAAACAGGAACATCAGCGCAAACAGCGTAATTAAGCCATGCGCCAGATTATGACGACTGAGCATTTGCAGTTTGAAAAGAGGCAACGGGTGATGCCATTCATTAACCAGAAAAATTGTCAGTAACCCGAGGGCGGCAAAAAACATCATCGTGATCAGGGGCGAATGAAACCAGTCCAGACGTTCACCCTGTTGCAGGGCCAGCACCAGCAGGGAAATGCCGCCCGGCCCGGCGACCATACCCACCACATCCATCTGTTTAAAACGTTCAAAACGCAACGGGTCCTGCGGCAGACCATATGTGATCATGGCAGTTGCCAGCAGGCACGGCGGGATCACCTGCCAGAACACCCACTCCCAGCCGACGTAATCGGTCCACATCGCCGCCAGCGAGGTCGCCATATTAGGCCCGAACGTGGCGGTCAGGGCATACGCACTCAGTCCGTATAATTTGTATTGCGGCGGCATAAAACGCAGGGCAGCGGTCATCAGCAAAGGCGGCAGTGCACCGCCGAAAATACCCTGTACCGCGCGCAGGGCGATGAACAGCGGCAGATTCGGGGCATAGGGCAACACCGCCGCCAGCAGGACAAATCCCAGCGTGATAAAAATGGTGAAACGGCGCAGTGAAAATGTCATGGCGAACCAGGGTGCCAGCATCATTGCCGACACTTCTGCTGCCTGATACACACCAATCAGCCAGGATCCCTGATCGGTACTGATACTCAGCGCGCCACGCACATCCGCCAGAGCGATGTCGGTGACGCGGTCATTTAGGCCTGAACACAACGAGGCGAACAACACGCCCAACAGCCCGATCACCAGCCTGAGGTTAAAAGGCGGTGGCACAGGCATCGCAGCGGCAGGCGCCGTCGTGATTGACTGATTCATAGTTAACTCCACCGCTTATGGATGCGGCGATAGTGAGAAGGCAGGTTTGGTGTCATGGGATAGCAAAGACGATCGACATCACGTAAATTTCGATGCACTGCACCACATTGCGATACATGGCAAAATACTATAATACGGTGCACTGTATTGCAATGTGATTAAAAATTGTTTTTCCCCGGTTGAGCCATTACATTGACCCTTCAGGGTCTTGGTATGGATCACGCGACGCGAATAAAGGAGAAATGATGGCTCAGGACATTCCGGCAGACGAAGAACGCAGCGGTGGGATCCAGGTGATCTCGCGGGCAGCGACCATTCTCAATGCACTTGGGAAACACCCGCAAGGCATGAGCCTCGGGGCGATTGCCAATGACGTGGATTTGCCGCGGTCAACCGTGCAGCGGATCGTGGCGGCGCTGGCTGAAGAAGGTCTGGTGCGCTCCGAAGGCAGCGGCGGTGTACGACTTGGCCCGACGCTGCTGAAACTGGTGTCTACCGTGCATACCGATGTGATCGCCATCGCCTCGCCTTTCCTGCGTCAACTTTGCGATATCACCTGCGAAACGGTGTCCCTCGGGCGCGCGAGCGGACGGCAGATTGCCAATATCCACAGCATTGTGGCAGAAAGAGAACTGCGCGTGGTGCCCCGCGTCGGCCTGAATCTGCCGATTTACAGTACATCCGGCGGCCGCGCATTGCTGTCACTGAAAACAGATGAAGAGATCCGCATTATTGTCGGTGATGTGCTGGAACCCGCCACGGAGAATACCGTCCGCACCCTTGATTCCCTGCTGGAAAAAGTGGCGATGGTGCGGGCAAGCGGTATCGCGCTGGAAGAAGGCGAAACCGTCAGTGGCGTCACCACGCTGGCGGTGGCGATAGATACCATTCTGGGACGTTATTCTGTGTCGGTGCTGTTCCCTACCGCCCGCCGCGCCGCGCAGGAAGCGCAAATCCGCGAAGCGTTACTGGAATGCAAAACTGCCCTGATTGGCGAAATCGGCAAGTTGGGTGAAAACAAATAATGGGCCGTAAATAAAGGAGTTGCCGTGTTTGATGTCATTTTGCTCGCCGTAGACGGTTCGAAGCAGTCCCCTTTTGTGGTTGATCTCGCCTGCCAGCTGGCAAAAGATCGCGCATCGACCGTGTTTGTCACCTGCTGTATTGATGAATCTTATGCGCTGGAAAACAACGGCGATATCCCCGGCGAAATCGTCGATTATCCCCCGGCGGAACAGGAACAACATACTGCGCGCGCGGTGGTGGGCCGTGCGCTGGACACGCTGGCTCAGGCCGGTATCAGCGCCAGAGGGAATCTGATTGTCGGTGCGGCGGGAGAGGCCCTGGTGGCCGAGGCGGCGAAAAGAAAGGCTTCCGTCATTGTCATCGGTCACCGTCAGCTTTCAGCCTTTGGCCGTATGATGAAAGGATCGGTGAGTGCGGAAGTGATCGCCGGTTCGCCTTGCCCGGTATTGGTTGAAGTTCGCGGAAATTAATCACGTTGATTTTCATGTAAAAAAGCGCCCTGAGGCGCTTTTTTTAATTGAGGCAATAACGGTTATTTAGTATTTATCAGGCCCATCGACGCGGCCCATTCGCTAATATGATTTCGGTAAAAGAAAGTAATATCTAATTCGAGCGAGCATTCTTTCGATGGCGTCACATTACCTAAACACGGGTATTCACGTGGCCGGAACTCAAAAAGGAAATCGTCCATTTCCTCATCAGTCAGCAACTTATCGCCTTCAATTTTATCCTGATAGAAATAAGTATCCAGCATCCAGGTGCGGTATTCAAAATCGTTTTTAATCAATTGCATAGGGATATTCTCGGTAAATGACAGGGTGCATACCTGACTGACACTATCCCTGAATGACTGCCTGTCTCAGCAAGTACGCATCGCGTTCGAGCCATCCGTTGCCGTTCCGATAACAAGAAATTAACATACTAAGGCATATAAGCAAGCAGCAATTTGTCTTAAAAAGCCCTGCTTCGCATTTTCCCTTTTATTAATTAAAAAATAGGACATTAAATATATTTAAGGTGAATGGATTAATTATTTAATATTCAGGTGGTGATTATTAAAAGAGAAGGATTATCAATAACGGGGGGTGAACGTAAAAGGAACAGAACTGACATTGGGGATGCTTTTGCATCGCCACTGCCAACCCTGTTCCCAAAATCTGTTTTTATGCCTGTACTGCAATAATTCAGGTTCTGCTACCAGCGACCCGGCGGCGGACCTTCACGCCAGTGTCCCGGAGGGCCGTCATGCCAGTAACCCGGCGGCGGGCCTTCGTGCCAGTGCTCATGATGCCAGTGCGGCGGTGGTGGCGGAGCCGGTTCGTAATACACCCAGTGACCCCGTCCTTCATCACGATAATGATGATCCCACCAGCCTGGCGGACGCCAGTCACCACCATCCCAGTAATACCCGCGGTCATCACGGTCACCGATATGCAGTGACAGCCCCGGCATATTAACGCCAAGCTCGACGTCTGCCTGTGCGATAGCTGGCAAAGTTAGCAAAACGGCGAGAACAAGAATCAGTTTTTTCATTGTGAACCTCACGACCTGCTTATCAGGTGGTGACAAAGTACCGCCAGCTATCTTCCTGTTCTATAGGAATTTATCCCAAAAAAAATACCCTGACGGTATCCTTACATTTGCGACAGAACGGCGTTCTGCACAGGCCATTGCAACGCTATGGCGGCAAAGGAAATTCAGTGAAAAACCGGTTCTGAAGAATAAATGACAGATACAAAAAAACCGCCGGAGCGGTTTTCTGTTTGCTGCTTTGTTGTGCAAAATCAGATTTTGCAGCCTTCGCAGTCACTTTCATCCTGAACGGCTTCAGGCACTTCTGCTGCTTTTTCCGCCGCTTTGACTTCAGCGGTTTCCAGTGCAGCATCAATGTCAAAATCAAAAATATCGTCGCTCATTCTCATCACCTTAATTGTTCAAAATCGCGTTCAGTATAAACGACAGGCCGTGTCCGGTGCCGGTTTTTTTGTGCCCTGCCACCGCCGGATTTGCATAAATGCCGTCGGGAAACCATAGTTATAGTGAATACGTTGGTGTCACGGAGACACCTTCCGAACACAATACGAGGAGAACCGGATGACGACGTCAAACATCAAAGCCTGGGCCAATACCCGTGAAACCTCTCACGAAATCGCAGAAGCTATTTTCGAGCTGGCGAAGAACGACGAGAAACTGGCACAGAAAATCTGGGAAGAAGGCAACGATGAAGTCCTGCCTATCGCTTTCGCAAAAACTAAAGACGATTATTTATTCTGGGGCGAAGAGAAAATCGATCGTAAGAACGTCTGACGACGGGATGTGAGCATGCGGGGCCGAACCCTGAGTCACGCTCAGGGTTCCTGCATGACGGTTAGCTGTCGAAGCCAAACCCCATTTTATGTGCCCACTCAAAGATCTGCTCTTTGTAGAAGAAACGTGGCTCGCACACCCCCGGCTCGCCCGGTGTCTGGATCATCACGGCCACACAAGGATAGGCAACCGGGCGGGCATCAAAGATAAAATCATCCACTTCCTGATCGGCAAACTCAGAGGTTTCGCCTACCGCGCTCGCCTGGAATATTTCATCCATTATCCACTGACGGTATTCAAATTCGTTATTGATAAATTTCATCATTCACCTCTGTTCGGCTTTTACTCTACATGCGGTCCGGACCGGATTAATTCAACCGTGTAAGGCATCACCGCCGCAGCAAGGGCACACTTCAGCGCGTGACACGGACATTTCCGCGCAGCCATCGCTGTCCCATTCCACTCTCAATGGTTGGCCATTGTCATTTTCAGCGCGAATGAACCGATCAAAATGCACGGCCTGTCCGGTCATGGTTTCAGTAAGCAGCAGCGTATCGCCAGCATAAATGCGTGCGGTGGCCTGCGCATCTTGTTTTTCACCGGAAGTGATTTTGTGCAGATGATGAATAGTCAGTTTGATTCGTTCCACTGTCGCTCCTGTAACGGCATCACACCCTTTTCGTGTTGGGGATCCATTCACAAAAATGATGTTCAACCGTTATTTTATCAGAGCACGCAGGGTAACGTCATGGCCTGTTGCCATGTTTACGGGCGGTATGAGTGAGCTAACTGTGCGGTTCCTGCATTATCCGGCTGCTGACGTTCCAGACGCGCCAGATCATACACATCATAGAAGTCGACAAAACCTTTATGTCGGACAATCGATTCAATGCGATTTTTCACCTGCGCACTGACACCGGGGGCAGCAAGGATGGTCTGTACGGCATCAGCGGGCAGTTCACGGCTGAAATACCATTCCCCGTTGTAACACACCCGCAAATCCAGTACGCCGATATCTTCATAGCGATAAACCGGTTTGATTTCCAGCAACAACATGGCGGACATAAAGATCAGGAAAGCGGTAAAGCCGATAAACCAGCCGATGCCCATATAAGGAGAAACGTACATCACGATACCCACTGCGATGTACCCGACCAGCATCGCCAGACACAGCCACGGGTGGTTAACGAAGAACTCAGCGTTGATCCGCGCCTTACCATCGCGCCCTTCCTGACGGTTGATGCGATCAATTTCACTGTTTAATACGTTTTTGATTACGTCCATCTCATAACCTCATTGCGTCGCGACTATAATGCAATCTGATTACATAATTTTATCATGACAACTGTTATAGCGCGTAGAGCAGTTACCGTGAGTAAAGCGGCTAACTGTTATAGTTTGGCATTTGCTTAACGCTCAACAGGGAACCCACTCAATGCATGTCAGATAAAAGGAGATCATCGTGGCATTATTAATCGTAGAAAGACCAGCGAAAAAAGTGGTGAGTTATCGGGTGACCGGCCCTTATCAGGAGTCCATCCACAGCGGCTTTCAGCAATTGATGAAATGGGCTGCCCGACATCATCAGCCACAAAATGAATGGCTGACGTGGTTTCATGACAATCCTGATACCACGCCCGCAGAGGAGTTGCGCGCCGATCCGTCGGTGTGTGTGGCGGACAACTTTATTCTTGATGATGCGGAGGGGCTGACGTTGCAAACATTGCCGGGAGGCACCTATGCGGCGTATCACACCACCATTACTGATGGTAATTTTGAGAAAGCCTGGCGTGAATTTTACGCCCAGTTGCTGGCCAGCAGCAGCTATCGCCCTGACGGGAAAACCTGCTTTGAGCATTATCTCAGTGATGGCTCAAAAAATGGCATTTGGGAAGTGGTCTTTTATCAGTCAGTCGAAAAGATCCCAGCCATTCGCTGAGGGCCTTAAACCCGCAGCGTGATGTCATACTGACCGCAAAAATCCCGATATTCCTGTGGTGGTTCAGCGTCGCTGACCACCACATTAAAACGCGCCAGCGGAGCAATCGCCGCCGGACGAACCTGATCAAACTTACTGCTGTCCACCACCAGAATACTTTGCGCAGAGCGCGCCATCGCCTGGTGTTTCATAAGCAGCTCATCAAAGTTAAAACAGGTCACTCCGTGTTTCAGACTGACGCCCGCCGCTGAAATAAAAGCTTTCGCCGGACGGATAAAGTCCAGTTCGCTGCTGCGTCCGATGGGGGTAAAAATGCTGTTGCTGGCTTTAAAGGCACCGCCGCATAAGATGACATCGCAGTGCGGTTTTTCCTGCAGCGCCAGAAAGGTATTCAACGAATAACAGATGGCGGTAAACACCCGGTCTTCCGGGATTTTTTCAATCACATACGGCATGGTGGTGCCGCAATCAAAAAATACCGTATCGTTATTCTGAATCAGGCTGGCAGCATGGGAAGCAAGGCGTTTTTTCTCGGCAACCTGACGGGTTTTCTGTTCACTGACAAAATAATGCGTTGCCGGGGTATTGCCGGGATCCATCACAATATAACCGCCCAGCAGGATCACCGGCGCGGGTGCAGAACTGAGGTCACGGCGGATCGTCATTTCAGAAACATTAAGCAGCAAAGACGCTTCTTTCAGGTGAATTTTATCTGTCTTTTTTAAGGCCAGCAGCAGACGCTGGATCCTGTCTTCACGCTTATTTTCCATGATGTTATCTCATGCCTTCCCGGTTCGCAGCCGCTCACTATACCGTTGCCCGACAGTCACCGCAAACACGCAAAAGACCGGAGGTCATTGCAGCTGTTTCAGCGTCAGATATCCCCCGAAGACAGCACCGGTATCAATGTAAAACTGATTGGCAAATTGCATCGCGTGTTCCACCGGGGTGTGGCCGAAATAAAAGGCATCCGCACCGGTTATCGGCAGATAACGTCCCTCGAGAGCCGCATTCACCCGATCGCGATTCCAGATCACCTCATACCCTTCCATTGGTTTATCGAAAATATATTCATCTGAAAGATAATCGGCATGGGCCACCACGATACGCTCTCCTTTACGCGTGGTCAGCTCAAGGATATGCGGCAAGGCGTCGGCCTGTAAAATCAACGCTTTTGCCTGCTCCTGCCCCTCTTCGTCCAGCGCGTAGAACCAGTCGCCGCCATTGCGCAGCCAGCGGGGAATATTTTCTTCATTCACCGCATCAATGGCCATCTGCTCGTGATTCCCTCTGACGCAGACAAACCACGGCTCATTCAGCAGTTGCAGACACCCGACGCTGTCCGGGCCGCGATCGGCGAGATCCCCCACCGAAAGCAATAAATCGCGGCTGGGGTCGAAAGCAATTTTCGCCAGTTGCTCTTCAAGCAGGCTCAGGCAACCGTGCAGATCGCCAACGATGTAAATCTGTCGGTAAACGGAGCCATCAATACGCTGGTACAAAGCAGAAGACATACAGAATCAGAATCCATGACAAGAATGAATTCTTTAAGTGTAACGCAAGAATGTGCGGAGGAAAGTCCGGGGAAAACAGCAGAAGACTTTGTGCGGCGCATCAGCGGTTTGTACGCCCTCTACACTGAGTTGACGCTGAAATCCACTGATAATTAAATTACCGTTAAGCAACTGACGCCTTTTTGTGCTAGACTACTGCCCGCTCTAAGTAAAACCGGAGGTTTTATGAGTTCCACAGTATTAAGCGCTCAAGATGAGTGTCCGTTATGTCAAAGCACGAATAAGACGTCGGTCAATATGTCGGCGAAAATTGTTACTGTGACCTGCACTTCTTGTGGCCGTTACAGTATCTTCCGCAAAACCATGGAAGAGATCTCAATCGACAGGAAGAAACGTGTTGCTCTGCAGGCGTTCTTCACCAGCCAGCCAAACTACCACCTGCCTTTATCCATCAGGGCGCTGAGCAATACAGATTCATCGGGTGAATTCTGACCCTAAAAACGCCCCTCGGGGCTGTTTTAATTCCTCTTTCGCAATCCTTCTCCCCGCAGAGATGTTTCTTCTGACGGATGCTATTGCTGCAAAAGAATGAAGGCCACTCGTGAGTGGCCTTTTTTATCAACTGAACATTCATATTGCCATTCAGAGCGTCACGCGTTCCCGACGTTTCACAGACAGATGATGCAGTAATGCCATGGCAATCGCGCCCATCAACCCAAGGACCGTGAAAATCACCAGGATGATCATTCTCTTCGGTTCATCTTTTTTCGAAGGCACTTCTGGTTTCTGCAGATACTTGAACGGCTTGAACTCAACATTATCAATCTTCACATTCTTCAGAAGGTCGATTCTCATTTTGCTGTTACGCAGATCAACGCTCATGGTAAGTGGGTCGGTAATAGACTCTTCCACTTTCAATTTTTGACTCAGGGCATCTGCGCCCAGCGAGATAGCATAATCCGGATCGTCAACGATAACCGCACCGTTGGAATATACCGGTTTCTTCAGTCCGGCAGCATCTGCAATAGAGAGTGCATATTTTAATTTTTTAATCCGCACATCACGGGCATTTTGCACCTTCTGCATTTCTAAATCGAACAATTGCTGTTCTGTTTGCAGTTTTAAGGTTGTGGCGCGTTTAATTTTGAAAATAATATCAGCCCGGACCGCTTGTTCGACGTAATCAATATAACCCTGCAACAGATTTTTTGCCGCCTCAGGGGTTTTCGCAGAAAAGTTCAGGCGATAATAGGTATAGGCTTTCTTTGCCCCTTTATCATCAGCACTGCTGAACGTCGTAATATTATTGGTGTTGATCGCGTCCAGCAAACGGCGCTTCTGCAACTGATCTTCCGGGTTTTCCTGCATCAGTGCTTTGAAGTATTCAGAGTGCTGTAAATAGTTGTCACGAAGGATCCGTGAATCAAAATAACGCATATACGTCGAGAGGAGATAATTTGAATCAATTCCGGTATCAACACCGGCCACTTTTAATTCATCAATTAAATCATCAAGTCCCATGAATTCATCAGAGGCAGGGGCAATGATCACAGAGCTGCTGGTCCATTTTTGCGGCAAGATTGCGCCCACCACCAGTCCGGCGATAACAAAAGCAACCGTGACTAAAACAATAAACTTCCTGGCTTTAACTATTACCGAGAAAATTTCAAACAGGTCAATTTCATCATGCTTTACAAAAGGACTGTTCAGAACAGGGAGAGGCGTAACTTGGTCCTGCGGTAACGTATTATGACTGCTCATTTGAATGTTCCATTATTCAACTACGTACTGACGTAATTATGACCCAATAATATATCTGGCACTCCCCGTCATAGTGTCAGGCCTGCATAAAAACCTATGCAAAAATGCACACGAACAGACGGGGTAATGTCGCGAAAATATCGTCACTAACAAAAGCGCTTTGAGATTATTCTTAGAACATCCTAACGTAAATTCCTCACTGCTTACAGTTATATACAAACTTTTTTTGAATAATAGGCACTTTATGCCTCAAATTAATAAGCAAGCTAATATAATAATTAATGGACGAAATTAGTTGATTTAGCGACAGAAAAAGAGAGAAACAAAGAAAATTGAGTTAACACCGAAGAAGAGGGGCAAATTTCAGGCATAAAAAAACCACCCGAAGGTGGCTATAACGACATTACTACTTTATTGCTTTTGATTATTCTGTAAATTTTCCCATGGTACCCGGGACGAGACTTGAACTCGTACAGCCATAAGCCGAGGGATTTTAAATCCCTTGTGTCTACCGATTCCACCACCCGGGCTCCGGGAAAATTGGAGGCGCGTTCCGGAGTCGAACCGGACTAGGCGGATTTGCAATCCGCTACATAACCGCTTTGTTAACGCGCCTTAAATCTTACTACTTGTCTTGCACTTAAACCAATTATTGAATCAGTTTAAGAAAATTTGGAGCGGGAAACGAGACTCGAACTCGCGACCCCGACCTTGGCAAGGTCGTGCTCTACCAACTGAGCTATTCCCGCTTTAATCAGAAACTACTGATTTTTTTAACTAATCTTCAGGCATAACACTGTCTGCCTTCCGATGCGTTGCATTCTACTGACCTGACGGTTTGAGTCAATAAAATTATCAGCTTCATGCGATCGTTTGACGGTTTTTACGTCAGTTTGATCAGGGTTCCAGCAAATCGTGGCGCGCAGCGTTCAGATATTGGAACATTGACCAGAAAGTCAGCACCGCCGCAATATAAAGTGCAACGATACCCACGCCGATCACGATGTCATCAGGACGCCATAACAGCGCGACCAACGACAGCATCTGTGCAGTCGTTTTCACTTTCCCGATCCAGGATACCGCCACACTGCTGCGTTTACCAATTTCGGCCATCCACTCACGCAAGGCTGAAATGATAATTTCGCGGGCGATCATGGTTGCGGCAGGCAACGTAATCCACCAGGAGTGGAAATGCTCAGCCACTAATACCAGCGCAACGGCCACCATGACTTTATCGGCCACCGGATCAAGGAATGCCCCGAAACGCGTTGTTTGCTTCCAGCGACGGGCGAGATAGCCATCAAACCAGTCAGTGACCGCAGCGAAAACGAAAATCAGCGCACAGGCCAGCGGTGCCCACGGATAATGCAGGTAGAAGGCCAGCACGAAGAACGGTATCAGTACAACGCGGAACAGGGTAAGGCACGTAGGTATATTAAATTGCATAGCGAAGGTAACTGTTTGTCCGGTGTGGATATTATGAGTATGTTGCTACATTGCCTTTAGTGTTTCAACGCATTATGAATCTTTTCTGCTAATGCGATTGAAATACCCGGTACCTGTGCAATTTCCTCTACGCTGGCATTCAGTAAAGGTTGAATGCCTCCCATGTATTTCAGTAAAACCTGACGCCGTTTTGGCCCGACGCCTTCAATCTCTTCCAGTGCACTGGTGGTACGCACTTTAGCGCGCTTCTGACGATGCCCGGTAATGGCGTGGTTATGCGAATCATCACGAATATGCTGGATGACATGCAGTGCCGGGGAATCCGCCGGTAGGGCAATCCCCTCCCCTTCCGGAACGAAGAACAGTGTTTCCAGCCCGGCTTTACGATCGGCGCCTTTGGCAATACCGATCAGCAGCGGTTTGGATTTATCCCATTCAACATTCAGCGAATGGAACACATCCAGCGCCATACCGAGTTGCCCTTTACCGCCATCAATAAAGATGACATCAGGGATTTTGTTCTCTTCCAGCGCCTTGCCATAACGACGCTGCAACACCTGCGCCATCGCGGCATAATCATCGCCTGGCGTGATGCCGGTAATATTGTAACGGCGGTATTCGGAGCGCACCGGGCCATTACCATCAAATACCACGCAGGAGGCCACCGTCTGCTCGCCCATAGTATGGCTGATGTCGAAGCATTCCATGCGGTTAATTTCCGCAAGATGCAGGGTTTTTGCCAGTTCCGCCAGCCGCTGATGGATGGTGGACTGCTGCGCCAGTTTGGTCGTCAGCGCGGCAGATGCATTGGTCCGCGCCAGTTTCAGATAACGGGCACGGTTGCCACGCGGCTTACTTTGGATTTGCACCTTGCGCCCGGCTATTTCGCTCAGCGAGTCCGCCAGCAGATCTTTTTCCGCCAGATTGAAATCCAGCAGAATTTCGCCGGGAAGGGTGCGTTGCTGACTGCCCTGCAAATAGAATTGTCCGACGAAAGTTTGCACCACTTCGCCAAGATCGGTACCGCCCGGCACTTTCGGATAGTAACTGCGGCTGCCCAGCACTTTGCCCTGACGGATAAACAGAACATGCAGACAGGCCATGCCTGACTCAAAGGCCACGCCGATGACGTCCAGATCTTCGCTGTTGCCGGAAACGAACTGCCGCTCCGTCACGCGACGCACGGCCTGAATCTGATCGCGGATCCGGCCTGCATCTTCGAAACGCAGCGCCTGACTGGCCTCTTCCATGCGGTTCACCAGCTGGGTGACCACCTGCTGATCTTTGCCTGACAGAAACAGACGGACGTAATCCACCTGATCTTTATAATCTTCGTCGCTGACCAGTCCTTTGACGCACGGCCCGAGGCAGCGGCCAATCTGATATTGCAGACAAGGGCGCGAACGGTTGCTGTAAACGCTGTTTTCACACTGACGGATCGGGAAAAGTTTTTGCAATAACGCTAACGTCTCACGCACGGCATAGGAGTTAGGGAAAGGCCCGAAATACTCGCCTTTGGCGTGTTTTGCCCCACGGTGTACCGAAATTCGCGGATGGTTATCCGCACTGAGAAAAATCAGCGGGTACGATTTATCATCGCGCAGCAAAACGTTATAGCGTGGCTGATACAGCTTGATGTAGTTATGTTCGAGCAGCAGCGCTTCGGTTTCGGTGTGCGTGACAGTGACATCGATTTGCGCAATATTTTTGACCAGCGTTTCCGTCTTGCGGCTGGAAACCTGAACACGAAAATAGCTCGAAAGACG
The DNA here is from genome assembly GCF_004330295.1 of Rahnella victoriana. Classification (GTDB taxonomy): domain Bacteria; phylum Pseudomonadota; class Gammaproteobacteria; order Enterobacterales; family Enterobacteriaceae; genus Rahnella; species Rahnella victoriana. The sequence goes on from NZ_SJOJ01000001.1 coordinate 91,879, forward strand.
TTTTTTAAGGTCTTTGGCTTTACCTACATAGATTACGGTGCCACTGGCGTCGTACATCCTGTAGACGCCCGGCTGGCTGGTGACCGTTTTCAGAAAGGCTTTAGGGTCGAAACGCTCATCACTCACTGCCTGATAAAGTCTCCGTATTGAACAAACCATGTCGGATTGCCAGATGGGTTAACTCAACATCGCCGCTGATATTTAATTTACTAAACATCCGGTAACGATAACTGTTAACCGTCTTCGGGCTCAAGTTCAGTTGTTCTGAAATTTCATTCACCTTCTGCCCCTTGGTAATCATCAGCATGATCTGAAGTTCACGCTCGGATAAGGAGTCAAAAGGCGTTTCTGACTGAGGTTCGATCTGGCTCAGCGCCATTTGCTGCGCAATGTCAGACGCAATGTAGCGCTGACCCGAATCCACCAGACGGATAGCATTCACCACTTCCTGTGGTGCTGCCCCTTTACTCAGATAACCGGAAGCCCCCGCTTGCATGACCTTAGCGGGCAACGGGTTTTCAGTATAAATCGTTAACATGATGATCTTGATATCTGGGGAGAAACGGACGATTTTCTTGGTCGCTTCAAGCCCGCCGATACCCGGCATGTTCATATCCATCAGGACAATATCAACGTCATTAGTCCGGCACCATTTGACGGCATCTTCACCGCATTGCGCCTCACCAACCACTTTGATGCCTTTGATATCTTCAAGAATGCGTCGGATCCCTGCGCGCACCAGTTCATGGTCATCAACAAGAAGAACGCTAATCAAAGAGAATTCTCCAAAAAATAAGGGCGACACACCGTCAGGTTCTTCAAGCCTGTCTTACGTTCTGAACAAAATAGGTGTTCTCAGACAGCTTATAAAATGAAGAGAAGGTGGCAATAAGAGGCCAGCATCAACAAACTTGCCCCACTGCCGCACATCGGCAGTGTTTTTAAATCAGGAAGACACAGTTATTTATTATAGCCCGCGTATTTTACTCTATCCCGCCTTCCTGACCAAGGAATGTCTGCAAAAAACTAGTTTGCTGAATGTAAATGAGAAGTGCCATCAGCTGTATTAATAAATTATAAAAAAATCCAGCCTAATCAATCAACAAGCCTCATCCGCTAGGTTTTCTTTCAGGCAGTAAAAAAATAAGCACAGGCTTTTTTACTGCACTAAAACAACCACAATGCGGCACTGGCTATTTAACCGCCAACGCGTACCCTGCATATATCTATGATATAACCGATTATTATTTATGATCGCACGAATTGCCGATGGCTTATATGAATAAGTTTGCACATAAACATGAGAAAGGCTCATTGAGCCATTATGTTTAGTATTCTTTACCGGGCGTTCTGTCGGACTTATATGACTCTTTTGTTGCACGATTTTCAGCCTGCCGGCGATGCTGCACTAAAACGTGCCAACTATGCTAAAATGCGGCCACTTTTCTACTGTCCGGAATTCGGAGCACGGCCCCCGCAGCCTGCCTGAGGAGATAAACATAATGAGTAATTGCGATTTTACGACTGAAGCAAACGTTGAAACACTGGCAACGGAAGTCGCCTGCCTGAAAGCCACCCTGACCCTGATCCTCAAAGCGATCGGCCAGGCTGATGCCGGCAAAGTGATGCTGAACATGGAGCGTTTTGTCGCTCAGATGGAAGATGAGCAACAGGCAGAAGTGTTCAAAAACTCCCTGCAACAGATCAAATTCGCTTACCGTCAGTAAATGCCTTCCGGAGTCTGTCGCCAGACAGACTCTGTTTCCCCTCAGCCCCTCCCCTGAACTTCTGCTACAATCATACCCTGACCCCCTTCCCTGAGGACAACCACATGAGTGACGGAAACAATAAAGAAAACAAAAGCAAAGCTGACGATGTTCATATCAGTGACGGGCTGGGTGAGCTGATCCAGGTTTCAGAACAACTGACCGAAGAAGAAATCGAAAGAGCGGCCGAAGAGGCGAAACAAGCCGTCGAAGATGCCAAAAAACAGAACCATCATTGATCCATGCATCGCCATTTCCTTGCCCCTCATCAGGCCATTGCGCCTCTGGCCATTGATTACCAACATGGCGACAGCGAACCCGCTCACAGCCACAGTTGCTCGCAGCTTATTCATACTTTGTCCGGCATTGTTGAAGTGCATACCTCGCTTGGCACCTGGATGGTGCCGCCCGGGCGCGGTGTCTGGCTGCCGGCAAATGTCGTGCACAGTCTGCGGTTTATCGGCGGCGTAAAAGCCCGGACGCTGTTTGTCGATCCGCTGGCACGGGCTGATTTGCCCGCCCAATGCCAGGTGGTACAGATTTCTCCCCTGCTGCGCGAACTGATCCTGTCATCGCTGACCATTCCGGCAGATTATCTCTCCGGCGGGCGTGATGAGCGCATTATGGAATTATTGCTGGATGAACTCCGCCTCCTGCCGACGCTGCCGCTGCATCTGCCGGAACCGAAAGAGCCGGAACTGCTGAGCCTGTGCCAGCAGATACGCGCGGATTTGTGTGCTTCATGGGAACTGGAAGATGTCGCACAGCGACTGGAGATCAGCAGCCGGACGCTTTCGCGCCGCTTTCAGCGTGAAACCGGATTGCGTTTCAGTGACTGGGTTCGTCAGGCCAAATTGCTCGAAGCCCTGAACCAGCTGGCGGCCGGTGTGTCGGTCATAGATGTGGCACTGGCACTCGGTTATGAAAGCCCGAGTGCCTTTAGCGCGATGTTCCGCCGTTCACTGGGCGTATCACCCAGTGAATATTTTAGTCAGCCATAACCGCACTGGCGGCATTGAACAGCGCCTGCAACGAGGCGCCGGAGACATCACTGTCGATGCCCACGCCATAGCAGTTTTCCCCCAACCGCCCCTGACAACTCAGATAGGCCACCGCGCGGCTGTGGCTCTGATGTCCCAGCGTATGCTCATGATAATCGCCGATTTCCAGCTGCACGTCGTAACTGCGGCGCAGTGCATCTGCCGCCCCGGACAACAAACCGTTGCCGCTGCCGGTAATATGCTGTTCTTCATTGCGATAGCGTATCCGAGCACTGAAATGGCACACGTTCTGTTCATCACTGCGGATATCGTAACTCAGCAATTTCAACACCGGCTGATCGGTTAACCCGTAACGCTGACGGAACAGCCGCCAGATATCGCTGGTGCTCATCTCCTTGCCGTGGGTATCCGTTTCGCGCTGCACTGCTTTACTGAAATCGATTTGCAAACCACGCGGCAATTTCAGCCCGTGATTTTGCTCCAGCAGCCAGGCCGCCCCGCTTTTCCCCGACTGACTGTTGACGCGGATCACCGCTTCATAACTGCATCCGACGTCCGCCGGATCTAACGGCAGATAAGGCACGCGCCAGACAGGATTGTCTGACACGTTCTGCACCGCGAACCCTTTTTTGATCGCATCCTGATGCGAGCCGGAAAACGCGGTAAACACCAGTTCACCGGCATAAGGATGGCGCGGATGCACCGGCAACTGGTTACATTCTTCCACCGCTTCGACTATTGCCTGCAAATTGCTGAAATCCAGTTGCGGCGCAACGCCCTGAGTATAAAGATTCAGCGCCAGCGTCACGAGATCAACATTCCCGGTACGCTCGCCGTTACCGAACAGACAGCCTTCCACGCGGTCGGCACCGGCCAGCATCGCCAGTTCGGCGCAGGCTACGCCGGTTCCGCGATCATTATGCGGATGCACGCTGATGGAAACCTGCTGACGGCGGCTGAAATGGCGGCAGAACCATTCAATCTGATCGGCATAAATATTCGGTGTGCTGACTTCCACGGTCGCCGGTAAATTGATGATCATCGGGCGCGTATTGCCCGGCTCCCAGACATTGGCGACGGCCTCACACACTTCCAGCGCAAACTCCAGTTCGGTAAAACAGAAGGTTTCCGGCGAATACTCAAATGTCCATTCAGTCTGTGAATATTGTTCGCATAACTGACGGATTTGCTGAGCGCCGCGCACAGCCAGATCGCGGGTTGCCGCCTGATCCTGATTGAACACCACTTCACGGAATACTGGCGCGGTGGCGTTATATAAATGCACGATGGCGCGCGGCACATCTTTCAACGCCTCAAACGTGCGGGCAATCAGATCCGGCCGTGAAGGCGTCAGCACCTGGATCACCACATCGTCCGGGATCACCTTGTCTTCAATCAGGCCGCGTACAAAATCAAAATCAGTCTGAGACGCGGACGGGAACGCCACCTCGATGTGTTTAAAACCACAGCGCACCAGCAAATCAAAAAACTGACGTTTGCGGGCATTGTCCATGGGTTCGGCCAGCGCCTGATTACCGTCACGCAGGTCACTGGAGCACCACTGCGGCGCTTTATCGAGCACATTTCCCGGCCACTGACGGTCGGGTAAATTCACCTGCGGAAAGGGACGGTACTTTTGCGACGGGTCGTTTAACATGCGGTTTTCCTTATGATGTCGGTTCAGCGGTAAAGCTCTGTTAAACCCATAGTACGCAAACGATAACTTCGTGCGCCTGACTAACTGACAGCAACCCTCGCAAAACGGACAAAAAGAAAATGATAAATGAATCAGACTCACGCTATAGTGCATAACTAAACGCGTCCAGTCCGGCGATCAGAGGTCGTACAGAATGAAAAGGGTTCTGAATTCAAACGAAAAGAAACGGCTTGCGGCGCTGCAAAAATTAAAGATTGCAGACGGCAATCCGGATGAAGTTCTTGATCTGATTACCCGTCTTACCCAGCAAATTTTTGATATTCCTATTTGCATCATTACTCTGGTTGACCAGCATCGTCAGTGGTTTAAATCCAAAACCAACACGGCGTTGCGTTATACGGCGCGGGATATCGCGTTTTGCGATTACACCATCCGTTCCTCGTCAGTGATGGTGGTTAATGACGCCCTGCTGGATGCGCGTTTTTGCGAAAATCCGCTGGTCACCGCCGAAGAAGGCATGCGTTTCTACGCCGGCGCGCCGCTGATCACCCGTGACGGGTTCGCGGTCGGCAGCCTATGTCTGGCGGATAAACATCCTCGCGATTTTTCGGCGCAGGAAATCGACATGCTGTCGGACCTGGCGGCGATTGTCATCGATATCATCGAATCGCGCAGTACCATGAGTTTTGTGGATATTGTGACGCGGTTACCCAACCGCCAGCGTCTGATGGAAGATATCTCGCATCTGATCAAAGCACCGGACAATACCCCCTGTTTACTGATCCTGATCGATACCCTCGACACTCTCTACGCCTACGACATCGGACGCGCCATCGGCATTCCGAAAGTCGAAAACATTCTTAAAGATATCGGTTCCTTCCTGCGTAGCGAACTGAATGAGAATGACAAAGTGTACAGCCTGATGCTGGGCCGCTTTGCGCTGATTAAGCGTCTGGACGAACAGGAAGAAATTTTTAATCAGCTGGAAATCGCCGCAGCCAAAATCCAGCAAAGCATTACCAGTGACATCCCGATCAATGTACGGTTGCACGCGGGCTATACCGTGTTCTCGTCCACCTCGCCTTGCGCTGAAAACATCATGCGCCAGGGGATGTCCTCCCTGCACGAAGCCATCAGCAATAACCAGCTCATCATGCCTTATCAGCAGGAGTCGGACGTTATCCAGCGTCGCGCGTTTAACCTGCTCAATGATCTGATGGCTACCGTGGCGTCCTGCGAAGATTTTCATCTGGTTTATCAGCCGAAAATCCGTCTGGCCGACAAAAAATTTCAGGGCGTTGAGGCGCTGATCCGCTGGCAACACCCGACGCTGGGCATCATCTCGCCGTCTGAATTTATCCCGCTGGCGGAAAAAACGCCGCTGATTACCCCGCTCACCAACTGGGTGATCACGCAGGCCGTGATGCAAATTGCAGAATGGCAAAAGCGCGGCGCGCAGATTCAGGTCTCCATTAACCTGACCGCTAATAATCTGGTGGAACAGGATCTGGTTCAGCGCATTCATACCGCCCTGATCCTGCATCAGGTATCACCGTCGATGCTGGAAATCGAGTGTCTGGAGACGCAGACGCTGGCCAACAATCCGCATGCCGTGGCGTCGCTGGACGCCCTGCGTCAGATGGGGATCAGCATTGCGCTGGATGATTTTGGTGCCGGCTACAGCAACCTGAATTACCTGCAAAAAATTCCGGCGGACACACTGAAACTGGATCAATCGCTGATTCAGGGCATCAGTAATGACAGTAAGAGCAAAGTGATTGTGAAATCGATGATTGAGATGGCGCACGCGCTGAGCTATCAGGTGGTGGCAGAAGGCGTGGAAGATAACGATACCTTGCTGTGTCTGGAAGAACTGCACTGTGATTCCGTGCAGGGTTTCTATTTTTCGCGTCCGCTGCAACACGACCAGATCCTTGAATGGTCGAAGCCCTATATCTGATCCCGGTTCATCTTCAGCAGACGTAAAAAAACCCGCTTTCAGCGGGTTTTTCATTTTAACTAGTTGCTGCTGCCTTCGGGGCGGATGTTGTAAGTACCAAAGAAGCTGCGATCTGTTTCCAGGCTAATGCTCTTGCCATTGGCATCAACGGTGATGGAACCCGTCGTTTTCGTCAGCGCACAGGCAATCCGGACATCAATGGTGCGCATCCCGTTTGGCACGTTCAGATCCACGTACTGATTAAAGTGCAGGGAAGCGACAGTCTGCCCGTCTAAAAAGACCATCAGCGGACAGGTTTTTTCGAACGGCACCAGCGACCACTGTTCCAGACGATGCAGGCGGATATGGGTCTGTCCTTCCGGCGGTGTCGCGCTTGCATTTGCGAAAGATGACTTGACCTGAAGCGTCGGTTCGTAAGGGTTACCCGCGCATCCGGCTAAAAATAAAGCAGCCAAAGCCACCAGTGTTTTTTTCATCGTTATCTCCCTGAGTTTATGAACGAATGATAGCAGTGTGCGCGCTGCGGGCAACAAAAAACCGGTAGCCTCCGTCCGCCAACCGGCCATAACCGCAAAAAGTCCGCTAAATCTGTGACATTCGTACAAAAATCGACCACCCGAATTGCTAACCGCTTCGTGCTGGTATTTGATACTCTTATTAAGATTTATCCGATCAGCCGTTCAACTCAGCGTCAGGAATTATTATGTACAGCTACACACTCATCGCACCCGCAGGGATCGTTCAGCATTACGAAGACGAATTCCGTCAGATAGGGATTGAGCTACTGGTTGCCAAACAGAACCGTTCAGAAACGGTCGTCTTACGCAGCAGCCAGTTCAGCGAAGAAAGAACCTTTATCACGCACGTACATCTGCTGATTTTCAGCCTGTGCATGCGGGTACAGAAACAACTCAAAAATGGCAATGCACCGAATACGACGATTATGTACTGATCTTTTTTTCTTCCTGCAACAATGTTTGCCGCAGGAGAAGGTGAAATCAGACCTTGCTGAAACATTTTTCAACCACTGCATCAAACACTTCTTCAACCTGGATCCTATCCATCGGATGTTTCAGTGTATCAACAAGGACTTCACCTTCCACTGGCGGTCGGTAGATAACTTTATGCAGATTGAGGTTTTGGTAAGGTCCGTTCTCATTGGGCGGATTAAGAACAAACAGACTGACCGTTTTTGTCTTAGCGGCAATGGCTAAATGCAGCGGACCGGTATCATTTGTGACCAGAATATCCAACGCATTAATAATCGATAGCAATTCTGGCATTGTGGTTTTGCCCACATAGTCAATGATGTTAAGGCGTTCTTCGACATTCATCTTCGACATGAAACCCTGTGCAATTTCAAGTTCGCCAGGAGAACCAATTAAGATTAATAAACAATCAGGATAGGTGTTTATCAATCTTTGGGCCAGTTTGACAAAATGCTCCTGAGGCCAGCGGTGGGTTAATTTAGAAGCCCCCATCTGAAATCCAATCAGCTTTTTGTTAGACACTTTCTCAAACTGAGGGATGTTGCCAGGTATAAACATTTCTGTTTGGTTTGGATCACACCCCAGCAAACTGACCAGATCTAACTTTCTTTGGATGATGTGTTGCTTTTGTCCCCGGGTAACTCCCGCCAGCCACTTATCCAAACCCGCCGGTTCATTTCGGTAATAATCTTTAAATAAGTACTCGCAACCACAAATGACGGAAGCAATAACATCATAGGGTGCTCTGCTATGGAGGGTGACAGCAAGTTGGGGTTTTTCAGCTCTCAATGCAGGAATGAGCTTCCTCATATCACCGAATGTATTATCCATCGGTAATACACGGTCAAAATTTTCTCCGGGAGTCACTAACGCCGCGTTTTGGCGACTGGTTACCAGAACAATCCGGGCAGAAGGATAACGTAACCTGACAGCCCGAATAGCGGCAGTGGTAAACATAAAATCACCAAGACGTTTGGTTGAAAAAATAACGATGCGTTCAAAATTTCGGCGCTTATCGAAGGTCTTAGGATTTTTCAGATTGCCCGCACAGCGGCTATAACAAAAAATAAAAGCGTTGATAAGTTTTATTCTTATATTTTTCCAGGACACTCATAACCTCATCTTAACGACTAATAATTATTCATAAACCGTCTTGATCCGTTATGAATACTCAACGCTCAAAGACATATGAATACGCATAGTATTAAAAATGAGGAGCATGAGAAAGTAGTAAAGGATGAAGAGATAAAAGAAAACATATTTTGGGAATTTCATGATTTGAGGCACTGATCTGAAAGGATGTTGGTGGGTCGTGGCGGGTTCGAACCGCCGACCAATTGATTAAGAGTCAACTGCTCTACCGACTGAGCTAACGACCCAACGCACAGGATTATTCTCCTGTCGTCTGAGGATGTCAAACGCTTATCCCCACTTTATTTGCCGTTATTCTCAGAGATATTTGTGAAGCTCATCACGGGCAAAAAAGGTATTATTCCCGCCTTCGTCACTGACATTTGATTAATTAACACTCAATTATCCGCGATGTAAAAAATACGATACATTTTTTTCTTCGGCATTTTTCATGCCAGTTATAATAAATGCGCACTTAACATTACTATTACACCATCCGCAGCAACTGTCGTTCCAGTTGTGGTGATAAAAGAGCCGTTCAGAGCTCAAAAGACTGACGTAAATGAATGCGATATGGCGGAGTTCATACGCAAAAAGCAAAAAACAGGAATCAATACAACATGCAAGAAGAGTCAAAAATCCTCGTCCAGCCGGAGGAAGAGAACGCTGAAGGTTTGCGGCGAAATCTCTCCAACCGCCATATCCAGCTTATTGCCATCGGTGGCGCTATCGGTACCGGCCTGTTTATGGGCTCCGGTAAAACCATCAGCCTCGCCGGTCCGTCCATTATTTTCGTCTACATGATCATCGGCTTTATGCTGTTTTTCGTCATGCGTGCGATGGGCGAACTGTTACTGTCCAATCTTGAATACAAATCCTTCAGCGACTTTGCTGCTGACCTGCTGGGCCCGTGGGCCGGATATTTCACCGGCTGGACCTACTGGTTCTGCTGGGTGGTCACCGGCATTGCTGATGTCGTCGCCATCACGGCCTACGCACAGTTCTGGTTCCCCGGACTGTCGCAATGGGTCGCATCCCTGCTCTGCGTGCTGGTGCTGCTGAGCCTCAATCTCGCCACCGTGAAAATGTTCGGTGAGATGGAGTTCTGGTTTGCGATGATTAAAATCGTTGCCATTGTCGGGTTGATTATCGCCGGGCTGGTGATGGTACTGACACACTTCCAGACGCCGACCGGCACCGTTGCCTCATTCAGCAACCTGTGGAATGACGGCGGATTCTTCCCGAAAGGCGTCAGCGGCTTCTTTGCTGGTTTCCAGATCGCGGTGTTCGCGTTTGTCGGTATCGAACTGGTCGGCACGACCGCCGCCGAAACCAAAGATCCGCAGAAATCCCTGCCGCGCGCCATCAACGCCATTCCGCTGCGTATCATCATGTTCTACGTCTTCTCGCTGATCATGATTATGTCCGTGACACCCTGGAGCCACGTGGTGGCGGATAAAAGCCCGTTTGTTGAGTTGTTCGTTCTGGCCGGTCTTCCGGCGGCGGCGAGCATCATTAACTTCGTGGTGCTGACGTCTGCGGCATCCTCCGCCAACAGCGGGGTGTTCTCCACCAGCCGCATGCTGTTTGGTCTGGCTCAGGAAGGCAACGCGCCGAAAGCCTTCGGTAAGCTCTCCTCCCGCGCGGTCCCGTCAAACGGCCTGACCTTCTCCTGCATCTGCCTGCTCGGCGGTGTAGTGCTGATTTACCTGATCCCGAACGTAGTGACGGTCTTCACGCTGGTCACCACCGTTTCTGCGATCCTGTTTATGTTCGTCTGGACCATCATCCTTTGCTCGTATCTGGTCTATCGTCGTCAGCGCCCGCAGTTGCATGAAGCATCCATCTACAAAATGCCTCTCGGCAAACTGATGTGCTGGGTGTGTATGGCGTTCTTCGCCTTCGTTCTGGTTCTGCTGACCTTGCAGGATGACACCCGACAGGCGCTGATGGTCACGCCGCTGTGGTTTGTGATCCTTGGGATTGGGTATGGGTTACGCAGGCGCAGCCGTAAAGCCTGAGTGATAAACTCATGAGAAGAAGAGGAGCCATCTGGCTCCTTTTTACGTTTTGGCGGATCACTCCACCTCCAGCGCCTGCCTGAACTGTGCCCACATTTTCGCCGCTGTGGGTCTGACGGAGGCCACTTTCACCGGCAGTTCCGGTGGCGCGCCGGGTTTCATTTCACCGAGATCAAACACAAAGGTGTAATCCGGTTCCTGCCCCATGCGCAAATCGCTGACCAGAATATGGCCGCCCTGTTCTTTCACGCTGTAAAAACCGTGGCTGAACCAGGCGACGCGCGCCAGAAACGCATTGTCTTTATGCGCTGCATATAAGGCTTCGCCACGCGGATAGAAGCGGAAACGGATCGGGGAATCCGGGTGCAGCAGCGAGGTAAACCCTTCACCATAGCTGTCACGGCGCATCACCACCACCCGCCACACCAGCGAATTGAGCGGTGTCGGCGTGACCAGCACCTGCGTGCTTTCGATATTCTGGCGTTGCAGTTCTTCGCCGACGTGCCGCGTCACCTGATGCTGTTCAACTACGGTACACACCAGATACAGGCAACTGATGCCCAGCAGCACGTTGTTCCACATGATGCCGCGCTGTTGTTCGCGATACAGCGCCAGCCCGACGCCGATGATCAGCGGTAAGGTATAAAGCGGATCGATAATAAAAACACTGCCGACCGCAAACGGATAATTTGTGAATGGCAATCCGAGCTGCGTACCGTAAACGGTCATTAAGTCCAGCAGCGGATGGGTGATCAACGCCAGCCAGACCGCGCCCCACCAGTGGCGGAAATGTTGTCCGCCGCTGAACAGTTTTGCCATCAGCCAGGCCAGCAGCGGTGAAATCAGCGTCAGATAAAACAACGCATGGCTTTCGGTGCGGTGCATCGTCATATTGCTGATGGCGTCACCGTGATCGTAAAACACGTCCAGATCGGGCAGTGTGCCGCACACCGCCCCGGCCAGTGCGGATTTCCACACCGGCGTGCGTTTGCCCATCACCGCAATACCGATGGCCGCCCCTAACACTAACTGCGAAACCGAATCCATTCTGACCCCTTAATCCCGACGCTGGATGCCTTCGGTAATAATGCGCTGCACGTTGCTCACCGTTTGCTCAAAGTAGTCAGGTTCGCTGAGCGTTTTGCCGGTGATGGCTTCAACCTGTACACCAAAATCGGCGTAATGTTGCGTGGTCGCCCACAGCATAAAAATCAGCTGCATCGGGTCAACCGGGGCGATCAGCTCCTCTTTAATCCAGCCGCGGATCACATCCGATTTATCTTCCACCAGCGTTTTCAGGCTGCCGCCCAGTTCCTGTTTCAGCAGCGGCGCACCCTGCACCATCTCCAGACAAAACAACCGCGACGCCTGCGGGTGATCGCGGGAGACACAGAGTTTCAGACGGATATATTCGCGGATCGCTTCCAGCGGATGCTGATCCGGCTGCAAGGCTTTCAGCGGCGCCAGCCAGATATCCAGCAGCCCTTTCAGCACAGCGATATACAAATCTTCTTTCGACGGGAAGTAATACAGCAGGTTGGTTTTCGACACGTCGGCGCGTTCCGCCACCTGATCCAGGCTGGTGCCGTGGAGACCGTACAACGAGAAAAATTCCAGTGCCGCGGCCATGATGGTGCCGCGTTTGGCCGCGACCGCCCGCGAACGTCGCGTCGGTGCTTTCGCCGCCGCTTTGCGGGGTTTTGTTTCCCCGGCGGCAGACTGCGGAGGTTCAACCAATGGCTTCACAACGTCTCCCTGAGACAAACAGCAAGGCTCAAAGCATAACAAATGAGAATAAAAGCGACTATCGCTAACCGCCGCATAAATGAAAGCAACAAATTAATAACCACAATAATTGTGTTATTTAACAAAATTGCACCATTTACGTTCAATCCTGCCTGATTTATGTGCAGTTATTTTTGACCAAATGGTCTGAAACAGACCGTTTGCTCCACCAAAAATGAAAACATATTTTCAACGCACTGATAATCAAAGAGATTAAAAAACTGGCATCCGGCTTGCAATAGCGATCCTGAATTCCTTCATTCGCGTTGCATCATGAGGTGAGCTATGAAAATCGGTGTCTTTATTCCTATCGGCAACAACGGCTGGTTAATTTCAGAAACTGCGCCGCAGTACAAACCGACCTTCGAACTGAACAAAACCATTGTGCAGAAAGCGGAGCATTACCATTTTGATTTCGCGCTCTCGATGATCAAACTGCGCGGCTTCGGCGGCAAAACCGAATTCTGGGAACACAACATGGAGTCGTTCACGCTGATGGCGGGCCTCGCTGCCGTGACCTCCCGCATCCAGCTTTACGCCACGGCCGCCACGCTGGTTATGCCTCCGGCGATTGTGGCACGCATGGCCGCTACCATTGATTCCATCTCCAATGGCCGTTTCGGCGTCAACGTCGTCACCGGCTGGCAGAAACCGGAATACGAACAGATGGGCATGTGGCCGGGCGATGATTATTTCACCCGCCGCTACGACTATCTGACCGAGTACGTTAGCGTGCTGCGTGACCTGTGGGGCACCGGCCACTGCACGCTGGACGGCGAATTCTTCAAAATGGACGACTGCCGCGTCAGTCCGCGCCCGCAAAGCGAGATGAAAGTCATCTGCGCCGGACAAAGTGATGCCGGCATGGCATTCTCCGCTAAACACGCCGACTTCAACTTCTGCTTCGGCAAAGGCGTGAACACCCCGACCGCGTTTGCGCCGACCGCCGCGCGCATGAAAACGGCGGCCGAAGCCGAAGGGCGCGACGTCTCTTCTTACGTGCTGTTTATGGTGATTGCCGACGAAACCGATGCCGCCGCCCGCGCCAAATGGGATCTGTATAAAGCCGGTGCTGACGCCGAAGCACTCGCCTGGCTGACCGACCAGAGCAGCAAAGACACCAAATCCGGAGCCGACACCAACGTCCGCCAGATGGCCGACCCGACTTCGGCGGTCAATATCAACATGGGCACGCTGGTCGGTTCTTACGCCAGCGTCGCCAGAATGCTCGATGAAATCGACACCGTGCCCGGCGCAGGCGGCGTGCTGCTGACCTTTGACGATTTCGTACAAGGCATCGAAAACTTCGGTCGTTACATCCAGCCATTAATGAAAACCCGCCAGCACATCGGCACTGAGCAGAAAGAGGTCGCATGATGAACGTCGTTGAGAATCAAACTGTGGTACGCCGCGAACCCCAAAATACCGGCGAGGAAACGATCCTCACAGCACGTCCTGAAGCCATTGCCTTTACGCCGCAACAAACGGCGCTGATCGTGGTGGATATGCAAAACGCCTACGCCTCACAAGGCGGTTATCTGGATCTGGCGGGCTTTGATGTTTCCGCCACCGCGCCGGTGATTGCCAATATCAAAGTGGCGATTGCCGCCGCCCGCGCCGCCGGGATTAAAGTGATTTTCTTCCAGAACGGCTGGGACAATCAGTATGTCGAAGCCGGAGGTGCCGGTTCGCCGAACTTCCACAAATCCAATGCGCTGAAAACCATGCGCAAGCGCCCGGAACTGATGGGCAAACTGCTGGCAAAAGGCGACTGGGATTATGACCTGGTCGATGAACTTCAGCCGCAACCGGGCGACATTGTGTTGCCAAAACCGCGTTACAGCGGCTTCTTCAATACCCAGCTCGACAGCCTGCTGCGCAGTTACGGTATTCATCATCTGGTCTTCACCGGCATCGCCACCAACGTGTGCGTCGAATCCACGCTGCGCGACGGGTTCTTTCTGGAATATTTCGGCGTGGTACTGGAAGACGCCACCCATCAGGCCGGACCGGAATTCGCGCAAAAAGCCGCGATTTATAACATCGAAACCTTCTTTGGCTGGGTCTCCAGCGTGCGCAATTTCTGCGACGCCGTGGGTTACAAAACTGAACAAAACGCGGCCTGACCGCTTTCTGAAAAGGACAATTAACCATGCCTAAAAGCGCCATTATTCCGGCGGGCAGCGGCGTTCCGCTGGCTCCGTTTGTTCCGGGCACCCTCGCCGATGGCGTGGTGTACGTTTCCGGCACCCTGCCGTTTGATAAAGACAACAACGTGGTGCATGTCGGCGACGCCGCCGCGCAAACCCGTCATGTACTGGAGATCATCAAAAGCGTGATCGAAACCGCAGGCGGCACGATGGACGACGTCACCATGAACTCGATTTTTATCACCGACTGGGCGAACTACGGCGCAGTGAATCAGGTGTACGCCGAATACTTCCCCGGTGAAAAACCGGCACGCTTCTGCATTCAGTGCGGGCTGGTGAAACCGGATGCGCTGATTGAAATCGCGTCAGTTGCCCATATCGGCAAGTAAATCGTTTTTAAACCCTGTCCTGAGCACCTTGAGGAAACAACATGTATTACAAGGTATTGGGTAAGAAAAATGCGGATGCAGAAACCGTCGTACTCTCTTCGGGACTGGGCGGTTCGGGCGGCTTCTGGCAACCCCAACTGGCGATGCTCGCGGAACATTTTCGCGTCGTGGTCTATGACCAGCACGGCACCGGTGTCAGTCAGGGCACGGTGCCTGCGGGTTACCGCATGGAAGACATGGCCGACGAACTGGCGGGGATGCTCAACGGGCTGGATATCAGCCGCTGCCATCTGGTCGGCCACGCACTCGGCGGCATCATCGGCCTGCATCTTGCCCTGCGTTATCCGGCGCTGTTGCAAAGTCTGGTGGTGATTAACGGCTGGACGAAGCTCGACAGCCAGACGCGGCGCTGCTTTGAAGTGCGGCAAAATCTGCTGCTCAACAGCGGCGTGGATGCCTATGTGCAGGCGCAGCCGCTGTTTCTGTATCCGGGGGACTGGCTTTCTGAACATGAGGCGTTATTGCAGGAAGAGCGCCAGCATCAGGTGGCGCATTTTCAGGGGATGGAAAACCTGCTGCACCGTTTACAGGCGCTGATGGATTCAGACCTGACGGAAAGCCTCGGTCAGGTGATTACGCCGACGCTGGCGTTCAGCTGTAAAGATGATCTGCTGGTGCCGTGGTCGCGTTCGGTGGATCTCGCATCCCGCCTGCCCCACGGCGAACACACCCAAATGCTGTACGGCGGTCATGCCATGAGCGTGACCGACCCGGAAACCTTTAACCCGATTTTACTGGACTGGCTGCTGCGGCATTCATCGCAAGCTTCTGCCGCACCTGCCGGTCGTCTGCCCACGGAGACATCATGGCCGAAGCATTAACCGCCAGCGCACTGGCAACCTTATTCACCGACGCCCGCACCCACAACGGCTGGCTGGATAAGCCGGTGACCGGCGCACAGCTGAAAACGATTTACGATCTGGCACGCATGGGGCCAACCTCGGCCAACTGCAGCCCGCTGCGTATCGTGTTTATTCAGAGTCAGGAAGCAAAAGAAAAACTGGCTCCGGCGCTTTCTGGCGGCAATCTGAAGAAAACTATGACCGCACCGGTCACGGCGATCATTGCCTGGGATCCGGAATTCTACGAACTGCTGCCCGAGCTGTATCCGTCCGGCGATGCCCGTTCGTGGTTCACCTCCAGCCCGCAACTGGCCCACGATACAGCGTTCCGCAACAGCAGTTTGCAGGCCGCGTATCTGATCATGGCCTGCCGCTCGCTGGGTCTGGACACCGGCGCGATGTCAGGTTTTGACAACGCGAAGGTCGATGACACCTTTCTGGCGCAGGAAGGCTGGAAATCCAATTTTCTGATCAACATCGGTTACGGCGACAGCAGCAAAGTGTATCCGCGCGCGCCCCGCCTTGATTTCGACCGCGCATGCCGCGTGCTGTAAGCATCACTGATTAAACTCTGAGGACACGACCATGCCATCCACCCTGAACGCCACATTGCCCGCTACCGATATGCCTGTCGTTGAACAACAGGCTGCCGTTGAGAAACAAGCTGTCGTTGAAAAACAAGCCGCCGTTGAGAAACAAGAGTACCGCGATGCGATGGCGCGTCTCGGTTCTGCCGTCAACATCATAACCACCGACGGCCCCGGCGGGCGGGCAGGTTTCACCGCGTCAGCCGTGTGCAGCGTCACCGATACGCCGCCGACATTGCTGGTCTGCCTGAACCGTTCCGCCTCGGTGCATCCGGCGTTTACGCAAAATCAGGTGCTGTGCGTGAACACGCTGGCCGATTGCCATGAGTCGCTGTCCAATTTATTTGGCGGCAAAACGCCGATGGAGCAACGCTTCGACGCCGCCGAGTGGGCGCGTCTTGCCACCGGTTCGCCGATCCTCACCGACGCGCTGGTGTCGTTTGACTGCAAGGTCACGCAAATCACCCGCGTCGGCACCCACGACATTTTATTTTGTGAAGCCGTTGCATTACGACGCAACGACGACAGCCACGGACTGGTGTATTTCGACCGGCGCTATCACCCGCTGATGCGTCAGATAGCCTGTTAACTCAATCCTCTCAACTTAGTAAGGGTCGTGCATGGCGAATACCTGGTTTCCACAATGGCATAAAAGAGAAGGCAATCTGGATGGCGCGGTGATCGCGCCGGATGAGCGGCTGCCGTTCGGATCGACGGTGATCATGGGGCTGCAACATACGGTGGCGATGTTTGGTGCCACGGTGTTAATGCCTTTGCTGATGGGTTTTGACGCCAACATGGCGATCCTGATGTCGGGCATCGGCACCCTGCTGTTCTTTCTGGTGGTGGGCGGACGTGTGCCCAGTTATCTCGGATCCAGCGCCGCGTTTGTCGGGCTGGTGATCGCAGTGACCGGCTACAGCGGCCACGGCGCGAACCCGAATATCGGCGTGGCGCTGGGCGGCATTATTGCCTGCGGCGTGATTTATACGTTGATCGGTTTTGTGGTGATGGCGGTCGGCACGCGCTGGATTGAGCGCCTGATGCCGCCGGTGGTGACCGGTGCGGTGGTGATGGCGATAGGTCTGAACCTCGCGCCGATTGCCATTAACAGCGTCTCGGCTTCATCGTTTGACAGCTGGATGGCGGTGATGACCGTGCTGTGTATCGGCTCGGTGGCGGTGTTCACCCGCGGTCTGGTGCAGCGTCTGTTGCTGCTGCTCGGGCTGGTGGCGGCGTACCTGATTTACATGGTGATCACCAACGGCCTCGGGCTGGGCGCACCGGTGGATTTCAGCGCCGTGGCACAGGCGCCGTGGTTTGGCGTACCGACCATCACCACGCCGGTGTTCAGTTCTCACGCCATGCTGATGATCGCCCCGGTGGCGGTGATTCTGGTGGCGGAAAACCTCGGCCACATTAAAGCGGTGGCGGGCATGACCGGCAAAAACCTGGACCCGTACATGGGTCGCGCGTTTGTCGGCGACGGTCTGGCGACCTTACTTTCCGCCTCGGCAGGCGGGACCGGCGTCACCACCTACGCAGAAAACATCGGCGTGATGGCGGTGACCAAGATTTACTCCACACTGATTTTTGTCGCCGCCGCCCTCGTTGCCATTGTGTTGGGCTTCTCGCCCAAATTTGGTGCACTGATCCACACTATTCCGGGGCCGGTACTCGGTGGCGCATCGATTGTGGTGTTCGGATTGATTGCCGTGGCCGGTGCCCGCATCTGGGTACAAAATCAGGTGGATCTGGGACTTAACGGAAATCTGATCATGGTGGCGGTCACGCTGGTACTGGGCGCAGGCAACTTTACCCTGAGTCTGGGCGGCTTCAGCATGGGCGGCATCGGCACGGCAACCTTTGGCGCGATTTTGCTGAATGCCTTCCTCAGCCGCAGCAAACAGCTTAAAACGCAGCCTGAAATAAAAACTGGCACAGAAGCTGCATTAAAAGATCACTGACGACCTCAGTTTCTCCTTAGCTCATCATTTTTGATGATCGCCAGCGGTTAGCCGGTCCACCCGTCCGGATTAGCCGCTGGTTTTTTTCTTTCTGCCTCCCGCCCGTTTTCCCTAATGCCGTTTCCAGCTAACGATTGCAAAATTCCTTCGTTCACCTGCCCTTTAAATTGGTTTGTTATGGGTTCAGCACTTTGGTTCTAAGAAGCCAGAGTCATCACCTGCCACCATGACCAATAAGAAAAAGGGTTTAACGATGAAGAACATTCGCCGGATTAACGCGGTGACCCGCGCACTGGCTTTAGGGGCACTTCTCACCAGCACGTTTTCTGTTCTCGCCGCTGACGGCACACCGGTTCAGGGCGGCACCCTGATTTATCTGGAACAACAGGCGCACACCAACCTGTATCCGCCCGCTGGCGGCTTCTACCCGAACGGCGGCATCCTGAATCAGATCACCGACAAACTGACCTATCAGAATCCGAAGACGCTGGAAATAGAACCCTGGATCGCCGAATCCTGGTCGTTCAATGCCGACAAAACCGAGTACACCTTCAAACTGCGGCCGGGCGTGACCTTCTCCGACGGCACGCCGCTGGATGCCAGCGCGGTGGCCAAAAACTTTGATACTTACGGTCTGGGCAATAAAGCGCATCACCTGCCGGTCTCCGAAGTCATCAACAATTATGACCACAGCGAAGTGGTCGATCCGCTGACCGTGAAGTTCTATTTCAAAAAATCCTCGCCGGGCTTCCTGCAGGGCACCGCGACCATTGGCTCCGGTCTGGTATCGCTGAGCACGCTGGATCGCAACTTTGATGCGCTGGGCGACGCCACGCACATCATCGGTTCCGGCCCGTTCGTGGTCAGCAAAGAAACGCTGGGTCGCGAAGTCGATCTGACCGCGCGTAAGGATTACCACTGGGGGCCGAAAAACCTCAAACAGCAAGGTCGCGCCAATCTTGACGGCATCAAAGTGATCGTCACCGGCGAAGACAGCGTGCGTATCGGCGCGCTGCTGGCGGGTCAGGCAGATTTCATCCGTCAGGTTCAGGCGTATGACGAGAAACAGGCCAAAGACCAGAACTTCCCGATTTATGCCGCGCCGACCAAAGGTGTCAACGACAGCATTTCGTTCCGGCCGGACAACGCGCTGGTATCCGATCTGAAAGTACGTCAGGCGCTGCTGCACGCCACCAACAGCAAACAGGTGGTCGATACGCTGTTCTCGCCGAACTATCCGCAGGCCACCTCTGTGATTGCCAAAACAGCGGCCGGTTATGTCGATCTGAGCAACAAGCTGACCTACGACCCGACGCTGTCCAAAAAGCTGCTGGATGAAGCGGGCTGGAAACCGGGTCCGAACGGCATCCGCCAGAAAGACGGCAAAACGCTGTCGCTGACCATTTATGAATCCCTGCCACAGCCGCAGAACAAAGAGGTGTTGCAGCTGGTCTCCCAGCAATGGAGTCAGGTCGGCGCAAAGCTGAATATTCTGGCGGGCGATGCGGGCAGCCGCGTGGCGGATAACCTTGATCCCGAGAAAACCCCGGCCAACGTGGTGGAAGTCGGACGCGCCGATCCGGACGTGATCAAAAGCTCCTTCTACCCGACCAACCGCGATGCGCTGCTGCAAAAAGGCGGCCTGAGCAGCAAGGTGAAAAGCTTCCGCGACGACAAACTTAACGACCTGCTGACCGCCATTTCAGCCGAAGTCGATCCGAAAAAACGTCTGGCACTGACCGGCGACGTGCAGAACTACCTGCTGGATCAGGCGTATGTCATTCCGATTTTCGAAGAGCCGCAGGTGTTTGCCGGTGCGCCGTATTTCAAAGGCGTCAGCTTTGAAGCGGTCGGGCGTCCGAGCTTCTACGGCGCATGGCTGGAAAAGCATTAACAGACGGGGGTAAATCATGAGCCGATACGTGAGCGGTCGATTCGGGCAGGCATTGCTGGTGTTGTGGGCGGCGTTTACCGTCTCCTTCATCCTGTTGCAGGTGCTGCCCGGCGACGCGATCCTGATTAAATTCCAGAACCCGGACATGGGATTAAGCCCGGCGCAAATCGCCGATATGCGTGCCGCCTACGGCGCGGATGTGCCGGTCTGGCAACAATATCTGCATACGCTGGGCAATTTCCTGCGCGGGGATCTGGGCTATTCGATTCAGGCTGGCGTCCCGGTGACTGAATTACTCAGCAGCAACTTCCCGCCGACGCTGCGTCTGGCGCTGACTGGCTTCGCACTGGCCGCCGTGGTGGCCTTTGCGCTGGCGTTTCTCTCCAGCCTGCTGCATTTCGGCTGGCTGAAAAATGCCTTACAGGCCGTGCCGTCGCTGTTTATTTCCATCCCAACCTTCTGGCTGGGCATCGCGCTGATTCAGTTTTTCTCATTCCATCTGCGCTGGATCCCGGTGATCAATCCGGGTGAATGGGTCGGGCTGATTTTGCCGATTATCACGCTGGCGGTGCCGATTTCCGCGCCGCTGGCGCAGATCCTCATCCGCAGCATTGATCAGGTGCAAACCCAGCCGTTCGTTGCCGTCGCCCGCGCCAAAGGCGCCAGCCGCAGCGGCGTGTTGTGGCGTCATGTGGCGCGCAACGCCCTGCTTCCGGCGCTGACCATTGCCGGTTTGCTGTTCGGCGAACTGATCGCCGGTGCCCTGATCACCGAAACCGTTTTCGGCCTTAACGGCCTCGGACAACTCACGCAGCAGGCGGTGAATAATCAGGATGTCGCGGTATTGCAGGCGATTGTGGTGATTTCCGCTGCCGCCTTTGTCGGCATCAATTTGCTGGTCGATTTGCTGTATCCGTTGCTCGATCCGCGCCTCAAGGCCTCTGCGTCTAAAAACTCACGGGGAGCCACCGCATGAGCAGCTTACCGCTTGGCAAAAACACGCTTTCATTACCGCTCACCCAGCGCCGCCGCTGGAAACCCGCCCGCCTGCAACCGGGCTTAATCCTCGCGTGGCTGGTGATGGCGACCGTTATTTTGTGGGCGATTGCCCCCGGCTTATTTACCGGTTACAGCGGCACCGAAGGGATTGCCGGTGCGCAGCGTCTGGCCCCGCAGGCCGGACACTGGCTGGGCACGGATCAGCTTGGCCGCGATGTCTATGCGCGCATTGTCTACGGCGCATCACATTCGCTTTCCGGGGCGCTGGTCGCCGTGGCACTCGGGCTGGTGTTCGGCACCGCGCTCGGGCTGGCGGCCGGTGCCAGCGGCGGTCTGGTGGATGCCATCGTCATGCGCATCAACGACGTGTTGCTGTCCATTCCCGGTCTGTTGCTGTCGCTGAGTGTGATTATTTTGCTCGGTTTCGGCACGGTTCACGCGGCGATTGCTGTCGGTGTCACGTCGGTTGCCAACTTCGCCCGTCTGGCGCGCGCCGAAGTGGTGCTGGTGCGTCACAGCGATTACGTCGAAGCGGCGTATGGCAGCGGCGGTTCCTTCCTGTCGGTTCTGTGGCGGCACATTTTGCCCAACTCACTGACCTCGGTGATCGCCTTCTCGGCCCTGCAGTTCGGCAGCGCGATCCTGGCGATTTCCACCCTGAGTTTTCTCGGTTACGGCACTCCGCCACCGACGCCGGAATGGGGTTTACTGATCGCCGAAGGCCGTAACTACATCTCGACTGCCTGGTGGCTGACCACCTTCCCCGGCGTGGTCGTGGTGTTAGTGGTGCTTTCCGCCAACCGCATCAGCCAGTCATTACGCAGGAGAACGCGATGAACGCACAAACGCATCCGGTACTCGAACTGGACAATCTTTCCATCGCCTACGACGGCAAACCGGTGGTGCATAACGTGTCGTTTACGATTAACGCCGGTGAAGTGCTGGCGCTGGTCGGCGAATCCGGCTCCGGCAAAACCACTACCGCACAGGCGATCATCGGTCTGCTGGCGGAGAACGGCCATATCGAACAGGGTGAAATTCGCCTTAACGGCACCGACATCAGCCAGTGGTCGCAGCGCCGCCTTGATGCCCTGCGCGGCGCACGCATCAGCCTGATACCGCAGGATCCCACCAGTTCGCTGGATCCGGTAAAAACCATCGGCTCGCAGGTG
The DNA here is from genome assembly GCF_004330295.1 of Rahnella victoriana. Taxonomy (GTDB): domain Bacteria; phylum Pseudomonadota; class Gammaproteobacteria; order Enterobacterales; family Enterobacteriaceae; genus Rahnella; species Rahnella victoriana. Next base: position 114,249 of record NZ_SJOJ01000001.1, read on the forward strand.
GCGGAAATTCTCGATATCCATCAGCGCCTGCCACGTCAGCAGCGCGACGCCCGCGTGGTGGAACTGCTTTCCCGCGTCGGGCTGTCGCACCCTGAACAGCGGGCGAAACAGTATCCGCACGAACTTTCCGGTGGCATGAAGCAGCGCGTACTGATCGCCATTGCGATTGCGCTGCAACCGGCGCTGATCATCGCCGATGAGCCGACCAGCGCGCTGGACGTCACGGTGCAAAAACGCATTCTGGATTTGATCGACGAACTGCGCCGCGAGTCCGGCACCGCCGTGTTGCTGGTCACGCATGATCTGGCGATAGCCGCCGAACGTGCCGACCGCTTGCTGGTGTTCCGTCACGGCAAAGTGCAGGAACAGGGCGTGACCGCAGAGGTGCTGAGCGCCCCGAAAAGCGATTACACCCGCCAGCTTTTCGCCGATGTCCCTGCCCTTTCCGGCCGCCACCGCGCACACCTGCGCACGGCGGAAGATCCGGTGCTGGTGGTGGAAAACATCACCCACGATTTCACCCTCGGCGGCAAAAATCAGGCGGCATTCCGCGCCGTGGATCACGTCTCTTTCAGCATTCCGCGCGGCACCACGCATTCGCTGGTCGGTGAATCCGGCTCCGGTAAAACCACGCTGGCGCGCATTCTGCTCGGTTTTCAGAAACCGGACAGCGGGCGCGTGCTGATTGACGGCGAAGACATCACGCGCCTGAAAGGCGAAGCCCTGCGTCAGTTGCGCAGAAAAATCCAGCTGGTGTATCAGAATCCGTTCGCCTCGCTGGATCCGTCGCAAACGCTGTTCAGCGTGATCGAAGAACCGCTGCTGAATTTCGAAAAAATCCCCGCCGCCGTTCGCCGTGAACGGGTGCTGGATATCGCCCGCCGCGTGGCGCTGCCGGAAGAATTACTCAGCCGCAGACCGCGTGAACTGTCCGGCGGACAGCGCCAGCGGGTGGCGATTGCGCGCGCGTTAATTTTAGAGCCGAAAGTGCTGATCCTCGATGAAGCGACGTCGGCGCTGGATGTCACCGTGCAGGCGCAAATCCTGACGTTGCTGCAACAGTTACAGGATTCACTCGGCCTGACCTATTTGTTTATCTCGCACGATCTGGCGACCGTCCGGCAAATCTCCCACAGCGTCTCGGTGCTGAACCGCGGGCAGCAGGTGGATTCCGGCAATGTGGAAGACGTTTTCGCCCTGCCTTCCAGCGATTACACCCGCCAGCTGATTGACGCCATACCCGGCCGCCATCGCGCCGCCTGAACCGCACACGACATTAAGAGGGACATTATGAGCAGTAAACGTCTTGGATTTTTTACCCGTCTTCTGGACAACACCAGCGCGCAGGAGCGTTACCGGCTGGCGACCGAGCAGATCATTCACGCCGAACAGTTAGGTTTTGATTCCGCATGGGTCGCGCAGCACCATTTTCACGAGGCCGAAGGCGGCCTGCCTGCGCCGCTGGTTTTCCTCGCGCAGGTGGCGGCGCATACCCGCTTTATCCGTCTCGGCACCGGCGTGATCACCCTGCCGATGGAGAATGCGTTGCGCGTCGCCGAAGACACTGCCGTGCTGGATTTACTCTCCGGCGGACGGCTTGAAATCGGTTTAGGCTCGGGCGGCACGCCGACCTCATTCCCGCCGTTTGGGCTGGAAAGTCAGGATCGCGGCACGGCGTTTGACAACAACCTGCAAACCCTGCTCACCGCCTGGCGCGGCGAACCGCTGGCGGGCACCGATAACCGCTTATATCCGGCGGTACCGCAACTGGCGAACCGCGTCTGGCAGGCGACTTTCTCGGTGGACGGCGGCGCGCGTGCCGGTAAATCCGGCGACGGGCTGATGCTTTCGCGCACCCAGCCGCGTCCGCACGATGCACCGGATTTACGTCTCGACGAGCTGCAAAATCCGATCATCGATGCCTATCTCGACGCACTGCCGGAAGGCGTAGCGCCGCGCATCATGGGATCCCGTACCGCGTTCGTCACCGAAAACGGCGATGAAGCGCGGGAACTGGCGCAAAAAGGTTTACGCCGTCAGGCCGAAAATCACCGCGCCAGCGGGCAGATTGTGCAGGGCGACACGCTGGACGATTACATCCGCGCCTTCGACGTGCATCTCGGCACGCCCGCGCAGGTGACGGCCAGTTTGCAGGCCGACAGCGCGCTGGCCCGCGTCACCGATCTGGCGTTTCAGGTGCATTCCATCGACCCGCCGCATCCGTACATTTTACGTTCCATCGAACTGATTGCCCGTCACGTTGCGCCCGCGCTCGGCTGGGTTCGCCGCACGCCGCAGCGCCGTGTTTCCACCTCTTCCGCCGATCCCTCATTATCAAGAGAAACCCTATGACGACTTATCAGACCGACCTGCTGGAAAAACTGGCTGACATCGCCCCCGGCTCAGCCCTGAAACAGGCACGCGACACCCGCGACGCCGCCACCCGTCACGCGCAGGGCAGCTACGACGCGCTGTTTACTGAACAGGATGGCGTGGATTTTTCGCTGGCTGAACGCCTGCGTTTAGCGCAAAACGTCGCACGCTGGCACGGCGATTCGCAACTGACTCAGCACTATTCCGAGCGTTTACAGGATTTGCCGGATATCGACGAAACTGCCCGCCTCGACGCCGCGCTGACGCACGGTGAACGCCTGAGTTTCAAACCGGCCAGCGCCACGCCCGCGCATTTGCAGGCACTGAAAAAAGCCGGCTGGTCGGCGGATGCGATTGTCACGCTGTCGCAACTGATCGCGTTCGTCAGCTTCCAGAGCCGCGTGCTGCGCAGCTACCGGCTGATCGGCGGCAAACCGGTGGAAAACGGCAGCAATAAACCGGTCGGCGCAGCGTTCTGGCGGACTGAACCCAATACCCACAGCGGACGCGACGCACCGCAGGCGTTTACCCAGGAAGAACTCGGCTGGGAACCGTGGATCCCGGCGAAAAAACTTGAAGAGTTTGATGATGCGCAGCAGGCGATTCTGGCGAAATTCGGCCATACGGATTCCGACTACTTCCGCCTGTTGGGCCGCAATCTGCCGGTGCTCGAACAACGCACGCTGACCGACAAAGGGATTTTCTATACCTCCGGCGGGCTGCCGCGCAAAGAGCGCGAACTGGCCGCCACGGTCGCCAGCAAAATCAACGGCTGTATTTATTGCGCCTCGGTGCATTCGCGCAAAGCCAGCCAGCTTTCCAAGCAGACGCAGGACGTCCAGCGCCTGATCGACACCCCGCCGGGCGGCATTCTCAGCAAAGAACAATCTCCCCGCTGGCAGGCCGAGATTGATTTCGCCGCCGCGCTTTCCGCCACGCCTCCGGTCGCGACGGAGCAACACATTGCGGCACTGCGCGAACAGGGTCTGGACGAACTGGAGATTGTCGATCTGGCGCAGTCTGCGGCGTTCTTCGCCTGGGCAAACCGTCTGATGTTAACGCTGGGAGAACCGTTTAATGACTGACATCTTCCGACCGCAACTCGATCATGCGGTCATCAACGTCGCCGAACAACTGAATCTGGCCGGGCAGCAGTTCCGCCGTCTGGGATTTCATCTCACGCCGCGCGGCCATCACTCGCTGGGATCCAGTAACCATCTGGCGATTTTCGGCGAAAACTATCTCGAACTGCTCGGCTATGAGCCGGGCAACGCCCACACCCGTACCGACCTGTGGCAGGCACCGCTGGGTCTGTCCGGTCTGGTGTGGAAAACGCAGGATGCGTCAGCGGTGTATGACCATCTGCAACAGCAAAACATTGCCGGTTCCGCACCGGCGGAGTTCTTTCGCCCGGTGGAACTGAACGATGGCACCTCGCCGAATGCGCGTTTTCGCACCGTACCGCTGGCCGCCAGCCGCGTGCCAAATGGCCGCAGTTTCTTTTGCCAGCATCTGACGCCGGAACTGGTATGGCGCAATGAATGGCAAAACCACCCGAACGGCGTGGCCGATATCACCGGATTTGTGATTTCTGCGGCACATCCGCAGGAGGCCGCAAAAGTGTACGGCGAGTTGTTTGGCGCACATGTCTTGCAGACCCAATCACAGGAAGTGACCCTGCGCGCAGGCCGCGCCACCGTTCGTTTTATCACACCGTCACAGGCCGCCCCGGAGTTCGGCATTGTGCCTGAAGGCGAAAACGGCAGCGCCCGGATGATCGGTCTGGAATTTGCCACACGATCGCTGGATGCGGTGTGCAATAGTCTGCGGGTGGGTGAAATCGCATTTGAAGATAACGCCTCGCAGATCACCGTGCGCGCAGCGGATGCCTCAGGCGTGGCAATTAAATTCCGGGAAGAGTGATCTGTGTTGCTCCTCCCCTTCGCAGGGGAGGAGTTATTGATTTAGCTCTGTCACTCCTTTCTCATTTACCAAGCCTTGATGCACAACAAAGCGCCGTACCCGTTCCCCTCTCTATAATCAGGCCCGTTTGTCTTCCCACTGGTAAATCACATGGCGTATGAACTCAATCTGGACTGGCCGGAATTTTTAGAGAAATACTGGCAAAAACAACCTGTTGTTATCAAAAAAGCGTTTTCCAATTTTGTCGATCCTATTTCGCCTGATGAGTTAGCGGGCCTTGCGATGGAACCTGAAGTGGACAGCCGTCTGGTGAGCCACAAAAACGGGGAATGGCAGGCGAGCAACGGGCCTTTTGAACATTTTGACGGGCTGGGTGAAACCGGCTGGTCGTTGCTGGCGCAGGCCGTGAATCACTGGCATCTGCCCGCCGCTGAACTGGTGAAACCTTTCCGCGTATTGCCGGACTGGCGTTTAGATGACCTGATGATTTCGTATTCCGTGCCGGGCGGCGGTGTCGGTCCGCATATCGACCAGTACGACGTGTTTATCATTCAGGGGATGGGCAGCCGTCGCTGGCGTGTAGGCGATGCTTTACCGATGCGTCAGTTCTGTCCGCATCCGGCTTTACTGCATGTCGATCCCTTCACGCCAATCATTGATGAAGATCTTGAGCCGGGTGACATTCTGTATATTCCACCGGGCTTCCCGCATGACGGCTTTACCCATGAAACCGCCCTCAACTATTCCGTCGGTTTCCGTGGCCCTAACAGCCGTGATTTCATCAGCAGCTTTGCTGACTATGCGCTGGAAAACGATCTGGGCGGCAATCATTACAGCGACCCGGATTTAACCCTTCGCGACCACGTCGGCAAAGTGGAAGAGTATGAACTGGAACGTGTGCGCCAGATGATGGTTGAGATGATCAGCCAGCCGGAAGATTTCAAACAGTGGTTCGGTCGTTTCGCCACCACTCCGCGCCATGAACTAGATATCGCGCCCGTTGAACCGGCCTATGAAGCACATGAAATTGTCGATGCCCTGATGCAGGGCGATACCCTGATCCGTCTGAGCGGTCTGCGTGTGCTGAACGTCGGTGAACGTTTCTTCGTGAACAGTGAAGCACTGGAAACCACCCAACATGCCGCCGCCGATGCACTTTGCCGTTACATGAGCATCGGCAAGAAAGAGCTGGGTGCCGCGTTGCAGGATCCTGAATTTGTCGCGGTGTTAACGGATTTAGTGAACCAGGGTTACTGGTATTTCGACGAGTAATCCTTCGAAAATCAAATGACAAAAGGCGGCTTCCCTGCGGAGGCCGCCTTTTTATTTATCTTATTTACGGACGGTACAGTTCGACCGGCGGTTTCATTTTCCGCTCTTCCGGCACGAACAAATCAATCTCTTCACCCAGAATATATTTGGCGCGCAGCATCGATGAGATTTTATCCATGGTCATCACGATAGCCACCAGAATCAGCGTGATAAACATCACCACATCCCAGTTCCACAGACGCATGTTTTCCGCGTACACCAGACCGATGCCACCCGCGCCAACAAAGCCAAGCACGGCGGCGGAACGGGTATTGGATTCAATCTGATACAACGAAAGTGCCAGAAATGTCGGGAAGGATTGAGTGAAAATCCCGAAACGGTGCGTCTGTAACGGGGAAGCGCCGAGCGCCCGCAAACCGCGGCTTGGTGAGCGTTCCACCGCTTCATGCCCTTCAGCATAAAGTTTGCCGAGCAGCCCCAGATCCTGCATGACAATCGCCAGCACACCGGCCAGCGGTCCCATGCCGACAGCACGCACGAAAATCAGCCCCCAGATTGCCATATCCAGCCCGCGCAGCACGTCAAGAAGGCGGCGGATAACCATTGAGACCGGCCTGAGTACTGGCGTCGACATCACATTTCGCGCCGCCAGGAAGGAAAGCGGTAACGCGAGAAAAGACGCGGTGATGGTACCGGCGAACACAATTGCCAGCGTGATGGCAATTTGCGAGAAGTAATACGTGAACGGCCATTCGGAAACGTTGTGCCAGACAAACATCCGCAGGAAATAACGTCCGACTTCCCGGGTGCCGCGTACCACTTCACTCCACGGAATGCCGAAATAACTGAAGAAATAGACGTAATACAGCGTAATCGCCAAAGCCAGTATCGCGAGATAGCGCAGATAGCGGCGTTGCGCGGCAAACAAATGTCCGTGCTGCTGCTTCAGGCTGCTGACAACATGAGGTTCAAGCGCATCAGTTAACATCAGAAAGTGCCCTCTACAACGCGTTTACGCAATTTGCCGGAAAGATAATCCATCGCCGAGACCACCAGAATAATCAGCAGCAAGGTCATGCTGACCTGGTCATAGCGATCCAGTTTGATCGAGGTCATCAGCTCCTGCCCGATACCGCCCGCGCCGACCAGTCCGAGAATGGTTGACTGGCGGAAGTTGATTTCCAGACGCATAAAGCTGTAGGACAAGAAGATCGGTTTGACCTGAGGCCACATGGCGAAGCGCATACGTTGCAGACGCCCGGCGCCGCAGGCCCGCAGACCGCGCACCGGTTTATCCGATGCGGTTTCGATGGATTCATAGAACAGTTTTGTCAGGCTGCCGACAGTGTGTAAGGTCAGTGCGATAAAGCCGGGGATAGCGCCGACGCCAAAAGCCATCACACACATCACCGCCCAGGCCAGTTCCGGCATGGTACGCAGGAAAGCCACAAAAGTCCGGATACTGAATTTTACCCATTTCGGTGAATCCGTATTGCCCGCCGCAAGAAAAGCCAGCACCACGGCCAGCGCCGTCGATAAGATGGTCGAAGATAATGCCAGCTGAATAGTTTCCCAAATCAGCGGCAACTGTATATTGAGACGATATCCCCAATATGCCAGTGATCCTTCTGTATGTCCGTCAGCAAATAATAATGACCAGTGCAATACCGGCACCGTCTGGCCGATATAATCAAAGAAACTCGGTGCGGAAACAAAAATCGTTTTTAAATTAAGCTCGGAAACATTGCCTGACCACAGATATAACAACAGCATCAGCCCTGACCAGATCAGCGTCTCCCGCTTTTGTTTACCGCGTATCTGCTGGTAATAACGATTGAAGTCTTTGTTCAAAATAATATTTCCGATTTGCAGGAGATAATCATTATTCCTCCCCCTGCGAAGGGGGAGGCCAGGAGGGGGTATTAAAAACAACAATAACGGTAAACGCTTTCGCTTTCTGAGTTGCCATTAATACCCCACCCCAACCCTCCCCTTCGCAGGGGAGGGAGCTACGGGTTAGCGACTGCCTTTGGTCAGCTCACGCTTCATATCAATAATCTGCTGATATTCAGCCAGTGACGTTTCGCCGATATGTTGTTTACCGCCAACGGCTTTTACGAAGCAGGCGTGGTCATCTTTATCCAGTTTCTTAATGGCCGAAACCAGCTTGGCTTTAAATGCCGGTGGCAAATCGCTGCGCACTAAAATCGGGCCGTTAGGGATTAACGGAGATTCCCAGATGATACGAATTTTCTTCATCAGATCCGGATGGTCCATGCGGATCATACGGTTGAATGCGCCGGAGGTATAACCGGTTTCGCGGTCGCCGATCATCGAGGCCCAGGTCACTGCGCCTTCAAACTGGCCGTTCAGTACACCCAAAATATCCTGCTCGTGACCGCCGGAGAAGGTGACGCTGGAGAAGAAGTTGTTGTATTTGTTATCCGTGGTACCGCCAAACTCTTTTTTGAAGGTCTGGTTCGGGATCAGGTAGCCGGAGGTGGAATCCGGGTCGGCAAAACCGAATGATTTCCCTTTCAGGTCTGACAATTTCTGGTACGGGCTGTCGGCTTTTACCACCACCACCGAATGATAGCCACGGGATTTGTCGGTATCGTCAATCACAATACCCACCAGATCCACGGCTTTCGGATTATTAATATAGACTGAGGCGAAAGATGACGGTGACATGCTCAATACCATATCGACTTTCTTGCCTAATAAACCCTGAATAACCCCTGAATAGTCAGATGAATTACGCAGTTTGGTATCGACGTTTAATTCTTTATCGAAGAAATCTTTTACACACTGATTATCACCGATTTGCTGGGTGGCATTCTGCCCGCCCAAAATACCTAAATTTAATTCTTTAGGGGCATCTTCTGCCATGCTGTGCATCGCGGTAAAAGAACCTGCTACGAAAACTGCCAGACGTAATAACTTCTTCATGTAATGATGACCTTGTGTAGATTGAGAGAAAGTAGAAATAAGCACTGCAAAAATAATTAACGTTATTGTTTAACTGTTTATTGCTTCGTGTTCTTCACCATATAACTGATGCAAAATGCCCTCGGTTAACTGCTCCGGATGACCGTCAAAAATAATCTGCCCTTTGGCAATGCCGATCACCCTCGTGCAGTAATCTTTTACCAGTTCCACCGAGTGCAGATTGACCATCACGGCAATATTCTCTTCACTGACTTTTTTCAGTGCATTCATGATGCGCAGGGTATTTTTCGGATCCAGCGACGCAACCGGTTCATCAGCCAGCAAAATTTTCGGGTTTTGCATCAGTGCGCGACAAATCGCCACGCGTTGCATCTGTCCGCCGGACAGGTTTTCAGCACGCTGCAAGGCATGCGGCAGCATATGTAACCATTCGAGCAGAGAGATGGCGCGGGCGCGGTCTTCATCGTCGAACTGGTTAAAGAAAGATTTGAACGTGGAAGTATGGCTGAGGCGGCCGAGCAGCACATTGGTCAGCACATCCAGACGCGGGACCAGACAAAAATCCTGAAAAATCATGCCACAACCGGAGCGCCAGCGACGCAGCGCTTTGCCCGTCAGGCCAGCCAGTTGCTGCTGTTCACCGTTTTCGTAATGACACACCACGCTGCCATCCGTTAACGGAATGGTGCCATTAAGCACATGCAGCAGCGTCGATTTACCGGCACCGGAACGACCAATCACCGCCACGAACTCGCCAGCGTGGAGGTCGAAGTTGATGTCATCCAGAACCCGCTGACCCGATTTATAGGATTTCACCAGGCCTTTCACGTCCAGCACTTTGTTCAGATGTTGTGGCCCGGTCTGAGGATATTCAGCCTGTGCCAGCTTAAGTTGAGCTTGCGCCATGATGCTGTCTCTCGGTTGCTTTCATTATCTGGCGTTCATTAAGCGCGAGTTTTATGACACATCAATGACGATTTAATGGACAGCGCATGACAAAAATGCAACAGATTAAGTGAAATTACCTAACGGATATCCCGAATGGCGTTTAACTTAATACCTGTCATTTAAGTCTATGATCAGAAGGCATCACATCAAAAAAGGAAGATGAAATGGATAATCAGTCACTCATCACCACGCTGAAAGAGATCGCCGGCAGCCGTCACGTAATAACCGGCGACAGCAACACCGAACGCTACCGTAAAGGATTCCGCTCCGGTGGCGGCAAGGCGCTGGCCGTGGTCTTTCCGCAGACCTTGTTGCAGCAATGGCAGTTGCTCAAAGTCTGCATCGCCGCCGACAAGATTGTCATTATGCAGGCGGCCAATACCGGCCTGACGGAAGGCTCAACGCCCAGCGGTGACGACTATGATCGCGACATTGTCATTTTCAGTACGCTGAAGCTGGACAAGATCCAACTGCTCGACGGCGGCCATCAGGTGATCGGTTTCCCCGGCAGTACACTCTATAAGCTGGAAAAAATCCTCAAGCCTTATAACCGCGAACCCCACTCAGTGATTGGCTCGTCGTGCATTGGCGCGTCGGTGGTCGGCGGGATTTGCAACAACTCCGGCGGCTCGCTGGTGAAGCGCGGTCCGGCATATACCGAAATGGCGCTGTATGCACAAATTGATGCGCAGGGCGAACTGCGGCTGATTAACCATCTGGGGATAAATCTTGGTGAAACGCCGGAAGAAATCCTGACGCGGCTGGAGAAAGGCGATTATCTGGAAACCGATATCCAGCATGACCAGCGTCTGGCGTCGGATCATGATTATGCCTCGCGCGTTCGTGAAGTGGATGCTGATACGCCTTCACGTTTTAATGCTGATGAACGACGCTTATTTGAAGCCTCGGGCTGCGCGGGCAAGCTGGCGGTTTTCGCTGTGCGTCTGGATACTTTTCCGGCAGAAACCCAGCAGCAGGTTTTCTATATCGGCACCAACGATACCGCCGTGCTGACCGAATTGCGCCGTCAGATCCTGCGTGATTTCGCTAACCTGCCGGTGGCCGGTGAATATATGCATCGCGATATTTTCGATATCACCGAAGTCTACGGCAAAGACACGTTCCTGATGATCGACAAACTTGGCACCGACAAAATGCCGGATATGTTTACCGCCAAAGGCAAGTTCGATGCGCACGCCAGTAAAGTCCCTTTCCTGCCGAAAAACTTCAGCGACCGTGTGATGCAGTGTCTGAGCAAAGCGCTGCCTAATCATCTTCCGCCACGGATGAAACAGTATCGTGACAAATTCGAACACCATTTACTGCTGAAAATGTCCGGCCCCGGCATTGATGAGGCCCGCACCTTTTTGACGCGATTTTTCAGCGACGGTCAGGGCGATTTCTTTATCTGTTCCGCCGACGAAGGTAAGAAAGCCTTCCTGCACCGTTTCGCCGCAGCAGGTGCCGCCGTGCGGTATCACGCGGTACATGAGAAAGAAGTGGAAGATATTCTGGCGCTGGACATCGCATTGCGTCGCAATGACCGGGACTGGTTTGAAACTTTACCGGAAGATATCGACAATCAGCTGGTGGCAAAACTGTATTACGGCCATTTCATGTGCCACGTTTTCCATCAGGATTACATTGTCAAAAAAGGGGCAAACAGCAAGGCACTTAAACACCGGATGTTAGAACTTCTCGATGCCAAAGGGGCGGAATACCCGGCTGAGCATAACGTCGGGCATTTGTATCTGGCAAAACCGCATCTGAAAGAATTCTACCGGCAGGCTGACCCGACCAACAGCTTCAATCCGGGGATCGGGAAAACCAGTAAGTTGAAAAACTGGCAGGAATAATGTCCTTCAAAAGAGGAATGGCGTAGTCGGCGCAGGCAGTTTGTTCCCGGACAGCGCGGAGGACCCGGAGCGTACATAAAGTACGTGAGGAGTCCGAGCACTGCCCGGGGGCAAAATGGCAAGTAAGATAGCCATTACGTTAAAATAACTGTGTTCCGTAACCCCACATGATCACCGTCAGAGCCAGAAGTAGCTCTAAGACCAGAACGCCCATTGCCAGTGTGGAACTGGAAAACAGGAACCCTTCGCGACGGTCGATATTGAGGAAATTCGGAATGCCGAGATACAACAGATATCCGCTGTAACACAGACCGATCAGCCCGACGAACAGGCATAACCAGACCATCGGATAAAGCGCAACGATCCCGCTGAGGAACATCGGTGTGGCAACATAACCGGCAAACACAATACAGCTGTTGAGTGTCGGACGGCTGTCATAACGACGTGCCATCGAGTAGATAATCCGCCCCATCAGTGCCACGGCGGCGAGCATCAGAACATAGAAAATAACAGCGATATAGGATGCGGTGAACATGGAAACCATTAGCTTCTCGCCGTCACCGAAATTCCAGCCAAGTTGTGTCGTACCGATAAAGGAACAGACAACCGGAATAAGCGCCATTAAAAGAACATGGTGGGAATACATATGTGAAACGGTTTCCCGTTCACGCTGGATTTGCAGCAGTTCGGAATCCGGATGGGATATCAGTCCCCAAACATGATTTGCCATGATACACCCCCTTGTACGCCGAAAGCCGCCAGCGGCGTGCAGTGATAAACCTTCGGGGATGCCCGTCAGATCAGGGCACAAGGAAGGTGGCGACCTGTTTATATTATAGTCGTTTTTGATTATTTTGCTGTTGCGGGCCGCTCATCGAAATCAGCGACAGCCCGCAACAGGACGCCCTTAGTGGATAAAGCGGGCCGCCGTAAACGTCACGCCTACCAAGACCAGCATCATGCTGATAATCCAGCGGGTCTGCTGGATCATGAGGTTATAAAACATCGCCTGCATGGCGCTTAGTGAGGCTTCAATCTTCACAAAGCGTGCATCCACTTGTTCAAACCGTTTATCGATTTGTTCAAACCTTGTATCAACTTGTTCAAAACGCTTATCGACTTGTTCGAACCGTTTATCGACTTGTTCGAACCGTTTATCGACTTGTTCAAACTGTTTATCGATATGCTTCAGTCGTTCGTCAATCCTGAGCAGATGCCCGTCAATGCGGCAGATGTTCTGTTCGGTTTTGCCGACCCGCACTCCGATATCGGTCACCGCATCAGTGAGTGTCACCATCTGATATTCCAGTTTGCCGACACGGAGATTGGTATCCGTGGCCACTTCTGTCAGGTGAGTGATCTGCTGCTCCACCTTCCCGACCCGCAGATTCAGCCCGGCAATTTCCTCGCCGTTTTTGATCCCCTGTTTTTCAATATTGTTGATCTGATTTTGCATGTGTTTTTCCATTTGCGGTTTTCCTTTGTATTCTTCCGGCCAGACTGACGCGCCCGGAAAATAGAGCATCGGATTGACGGGTGAGATATCCAGTGTGCGGAGCTGAAACATGGTTGTTGTCCCTCACGTGAGCTTTCCCTGTTTAGAAATCCTTAATTCGCAGGCATTCTGCACTGGATAAATAACCACCTCAAATCAATTTCCTTCTCGATAAACACGCGATCATTTATGTATCTATACATGCCATCGTTGCATTGTTTGGATGAATAAATACCAATGAAAAGAGCCTCTTACGAGGCTCTTTAACGGTTTAACTTTAGTGTCTGACGGTAGTGTCAGGGATTGTGCAACGCAGCTGCACCCCCCTGTCCTTGACGTGCTTTCGCGACTTCCTGTTTGCTGACAGCCGGTGCCTGATTTCCCCAGGCGTTACGGATGTAGGTACTCACATCGGCCATCTGCTGATCGGTCAGCTTCCAGCCAAATTCCGGCATATCGGCGCTGGTCGGATTGCTGGCCGTTGCCGCCCCCTGCGCACCGTTCATCAGCACATGCAGAATGTTGGTCGGCTGAGTAGCCTGAACACCGTTATTACCTTTCAGCGCAGGCACCATGTTGCGCACCCCTTCCCCTGAATTCTGATGACAGGCCGCGCAGTTATCGGCATACAGTGCCTTGCCGTTCGCCATGGCGGACGTAGCCGCTAAAGGCGCGGAACCGTCGTTACTGCCCGGCAAACTTTTCAGGTACACCGCGATGGCGTGCAGGTCAGCATCTGACAGGTGTTGCAGCGAGTTGGTGACGGCTTCCGCCATCGGACCTGCGGCCACGGTACGTGAATTCGCCCCGGTTTTCAGGTACTGAACCACCTCGTCATTACGCCAGTCGCCGATGCCCTGACGGCGGTTCCCGGTGATTTCCGGAGCGAACCAGCCCTGCAACTCTCCACCCTGCAAATGCACACCAAAGTTATCGCCGCCCAGAGGGTTTTTCGCCGTATGGCAGGAGGTACAGTGCCCCAGACCTTCCACCAGATAAGCCCCGCGGTTCCATTCAGCTGACTGCGACGGATCCGCTTTAAACGGTGCCGTATCCAGGAACAACAAATTCCAGCCAAACATCATCAGACGGATGTTATACGGGAACGGCAGGTCAGTTTTCGGGCCGTCGTAATGCACGGCAGGCACGGTATTCAGGTAGGCTTTAATGTCTTTCAGATCCTGATCGCTGACCTTGGCGTAGACGTTATAAGGCATCGCCGGATACAGATTCTCGCCGTTGATCCCTTTGCCGTTACGCACCGCATTAATGAACTGCTGATCGGTCCAGCCACCGATACCGGTTTGTTTATCCGGCGTAATGTTAGTGGCGTAGATCGTGCCGAACGGCGTGTTCAGCCCGTAGCCACCGGCAAAAGGTTTACCGCCGCCCGGCGCCGTGTGACAGGCTACGCAGTCTCCCGCCAGCGCCAGATATTTGCCGCGCTCGATGGCGGTTTTGCCGGTCATCGCTGCTGAAGGCGGTGCCTGAAACTCGCCCGACTGGCTGGCATTGTGCCAGGTTTTAAAACCAACAAAGCCCAGGCCGCCAATGACAACCACGCCCGCGATAATTGCTAATGTCTTTTTCACGCTCATGCTCAGGCCCTCACCAGCGGACCAGGCGCTTTAAGATATTGGGTTTTGATGGCTTCGGCTGCCCATAAGGTCAGCGCACCCACGGTCCCGGTCGGGTTATATCCGCCGTTGTTGGCAAAAGCGGAAGCCCCACACACAAAGACGTTATGGACATCCCAGCTTTGCAGATAACGGTTTACCGCACTGGTTTTCGGATCGTCACCCATACAGGCGCCGCCGGTGGTGTGCGAGGAAAGGTTATCCATCGGTGAGAACGGTTTGGTGGTCGGTTCCTGCCGCACAACGGTTTTTGCCCCCATAGCGTGCGCGATTTCAACCGAGCGGTCGGCCATAAATTTCGCTGACCGTTTATCGTTTTCGATCCAGTCGAACGTGACACGCAGCAGCGGCTGGCCGTGGCGGTCTTTATATTCAGGATCGAGATCGAGGAACACATCGCGGTGCGGGTAGCTGTTACCCATGCAGTAGATGTTGTTGTAGTTCTGATAGCTGTGTTTGACCGCTTTTTTCCAGTCTGCGCCCCAGCGCGGCGTACCCGGCGGAACGTTATTGGAATAGCCAATCGGACGGCCATTGGTGGAGTGCACCAGCGCCACACCGCCGCCGATGAAATCGTGATCGCTATGATCGAAGTTGTCGCCGTTGAAATCGTCAATGGCCTGCGACAGCGCACCGGCGCCGATAAACGGATTCATCATTTCATCTTCAAAGAAGAAGCCTGCACCGGACACGGTCTGATAAGCATAGTTACGGCCCACCACGCCTTCGCCGGTTTTATGATCGTACGGCTTGCCGATTCCGGAAAGCAGCATCAGACGCACGTTATCCATCTGGTAGGCAGAAATCACCACGATATCCGCCGGTTGCTCCCACACCACGCCGTCGCTGCCGATAAAGGTCACGCCGGTGGCGGTTTTTCCGTCGGCGGCTTTATTCACACGCAAGACTTCCGATTCGGTGATCACCGTGAAATTCGGGCGCTGCATTACCGCAGGCAGGATACAGGCATTCGGACTGCTTTTTGACCAGTTGCCGCAGCCAAAGAATTCGCAATATCCGCAGTAAGTGCAAGGCGCCATATTGATGCCGAGCGGATTGGTATAGGCGTCTGACGTGTTGCCAGCGGGTACGGCAAACGGGTGATAGCCCATTTCGCGGGTGGCTTTATCGAAAATCATCGACAACTGAGTGCGCTTGAGTGGTGGCAACGGATAATCGCGGCTGCGCGGCCCTTCGAAGACGTTTCCGCCTTCGATTTTTTCGCCTTTGATGTTGCCCGCTTTCCCGGAAGTCCCGGCGTAGCGTTCGAATTTATCGTAGAAAGGTTCGACGTCAGCAAAGGTAACGCCCCAGTCCTGAACCTGCATACCGTCGAGGAATTTATTCTTACCGTAACGCTCAACCGTCTGGCTGTAACTCTGAAAATCGTATGGCAGGAAGCGCCAGGTCATGCCATTCCAGTGGGTACCCGCCCCGCCGACATTCATGCCAAACTGATAGGTGTTAAATTCACGCAGCGGCAACGCCTGCTGGATCGGGTTGTTACGAAATGTCAGGGTTTCCACCGCCGTCGGCTGCATGATGGCGCGGCGGCTGACGAAACGCAGTTCGTCGGTATCGATGGTGGTCGGGAAATCATTACTGGTGTCGCGCCATGAACCGCGCTCAATCGCCACCACATTCAGTCCGGCCAGCGTCAGTTCATTCGCCATCAGCGAACCGGCCCATCCGAGGCCGACGATGACCGCATCGACCTTCTCACGTTGATTACTCATACGACATGTACTCCTGCAAAAATCAATTCAATCAATGACCGTTCGTGGGCAGTTTTATGATTTTTCGTATCGGGTCAGCATGCTGACGGGTTCGATATGTAAGTCTTCCCCACGGCGGTCGATGACATCACGGAAGTCATAACGCGCGCCGGGGAACCCGAGCATTTTCCAGCTCGCCATATCTTTGTTGCCGCCGTAGAGCGGATCGGAGAAGAACCCTTCGCGCATGTTCTGCACCAGCATGTTGAAGAACAGCGGGCCGTTGACACCTGCCAGCGGGATTTCGCCGGATTCCACGCGGCGCAGTAAATCGTCCTGCTGTTCGCCGGTGAGTTCAGTAAAGTTTTTCCCGCCATTGCGGGCTTTCGCCACCGTATTCAGCGCGGCCAGCCCCAGCCTGTAACGTTCGGCGGGCGTATCTTTGTATTGCGGCCCTGCCTGCGGTAAGCCATCCTGAATCACCGGCCCGAGGCGGTAAGTGGTCACGGCCTTGCCGTAATCGCCGCTCAGCTGGCGATCCAGAAACACCGCGCAGCCTGCTTCTTTACCGCCGATGCTCAGTTCGTCTGGCGGAATAATGCGGTCGGCCAGTGTTTCGACCAGACTGACTTCTTCGGGACTGAGAAATGTCCACTCGCCCGCTACCACCGGCTCCGGCGGACGAACCGAATGGATAATCCACGGCATACCGCCCGAGAAAATTTTGGCTTTAACCTTCAGCGCGGTGCTGAATAACAACACCGCCATCGAGGTCAGAAAATGTCTGCGTTTCACGTATTTTCTCCTGCTCACGCGCCCTGAAAGGAATGTACCCACAACAGCAATGGGCTTTCATTTTGTGACGGAGATTATACGAAGATGTTAGGTGAAAGTAAGATATTTTGAACCAACTGGTTCATACTTTAGTTATTTTAAATCAACAGGTTATTTATTTTGAATTGAGTGAGTACACTAACTAACACATTTTTACAGGCGAAAACGCCCTCCAGGCGGTTAAAAAACCGTCAATATTGAGGCAAACATTCTGCAGGAGAGATTCATGCGCATTACGTGTTTACATACGGCGGACAGCAATATTGCGGTATTTGAAACCACCGCGCAGGCTCTCGGGCTGGGTCAGCATCAGTTTCTGCACATTTCCCGCCCTGACTTGCTGGCCGCTGCCGAACAGGCAGGCGGCCTGACCGATGAAATCCGTCAGCAAACGGCGGATGTCTTGCTGGCCCTGAGTGAAAATGCTGACCGCGTGTTACTCACCTGCTCGACGCTGGGGCCTGCGGCCACGCTTGCCAGCGAAAGTGCCGCTGTGCCGGTTTTACGGGTCGATCAGGCGCTGGCAGAACAGGCCATGAAAACACCCGGTCAGGTGGTGGCGCTCTGCGCGGTAGAAACCACGCTGGAGCCAACACGTCAGTTATTTATGCTGGTGGAAAACCACCCGCTGGCACAACTTGAAATGCGGCTTGTGCCCGGCGCATGGGAAAAGTTTAAACAGGGGGATCTGGCGGGGTATTTGCAGACCATCGCGGCGGCGGCCGACGCGGAATACAGGAAAGGAGCGGCCTGCGTGGTGCTGGCGCAGGCATCGATGACCGGTGCGGCGCAGCTGACCCAAACGGGCACGCCGCTCACCAGTCCGGCCTGCGGTTTACGCGCGGCGCTGGCCTGAGTACGGCAGTCAGCAAGCAAAAAGGCAGGCAGAGACTATACTGATAAGGAATATCATTGGCTTAGCCGGATCGCCGATGACGACTGAAGAGTGTGTTAAGGAGATAACATGAAAATTATTCTGTGGATCATCGCCATCATCTTTATCGTCGGCTTACTGACCCTCACAGGGGTATTTAAACTGATTTTCTGATCATCCGCTCATTCCCTGCAAACAAAAAGTCCGGCACATGGCCGGACTTTTTCATTTTCATTAATAGCCTAAATAATTCGAGTCGCAGAAAGGCGGCAAGTAAAGAAGTCCCGATGAGCTGACATCAAGTCAGTGATTCGGGCGCCTGAGCGCAGCCAACGCATCTGCGGCTTGAAGTATGACGGGTATTTTAGTCGTCGGCTTCTTCGACGGATGGCTGCGTCTTCTGCTGCTCTTTCTGTTTGCGGTAGTTCTTAGCAATCTGCGGGACAGGCACGGTTTTGCCGGTTTCCATCCAGGTGCGCAGACGGTTGGCGTCCGCGAAAGCCGTGAATTTCCCGAAGGCATCCATGACGACCAGCGTCACCGGTTTGCCATTAATGGTGGTGCGCATGGCCAGGCAATGACCGGCTTCGTCGGTATAGCCGGTTTTCGTCAGCTGGATATTCCAGGACGGATTCATGATCAGATGATTGGTATTGCGGAATGGCAGCGCATACGCCGGATGGCTGAAGACGGCCGTTTTCTCTGCGGTGGTGCTCAGCTGGCCGATCAGCGGATAACGCTGTGAAGCCAGCAGCAGCCGCGTTAAATCGCGCGCGGTGGAGACGTTGCGTGGCGACAAACCGGTCGGTTCAACGTAATGCGTGTGAGTCATACCCAGCGATTTGGCTTTTGCATTCATCGCATTGATGAATGCGGTATAACCGCCCGGATAATGCGCGGCGAGGCTGGCTGCCGCACGGTTTTCCGAGGACATCAGTGCTAGCTGGATCATCTGGCGGCGGGTGATTTCACTGTTGAGTTTCACACGGGAGAACACACCGCGCATCTCAGGGGTATTGCTGATATCGACGTTGATGACTTCATCAAGCGGCAGATTCGCATCCAGCGTCACCATCGCGGTCATCAGTTTGGTCAGGGAGGCAATCGGCCTCACCTCATCCGGGTTACGGGAATAAATCACTTCGTGGCTTTTCAGATCCACCACCATGGCGCTGCCGGAAGCAATTTGAACAATCGGGGCGACGGCCTGCTCGTGCTTTGCAGCGATCGCAGCAGGTGCAGACAACATGCCTGTATTTAAGGCTAATAAGCTCAGAACCAGAAGACGGATTTTCACATGCATTGCTCTGTATTTAGAAAGTTGTCATAAAGTTATGTCGAAACAGCGGGCTGAATTATAAGTGAGGCGAATAGTCTTAGCACCCGCAATTTTCACTTCTATTTGTCACAAAGTCTGTCATCACCACCCGCAGTCCGTGGAATGGCGAGTAAGTGAACACTTGCGTAAGATTAGCCTGAAATGAAAAAGGGACGCTTAAAAGCGTCCCTCCAAATTCTGTCATCTCTCTGCCCGTGGAAAGACATCATGGCATCACCGGTTGATGCGTCCGGCAATTTCCTTCGACGTCTTCAGCACGCGCACTTCAGTAAATAACTCAGTCGCCTCTTCGTACTCTTTACGCAAATAGCTCAGCCACTGTTTAATACGCGCCACGTGATACAAACCGGTATCGCCCTGCTTTTCCAGACGGGTGTATTTCTGTAATAACGTCATCACGTCCGGCCACGGCATACGCGGTTCGTTGTATTTCACCACCCGGCTGAGATTCGGGATATTCAGCGCACCGCGTCCGAGCATCACTGCGTCGCAACCGGTGGTTTGCATACAGGCCTGTCCGCTGGCGTAATCCCAGATTTCCCCGTTGGCGATCACCGGAATGGTCAGCCGCTGGCGGATTTCAGCAATCGCCTGCCAGTTAATACGCTCGGGTTTATAACCGTCTTCTTTGGTGCGTCCGTGCACCGTCAGTTCGGTGGCACCGGCCTGTTGTACCGCATCGGCAATTTCAACACTGCGCGCAAGGGAATCCCAGCCGAGACGCACTTTGACCGTCACCGGCAAGTGCGCGGGAACGGCGGCGCGCATGGCCTTCGCGCCCTGATAAATCAGTTCCGGATCTTTGAGCAGTGTCGCCCCGCCGCCACTGCCGTTCACCAGCTTTGACGGACAACCACAATTGAGATCGACACCGTAAGATCCCAGTTCCACGGCGCGGGCGGCATTTTCAGCCAGCCACTGCGGATACTGACCGAGCAACTGCACGCGCACCTGAGTGCCGGACGGCGTACGGCTGGCGTGATGTAATTCCGGGCACAGGCGATAAAAGGATTTCGCGGGCAGGAGCTGATCGACCACGCGCAAAAACTCAGTGATGCACAAATCGTAGTCGTTCACTTCAGTGAGAAGTTCACGAACCAGAGGATCAAGCACACCTTCCATCGGAGCCAGTAATACGCGCATCGGGTTTCAACCTTTAAAAATGACGCGCAAGATTACCGCAAGGCCCGCCGCCGGGCAATTATCCCTGAGACAAATCGCCGTTTAATGATGTTTTCGCCCCGCCGTGCAGACGCCTGACCCGCACGGAGCGCCAGGCAATCCACACGGCCAGTAACGCAGGGAGGGCAAACAGCAGGAACATCCAGAATGCCGCGCGGGCTGCGCCGCTGTCGCCCTGATCCACACCGGCAAAGTTAGCCACCGTACCGGCTAATGCCGCGCCGAGTGCCGCCGCAAAAGACTGCACGACGGTGATCGACGCACCGGCTTTTTCGCGATCGTCTTCCGGTGCCTGTTGCAGCACGCGGGTCAGCAGATGCGGCCAGCCGAGACCAATACCAAAACCGGCCAGCGTCAGACCCAGTACCACGCCGCTGATGTTCAGCCACGCCAGACCAAACGCCACCGGCACGGTGAACAGCAATAAAAGCAGACCGGCGGCCAGGATCAGTGGTCCGAAAATAATCGCGCCGTCGGCACGGCGGCCGGTCCAGCCGGAACTCGCCACTTCACTTAATGTCCAGCCCGCGGCGGCGGCAGCCGTGATATATCCGGCCGCCAGCGGCGTCTGCCCGTGTAAATGTTGCAGCAGATACGGCACAAACAGCTCGCAGCCAAGGCCGATAATCAGCAGCGTCATCACCAGATACAAACCGTAAAGCGGTGAGGAACGGCGTAATGCGTTGCGCGGCAGCAGCCGGACATCGGCGGTAAATTCGCGGTGACGCAGAATCAAAATCATCACCACCGCGATCACAAATCCGAGCAGGTTAATCAGCCCGGAGGAAGACAGACTGCCCGCCGACACCACCAGCACCGCGCCGGTCAGCAAGGCCAGCTGCAACAGCGGCAGCGGTTCTGCCGGTTGTGTGTCGCGCTGTGATTTCGGCAGGATCCGCCACACCCACAGCCCGAACAACGAGGTGACCGGCAGCAGCAAACCGAATGCCCAGCGCCAGGCGTGCAGTTCCGCGAAAATGCCGCCCACCGCGGGGCCTACCAGCGTCGCGATACCCCACATGGCGGAAATCAGCGCCATCGCCCGCGGCCAGAGCGATTCTCTGAACAGCAGATTGATCATCGCGTAGGACAGCGCAAACAGGAATCCCCCGCCCAGCCCCTGCAATGCCCTGCCGAGCAGCAACACCGGCATGTTCGGCGCGGCGGTACAAATCGCGGCACCGGCAATAAAAATACCGGTTGCCATCAGATAACTGCCGCGTGGACCGGCGCTGCGCATCAGCCGTGCTGACAGCGCCGAGCCGAGAATGGAGCAGACGACATACAGCGTGGTGTTCCACGCATACCAGGCCAGCCCGCCGATATCCTGCACCACGGAAGGTAAAATCGTGATCACGATGTAGCTGTTGGTGGCGTAAAGCGCGACGCCCGCACTCAGGGTGATGGCGCTGCCCCGGTTTTCTGCGCTGAATAAATCCGCCCATCCGTTCTGACTTGCCGACATTTCTGTGCATCCCTTTGGTTTATGCTTTCCACACATTGAAGCGCGTAGTGGTTGTGCTATTATTAAAACAAGAAATAACTTGGAATATGTTTTGGGTAATCTAGAACCCGGCGAGGCAATATGTCAAGCAGTGACCTGGAAAATAAAAATGACGTCAGACAAAGTGTGGCAGAACGCCTGCTGACGTTGCTGAAAACCCGTGGGGAATTACAGGCCAGTGATGCCGGTCACCTTTTGGGCACCACCGGCGAGGCGGCACGCCAGCAGTTTGTGAAGCTGGCAAAAGAAGGTCTGGTGGAGGCCAAAGCCGTCTCGCAGGGTGTCGGCCGCCCGGCGCAGTTCTGGCAACTGACCGCCGCAGGCCATGCGCGTTTCCCCGATGCTCACGCCGATCTTACCGTACAACTTTTGCAGCTGATCCGGACCTCGCTGGGCGATTCCGCCCTGGATCAGCTTATCACCTCGCGGGAAAGTCAGACGCTGGAGAATTACCGGCAGGCGATGTCGGGGGCGCAATCACTGGAAGAAAAGCTGCAAAGACTGACAGCCATCCGCACGCGGGAAGGTTATATGGCGGACTGGAAAATGCAGGAAGACGGCAGCTATCTGTTTGTCGAAAATCACTGCCCGATTTGCGCTGCCGCGACAACCTGTCAGGGGTTTTGCCGGGCCGAGCGGGATGTGTTCAGCGAGGTGCTGGAAGCCAGCGTCGAGCGCACCGAGCATATTTTGCAGGGCGCACGCCGTTGTGCCTATGTGATCAGGTAAATCAGATCAGGCAGAATGCAGGCGAAAAAAAACCGCCGGTGAAGGCGGTTTGATAGCAAGTCAGCTGGAACTTATTTGTTGCCGCTGCCCGCATTGCCGGTGCGACGCTGGCCTGCGTGTGCAGGACGCGAACGTGCCGGACGGTTCTCAGCTGAACCGCGGTTTTCTGAACCACGGTTTTCAGAGGTACCGCTGCGCTGACCATTCCCGCCCTGACGCGGAGCGCCTGAACGTGGAGCACCGGAGCGCGGTGCGCCCGGACGCTGGCCCTGACGTGGCGCGCCACGACCGCCGCCGCCGCTGCCCTGACGACCATTAATGATCGGCTCAGCTTTGATGCTCGGGTCTGGCTCGTAGCCTTCCAGCGCGATGCGCGGAATTTCACGTTTCAGCAGACGTTCGATATCACGCAGCAGTTTGTGTTCATCGACACACACCAGAGAAATCGCTTCACCGGTGGCTTCCGCACGACCGGTACGGCCGATACGGTGAACGTAATCTTCCGGCACGTTTGGCAGTTCATAGTTCACCACGTGCGGCAACTGGTCGATATCCAGACCACGCGCAGCGATGTCGGTCGCCACCAGAACACGGATCGAACCGGCTTTGAAATCGGCCAGTGCGCGGGTACGTGCGCCCTGACTTTTGTTGCCGTGAATAGCGGCGGCAGTGATGCCGTCTTTATTCAGCTGTTCAGCCAGATGGTTTGCGCCATGCTTGGTACGGTTAAACACCAGCACCTGTTTCCAGTCGCCTTCACCGATCATCTGAGACAGCAGTTCTCTCTTACGCTTCTTATCAACAAAGTGAACGCTTTGTTCAATTTGCGCTGACGCGGTGTTGCGACGCGCGACTTCCACGGAAGCCGGGTTGGTCAGCAACTTGCTCGCCAGACCTTTAATCTCATCAGAGAAGGTCGCGGAGAACAGCAGGTTCTGACGTTTGGCAGGCAGTTTCGCCAGCACGCGACGGATGTCATGAATGAAGCCCATGTCCAGCATGCGGTCGGCTTCATCCAGCACCAGAATTTCAACCTGAGATAAATCAACAGCACGCTGATGTTCCAGATCCAGCAAACGGCCAGGCGTTGCGATCAGCACATCCACACCACCGCGCAGTTTCATCATCTGCGGGTTGATGCTCACACCACCAAATACCACCAGCGAACGCAGGGTCAGATATTTGCTGTAAGCCTGTACGTTTTCACCAATCTGCGCCGCCAGCTCACGGGTTGGGGTCAGGATCAGCGCACGAACCGGGCGACGTCCTTTGAATTGCGCGTTGGTATGGCTGAGCATATTGAGCAGCGGCAGGGTAAAACCAGCGGTTTTACCGGTACCGGTCTGCGCACTCGCCATCAGGTCACGACCTTCCAGCACGACAGGAATAGCCTGACGCTGAATAGGCGTAGGTTCGCGATAGCCCTGTTCTTCAACAGCACGCAAAATTTCGGCACTTAAGCCGAGGGAATCAAATGACATATAAGGAAAAGCTCCAGTCCACTCTAACCCGAACGGGGTTCGGTGCAGTTTCAAGAGTGGATGATCAGACGAGGCAAATGAGGCATTACCACGAGGATTCGGCACAAACTGCAGTGCGCCAGTTGTGGGGATAGTAGCACAGAACGCCGCCCCGCGTGAAGTTATCTGCCTTTCGCCTGTAACTGAAGGTGACAACGGTAATCTCTGCTTGCGATTTCGGGCGGCATAATCTGCCGTCATAATCCGAAACTTTGATACAGGATAATCAATTATAAACCTGATGAATGGGTTCCCACTTTTTGCGTCCCACTTCACAGATTTGATTGCTATGCTTCGGTTCTCACACTCCTCTGTCCATAAGGCTACTTCGCTGCAACATGGAAACCTGGAAAGTAAATTTAATCTCCGTCTGGCTGGGCTGTTTTTTTACCGGCATGGCGATGAGTCAGATCCTGCCTTTTCTACCGCTCTACATCGAACAGCTTGGTGTGACGTCGCATGAATCCCTGAGTTTGTGGTCAGGGCTGGTGTTCAGCGGCACGTTTCTGGTTTCCGCTATTGTTGCGCCGCTGTGGGGGAGTCTTGCGGACCGTAAGGGCCGTAAACTGATGTTGCTGCGTGCCGCACTGGGCATGGCCATTGTCATGATGTTGCAGGGATTCGCCACCAATGTCTGGCAGCTTTTTATCCTGCGTACGCTGATGGGGCTGACCTCCGGTTACATTCCGAATGCCATGGCGCTGGTCGCCTCGCAGGTGCCGCGTGATAAAAGCGGCTGGGCGCTCGGTACGCTGTCTACCGGTCAGGTGTCGGGCGTGATTATCGGCCCGCTGCTCGGCGGTTTTATGGCTGACCACCTCGGCCTGCGCACGGTGTTTTTCGTCACCAGCGGCATGTTGTTTATCAGCTTCCTGATCACCTTATTCCTGATCAAAGAGCGCGTGGTGCCGGTGACCAAAGCCAACCGGCTGAGCGGTAAAGCGGTATTTACCACGCTGCCTTATCCTTGGCTGATTGTCAGTCTGTTCGTCACCACCATGATGATTCAGCTGGCGAATGGTTCTATCAGCCCGATCCTGACACTGTTTATCCGTGAACTGTCATCGGACACCAGCAATATTGCCTTTATCAGCGGGGTGATCGCCGCCGTGCCGGGGGTTTCCGCGCTGATGGCTGCGCCCAAACTCGGCAAACTCGGCGACCGCATTGGCGCGCATCGTATTCTTATCGCCGCGCTGGTGTTTTGCTTCATTCTGTTCTGTCTGATGGCGCTGATTAATACGCCGACCCAGCTGGGTATCCTGCGTTTCATGCTCGGTTTCGGCGATGGTGCGCTGATGCCTGCGGTTCAGGCATTGCTGGTGAAATACAGCAGCGATCAGGTCACCGGCCGGATATTCGGGTACAACCAGTCATTTATGTATCTCGGAAATGTGGTCGGGCCGCTGATTGGCTCCAGTGCCTCCGCCCTGCTTGGCTTCAGATGGGTGTTTATCGTCACGGCGGTGCTGGTGTTATTTAACACCGTTCAGGTGTGGTGGAGTTTCCGGCGGGTGCCGACGGGGAGAGTGCGGGTTTGATGTGCTCCTCCCCCTGCGAAGGGGGAGGACGGGAGGGGGTTTTAAGGGCTGACACCCTTATCCCTGCACACTTCAGCATTCATTTTTTGACCTTAATACCCCACCCCAACCCTCCCCTTCGCAGGGGAGGGAGCTAATAAACCTCACCAGCCGGCATAAAAAAAGGGGCACTTCTCAGTGCCCCTTTCTCATATTTGCAATCAAAAACCCTTAACGGCGGTTGCCGAAGATCCGCAGCAACATCAGGAACAGGTTGATGAAATCGAGATACAACGTCAGTGCGCCGACAATCGAGTATTTACGGAAGTTATCGCGATCATCTGCGGACAACTGCGCACCCATATTTTTCAGCTTCTGCGTGTCGTACGCGGTCAGGCCGACGAAGATCAGCACACCGGCGTAAGAAATGATGTTCGCAAGGCCGGAGCTTTTCAGCCACATGTTCACCAGTGACGCCAGCACCAGGCCGATCAGCGCCATGAACAGCATGCTGCCGATACCGGTCAGATCCCGCTTGGTCACGTAACCGTAAACACTCATCGCACCAAACATCCCGGCGGCAACGATGAAAGTCCCGAAGATGGAATCACCGGTGTAGACCAGGAAAATACTGGAAAGCGTCAGGCCGGTCAGTGCGGAATACAGCATAAACAGACCGGTAGCGACGGTGCCGCTCAGTCGGTTCACCATGCCGGAAATCACGAACACCAGCGCCAGTTGCGCGATGATCAAACCGAAGAAAGTAATCTGGCTGGAGAAAACAAAGCTCATGATTTTTTCAGAGCCGGAAGCGTACCAGGCCACAAATGCGGTCAGCAGCAGACCACAGAACATCCAGCCATACACTTGCGCCATGTACGCCTGAATGCCGGTGTTCGCGCGTTCAACAATTGAACCGTTACTGCGTGGATATCGATCCATGATGATTACCCTTTTGCATGGAGGATGAAAAATGAGGCCAGAATGGCCTCCCGATTTTTAAAGCGTATCACAGATAGAGAGAAAAGCATGGGAGGTCTGCGTGCGGTTGAGCCGCTATTTACCAGCGCGCAGCGGCCTGTTTGTCGCTGTCGCGGGCATCAACCCAGCGGTCGCCCTCTTCCGTGGCTTCCCGTTTCCAGAACGGTGCACGGGTTTTCAGATGATCCATAATGAATTCATTGGCGTCGAATGCCATGCCACGGTGCGCACTGGTCACGCCGACAAACACGATTTCATCCCCCGGATACATCGGCCCGACGCGGTGATACACCGAGACACGTTGCAGCGGCCAGCGGGCGCGCGCTTCGGCAACAATTTCTGCCAGCGCTTTTTCGGTCATGCCCGGATAATGTTCCAGCGTTAACGCGCTGACGTGACTGCCCAGATTGTGATTGCGCACTTTACCGGTAAAAGTCACCACCGCGCCGTCGGCGTCAGATTGCGCCAGCCAGTTGTACTCGTCACCGACGCTGAACGGCGCGGCATCGACAATAATTTTCGTCTGATCCATCTCAGCCTCCGGTAACCGGCGGGAAGAACGCCACTTCATCACCCGCCGTCAGCGGATGCGCCATTGTGGTCAGCGTCTGGTTAACCGCCACCAGCAATTTGCCGGATTCCAGCGCCAGCGCCCAGCGGTCGCCGCGTGTGATCAGCGAGTTGCGTAATGCTTCCACCGTCGGGAATTCAGACGGCAGTTGCAGGCTGGCGGTGCCGGTCAGTTCACGCACCTGAGCGAAGAATAAAATGTCGATCATACTTTCACCTTACTTTCGGCTTTGGCTTCTGCGTTAAAGTCTCCGGATTTACCGCCGGTTTTTTCCAGCAGACGGATCGGGCCGATCACCATGTCTTTCTGTACCGCTTTGCACATGTCATAGATGGTCAGCGCCGCGACGGAAGCCGCGGTCAGGGCTTCCATTTCCACGCCGGTTTTACCGCTCAGGCGACAACGTGATTCGATGCGCACGCGGTTATGCTCCGGCTGGGCTTCAAGTTTCACTTCTACTTTTGTCAGCAGCAACGGATGACACAGCGGGATCAGATCCCAGGTCTTTTTCGCCGCCTGAATACCGGCGATACGCGCCGTAGCGAACACATCACCTTTATGGTGATTGCCGTTGATGATCATCGCCAGCGTGTCAGCGGCCATTTCAACAAAGGCTTCGGCACGGGCTTCGCGGACGGTTTCCGCTTTGCCGGAAACATCCACCATGTGGGCGTCACCGGACGCATTAATGTGGGTCAGTTCAGACATACTTATTTCTTCAAATGTGGAGTGAAATTGCACGGCCCCTGACGGGCGTCGAGCTGCGCTTCAATGATGTTTTCCCAGGCGGTCTGGCAGGCACGGGTGGAACCGGGCATGGCGAAAATCACCGTCTGGTTGGCAATACCGCCGATGGCACGCGACTGGATAGTCGAGGTGCCGATATCTTCGAACGACACCATGCGGAACAACTCGCCGAAGCCTTCGATTTCGCGGTCAAACAGGGGCTTCAGTGCCTCCGGCGTATTGTTACCGGCATTAAAACCGGTACCGCCGTTGATCAAAATCGCCTGAATTTTTTCATCGGCAATCCACGCGGAAACCACGGCGCGGATGCTGTAAATGTTCTCTTTAACGATTTGCTGCGCGACAACGTGATGACCGCCGTCCGTCACCGCTTCTTTCAGATAATGCCCGGAGGTGTCTTCCGCGTCGGTGCGGCGGTCGGAAACCGTCATGATCGCGACAGATAAAGGCAAAAACTCTTTACTGGCTTTGCTCATCAGTTTGCTCCTTAAACGATTGATCCCGGACTCAGCCGCCGATAAACGACAGGTTCTGAGTGATACCGGTATTGCCTTCATGCAGGAAGTGAGTTTGTTTTTTACGGCTGAGGCCGCCCTGAATGCGGTCCATCAGGTCTTCCTGCTGCATGTCGTCGGCTAATAAATCGCGCAGAGGAATGCCCTGCTCGCCGAAAAGACACAAATGCAGATTGCCGATGGCAGACACGCGCAGACGGTTACAGCTGGCGCAGAAGTCTTTTTCGTACGGCATGATCAGACCGATTTCCCCGAGGTAATCCGGATGGCTGAAGACCTGCGCCGGGCCATCGCTGCGGGAGCGAATCTGCAACTGCCAGCCCTGACGCACCAGTTGCTCGCGCAGCACTTCGCCGGATACATGGTGTTTACGGAACAGGTCGCCGCCGTCGCCGGTTTCCATCAGTTCGATGAAACGCAACTGGATCGGACGGGTTTTGATCCAGTCAAGGAAGGTATTCAGGCTGGCGTGATTCACATCGCGCATCAGCACGGTGTTGACTTTCACCTTGCTGAAACCGGCGTCAAAAGCGGCGTCGATACCGGCCATGACCTCATGGAATTTATTCTGCCCGGTGATGGCATGAAACTGGCGGGCATCCAGACTGTCCACGCTGACGTTGATGTTGGTCAGCCCGGCATCGCGCCATTGGGCAATATCACGCGCCATACGGTAGCCGTTGGTGGTCACGGCCAGGGTTTTGATGGAAGGATTTTCGCGCACGGCGGCAATGATTTCGCAGAAGTCGCGACGCAGCGACGGTTCGCCACCGGTCAGGCGCACTTTTTCCGTCCCTAAGTTAGCGAACGCGCGGCTGACCCGACGGATTTCATCGAGCGAGAGAAAACTTTTATTGCTGTGTCCGTGCGGCTTATAGCCATCCGGCAGACAATAGGTGCAACGAAAATTGCACACATCAGTGATCGACAGCCGCAAGTAATAAAACTTGCGGGCAAAAGCATCAGTTAGTTGAAGCACCTTAACACCTTTCCAAATACGGGAGATGCGGGCATTTCTGCCGTGCACCCTGGTGACTTTCGTCACGGCCAGGGTTCCATATTGTTTCTGTGGGAACATCGTCAGAAAGGCAACTTAGGAACCAGGGCTAGGAGTTGATTCATCCCGTCCATAGCGGAGCGATGATGAATACGGGGGTAACGGCCTGTATTCTAACGCCGCAAAGTCCGGATCGCCAAGATGGTTTTTCGTTATGCATTTTGATATATAACGATTTTTCGCGACAAAAGGCTGCATTTTCAATGCGAAAACCGCTTGTTTTTGAATGCGCTGAGAATGCTGCGAAGTGATAACATCTTGTTGCAAAATTAGGTAAAATCCGCCGCAAGAAACCCGTCCCCTCCCCCGATTCAGAAGGTAATTATGCGTAACCGAACATTGGCAGATCTCGACCGGGTGGTGGCATTAGGCGGAGGCCACGGGCTGGGCCGTGTGATGTCCTCCCTTTCCGCACTGGGTCCGCGTCTGACCGGCATTGTGACCACCACCGATAATGGCGGATCCACCGGCCGCATCCGCCGCTCGGTCGGCGGCATCGCCTGGGGCGACATGCGTAACTGCCTCAATCAGCTGATTACCGAGCCAAGTCTGGCGTCCGCCATGTTTGAATACCGTTTCAGCGGTCAGGGCGAACTGGACGGCCATAATCTCGGCAACCTGATGCTGCGCGCGCTGGATCATCTGACCGTGCGCCCGCTTGAAGCGATCAATCTGGTACGCAGCCTGCTGAAAGTGGATGCCGAGCTGATCCCGATGTCAGAACAACCGGTCGATCTGGCGGCGATTGATGCGCATGGTGAGCGCGTTCACGGCGAGGTGAATGTCGACAAGCTGACGCAAATCCCGCGCGAACTGCTGCTGGAACCGCAGGTGCCCGCCACCCGCGAGGCGCTACAGGCGATCGCCGAAGCCAATCTGATCCTGATTGGTCCGGGAAGTTTCTTTACCAGCCTGATGCCATTGCTGCTGATGAGCGATCTGACCAGCGCCCTGCGCCGCAGCCGCGCGCACATCGTGTATATCGGAAATCTGGGGAAAGAACTGAGCGTCGCCGCCGCCTCGCTGACGCTGGACGATAAGCTGGATATGATCGAGAAACGCATTGGCCGCCGTGCCGATGCCGCGATTGTCGGGCCGAAAGTGAAAATCGGTAAAAGTGCCGGTGAGCATTTGATTATTCAAAGCCCGCTGGAAGCCAGCGACATTCCCTACCGTCATGACCGCGATATGTTGCGGATGGCGGTGGAAGAAGCGCTGCAAAAAATGCACTGATGTCTGACGAACAGAAACACGAAAGGCCGCGCAATGCGGCCTTTTTTACGCAGACGAAACGGGGATTATTGCCAGTCTGCCAGAATGTCAGCGGTGGTTTTCACCGTCACCGGATTGCCCGGCACCGACAGCTCACGCCACACTTCGTTATGTTGCCCGATCAGTTGCTGCGCCGTGGCCTGTGTGCGGTCGCCGGTGGTATGCGCGTCTGACGCGACCGTCACGGCATAGCCTTTGCTGGCGGCCACTTTGATGGTGGTATCGACACAATAATCCGTTGCACAGCCACAAATCGTAAAACGGCTGGCGTTGAGTTCCTGCAAGACAGTTTCAAGCGTGGTGCGATAGAAAGCATCACAGGCGGTTTTGGTGACAGAAATGGCTCCTTCCGGCTGATGTAACTCAGGTATCACCTGCCAGAATTCACTGCCTTCGGTCATCTCCCCTTCAGCATGCTGAATGAAAATCACGCGCCCTGCCCGGTCGATCAGCTGGTTAATGCGCTCACTCCGCCCGCTGCGGTCATAACGCGGGGCAGCCAACACCCCGTTTTGCATATCCACCACAATAAGAACCTGTTGCTCTGCCACGATCCTTCCCCTTTAAGAAAACAATCTGAATTACTTCTTCACCAGCGGATGGTTATTCCACGGGCTGTCAGCCGCCGGTTTGGCCGTGCTGACTTTTGGCTTTTGCGGTGCCTGCGCCGACAACGGCGTGCGGCGCTTGCTGCGGGTCATATCCGGGCGCAGATGGCCTTCGATGAAATCCAGATACAGCGTTTCGACTTCCTTGCGCGCCCAGGGCGTACGACGCAGGAATTTCAGGCTGGATTTCACGCTCGGGTCGCTTTTAAAGCAGTTGATATTGACCTGCGACGCCAGCGCGGGCCAGCCAAAGTTATCCACCAGCGTTGTCAGCAGTTTTTCCAGCGTGACGCCGTGCAGCGGGTCTTTCGCTGCGCCAGGATGTTGTGGTGTATCTGTCATTGGCTCGCTCTTCGTTAAAATGTCTGGGTCATGATTTTTAAGCCGCGCAGTCTACCACCCTTCCCGTTATGAAATCGCAATAAACTGCTCGCGCAAGGCATGCAACTCGTCGCGGGTGTTGGCCGCTTCTTCGAACTCCAGATTCTGCGCGTGCGCATACATCTTGCTTTCCAGCTCTTTGATGCGCTGCTCCAGTGCTTTTGGCGTAAGCGATTTGAAGGTCTGCGCCGCTTCGGCATCGCGTTTGTCTTTGTTCTTTTTGGTCTTCGGCTGACCAAGTTGCAGGATGTCGGAAATCTTCTTGTTCAGCCCCATCGGCGTGATGCCGTTTTCGAGGTTATAGGCTTCCTGTTTGGCGCGACGACGCTCGGTTTCTTCGATGGCGCGGGCCATCGAATTGGTAATTTTATCGCCGTACAGAATCGCTTTACCGTTGAGGTTACGCGCCGCACGGCCAATGGTCTGGATCAGCGACCGTTCTGAACGCAGGAAGCCTTCTTTGTCGGCATCGAGGATCGCCACCAGCGACACTTCCGGCATATCCAGCCCTTCACGCAGCAAGTTGATGCCAACCAGCACGTCGAATTCGCCGAGACGCAAATCGCGGATGATCTCCACACGCTCGACGGTATCGATATCAGAGTGCAGGTAACGCACCTTCTCGCCGTGTTCTTCCAGATACTCGGTCAAATCCTCGGCCATGCGTTTGGTGAGCGTGGTGACCAGCACACGCTCGTTAATTGCCACGCGTTTGCGGATTTCAGACAGCAGATCATCGACCTGTGTACTCACCGGCCGGACTTCGATCAGCGGATCCAGCAGACCGGTCGGACGCACCACCTGATCAACCACATCGTCACCGGATTTCTCCAGCTCGTATTTCCCCGGCGTGGCCGAGACGTAAATACTTTGCGGTGCCAGCGCTTCGAATTCCTCAAAGCGCATCGGACGGTTATCCAGCGCCGAAGGCAGACGGAATCCGTATTCCACCAGCGTTTCTTTCCGCGAGCGGTCGCCTTTGTACATGCCGCCGATTTGCGGAATGGTCACGTGTGATTCGTCGACAATCAGCAGGCCGTCGGCGGGCAGATAATCAAACAGGGTCGGTGGCGGCTCGCCCGGCCCACGGCCGGACAGATAGCGCGAGTAGTTTTCGATACCGGAGCAATACCCCAGCTCGTTCATCATCTCGAGATCAAACTGCGTACGCTGGCTGATGCGCTGCTCTTCCAGCAGTTTATTATTCGCCAGCAGCACCTTGCGGCGGTCGGCCAGTTCAACTTTGATCTCTTCCATCGCCTGCACGATACGTTCGCGTGGCGTGACGTAGTGCGTTTTTGGGTAGATGGTGAAACGCGGCACTTCATGCTGTACCTGACCGGTCAGCGGATCAAACAGTGACAGGCGTTCGACTTCCTGATCGAATAACTCAATACGCAGCGCCAGATCGTCGGATTCGGCCGGGAAGACGTCAATGACTTCGCCACGCACGCGGAAGGTACTGCGCTGAAACGCCTGATCGTTACGGGCATATTGCAGCTCTGCCAGACGGCGCAGGATGGAACGCTGATCAATAATCATCCCTTTGGTCAGGTGCAGCATCATTTTCAGATACAGGTCCGGATCGCCCAGACCGTAGATGGCAGAAACCGACGCCACCACGATGACATCGCGGCGTTCCAGCAGGGCTTTAGTGGCAGAAAGACGCATCTGTTCGATATGTTCGTTCACAGACGCATCTTTTTCGATAAAGGTATCTGAACTCGGGACATACGCCTCGGGCTGATAATAATCGTAGTAAGAGACAAAATACTCGACGGCGTTTTCCGGGAAGAACTCTTTCATCTCGCCGTATAGCTGTGCCGCCAGCGTTTTATTTGGCGCAAGAACCATCGTCGGACGGTTGAGGTCTGCAATGACATTCGCCACCGTAAAGGTCTTGCCTGACCCGGTTACCCCCAGCAGTGTCTGGTGCGCCAGTCCGTTCTCCAGCCCTTCTTCCAGACGGCGTATCGCCTCAGGCTGATCACCTGATGGTTTAAATTCGGAATGCAGTTTGAACTCTTTACTCATGACGGGCTACCTGACTGAAGTGGGAACGTATAAGGCCGTGCGCGCTGAATGTGTGAACAGTTTGCGGAAAAACAGTATGAAAGACTTCGCGATTTTTGCCAGCCTTGATTTAACGCCGACTATAATACTGTATATAAAAACAGCTTCCAATGAATAAAAACGGCGGCGCATTTAACCGGTTGCTGCAACTGCACTTTTTTAGTGTGAATAAGAATAGGCATTCTCACCATCAGCGCCCATTTTTGCCCGGATTTTTCCTTTCATTCACTTTCTGACCACAGCTTGACGAAGTTTGACACAACGATGACGAACGAATTACCCCTGTATTGCTTTTAACTAACTCATTGATTAAAAACAACATCATCAAAAAGCTGCGAATACGGGCAAACTGAGCGCAACCCGCATGCTGACTCGTCTGTAGCAACTTTTCTTACTCTCATGCACAAGGTTATCCACAGGAATAGTGGATAAGTCTCAGCACGCCCCGCGCTGCGGGAGTTGGTAAAAAAGCGCATTTTGCTTCTTCCGGGGCTGAGAGGGCTTTTTTAGTTATTTTTTATCTTTTTTATCTCCTTATTTATGCCTATTTTGCCTAGATTTCCGGGCTGATGTTTCTTGCAAAACCCAAAAGTGCATCTCAGCAGGATTTTTCAGCTTCCTGAATGCCCAAACCTTGCACCAAAATCAGCGAGTCCGGCACTGCCGAAGTGCAGTTTTGTTTTTACCTGGATTTCCGTGAATCACAAAATCCTGACAATACTCATGAATAATCCTAAATCATCCCTGCGCCGCCTCTTAACAGCTCTGTAACCTCGTTTTTTATCACTGTCTGGTAAAACTTGGCCTGAGAGTTGCAAATTCACTCTTTGAAGAGATTTGGTGAAGGATTCCCCTGTAGATCGCGCGTACAGCGGAACATAAATGTCAGAAACATGACAGTGGCCGTCAAAATGTTGTCCGGTGAAAAGCTCCATGAGGGAGGTATGCCTGATGTTAAGTGTAAAATCCGTTAATCAGTACTATGGGCAAAAACATATTCTGTGGGATATCAATCTCGAACTGTATCGCGGTCAGTGTACGTGCCTGATCGGCCGTAACGGCGTGGGAAAAACCACGCTGGTTAACTGCATCATGGGGCATCTACCGGTGAAAAGCGGCGCGATCTCCTGGCAGTCACGGGATGAAGAGCCGCAAAGCCTGCTGAACCTGCCGGTGGAAAGTCGTGCGCAAATTGGCATTGGCTATGTGCCACAAGGGCGGCAGATCTTTTCGCAGATGAGTGTGGATGAAAACCTGCAAATCGCCATGATGGCCAGCCGGAATAAAACCCGTCGCGTGCCGGAAGAGGTGTATGACCTGTTTCCGACATTAAAGGAGATGGGGGCGCGTAAAGCGGGGGAACTGGATGAAAGCCAGCAGCAGCAACTGGCGATCAGCCGGGCGCTGGTTCAGGAGCCGGAACTGCTGATTCTGGATGAACCGACCGAGCACACCAGCGCGTCGATGGCGGCGAACATGGGCAATATCATTCACCGCCTGAACCGGGATCTCGGCCTGACCTTATTGCTGGTGGGTCATAAATTGCCGTTTATCCGCAGCGTCGCCGACCGGTTTTGTCTGGTCGATGGCGGACGCAACATCGCGCAGGGCACGCTGGCACAGCTCGACGACACGTTAGTCAAAAATTATCTGACCGTCTGACGTCTCACGCGGTGAGACGTTCGAGATCCAGATACTGACCGAGATTAACGTCCGTTCCGGCGTTCAGGTACGGGATCTCGCCCAGCAGCGGCGCGGGCAGCATGCGCGTGAGCGTCGCCATGTATGCCTGATGATGCTTCCCCGTTGCCTGCACGTCGTTGGCGATCCAGCCTGCTAACGTCAGCCCGCTATTTGCGATGGCCTGCGCCGTCAGCACCGCGTGGTTGATACAACCGAGGCGCATCCCGACCACCAGCACCACCGGTAACTGCTCGGCGATAACCCAGTCGGCAAAGGTGTAATCTGCCGTCAGCGGCGTATACCAGCCGCCTGCGCCTTCCACCACCACCCAGTCCGCCAGCGGTTCCAGATGGCGTAATCCGGCGGATAACACCTGCGGATCGATGGGCCGTTTTTCCAGTTCGCTGACGATATGCGGCGAGGTGGGTTCGATAAAGGTGCACGGGTTCACTTCGTCATAACGCAGTCCCACCGTGCTGTAAGCCTGCAAGGCCAGCGCATCGCTGTTGCGCGGCCCTTCGCCGGTCATTTCACTGCCGGAAGCCACCGGTTTATAGCCTGCTGTTTTGTGTCCGGCACGGGCGGCGGCCTGCAAAAATGCGGTAGTCGCCACAGTTTTCCCGACTTCGGTATCGGTGCCGGTAATAAAGTATTTTTGTTTCATGAAAAGCCTGGTGTTGGTTGGCTCCCTCCCCGCATTGAAATCGGTTTTTGCTCCTCCCCCTGCGAAGGGGGAGGGAGCAGACCGCGCCGGTTTCAAACCGGGGAGGAGTAATTTATCTTGGGATCAGTTCTTCGACCTGCAAAATGCCGTAGACCAGCCGGTAGTTGAGCGGCAGGATGCCGTCGCGGCGGACGTAGTGTTTTTCCAGCAATTGCAGACGCTCCCTGCCCCCCAGACCGCCGAGGCGGCCATTTTTAATGTGCGTCGCGCCGATGCCTTTCAGGGAGCGCATCAGGGACATCACATCGGGGAATTCAGCGACGTGATCGCTGAACGTCACTTCATGGCGATACGGCGCGCAGGCTTCGGCGATTTTGTCCGGCGTCAGGAACTGATTCACATGACGACGGCCATCGACTTTCATCCATGCAGCCGCCAGTTCATTAAGCGAACCCTCGGCCAGCGTGGAAAACAGCACCAGCCCGCCGTTGCGGGTGACGCGGTGCATCTCTTCCAGCGCGCGCGGCAGTGCGTTGCACCACTGCACGGCCAGATTGCTGAAACAAATATCGACAGAATTGTCGGCGAACGGCAAACGTTCGATGTCGCCCGGCACGTATTCATCGGCGGAATCCAGCTCGCGGGCACGGTTTAACATGCCTTCCGAGAGATCCAAGGCGATGACATTTTTGCCCTGCGCCCGCCAGTGACGGCTGAAATATCCGGTGCCGCAGCCCGCATCGACCACGATTTTTCCCGCATCTTGCAGATACGGCGCAGCCAGTGCCAGCAATTCCTCACCCACGTCACGCTGCAATTGTGCGGCGTTTTCATAACTGATGGCGGCGCGACTGAACGCGTCGGCCACCGCTTGTTTGTTCACTAATTCAGTGACTGCACCCATCAAGGGACTCCAGCAAAAAATCGATATCTTCCGGCTCATGCGCCGCCGTCAGGGT
The DNA here is from genome assembly GCF_004330295.1 of Rahnella victoriana. GTDB lineage: Bacteria > Pseudomonadota > Gammaproteobacteria > Enterobacterales > Enterobacteriaceae > Rahnella > Rahnella victoriana. Next base: position 151,430 of record NZ_SJOJ01000001.1, read on the forward strand.
AATACGCAGCCGCGCACTGCCCGGAGGCACCGTCGGTGGACGGATGGCGCTGACCCATAATCCGCGTCCGCGCAAGGCGGAGGCCAGATCCAGCGCAGGCTGATTTTCACCGACAATCAGCGGCTGGATCGCCGTTTGCGAACCGGTCAGCGGATAAGGCAAACCGGCGGCACCCGCGCGAAAACGGGCAATATTGGCCGCCAGTTTATCACGCAAGCCGTCATCCTGCCGGATTCGTGCCAGCGCAGCCTGCAAGGCACACACCTGCGCGGCGGGCATCGCCGTGCTGTAAATCAGGTGACGGGCGAACTGCAACAGGTAACCGGCGGTCGCATCATCACACAACACCGCCGCGCCGCTGCAACCGAAAGCTTTACCGAATGTGACCACCAGCAGCTCCGGCCGGATGCCCTGCTGCCAGCAACTGCCGCGCCCTTCTTCACCGGTGACGCCCACACCGTGCGCGTCATCCACCATCAGCCAGCCGCCGTGGGCTGCCGTCAGTTTATGCAGGTCAGCCAGCGGCGCGGTATCGCCATCCATACTGAACACGCCTTCGGTGACTACCAGCGTTTCGCCGCTGACCGGTTTTTCCAGCAGACGTTGCAGGGAATCCGGCTGATTGTGGTGAAAACGCCGCAGTTGCGAAGGCGCATGGGCTGCAGCTTCCAGTAAAGAGGCATGGCTGAGTTTGTCCGCCAGCACGCGGTCTTGCGCCTGCATCAGCGCCGCGAGAATGGCCTGATTGGCGGCAAAACCGGAGATAAACAGCAAGGCTCGCGGATAGCCCTGCCAGTCCGCCAGTTGCTGTTCAAACTGCGCATGTGCTTCGCTGTAGCCGGTGACATGCCCGGAGCCGCCGCTGCCGACGCCGTATTTTGCTGCGCCCTGCTGCCACGCGGCGATCACATCGCGGTCCTGACTCAGACCGAGATAATCGTTACCGGAAAAGTTCAGGTAACGCCGGTCGTCCTGCGTCAGAAACCGCGCGCTGCCGCCACGGTTTGGCTGACGCACACGAAAGGCCGCCGCCTGTTTACGCGCCGCGACCGCGTCGTTAATCCGCGTTTGCCAGCTCATCCGTTATACGGCGGCGTTGTAGAACTGGTCGGTATCGGCGTGAACCAGCTGTTCGGCCAGCGCCGCCTGCTGCTGGTTATCGCCCATTTCGGTTTCAAATGACTGCGGGTTCAGCCCCAGTTTGCCGAACAGAATTAAGTCTTTGTCTTCCGCCGGGTTCGGCGTGGTCAGCAGTTTGCAGCCGTAGAAAATCGAGTTGGCACCGGCCATAAAGCACATCGCCTGCGTCTGCTCGCTCATCTGTTCGCGACCCGCGGAAAGGCGCACGTAAGATTGCGGCATCATGATGCGCGCCACGGCAATGGTACGGATAAAATCGAACGGATCGACATCGTCGTTATCGGCCAGCGGCGTGCCTTTGACTTTCACCAGCATGTTGATCGGCACACTTTCCGGCGGAACCGGCAGGTTCGCCAGCTGCATCAGCAAACCGGCGCGGTCTTTGACGGTTTCACCCAACCCGACAATGCCGCCGGAACAGACTTTAATGCCCGCGCCGCGCACTTCCGCCAGCGTATCCAGACGTTCCTGATAGCTGCGGGTGGTGATGATGCTGCCGTAAAATTCCGGCGAGGTGTCGAGGTTATGGTTGTAGAAATCCAGCCCGGCGTGCGCCAGACGCTGCGCCTGCGTGGTGTTCAGCGTGCCGAGTGTCATGCAGGTTTCCATGCCCATTTCCTTCACGCCCTGCACCATCTGCTCCAGATACGGCATGTCACGGTCGTGCGGGTTTTTCCACGCCGCCCCCATACAGAAACGGGTCGAACCGGCGGCTTTCGCCTGACGGGCGGATTCCAGCACCTGCTCAACCTGCATCAGACGTTCTGATTCCAGCCCGGTTTTGTAGCGGGAACTCTGCGGGCAATATTTACAGTCTTCCGGACAGGCACCGGTTTTGATCGACAGCAGGGTGCTGACCTGAACCTGACGCGGGTCGAAATGCTGACGGTGAATTTGTTGTGCTTCGAACATCAGCTCTAAAAAAGGCTTATCGAACAGGGCCTGAGTTTTTTCCAGCGTCCAGTGGGTGCGGGCAGTCATTGCGACTCCTTTAAAAAGTGTTCAGTTATATTTTTTTCATAATCCGTAAACCATTTTTAATTTGTTTTGGTTTACCGTCAACGTTAAAATTATTTTTTGGTTTACAACTTTGCCCCCGCAGGACTTTCTATGACACCCGCCGACATTGAATTCGATCAGCGCCACATCTGGCATCCGTACACTTCCATGACCAAACCGCTGCCCGCGTATCCGGTGGAATCGGCCTCCGGCGTGATGCTGCAACTGGCTGACGGACGCCAGCTGGTTGACGGCATGTCGTCGTGGTGGGCGGCGATCCACGGTTACAATCACCCGCAACTGAATCAGGCGGCAGTCGAACAAATCGGCAAAATGTCCCATGTGATGTTTGGCGGGATCACCCATCCTTCCGCCATTGCGCTGTCACGCCGCCTGGTTGACATGACACCCGCCGGTCTGGAATGCGTGTTTCTGGCGGATTCCGGCTCGGTGGCGGTGGAAGTGGCGCTGAAAATGGCGATGCAATACTGGCAGGCGTGCGGCGAAAAGCGCCAGACGCTGCTGACCCTGCGCAACGGCTATCACGGCGATACCTTTGGCGCGATGTCGGTTTGCGACCCGCAAAACTCGATGCACAGTTTGTATCAGGGATATCTGCCGGAGCATCTGTTCGCGGACGCGCCGCAGAGCCGTTTCGACGGTGAATGGGATGAGGCGGATATCGCACCGTTTGCCCGCCTGCTCGACGAGAATCACCGCAAAATCGCGGCCGTGATTTTAGAGCCGGTGGTACAGGGCGCGGGTGGAATGCGGATCTACCATCCGTTGTATCTCAAACGTGTGCGCAAGTTATGCGACGAATACGGCGTGCTGCTGATTGCCGATGAAATCGCCACCGGTTTTGGCCGCACCGGCAAGCTGTTTGCCTGCGATCATGCCGGGATTTCGCCGGATATTTTGTGTCTCGGCAAGGCGCTGACCGGCGGCTATATGACCCTTTCCGCCACGCTGACCACGCGCCATGTCGCGGAAGTGATCAGCAACGGCGAGGCCGGATGTTTCATGCATGGCCCGACATTTATGGGCAATCCGCTGGCCTGTGCGGTCGCCAATGCCAGCCTGCGTTTACTGGCGGAAAACCGCTGGCAGGCGCAGGTGTTCAGTATTGAGCATCAACTGAAAGCGCAGTTACACCCACTGGCGGAGCACCCTGCGGTGACGGATGTGCGCGTGCTGGGCGCAATCGGCGTGGTGGAGATGCGCCAGCCGGTAGACATGGCGCAGTTGCAGAAACACTTCGTTGCGCAGGGCGTGTGGATCCGCCCGTTCGGCAAACTGATTTACCTGATGCCGCCGTACATCATTTCCCCGCAGGAACTGGCGAAACTGACCGGCGCGATTGCCAGCGCACTGGCGGCACTTTACTGATCAGTTGGCACTGACTAACCGGTGCGACGTGGATAACAGCGCGCTCAGTTTTTCCCGGCTGAGCCGCGCTTCCTCATTAAGAAAATCAATCGCCACTTTCAGCGCAGGCGTCGGATTTTCCGGATATAACAGCGTGTAAGATGCGCCACTCGCCACGCATAACGGGAACGGCGCAATCACCCTGCCCGCCTGCAAATCGTCTTCAATTAACGTCAGATCGCCAATCGCCACACCGTAACCCTGTAAGGCCGAATTGATCGCCAGATCCAGCGTATCGAAATGCTGAGATTTTGCCGACGGCAATCCCTGCCCCCCTTCTTCCCGCAGCCACAGCAACCAGTCGCGACGGTCGCGTGTCGGATGCAGTAAGGTTTTATCAGCCAGATCGGCCACTTCCGTTTTTCCCTTACGGCGCGGCAGGAAATCCGGCGTGCAGACCGGCGTCAGCACTTCATCAAACAGATGATGCGCGCGGCGCTGCGATTCCGGCGGACGGCCAAACACCACGGCGGCATCAAAATGTTCGTTGCTGAAATCCACCCCGTGCGCGATGGACGCCGTCAGTTCAATCTGCATATCCGGCCGGTCGTTTTGCAGCTGGATCACACGCGGCAGCAGCCAGCGCATCGAACACGTCGGGCATTTAATGCGCAGGGTATCCGGATGTGAACCGACCCGTTTCAGGGCTTCGCCCATCAGCGCCAGCGCCTGCTCCACCGGCGGCAGTAACTGCGCACCGCGCGGGGTCAGCGTCAGCCCGCGAGCCTGACGTAAAAACAACGGATAACCTAGCGACACTTCCAGCCCGGTGATCTGCCGGCTGACCGCGCCCTGCGTGATGTGCAGCAGGGCGGCGGCATGCGTCAGATTCAGTGTCTGCGCCACCACCGCAAAGGTTTTCAGCACATTGAGCGAGGGCAGATTCAGCGCATTCAGGTACGACAGTTCAGGGGAAAGGGTCACAGTTACCTCAGAAAAATGATTACTCAGCCATGATCGGAGATCATGGTGAGTATGACAAATTTTCTATTGTCGGCACAGGGGAACTGTTGCTTAATCATTCAACAGCTAAATAATCAGCGCCTTGTCTCCGGAGCCACACACACCATGAAAAGCGCCCTGTCACCGCAGTCAAAATTACCTGATGTCGGCACCAATATTTTCACCGTCATCGGCCAGCTCAGCGCCGAGCACAATGCCCTGAATTTATCTCAGGGGGCACCGAATTTCTCATGTCAGCCTGCCCTGATCGACAGCGTGGCCAAAGCCATGCGCGACGGTCATAACCAGTACGCGCCAATGAGCGGCGTGACCGCCTTGCGTCATGCCCTTTCCGCCAAAGTCGAAGCACTTTATGGCTGCAAATATGACGCTGACAGTGAAGTGACGGTGATTGCCAGCGCCAGCGAAGGGCTGTATTCCGCCATCAGTGCCCTGGTGCATCCGGGCGATGAAGTGATTTATTTCGAGCCGTCGTTTGACAGTTATTCGCCGATTGTCCGTTTACAGGGTGCCACGCCGGTTGCCATCAGCCTGTCGATGGATGATTTCAGCATCGACTGGGATCAGGTAGCCAGCGCCATCAACAGCCGCACGCGGATGATCATCATTAACAGCCCGCATAATCCGACCGGTGCGATTTTCACAGATTTTGATATCGAGCGCCTGACCGCGCTGACCAAAGACACCGATATCGTGATCCTGTCCGATGAAGTGTACGAACATGTGGTGTTCGACGGTGAGCGCCACGAGAGCATGGCCTGCTATCCGCAACTGGCTGAGCGCAGCGTGATTGTCTCCTCTTTCGGCAAAACCTATCACGTCACCGGCTGGCGGGTGGGCTACTGTCTGGCACCGGCGGAACTGATGGAAGAAATCCGCAAAGTGCATCAGTTCATGGTGTTCTCCGCCGATACGCCGATGCAGGTCGCGTTCACCGAAGCGTTAGCCGATCCGCAAAGCTATCTCGGTCTGGCGGATTTTTATCAGCAGAAGCGCGATCTGCTGGCCGAAGCCCTCAGCGAATCCCGCTTTGAATTACTGCCGAGCCGTGGCAGTTTCTTTATGCTGGCGCGTTTTAGTCATTTCAGTCCGCTCTCCGACGACGACTTTGTGCTGAACCTGATCCGTGAACATCAGGTCGCGAGCATTCCGCTGTCGGCGTTTTACAGCAATAACAAACCTACCGGGCTTATCCGCCTGAGTTTCGCCAAAGATAACGACACGCTGTACGAAGGCGCGCGCCGCCTGTGTCGCGTCTGAGCCTTTTATCTGCCTGAATAACGCTGGGAATTGTGAATAATGAAAAAATTGAAAATCGCATTGCTGTTAGGTTGTGCCGCCGCGTCTTTCTCCGCGCTGGCTGACGGTTCCACGCTGAAATTTGGTCTGGAAGCACAATATCCGCCGTTCGAATCGAAAAGCGCGACCGGCGAATTGCAGGGTTTTGATATCGATCTGGGCAACGCCGTGTGCGCCGCCGCCAGCGTGAAATGCGACTGGTACGACACCTCGTTTGACGGCCTGATTGCGGCCCTGCAGGCGCGTAAATTTGATGCGATTAACTCGGCGATGAACGTCACGGAGAAACGTCGTCAGGCGATTGATTTCACCAACGTGATTTACCGTGTCCCGACCAAACTGATTGCCAGGAAAGATTCCGGCCTGCTGCCGACCACTGAGTCGCTGAAAGGCAAGCATATCGGCGTGTTGCAGGGTTCGATTCAGGAAAGCTACGCGCAGGCACACTGGGCACCAAAAGGCGTGGATATCGTCTCTTATCAGGATCAGAACCAGGTGTATCTGGACCTGTCATCCGGTCGCCTTGATGGCACCTTAGTGCTGGCCCCGGCCGGTCAGAGCGGTTTCCTGTCACGTCCCGACGGTAAAGACTATGGCTTCGTCGGCGACGCCGTGCGCGATGACAAGATCCTCGGCAGCGGCATCGCGTTTGGTCTGCGTAAAGGCGATACCCAGCTGAAAGAGAAGCTGGACGCGGCGATCGAGAAAGTGCAAAAAGAAGGCGTGGTCAAATCGCTGTCGAAGAAATACTTCGGTGATATTGATGTGAGCGTGAAGTAATTTATGCCCGCACAATTTGCGTCCCTTAATCAGATTTTGTTTAAGGGACGTCATGGGACACTATATTATTTCCCCGCATCCATATCGCAGCGCATATGATCCCATCCCTGATAATCCTTCACCTCTGGGACTTTATCCGGCAAGTTCATCCACTCGGCTTTGAATTGACTTTTTGATTCCTTAAGCCCTCTTTCGGTCATATACACCATGCCCCATGACCAACCTGGCGCACGCGGTTCAATTTTATGAGATGTGCCATCAGATGCAATATAAGGAATACCTGAACCGCCAGTAAGGATGCGCGGATCATCAAATCCCCTGGATGACATATAGAGACTTTTTTTGGTCAGTAAAAAACCCTGATCATTAATGACGGTGAAAGAAATAGCATCGTTATAGGGAGGGGCATTATCTCCGTTCGGTTCGTTAGGACCAGGAGACATTCGGGCGCTTCCTATTTCCCATGTTTTTCCATAATCTTTAGATACGGTGAAACTCCCTATCACGCCCCCCCACCAGGGGATAGCAATATATCGTTCTGATGGATGAACATATTTATGGGTGAAAATCCGGTAAAACTGGCTGGCGATTTCCGAACGTATTCCTAACTTAGTATCGATGTACCAGAGTTCCCCTTCGCAGTCCCAGCCTTTTAGTTCCAGATAGCGATGATCGTCAAAACGATAAACAATCTGCGTCGGTACCTTTTTGGCCTGCACAGCGTTAACTGCAAGTAACATCAGCAAACCTGATAATAATGTTAATCCCTTCATGACTTCCTCCTTATGCTTTTAGCTGGCTGTCACTTAATGGCGTCGGCATTTTCCATTGATTGATTTTTACCATTCCTGAACTGCCCGCAGGATAGAGTCCCATTTCGATTTCAACACGGCTACGCACATAGGGTTTTTCGCGGGGGCCATACCCATTGTCCACACCAAAATTACCAATAGGCAGCACTTGCTCAGGTTTGTTCATATGACGCTTTGTATCATCCTCAGGTAATCTTCCTGTCCGATAGTATTGTTTAGCAAATAAGAAAGGGTTCAACGGATCCCGCCAGTCGGCCCGATGGAGCAAACTTTCTCAGAACACCCCTTCCTTGTAATCGAATGATTTGCACTGTCCAATGGCCAGATCAAATGCCATAGCATGAGAAGGCGCAAATTCACTCATCACGATGGAGGAATGCTGGCTGTAGCCCACCGGATCGGTTTTCTGCCATTCCTTTTCAAGTTCTGCGCGTGACTTCAGCCAGGTAAGCTGGATCCCACGATAGTCAGGCGTGCCCGTAATAACGCCTTTAATGATTTTTTTCTCACGACTGATGCTTTCAATTGCGAGTTGTTGCTCATTGAGCACAGACCCAGGCATAAGGTCGCGGTAATCATATTTATCCAGCTGATAGACGGCCTTGTCTGTCCGGCTTAACGCCCCCGCTTTGGCAGAATAGGAAATCGTCTGGTCTGGGCTGTCGGGATCAACAGCATATTCATAATTTGACTCCTGCCCCTGTAAAACAAATTTGAAGGTTTCCGGCAACTCTTCAGCGTTGGGGATCACGTCGCGGAAATAATAGGCCGCATTCATACCCGATTCCGTGCTGAAATCGCCCAATTGCTTAATGGGATAAACAAAAGGCTGTCCATCCGGTGCTTTACCCACTTCACCATGCTGAACAAAGACGCGCTGATAAAGATTAGGGATATCCTGCGCAATCGTCTGCGGCACACCCCGCCAGCCGATGCCCTGCACATTTTGCAGTGATACGGTGTCATCATCAGCACAAAAATAGTTATACACTTTGCCGTGATTATTCCGGCTGTAACGCGGGTCAGTATGCCACTGGTTTTTCTTAGCCGACGGCAGCGCACACAGACTCTCAATGGCCGTGATTTCCTCTTCCGTGTGCTGCCCGCCTTTGTATTGTGTCGCCATCAGATTACAGAAGTTCTTAAAGGTCTTCTGTCTTGCCTCGGTAGTCTGCTGATGACCTTCCTGAAGGTTCTCACTTAGGCGGCTTTCCAGGGAATACGGAGAGTGATTCATGATCACACAGTTTGCCGGTTCTCCCCCTGCCTGCTTAACCAGCATATTTGCCAGCATGGTGATAATGGTTCCCTGACTGTGTGCGACAACGTTTATGACATCTTTTTCTGTTACGGGGTTATCCCGTATCTGCATAATTAAATCCGCCAGCCTTTGTGCGGCAAAAAACTGATAGATACGGTGCGGGTTTGGGTAAATCGGGTGTGTGTAATTGCCGCCATTCATATAAAGCGTGGCGAAGCCTACCGCAGCCAGTACCGCGCCCCCTGAACCCGGCCCTACATATCCGGAATGCAAGTTGTCGCGTTGGCAAACGTGCCACCATTTTTTGCAAAATTCGCATCCAGTGCATTTTTAAAGCTGTCATTCTGAAATTTCACGGCATTGCTGCCGTCGTTCCCCTGAGCCGCCATTTTTTTGGGGTCATCTTCCTGATAAGCGTCATAGGGAAGTTTTGCGGCGGCGTCTGAGGCTGCCAGTTCATGACGGTATCTTTGCTGATCTTTGATGTAGTCATCATGGGTGACGGGTTTATAGCCCCAGTAAAAGGGAATGACGGGTGAGCGGCCAGGGGCATCGATTTTTTGCTGCGCACTTTCATTATGCATCGGCATAAAATCCTGCCATTCATGCGCGTATAAATCGGCGCGATCAAGGCGTTTTCTCAAACCGGCGATGATGCCTTTTTCCTGGTTCTGATATGCCTCACCCACGTCATTCACACCATGTACCAAAATGACGATGCAGGGCATAGGGCGTTTAATCCCGATGTTGCAGGTCTGTGCCGCTAAACCCAGCGAGTGATGTACACCGATCTCATTAGTGGCAATGACGCGGGGTTGGTAAGGGCTGTTTTTTTTATCAGTCATGTCAAAATCCTTTTAAGTACTTATAAAAAGCAACTACGAGATACAGAAAACAATAACGCTTTTAATTTAACAGAAGGTTTAAATAAAAACCCAATGAGAGTTTACTATTATTGCCAGGCATTAAAATTCAAATGAAATATATATTATCGACTTGATTAATAATAACCACAAAAATTCAATAGAAAAATAAAAATTGAGATAATGGTACGAAAGGGATTATTGATTAATTATATGAGATATCCACATTTAGATAATATTTTAATTATTCCCTTCACCGGGAAGGGAATAAAGTGACTCAATACTCAGAATTCACAATCACTTCTTCGCCAAACACACCGGCCTGCGGCAATGGTTTATAGCTGGAGTTTGAGGCGCGCAGAACGCGAATCCCCCTCGCGCTGACGGCCTGAGCGGCAGTGATGTCGTTATCCGAATCGCCGTAAAACATTTTAATCTGCTTATCTTTCAGCCACTGGACTTTAGTGTTTTGCCCGGCTTTGTCACCGGCAAAAATCACCGGATTCACTTTGTCCTGCGGGATCTGGAAATCGTTCTGCAAGGTTTTAGTCACGGTCTCAGTTTTGGTTTCACTGCGTCCCGTCACGAAGTAAATGCTGTCGCCACGCTTAAGGTGCATAGCAATCAGGCTCTTCGCCACCTCTTTTGGCATGCTGAAATTATCCCAGCCGTTGTTCATTTTCTCCCAAAACTGCGGGTTCTTCAGATAATCCTGTTTCCCCGGAGAAAACTCCACCTGACCGCGGTAAAAGCCCGGCGAGGAGAACAGCACCGTGTCATCAATATCAAAACCTACCGCCATCGGCGGGCGGCCATTGAGGCTGTTTTCAATCTGAGCGACCGACACCCAGTGAACCGGAGCTTGCTGCGCGAGTTGTGCAACATTCACACCGGGATAAAGCGGTGCAGGCGTGGCGTCTTTAGCCATAGCAGACTGATTCAGGCTAAGCAGCAGGAAGATGGCACTCAGTGCCAGAGGAGTTTTACGCATCAGGATCCCTTTTTTATGCTTATTTATCTTGCAGGTAAAGTGGAGCAACTGGTCAAAAATCTTAACGACCATACCTGCGCAACTTCAAGATTTAAAGGAATTTTCCGGCGGATATCATAGGAAAAGATGATGGTCACATTTCCATGTAAAACCGTCTGAATTATTCAAACATGGCATAAACCGCTTCGTTCCAAAACTGTTTAGCGTCCTATACTTATTTCCAAATACATTGGCTTTTATCTTTCTTATAAGAAAACGAAAAGGAATGACCATGCCTCAGTTACAGTCTGAAAACCGCCGCATCGTGCTGGCGTCACGTCCGCACGGTAAACCTGTCGATGAAAATTTCCGTCTGGAAAAATCCCCGTTGCCGCAAGCGAAAGACGGCCAGTTATTGCTGCGCACCGTCTGGCTCTCACTCGACCCGTACATGCGTGGCCGCATGAGCGACGCGCCTTCTTACGCCGCGCCGGTGCAAATCGGGGAAGTGATGACCGGCGGTGCGGTGTCCCGCGTAGTGGAATCGAAAAGCCCGGATTTCAAAACCGGTGATTTAGTGGTCGGCAGCACCGGCTGGCAGGATTATGCCGTGGCCGATGCCAATACCGTGAAAAAACTGGAAGGTGCCGCGCTGAAACAGCCTTCCCTGGCGCTCGGTGTATTGGGCATGCCGGGCTTCACCGCGTTTATGGGGCTGCTGGATATCGGCGAGCCGAAAGCAGGGGAAACGCTGGTCGTTGCCGCAGCGACCGGACCGGTGGGTTCGCTGGTCGGGCAGATTGGGAAAATCAAAGGCTGCCGCGTGGTGGGCATCGCGGGCGGCGAAGAGAAATGCCGCTATGCGGTTGAGCATTTCGGCTTTGATGAGTGTCTCGATCACCGTGCGCCGGATCTGGATACACGCCTGAAAGCGGCCTGCCCGGACGGCATTGATGTCTATTTCGAAAACGTCGGCGGCGCGGTATTCGACGCGGTGCTGCCGCTGCTCAATACCAAAGCGCGTATTCCGCTGTGCGGGCTGGTGTCGCAATACAACGCGACCGGCCTGAAAGAGGGACAAGATCGTCTGTCGCTGCTGACCGGCACCATCCTGAAAAAACGGATGCGTATGCAGGGCTTTATTATTTTTGATGATTACGGCCACCGCTACCCTGAATTTGCAAAACAGATGAGCGAATGGTTTGAAGCCGGGAAAGTGAAATTCCGCGAAGATGTCGTGGAAGGATTAGAGAACGCACCGCAGGCGTTCTTTGGTCTGCTTGAGGGTAAAAACTTTGGCAAACTGGTCGTTCGTGTCGGTCAGGACTGATCTGTTTCACGTCAGCTGACGGCGTCCACAGGAGGTAACATGAAATTACTGATTGTATTGACATCACACGATAAGCTTGGCGAAACCGGCAAGAAAACCGGTTTCTGGCTGGAAGAATTCACCGCGCCCTACTACGAATTTCTCGATGCAGGCGCTGAACTGACACTGGCCTCGCCGAAAGGCGGACAGCCGCCGCTCGATCCGAAAAGCGATGAGCCGGACGCGCAGACCGAAACCACGGAGCGTTTCCGCAAGGATACAGACGCACAGCACGCCCTGGCCTCGACGGTCAAACTCAGTGAAGTCAGCGCGGAGGATTTCGATGCGATTTTCTATCCCGGCGGTCACGGGCCGTTGTGGGATCTGGCCGAAGACCCGCACTCCGTTGCGCTGATCCAGGCTTTCTGGGCAGCGGGCAAGCCGGTTTCTGCGGTATGTCACGCACCGGGCGTGCTGCGCGGGGTTCTGGTGGAAGACGGCACGCCGCTGGTGAAAGACAAGCGCGTGACAGGCTTCAGTAACAGCGAAGAAGACGCGGTCGGGCTGACGGATATCGTGCCTTTCCTGGTCGAAGACGAGCTGAAAAAACATGGCGGCGATTACAGTAAAGCGGCGGACTGGCGGCCTTATGCGGTCACCGACGGCAAGCTGATCACCGGCCAGAATCCGGCCTCTTCCAGAGCCGTCGCGCAGGCGTTGCTGAAAATGCTGGGCGGCGGCGAGATCGGCAAGTAATCTGACCGTTAACATTTCACCATCTGAAGAGGGTTTTATGGCTTTTACACTGACCAGTAATGATTTGCGCGACGGCGAAAAAATGCCGGAAACGCAGGTTTTTAACGGCATGGGCTACAACGGTGACAACCTGTCGCCGCATCTGGCCTGGTCCGGTGCGCCTGAAGGCACCAAAAGTTTTGTGATAACGGTGTACGATCCGGATGCACCGACCGGCTCCGGCTGGTGGCACTGGGGTGTGGCCAATATTCCGGCTGACGTCACCGAACTGCCGCAAGGCGCAGGCTCCGGCAAAGGCGGTTTACCCGCTGGCGCGGTTCAGACCCGTACCGACTTTGGTAAAGCCGGTTATGGCGGCGCAGCGCCTCCGCAAGGCGAACACCATCACTATCACTTCACCGTCTACGCCATCGATACTGAAACGCTGGAAGTCGATGAGAACGCCAGCGGCGCGTATCTCGGCTTCAACGTTCACTTCCATACTCTCGGCAAAGCATCACTGACAGTGATATACAGCTGATTCCTGTGGTATAAAAGACGCAGAAAAGGTGGTCAGTTTTTACTGGCCGCCGTTTTTTTATTGCGGCTCTGGCCGCGACATTGAAAAAAAAGAATAACCTTCTTCATCAAGGAGTCAGTCCAAGTGAAAATTTCCACCCTGTCGCGCGCGTGCGCTATCTTGTCGGCCAGCCTGATCCTGGCGGCATGTAGCAGCAGCCATGAAGGCTTATCCAGCCAGGTTGCGCCGGGCACCGCGTCACTGCCCGTGTTATCAGCGGACGAAGCGGCCAATTTTACAACGAAAAATTATCTGGCCTTTGGCGGCCCTTCTTTGCAGGTTCAGCAGCAGGGCTGGTTCCCTAAACTGGCAAGCACTGACGGCGTGAAAACCAACTTCGTGGTCGGCCCGCAGTTAGGCACCGACGGCGCAGAATATTCCAGCGTTCAGATGGCGGTAAACGCCGCGCTGGCGGTACGTAACCACGGCGAGCGTATCTTCATTAAAATCCTGCCGGGTACCTACAACGGCGCAGTTTACATTCCGGCTGGCGCACCGCCAGTGACCTTATTCGGTGCAGGCAACAGCTCTGCGGATGTGACCCTCGCACAGGGTCTGGAAGCCTCAGTAGCGCCAGCAACTTACCGTTCTACTGTCAGCCCTAACGGTCAGTTCCTGCCGGGCGATCGCGCATTCTATATGTTCCAGAATTGCGCTACTCAGACCACCGACACCATCGGTACCGGTTGCAGCGCGACTGTCTGGTCACAAAGCAACGGTCTTCAGGTGCAGAACCTGACCATCGGCAACTCCCTGCTCGATACCGTGGATGCGGGCGATCACTCCGCCGTGGCATTGCGTACCGACGGCGACAATGTGATTCTGGATAACGTGCGCCTGATTGGCCGCCAGAACACCCTGATGGTTAACACCGCCAATATCCACAACCAGATCAACAACAGCCGTTACAGCCGTGCTTACGTGCATAACAGCCTGATCGTGGGTGATGTGGATTACGTGATTGGCCGTGCAAGCGCGGTATTCGACCATGTGGAATTCCACACCGTCAGCAGCCGTGGCGTGAAACAGGCATCCATCTTTGCACCGAACACCCCGGCTATCGCGCCTTATGGTTTCCTGGTGATCGACAGTAACCTGACCGGTGACCGTGGCTTCGAGCAGGCAGCGAAAGCGAAAATGGGCCGTGCGTGGGATGCCAGTGATGCCAACAGCCAGCTGGTGATCCGCGACAGCAGCTTCGACAACAGCTATGACCAGATGAGCCCGTGGGGCGCTTCCGTCTTCTCCGGCCAGCCGTTTGTCGGCAATGTGCCGAAAGATGATAAACAACAGCGCAACGTGAATGACACCAGCTTCAACCGCCTGTGGCAGTACAACAACGTGCTGACTCAGCCTGCGAAGTAATTCAGTCTGATGTTGTGAAAAAACCGCCGGGGTTGCCTCCGGCGGTTTTTTTTGATCACAAGGAAATGTTATCGCGCTTCGTTACCAAGGCGGAACACCGACACGGTACGTTCCAGATTGACCGCCTGCTCATCGAGCGATGCTGCCGCGCTGGCAGACTGCTGAACCAGCGCCGAGTTTTGCTGCGTCACGGTATCCATTTCCGCCACCGCCAGCGCAATCTGGCTGATGCCACGACTTTGCTCGTCCGACGCCGAGGCAATCTCATGAATAATTTGTGTCACATGACGGACCGAGCCGACAATCTCTTCCATAGTGCCACCGGCTTTCCCGACCAGCACCGAACCGTTGTTGACGTTAATCACTGATTTGTCGATCAGCCCTTCGATCTCTTTCGCTGCCTGCCCGCTGCGCTGCGCCAGATTGCGCACTTCGCTGGCGACCACCGCAAAACCACGCCCCTGCTCGCCTGCGCGTGCCGCTTCCACCGCCGCGTTCAGCGCCAGAATATTGGTCTGGAAAGCGATGCTGTTGATCACCGTGGTGATTTCTGAAATCTGCTTCGAGCTGACGGTGATTTCTTTCATCACGCCCACCACATCGGCCACCAGTTTACCGCCACGCGCCGCCGTATCCGCCGCATCCGAGGCCAGCTGACTGGCCTGACTGGCGTTGTCGGCGTTCTGTTTCACCGTCGAGGTCAGCTGCTCCATACTCGCCGCCGTTTGCCCGAGCGCCGCCGCCTGCTCTTCAGTACGGGCCGACAGATCGATGTTGCCCGCCGCAATCTCACCCGAGGCGCGCGTCACCTGCGTCACGCCCTGACGGATATCGCCGATGATGCCGTGCAGGTTCTGGTTCATGGTTTCGATCGCCCGGCTCAGTTGCCCCACTTCGTCAAAACTGTGACTGGCTGAATGCGTGGAAAGATCCCCGGCGGCGATGCGTTCTGCGGTTTGCAGCGTACGGCGCAACGGCAGCGTCAGCTGACGGGTCATCCGCCACGAAATCAGCACACCGGCAATCACGGTCGCCACGATGATCACCAGCATTTCCTGAATGGTGCGCGTGACTTCGTTGTGCAGGTTATTCATCTCGTGATCGAGCAGTGTGTTCGACGCTGAGGTCAGCGCCAGCCCGGCGGCGGCCAGTTTTGCGGTAATGTCCTTGGCATCGCTGCCCGCCGGAGGATTCAGCGTTTGCTGCCAGTTTTCACGGTAATGACGGATATTTTCCGGCATGGCATCCACCAGCGGCTGATCCCGCGGATCCCATGAATAGGCTGCCACCTCGGTCTGCCGGGTTTCCAGCTTATCCAGTGCCTGTCGGTTTTCTTCAACAAATTTGGGGTCTTTGCTGGCCATGTATGACAGCCGGGTGAATTTCGCATCGCTCAGTAAATCGTTGACGGTTTTGAGCAAGGTGGCTTTTTCTGCGCGTTGGTTGATGCTGGTCAGATGGGTGATACCGGACACAGCGACAAAGGATCCCAGCAGCAACACCAGCGCAAATCCTGCGCCGAGTTTGTTAGCGATTGTGGCATGGCGAACCCGGCCAGCGATCCCTGAAAGTACATTCATTTTCTTCTCCCTGATAAACAAAAGGACTGACTCTGAAGTGGCAACGCCACCGAAGAATGAGTGAATAACGGGAGAGTTATCGACCAGTGATGTTCAACATTTAGAGGGACGTTAAAATATTTCTTATCAATAGCACGTCCGGCACAGGCAATAAAAAAGCCCCTTATTACAGGGGCTTGATCATTATTTCACAGCGGTATTATGGGTCAGTTAAAAATAAAACATTAACTAAACTCATCAGTAACCCTGTGTGATTAATGAATTTCCAGAATGCTTACCCACATCGGACCTTTACCCACGGCGTACGTTTTCAGGGTGGTCAGCTGACCGTTTTGCGGATCAATCTTCGCCACTTCGATGGCATCGGATTTCTGACCGGCAGTGATCACATACTGGCCGGTATGATCGATATTGAAACCGCGTGGCTGCGTCTGGGTGGCATGATGGCCGACCAGCTCCAGCTCGCTGCCGTCTGCTGAAACGCTCAGCACGGAAATCAGGCTGGCGGTACGATCGGAGGCATACAGGAATTTGCCGTCCGGCGTGATGTGTAAATCCGCCGCCCAGCAGGTGCCGGTGAAATCCGCAGGCATAATGCCGAGGGTCTGCACCTGACGGTATTCGCCGCTTGTCACGTCTTTCTGGTACACGTCCACGCTGCTGTTCAGCTCATTTACACAGTAGGCAAAATGATGATTCGGGTGGAATGCCATATGGCGCGGACCGGCACCGGCGACGGTTTTCAGCTCCGGCGCGTCATGCGGCGTCGCTTCACCGTTCACGCTGAAGTCGAACTGACGGATGCGGTCTTCTTTCAGTGCCGGGATCATCAGCACCTGATTCGTCGGGTCAATATTGGCTGAGTGCGGCGCCTGGATGTTTTCCAGTACCTGAGTCGGCGCCAGCGCGAGACCTTTTTCATCCAGCGGATGAATGCTGACGTTGTTAAAACTGTAGGACGCGGAGAACACAAAACGCCCCTGAAGATCGATACCCAGATGGGTCGGGCTGCCCGGCAGCGGAGCCATCGCGGCTTCTTCCAGCTGACCTTCGTGGTCGATACGGTAAGTCAGCACGCCGAATTCCGGACGCACGCCGACATACAAACGGTGGCCATCAGGATGAATCACCATCGGCTGAACCTGTCCCGGAACCTCAACGGTTTGCAGCAGGCTCAGTTCACCATTATCTGCCAGACGAAAAGCATGGATTTGCTGGCTCTCAGGGCTGGCAACATAGACGATTTGCTTCATCACATCTCCTTATTAAATCTCAATGGACAGTTATGTTTTGTAAAAGCGTAGCTCAGGTTAGCACGATAACCCAGCTCACCGGCGGCACCTTTAGTGCCGGATACGCGGTTTAATTAGCAGGCTAAAAAAGGTAACATGGCGATAATTCCCCCGATCCACCTACACTTACGATGGACTGCTCATGACTTATCGCATTATTGCGCTCGATCTCGACGGGACGCTGCTTGACCGCCAGAAACGTATCCTTCCAGAATCCCTCGCCGCACTGGCCGATGCCCGCGCGCAGGGTATCAAAGTGGTCGTCGTGACCGGACGCCATCATGTGGCGATCCATCCGTTTTATCAGGCATTGCAACTCGATACACCTGCTATCTGCTGTAACGGGACGTATTTGTATGATTATCAGGCGCGTAAGGTCTTAACCTCCGATCCGCTGGATCCGGTTAAGGCGAAAAAAGTCGTGGATTTGCTGGAGTATCACGGCATTCACGGGCTGCTGTATGTGGATGACGCGATGCTGTTTCAGCAACCAAGCGGTCATGTGAGCCGTTCTATCGCCTGGGGACAAACCCTGCCGGAACATCAGCGTCCGACGATTACTCAGGTTAACAGCCTGCGGGACGCCGCGGACGCCGCGCAGTCCATCTGGAAATTTGCCACCTCGCATCAGGATCTCGACACGCTGCATACCTTTGCGGCACAGGTGGAAAACGAGCTGGGTCTGGCCTGCGAATGGTCATGGCACGATCAGGTGGATGTCGCGAAAGGCGGCAACAGCAAAGGCCGTCGTTTGCAGGAATGGGTAGAATCTCAGGGCATGAGCATGCAGGACGTGGTGGCGTTTGGTGATAACTATAACGACCTGAGCATGTTAGAAAATGTCGGTCTGGGCGTGGCGATGGGCAATGCCGCCGATGCGATCAAAGAACGCGCCGCGCTGGTCATCGGCGACCACGAAACGCCGGGAATTGCCGACGTGATCCGCAGCAAAGTCCTCAGCTAACCCCCGCTTTATCCGCCTTCCCCTGTTAAACGGGGAAGGCGACACGTCTTTTGTGGATATCACTCCGTTTTCACTGCGGCTTTTTTTCTCGGCGCAATGATATTCCGGCGTATTAACCTGCACTCCTCATCAAAATACCGGCTCGGCCAGATCACCCACGGATGAACGCCCAGCGCGCGGGCGATCAGCATTTCCCCTTTCGGCCACGGACGTGCCAGCGCATTGGCCAGTGTCGAGGATCCTAAACCTGCTCTGCGTGAAACTTCTGCCAGCGTGGTTCTTTTTTTGCGCAGCCCGGCGATGATATCCGCCTGATGCCAGTCTTTTAATGTTCCCTTTTCCATCACTCTTCCTTTGTTGTGCCTGCAGCCAACAGAAAGCTCGACTACACTTTCCGATAACGATGTCCAGTAACTCTAAACAACAATTATGTTAAGTGATGCTAAACATAACGTCAATACAGTTTCTATGGTTATTGATGATGATCCCACACCGACTTAAATCAGCCCGCAAGAAAGCCAAACTGACGCAGGAAAAATTAGGGGTTTTAGCGGGAATTGATGAGAGCACTGCGCGTTCGCGGGTGTCGCAATATGAAAGCGGCACATACAGCCCGAACTTTGACACCATGTGTCATTTCGCCCGCGTACTGAATGTGCCGGAATGCTATTTTTATATCATTGACGATGCGTTTGCCGAAGACGTTGTGGTGCTTTACGAGGCCTTTAAGGCCGCGAAGAGCTAACGATTTACCGAGACACTTTTGATCTGCGCATACAGCCACTGGCCTGCGCGGATCATCAGCTCATCCCGCGCCCACGGCGTGATACGCGCCCAGATAATGTGATCCGCCATCGCCAGTTTCACTTCGACCTGATTGCTGACATCCAGACATTCCAGCACCTTAGCGGGCAGCACATTTCGGATGCTGCTGTTGTTGGCCGTCGGTTGCAGCACCAGTGACACATCCGTGGCATTCACGCGGATCCGCAGCGCGGTGCCGGGTTCCTCATCCACTTTGCTGATCCACAGGCGCTGATCGCCAATCGCCAGCGCTGTCATTTCATAGCGCGGATGATGTTCGAGCACGCTGACGTTGAGCACACTGCTTTGCTCTTCTTTCGGCAGCCAAGGACGCATGACATTGCTCGCCCAGACCTCTTCCAGCGTGCCCATCGCCAGCACTTTACCCGCATCCAGCACCAGCACTTTTTCCGCCAGACGAAGGATCTCATCCAGACTGTGCGTGACATACAAAATGGGGATGCTGACTTCCAGCGCCAGCCGCTCCAGATACGGCATCAGCTCGCGTTTACGCGGGATATCCAGCGCGGCCAGGGGTTCATCCATCAGCAGGATTTCCGGCGCGGTCAGCAGCGCACGGCCAATCGCCACACGCTGTTTTTCGCCGCCGGACAAGGTGAGCGGAAAGCGATCCAGCAGCGCGCCGATCCCCAGCAAACGCACAATGCTGTCGAACTGACCGCGCATCGACGGCGCCATGCCGTATTGCAGGTTGCCCTTTACCCGGTAATGCGGAAACAGGCGCGCATCCTGAAAAACATAGCCGACACGACGTTTTTCAGGCGGCAGGAAAATGCCGTTTTGCACATCCGATAAAATGCGGCCATTGAGCGTGATATGGCCAGTGTCCGGCATGGTCAGCCCGCCGATGGCATTGATCAGCGAGGTTTTGCCCGCACCGGAAAGACCAAAAATGGCGGTGATCCCCTGCGCCGGTAAGGTCTGCGTGACCTGTAATTCCAGGCTGCCCAGCGTCTGGCTGAAATCGAGTTCAAGCATGTCAGCCTCCCAGCCGGATACGGCTGCGTTTTGCCAGCCAGTCAGAAACCAGTAACGCCGCCAGTGACAGCAGGATCGCCAGCACGCAAAGCCGCGCGGCGGCCCCTTCCGCGCCCGGCGTTTCAATCAGGGTGTACATCGCCAGCGGAATGGTGCGGGTTTCGCCCGGAATATTCGACACAAAGGTAATGGTCGCGCCAAACTCACCGAGCGAACGGGCAAACGCCAGCACCACGCCGACAATCACACCCGGTACGGAAAGCGGCAACGTGATGGTGAAAAACACCCGCCACGGCGATGCGCCCAGCGTACGCGCCGCGAGCTCCAGTTTCGGGTCAACGGCCTCGAGCGACTGGCGGATAGCCCGGACCATCAGCGGAAACGCCACCACCGCCGACGCCAGCACGGCACCGTGCCAGCTAAAACTGAAACTGAAGCCAAACCAGTCGTAGAGCCGCTCGCCGATAAACCCGCGTCGCCCCATCACCA
Organism: Rahnella victoriana; assembly: GCF_004330295.1. Classification (GTDB taxonomy): domain Bacteria; phylum Pseudomonadota; class Gammaproteobacteria; order Enterobacterales; family Enterobacteriaceae; genus Rahnella; species Rahnella victoriana. The sequence goes on from NZ_SJOJ01000001.1 coordinate 172,062, forward strand.
CCAGCAGCAAATAGCCAATCACCACCGGCGGTAACACCAGCGGCAGATGGATAATACTGTCGAGCAGGGATTTGCCGGGAAAGCGGCAGCGGACCAGGATCCACGCCATCAGAATACCAAGCGGCAGACTGCAAACAACGGCCAGGCTCGATACTTTCAGACTGAGAAGTACCGCCTGCCACTCATATTCACTCAACATCATGTCGGTTTCTTAATCCTGAATTTATGTGTCGCAGAGATAAAATATCGGCAAAAATTTCGAAGGCTTTAGTTCCCGTCGCAGTATAGAGAATCACAGAGGGGGAAAGAAACACAGAGATGGCGCAGCTCAGGTCCGGGTAACCCGCAAGACCTGAGCTGTTTTCAGCAAAAGCGATGAATTAACCGCGTGGCGTGAAACCGTATTTTTTGAAGATTTCCGCCGCCGCAGGGGTTTTCAGATACTCATAGAAACCGCTGACTGTGGCGTTTTGATGGCCTTTGACAATCGCCATCGGGTATTCCACCGGCTTGTGGCTGGACGCCGGGAAAATACCGACCACTTTCACTTTCTTGCTGGCGACCGCGTCAGAACCGTACACAATCCCGACCGGCGCTTCTTCACGCTCAACCAGTGCCATGGCGGCACGCACGTCACTGGCGCGCGCCAGTTTAGGTTCCAGCGTGGTCCAGGCGCCAAGTTTTTGCAGCGCTTCTTTGGCATAAATCCCGGCCGGAACGTGGTCAGGGTCGCCCACCGCCAGACGGCTGTCGCCAATCAGTTTGGTCCATTCGGTTTTCTCTGAGATATCCACTTTGTCGATTTTGCTGCCAGCCGCAGAAATCAGCACCAGCTCGTTGCCCAGCAAGGTGTAGCGGGTGTTATCCACCATCTGCTGTTTGCTGATGGCGTAATCCATCCATTGCTGATCGGCAGAAATAAACATATCCGCCGGTGCGCCCTGCTCAATCTGGCGCGCCAGCGTGGAGGAAGAGGCGAAGGAAGACACGACCTGCACGCCCTTTTCTTTCTGGTACTGTGTCGCGATATCCTGCAACGCATTGGTCAGTGACGCCGCTGCAAATACGGTGATTTTGTCTGCCGCCTGCGCCTGTACACCCAGCCCTGCCACCAGAACGGTCGCGGTGAATACTTTGCCCCATTGAACTGTCATCGGTTTTCTTCGCCTTATGAAGAGATGTTACGTTATGTAAGCGTTAATATAGCGTGGCAAAAAATGATGTCATCCGTTTTTATGCATCAGGGCGGGAGAACGTGCAGTTTGTTGATCTGAACTAAAAAAAGAAAACCCGGCACAAAGGCCGGGTTCTGTGAATTTGCGTTTTCAGTGGAAACGACTCATTTAGTAATGAGGTTTCTCGCGGGATTCTTTTGAGTGCCCCACGTGGGAGATAAGGTTGAACACTTCGCCCAGTCCCCAGATCAGGCCCAGGATCACCGCGATGAATACCGGTACCATGATGGCAGCGAAAATCAAACTTTCTAATAGTTCTAACATGATAGCCTCACTCGACTGGCTGAATCGCCCGAAGGGCGATGTAGGACTTCCTGTATGAAGTCAAAACGAAAAATCAAACTGTTGCGGATAATAACAGCACGGGACTGTAATTACTTTAGCATTTAGCCAACTTGCCTGCCTGCAGGTTTAGCGGCGACAATAAGGCATGATTCTAATAAGGAAGCTACAATGCAAGCCGAAATTCTGTTAACCCTTAAACTCCAGCAACGTTTATTTGCCGATCCGCGCCGTATCGAATTGCTGCGGCAGGTGCGCCATACCGGTTCGATCAGTCAGGGCGCGAAGCTCGCCAACATCAGCTATAAAAGCGCCTGGGATGCCATCAATGAAATGAACCAGCTCGCCGATCAGACGCTGGTGGAACGCAGTACCGGGGGCAAAGGCGGCGGCGGCGCGGTACTGACCCCTTACGGCGAACGCCTGATCCAGCTGTATGAGTTACTGGCGCAGATCCAGCAAAAAGCCTTTGATGTGCTGAAAGAAGATTCCCTGCCCCTCGACAGTCTGCTGGCGGCCATTTCCCGCTTCTCCCTGCAAACCAGCGCCCGTAATCAGTTTTTCGGCACCGTGGTGGAACGCGGCCACAGCATTGTGCAGCAGCATATCGATATCCTGCTGGCCGACAGCAAAACGCAAATCCGCGCGGCGATTACTGAGCAAAGCGCCGACCGTCTGGCCCTGACGCCGGGCAAAGAGGTGCTGGTACTGATCAAAGCGCCGTGGATCACCCTCGGCTTCACCGCCGAAAATCCGCATAACGCCTTGCAGGGCAATGTGACCAGCATCCAGCGCGGTGAAAACAGCAGCGAAGTGTTGATCAAGCTGCCGAGCAGCGAAACATTGTGTGCGACCGTGGCGAACAGCAGCATCGACAAGCTGGCACTGAAAAGCGGTCAGACCGTTTTTGCCCAGTTTGATGATGACAAAGTGATCATCGCCACGTTGTGCTAAAAAAATATTCAGAATCAGGATCTTGCAAAATCAGCGTTTTCATTTTGCAGATTTGTCAATTGACTTGCAGAGGTGCAGCGCATATCCCTTATTTTATAATCATTTCAAAATGAGAGATAAAAAATGTCGTCGTTGCATATTACGCAAGGTGTTTTCCGCCTCAGCGATACCCGAACCCTCACACTTTCTGATCTGAACATTGAACAGGCCGACAGCTGGGCGTTTGTCGGCTCGAATGGCAGCGGGAAATCCGCGCTGGCTCGCGCGCTGGCAGGCGATCTGACGTTACTGAAAGGCCGCCGCGAGAACAGTTTCTGCCATATCGTGCGCCTCTCATTCGAACAGTTGCAGAAGCTGGTCGCCGATGAATGGCAGCGCAACAACACCGATTTGCTGAGCGAAGGCGAAGACGATACCGGCCGCACCACCGCTGAAATCATTCAGGATGACGTGCGGGATCCGGCGCGCTGTGCCGCCCTTGCGGCGCAGTTTGGTATTGAGAAATTGCTCGACCGCCGCTTCAAATATTTATCCACCGGCGAAACCCGCAAAACCTTGCTGTGTCAGGTGCTGATGCAAAAACCTGATTTGCTGGTGCTGGATGAGCCGTTTGACGGGCTGGACGTCAATGCCCGTGCGCAACTGGCGCAACTGCTGGAAACACTCTCCGGCGAAGGCCAGACGATGGTGCTGGTGCTCAACCGCTTCGACGACATTCCTGCGTTTGTGAAGAATGTCGGCGTGCTGGCCGATTGCACGCTGGCGTCGGTCGGTCCGCGGGAACAGGTGATGGCCGACGCACTGGTCGCGCAACTGGCGCACAGCGAAAGCCTGAATGGCATGGCGGTGCCGGAAGCGGAAGATCCCACCGGGCGCGTCAGCCCGCCCTCCGGCAGCCCGCTGATCGTACTGCGTGACGGCGTGGTGGAATATAACGATAAACCGATCCTGCATCATCTGAGCTGGCAGGTGGATCAGGGCCAGCACTGGCAGATCACCGGTCAGAACGGCGCGGGGAAATCCACCCTGCTGAGCCTGATCACCGGCGATCATGCGCAGGGCTACAGTAATGATCTGACGCTGTTTGGCCGCCGTCGCGGCAGCGGGGAAACCATCTGGGATATCAAACGCCATATCGGCTATGTCAGCAGCAGCCTGCATCTTGATTACCGCGTCAGCACCAGCGTGCGCAATGTCATCACTTCCGGCTTCTTCGATTCCATCGGCATTTATCAGGCGGTGTCCGATCGCCAGCGGTTGCTGACTTCGCAATGGCTGACACTGCTCGGTCTGGGCGGCGATGCCGGGGAATCGCCGTTCCACAGCCTGTCCTGGGGGCAACAGCGTCTGGCGCTGATTGCCCGCGCGCTGGTCAAACATCCGGCGCTGTTGATTCTCGATGAACCTTTGCAGGGGCTGGATCCGATCAACCGCCAGCTGGTGCGCCGTTTTGTCGATATCCTGATTGGCGAAGGTGACACGCAGTTGCTGTTCGTCTCACACCACGCGGAAGATGCGCCGCAGTGCATTACCCATCGTCTGAGCTTTATTCCTGACGGGGAAATCTACCGTTATCAGATCGACGCGCTGTAATCCCTTTCCGGCCTTCCGTCTGCGCAAGGCCGGCTTCACTCCTGAGCCATCAGCGCGGTGACCACGCCCGCCAGCGCCAGGATAATCATCAGGAAATACCCGTGTTCAACGCCTGCCGTTCCGGGCGACATCTTCAACAGCATGATTAACAAAGCCAGTGTGACCAGTGCGCTGAGCTGAAAAACGCCTGCATTAAGTTGTATTTCTTCACGCCGCGTCACGGCCTGAATACTGGCATCTCTGACGTGATATACCAGACCGGCACCCAGCGCGCTGAGCAACATGGCAGGCCATATCACCCACCAGAAAGGCAGCGCGTTCAGGGATAGTGCGATAATCCCCTGCCCGGTGACGAACACGCCAAATCCCGCCAGCAGACATTTATCCGCAGAAAGAGAGCGGGTTATTTTCTTTCCCGTCATATAACCGGCAGGCATCAGCAATACCACCGGGATCCCCGCCATCAGCAGATTCAGTGCCCCAAAACCATAGGCATTTTTCATCAGCCAGAGCATCAGCAGAAAGGCAGGCAGACAGACCACAGCGCCAAATGCACTTGTACACAGGCGAATCATAAAGGCAGACGAGTGACGCGAGGTACGCGGCAACAACGGGTTCGGGTTAAAACGCTCGCTGAGCAGAAAGAGCGTAAAGAAAATGGCGGTCATGCCCGCCAGGGTATGTGTCAGCGGCGTATCCAGCCCGTAATGTCCGACGCCCAGCAGGGTGAGCGCCAGACAGACCGTAAATAAAGTGCCCAGCGTGGATGCCAGCACGGGCAGGCGGGATGTCATGTTCATATTCTTCTCCTCAATCATTCTGTTCCGGTCACAAAGATGAATGAAATTCACCCTTACCGTATTGAGAAAGGAGCTTACACCGCTTATTTTAGGAGATTCAAAGTCATAGATCTCAGCCATGGATGAAAATATCTCATCATGAAAATAATCCGTTTACCGCCACTCGGTTCTCTCAGGGCTTTCGATGCGGTCGCTGCGCAAAGCAGCTTCAAGCGCGCCGCCGAAGACATCGGGGTAACCGCGACGGCGATCAGTCATCAGATCCGGATACTGGAGGAAGCGCTGGGGACGGCGGTGTTTGAGCGCAGTGCCCGCGAAGTCCGGCTGACCGCTGCGGGAAAAATTCTCAGGCAGGCAACGCGGCAGGCCTTCACCGGATTGCAGGCTGCCGTGGAAGAGATCCATCATGCCGGTTTACCGCCTGCACTGTCGCTGACCACCACGTCGAACTTTCTGACGCACTGGCTGGTGCCGCGTCTGGCCGATCTGAAACGGGTCGCGCCGGAAATGGATTTACGACTGCACACCGGCATTGAACTGGTGGATTTAACACGCAATACCGTGGATGTGGCGATCCGCTACAGCGAGACGGCCGATGAACGCCTCGATTCCACGCTGCTGTATCAGGACACTTTTGTGCTGGTCTCCGGCCCCTCACTGGCGCTGAAAACGCCGGAAGACCTGAAATCCGTGACGCTGTTTCATGTAGAAAATCGCCACATTCCGCAGCCCTCTCCCGACTGGGAAAACTGGCGCAGGCATTTTGGTCCGGCGGATCTGAACATCGACAGCGGCTTGCGTTTTACCGACGAGACCCATGCGATCCAGGCGGCGATTGCCGGTCAGGGCGTGGCGATTGTCAGCAATCTGCTGGCGCAGGATTTTATCGCCAAAGGCATTCTTTCCACGCCCTTTCCCCATCATCTTCCCGGTGCAAATTACTCTCTGGTGACCACGCCGGAGAAAAAAGACCGGCCAGATATCGTGACCCTGCGCCGCTGGCTGCTCAGCAATCTGTCGCCCGACACCGGGTTGTAGTCTGAAAAAATTAGCGAAAACCCGGATCCGTATAACGCATCGCCTTCCGTGTAAGCGATTACACAAGCCGGTCATTCCGGCTTCACCGCCGTTGCCGCTGGCTTTCTGAACCGCGCGCGCCCTCTGTCTGGTCGGGTTGAAAGGTGATAAACTGTTTGTGTAAGCGATTCCATTTTATTGGGGATGGATCACCTTTTTCAGCCTTGCAGCGTGATATCGTTGCATCAAGATAATCATCGGGGAGCTATTATGTACGTCTTAGTCACAGGTGGTAGCGGTTACATCGGCAGTCATACTTGCGTTCAATTGATTGATGCAGGCTATACACCCATCATTCTGGATAATCTTCACAACAGTAAAGTCAGCGTGCTGGAACGCATCAATACCCTGACCGGCAAAACGCCGCTGTTCTATGAAGGCGACATCCGCGACCGTGCGCTTCTCGATAAAATTTTCAGCGAACACCACATTCATTCCGTTATTCATTTCGCAGGCTGGAAAGCGGTCGGCGAATCCGTGGCGAAACCGCTGGCTTATTACGACAACAATGTCACCGGCACGCTGGTGCTGATCGAAGCGATGCGCGCGGCGGGCGTGAAAAACCTGATTTTCAGCTCCTCCGCCACGGTATATGGCGATCAGCCCAAAACCCCTTACGTCGAAGATTTCCCGACCGGCAACCCTTCCAGCCCGTACGGCCGCAGCAAACTGATGGTCGAACAAATTCTGGAAGATGTTCAGCGCGCTGAGCCTGAGTGGAGCATCACCTTACTGCGTTACTTCAACCCGGTCGGTGCCCATCCGTCTGGCCTGATGGGTGAAGACCCGCAGGGCGTGCCGAATAACCTGATGCCGTTTATCGCGCAGGTCGCGGTAGGCCGCCGTGAGTCTCTGGCTATTTTTGGCAATGACTACCCGACGCCGGACGGTACCGGTGTGCGCGACTATATCCATGTGGTTGACCTCGCTGACGGCCATCTGGCCGCGATGAAAACCCTGCACAATAAAGCGGGCGTGCATATCTACAACCTGGGCGCGGGCTTCGGTCACAGCGTGCTGGAAGTGGTGAATGCCTTCAGCAAAGCCTGCGGTAAACCGGTGAATTACAAATTTGCGCCACGCCGCGACGGCGATTTACCGGCGTACTGGGCGGATCCGACCAAAGCGGCGAAAGAGCTGAACTGGAAAGTCACCCGCACGCTGGAAGACATGGCCAATGACACCTGGCTGTGGCAGTCGAAAAACCCGCAAGGCTACCCGGACTAAGGCGCACTAAGGAAAGTTTATGACCACGTTTAACCCGATTGATCACCCACATCGCCGTTACAATCCGCTGACCGATCAGTGGATTTTAGTCAGCCCGCACCGGGCCAAACGCCCGTGGCAGGGTCAGCAGGAAGCGGTTTCTCAGGAAATCCTGCCTGCGCATGACCCGGACTGTTTCCTGTGTCCGGGCAATACGCGCGTGACCGGCGATGTGAACCCGAAATACACCGGCACCTTCGTATTTACCAATGATTATGCGGCGCTGATGCCGGATACGCCGTTTGCGCCGGAAAGCGACGATCCGCTGATGCGTGTGCAGAGCGCACGTGGCACCAGCCGCGTGATCTGCTTCTCGCCGGATCACAGCAAAACCCTGCCACAACTGTCGGTTGAGGCGCTGACGGAAATCGTCAGAACCTGGCAGGAGCAAAGCGCGGATCTGGCAAAAACCTATCCGTGGGTACAGGTTTTCGAGAATAAAGGCGCGGCGATGGGATGCTCTAACCCGCATCCGCACGGGCAGATCTGGGCCAACAGTTTCCTGCCAAACGAAGCCGAACGGGAAGACCGTCTGCAACGCGCGTATCTGCAACAACAGGGTTCGCCGATGCTGGTGGACTATGTGCAGCGCGAACTGGCTGACGGCAGCCGTACGGTGGTGGAAACCGAACACTGGCTGGCCGTCGTCCCTTACTGGGCGGCATGGCCGTTCGAAACCCTGCTGCTGCCGAAAGTGCACGTTAAACGCATCACTGAGCTTTCCGATGAACAGCGCGGTGATCTGGCCCTGGCGCTGAAAAAACTGACCAGCCGCTACGACAATCTGTTCCAGTGCTCCTTCCCGTATTCCATGGGCTGGCACGGTGCGCCATTTACTGAAGGCGACAACGAACACTGGCAGTTGCATGCCCATTTCTATCCCCCGTTGCTGCGTTCAGCCACGGTACGCAAATTCATGGTCGGCTACGAAATGCTGGCTGAGACGCAACGCGACCTGACGGCGGAACAAGCCGCTGAACGTCTGCGGGCGGTAAGTGATGTCCATTATCGTGAGGCCGGAGAAAAATAATGAAACTGAAAACCAAAACCCTGGAAATCTTCGCCGATAAATTCGGCTACCCTGCGACCATTACCATCAAGGCGCCGGGTCGCGTGAACCTGATTGGCGAACATACCGATTATAACGACGGTTTTGTGCTGCCCTGCGCCATCGATTATGAAACGGTGATCGCCTGCGCCCAGCGTAATGACCGCACGATCCGCGTGATCGCCGCCGATTACGACAACGACGAAGACAGCTTCTCGCTCGATGAACCGATCCTGCACAGCGATGCGCACCCGTGGGCCAACTATGTGCGCGGCGTGGTAAAGCATCTGATGCTGCGCAACAAAGATTTCTCCGGCGCTGATATGGTGATCAGCGGCAACGTGCCGCAGGGCGCGGGTCTGAGTTCTTCTGCCTCGCTGGAAGTGGCCGTCGGTCAGGCATTGAAATCGTTATACGATCTGCCGCTGGATGGCGTGGCGCTGGCGCTGAACGGTCAGGAAGCAGAGAACCAGTTTGTCGGCTGTAACTGCGGCATCATGGATCAGCTGATTTCCGCGCTCGGTAAGGAAAATCACTCCCTGCTGATCGACTGCCGTTCACTGGAAACCCGCGCGGTCTCTATGCCGACAAACGCGGCGGTGGTGATCATCAACTCCAACGTGAAACGCGGTCTGGTGGACAGCGAATACAACGCCCGTCGCGAACAGTGCGAAGTGGCGGCCCGTTTCTTCGGCGTGAAAGCGCTGCGTGACGTCGATCCTGCCCTGTTCTTCTCCATTCAGGATGAACTGGATCCGGTGGTTGCCCGCCGTGCGCGTCACGTGATCACTGAAAACGACCGTACGCTGGCAGCAGCAGATGCCCTGGCCAGCGGTGACCTGAAACGCATGGGCGAACTGATGGCGGAATCTCACGCGTCAATGCGTGATGATTTTGAAATCACCGTGCCGCAAATCGACAAGCTGGTTGAAATCGTCAAAGAAGTGATTGGCGATAAAGGCGGCGTGCGCATGACCGGCGGCGGCTTCGGCGGTTGCATCGTGGCGCTGGTACCGGAAGACATGGTGGATAAAGTCCGTCATGCGGTGGAACAGCAATATCAGGCGCACAGCGGCCTGAAAGAAACCTTCTACGTTTGCACCGCTTCACAAGGAGCAGGCATATGTTAAAACCTGAAAACACACAGCTGGCGCCCGATGGCCAGCCGTTTGAACAGGTGACGCTACAGAATGCGGCCGGTGCCACCGCCACATTCATGGACTGGGGCGCGACCTGGTTATCCTTCACCCTGCCGCTGGCGGATGGCACGACACGCGAGTTGCTGCTCGGCTGTCAGTCCCCGCAGGAATACATGAACCAGAGCGCGTATCTCGGCGCGACCGTGGGACGTTACGCCAACCGTATCGCCCGCGCGCAGTTTGATATCGACGGCAAACCGCATCTGGTGGTCGCGAATCAGGGCGTTCATCAGCTTCATGGCGGGCCGGAAGGTTTCCATGCGCGCCGCTGGACGATTCTGGAACAGACCGCGCAGAAGCTGACGTTCCAGCTGTTTTCGGCCGACGGCGATCAGGGTTATCCGGGCAATATGACCGCGAAGGTGCATTACCAGCTGACGGACGATAACCGTCTGGAAATTCGTTACGAAGCCACCGTGGATAAGCTGTGTCCGGTCAATCTGACCAATCATGCCTATTTCAATCTCGACGGCGAAGGCACCGATGCGCGCCAGCACAAGCTGCAACTGTTCGCTGACCGCTTCCTGCCGGTCGACAGTGACGGCATTCCCTGTGCGGATCCGACCCCGGTTGAAAACACCGGCATGAATTTCAACGCGGCAAAAACGCTGGCGAAGGATTTCCTCAAGGATCGCGATCAGCAGCGGGTGAAAGGCTATGATCACGCCTACCTGCTGAACCGCACCTGCAATACCGGCACGAATCCGGCGGCGCATTTGTGGTCCGCTGACGGCAAAGTCAAAATGACCATGTTCACCTCCGCGCCCGCCGTACAGCTCTATAGCGGCAATTTCCTCGGCGGCACACCGAACCGCAGCGGCGGCGAATATGCCAGCTACAGCGGCGTGGCGCTGGAAAGTGAATTCCTGCCAGACAGCCCGAACCACGCGACCTGGCCACAGCCCAGCTGCTGGATAAAACCGGGACAGGCGTATAAATCCGCCACCACCTATCAGTTCTTCGCGCTGTAATTTGCTCAGGACAGGGTCGCCCGGCCCTGTCTTCCTCTGTTCCGACTTGTGCGAATTTGTGACTCACGGCGCATCTGACCCGGCACATTTTCAGCTAAAGGCATTTCCCGCATCTACGCTTAGAGAGTGTCCTGCGTAAAAGGACGTTTAATAAGGAGTTCGTTATGCGTTTACCTGTTGTGTTATCCCTGCTGGCCACATTGTGCGCGGCGGGTTCCGCGCTGGCGGCCGACCCGGTGAAAGTCCCTTCCCCTGCTCAGACTGAGCAACGCCAAAAGATGACCGACTGTAATCAGCAGGCCACCACGCAGTCGCTGAAAGGCGATGAGCGAAAAAAATTCATGAGTAACTGCCTTAAAGCAGAGGCAAAAACGGACGATAAACTGAATCCGCAACAGCAGAAGATGAAAACCTGTAACGCAGACGCGGCGAAACAAGATCTGAAGGGCGATGCCCGTAAAACCTTCATGAGCACCTGCCTGAAAAAAGCCAGCTGATCCCCCGGTCTGGTGGATAAAACGCGCTGTCCGGCGAACGGTCTGCGCGTTTTGTTTTACATCGCCGCAGCAAATTCGTTATGTTTAATACAAACGGACTCCCGCGAAGCCTTCCTGACGTAGTTTCAGATTGCTGAGTGGGACGCCCAGACCCTATAATGATAACTGTTATCATTGAAAATTCAGTTAACTGAGGAGTTTAGCTATGGCTGTAACCAAGCTGGTGCTGGTAAGACACGGTGAAAGTGAGTGGAACAAAGAAAACCGTTTTACCGGTTGGCATGATGTTGACTTGTCCGAGAAAGGCCGCACTGAAGCAAAAGCTGCGGGTCAGCTGCTGAAAGACGAAGGCTTCCAATTTGATTTCGCTTACACCTCCGTGCTGAAACGCGCCATCCATACTCTGTGGAACGTTTTGGACGAACTGAACCAGCCATGGCTGCCGGTTGAGAAATCCTGGAAACTGAACGAACGTCACTACGGTGCGTTACAGGGTCTGGATAAAGCTGAAACCGCACAGAAATACGGTGACGAGCAAGTTAAACAATGGCGTCGTGGTTTTGCTGTGACACCACCAGAACTGGATCGCGCTGACGAACGTTTCCCGGGCCACGATCCGCGTTACGCTAAACTGACGGCTGCAGAACTGCCAACGACAGAAAGCCTGGCGCTGACCATTGACCGCGTTATCCCTTACTGGACTGACGTGATCAAACCACGCATCGCCAGCGGCGAGCGCGTCATCATCGCGGCACACGGTAACTCCCTGCGTGCACTGGTTAAATATCTTGATAACCTGAGCGAAGAAGAAATTCTGGAACTGAACATCCCTACCGGTGTTCCGCTGGTTTACGAATTCGACGAAAACTACAAACCCCTTAAACGTTACTATCTGGGTAATGCCGACGAAATCGCAGCGAAAGCCGCGGCCGTGGCAAACCAGGGTAAAGCGAAGTAATTTCGCGTTTTCTGCATGAAGCAGAAAGAGTTGAAGTTGAATAGGCACGCGAAAGCGTGCCTTTTTTGTCTCTGGACCTGAGGAGAAACCGATGCCCGTCAGACTCGCGTCGCCAGATGAAGCAGAAATACTTTGGGAAATAAGAAATCAGGCTATCCGCCACGGATGTAAAAATACCTATGGCGCAGACATTGTAATGGCGTGGACGCCCGAACAGATGCCTGCCGGATACCGCAAAGCTATTGCGGAGAATCCTTTTTTTGTCGCACAGGTGCACGGGCTGGACACACCCGTGGCAACAGGATTTCTGGATCTGAAAAATGGCAGTGTGGAAGCGATTTTTACGCTGCCAGAATACGAAGGGAAAGGTCTTGCCACCCAAATTCTTGCTGCCATAAAAGCAGAAGCGAAGTCGAGAGGATTCACAGCACTTACTCTGGCGTCTACGCCGAATGCCTTTGAGTTTTATAAGAAGAATGGATTCTGTCTGGTTAAAGAGAGTCTTTATCGCTCTGAGATGGCGAATGCTGATTTGCGTTGTATGGATATGCGCTGCGAACTGTGAGTCATTTTGCCCTTTTTCACCAAAGAAAAAGCCCCGCATAAACGGGGCTTCTGTACGCAGGGGGATGCGAAACTATTTAACCGCGGCGTGCTTTTACCGCACCTGCCAGGCTGCGCAGCAGCACTTCGGTATCTTCCCAGCCGATGCAGGCATCGGTCACGCTCTGGCCGTAAACCAGCGGCTCGCCGCTGTCGAGGCTCTGATTACCTTCCACCAGATGGCTTTCCACCATCACGCCCATGATGGATTGTTCGCCGCCAGCGACCTGACCGCAGACATCTTCACACACTTCCATCTGCTTTTTGAATTGCTTGCTGCTGTTGGCATGGCTGAAATCGATCATGATACGGGCTGGCAGGCCGCCTTTCTTCAGGCCTTCTTTCACTTCCTGCACATCCTGAGCACTGTAGTTTGGCTTTTTACCGCCACGCAGAATGATATGGCAGTCGTTGTTCCCGCTGGTGTTCACGATCGCGGAGTGACCCCATTTGGTGACAGACAGGAAGCAGTGCGGTGCGCCTGCGGCGTTGATGGCATCGATAGCTACTTTGATGGTGCCGTCAGTGCCGTTTTTGAAGCCCACCGGACAGGACAAACCGGAAGACAGCTCACGGTGAACCTGAGATTCTGTGGTACGCGCGCCGATTGCGCCCCAGCTCATTAAATCCGCCAGATATTGTGGCGTGATCATGTCCAGGAACTCGCCTGCAGCAGGCAGACCGGTGTCATTAATATCCAGTAACAGTTTGCGGGCAATGCGTAAACCGTCGTTAATCTGGTAGCTGTTGTTCATGTGCGGGTCATTGATCAGCCCCTTCCAGCCCACCGTGGTACGCGGTTTTTCAAAGTAAACGCGCATAACCACTTCCAGCTCGCCCTGCAATTCTTCACGCATTTTCAGCAGACGGGCGGCGTATTCTTTCGCGGCTTTCGGATCGTTAATAGAACAAGGGCCAATAACAACCAGCAGACGATCATCGTTTCCTTTCAGGATCTTATGGATGGCATTACGCGCCTGAGAGACTGTTTTTGCCGCTTTGTCAGTGGCGGGGAATTTTTCCAGAAGGGCAACCGGCGGTAATAGTTCTTTAATTTCTTTGATGCGCAAATCGTCGTTTTGATAATTCATAACTGTTCCATTCGGGTGTTCATAAGAGACAAAGCGAAACGCTGACCGCGTTCAATCTAGCCGTATTGCATGACGGTGTAAACCTGCTTTTACACTTCCGAATAGTCTCAATTTGATTTAGCACATGAATTGTTTAGCTAGTCTTTTATCAGACACATGAAAAACGACCACGGACCTTTCTGCAACAATGGAGATGAAATTATGAAAAAGCTCGCAATCATGTTACTGACCGCAACCATGGCGCTGACCACCGGTGCTGCTTTTGCTGCCGGTGAAACATCTGCCTCCGATAACAACGGCCAGGCGAATCAGTCGAATTCCCCGGGTTCAATTCAGAAAATTGCGCCTAAAAACGTGGATAACGACCAGATTAATAACACCAATAAACCTGCCGATGAGGTGAATACCCAGACGGATACCACCAAACATCATATGAGCAAAACGCAGGAACATGAGAAAACCATGTGCAAAGACGGACGCTGTCCAAACCAGACGCCGGGGACTTCCGAGTCTAAAGCCACCGGTAACTAAGCCCGTCATAAACTGCTCATTCAGGAGGAACTTCGGTTCCTCCTTCACGTTTACGCCCCTTCTTGCAACGCCTCCTGATTACGCTATTGTGATCTTCTCTGTTCATCATTCTTGTGAATATAACTATGTCTTCTACCCTGTTACCGCAGGATAAAAACAGCCGCCGGCTGCTGCTGGCCTTCCTTGTGACGGTCATTTTTATGGTTGCGGAAGTAATTGGCGGGCTGATCTCCGGCTCGCTCGCCCTGCTGGCCGATGCCGGGCATATGCTCACCGACGCCGCAGCGTTGCTGGTTGCGCTGCTGGCGGTGCGTTTCGCGAAACGTAAACCCAACTCGCGGCATACCTTTGGTTATCTGCGTCTGACCACCCTGGCGGCATTTGTTAACGCCACGGCATTGCTGGTCATCGTGGTGCTGATTGTCTGGGAAGCCATCGCCCGTTTCGTCAATCCGCAGCCCGTCATGGGCACCACCATGCTGGTGATCGCCATCGCCGGTCTGTTTGCCAATATTCTGGCGTTCTGGCTGCTGCATCAGGGTGAAGAAAAAGCCAATATCAACGTGCGCGCCGCCGCCTTACATGTGCTTGGCGATTTGCTGGGTTCGATCGGTGCCGTCGCTGCCGCGCTGATTATCATGAACACCGGCTGGACACCCATCGACCCGATTTTGTCGGTACTGGTTTCCTGTCTCGTCCTGACCAATGCCTGGCGGTTGCTGCGGGAGAGCTTCCACGAGTTGCTGGAAGGCACGCCGGAGGAAATTGATATCGATAAACTGCGCCGCGATTTATCCATGAGCATTCCGGAGGTGCGCAACGTACATCATGTGCATGTCTGGCAGATTGGCGAGCAACGGTTGATGACCCTGCATGTGCAGGTGATACCGCCTCACGATCACGACGCGCTGCTGGAACGCATCCGGCATCATCTGCTGGAGAAATGCCGTATCGGGCACGCGACCATTCAGATGGAATATGGCAGGTGTGAAGCGCCGGATTGCGGCATCAATGATGTGCCCGTCGTCAGCGCAGGTCATGATCATCACGGCCACAGCCACGCGCACCATCATCACTGATCGCGCCGCCAGCGGCAGAAAGCAAAACGCCTCCGTCACGGAGGCGTTTTTGTCAGCGCAGCATCACACTGTTTGTAGCGGCCGCGAGCCATTTTGCTTCGCGCTTTTGATCCACAGCCAGGAGCCGTTCAGCGCAATCAGCGTCAGCAGGACATATTCCAGCGCCATTGCATAAACGCCCTGATAGGCAAAGATCGCCACACTGATCACATCGATGATGACCCACAACAGCCAGTTCTCGACGTATTTACGGGTCATCAGCAGCATGGCGACAATCGACAGCACCATCATTGAGGAATCCCAGAACGGGAAAGCATCAGGCTGAAGTGCCGGCATCTGCACAGACAGGCCAAGCGCCTGCATCAGATTGACTGCCAGCAGCGTCAGCGCGGCAAAAACGCGGTCAATGTTAAATGTCATCAGCAGAATGCCCGCGATACACACCACGCCCCATACCAGCGCTTTCGTGCGCGGTAACCAGCGGATTTGCAACTCAGCCTGCTGATCGGCCGTCTGTCGGCTCCATGCGTACCAGCCATAAATATTGGCGGCAAAGAAAAAGACCTGCAGCAGCAAACTGGCGTAAAGCTGGATCTGGAAAAAGATAACCGCAAACAGCGTGACGTTGATCAGACCGAAAGGATAGTTGATCAGTTTCTCTTTGCTGGCGAACCAGATACACAGCAAGCCAAATATCGTGCCGACGGCTTCAATCCATGACAGATCGTATCCGCCTTTTCCAATCGGAATATGAACCAGAATGTTGCCGGTACTGAAAAAATCCATCATCACATGCGTTCCTTTTTGTCAGTCACAAAACCTTGCCGGTCATAAAAGAGGGGCTTACAGCGCCTTCGGTTGCGTACGCAATGTTAACTGCGCCGCGAAATCCAGCATACGGTTCAGCGGGATCAGCGATTTCACGCGTAACGCTTCATCCACCTCAATCGCATGTTCCGCTCCGCCATGTTCCAGTCCTTCCGCAATGGCTTTCAGGCCGTTCATCGCCATCCACGGACAATGCGCACAGGTGCGGCAACTTGCGCCCTCGCCTGCCGTCGGCGCTTCGAACAATTCTTTGTCCGGGCACGCCTGCTGCATTTTGTAGAAAATGCCGCGGTCAGTCGCCACAATCAGTTGCTGGTGCGGCAGGGTTTTCGCCGCCTGAATCAGCTGACTGGTGGAACCCACGGCATCCGCCATATCCACGATCGCCTGAGGAGACTCAGGATGCACCAGAACAGCGGCGTTCGGGTACAAACCTTTCATTCGGGTCAGGGCCTGCGTTTTAAACTCGTCATGGACGATACAGGCGCCCTGCCAGCACAATACATCCGCCCCCGTCTGCTTACGGACGTAATTCCCAAGGTGGCGGTCCGGCGCCCAGATGATTTTTTCCCCCAGACTATCAAGGTGTTCAATCAGCTGCACCGCGATACTGGATGTCACTACCCAATCGGCTCTGGCTTTTACGGCCGCGGAGGTATTAGCGTAGACCACAACGGTGCGGTCGGGGTGCTGATCACAAAAATCTGAGAACGCCTGTTCAGGACAGCCCAGATCCAGTGAGCATTCCGCATTCAGGGTCGGCATCAGCACGGTTTTTTCCGGGCTGAGAATTTTGGCTGTTTCGCCCATGAAACGCACGCCCGCAACCAGCAAGGTCGAGGCAGGATGCTGACTGCCAAAACGCGCCATCTCGAGGGAATCCGCCACAATGCCCCCGGTTTCTTCGGCAAGCGCCTGAATCTCAGGATCGGTGTAGTAATGCGCCACCATCACAGCATCACGTTCCTTCAGCAGTTTTTTAATCTTCTCTTTATAGAAAGATTTTTCATCTGCATTCAGAACGGCGGGTTTCGGAGGGAAAGGATAAACCGCCGCATTCAGATCCAATGTTTCGCTCATACTCGTCATCTCATTCAGTCAGGCAGCATGCCCGGAAGGCCAGAAGCCACAACAAATTCCATCCGGAAATCTGTTGGTTTTGTATGCTAAACAAAATACCGCAAAATGTAGGGAAAGTCGTCCGGATATTAGCCATAAGGCTTAAAATGTTTACTGCACTTAAAAGAGATGAGATTGCGCCGGATTGTGAGAAAGGATTTTATCGCTGCGGGGATATTTTGGGGTTCAGATGCGAAAAAAGCGCCAAAAGGCGCTTTTCTCTGAATTCTGCAATTTAGATGGCTTCACTTAAAGTGGTGGGCCGTGCTGGATTGACTCGGTTTCACCTCGCCCTGCGGGCAACGCTTGCGCGTTGTCGTCTCGCTTCGCTCGGCTCGAACCCCTGGTTCTCATCCTGCACTGCTTCACTACATTTTCCACTTTAAAAGTGGTGGGCCGTGCTGGATTCGAACCAGCGACCAATTGATTAAAAGTCAACTGCTCTACCAACTGAGCTAACGGCCCATCTAAATGCTGGGTACTTGTGGCTTCACTAATTATTCAGGGCGCATCACTTTAAAAGTGGTGGGCCGTGCTGGATTGACTCGGTTTCACCTCGCCCTGCGGGCAACGCTTGCGCGTTGTCGTCTCGCTTCGCTCGGCTCGAACCCCTGGTTCTCATCCTGCACTGCTTCACTTCATTTTCCACTTTAAAAGTGGTGGGCCGTGCTGGATTCGAACCAGCGACCAATTGATTAAAAGTCAACTGCTCTACCAACTGAGCTAACGGCCCATCTAAATGCTGGGTACTTGTGGCTTCACTAATTATTCAGGGCGCATCACTTTAAAAGTGGTGAGCCGTGCTGGATTGACTCGGTTTCACCTCGCTCTGCGGGCAACGCTTGCGCGTTGTCGTCTCGCTTCGCTCGGCTCGAACCCCTGGTTCTCATCCTGCACTGCTTCACTTCATTTTCCACTTTAAAAGTGGTGGGCCGTGCTGGATTCGAACCAGCGACCAATTGATTAAAAGTCAACTGCTCTACCAACTGAGCTAACGGCCCTTCTAAACCTACTGCATATTGCCTAAATCTCTGACAGCGTTAGCCGTTTGGAGTTGTCTGGGCAACGGCGGCATATATTACTTATTTAACTTTTCAGTGCAACTTTAATTTTCAGAAAGAGTGCTAACTGATGGCGTTTCACACACTCAAGCCCAGAAAATGCACGATATGTACATTTTCCAGACCTGAATGAAGAACTACTTTGCAGATAAACGTTTTTGAGCTTGTTTTGCCGCATCGGTATTTGGGTACTGTTTTACGACCTGCGAGAAGACGGCTTTGGCTTTATCAGCCTGACCTTTCTCCTGCATGATCACCCCAACCTTGTACATCGCGTCAGAACTTTTTGGGGACTTAGGATAATTTTTCACCACAACTGCAAAATAATACGCAGCGTCGTCTTTTTTACCCTTGTTGTAATACAACTGTCCTAACCAGTAGTTGGCGTTAGGCTGATACGTTGAATCTGGATATTTTTTAACGAAACTCTGAAAAGCCGCAATGGCTTCATCATACTGTTTCTTTTCCAGCGCCAGTGAAACAGCAGCGTTGTAGTCGCTGTTCACATCGCCTGTGCTCGCAGGGGCTTGTGCAGCACCCGCATCAGGCGTTGTCGCAGCATCACCACCAGACGCATCACCGGTTGCTGCGGCAGCGCCCGTACTGGCGGCTCCGGCGGCACCCTGGCTAAGGCTGTCCATCTGGTTAAAGATCTGCTTCTGACGATCAGCAAGCTGACCCAACTGATACTGGTTCTCCTGGATTTGACCACGAAGCGTATCCATATCACGTTGGGAATCAGAAAGTTGCTGCTGGAGTTGAGTTAATAGCTGGCTGTGAGCGTTAGAAATACGCTCCAGAGAGGTGACCCGATCTTCAATCGAGCCTGAGCCGACATCACTGATTGGCGCTTGGGCAGTAGCGGCCCATGGGACCGCTACGCCAACCAGTAACGACAGACTCAACAGGTGAGTTCTGAAGTTACTGCTCATACTATTCTCTTAGTATACCAGTACGGCACGACGGTTTTTAGCGTAAGCCGCTTCGTCATGGCCCAGTACAGCTGGTTTTTCTTTACCGTAAGAAACGATAGAGATTTGGTCAGCAGAAACGCCTTTGCCTTGCAGGTACATTTTAACAGCAGTAGCACGACGTTCGCCCAGGGCGATGTTGTACTCTGGCGTACCACGTTCGTCAGCATGACCTTCTACAGTCACTTTGTAAGACGGGTTGCTACGCAGGAATGCTGCGTGCGCGTCTAACATCTGAGCGAATTCAGAAGACACATCGTATTTGTCCAGGCCAAAGTAAACGATGTTGTTTTTCTGCAGTTCTTGCATCTGCAGGCGAGCTTGCTCTTCTGAAGACATGTTAGCGTTTTCAGTGCCTGCGCCAGAGTTCAGACCCATACCAGATTGGTCGTTGTCTGCGTTCTTGTGAGAACTACAAGCAGCTACTGCCAGTACAGGCAATGCCAGCATCAGCCCTTTCAGCACTTTGTTCAGTTGCATCTATTCGATCCTTTTATAATTTTTTGCCATACATAGTTTTTCTATGCATTACAGATACGGCGACCAGGCAGGAAATTTGACCTGTCCATCAGTTGCCGGAAGACGCGCTTTGAAGCGCCCATCAGTCGATACCAACTGCAACACGGAACCCAGTCCCTGAGAGGAGCTGTAAATTACCATTGTGCCATTTGGTGCGAGGCTAGGCGTTTCATCCAGGAACGTGTCCGTCAATGTTTGAACGGCTCCCGTTGCCAGATCTTGTTTAGCGATGTGCTGTGTACTGCTGGCGCTGCTCACCATCACCAGGAACTTGCCGTCAGTGCTGACGTCAGAGTCCTGATTTTGCGAGCCTTCCCAGGTCAGACGCTGAGGCGCACCGCCATTAATATTGACTTTATAAACCTGTGGACGACCGCCCTGATCCGACGTGAAGGCCAGATTCTGGCTGTCCGGGTACCAGGTTGGTTCGGTGTTGTTGCTGCGTCCGTTTGTCACCTGACTGATCTGACCGGAAGCCAGATTCATCACGTACAGGTTCAGGCTGCCGTCTTTAGACAAGGCGAAGGCCAGTTTGCTGCCATCAGGTGAGAATGCCGGGGCACCGTTGTGGCGTGGGAAAGAAGCAATCTGTTTGATTGCGCCGTTTGCCAGCGTCTGCACAACCAGTGCTGAACGACCGCTTTCAAAGGTGACGTAAGCCAGTTTGCTGCCATCCGGAGACCAGGCTGGAGACATCAGAGGCTCAGGGGAACGGTGAACCACGAACTGGTTGTAACCGTCGTAATCCGCCACGCGCAGTTCATACGGGAATTTGCCGCCGTTGGTCTGCACGATATACGCGATACGGGTGCGGAATGCGCCTTTAATACCGGTCAGTTTTTCGAAGACTTCGTCACTGGCGGTATGGGCGGAATAACGCAACCATTGTTTGGTCACTTTATACTGGTTTTGTGCCAGTACGGTGCCCGGCGCGCCAGAGGTGTCTACCAGCTGGTAAGAGACCACATAGCTGCCATCGGCGGCAGGCTGAACCTGGCCGATCACAACGGCATCGATACCCAGCGCGGTCCAGGCTGCAGGAGTGACTTCTGCGGCTGAGGTTGGCTGCTGAGGCATACGGGATGCATCAATAGGATTGAATTTACCGCTGTTACGTAAGTCAGCAGCAACGATACCACCCACATCTTCAGGTGGTGTACCCGGGCCAGCCCATTTGAATGGCACAACGCCAATCGGGCGAGCTGTGTCTACCCCTTGGGTAATTTCAATGCGAACTTCTGCATGTACTACAGATGCCCACATCATCAAAAGGCCGAACGCTACTCGAAATGCCTGCTTCATTGTATCTCCCTTATCTGGACGTATCTGCCCGCGATAATTTAGCAGAATTTTAACAAACCAACGCACACAAAACTAGAATTACACCCTGCAAACCATCGTAAAAATCTGAAAAGTTATCATTTTCATCTTTTATTGAGGTTTGAAATCTATCGGAGCATTTTTAAACACTTCATAGACTGCTTCAGAAGGCGGTTTAGGGAACTTCGCCTGTCGGGCGGCGGCAAGCGCAGCCTGACAAAGTGCAGGATCCCCACCTTCAGCCGACACACTGATTAATGAGCCGTCAGGGTTCATTTTAATGCGCAACGAACAGGTTTTACCTGCATAAGATGACGCGTCATAGAATCTGCTCTCGATGGCAGCCTGAATCTGGCTACCATAGTTCGCAATATCAGCACCGGATGCGCCCGCCTTTTTCTGAGTCCCCTTCCCTGACGGAGCAGAAGCGCCTCCACCTGTTGAGCCTTTCGGCGCATTTTTGGAGTCGGCCAGGCCATCAAATAAGTTATTCGCATCAGCCGCTTCCTTGGCAGCCGCAGCGGCGGCAGCCTTTTTATCTGCTGCCGCTTTCTTCGCGGCAGCAGCAGCTTCGGCTTTCTTCTCAGCAGCAGCGGCAGCTTTCGCATCAGCGGCGGCTTTGGCATCGGCATCAGCCTGGGCCTTCGCGTCAGCGGCGGCCTGAGCCTTCGCGTCAGCAGCAGCCTGCTTTTTGGCTTCTGCTGCCGCTTCTTTCTTAGCGTCAGCTTCAGCTTGTTTCTTCGCTGCGGCCGCAGCGGCAGCCGCTTCAGCCTCGGCTTGTTTTTTAGCATCCGCAGCGGCTTTTTTCTGTGCATCAGCCTGCGCTTTTGCAGCTTCTTTTGCCGCATCCGCTTTGGCCTGGGCCGCTGCTTTTGCCGCTTCCGCCTTGGCCTGCGCCGCGGCAGCTTCGGCCTGTTTCTGCTGTTCTTTCGCCTGCTCGGCGGCCTGTTCAGCTTGTTTCTGCTGCTGGGCCTGTTCCTGAGCCTGCTGCTTCGCATCTTCCTGCGCTTGCAGACGCTCTTTCTCAAGTTCTTTCAGGCGCTGCTGTTCTGCGGCCTGTTTCTGTTGCAGCTCTTCAGCCTGTTGCTCTGATTTTTTCTGACGCGCTGCGGCAGCACGTTGGGAATCAGCCTGTTGCTGTTGCTGACGGTTGTACTGATCGACCACCGCACTGGGATCAACCATTACGGCGGAGATATCGCTACCGCCACCGCCGCCACTCATGCTGGTATCTTCGTCCAGCGATCCCCAAATCAACAGGGCTATAATGATGATATGCAGAACGACCGAAACAATAACGGCGCGTTTGAGCTTATCGTTTTGTTCAGTTGCAGTTGCCTTTACCAAAATAGATTTCCCAAGACAGGATTACTAAAAACCCGGTTTCCTGCAGCCCTGTCGTACTCTTTTAGCAAGCCAGAAAATGCCGGGTTTCAAATAAGTGTTACAAATTACCTATCCTCAGATAGGTTGTGTCATCAATCCGACAGACTTCACGCCAGCCTGATGCAGCATGTTCAGCGCCTTGATGATTTCATCATAAGGCACATCTTTCGCGCCACCGATCAGGAATACCGTCTTCGGATTGGCCTGAATACGGCTGGTCGCTTCTGCGATAACCTGCTGTTCAGGCAGCTGTTCCATACGCTGATGATCCACCACAATGGTGTATTGACCGACGCCAGACACTTCAACAATCACTGGCGGGTTATCATCGCTGGATACCGTTTTAGAATCGGTTGCGTCAGGCAGATCGACTTCCACACTCTGGGTAATAATGGGTGCTGTTGCCATAAAAATCAGTAACAGAACCAGCAATACGTCCAGCAGCGGAACGATGTTGATCTCAGACTTACCTTCGCGACGGTTACGACGACCTCGTGAACGAGCCATACTCTCCCCCTTTAGTTACTGCTGGTTTCGCGAGAGAAAGCCTGACGGTGCAGGATAGCCGTGAATTCTTCCATGAAGTTATCGTAGTTTTGCTCAAGCTTGTTCACACGCTGATTCAGGCGGTTGTACGCCATAACAGCAGGGATAGCGGCAAACAGACCGATCGCGGTGGCGATCAGTGCTTCTGCGATACCCGGAGCAACCATTTGCAGCGTTGCCTGTTTCACAGAACCTAAACCGATAAAGGCGTGCATGATCCCCCAGACTGTCCCGAACAGACCGATATACGGGCTGATAGAACCGACAGTGCCAAGGAACGGAATGTGTGTTTCCAGTGATTCGAGTTCACGGTTAAAAGAGATACGCATCGCACGCGAAGACCCTTCAATCACGGCTTCAGGCGCATGGCTGTTAGCACGATGAAGACGGGCAAACTCTTTAAAACCGGAATGGAAAATTTGCTCTGCCCCGCTCAGGGTTTCGCGGCGGCCCTGGCTTTCCTGATACAGACGGGAAAGCTCAATACCGGACCAGAATTTATCTTCGAACGCTTCTGCCTCGCGGGTGGCGGCATTCAGCACCTTCGTGCGTTGAATGATGATCGCCCAGGACGCGATAGAGAAGCACACCAGGACAAGCATAATCAGCTTGACCAGGATGCTGGCCTTCAAAAATAAATCAAGAATGTTCATGTCAGTCACTGCTTAAACTCCGCGACAATAGACTTAGGAAGCGCTCGGGGCTTCATTTGGTGTGGATCAATGCATGCGATCAACACTTCTGCATAACTCAGAAGGTTTCCATGCGAATCAAGAATTCGTTGTGCAAAAGTAAGAGAAGCTCCGCGAATGGACGTAATCTCACTCTGAACATCCAGCAGGTCATCTAAGCGAGCTGGTGCAAAGTATTCGACCGTCATGCGGCGGACAGCAAAAGCGACATGTTCTCCCAGCAACTGCTGCTGGTGAAAATTGCGTTGGCGCAACATCTCTGTGCGAGCCCTTTCAAAAAAGGCGACGTATCGGGCATGGTAGACCACGCCTCCCGCGTCTGTGTCTTCGTAGTAGACACGAACCGGCCATCGGAACAACGAATTACTCACTGTACATCCCGTAATGCAATTTGACGGCACTACTATACGCAAGAGAATTGGGGTTGGGAATGGGTAGCATTGCTGGAATGAAAATAATTATGGGCCGCAGCGGCCCATAAGAAAATTACTGTAAATCTGTGTCTTTATTCAGCTAAAAAAGTACAGAAGACCCGCAGCCAGCGCAATCATTGCAAGCAAAGGTGAAAAGAATGCCTTCCAGATTGTGCGCTGTGGGCGAAATCCGAGACCGTGGATCACGCCGCTGCAGACGGCCCAAATCAGAATGATCCCATGCCAGACTTCCAGCTGACTGGTCGATGAAGCAAACATGCCCGGTTTCCAGAACACGCAGCCCGCCATGACCAGTGACATCACAAGGGAAAGGGCCCGCAAGGGGCCCTTGTCTGTGATGGCGTAAAGTTTATCCGCGATCACACTCATTATTACTTCTCTTCTTTCGCCGCTTTATTGGCTTCGCTGTGTTCAAACGCCAGCGCGGTAATGATACCGAATGAGCAAGCCAGTAAGGTGCCGAGGATCCAGGCAAAATACCACATGGTGTTCTCCTTAATACAACGAATGCTTGTTGTTCTCGATGTAGTGTTTATCGAGGCGCCCGAACATCTTGTAATACGCCCATGAGGTGTAAATCAGGATGATTGGCACAAAGATGCAGGCTACAACGGTCATCACTCTCAGCGTCAGCAGTGTGGATGTCGCATCCCACATGGTGAGGCTGGCATTCGGTTCAGTGATGGAAGGCATCACGAACGGGAACATTGTGATACCAGCCGTCAGGATCACACAGGCGATAGTCAGTGAGTTACTGATAAACGCCAGTG
Organism: Rahnella victoriana; assembly: GCF_004330295.1. GTDB lineage: Bacteria > Pseudomonadota > Gammaproteobacteria > Enterobacterales > Enterobacteriaceae > Rahnella > Rahnella victoriana. The sequence continues at coordinate 196,892 of NZ_SJOJ01000001.1, forward strand.
CCGCTTTATTCATGCGTGAGAACAGAATGGTCAGCAGCGGCAGGATCACGCCCAGTGCAGGGATTGCCCACAGACCCGGCATCTTATTGTAGTTAGCCAGCCATGCACCGGCTTCATGAGAAACCGTTTTGCGCAGCGGGTTAGACGGGCCAGCGTGATCCATCACGGAGGTCACGGTGAAACCATCAATCCCTTTCACTAACCAGATACCTGCCAGCAGGAAGCACACCATCATCACCAGCGCAGAAATCTGCGACGCGGTGCGGGTACGCAGGTGCAGTTCACCCACAGTACGCATTTGCAGATAGGTCGCGCCCTGAGTAATCAGCATGGTCAGGCTGACCAGACCGGCCAGAATGCCGTACGGGTTCAGCAGGCCAAACAGGTTGCCGGTGTAGAACAGACGCAGGTCACCGTCGATATGGAACGGCACACCCAGCAGCAGGTTACCGAAGGCCACACCGAAGACCAGAGCCGGTACGAAGCTCCCGATGAAAATGCCCCAGTCCCACATGCCACGCCAGCGCGCGCTTTCCAGTTTTGAACGGTAGTCAAAGCCCAGCGGACGGAAGAACAAGGCGCACAGCACCAGCACCATCGCGGCATAGAAGCCGGAGAATGCCGCCGCGTAAACCATCGGCCAGGCAGCGAACAAGGCGCCACCGGCGGTGATCAGCCAGACCTGGTTACCGTCCCAGTGCGGGGCGATGGCGTTGATCATCACACGGCGGTCAGTATCGGTTTTCCCGATAATGCGCACCAGAATGCCCACGCCCATATCAAATCCATCGGTGACCGCGAAGCCGATAAACAGCACGCCAATCAGCACCCACCAGATGAACCGTAAAACTTCATAATCAAACATAAGTGGACTCCCTATTACCGAGCTTGCTCAAGTGGCGCTGAAGTTTGTTCATAATGATAACGACCCGTTTTCAGGCTGCTTGGCCCCAGGCGCGCATATTTGAACATCAGGAACATTTCAGCGACCAGGAACAGGGTATACAGGCCGCAGATGAGGATCATCGACGACAGTACATCACCCACTGTCAGTGAAGAGTGCGCAACCGCAGTCGGTAACACTTCACCAATCGCCCAGGGCTGACGACCATATTCGGCCACGAACCAGCCCGCTTCGACAGCAATCCACGGCAATGGCAGACCGATGAATACCGCACGGTGCAGCCAGCGTTTCTGACCAATCTTGCCGCGCAGCACGGTGTAGAAGGACAACGCGATCAGAACGAACATCAGGATGCCGCAGGCCACCATGATACGGAAGGCGAAGTACAGCGGCAGAACGCGCGGGATAGAATCTTTGGTGGCTTTCTGAATCTGTGCGTCAGTCGCACCCGCCGGGTTGTCGGTATAGCGTTTAAGCAACATACCGTAGCCCAGATCCTGTTTGCTGTTTTCGAAATCACTGCGGACTTTCGGGTCAGTGTTGCCCGAACGCAGTTCTTCCAGCAGGGTGTAGGCTTTCATACCGTTACGGATACGGACTTCGTGTTGCGCCATCAGGTCTTTCAGACCGGTCACCGGCGTATCCACAGAACGGGTCGCAATCAGACCCAGCAGGTAAGGAATTTGAATCGAGTATTCATTTTCCATTTTGTCCTGATTTGGCATGCCGAACAGCGTGAAGCTGGCAGGCGCCGGTTGGGTATCCCACTCGGCTTCGATGGCAGCCAGTTTGGTTTTCTGCACGTCACCCATTTCGTAACCGGATTCATCACCCAGAACGATAACGGAGAGCACCGCAGCCAGACCAAAGCTTGCTGCGATAGCAAATGAACGCTTGGCAAAGCCAACGTCACGGCCTTTGAGCAGGTAGTAAGAGCTGATAGCCAGAATGAACATCGCGCCAGTCACATAACCGGACGCTACGGTGTGAACGAATTTAACCTGCGCAACCGGGTTCAGAACCAGCTCGGAGAAGCTGACCATTTCCATACGCATGGTTTCGTAGTTGAAGGTCGATGCAATCGGGTTTTGCATCCAGCCGTTCGCCACCAGGATCCACAATGCTGACAGGTTTGAGCCAAGGGCCACAAACCAGGTCACCGTCATGTGCTGAACTTTAGACAGGCGGTCCCAGCCAAAGAAGAACAGACCGACTAACGTGGATTCCAGGAAGAACGCCATCAAACCTTCGATCGCCAGCGGCGCACCGAAGATGTCTCCCACGTAATGTGAGAAATATGACCAGTTAGTCCCGAACTGGAATTCCATGGTTAAACCGGTAGCAACACCCAGCGCAAAGTTAATTGCGAAGAGTTTGCCCCAGAATTTGGTCATATCTTTATAGATTTGTTTGCCGGAAAGCACATAAACCGTTTCCATAATTGCCAGTAAAAACGCCATACCCAGCGTTAATGGGACAAATAGGAAATGGTACATGGCTGTTAAAGCAAACTGTAAACGCGACAGTTCAACGATATCAAACATCTTGACCCCTTGCTCCTCGGAGGAAGACCCCAAATTGCGATCTTTGACGAACCGGTTGCCGGAACGCCTCATGACTACCAGTATTCAAATGTGTGTAGAACAGAAATGTCAGCGTTCAGTTTGCGTAAAGCCGTCGACCAGACATTCTGAGCCCGGAAAAAGCGCGAGCAGCGGGCCTGTAACAGGCTGATGAACGGGCAAAATCACGGGGAAAAGTAAACATACAAAAAACGGATGTTACAGGACCAATATGTTACGCCAGTAATCCCACACATTAAATAGGTTTTTTAGTGACCCAAAGCGGATTTCCGTGTACAGGTCAATTTAAGACCAAAACAGCAAAAAAGCCTGTAATTGATCTGCCGCAATTTAAGCCTATCTCCTTGTTTATTTCTATAATATCCACATCAATTTCTGAAAAAATATTTCAGGATGTTAACCGTTGGTTTCACTGAGCTTTAATGGTGGCCTTATTGTTAATTAATTGTGTTTTTATAGTTGTCACTAATATCCAATTTGCTACCTTCTAAAACCCAATTATTAACCTTTTATTTCCAATGAACCTATCGTGCTGTGTTAATAAATATAGCTCAATTCAGCGAATGTTAAATATTTAGCTTAAAATAAAAAAGGCCACCCGAAGGTGGCCAACATGTCGAATCTTTTTCTTTTATAAACAGTCTTCACCCGCACCGAATTTCGCCGGTGCGGGAGGGTAAAACTTATTGCGGAAGCAATGATTTCACGGCTTCGCCGATATCGGCCAGGCTGCGAACGGTTTTCACACCCGCCGCTTCCAGCGCAGCGAATTTATCGTCAGCGGTACCTTTACCACCGGCAATGATGGCGCCTGCGTGGCCCATACGTTTGCCTTTTGGCGCAGTCACACCCGCGATATAACCCACAACCGGTTTGGTCACATGGGCTTTGATGTAGGCCGCCGCTTCTTCTTCCGCGTTACCGCCGATTTCACCGATCATCACGATCACTTCAGTCTGTGGATCTTCCTGGAACAGTTTCAGGATATCGATGAAGTTAGAGCCCGGGATCGGGTCGCCGCCGATACCGACGCAGGTAGACTGGCCGTAGCCGTAGTCGGTGGTCTGCTTAACGGCTTCATAGGTCAGCGTACCGGAACGGGAAACGATACCCACTTTGCCCGGCAGATGAATGTGACCCGGCATGATGCCGATTTTGCATTCGCCCGGGGTGATCACGCCCGGACAGTTTGGCCCGATCATCACCGCATCGCTTTGATCCAGTTTCACTTTAACCACCAGCATATCCAGCGTCGGGATGCCTTCAGTGATACAGATGATCAGTTTGATGCCTGCATCCAGCGCTTCCAGAATGGAATCTTTACAGAACGGAGCCGGAACATAAATCACAGACGCGGTAGCGCCGGTGGTTTCAACCGCTTCACGTACGGTATTGAACACTGGCAGACCCAGATGTTCAGTGCCGCCTTTGCCCGGCGTGACGCCGCCGACCATTTTGGTACCGTAAGCAATGGCTTGTTCGGAGTGGAAAGTCCCCTGGCTACCGGTGAAACCCTGGCAGATAACTTTGGTGTTCTTGTTGATTAAAATCGACATTATTTCCCCTCCACTGCCGCGACAACTTGTTGAGCCGCATTCGTCAGGCTGGTCGCTGCAATGATGTTCAAACCGCTGTCTGCCAGTTTTTTGGCACCCAGCTCAGCATTGTTACCTTCAAGACGCACCACAACCGGCACGCTGACGCCCACTTCTTCCACCGCACCGATGATACCGTCGGCGATCAGATCGCAACGTACGATACCGCCGAAGATGTTGACGAAGACGGCTTTCACTTTTTCATCAGACAGGATGATTTTGAAGGCTTCGGTCACACGTTCTTTGGTTGCGCCACCGCCAACATCCAGGAAGTTAGCCGGTTCGCCACCGTGCAGTTTCACGATGTCCATGGTACCCATTGCCAGACCGGCACCGTTCACCATGCAACCGATGTTACCGTCGAGGGCAACGTAGTTCAGTTCCCACTGCGCTGCCTGAGACTCACGGGCATCTTCCTGGCTGTAATCGCGCATTTCACGCAATTCTGGCTGACGGAACAAGGCGTTGCCGTCCGCACCCAGTTTGCCGTCGAGGCAGATCAGGTCACCAGCGGTAGTCACTACCAGCGGGTTGATTTCGATCAGCGCCAGATCGCGCTCAAGGAAGATGTTCGCCAGACCCATGAAGATCTTAGTGAACTGCTGAACCTGCTTACCGGTCAGACCCAGTTTGAAAGCCAGTTCGCGACCCTGATACGGCTGCGGGCCTGCCAGCGGATCCAGTGCCACTTTGTGGATCAGGTGTGGCGTTTCTTCTGCCACTTTCTCAATTTCCACGCCGCCTTCTGTAGACGCCATGAACACCACGCGGCGGGAGCTGCGATCAACGACCGCGCCGAGATACAGTTCTTTATCAATGTCAGTCGCGGATTCAACCAGGATCTGGTTAACCGGCTGGCCACCGGCGTCTGTCTGGTAAGTCACCAGACGTTTGCCCAGCCAGTGCTCAGCAAAAGCGCGGATCTCTTCTTTGCTTTTCACCACTTTCACGCCACCCGCTTTACCGCGGCCACCGGCATGAACCTGACATTTCACCACCCACGGACCGGCACCGATTTTCGATGCAGCCTCTTCCGCTTCACGCGGGGTGGAACAGGCGAAGCCTGTTGGTGCTGGCAGGCCGTAGCGCAGGAAAAGCTGTTTCGCCTGATACTCGTGTAAATTCATGATGTTCTATCCATTCTTATTCGGTAAGTAGGAAGGCTTATCAGGGCACAGCGAGAACTGTGCCGCAGATTTTTCGATCTCTCATCTTTCGCTGTGCCGGGACTAGACGTCCAGCAGCAGACGAGCCGGATCTTCCAGCATCTCTTTAATGGTCACCAGGAAGCCGACGGACTCGCGGCCATCCACCAGACGGTGATCGTAAGAGAGCGCCAGATACATCATTGGCAGGATCACAACCTGGCCATTCACCGCCATCGGACGATCTTTAATGGCATGCATGCCCAGGATCGCACTCTGTGGTGGGTTGATGATCGGGGTGGACATCAGGGAGCCGAAGACGCCGCCGTTGGTCACGGTAAAGTTACCGCCGGTCAGTTCTTCCACTTTCAGTTTGCCGTCACGGCCTTTGATCGCCAGCTCTTTGATTTGCTTCTCGATATCCGCCATGCCCAGCGTATCCACATCACGCAGAACCGGGGTCACCAGACCGCGTGGCGTAGACACCGCGATGCTGACATCAAAGTAGTTGTGGTAAACCACATCATCGCCATCGATAGAAGCATTCACTTCCGGGTAGCGTTTCAGCGCTTCAACCACGGCTTTCAGATAGAAAGACATGAAGCCCAGACGCACGCCGTGACGTTTTTCGAAACCATCACCGTACTGCTTACGCAGATCCATGATGGGCTTCATGTTGATTTCGTTGAAGGTGGTCAGCATCGCAGTGCTGTTTTTCGCTTCAAGCAGACGCTCAGCAACGCGTTTACGCAGACGGGTCATCGGTACGCGTTTTTCGCTGCGTGAACCCAGTGCCGGTGCAGCGCTGGTCGCGGCCGGAGCGGCGGCTGGCGCGGCGGCCGGTTTCGCGTCTTTGGCTTTCGCCAGGTGCTGTTCGATATCTTCACGGGTCAGACGACCGCCGACACCGCTGCCTTTGATCGCGCTGGCATCGAGAGAATGTTCAGCAATCAGACGGCGGATAGCCGGGCTGAGGGCGTCATTGCTCTCTTCTTCCAGTGCTGCTGTGTGGCGTGCCGCAGGAGTCGCTTCTTTATCGGAGCTTTTCTCAGTGCTTGGCTTACCGGTGCTGTTACCCGGACGGATACGCGCCAGGATCTGACGGGAAATGACCGTCGCACCTTCGTCTTCGATAATGCTGTCCAGAATACCGGCTTCACTTGCCGGGACTTCCAGAACCACTTTATCGGTTTCAATTTCTACCAGTACATCGTCACGCTCAACACTGTCGCCCGGTTTTTTGTGCCAGGTGGCAACCGTCGCATCCGCAACGGATTCAGGAAGGTCAGGGACCAGAATATCTACGCTACTCATTATAAATCCTTCTTATGTTCCATAGTGTTAACTCACGCCAACGCGTTATTTAACGTTCAGCGCATCGTTAACCAGATCTTGCTGTTGCTTCTGGTGAACGGACATGTAACCCACTGCCGGGGAAGCAGAGGCCGGACGTCCTGCGTAACGTAAAGAAGCCCCGAAAGGAATCACTTCACGGAAATTGTGCTGGCTGCAATACCACGCGCCTTGGTTCAGCGGCTCTTCCTGACACCAGACGAAATCATGAACGTGTGAGAATTTCTCAAGCACTTCCTGAATCGCTTTGTGCGGGAACGGGTACAGCTGCTCGATGCGGACAATCGCCACATCGGTTTGCTCGTTTTTGCGACGTTGTTCCAGCAGGTCGTAGTAAACCTTACCGGAGCACATCACCACGCGCTTAACCTGTTTCGGATCCAGCTCGTCAACTTCACCAATCGCGGGCAGGAAGCTGCCGTCGGCCAGTTCTTCCAGCGTAGAAACCGCCAGAGGATGTCGCAACAGTGACTTCGGTGACATCACGATCAGCGGACGGCGCATACCGCGCAGTGCCTGACGACGGATCATGTGATAAACCTGCGCCGGAGTAGACGGGATACACACCTGCATGTTTTGCTCAGCGCAAAGTTGCAGATAACGTTCCAGACGCGCGGAGGAGTGCTCCGGCCCCTGCCCTTCGTAGCCGTGCGGCAGCAACATCACCAGACCACACATGCGGCCCCATTTCTGTTCGCCGGAACTGATGAACTGGTCGATCACCACCTGCGCACCGTTGGCGAAGTCACCGAACTGCGCTTCCCAGATGGTCAGGGTGCGCGGTTCAGCCGTGGCATAACCGTATTCAAAGGCCAGCACCGCTTCTTCGGAAAGCACGGAATCCCAGACGTTGAATTCGCCCTGACTGTTATGAATATTGGCCAGCGGCACGTACACGGAACCGTTTTTCTGGTTGTGGATCACGGCATGGCGGTGGAAGAAGGTGCCGCGACCGGTATCTTCACCGGACAGACGGATCGGAATCCCTTCGTCTACCAGCGTGGCGTACGCCAGATTTTCTGCGCCGCCCCAGTCGAATTTCTTGTTCCCTTCGGCCATCTCGTTACGGTCGCCATAAATCTTGGCAACGCGTGACTGCATTTCGATCGCATCCGGCACATGGCTGACGCGACGCGCCAGTTCCTGCAGACGTTTCAGCTCGACCTTGTTCGGGTAAGGCTCGTCCCACTCATGATTCAGATACGGTGACCAGGTGAAAGTGTGCATGTCATTCTGACGCCACTCTTCCACCACGCATTCACCGGCATCCAGCGCATCGCGGTACAGGTTGACCATTTCCGTGGCATCTTCGAGGCTGGCAACGTTCTGCTCAGTCAGGACATCAGCGTAGATTTTGCGTGGCGTCGGGTGTTTCTTGATCTTGGTATACATCAGTGGCTGGGTTGCGCTTGGTTCGTCGGCCTCGTTATGGCCGTGGCGACGATAGCAAACCAGATCGATCATGACGTCACGTTTAAAGGTGTTACGGAAATCCAATGCCAGGCGGGTCACGAAAGCCACCGCTTCAGGGTCATCGGCATTGACGTGGAAAATCGGTGCCTGCACCATTTTCGCAATATCGGTACAGTAATCGGTGGAACGCGCATCTTTCGGATTCGAGGTAGTAAAACCTACCTGGTTATTGATGACGATACGCACGGTACCGCCCACTTCATAACCGCGTGCCAGCGACATGTTCAGGGTTTCCTGCACCACACCCTGACCGGTAATCGCCGCATCACCGTGAATGGTGATAGGCAGAACCATGTTGCTGCGCGCTTCGTCCAGACGATCACGACGGGCACGCACAGAACCGATCACCACCGGGCTGACGATTTCCAGGTGCGACGGGTTAAACGCCAGCGCCAGGTGAACCATCCCGCCTTCGGTTTCCACATCAGACGAATAGCCCATGTGGTATTTCACGTCACCGGTTCCGAGATGTTCTTTATGCTTGCCGGAGAATTCGTCGAACAGATCCTGAGGCTTTTTGCCCAGCACGTTGATCAGCACGTTCAGACGGCCACGGTGCGCCATACCCAGCACCACTTCGCGCGTACCGTTTTTGCCGGCATGACGGATCATGTCTTTCAGCATCGGCACCAGCGCATCGCCACCTTCCAGCGAGAAGCGTTTGGCGCCTGGGAATTTCGCGCCCAGATAACGCTCCAGACCTTCGGCTGCGGTCAGTTCTTTCAGGAACGTTTTCTTCTCATCATTGGTGAAGTTCGCACGACCGGCCACGGATTCGATACGCTGTTGGATCCAGCGTTTCTCTTCGGTGTTGGTGATGTGCATGTATTCCGCACCAATGGAACCGCAATAGGTTTGCTTCAGGGCTTTATACAGCTCGCCGAGCTGCATGGTTTCCTTGCCAATGGCAAATGAACCGACATTGAAGGTTTCCTGGAAATCAGCTTCGGTCAGATGATGGAACGCCGGATCCAGATCAGGCACATCGTCCAGTTTCCACAGGCCGAGGGGATCAAGGTTCGCGTTCTGATGACCACGGAAGCGGAAGGCGTTGATTAACTGCAACACCTTAACTTGCTTGGCATCCGTTTCCGGATCGCTGATGGAGGAATTATAACGTGACGCGTCTTTCGCCAGACGGCGGAAGTAGTCTCGTGTTTGAGAATGGAGTTGCTCTGGTTTCACACCCACTGTTGGTAGCTGTTTAAAAATCGAACGCCAGCTATCGTCAACGGAACCAGGATCGGTTAAGTAGTCTTCATAGAGTTGCTCTATGTAAGACTGGTTTGCACCCGCCAGATAGGAGGAATCCAGCCAGGCCTTCATTGCGCCGTTCTGCATCGTGATCCCTTAAGCTTTGAAGCTTTAGTTTTCGCCGTGGTTAATAATATTGACCGTGATACACCGCGGTAAAACGGTTTTCCATACTAAAACAGTTCGTTGGTTGAGCGGTTGGCTCTTCAAGGAACCTTCAGAAATCCGCCAGATGCGTGACTGATTTTTGAAGTTACCCTGCCTGTTTCTGCTGCCTTTCCGGGGTGTGTTTATCTCCCTGATTTTGACCCGGCTATCTTACTCCAGTCAGGCGCAACTTTGTTGCACTTGTTGCTACTTTGTTATTAAAAATTTAATTATTTGCTATCACTGCCTCAGTTACCACATTTGTAACTAAAGAAAGCGCAAAGCCGGTGGTATCGAAATAACAGCGGGAACCTGAGTTCCCGCTGTGCGTGGCTTATCAATCAGGCACCGCGTTGTAGCAGCATCGATTTGATATGGCCGATAGCCTTGGTCGGGTTCAGTCCCTTCGGACATACACTCACACAGTTCATGATGCTGTGGCAGCGGAATACGCTGAAAGCATCGTTCAGATCGTCGAGGCGCGATTGTGTTTCGGTATCGCGGCTGTCGATCAGGAAACGGTAAGCGGCCAGAAGGCCCGCCGGGCCGACAAACTTGTCCGGATTCCACCAGAAAGACGGACAGGACGTCGAACAGCAGGCGCAGAGAATACATTCGTACAATCCGTCCAGCTTTTCGCGGTCATCCGGCATTTGTAAATGTTCACGCGCCGGAGGATTTTTCCCATCATTCAACAAGTAAGGCTTAATCTTCTCATACTGCTTATAGAATTGTCCCATGTCTACAACAAGGTCACGGACAACCGGTAACCCGGGCAACGGACGGATAACAATTTTCTTGCTGCCGTTACGCAGTGTCGACACTGGCGTGATACAGGCCAGACCGTTTTTACCGTTCATGTTGACGCCATCGGACCCGCAAACGCCTTCACGGCAGGAGCGGCGGAACGCCAGCGTCGGATCCTGTTCTTTCAGCAAAATCAGCGCGTCGAGCAACATCATGTCGCGCCCTTCTTTGGCTTCCAGCACATAATCTTTCATGTACGGCACGTCATCGACGTCCGGGTTGTAGCGATAAATCGAAAATTCAATTTTCATAATCTGTCTCCGCTCCGCCCTAGTAAGTACGCGCTTTCGGCGGGAACGCCGCGCGAAGCTTAGGCTGCATGTTCACCTCACGGCGGGTCATGCTTTCTGTTTCCGGCTGATACAGCGTGTGGCACAGCCAGTTCGCATCATCACGCTCAGGGAAGTCGAAGCGGCTGTGTGCGCCACGGCTTTCAGTGCGGTAGTTTGCGGAGACAGCGGTAGAGAACGCGGTTTCCATCAGGTTATCCAGCTCCAGACACTCAACGCGCTGGGTATTGAATTCTGATGACGTATCGTCCAGACGGGCAGATTTCAGACGCTCGCGGATCACTTTCAGTTCTTCCAGACCTTTCGCCATCGCATCACCTTCACGGAAGACCGAGAAGTTGTTCTGCATGCACGATTGCAGGTCTTTACGGATAGCCACCGGATCTTCACCTGAACGGGTGTTGTTCCAGCGGTTCAGACGTTCCAGAGACACGTCGATGTCATCCTGAGACGCTTCACGGCTTTCGCCCTGCTCGGTAATGGATTCCTGCAGATGCATGCCCGCCGCACGGCCAAACACCACCAGATCCAGCAGCGAGTTACCGCCAAGGCGGTTAGCGCCATGAACGGATACGCAGGCGATTTCGCCGACCGCGAACAGACCCGGGATCACTTCATCCTGACCCTGTGCGTTCACACGCAGCGCCTGACCGGTCACTTTGGTCGGAATACCGCCCATCATGTAGTGGCAGGTTGGGATAACAGGAATTGGCTCTTTCACCGGATCGACGTGTGCGAAGGTACGCGACAGTTCAAGAATACCCGGCAGGCGGGATTCCAGAACGTCTTTACCCAGATGATCAAGTTTCAGTTTGGCGTGCGGACCCCACGGACCTTCACAGCCACGGCCTTCACGGATTTCGATCATAATGGAACGCGCCACCACGTCTCGACCCGCCAGGTCTTTCGCATTCGGCGCATAACGTTCCATGAAACGCTCGCCGTCTTTATTCAGCAGATAACCGCCTTCACCACGGCAGCCTTCTGTCACCAGCACCCCTGCACCGGCGATACCGGTCGGGTGGAACTGCCACATTTCCATGTCCTGTACCGGCACGCCGGCACGCAGCGCCATGCCGACACCGTCACCGGTATTAATGTGGGCGTTGGTGGTGGACTGATAAATACGCCCTGCACCGCCGGTTGCCAGCACGGTGGCTTTGGCTTTGAAGTACACCACTTCACCGGTTTCGATACAGATAGCCGTACAGCCGACGATGGCGCCGTCCTGGTTTTTCACTAAATCCAGTGAATACCATTCGGAGAAAATCGTGGTGCCGTTTTTCAGGTTCTGCTGATACAGCGTGTGCAGTAACGCGTGACCGGTACGGTCAGCCGCTGCGGCAGTTCGTGCCGCCTGCTCGCCGCCGAAGTTTTTCGACTGGCCACCAAACGGACGCTGATAGATACGACCGTCTTCAAGACGGGAGAAAGGCAGCCCCATGTGTTCGAGTTCCAGAATCGCTTCCGGCCCGGTTTTACACATATATTCAATGGCGTCCTGGTCACCGATATAGTCGGAACCTTTTACGGTGTCGTACATATGCCATTCCCAGTCATCCTCATGGGTGTTACCCAGCGCGACGGTGATACCACCCTGCGCTGACACCGTATGGGAGCGGGTCGGGAAGACTTTAGAAATCAGGGCACAAGACAGCCCCATTTGTGAAATTTGTAACGCGGCACGCATACCGGCGCCACCTGCACCGATAACGACAGCATCAAACTCTCTGACTGGCAGATTCATTTACTACGCTCCCCAAACAACAATTGTTCCGTAAAGTAGGTAAACCACTAATGTCACGACAATGGCCAGTTGCAGCACAAGCCGGACAGCTACCGGTTTCACATAGTCCGTTAACACCTGCCACATGCCGATCCACGCATGGATCAGAATCGACAGCAGCGCCAGCAGTGTGAATACTTTGGTGATGGAGGAAGAGAAGAAGCCATGCCAGACATCAAATGTCAGTTCCTGAGCCAGAACCACGAAGCCCAGAATATAGAGGATGTACAGGGTGAGGATGATGGCGGAAGCACGCAGTAACAGCCAGTCGTGCACACCATTGCGCCCTAACGCAGAAACGTTGCTTACCATACGAGGACTCCAGCCAGAATTGACAGCACGACGGTCAGACCGATTGCCACCTGGGCAGAACGGGTACCGGCAGCCAAACTCTCTTCGATATAGCCAAAATCCATCAGCAGATGGCGGATGCCACCGCAAACGTGATAGGCCAGCGCAGTGAGTATTCCCCAAAAGATGAATTTGACGAAGAAGCTATTCATGATGGCGGCAGCATGTGCAAACCCTTCAGGAGAAGAGAGAGACAGGCCTAACAGCCAGAGGAGGATACCGACGGCGACGAAGGTAATTACGCCAGAGACTCGGTGTAAGATGGACGCTATCGCAGTAACAGGAAACCGGATCGTTTGCAGATCCAGATTGACAGGTCTTTGTTTTTTCACGGTTTTGCCCACACAGCTCTTATTATTTTACTTCCTCCGGCCCGGAGCAGTATGTCAGACAGCACCCTTTCCTTCGTTCTTGTCGCTGTGGGTGCGTTGGCTGCGCGCGCTCACCCTAATCACTGACCTATGTCAGCTCATAGGGATTCGGTTGCTTGCCGTCTTCCCACAACACCAATAACTTTGGAAAGCTGAGCTAAAAGCTCATCAGTTTTCGCGCTCAAAGGACGACATCCAGTGTGCTTAAAAGGCGCGATAAACGTATTTTCGTAGCCGTAACGTAAAGGGCGAAGAAAATGATGCTGGGTGCTCCTACTTCGGATTGCCCGGAGACCTTGTAGGAGTATAGGTTGATCACATTCTTATTACAATTGCCCTACAAATGCTTTATTCACATTTCTCCGAAACAGTGAGTTAGCTCTCACTTTCCATAAAAGACACAAAATAAATTATCGAGTTTGACATTTGATCAACATTTCCATTACAAATGAGCTATCCCTATAGGACTGTGATTCTGAGCACATACCGGCTTTGCCCTCTCGCACCAAAATGGTGAAAGTTTCTGAAGAATCAGTGGATCACACAATCAACATACGGGGTCTTCCCTGATGGCCCAAGTTATGCAAAAGTGGTGATTGTGTAAATCCTCATACTCTTCACAGGTACTGAGCGACAGAACAGTAATGATTTACCGAATCGTTAACAACGATGAAACGCCGCTTGTTTGTCACAGAGCAGTCTGAGACTGCACTTCGACTCAGCTCTACGTTCCCTTCCCATTCGATCGCAGAGCTAAGGCTGACAATAATAATGACCTTACAAGGCGTCGCTTCCAGGCATTTCTGTTGTTACTGATTTTTAAAAATAAGGCGCTAAGGAGACTGTAAATGGCTGATAAGAAAGCGACACTTACCCTACAAGGTCACGACCCGATTGAACTAAACGTGCTGTCCGGCACACTGGGCCAGGATGAAGTGGATATCCGCACCCTCGGTTCTAAAGGTCTTTTCACCTATGACCCCGGTTTCACCTCTACTGCATCCTGCGAATCCAAAATCACCTATATCGACGGTGAAGAAGGCATTCTGTTGCACCGTGGTTTCCCGATTGACCAGCTGGCACAAGAATCCACGTTCCTTGAAGTGAGCTATCTGCTGCTGAACGGCGAAGTGCCGACGCAGAAACAGTTTGACGAATTCAAGACCAATGTCACCCGTCACACCATGGTGCATGAGCAAATTACCCGTCTGTTCCACGGCTTCCGTCGCGACTCTCACCCGATGGCGGTGTTGTGTGGCGTGACCGGCGCACTGGCCGCGTTTTATCACGACTCCATCGACGTCGAAAACGAACGTCACCGTGAAATCGCCGCTTACCGTCTGCTGTCCAAAATGCCGACCGTGGCCGCCATGTGTTACAAATATTCTATCGGTCAGCCGTTTGTGTATCCGCGCAACGACCTGTCTTATGCCGGTAACTTCCTGCACATGATGTTCTCCACGCCGTGTGAAGAATATAAAGTGAACCCGATTCTGGAACGCGCCATGGATCGTATCCTGATCCTGCACGCTGACCACGAGCAAAACGCGTCAACATCCACCGTGCGTACCGCCGGTTCTTCCGGCGCGAACCCGTTCGCCTGTATCGCTGCGGGCATTGCGTCCCTGTGGGGACCGGCTCACGGCGGTGCCAACGAAGCGGCGCTGAAAATGCTGGAAGAAATCAGCAGCGTGGATCACATCCCTGCTTTCGTGAAACGCGCGAAAGATAAAAATGATTCCTTCCGCCTAATGGGCTTCGGTCACCGTGTTTATAAAAACTATGACCCGCGCGCCACCGTGATGCGTGAAACCTGTCATGAAGTGCTGAAAGAGCTGGATCTGAAAGACAACCTGCTGGAAGTGGCGATGGAGCTTGAGCACATCGCGCTGAACGACCCGTACTTCATCGAGAAGAAACTGTACCCGAACGTCGATTTCTACTCCGGCATCATCCTGAAAGCGATGGGCATTCCGTCTTCCATGTTCACCGTGATCTTCGCGATGGCCCGTACCGTAGGCTGGATTGCACACTGGAGCGAAATGCATCAGGAAGGCATCAAAATCGCCCGTCCTCGTCAGCTGTATACCGGCTACGACAAACGCGATTTCCATTCTCAGCTGAAAAAATAAGTCCTCCGTAATATATAAGGCCGATGAATAACTCATCGGCCTTTTTTATTTACCATCTCCACGAATTCTTAATCGTATATTCAGACTTCTTAATAAGACTGAATATTAACACCATTAATTGACGCTTTACATTTCGTGATATATCCTCCCCAGAAATTTGTCATGTAATAAAAACGATGAGTCATTATTATGATTCCATATTAACTCGTTAGATAAAAAAACGATTAACTGGAACAGGTAATATAAACACGCCATTATTCAACACAGGACATTCTGACATGGAAGAAAATCGGAACAGCTCGCGTTCGTTTAAAAAAACATTATTATCGAGTGCTATATTAAGTCTTTTATTGCCTTCATTTTCAGCATTGGCAACCGCGACATACGCTGGCGGTGATTATGAATTTCCAAGTATTAATTCTTCCTCGACACCTGGTAATGACGGCATTGCCTATATCATCACCGATGCAGGAACAAAAGTCACCGTGGCCGGAGAAATGGCCCTTCCGGGTATTCCTGCTCCTATTCCTCTTAAATCCGTCGTTTCAACCACCGGCAACGAAGCCTATGCCTTCAATATTATTAATCAAGGTAAGCTGATACTTAACTATGCTGACGTGAGCACAACAAACTCCAGTAAGACATTTAACATAAAAAGTGGCGGCTCCGCCGAAATTTATAACGCAGATATTAGTTCAGGGAAAAATGGCAGCAGCGTTATTTATGTTTCAGATAACAATTCCACCTTGCTCGGTGATGATATTCGAATAAGTAGTGACGCGACTCAGGCGGTAGGGATTGATATTCGCGCAGGTGCTCGTGCGAATATCAGCAATGTAAATATTGAATTATTAGTTGACGGAAAAAGAGCAGTCTCTGTTGAAGAAGCATCTGCTTATATTAACGGACTCACTGTTAATCAGCAATCTTCGGGATCTCCCGAAAGTCAAAGTGCTATTTATGCCTTAGGAGGAAAAAATACCGTCATTGCTGACGTCACCATCATTGATGGCAACGTTCAATTAACAGGCACCAACAGTTCCATCGTCGATGCAAATGCCTACAGTAAGGTCAGGTTAGACGGCGGCATTTATGAGGCAAATGGCAATAATACCAGCGGATTTAACATTGCGGCGTCCAGCGCAACGTTAACAGCAAGTAACCTGCAACTGACGACACACGGCGCAAATTCCGAAGCAATAAATGCACGTGGAGATACCGGGTTAGACCATGTCACCGTCACGACTACAGGTGACAGTTCCTATGCGTTATACGTCGATTCTGGCGAATTATCAGATACACCCAATGCGCAACCGGTGACCTTGACCGGCAAAGATATGCACATCATCACAACAGGCGTCAGTTCAGCCGCGGTGGTCGCTGCCCGTACAGGGATTATGGATCTTGATGGTGCTGAGATTACAACCAGCGGAAGAAACAGTAATCTGCTGGTTGCGATGAATGATTCTACCCTTGAAGCCAACGCGGTTAAGGGGAATTCAACCGGCGAAGGTGCGTCCGCTATCCGTTCCTATGCCAACAGCCAGATGACCATCAGCAACAGCGAGTTATCGACCACCGGTGCATTAGCAAATGGCATTTATGCGCAGGGTTTTAATGCAGACCATCAGGCCGTCGTGACGCTGGATAAAAGCGTTGTCAGCAGTGCCACCAGTGAGGGAATACTCGCCGAAGGGGCAAATACTCAGATAAATGTGAATAACGGATCAACCGTGCAAAGCGGAAACGGCGTGCTGCTGAAAGCCAGGAGTTATACCAGTACCAGCACCGGTGTTACCACACAAAGCCAGATCAACTTGTCGGCCAGTGACTCTCACATGGAAGGCGAAATCATTGCCGATACCGGCAGTGTTGTGGATGTGTATCTTAACAGCGGTTCGGAATGGGAAGGGGTGACGGGCAGTACCCACAGCGTCAACATCGACGACTCCAGTCAGTGGACTGTAACGGGTGATTCCACGATTTCGCAGATGAACTCCGGCGGTACTACCCTCTTCACTCACAGCGGTAATGATTACTCTGAGCTCACCGTGAACGGCGATATGACCGGCGACGGCGTTTATCGCATCAATACTTATCTGGATGACAGTAACTCGCCGACAGACCAAATCCATGTCACTGGCGACGTGACGGGAAAGAATACCCTGTATGTCACCAGCACCGGCGGGAGCGGTAACTATACGCTGGGCAACGGTATCGAAGTGATCACCGTAGCAGGCACCAATATTCAGGGAACGGATGCCTTCGCGCTGGGTAATTCTGTTTCAGCTAACGCCTTCAACTATGGTCTGCGTAAAGGTGATATCACCACCGGTGAGGGCGAAAACTGGTACCTGAGCACCTGCACGAATTATGATTGCACCACACCGATCCCGGATCCTGATCCTATCCCTGACCCGACACCGGATGACAATCCCGACGATAATCCTGACGATGTCCCTGACGATGTTCCGGACGATATCCCTGACGATGTTCCGGATGACAACCCGGATGTGAACCCAACCCCGACGCCAACCGATGATAATCTGCCATGGCGCGAGGAAGTGCCGGGGTATATCGCCGCACCGGTGCTGAACATGCAGTACGGCTTCGATGCCATCGGCACTTATCACCAGCGTACCGGCGGCGATGTGCTGCATAAAGACGGCGCATGGGGCCGGATTGTCGGCACGCACACCGAAAATGACGCAGGCCGTTTCAGCTATGACACCGATACCTGGTTCGCGCAGTTGGGTATGGATCTGATGTGGGATAAAGACGCAGAAAACACCGAACGCAGCGCCGGTATTCTCATGACACTTGGACGCCAGAATACTGACGCGCAAGACAGTCTTCGCAACAACAACCCGCTGTATTCCGTACAAACCGGCAGTATAGACAGTGACATCTACAGCTTCGGCGGTTACTACACGCTGAAAGCGCAGGATGGCGGCTACATTGACGCGGTGGGCATGGGCAGCTGGTATAAAAACAGCTATGACAGCACGCATGATGCGGATCAGGACGGATATGGCATTGCCTTATCGGTCGAAGCGGGCAAGCCTTTTACCTTGCATGAAAATCTGAAAATTGAACCGCAGGCGCAGGTGATCTATCAGTATCTGAATCTGGACGATTTCAGCGATGGCATCAGCCATGTTTCCGGCGTCTCCACCAGCAATGCGCAGGCGCGCGGCGGTGTGCGTTTATTCCTGGATAATCCGACCTGGACGCCATACCTGACGCTGGATGCCGTCACCACGATCGGCAATGAACCGGATGTGCAAATCGCCGACAGACGCCTGAAAGCCGAATTCAGCGACAGCTGGTGGCAGAGTGGCGCAGGTCTGGCGGGTAAACTTGGTGAAAACACCACAATTTACACCGACATCCGCTACCAGAAAGGTTTCGATTCGGATATGGAAGGCTACAGCGGCAATCTGGGTGTGAAAGTCAATTTCTGACCCTGCTCTCCTTTCTTAAGGGCACTCCGGTGCCCTTTTCTTTTTATCCGCTACACCTGACACACCGGGCACCAGAAAAACGGTCGCGATGACACACTGGTTTTCATGATCGGATCACCGCAACGTTCACACGGCAGGCCCGTCCGGCCAAACACCTTAAAACGAAACAGCGCACCGTGATGCACATTTTCATCCATCGTGCCGCGTGTGGCATAGGATAATCGCGCAACCGACAAACAGGCATCCGCCAGCGCATCCAGTTCCGTTTCATTCAGTTCTTTGGGTTTATGTTCCGGCAGCAGCTTCGCCAGCCAGAGAATTTCCGCCCGCAGATAATTACCCAGCCCCGCCAGAAACGCCTGATCCAGCAGCATTCCGCCTAACTGACGGTTGCGGAATTTTGGCGAGAGTAACCGCTCACGAACCTGCGCGACCGTCAGACGCTCATCCAGCACATCCGGCCCGATACGTTGCAGGAAAGGATGCCTTTCGATATCCACCGTATCGTAAATGCCAATCTCCGACGCGCTGTAAAGCAGGATCGCCGCGTCGGTGGTTTGCAGTTTCACCCGCAGCGACCGTTTGGTTTCTTTCGCCACTTCACCGGCATTCAGTACCCGCCAGACACCGTAAAGCTGATTGTGGCTGTACAACGTCAGGCCATTGGAGAAGTGCGTCAGCAGGGCTTTTCCGCGTGTTTCAATGGCGGTGATGGTGGTTCCGCGCAACGCAGACTGATAGGGTTTCAGTGCCGGAAACGCAAACCAGGCTTCCGTCAGGGGCTTATTCACCACCGCTTCTGACAGCAAATCAGCCGCGCGCCGGATTTCAGGACCTTCTGGCATCAGTGAGTCGCACCCTCTGCAATTTTCAAATCTTGTTCCGTGTGCAGCGCGATGGCGATAGTCAGCTCAAGGGCGTTGAGGACAGTGTGTACTGACATACTTGGCGCGCCGGGATGTTGCGCAGCCTGTTCCGGCAGATAAGGAATATGGATAAAACCGCCCTTCACCACGTTGCAGGCCGGTTGCGCCAGACGGTGCATCAGGCCGTACATCACATGATTACAGACGTAGGTGCCTGCGGTCTGCGACACGGAAGCCGGAATACCCGACTCGCGCAATCCGCTGACGATGGTCTTGAGCGGCAGGGTGGAAAAATACGCCGCCGGACCGTCTGCGACAATGGGTTCGTCTACCGGCTGATGGCCGTCGTTGTCTGCAATACGCGCATCATCGACGTTAATCGCCACACGTTCGAGGCTGAAATCACATCGCCCGCCCGCCTGACCGACGCAAATCACCATTTCCGGCAGCACGTCATCAATCGCCGCATTCAGCGCATCAATCGCTTTACCAAATACGCACGGCAACTGACGGACCACAATCTGCGCACCGGATAATTCCAGATCGCCCAGTTGTTTCACCACTTCCCATGAAGGATTGACACGTTCGCCGCCAAAAGGCTCAAAACCGGTAACTAACACTTTACGCATAGGGACTCCCCGGAAACTGCAAAAATCAGCCTGCGCTGACCTGAATAGCCTGCTCATTAAACGCCGCACGCAGACGACGCGCAAAGGTCAGCGCGTGCTCACCATCACCGTGAAGGCAGACGGTATCGGCGTTAACCGGCACCCAGACGCCTTCGCGGCTGAGCACTTTTTTCTGCTGTACCATCGCCAGCGTCTGATCCAGCGCCAGTTCGTCGCTTTCGATCATCGCATCCGGCTGACTGCGCGGCACCAGCGTGCCGTTGTGCTGATAACGCCGGTCGGCAAACACTTCCTCGCGGGTGGTCAGTCCGAGACGCTCACCGGCGCGGATAAGCTCACTGCCCGCCAGCCCGACCAGACGCAATGCGGGATCGACGTCATACACCGCGCGGGCGATGGCATCCGCCAGCACGGCATCGGTCGCAGCCTGGTTGTACAGCATGCCATGTGGCTTCACATGCACCATCATTCCGCCCTGCGCACGGGTGATGGCGGCCAGCGCCCCCAGCTGATACACCACCTGCGCATACACCGTTTCGGCAGGCAGTTGCATGGCGGTGCGGCCAAAGTTTTCCCGGTCAGGGAACCCGGGGTGCGCGCCAATTGCCACGCCGTATTTCATCGCCCAGCGAACCGATTGCTGCATGGTCTGCGCGTCACCGGCGTGAAATCCGCAGGCGATATTGGCGGAGCTGACCAGTTGCAACAGCGCCTCGTCATGGGCACAGCCTTCGCCCAGATCGGCATTGAGATCAACGATCATACAACCCCCGTTTAATCTGTTCGATAAAGAGTGACTGCTCACGCAGTGCTTTCTGCGCCTCTTCCGGCGTGCATTTTACAAAGTGAACCGGCTCGCCAAGGCGGATCTGCGCCAGATTGTACAAATCGGCTTCGATGACGCAGGCGATACGCGGATAGCCGCCGGTGGTCTGGGCATCGGCCATCAGCACAATCGGCTGGCCGCCATGCGGCACCTGCACCACGCCGGGCAATAAGCCGTGCGAGAGCATTTCGCGGTCGGTTTCGCGTTTCAGGGTGTGGCCGTGCAGACGGTAACCCATGCGGTTACTTTGCGGGCTAAGCTGCCACGATGCGCGCCAGAATTCTTCCCGCGACTGCGCACTGAATTCCTGATATTCCGGCCCCGGCAGCGCACGGATGCGGTTACCGAACAGCAGCTGTTTGATGCCACCGGCAATTTTCGGATGATGGAAAGTATCGCCGGTCGGCAACATATCGCCGTCCTGCAACGGACGCCCGTGGAAGCCGCCGAAACGGGCTTTCAGATCGGTGCTGCGCGATCCCATCACTTCCGGCACATCAATGCCGCCGGAAATCGCCAGATAGCTGCGCATCCCGCGCACCGGCGTTTTCAGGGTCAGTACCTGGCCCGGCCTGACCGCATAGCGCCAGCCGGTCCAGACGTCTTTGCCGTCAAGCTGCGCGTGACAGCCCGCACCGGTCAGTGCGATCCAGCCTTCGCGGTGAAACTCGGCACTGAATTGTCCGAGGGTGATTTCCAGCCCGGCGGCATTTTCATCGTTGCCGACCAGCAGGTTAGCGATACGCAACGCCGGTGTATCCAGCGCACCGGACTGACTGACGCCCTGCTGGCGATAACCGTTGCGTCCCATATCCTGCACCGTGGTGAACATCCCGGCGCGTAAAACCTTCAGCATACGCCCTCCTTTTGCGGCACGAAACGCACGCTGTCACCCGGTAACAGCAAGGTCGGCGTCGCACGCAGCGGATCAAACATCGCCAGCGGCGTCTGCCCGATCAGCTGCCAGCCACCCGGCGTCGCCAGCGGATAAATCCCAGTCTGACTGCCGCCGATCCCAACCGAACCGGCAGGCACCGACAATCGCGGTTCGCCATGGCGCGGCGTCGCCAGCGTTTCCGGCAGACCGCCGAGATAAGGAAAACCGGGCTGGAAACCGAGAAAATACACGGTGTAAGCCGTCCCGGCATGGCATTCCACCACCTGACGCGGCGTCATGCCGGTATGGTGCGCCACGTTGTCCAGATCCGGCCCCTGCACACCGCCGTAAATCACCGGAATTTCGATCAGCCGCGATTCCGGCTCAATGGCCTCACTTTCTTCCCACCAGTTTTGCAGACGCTCGATGGCATCCAGCGCGGAACTTTGCGCCTCGGTGAGTAATACCGTCAGATTATTCATACCGGGAATGACTTCGCGTACGCCCGGATAGGTGGCGCGATCCTGTAAACGTTGCGCCAGCCCCCAAATTCGCTGCTGGCTTGTCAGCGACACCGGCGGTTCCAGCTCCAGCACTACCGCGCGTTCACCCAGCAGGTAACATCGTGCTCGTTGCACTCAGACACTCCTCAAAGAAGGGTTGTGGATCATCGGGTTATTCATCAAATCAATAGCGTGAGATTTGTTATCAGTTATGCGGGAAACAGAGTGCTGATGTCAACTCATCTGCCCGTTTGCACGGGACACTGAGGTTTCGCCCGCCGCCTGCACCTGCTACTCTCAGAAATGTTGCTGTTTTTTTAGCGTTTGGATAACGCCTTCGTTACACAATAGGGATGGCCTGTGAGAAAACCATTAGCACTCTTTTTTCCGCTCTATACCACGACATTACTGATGCTGCTGGGTTCCGGCCTGCTGACGACTTATATTTCCCTGCGTCTTTCGGCGGTTCACGTCAGCGGCGCGATGATCGGGGCAATCATTGCGGCCAACTACATCGGGCTGGTGATCGGCGGCAAAGTCGGCCACATCCTGATCGCCCGCGTCGGTCACATCCGCGCTTACGTTTCCTGTTCCGGGATCATCACTGCCGCCGTGCTGGGTCACGGCCTGACGGACATCATTCCTGTCTGGGTGGTGCTGCGCCTGATCATCGGCTTATGCATGATGGTGCAATATATGGTGCTGGAAAGCTGGCTTAATGATCAGGCGGAGGCCAACCAGCGCGGCGTGGTATTCGGCTTTTATATGGTGGCGTCTTATCTCGGCATGGCGCTCGGCCAGGTGGTGCTGATGCTCAACAGCGATTTAGGCGTCAGTACGCTGATCGTTATCGCGTTATGTTTCGCGTTGTGTCTGGTGCCGATTGCGCTGACGACGCGCACCAACGTCGGCCATATGTCTCCGGCGCCGATGGAACTGAAATTCTTTATTGGCGCGATCCCCAAAGTGCTGGCGATCACGCTGTTAATCGGCATGGTCGTCGGTTCGTTCTACGGACTCGCGCCGATTTACACCAGCCAGCAGGCACTGAGCACGCAGCAAACCGGCCTGTTTATGGCGCTGGCGATTTTCGCCGGGCTGCTGGCCCAGTTTCCGCTCAGCTGGTTGTCGGATCGCTATAACCGCAACATGCTGATGCGCATTAACGCCATTCTGCTGGCAGTGGCTGCCCTGCCGCTGGCGCTGGTCAGCCACATTTCGTTTCCGCTGCTGCTCGGTATTGGCTTTGTCGTCAGCCTGATGCAGTTCACGCTGTACCCGCTGGTCGTCGCACTGGCGAATGACATGATTGAACCGGAACGCCGCGTGTCGCTTTCCGCTTGTCTGCTGATGGCCTTTGGCGTCGGTGCCTGTATCGGCCCGCTGGCGGTTGGCGCGCTGATCCAGCCATTAGGCGGCAATATCCTTTACGCCTTTTTCGCCCTGTGTGGGGCCGGAATTGTGGCGCTGAGCCGGACGTCGAAGAAAGAAGAAGAAACCCAGATGGCCGTCGATGCGCCGGTGCCGCACATCGCCATGCCGGACAGCCTGAGCAGTTCTCCGCTCTCCCCTGCACTGAACCCGGCGTTTGACGAACAGATGATTCAGGAGACCATGCCCGCCCCGGAAAACGTGGTGGAACCGCAGGTTGAGGAAAGCGAAAACGTGGAGGAAGAAGAAGAGGAAAGCAAGTATCCACCGCAGGGCGCAGACCCTGAAGTGGATACCGGATTACAGCGGGCGTTTACCCTGCTGGAAGACAGCGTGTCTGATGAGTCATCGGATAAAATGTCTCAGAAGTGAGGGGCGTAATCGTTGCAGTCAGTTTGGATCCGGCCAGCGCACAGGGACAGGAGCGTACAGTGAGTACGTGACTGGCACGCGCACTGCCCGGATTCAAAATGGCAAAAAAGATAGCCCCTAGGCTGGGTTATCGATGTCGATAAACATAACGTCCAACCCATGTTCTGCCTGAAGCCATTCACCCAGTGCTTTCACGCCATAACGTTCGGTGGCGTGATGGCCTGCGGCGAAGAAATGCAGCCCCATTTCGCGGGCGATGTGTATGGTTTGTTCGGACACTTCACCGCTGATGAAGGCATCGACGCCAAATTCCGCCGCTTTCTGAATATAGCCCTGACCGCCGCCGGAACACCATGCCACGCGGCGGATTTCAGCCGGGGCATTCTGTGAGCTGTGCAGCACGTTGCGATCCAGCGTGACTTCAATCCGCTGGCGGAATTCCTCACCGGTCAGCGGTTTTTCCAGCTCACCGTAGGGCAGCAAAATAGCGATTTCACCCTGCACGGTGATACCGAACAGTTTTGCCAGTTGCGCGTTATTGCCGAGTTCCGGATGTCCGTCCAGCGGCAGGTGGTAGGCGTACATATTGGTGTCTGTCGCCAGCAGGGTTTTGAGACGGTTGCGTTTCATGCCACGGATTTCCGTCGGCTCGTCTTTCCAGAAATAACCGTGATGCACCAGCACCGCGTCCGCTTCAACGGCTATCGCGGCATCCAGCAGATCCTGCGACGCCGTCACGCCGGTGACCACGCGCTGTACTTCGCGACGTCCTTCGACCTGCAATCCGTTCGGTGCGTAATCTTTGTAATTGCTGATATCCAGTTTCTGGTTAATCAGCTGTTCAAGCTGGAGGTTGTTCATGGCGTTCCACTCTTCATTAAATATCGCCAGAGGATAACGCAAGCGGCGGCCCGACAACAGCCACCGGGCCGGTTAGTTAAACCATTTTCCGGCTTTAATTTCCTGCGCCTTGCCTTCACTGATCATCTTCGCCTGACTGCCCTGTGACAAATTGCGGTTAGCATCCGCCTGAGACTGGGTGACATCCGTCTGTGCAGCCTGCTGTTTGAGATCCTGCGCAATAAACTCATTTTCATGCGCGGTACGCGCCTGCAGTTGCTGCAATTCCAGTTTCTTTTTATCCACATTTAACTGTCGTAGCTGATCTTCATAATTCTGATCGCGGTGTTTATCTTTTAACCGCTCGGCTTCCCGCGCTCTGGCGCGTGCATTGGCGGCGGCAATCCGTTTATTACGCTCGGCCTCACGGTAACGGTAATAAGCCTCTTCGCGGGCCTGATAATCATCCCATCGTGCCTGCTCTTCCGCCTGCCCCTGATTTTCTGCCTGCGCGACATTCGATAATTGTTGCTGTAAATCGGCTGAAAAAACGGCAGCCGGAGACACTGAAAGGAATAACATCAGTAATACAATTTTATTTTTCATGATATCCCTTGTTTATTTTCCAGCCGGACAAGTGCTGTTTGGCTGAATACGGGTTTCATTCTTTTGCGTCATAAAGACTACCGCCAGCCCGTTAGTAAACTGGCAGGCGCGCCCGACCTGAACCGAAGTATATATTTTCGTATCATCTTTATAACTGAGGCTGACCCCTTCCACCGTATTACGGCTGTTCACCGCAGAGCCGGTGACGCCGCCAAGCGTAGCCCCGCCCACCGCGCCACCGACCGCCGCCAGATCACCGCCATGCCCCAGCGCATAGCCCGCGACACCGCCGGCGATAGCGCCCAGAACCGAGCCTACCAGCGTAGCGGTATTCCGGTTATCCTGATTATTGACCGTTATTTTGGCGGGTAAGACTGAAAGTATATTGACCGTACGCGTTTCCTGTCGCGTATTTAACTGGTCAGTGGTAAAGGTATCCGCAGCATATTGATCGGCATTAGACTGACAGCCGGTTAATAAAGCCATTAACACGAAAGATGAAACCGCTATTTTTGTTTTCACAATTATTCCCTGTGGTTTATGTTCTTTATTATCAGAACACCTTGCGGGAATAATACGGCGGAGAATTTTTACCTGCTGTCAGGATTTGTCTTTCGTCATGACGAATTCTTTACACTTAATCCATAATTCATGTTCCGAAGCCCGTTGCAGAGTTTTCATTTCTCCACAATTGACTCGGAACAATCTTAATTAAAAATCAGGCCAGAATAAGGGGGGTAACGCATCAGAATTTCAGCCGTTCACCCTGCTGCATCCGCACAAACTTCACCCCCAGATTATTGCCTTTTTCCAGCTGCGCCATGATGGCTTTTTCAGGATCGGCACCGGCCTGCAGGGTCGGTTTAACGTGGCTGATGATCACGGTCAGGTCTTTCAGTGACCCCTCGCCGCCCGCAGAGTTTTGCAGATGCGTCAGTTCTTTTAACAGCCAGTCAGGGGTGAGGTGCCCGAACAGTTTGCTGTCAGGCACACCGTCGGGATAAGAGGTTTCGATAATGATGCCTTTCAGGCGTTTGGCTTTGATTTCGTCGCCCAATACGCGCCAGACGGTATCGAGATTTTTGGATTTCTCGACCTCATCCGGGCCGGTGTCGCCGAAGAAAGCAAACGACGCATTATTGCGGCTGATCAGGATCATGCTGGAAGGCGTGCCGCCATGACTAAGCGGATAAAGGGTGCCATCCAGACCGGTCAGGCCGAGGGAGAATCGCTGTGCCGGACGCTGCTGATTCAGGCGATAGGTGCCGATGCGAAAACCGCTGCCGGAGTCGGTGAAATTCGGCCAGACGCGGCCATTGAAGTAATGCTGGCGCAGCGTGCCGATGGTATCCGCCGTGCCGTAAATCGGTTTTTTACTGTCTTCCGGCGAGCTGATGATCAGCCCCGCCAGATGGTCGAGATGGCCGTGGCTGATAAAGTATCCGCCAATCAGATTGCGGAACACCGCACCCTGCGGCGTCAGCGGCGCAGCGTTTTCTGCGGTCACCTCAGGAAAACTGCCTTTGGCCAGTCCCTGGCTGATGCCCGGCAATACCGAACCGGCATCCAGCCCGAGATACAATTTCTGATCGTCACTTTTAATCAGATACGAGGTCAGATTGCCCTCTTCCACCCCGCCGTTCACGCCCAGCGCCACCACATCGAACGCCGCAGTGGCCTGTCCCGCCCAGCACGCCAGCATCAGCGCCAGCAGGTATTTTTTCATCACATCGCTCCTTGTCGTGGTGAGAGACAAACGTCAGTCTGCCCGGTTTTTCGCGGCCTCAAAGGCGGCAAGCGTGTCTTTTCGCGCCCGCGCGTGATCAATCACCGGCAGCGGATAGTCTAGCACGCGATGATGTTTTTCTGCCCAGCGATGCGGGGTGTGAATGTCTTTTTCCGGCACATCCGACAATTCTGGCAACCAGGCCTTGATAAAACGTCCGGCTTTATCAAAGCGTTCGCCCTGCGTCGTCGGGTTGAAAATGCGGAAATACGGCGCGGCATCGGTACCGGTGGACGCGCCCCATTGCCAGCCGCCGTTGTTTGCGGCCAGATCGCCATCCAGCAGTTGCGACATAAAATAGCGTTCGCCTTCACGCCAGTTGATCAGCAAATCTTTCACCAGAAAACTGGCGACAATCATGCGCAGACGGTTATGCATCCAGCCGGTTTGATTGAGCTGACGCATTGCCGCATCGACGATGGGATAACCGGTTTTGCCCTCTTTCCATGCCTGCAAATCATCCGGCGCATGACGCCAGCGCACGTTGTCAGTCCACGCAACAAACGGC
The DNA here is from genome assembly GCF_004330295.1 of Rahnella victoriana. Taxonomy (GTDB): domain Bacteria; phylum Pseudomonadota; class Gammaproteobacteria; order Enterobacterales; family Enterobacteriaceae; genus Rahnella; species Rahnella victoriana. Next base: position 224,791 of record NZ_SJOJ01000001.1, read on the forward strand.
TGATGTTTGCAAAGCTTCGGCCAGGCGACGATCAGATGACGGTAAAACTCCCGCCACACCAGTTCATTCAGCCAGCCGAACGCGCCGCCGTCGGTTTTCTCCAGAACGTGCGGGCATTCCGTGCGCACACGGTTCAGACACTGGCGCGGCGACAGCACACCAATCGCCAGATACGGCGACAGCGAACTGGTGCCGTCAACGGCGGGTAAATCGCGCTGTTCGAGATAATCCTGTACCTGTTCACGACAAAAACTCCGCAGCTGATGTCGCGCGGCGTCCTCGCCAATCGCGAAGTCTTCACCGATATCTGCCAGCGGATAATCAAAGGGCATCAGCCGGTGCATCACTACTTTTCCCTGATGTTCGCGGGCTTGCGGCGCAGGCAGAGAGCGGCTGTCCGATTCGGTCAGACGGGATAAAAAGGCCCGGCGAAACGGCGTGTAAACCTTGTACATTTCATTGTTGCCGGTGGTCACGGAACCCGGCGGCAACAGCAGACTGTCGTCAAACGCATGGCAGGTGACGGATCCGCCCACGGCCATTTCTGCCGCGTCATCCCGCTGACGCTCGTTGATTTCATACTGTTTGTTGTAAAACAGCGCATCGACATTTTCGGTTTTACAGAAATCCTTCAGCCAGTCCACGCTGCCCGCAAAATCATTGCACTGATGGTAATGCAGCGGGATACCGCGTTCCGCCAGCGCATGTTGCAGTGCCTGAAGATGCTGATAAATGAACATCGCCTGCCGTGGCGCCATTTCATGCTGCTTCCACTGATCCGGCGTGGCAATAAAAACAGCAATTACGCGGGCATGCGGATCTTCACAGGCAGCATGTAACGCGCGGTTGTCGGTTATCCGCAGATCATTACGGAACCAGACTAAATGCGTGGTCATAATTTTCCTTTTAATGTCCGTATCGAAGTTTTAAGGCTTCCGGGTAAGGCTCGAAATAACGCTGATCAGCCAGATAAGCATCCGGATATTCCGACATGTAATGTTTGAGCAACGTGATGGGCGCCAGCAGCGGCTGCACGCCCTGACGGTAGCGGTCGATCAGGCCCGCCAGCTCCTGACGCTGTGGCGAACTCAGCTGTTTACGGAAATATCCCTGCACATGCATCAGCACATTGGTGTGATTACGGCGCGTGGCTTTGTGACGCAGCAGGTTCATCAGCCGCAGGCGGTATTCGTCAAAGTATTCCTCGAGGGATCCCCACTCTGCCATCGCGGCGACAAAGCGCCCCAGTTCACGGTATTCCGGCTGAGAGTGGGCCAGCAACGTCAGTTTATAACGGCTGTGAAACGCCATCAGTTTGCCGCGCGTCAGGCCGCTTTCCCGCAACTGATTCAGTTCGAAAAGCGTAAAGACCCGTTCGACAAAATTCTCGCGCAGCACCGGATCGTTGAGGCGACCATCTTCTTCCACCGGCAGCCACGGATGCTGTTTCATCAGCTCAGCGGTATAAATCCCGACACCGGCTTTTTTGGCGTCTTTACCGTTGGCGCTGTACACCCGCACCCGCTCCATCCCGCAGCTCGGGGATTTCGCGCAGACGATGTAGCCGCAAAGACCGGCCAGCGGCGCCACACGTTTTTCCGCGTATTGCTGCATTTTTTCAGTAATGTCGATGCTCTCGTCATTACTGAAGCGCATCACCACACTGTCGTTCATCTTCACCAGCCGCAGCGCCGGACGCGGCGTCGGTAAGCCGATCGCCATTTCCGGGCAGACCGGTTCAAACCGCACATACGGCGCGAGTTGCTCCACCGCAAACGCCAGACGTTTATGCCCGCCATCGAAGCGGACATTTTCACCCAGCAGGCATGCACTGATACCTATCGGAATTGTTTTCATCATTGTCTGCGCCTTGCGTTGGAAGAAGAAAAGGAAGGCGGCATTAACTCATCACCTTCACGTATAACCTTAGCACAAGTTATACATAAAAATAATGTTGTACAGGTTTATCGACAGGCAATAAAAAACCCCGTCGGGAAAACGGGGTTTCTGGCCCCTCCCCCTGCGAAGGGGGAGGATGGGAGGGGGTTTAGCAGACCGAACAACGGCTTACGCAGACTTCAAATCGTGTGTTTGACCTTAATACCCCACCTCAACCCTCCCCTTCGCAGGGGAGGGAGCTGAATTAATAAAAATCTTGTGTCGCCATCTCAGCGTGACTCAGCCACACCGGCTTATCGCTGGTTTTCATCCAGACGCGGTGTAAATAGCTGTAAAAACGGGCGCGGTCAGCGCGGAACAGCATGACCGGCAGTGCCAGAACACCGGCAGCAATAACAAAAGCGCGGCGGGCCAGTATGCGGGTCATGGTATATGGCGTGTATTCATTCATCGCGTTGCTCCTGTGAAATTTGGAAAGTTTTCGGAAACTGTAAGTTGCGAAAAATATACCGCAATTGATGAAATTTTACTACTCATCTGACCACTTAAAAGTGTAAATTTTCGCCAAATTCACCCTATTACTGTAATTGAGTTACAGAATGGTTAAATAAATACGCATTTTGAGTTTCTTTTGAGTTTCATTTTTGGTTATTTTTATACTTTTTTTACACGCACGAACCCTTTCTTTTCAGGATCTTTTCCCGCCTTTCCCTATTCTCGCCACAACATAAAAACACACCTGTGGAGGTGGATTGTGAGTGTTGGCGTAATCTGCGGCGCATTACTGGTTCTTCTGCTGCTCGGCTATCTGGTTTATGCCCTGCTGAATGCGGAGGATTTTTAAATGGCTGCGACCGGTTTCTTACTGATTGCCAGTTTTATGCTGGTGCTTTTGCTGCTGGCAAAACCACTGGGACACTTTATTGCTCAACTGATTGAAGGACAGCCCGGCGCATTTTTACAGCGCATTGAGAACGGCGTTTTACGTACCTCTGGCAGCAGCACGGCTGAAATGAACTGGTGGCAGTACGCGCTGGCGATCATGGTATTCAACATTTTGGGCATTATCGTGCTGACGGCCCTGCTGATGGCGCAGGGCGTATTGCCGATGAACCCGCAGCATTTTAGCGGGTTGTCCTGGGATCTGGCGTTCAACACCGCTGTCAGTTTCGTGACCAACACCAACTGGCAGGCGTACAGCGGCGAAAGCACGCTGAGTTATCTCAGCCAGATGGCCGGATTAACGGTGCAAAACTTCCTCTCCGCCGCCACCGGTATCGCCGTTGCCTTTGCGCTGATCCGGGCATTTGCGCGTCCTTCGGCGCAAACCATCGGGAACGCCTGGACGGATTTATGGCGCATTACGCTGTATCTGCTTTTGCCGGTCGCGTTTCTGCTGGCGCTGTTTTTCGTCAGTCAGGGCGTGCTGCAAAACTTCGAAGCCTATCAGCACATCACCACGCTGGAAGGCCTGCAACAGACGTTGCCGATGGGGCCGGTGGCCTCGCAGGAAGCGATCAAAATGCTCGGCACCAACGGGGGAGGCTTCTTTGGCGCTAACTCCGCGCATCCGTTTGAGAACCCGACCGCTCTGACCAACATGGTGCAGATGCTGGCGATTTTCATCATCCCGTGCGCGCTGTGTTTTGCGTTTGGCCGTGTGGTCGGCGACAACCGTCAGGGTCACGCGCTGGTCTGGGCAATGTCGGTGATTTTTGTGGTGTCCGTGGTGGTGGTGATGTACGCCGAACTCAAAGGCAATCCGCACTTCACCGCGCCTGGCGTCAGCAGCAATTTCAATATGGAAGGCAAGGAAAGCCGCTTCGGCATTCTGGCTTCGGCGATGTATGCGGTCGTGACGACAGCGGCCTCGTGCGGCGCAGTCAACGCCATGCACGATTCCTTTACCGCGCTCGGCGGCATGGTGCCGATGTGGCTGATGCAGATTGGTGAAGTGGTGTTCGGCGGCGTGGGTTCCGGCCTGTACGGCATGCTGCTGTTCGTCTTGCTGACGGTGTTTATTGCCGGGCTGATGATAGGCCGCACACCGGAATATCTCGGTAAGAAAATCGACGTTTACGACATGAAGATGACGGCGCTGGCGATCCTGGTCACGCCGACGCTGGTGCTGCTCGGCACCGCACTGGCGCTGGTCACCGATGCCGGTCGTGCAGGGATTTTAAACCCCGGCGCACACGGTTTCAGTGAAGTGCTGTACGCCGTATCTTCCGCCGCCAATAACAACGGCAGTGCTTTTGCCGGGCTGAGCGTCAACACACCGTTCTACAACCTGCTGCTGGCAGCCTGCATGTTCTTCGGCCGCTTCGGGGTGATTATTCCGGTGCTGGCGATTGCCGGTTCACTGGTGGTGAAAAAGCGCCAGCAGGCAGGCAACGGCACCCTGCCCACCTCCGGCCCGCTGTTTATCGGTCTGCTGGTCGGCACCGTGTTGCTGGTCGGCGCGCTGACCTTTATTCCGGCGCTGGCGCTGGGACCGGTCGCGGAACATTTGCAGGTCTGGTCCGCACAGTAATGCTGCGTAACCCGTTGAACTGATGAATATAGAGACGAAAAAAATGAGTCGTAAACAACGTGCGTTATTCGAACCTCGCCTGATCCGCACTGCCCTGCTGGATTCGGTGAAAAAGCTGGATCCCCGCGTTCAGTGGCGTAATCCGGTGATGTTCGTGGTGTATCTGGGCAGTATCCTGACCACGCTGATCTGGCTGGCGATCCTGATGCATCGCACTGACGGCAGCGCGGCGTTTACCGGCAGCGTGTCGCTGTGGCTGTGGTTCACCGTGCTGTTTGCCAACTTTGCCGAAGCCCTGGCGGAAGGCCGCAGCAAGGCGCAGGCGCAGAGCCTGAAAGGCGTGCAGAAAACCAGCTGGGCGAAAAAAATCTACGAACCGCGCCCTGAATCACCGGTGATCAAAGTCGCCGCCGATACGCTGCGCAAAGGCGATTACGTGCTGATCGAAGCGGGCGATACCGTGCCGTGCGACGGTGAAGTGCTGATCGGCGGTGCATCGGTGGACGAAAGCGCCATTACCGGCGAATCCGCGCCAGTGATCCGCGAATCCGGCGGCGACTTCTCCTCGGTCACCGGCGGGACGCGCGTGTTGTCCGACTGGCTGGTGGTTGAGTGTTCAGCCAACCCCGGCGATACCTTCCTTGACCGTATGATTGCGATGGTCGAAGGCGCGAAACGCCGCAAGACGCCAAACGAAGTGGCACTGACCATTTTGCTGGTCGCCCTGACGCTGGTGTTCGTACTGGCGACGGCCACGCTGTATCCGTTCTCGCTGTTCAGCGTTAACGCCAGCCACGCCGGTATTCCGGTCACCATTACCGTACTGGTGGCGCTGCTGGTGTGTCTGATCCCGACCACCATCGGGGGCTTGCTGTCGGCCATCGGCGTGGCAGGCATGAGCCGTATGCTGGAAGCCAACGTCATCGCCACCAGTGGCCGCGCGGTGGAAGCCGCCGGTGATGTGGATGTGTTGCTGCTCGACAAAACCGGCACCATCACGCTCGGTAACCGTCAGGCATCGCAGTTCCTGCCCGCGCCTCAGGTGACGGAACAGGAACTGGCCGATGCCGCGCAGTTATCGTCGCTGGCCGATGAAACGCCGGAAGGCCGCAGTATCGTGGTGCTGGCGAAGCAGCGTTTTAACCTGCGCGAACGCGATATTCATTCGCTGAATGCGACTTTCGTCCCCTTCTCCGCGCAGACCCGCATGAGCGGCGTCAACGTCGGTGAGCGCAGCATCCGTAAAGGTGCGGTGGACGCCATCCGCCGCCATGTGGAATCCAACGGCGGTACCTTCCCGAAAGCCGTCGATGGGCTGGTGGAAACCGTGGCGCGTAAAGGCGGCACGCCGCTGGTGGTCGCTGAGGGCGCGAAAGTGCTGGGCGTGGTCGAGCTGAAAGATATCGTCAAAGGCGGCACCAAGGAACGTTTCGCCGAGCTGCGCAAAATGGGCATCAAAACGGTGATGATCACCGGGGATAACCGGCTGACCGCTGCCGCCATCGCCGCCGAAGCGGGCGTCGATGATTTTCTGGCAGAAGCCACGCCGGAGGCCAAACTGGCGTTAATTCGTCAGTATCAGTCGGAAGGTCGGCTGGTCGCCATGACCGGCGACGGCACCAACGATGCGCCCGCACTGGCGCAGGCCGATGTGGCGGTGGCGATGAACTCGGGGACACAGGCGGCGAAGGAAGCCGGGAACATGGTCGATCTCGATTCCAACCCGACCAAGCTGATTGAAGTGGTACATATCGGTAAACAGATGCTGATGACGCGCGGATCGCTGACCACTTTCAGTATCGCCAACGACGTGGCGAAGTATTTCGCCATTATTCCGGCGGCGTTTGCGGCGACCTATCCGCAACTGAATGCGCTGAACGTGATGCATCTGACGTCGCCGTCGTCGGCCATTATGTCGGCGGTCATTTTCAACGCCCTGGTGATTGTGTTCCTGATCCCGCTGGCGCTGAAAGGCGTGAGCTATAAAGCCATGAGTGCCGCCGCGCTGTTGCGCCGCAACCTGTGGATTTATGGTGCAGGCGGTCTGCTGGTGCCGTTTGCCGGTATCAAGCTGATCGACGTGATCCTGACCGTTTTACATCTGAGCTGATTGTTGAGGAAGACCATTATGTCCGTTAAAAAAATGTCCTATGTGCGTCCGGCTCTGGTGATGACGGTGCTGCTGACGCTGGCAACCGGCGTGGTGTATCCGCTGCTGACCACCGGCGTGTCTGAGCTGGTGTTCCGCCCGCAGGCAATGGGGTCGCTGATCAAAGACAGCGGCAATAAGGTGATTGGCTCTGAGCTGATCGGGCAGAACTTTACCCGCAATGAGTATTTCCAGGGACGCCCGTCCGTTACCGCCGATTCACCGTATAACCCGCTGGCATCGGCGGGGAGCAATCTGGCAGCCAGTAATCCGGCATTGGATCAGGCGGTAAAAGACCGCGTGGCGGCGCTGCGCAAAGCCAATCCGCAAAGCCCGGCGACAGTGCCGGTGGATCTGGTGACCGCCAGCGGCAGCGGGCTGGATCCGCAGATTTCCGTTGACGCGGCGCAATGGCAGGCACCGCGCATTGCAGCCGCGCGCGGTCTGCCACTGGCGCAAGTGAATAAATTGATTGATGATAATACATCATCGCCGCTGATTGGTTTCCTCGGCCCGGACGTGGTTAACGTGCTCGGGCTGAATCTGGCGCTGGATGAACTGAAAGCTCAATAAGGATGATATGACTGACGATCGCCCCGATCCGGACAGCCTGCTGGCGCTGGCTAATGAGAAGCCCCGCGGGCAACTAAAAGTCTTTTTCGGCGCCTGTGCGGGCGTCGGGAAAACTTTTGCCATGTTGCAGGAAGCACAGCGTCTGCGCGCCACCGGCCTTGACGTGCTGGTCGGCGTGGTGGAAACCCACGGAAGGCAGGAAACGCAGGCGCTGCTGCCGGGGCTTTCTCTGTTACCGCCGAAACGCATACACCACCGTGGCCGTCAGGTGCAGGAGTTTGACCTCGACGCCGCGCTGGCCCGCCGCCCTGCCCTGATCCTGATGGATGAACTGGCGCACAGCAATGCCGCCGGTTCGCGCCATCCGAAACGCTGGCAGGACGTCGAAGAGTTACTCGATGCCGGTATCGACGTGTTTACCACCGTGAATGTTCAGCATCTGGAAAGCCTGAACGATGTGGTCAGCGGCGTCACCGGCATCATTATTCGCGAAACCGTTCCCGACCGTCTGTTTGATGACGCCAGCGAAGTGGTGCTGGTGGATTTACCGCCGGACTCCCTGCGTCAGCGCCTGAAAGAGGGCAAAGTTTACATCCCCGGTCAGGCTGAACGCGCCATCGAACATTTCTTCCGTAAAGGCAATCTGATTGCCCTTCGCGAACTTTCCCTGCGCCGCACCGCCGACCGGGTTGACGACCAGATGCGCGAATACCGTGACGATCAGGGCGTTAACCGCGTCTGGCATACCCGCGACGCGCTGTTGCTGTGTATCGGTCACGGCAGCGGTAACGAAAAACTGGTTCGCGTCGCCGCACGGCTTGCCGCGCGTCTCGGCTGCGTCTGGCACGCGGTATATGTGGAAACTCCGCGTCTGCACCGTCTGCCGGAAGGCCAGCGCCGCGCCATTTTGCATTCGCTGAAACTGGCGCAGGAACTGGGCGCGGAAACCGCCACGTTATCCGACCCGCAGGAAGAACAGGCGATTTTGCGCTACGCCCGTGAACATCGTCTGGGCAAAATCATGACCGGCCGCCGCCGTGAAAAACGCTGGAAATTCAGCGCCAGTTTTGCCGATAAACTGGCGGATATCGCGCCGGATCTCGATCTGATCGTTGTCGGACTGGAAGATGCGCCGGTGACATCGCCGCGCAAAGAACAGGACTCCCGCACCTTCGCCGACCGTTTCAGCCGTCAGTTGTGGGGGTGTGCGCTGGCCGTGGCGCTGTGTGCGGTGATCACCGTGATGTCGCAATGGCTGGTGCCAACTTTCGATCAGGCCAATCTGGTGATGGTGTATCTGCTCGGCGTGGTGATCGTTGCGCTGTTTTATGGCCGCTGGCCGTCGGTGCTGGCGGCGGTGATTAACGTCGTCAGCTTTGATCTGTTTTTCGTGCAGCCACGCGGCTCGCTGGCAGTAACAGACGCGCAATATCTGGTGACCTTCGGCGTGATGCTGATTGTCGGCATTCTGATCGGCAATCTGACCGCCGGGGTACGTTATCAGGCGCGCATCGCCCGTCACCGTGAAAAACGCGCACAGCATCTGTATGAAATGTCCAAAGGGCTGAGCCAGTCGCTGACGCCGGAAGCCATCGCGCAAACCAGCCGTCACTTTATTTCTTCCAGCCTGAATGCCAAAACCGCCATTTTGCTGCCGCAGGAAAACGGCGAGCTGGCGCAACCTGCCGGTGAAATCACGGCGATTGTGGTGGATGACGCCATCGCCCGCTGGAGTTTCGATAAGAAACTGCCTGCCGGTGCGGGCACCGATACCCTGCCCGGCGTGCCGTATCAGCTGCTGCCGCTGGTGGCGTCGGGAGAGTCGCGCGGCCTGCTGGCGGTCGAACCGCCAAATATCCGCCAGTTGCTGGTGCCGGAACAACAACGCCTGTTGCAGACCTTTACCGTGCTGATTGCCAATGCGCTGGAGCGTCTGCATCTGGCCGCCCGCGCAGAAACGGCGCGGCTGGAAACCGAGCGCGAGCAACTGCGTAACTCGCTGCTCTCCGCGCTGTCGCACGATTTACGCACGCCGCTGACGGTGCTGTTCGGGCAGGCGGAAATCCTGACGCTGGATCTGGCATCGGAAGGCTCGAAGCACGCGCCGCAGGCCAGTCAGATCCGCCAGCAGGTGCTGAGCACCACGCGGCTGGTGAACAATTTGCTGGATATGGCGCGCATTCAGTCCGGCGGATTTAACCTGCGCAAGGAGTGGCAGTCGGTGGAAGAAATCACCGGCAGCGCGCTGCGGATGCTGGAACCGGTGCTGGCGCATGACAATATTCAGATCGATTTGCCGAAAGAAATGGTGCTGGTCAATTGCGATGCCAGTCTGATCGAACGGGTGCTGATCAATCTGCTGGAAAATGCCCATAAATATGCCGGTACCGGCGCGACGATTGGCATCAAAGCCATTCCGCTGGATGAGTGGCTGGAGATTGAAGTCTGGGATAACGGCCCCGGTATTCCGGCCGGTGCTGAACAGACTATTTTTGAAAAATTCGCCCGTGGCAATAAAGAATCCGCCATTCCCGGCGTGGGGTTGGGATTAGCGATTTGTCGTGCCATTATTGAGGTGCACGACGGACGGATCTGGGCGGAAAATGGCCCCGACGGCGGTGCGCGTTTTCGTTTCAGGTTGCCGCTCGAGGCATTGCCGGAGATGGAAAGTGACATGGAATCAGACATCAACGAGGCATCGTGAGCGCATCCCCGGTAAATATTTTAATTGTTGAAGATGAAAAAGAAATCCGCCGCTTTGTGCGCACGGCACTGGAGGCGGAAGGCTTGCGGGTGTTTGAAAGCGAGACGCTGCAACGCGGGCTGATTGAGGCCGGAACCCGTAAACCGGATCTGATTATTCTCGATCTCGGTTTACCGGACGGTGACGGCCTGACGTATATCCGCGATTTGCGCCACTGGAGCGCCATCCCGATCATTGTGTTGTCGGCACGCACCCGCGAGGAAGACAAGATTGCTGCGCTGGATGCCGGTGCCGATGATTTTCTCACCAAGCCGTTTGGCGTCGGTGAACTGCTGGCGCGGGTTCGCGTGGCGCTGCGCCGTCATGCGGGCAGTTCACAGGAAAGCCCGCTGGTGACGTTTGCGGATGTGACGGTGGATTTGATCAACCGGCGCGTACAGCGGAACGGGGAAGATTGTCATCTGACGCCGATTGAATTTCGCCTGCTGGCCGAACTGCTGGCAAACAGCGGCAAGGTCATTACTCAGCGTCAGTTACTGAGCCACGTCTGGGGCCCGAACTATGTCGAACACAGCCATTATCTGCGCATTTACATGGGGCATCTGCGTCAGAAGCTGGAGGCCGACGCCACCCGGCCGCGTCATTTACTGACGGAAACCGGCGTGGGCTATCGTTTTATGCCTTAGGTTCGTCAGCTTCCGCTCTGGCTTCGCCAAATTCGGCTTCCAGGCTTTCAGCCGCCTGCTGCAAAATCGCATTCACACGCACCACCTGCTCCGGCGTTAAATCCGCACGCATCATGTTGCCGCGCAGGGCGTGGCGCAGGCGATGCATGGATTCATGGATGCCTTCCGCCAGGTTGTTTTCACGCGGACGCTGAGCGCCGGCCAGACGGGCAAAAATCACATCGACCGCCGCCTGATGCTGCGCCAGTTCCACTTTGCCCGCTTCGGTGATTTGATAACTTTTGCGGCCATTGCCGGTGGCGACAGGCTCAAGGAAATCCTGTTCTTCCAGCAGCGTCAGCGTCGGGTAAATCACGCCCGGACTCGGTACATACAGACCGGAAGAGGCTTCTTCGATGGCTTTGATCAGCTCATAACCGTGGCTCGGTTTTTTCGCCACCAGCGCCAGCAGTACGCGGCGTAAATCACCGTGTTCAAACAGACGATGTACACCCCGCTCACCGCGCCCGCCACGGCGACCTTCGCCACGTCCGCGACGTTCGCGCCCTTCTTCTCCCCGTTCTTCACCGCGATGACGGCCGTCACGACGTAACGCATGGCGCTCGCTGTGATCACCAACATCAGATTCATGACGGCAATGACCGCGATGCCCTTCTTCCCGGCTACCGTGACCGCGATGGCGGCCTTCAAACATTTTGCTAAACATATTGTATGCCCTATTTAGATATATCGAATTATTTCGATATATCTAAAGTAGATCGGTTTTCAGAAACTGGCAAGCGGAAAAACGCATTTAGATATATCTTTATTAACATCTGAACTTCCGGCAAGAAACGGGCAAAAAAAAAAGCGCTGAATAATCAGCGCCTTTGATGAGAAGCAGAGAACGGCTTATTTAGCGTCGGCAAGAACCTTGCTGACGATTTCTACCGCTTCTTTCTCGATTTGTTCACGGTGTTCAGCACCGAGGAAGCTTTCACAATAGATTTTGTAGGCTTCTTCTGTGCCGGACGGACGTGCCGCAAACCAGCCGTTTTTGGTCATCACTTTCAGACCGCCAATGGACGCACCGTTACCCGGCGCGTTGGTCAGGCGGGCGGTGATCGGGTCACCGGCCAGGGTGTCTGCTTTCACCTGTTCAGGAGAAAGTTTAGACAGCGCGGCTTTCTGTGCGTGCGTCGCAGGCGCCTGAATACGGTTGTAGCTTGGTGCGCCAAAGCGGGCCGCCAGCTCGTTGTAATGTTCCTGCGGATTCTTGCCGGTGACGGCGGTGATTTCCGCGGCCAGCAGACACATGATGATGCCGTCTTTGTCGGTTGACCACGGTGTGCCGTCGAAACGCAGGAATGAAGCCCCGGCACTTTCTTCGCCACCAAAACCGAAGCTGCCGTCAAACAGACCGTCAACGAACCATTTGAAACCGACCGGCACTTCCACCAGCTTACGGCCCAAATCTTCCACCACGCGGTCGATCATCGCACTGGAAACCAGCGTCTTACCGACGGCAACGTCTTTGCCCCACTGCGGACGGTGCTGGAACAGGTACTGAATCGCCACCGCCAGATAATGGTTCGGGTTCATCAGACCGGCAGGTGTCACGATACCGTGGCGGTCGTAATCCGGGTCGTTAGCGAAGGCCAGATCGAACTTATCACGCAGGGCCAGCAGACCGGCCATCGCCGATTCAGACGAGCAGTCCATGCGGATCACGCCGTCGTGGTCGAGATGCATGAAACGGAAAGTCTGATCGACTTCATCGTTTACCAGCGTCAGATCCAGTTTGTAATGTTCCGCGATACGCTTCCAGTATTCGATACCGGAACCGCCGAGCGGATCCACACCCAGTTTCAGGCCGGCTTTCTGAATCGCGGCCATATCCACGATATCGGTCAGCCCTTCGATAAATGGCTGCACCAGATCTTTCGCCACCAGATGACCGCTTTTCCACGCCTGATCGAGAGACTGACGTTTCACACCGGAAAGCTTAGCCGCCAGCAGTGCGTTAGCACGCTTCTCAATTACCGAGGTCAGATTGGTATCTGCCGGGCCGCCGTTGGTCGGGTTATATTTGATGCCGCCATCTTCCGGCGGGTTGTGCGAAGGCGTGATGACGATGCCATCTGCCAGCGCGCCGCCGTTGCGGTTGTGGGTCAGGATGGCGTGAGACACGGCCGGTGTCGGCGTGAATCCGTTGTCTTCCTGAACAATGACATCCACGCCATTGGCGGTCAGCACTTCCAGCACAGAGATAAATGCCGGTTCGGACAGCGCATGGGTATCTTTACCCACGTAGCACGGGCCGGTGGTGCCCTGCTCTTTACGCACTTCAGCAATTGCCTGAGCAATCGCCAAGATGTGCGCTTCATTAAAGCTGTGACGCAACGAACTACCGCGATGGCCGGACGTGCCGAATTTCACCGCGTGTGCAGTGTTAGCCGGATCCGGTTGCAGAACGTAATACTGTGACGTTAACTGCGCCACATTGATCAAATCGCTTTGCTGAGCAGGTTGCCCTGCACGGGGGTGATTAGCCACTGGCGCTTCTCCCTTACGCTGAAATTTAGAGGGTGCCGCACACTTTGTCAGTCAGTTCCGCCGGGAACTGCATGAGCTGCATGATGTGTTCGATCATGCTGCGTTTGCGACCTGTGTTGGTATTCGTAATAACCCAATACGGCGTTCCGGGAACGTGTTTAGGCTTGGTATGAATGCCGTTTTGCAGCAGGGTTTGCTGGTCACCGGCAAAATAGGTCCGCGTGCGGCCGGTCAGAGAGTCGGTCGCCGTCGCAAATTCTTTCGGGTTGAGGGTATACAAGGTCGACAGGATCAGCATAAAGCGGTTCACCGCTTTGCTTTGTTCTGCGTATTCATCGGACAGCAGCAGTTCACGGACGGCGCGGACTTTATCACGCGACGTCGGGGCTGCGGCGGCGGCAGGTTTTTCCTGCGCGACAGTGCCGGCGATAACAGAAGGGGTCACTGGCGCGGCAGGAGCGGTCTGACCGGCAGTAAACTTCAACATACGGCGTAAAATATCAGACGCGCTTTCACCGATTGCTTGCGTATGGCTGGCAATATAGCGGTAGAGTTCTTCGTCAACCTCAATAGTTTTCATCTTTATCCAGTACTGTTTTTCTACTTAATTCATTCAAAAGGATTATACAAATTTCTACGCAGTAACAAACAGAGGAATTGCGCCGCGAAGCAAAATCCAGACAACTTCCCGATTTTGCTGCATGCTGACATCAACCCGCCGGCTTCCTGATAGACAAATCCCGCTCTGGCATCTGGCAGACACTTTCTGTTTTCAAAAATTATCCGCAAGTCATGATAACCTAATGAGATTGTTTATCTGTATGAACTTCGCTATGAAATTACATTATCGCCTGCAAGAAGCTGACGTCGCTGGCAGCACCGCCCTGCCGGTTTTACTGATCCACGGCCTGTTCGGCACCCTCGATAATCTGGGCATTCTGGCCCGCGACCTGAAAAAACAGCATAACGTGTTACAGGTCGATTTGCGTAATCACGGTCAGTCAGGACGCGCCGGCGAGATGTCTTATGCCGCCATGGCGCAGGATTTAGTGGAAACGCTGGATGAGGTGGGTTTCCAAAAAATCATCGTTATCGGTCACTCAATGGGCGGAAAAGCGGCAATGGCGCTGACGGCGCTGATCCCTGATCGCATCGAAAGGCTGATCGCCATTGATGTCGCGCCGGTGGATTACCACGTGCGCCGTCATGATGAGATTTTTGCGGCAATTAACGCGGTAACCGACGCCGGACTCCGCGACCGCACCTCGGCCACTGAGTGTATGCGTGAGTATATAAAGGAAGACGGCGTGATCCAGTTCCTGCTGAAATCGTTCCAGCAGGGAGAATGGCGTTTCAACGTGCCGGTGCTGCTGAGCGAATACGACACCATTACCGGCTGGGAAGAGGTGCCGCCGTGGGATCATCCGGCGCTGTTTATCCGTGGCGGTTTATCGCCGTATGTGCAGGATGAATATCGCGATGCGATTGCCCGCCAGTTCCCGCAGGCCAAAGCGCATGTGGTGGCGGGAGCGGGTCATTGGGTGCACGCCGAAAAACCCGATGCGGTGCTGCGCGCTGTGCATCGTTTCATCGATGCAGCCTGAGGTTTAACATCCTGGGGATAAATTGTGCAAAAAGTCTGCACAACTTAGGAAGTTATCATGAAATCAGGGCAATCAGGCGTTGTGAACCCCAGGCGCGCCAGTGTATGATTGCGCGCTATAATTTTGCCACCCCGTTTTACTCACTGTGAGTCGCGGGGGGTAAATTGGGTCAGGGTTTCTTAGCCCGAAATGTGTGAAACGCTCGTCAGGAACCGGCTTGCCGTTTTCCGATGTAAAAACTTCCCTGGTTGTACCGCTACCTATGGCAAAAGAACAACTGGATCGCACGACGATTGATCTGTTCGCAGATGACCGCCGTCCTGGGCGTCCAAAAACAAATCCGCTATCCCGTGATGAACAGCTCAGGATCAATAAGCGCAACCAGTTACGCCGCGATAAAGCGAGCGGCCTGCGTCGCGTGGAGCTGAAAATGAACGCCGATGCTGTTGATATGCTCAATAAGCTGGCAGAAGAACGCAATATCAGTCGTAGCGAATTGATTGAAGAGATGCTGCTGTCGCATCTTAACGGTCATGAAGGCTGATTGAAAACGGGTAACCCTCTCAGGCTACCCGTTTGTTTTTTCTTAACTATTCCACGCTAACGCTTTTCTTCCCCCTCAGAACGTTTCCCAGTTTTCAGCACTTTTCGCCGAAAGCATGCCGGTATCCGGACGCAGTAATGGCGCGGAAATTGACTTCGCCGGACGCGATCCGACGCTGGTCACGCTGTCTTTCAGCTTGAACGTGGCGACGGCGTTGTTCAGCAATGACGCCTGTTCTTCCAGCGAAACCGCAGCCTGCGATGCCTGTTCCACCAGCGCGGCGTTCTGCTGCGTCACGCTGTCCATTTCAGTGACGGCCACCGCCACCTGGCTGATGCCTTTGCTTTGTTCATCAGACGCAGACGCGATTTCCGCCATGATATCGGTGACGTGCGTAATGGAACGCACCACTTCATTCATGGTCTGACCGGCGTTTTCAACCAGCCGCGAACCGCTGTCGACGCGGGAAACCGATTCGCTGATCAGCTGCTCGATTTCCTTCGCCGCCTGCGCACTGCGCTGTGCCAGATTGCGCACTTCGCTGGCGACCACCGCAAAACCCCGTCCCTGCTCGCCCGCACGCGCGGCTTCAACCGCGGCGTTCAGCGCCAGAATGTTGGTCTGGAAAGCGATGCTGTTAATGACCGACGTGATTTCGGCAATTTTCTTCGAGCTGCCGGAGATGTCTTTCATGGTGCTGACCACATCCGCGACGATATTCCCGCCGCGCTGCGCGGTACCGGAGGCTTCAATCACCAGCTGGCTGGCGTGATGCGCGTTATCGGCATTGTGTTTCACGGTAGCGGTCAGTTCTTCCATGCTGGCGGCGGTTTCTTCCAGCGCCGAGGCCTGTTCTTCTGTACGGGAAGACAGATCGTTGTTACCGGCTGAAATCTCTGACGCGCCCTGATAAATGTGGTTGGTACAGTTACGGATGGTTTGGACGGTATTCACCAGACTCAGCTGCATTAAGTTCAGCAACGGGATCAGCTTACCGGCACAGTTTTTACCGAACTCTTCCAGATAATGCGTCAGGTCGCCGCTGGCGATCACCGCGAAATGGTCGCGGATTTGATCCAGTGGTCTCACCAGCGCCATCACCAGATAACGGTCGGTCAGGAGTAAAATCACCAGCCCGATACCAAACGCCGTCAGCAAAATCACTTTGCCGATGGAGGTCAGATGGGTCGATTGACGTTGCGCCGCATCGAAATCAACGGCGATCTGGCCGCTGACGTTTTCCATGGACGCGCCAAAGCTGCGGCTCAGCGCAGGGACGGTTGAATTGGCGAGCTGGTTATAAGTCCCGATATCCTTGCTGCTCGCGGCGGCAAATAACGGCGTGACGCCCTGCGTGATCAGGTTGTCCCAGTTAGTGCTCAGTTCCTGAACGGCGGCTTCTTCCAGACCTGGATGCGGCGCTGTTTTAAAACTGGCCAGCGCCTGCGTCAGTCCGTCGAGGGATTGTTTCGCGGTATCAAAAATTTCCGGCCCTTTTGATGGGTCGGCCTGAAGCTGTGCGACGGCGCGGCTCAGGCGCGTCACGGTACGAAAATACTGATCATTACCTTTGTTGATCAGCGCCATATTGTTGACCAGCTCGGTACTGTTTTTGGTATTTTGCGTCAGCGTGTCAAGTGAGGAGACGGTGTAAAGGGAAACACCGGCCCACATGACGCAGAAGATGCCAAGAATCGTTAATAATGCGGCCCTGATGGTGATATTTTTTAAAAACTGCACGATATGCCTCTCTCGAAACAGGACTGTTTCTGGTCTGAGGATTGACGGGGATGCGGAGAATCAAGACAGGTAACCAGCAGGCAAGTGCCCCAGGACATGTTTGAACACCTCTCCGGGCATCGATTTCTTTATTATGTTGAGATTGCTCTCGCATCATCTATCGGCGGGATGTGCTCGAAATTTAGTATTGTGTCGACTTATTTCTCAAGTTTGCTTTTAACCTCAATAAGTTTGAGGTTTATTGGCGTTTTTGGAAAACACACAAAGGCGATAACACTTTAAAATATTGCCCGATAAACTTATTTCCCAGTCAAGAAGGCGGCCGGAAGCATATTCTCCGCCTCGCGAGTTTGCTATCATCTGCATTATTATTGCCTGCGATGCAGGGCACTTCATTTAGAACAAGAGGTTAGGTAATCTTATGGCCGTTGTAGGTATCTTCTTTGGATCCGATACAGGTAACACCGAAAACATCGCAAAAATGATCCAGAAGCAATTGGGTAAAGATGTTGCAGAGGTGCATGACATTGCGAAGAGCAGCAAAGAGGATCTGGAAAAATTCGATATTTTGCTGATCGGCATTCCAACCTGGTATTACGGTGAAGCGCAGTGTGACTGGGACGACTTTTTCCCAACGCTGGAAGAGATAGATTTCGAAGGTAAGTTGGTCGCGCTGTTTGGTTGTGGCGATCAGGAAGACTATGCCGAATATTTCTGCGATGCACTGGGTACCGTGCGCGACATCATTGAGCCACGCGGCGCGGTGATTGTCGGTCACTGGCCAACCGAAGGTTACCACTTCGAAGCATCCAAAGGCCTGGCAGACGATAAGCACTTCATTGGGCTGGCAATTGACGAAGACCGTCAGCCAGAACTGACCAACGAACGTGTTGATGCCTGGGTAAAACAGATCACAGAAGAACTCAGCCTTTCTGAAATTATTGGCTAAAAACCCTGTTGGCCCTGAGGATTTATTCTACAATTGAAGGGCCAAACTATTACTGAAATTAACAATTTAACTGCTACAAAATTGTAACTTTCAGTCGTATCAAGGTACACTGAGTTCATCTGTTTTTTCTATCGATCAAGTCGTTGCATTCCAAATGTGACCGGCACTTTGTGATCTTTATTAACAG
Source organism: Rahnella victoriana (assembly GCF_004330295.1). Taxonomy (GTDB): domain Bacteria; phylum Pseudomonadota; class Gammaproteobacteria; order Enterobacterales; family Enterobacteriaceae; genus Rahnella; species Rahnella victoriana. Next base: position 242,894 of record NZ_SJOJ01000001.1, read on the forward strand.
GCTGTCGTTGACGAGAATTGGCACATTTGCGTTAAACGAAGAGACTATACGAATAATTTTGTGCCGCCGATGCCACAGGCTGCATGCCTCAACTTGATTAGCACATAGTAACAGGACTGAATCCGCATGACTGACAACAACACCGCACTGAAGAAAGCCGGCTTAAAAGTCACGCTTCCGCGCCTCAAAATCCTGGAAGTGCTGCAAGCGCCGGAAGGTCATCACGTTAGTGCGGAAGATCTTTACAAGCAACTGATTGATATGGGTGAAGAAATTGGCCTGGCGACGGTTTACCGCGTTCTGAACCAGTTTGACGACGCCGGTATTGTCACCCGTCATAACTTCGAAGGCGGCAAGTCCGTATTCGAACTGACCCAGCAACATCACCATGACCACCTGATCTGTCTGGATTGTGGCCGTGTGATTGAATTCCGTGACGAATATATTGAAGGTCGTCAGCGTGAGATTGCTAAGAAACATGGCATCAAACTGACCAACCACAGTCTGTATTTGTACGGCCACTGTGAAGCAGGCGACTGCCGTGAAGATGACTCTTTGCATAACGATAAACCTGCGCTGTAATCTGCACGGGCTTTGACTAAATTAACCGCTGAAAAGCGGTTTTTTTATGTCTGCAATCTGGCAGAGGGCAGAGGCAAAAAACCCCGGCAAGCCGGGGTTTTGATTTCTGCATCCGTGTTCTGGTGTTGAGTTACTTTTCCGGTGCGTTATTCGCTCTGATTTCCTGCCAGATTTTCCCGCAATCGGCGGCAAAGGCCTGACCGTTTCCGGTTTTACGGGCGGTAAGGCAGCGCTGATAATCCACCACGCGCACTGTCTCCTGTTCTGCAAATTGCTGGTGTGCTTTTTCCTGTTTCAGCTTGTTGAGCATCACCTGACAGGATGCCAGTTTGTCCGCATCGCCTTCCGCCGTATTGATACAGGTCCGGTAATCTTCCCGCGTTTTGGAGATTTCTGCCTGATCAGCGGTAGGTGCACAACCGGCCAGAAGCACGGACGACATCACAATCATCAGTAATTTATTCATCGACATAACGACCTCAGAAAATAGTGAATGGAGCGATGACAATGAATTTCACGTCTTTTTCATCCTGGAATATGTTGCCGTACCCGCCACTCCAGCTCGGAAGATCAGAGTGGTTGTCGTATTGGGTGTAATGCAGTTTGAACAGCGTCCCTTTGGCGCGCCCTTCCTGAATGGTATACAGCGCATCCAGACTCCAGGCGCTTTCTTTCAGGCGCTGGCTCTGATCGTAGGCCGCATTGGTGCTCGGTTTGGCATCCCACGCATAGACGTACGAACCACCGACCGCGAAGCCCGGCAGATCCCATTTCGCCAGATCATAAAGCACGCCGGCATACACGGCTTTCTCACCGTTGGCGTTGAAGTCAGAACGGTTATCCCACCACACGTCAAGACGACCGTTTGAAGAGGAATAGGTCGGGGTCATACGTTGCAGGAAGTAACCCTGATTCCCTTCGGCCTTCACCATCGTCCCTTCCAGACGCCAGTTAAACTGACCGGTGGTATAGCCGAAAGTCAGCGCCTGCAGCCATGCCAGTCCGTCATACAGACTGTTCGGATCATTCTTGTCACTGATGCGATCTTCTGCACCATAGAACTGATAGCTGGTGGTCAGCGGATTGCCCATCAGATCAATTTTGTAAGAGGCCTTGGCAAAGTACTGATCAACATAACTTTCAGCCTGACCAAATGCGCCTTCCAGCACGAAATCATTTTTAAAATCGTATTTCGCCCCGACCGAGTGAAGATAAGAAACGCCGGTCTTTTTGTCATTCTGGCGGAAATCATCCATTTCCAGATGCCACGGGGATTTGTATTCGTCGGTCCACATGTAGGAGAAGCTCAGCTCACCCGGATCACCGAAATCATGTTTATATCCGGCTTCCGCACCGCGATAGGTTCCGGGCATAAAGCTCCAGTGTGGCGCGATCAGCGTTTGTCCGGTGGGCTGAATGTAACCCGCATGTCCCCAGAATCCGCCGTATTTGAATTTACCGGCGGCCTTATACAGGCTGATGCCGCTTTTATCGCCGGAATAATCTTCGTCGTACGCGCGGTTGCTGTTGGAGAAGGCGATTTCGTTGGGGTGTCCGCTCTCGCTGCTTTCGGCCATTTCAATTGCCGTGAAAGCGGCGATATCAATACCAAACATGTCCCAGGCATAGCCGGAAGAAAAGTCGAGGTTCAGGTTAGCGGTAGAATGGGAAAGGTTGGTTGTATAGTCTTTGTAGCTGTCACTCGCCGGATCCATGTCCTTGCGGTCACGTTGACGCTGCCAGTAATACACGCCGCCGGTCAGCGTTGAATCATCAATAAAACCTGCCGCGTTGGCATCTTCAGCGAACATCATTCCGCCACCCAGTAAGGTGCCGGCCAGGGAATATATCGCAGGTTTCAGGTAAGCCGATCCTCTGCCCCTGTTACGGTGCTTGTGCATAGAGATTCCTCATGTTGACTAAAAAAACGAGCAAAACCCAAACGGGTATAAAAAGCGGCCGCCAGAGGCGTAACCGTATAAAACAGGTTTAGAATATTTTTCGCGACGCGAATTATCAATGAGTAATTCATCATTGATCGCCGAAATATGACAAAGTGCACATAAAGATGAAAAAGTGTTACAGAGGGTCTCAGGAAAGAATTAAAGCAGTGGATTAACTGAATAAATAACTAAAACAAGCAATTAAATAAAATAACCCTACAGTTTAAACGTTTCAGCAATACAACAGCTCGCGCCGTATCGTTTAAAAAGCAAGCATAGGAAATACATTAATTCGCGACGAGAAACAAAACCCATTACGATTATCACAGGCAAAAAAAAACGCAGCCGGAGCTGCGTTTTATCATCTGACACTGAAGGCTTACACGACGGGTTTGCTTTCCCAGGTATCGCGCAGGCCAACGGTACGGTTAAACACCAGATGTTCAGCGCTTGAGTAGCGGCTGTCGGCGCAGAAGTAACCTTCACGCTCGAACTGCAGGCTGATTTCAGCCTGTGCAGCCACCAGTGATGGCTCCACGAAACCGTGGGAAATCACCAGAGATTCCGGGTTGATGGTGGTCAGGAAATCTTCTGCCTGACCCGGGTTGGCGACGCTGAACAGACGGTCATACAGGCGGAACTCCGCCGGTTTGCCTTCTGACGCCGAAACCCAGTGGATCACGCCTTTCACCTTGCGGCCATCGGCAGGATCTTTGCTCAGTGTATCGATATCGTAAGAACAGAAGATCGTGGTGATATTGCCTTCTGCATCTTTCTCGATACGTTCTGCTTTGATCACATACGCATTGCGCAGACGCACTTCTTTGCCGAGCACCAGACGCTTGTATTGCTTGTTCGCTTCTTCGCGGAAATCTGCCTGATCGATATAAATCTCACGGGTAAATGGCACTTCGCGGGTGCCCATTTCCGGTTTGCTCGGGTGGTTCGGCATTTTCACCCTCTGCACGTCATCACCGGTAAAGTTTTCAATGATCACTTTAACCGGGTTGATCACCGCCATGGCGCGCGGTGCATTTTCGTTCAGATCGTCACGGATACAGGATTCCAGCGCCATCATTTCGACGTTGTTGTCTTGCTTGGTGACGCCGATACGACGGCAGAATTCACGGATAGACGCGGCGGTGTAACCACGACGACGCAGACCTGAAACAGTCGGCATACGCGGGTCGTCCCAGCCTTCCACAATCTTCTCGGTCACCAGCTGGTTCAGCTTACGCTTAGACATGATGGAGTACTCGAGATTCAGACGGGAGAACTCGTACTGACGCGGGTGGCATGGAATGGAGATGTTATCCAGAACCCAGTCGTACAGACGGCGGTTGTCCTGGAATTCCAGCGTACACAGCGAATGGGTGATCCCTTCCAGCGCATCGGAAATGCAGTGGGTGAAATCGTACATCGGATAGATGCACCATTTTTTGCCGGTCTGGTGGTGTTCTGCAAACTTAATGCGGTACAGAACCGGATCGCGCATCACGAAGAAAGGCGACGCCATATCGATTTTTGCACGCAGACAGGCAGCGCCTTCGGCAAATTCACCGTTACGCATTTTCTCAAACAGCGCGATGTTCTCTTCCACTGAACGGTCACGGTACGGGCTGTTTTTGCCCGGAGACGTCAGCGAGCCGCGGTATTCACGGATCTGATCCGGTGACAGTTCGTCAACGTACGCCAGACCTTTGTTGATCAGTTCCAGCGCATAAGCGTGCAGTTGATCAAAATAGTCTGAAGAGTAGTGAATATCACCGCTCCAGTCGAAACCTAACCACTGGACGTCGTGTTTGATCGACTCAACGAATTCGATGTCTTCTTTTGCCGGGTTGGTATCGTCAAAACGCAGGTTGCACTGCCCCTGATAGTCTTGCGCAATGCCGAAGTTCAGGCAGATAGATTTCGCATGACCGATATGCAGATAGCCATTTGGCTCAGGCGGGAAACGGGTATGAACGGTATTGTGTTTCCCGGTCGCCAGATCTTCATCAATAATCTGACGGATAAAATTTGTTGGGCGGGCTTCAGCCTCACTCATTGTGCAATTCCTCTACGCAACATTGACTCTACGGATAACCGCTTATGTTCCAACAAGCCACGTCGGGAAACAACCGTTAGTTGCATAAAATCGTGGTTATCTCTGTGCCGTCTGTTCTGAAACAATAAAAAACGGGAAGAGATCGCTCTCTTCCCGTCAGGGGACTTTTCACTGTCAGCCGTTCAGAGACGTTATTTGCCCTGAATGTCGAACAGTTTGCTCTGACCGGCGACCACAGAACCGCTGGCCAGCGCAGTCACACCGGTGTAATCATCAATATTGCTGACCACAACAGGGCTGATCATTGAGCGCGCGTGAGCGTTCAGGTAATCCAGATCCAGCTCGAGAACAGGTTGTCCGGCAGTGACCGTGGCCCCTTCTTCGACCAGGCGGGTAAAGCCCTGACCGTTCAGCGCAACAGTATCAATCCCCATATGCACCACGATTTCAGCACCGGAAGTGGTTTCCAGGCAGAACGCGTGATTGGTATTGAAGATTTTCACCACGGTACCGGCAGCAGGCGCTACCACGATTTTATCCGTCGGACGAATGGCCACGCCATCACCCACCGCTTTGCTGGCAAAGGCTTCATCAGGGACCTGATCCAGCGCCACGATGTCACCGGTGACCGGCGATACCAGCGTTTCTACCACGGTTTTCACGCTGTTGGGTACAGCCTGAGGCTTGATTTCAGACACTGGCGCAGCCGGCGTCGCCGTAGCCGCAGCAATCGGGCCTGCATTCAGTGCCGTGCGCATCGCACCGGCAATGATTTCAGCACGGGTACCGACAATCACCTGCACGCTTTGCTTGTTCAGGCGGATAACCCCTGAAGCACCCAGACGTTTTGCCAACCCGTCATTCACCAGCGCGGAGTCTTTCACGTTCAGGCGCAGGCGGGTGATACAGGCATCAATACCGGTGAGGTTTTCTGAACCGCCGATGGCACTGATATAACGACGTGCCAGAGCAACCGTTTCGTCGCCTTTATTGCCCGCAGATTCCACATCAACGTCATAACCGTCAGTTTCGTCACCGGCAACCGCCAGCTCACGACCCGGCGTCAGCAGGTTGAATTTCTGAATGGTGAAACGGAACACCACATAGTAAATCACGAAGAACACCAGACCCTGAGGGATCAGCATGTACCAGTGAGTCGCCAGCGGGTTACGGGAAGACAGCACCATATCCACCAAACCTGCGCTGAAGCCGAAACCGGCAATCCAGTGCATGCTTGCGGCGATGAAGACCGAAATACCGGTCAGCACGGCGTGGATAACATACAGAACCGGCGCAACGAACATGAAGGAGAATTCCAGCGGTTCGGTGATACCCGTGAAGAAGGAAGCGAAAGCGGCAGCCATCATGATACCGGCAACTTTTGCCTTGTTTTCAGGACGTGCGCAGTGGTAAATCGCCAGCGCCGCACCCGGAAGACCGAACATCATGATCGGGAAGAAGCCCGCCTGATAACGACCGGTGATACCCACAACCGCTTTACCTGCCTGGATAGATTCCTGGCCGCCAAGGAAGTTAGGGATGTCGTTAATGCCTGCCACGTCAAACCAGAACACGGAGTTCAGGGCGTGATGCAGACCGACCGGGATCAGTAAACGGTTGAAGAAAGCATAGATACCGGCACCGGCAGAACCGAGTTGCTGGATGTGCTCACCGAAGGTCACCAGACCGTTGAAGATCAGAGGCCAGACATACATCAGAATGAAGGCAACGATGATCATCAGGAAAGAGGTGAGGATCGGCACCAGACGACGACCGCTGAAGAAAGACAACGCTTTCGGCAACTCAACGTGGCTGAAGCGGTTGTACAACTCAGCGGAAATGATACCGACTAAGATACCGACGAACTGGTTATTGATTTTACCAAATGCCGCCGGCACCTGGTCTAACGGGATCTTCTGAATCATTGACACGGCTGCTGGCGAACACAGCGTGGTCAGCACCAGGAAACCGACAAAACCGGTCAGTGCAGCCGCACCGTCTTTGTCTTTGGACATGCCATACGCCACACCGATCGCAAACAGTACGGACATGTTTTCGATGATAGCGGAACCCGATTTAATGAAAAATGCCGCCAGTGCATTGTCTCCACCCCAGCCCACAGGGTCGATCCAATAACCGACACCCATAAGAATGGCGGCGGCTGGCAACGTAGCGACTGGCACCATCAATGCCCGGCCAATCTTTTGTAAATAACTCAGTATATTCAACATTCCCCCTACTCGCCCGTAAGCGAATCACCTAAGTAGTTTAATTAGTATGTTTACTACCTTTTACATTTACCGTTCCGATTTAACCAACTGCGATTGCGAGTGTAAAAAGATTATTTCGTATCGCAAATTAAAACCTCTCTTTTTGTGAGAATCGTCACCAAAAAGAGGTCATAACATGCCATTACACTGGTCAAGACACCAAACTTATTTTATCATTAAAAAAATCCAGACGGCATTGTGCCAGTCATAAACCGCTGCGGTGGTTTACGCTTAACAAGACCGCCTTTGAACCGACGAACTTCGTTTTTGCTTTGACTACGGATATCCGCAGTCCCTGACCTTGCAGGAAGGCGGCAATCGAGTGGATCCCGATGAGCTTACACAGGTAAGTGATCCGGGTGAGCGAGAGCAGCCAACGCCCCTGCAACGTCAAGAACAAAGGATATCAACAGTATATTCAATATTCTGAAAAACTAGAGGTATGTGATGAGACTTATTCCTTTAAACACCACCACTGAAGTTGGCAAATGGGCTGCACGTCATATCGTTGAACGTATCAATGCTTTCAAACCCACTGCCGACCGCCCGTTTGTTCTGGGCTTACCTACCGGTGGTACCCCGCTCGAAGCGTATAAACATTTAATCGCCATGCATAAAGCAGGCCAGGTTAGCTTTAAGCACGTTGTTACCTTCAATATGGATGAATATGTTGGTCTGCCGCAGGAACACCCTGAGAGCTATCATACCTTCATGTACAAAAACTTCTTTGACCACGTTGATATTCCACGCGAAAACATCAATCTGCTGAATGGTAATGCGCCAGACGTCAACGAAGAATGCCGCCAGTACGAAGCAAAAATTAAGTCTTACGGCAAAATTCACCTGTTCATGGGTGGCGTGGGCAACGACGGTCATATCGCATTCAACGAACCGGCGTCTTCTCTGGCTTCCCGCACCCGCATCAAAACCCTGACGCATGAAACCCGCATCGCGAACTCACGTTTCTTCGACAACGATGTCTCCCAGGTGCCAAAATACGCCCTGACCGTTGGCGTGGGCACGCTGCTGGACGCAGAAGAAGTGATGATTCTGGTGACCGGCCACGCGAAAGCGCAGGCGCTGGAAGCGGCGGTAGAAGGCAATATCAACCACATGTGGACCATCAGTTGCCTGCAATTGCACGCAAAAGCCGTTATGGTGTGCGACGAACCGTCCACCATGGAACTGAAAGTCAAAACTGTTAAATATTTCCGCGAGTTAGAAGCGGAAAATATGAAAAATCTTTAATTAACTGAGTCCCCGAAAGCATTTGAGTTGCAGCAAGGCGGCAACTGAACGAATCTCCGCGAGCTTACTGAAGTAAGTGACCGGAGTGAGTAAAGGTAGCCAACGCCGCTGCGGCTCAAAGGATAAAGGGGAATGGGGGCATGATGTACGCATTAGTGAACTGCCGGGTTTATACCGGTCATGACGTTCTGGATAACCACGCGGTAGTGATTGCGGATGGCAAAATCGAACGTGTCTGCCCGGTGAGTGAATTGCCGGCGAATGTGGAAACCCGCAGTCTGGACGGCGCCATTCTTGCCCCCGGATTTATCGATCTGCAACTGAACGGTTGTGGCGGCGTGCAGTTCAACGATTCACTGGAAGCGATTTCCGTGGAAACGTTAGAAATCATGCAGAAAGCCAATGAAAAATCGGGCTGTACCAGTTTCTTACCGACGCTGATCACCTGTAGCGATGACTACATGAAACACGGTATCAGCGTGATGCGTACCTATCTGGAAAAATATCCGAATCAGGCGCTCGGTCTGCATCTTGAAGGGCCGTACCTCAGCCCGGAGAAAAAAGGCACGCATAATCCGGCCTTTATTCGTCTGCCAGACAGCGCCATGATCGATTTCCTGTGCGCCAATGCGGATGTCATCAGCCAGCTGACGCTCGCGCCAGAACAGGTTGAAGCGAAATATATCCGCCAGTTGCGCGACGCCGGTATTGTGATTTCCGCAGGCCACTCAAATTCAACTTACGCACAGGCGCGTGAAGGTTTCGCGGCCGGTATCAGCTTCGCCACGCACCTTTATAATGCAATGCCTGCCATCACCGGCCGTCAGCCTGGCCTGATTGGTGCAATCTTCGATACGCCGGAAGTCTATACCGGAGTGATTGCTGACGGCCTGCACGTCGACTGGGCGAATATCCGCAACGCGAAAAAGCTCAAAGGCGAGAAGCTGGTGCTGGTCACTGACGCCACTGCGCCCGCAGGTGCGAATATTGATGAGTTCATTTTTGCCGGTAAAACAATATACTACCGTGACGGACTCTGTGTGGACGAAAACGGAACACTGAGCGGCTCTGCCCTGACAATGATTGAAGCGGTGCAAAACAGCGTCGAACATGTCGGGATTGCGCTGGATGAAACGCTGCGTATGGCATCGCTTTATCCGGCACGCGCCATTGGTGTTGACAGCCAACTGGGCAGCATTGAAGCAGGTAAAGTCGCCAACCTCACCGCGTTCACTCATGATTTTAAAATCACAAAAACTATCGTTAATGGTGACGAAGTTTAATTGAGCGGATAACAGCATTGATGACAACTGGCGGACAGCAGGCACAAATCGGCAACGTTGATCTGGTTAAGCAGTTAAACGGCGCGGCGGTTTACCGCCTGATTGACCAACAAGGTCCCATCTCGCGCATTCAGATTGCCGACATGAGTCAGTTAGCGCCCGCCAGTGTGACCAAAATTACCCGACAATTACTTGAGCGCGGGCTGATTAAAGAAGTCGATCAGCAGGCTTCCACCGGTGGTCGCCGCGCCATTTCTATCATCACAGAAACCCGCCCTTTCCATACTATCGCCGTGCGTCTTGGCCGCCATGACGCAACGATTACGCTCTACGATCTCAGCGCCAAATCACTGGCGGAACAACATTACGCCCTGCCGGAACGCACTCAGGAAACGCTGGAGAACGCGCTCTTTGAGGCCATCCGTCAATTTATTGAGCTGAACCAGCGCAAGATCCGCGAGCTGATTGCCATTTCCGTCATCCTCCCCGGTCTGGTGGATCCGAATAAAGGTATCGTGCGCTACATGCCGCATATCAGCGTCGGCGCATGGAAATTAGTGGATGCGCTGGAAGCAAAATTTAAAGTCACCAGTTTTGTCGGTCACGATATCCGCAGTCTGGCGCTTGCCGAGCACTATTTCGGTGCAACCCGCGACTGTCAGGACTCCATTTTGGTTCGTTTACACCGTGGTACCGGTGCCGGGATCATCGTTAACGGGCAGATTTTTCTCGGCAGTAACGGCAACGTCGGTGAAATCGGTCATATCCAGATCGACCCGCTGGGCGAACGCTGTCATTGCGGAAATTTCGGCTGTCTGGAAACCGTGGCCGCGAACGCCGCCATCGAAAACCGCGTGCGCCATCTGCTGACACAAGGCTACGCCAGTAAGCTCAGCCTCGATGACTGCTCTATTTCCGCGATCTGCAAAGCAGCCAACCGCCACGATGCGCTGGCGACGGAAGTGATTGAACACGTGGGCCGCCAGTTGGGCAAAGGCGTGTCGATCGCGATAAACCTGTTTAATCCGCAAAAAGTCGTGATTGCCGGTGAAATTACCGAAGCGGATAAGGTCCTGCTTCCGGCCATTCAGAACTGCATTAATGCGCAGGTTCTGAAAGATTTCCGCCGTAATTTACCGGTTGTGACGTCAGCCCTGAATCATCAGTCAGCCATTGGCGCATTTGCCCTGGTCAAACGGGCGATGCTCAACGGGGTTCTGTTACAGCGCCTGATGGAAAACTGAGGCGTGCTATAGTATCTGGCTGTCAGAAAGGGGACTGAAAATGTGGGTTTGGAAATCATGACAATAAAGAACGTAATTTGTGACATTGATGGCGTGCTGATGCACGACAATACCGCAGTACCCGGCGCCGATCGTTTTCTGGCCCGGATCCAGGAACAGGGAATGCCTTTGGTCATTCTCACGAACTACCCTTCCCAGACAGCACAGGATCTGGCAAACCGCTTCGGCGCCGCCGGTCTCGACGTCCCTGAAAGTGCCTTTTTCACCTCTGCGATGGCGACTGCTGATTTCCTCAAACGTCAGGAAGGCAAAAAAGCCTATGTCGTGGGTGAAGGCGCGCTGATCCACGAACTGTATAAAGCCGGTTTCACCATTACCGATATCAACCCTGATTTCGTGATTGTTGGCGAGACCCGTTCATACAACTGGGACATGATCCATAAAGCCGCGTATTTCGTGGCAAACGGTGCGCGCTTTATCGCCACCAATCCTGATAATCACGGGCACGGTTTTGTCCCTGCCTGTGGCGCGTTGTGCGCGCCTATCGAGAAGATTACCGGCCGCCAGCCATTCTACGTCGGCAAGCCAAGCCCGTGGATTATCCGCTCGGCGCTCAATAAAATGCAGGCGCATTCCGAAGATACCGTCATTGTGGGCGACAATCTGCGTACCGACATTCTGGCAGGCTTTCAGGCAGGTCTGGAAACCATTCTGGTGCTGACCGGCGTGTCCACCCTCAATGATATTGAAGGTATGCCTTTCCGTCCGACATGGATTTACCCTTCCGTGGCCGATATCGACGTCATTTAATCTTTTTCCTAAGCATTTGAAAACGAGCCCGGATTGCTATTCAGGCTCGTTTTTTTTCGTCTTGCTGACTGATTTTTATCCACTTTTCCCTTTTTTTGAATCCTCGTCAATTTTTCACGCTTAAATTAATAATCCACTAATAAAATCACCATAAAACTGAGAATTCGTTAAAGATCACCGGTCATCAACCAACTATTTATCAGAAGAGCGTTAAACCGCTTGCACAACATAGGGGTTATGACGCATTTTCATAGTCAGCAACGCAACAACGCCGACTGAAATTGCAGGAACGGCAACGTTGATCCTCATTCGTAATCATAAAAATGACAGCCAGAGAAACGTCGTTAGGGAGAAAGTAATATGTGTTCAATTTTCGGTGTGCTCGATATCAAAACTGACTCCGTCGAGCTGCGCAAAAAAGCGCTGGAACTGTCGCGCCTGATGCGTCACCGCGGACCCGACTGGTCCGGTGTGTTTGCCAGCGATAAAGCGATTCTGTCGCATGAGCGCCTGTCCATTGTCGACGTGAACAACGGCGCACAGCCTCTTTACAACGCAGCACACACTCACGTTCTGGCTGTTAACGGCGAAATCTACAACCATCAGGCCCTGCGTGCTGAACTGGGCGACAAATATGCGTTCCAGACCGCGTCTGACTGCGAAGTCATTCTGGCGCTGTATCAGGAAAAAGGCCCGGAGTTCCTCGATGAACTGCAAGGCATGTTCGCCTTTATTCTGTATGACACAGAAAAAGACGCCTACCTGATTGGCCGTGACCATTTAGGCATTATCCCGCTGTATATGGGTTATGACGAACACGGCAACATGTATGTGGCGTCAGAAATGAAAGCGCTGGTGCCGGTTTGCCGCACCATCAAAGAATTCCCGGCAGGCAGCTATCTGTGGAGCCAGGACGGTGAAATTCGCGAATACTACCAGCGCGACTGGTTTGACTTCGAAAACGTCAAAGACAACGTCACTGACGCAGCCGCATTGAAAGATGCGCTGGAAGAATCGGTGAAAAGTCACCTGATGTCTGACGTACCTTATGGCGTGTTGCTGTCCGGTGGTCTGGATTCCTCCGTGATTTCCGCCATCACCAAGAAATTTGCCGGTCGCCGTATCGAAGATAAAGATCAAAGCGAAGCCTGGTGGCCGCAGTTGCACTCTTTTGCTGTCGGTCTGGAAGGTTCACCGGATCTGCGTGCCGCGCAGGAAGTGGCAAACCATTTGGGCACCGTGCACCATGAAATTCATTTCACCGTGCAGGAAGGTCTGGATGCGATCCGTGACGTGATTTATCACATCGAAACTTACGATGTCACCACGATCCGTGCCTCCACTCCGATGTATCTGATGTCGCGTAAAATCAAAGCGATGGGCATCAAGATGGTGTTGTCTGGCGAAGGCGCTGACGAAGTGCTGGGTGGCTATCTGTATTTCCACAAAGCGCCAAACGCCAAAGAATTCCATGAAGAAACCGTGCGTAAATTGCTGGCGCTGCACATGTATGACTGTGCGCGTGCCAACAAAGCGATGTCCGCCTGGGGTGTTGAAGCCCGCGTACCGTTCCTGGATAAAAAATTCCTCGACGTCGCCATGCGTATCAACCCGAAAGACAAGATGTGCGGCAACGGCAAGATGGAAAAACATATCCTGCGTGAATGTTTCGAGTCTTATTTGCCACACAGCGTGGCATGGCGTCAGAAGGAACAATTCTCTGACGGCGTTGGTTACAGCTGGATCGATACCTTAAAAGAAGTGGCATCCCAGCAGATCACTGACCAACAGCTCGAAACGGCGCATTTCCGCTTCCCGTATAACACGCCGACATCTAAAGAAGGCTACCTGTACCGGACGATTTTTGAAGAACTGTTCCCGGTTCCAAGCGCCGCAGAATGCGTGCCTGGTGGCCCGTCAGTGGCCTGTTCTTCTGCGAAAGCCATTGAGTGGGATGAAGCGTTCAAAAACATGGACGATCCTTCTGGCCGTGCGGTTGGCGTGCATCAGTCCGCTTACAAATAAACGATTTACCGGTCAATCTCCTTGTTGCAAACGGGCCTTCTCAGGCCCGTTTTTTTATGCGTAAAGCCAGTAAAAATAATGTCTTTTGCCCAATTAATCACCAGAGTGGTTATAAGCCAGACAAATGGACGCCATCAGGCCTTTTTCTCCAAAAAAGGTGTTGACGCAAAACGGTCATATACGCATAATGCGCCCCGCAACGCCGATGAAGGTTGCGCGAAAAAAGATGGCTACGTAGCTCAGTTGGTTAGAGCACATCACTCATAATGATGGGGTCACAGGTTCGAATCCCGTCGTAGCCACCATCTTTTTTGCGGGAGTGGCGAAATTGGTAGACGCACTAGATTTAGGTTCTAGCGCCGCAAGGTGTGCGAGTTCAAGTCTCGCCTCCCGCACCATTTCATAGAGTCGGCAGCACAGTTGGGGTATCGCCAAGCGGTAAGGCACTGGTTTTTGATACCAGCATTCCCAGGTTCGAATCCTGGTACCCCAGCCATACTTCTTTCTGTATAATTGGTAAGCACTTGAAATTTATTATTAAGTTAGTTAAATTAGTGCTTGAAGTTTTGAAGTAAGTCAGTAAAATTTGGCTACGTAGCTCAGCTGGTTAGAGCACATCACTCATAATGATGGGGTCACAGGTTCAAATCCCGTCGTAGCCACCATTTTACTTGCAGTACACTGCTCAAAAGGTAGTGAGAAACAAAATTGGGGTGTCGCCAAGCGGTAAGGCTCTGGTTTCTGATACCAGCATACCCAGGTTCGAATCCTGGCACCCCAGCCACATTAAGAAAGCCCGCCTCGTGCGGGCTTTCTGCTATTTGTCGTTTCGTCAGCAAAAAACAAAAGGCAAACCGATATTTCGCGGTTTGCCCGGAACACATTAAATCCCTAAGGCATATTTCAGGGCTTTGGTCTTCAGCCCCCCGGCACGCTGTGCCGCCATCAGCGCAAGATTTCGCAAGGCTTTTACCGGCGGCAGGTCATTGCTGAACGCGGTATAGAACAAATCCATGCCGCTTTGCATCAGTAAATTGTCCAGACGGCGCTGACGCTGATAACGTAACAACACTTTTTCGCTGCTCCACGCTTCATCATGATCACGCGCCTTCTCCAGTACGGATAACAAGGCTTCCACGTCACGGTATCCCAGATTCACGCCCTGCCCTGCCAGCGGATTGATGGTATGCGCCGCGTCCCCTACCAGCGCCAGCCCCGGTAACACGTACCGCTGAGCGTGACGGCGTACCAGCGGGAAGGCACCGGCATTGAGCGCCTTCACCGCCCCCAGTCGTGCGGGGAAAGCCTGCATCACTTCTGACGTGAGCTGTTGCATATTCAGTGTTTTCAGATAACGGATACGCTGCGGACTGTCATACCAGACCAGAGAGGCCTGATGGCCGGAAAGCGGCAGGAATGCCCGCGGGCCGGAAGGGAAAAACTGCTGCCACGTTACATCCTGATCCGGCGTGGCGGTCTCGACATTGATCAGCATGCAATGCTGGCGGTATTCCCAGCCATCCACACCAATCCCGGCCAACTGCCGCACCAAAGAATTTGCGCCATCGGCAGCCACCACCAAAGGTGCGCGCAATAATTCCCCCGTGGTCAGTTGCAGTGACCAGGTTTTATCATCGTGTTGCAAAAGATGGCGTAACTTTGCCGGACAAAAGCGGGTCAGACTGGTGAATGCGTCGAACTGCTGCCACAACGCAGCCTGGAGCACCGGGTTTTCTACCATAAACCCGAGTTCAGGCAACCCAAGCGATTGCGCGTCAAACTTCACATCAGAGCCATCCACTTCCCAGGTTTCCAGACGGCGGTAAGGCACCGCGCGCATTGCCGCTACCGCATCCCACGCACCCAGCTTTTGCAGGAAGCGCACAGAGGCGCAACCAATGGCAGAGATACGTAAATCAGTGGGAGCAGAGGGGTCAAAGACAGCGGGTTGTGCATTTTCCACCAGCGCGACCTGTAGCCCCTGTTGTGCCAGCCCCAGCGCGGCGGCGGCACCGACCATGCCTCCCCCGACAATTACTGCATCAAATGTCTTCTCAGAATGATTCATTTTATTCCGGCTTTCTGTTCAGTTCATTATGCGAAGTGTACCGGATTTTTGTGCCCGCATCAGGGTCTAAGCTGCTTTCCTGCACTGGTCAGCACCGGAGGGAGGGTTTACAATAGCGCCCCAGAACCATGCTATGCACTGCGGCACTGCCGATCTAACGTTCCCCGTATTGAGTACTGACACGCTGATGACTAAAAAACTGCACATAAAAACCTGGGGCTGCCAGATGAATGAATACGATTCATCCAAAATGGCCGATCTTCTCGACAGCACCCACGGTTACCAGCTGACGGATAACGCTGAGGAAGCAGATATTCTGCTGCTGAATACCTGCTCGATCAGGGAAAAAGCACAAGAGAAGGTGTTCAGCCTGCTCGGACACTGGAAGTTACTGAAGAAGAAAAACCCAAACATCATCATCGGCGTCGGTGGCTGTGTCGCTTCACAGGAAGGCGAAATGCTGCGCAAGCGTGCGCCTTGTGTCGATATCGTCTTCGGCCCGCAAACCCTGCACCGCCTGCCGGAGATGGTGAATCACGTCCGAGGCACCAAAAGCCCGGTAGTCGATATCAGCTTCCCTGAAATCGAAAAGTTTGACCGGCTGCCGGAACCGCGCGCCGACGGTCCGACCGCTTTTGTCTCCATCATGGAAGGCTGCAACAAATATTGCAGCTTCTGCGTCGTGCCTTATACGCGCGGTGAAGAAGTCAGCCGCCCGTGCGATGACGTGCTGTTTGAAGTGGCCCAACTGGCCGCGCAGGGCGTGCGTGAAGTCAACCTGCTGGGCCAGAACGTCAATGCCTATCGTGGTGACGCGTTTGATGGCGGCGTCTGTACCTTTGCCGAATTGCTGCGTCTGGTCGCTGCCATTGACGGTATCGACCGAATCCGTTTCACCACCAGTCATCCGGTGGAATTTACCGACGACATTATTGACGTCTACAAAGACACGCCTGAAGTGGTGAGCTTCCTGCATTTGCCAATCCAGAGCGGTTCAGACCGCATTCTGACGATGATGAAGCGCCCTCATACGGTGCTGGAATACAAATCCACTATCCGTAAGCTGCGCGCCGCGCGTCCTGATATTCATTTCAGTTCCGATTTCATCATCGGTTTCCCCGGCGAAACGAATGATGATTTCGAGCGCACGATGGATTTGATCACCCAGGTGAATTACGACGTCAGTTTCAGCTTCATCTATTCCCCTCGTCCGGGGACACCTGCCGCCGATATGGTGGATGATGTCAGCATGGACGAGAAGAAACAGCGTCTGGCGCTGTTACAGGACCGGATCACTCAGCAGGTTATGCGTTTCAGCCGCGCCACGCTGGGCACCGTTCAGCGCATTCTGGTGGAAGGGACATCCCGCAAGGACATTATGGAACTGACGGGCCGTACCGAATGTAACCGCGTGGTCAATTTCGAAGGCACGCCGGATATGATTGGTAAGTTCGTGGATGTCGAGATTGTCGATGTCTATGCCAACTCGCTGCGCGGTGTGGTTGTCCGTACCGAAGAACAGATGGCACTGCGTCTGCATGAATCGCCGCAATCGGTCATTAAACGCACCCGTAAAGAAAATGAATTGGGCGTTGGAATGTTTCAACCCTGAATCATCAGAATGATGCATGACCTGATCTCGACAGGGCGCTACGGCGTCCTGTTTCTTTTGAGATTTTCGCTGATACCTTCATCCCAAGGGTTTAATTTTCCAGCAAAGGCCGCATATCCGGATGAAGGTGCCTGCAACTGCCGCCACGACGCAGCATATTTTGCCAAGGGCATGTATTATTAACTCAGGTATGGTTGACGGCTGAAAGCAGTAATCAGCCGGGTGTTTCATAAAACGTACCCGAAATAATTCGGGTTGCAGAAACGCGGCAAATTCGGGTGAGTGAATGCAGCCAACGCCTCTGCAGCGTGAAGTATGAAGGGTAAACTGGT
Source organism: Rahnella victoriana (assembly GCF_004330295.1). Taxonomy (GTDB): domain Bacteria; phylum Pseudomonadota; class Gammaproteobacteria; order Enterobacterales; family Enterobacteriaceae; genus Rahnella; species Rahnella victoriana. The sequence goes on from NZ_SJOJ01000001.1 coordinate 260,361, forward strand.
CCCAAGTGACCCAAAGGATTCGTTTGAACGTTGTAACACAAGAGCTTTTACTGGAGCCCGAAGACAACCAGCGTTTGCTGAGCCTGTGCGGGCCGTTTGATGACAATATCAAACAACTGGAACGCCGGTTGGGCGTTGAAATCAACCGTCGTGATAACGCGTTTAAATTGGTCGGTAAGAGTCTGCCTGTTGCGGCAGCCGCCGACATCCTGCGTGATTTATACGTAGACACTGCGCCGCTGCGCGGTGAAATCCAGGATATCGATCCTGAAAAAATCCATCTGGCGATCAAAGAAAGCCGGGTGCTGGAACAAACGGCCGAAAGCGTGCCGGATTTCGGCAAGGCCGTCATCATCAAAACCAAACGCGGGATGGTGAAGCCGCGTACGCCAAATCAGGCGCAGTACATTGCCAACATTCTCGACCATGACATCACCTTCGGCATTGGCCCTGCGGGTACCGGTAAAACCTACCTCGCGGTGGCTGCTGCCGTCGATGCGCTGGAACGTCAGGAAGTGCGCCGCATTCTGCTGACCCGTCCTGCGGTAGAGGCCGGTGAAAAACTGGGCTTCCTGCCGGGCGATCTCAGCCAGAAAGTGGATCCTTATCTGCGCCCGCTGTATGACGCCTTGTTTGAAATGCTTGGCTTCGAGAAAGTGGAAAAACTGATTGAGCGCAACGTGATTGAGGTCGCCCCGCTGGCTTACATGCGTGGCCGTACGCTGAACGACGCCTTTATTATTCTTGATGAAAGCCAGAACACCTCTATCGAACAGATGAAGATGTTCCTGACCCGTATTGGCTTTAACTCCAAAGCGGTGATCACCGGCGACGTCACGCAAATCGACTTGCCGCGCCATCAGAAATCAGGTTTGCGCCATGCGATTGAGGTGCTGTCCTCCGTCGAAGAACTCAGTTTCAACTTCTTCCACAGTGAAGACGTGGTGCGCCATCCGGTAGTTGCACGCATCGTTGTCGCCTATGAGGCCTGGGAAGAAGAAGACCAAAAACGCCGCGATGCCATTGCCGCAGAGCGTAAACAAGAACATCAGTCCAACGCCACACAACAGGTCAGTCAATGAATACGGTAATCCTCGATTTACAAATTGCCTGCGAAGATGCAGCAGGTTTACCGTCAGAAAATGACTTTCAGAAATGGCTGGAAGCGGTGTTGCCGCAATTCCAGGAAGAATCGGAAGTGACCATCCGTCTGGTCGATATCCCTGAAAGCCATGAGCTTAATATGACTTATCGTGGCATGGATAAGCCGACCAACGTGTTATCCTTCCCGTTCGAAGCACCTCCGGGTATGGAGATGCCGCTTCTCGGTGACCTGATTATTTGTCGTCAGGTCGTCGAGAAAGAAGCGAAAGAGCAGGAAAAAGACCTTCTGGCCCACTGGGCGCATATGGTGATCCACGGCAGTTTGCATTTGCTGGGCTATGACCATATCGTTGACGAAGAAGCCGAAGAGATGGAATCGATTGAAACTGAAATCATGCAGGGCCTGGGTTATCCGGATCCGTATATTTCAGAAAAAGAAGATCACTGAGTATCGCAGTCAACTCGCTTAACGCCTGCCTGATAAGGTTTTAATCCGCAGGCGTTTCGCATAATTTTCACTAACCACGAGTAAAAAAAACCAAACGCCATGAGCGATGACCATTCACAAAATAGTGACAGCCCCAGTCCCAAGAAGGGCTTCTTTTCCCTTATCCTTAGCCAGCTTTTTCACGGTGAACCTAAAAACCGTGGTGATCTGGTTGAGCTGATCCGTGATTCAGAACAAAACGATCTGATCGACCCCGATACCCGTGACATGCTGGAAGGCGTGATGGATATCGCCGAGCAGCGCGTCCGGGACATCATGATCCCGCGTTCACAAATGATCACGCTTAAACGCAATCAGCCGCTGGAAGAGTGCCTCGATGTGATCATCGAATCCGCACACTCACGCTTCCCGGTGATCAGCGAAGATAAGGATCACATTGAAGGCATCCTGATGGCCAAAGACCTGCTGCCGTTTATGCGCTCAGCGTCTGAGCCATTCAGCATCGATAAGGTGCTGAGAACCGCAGTCGTGGTTCCTGAAAGCAAACGCGTTGACCGCATGCTGAAGGAATTCCGCTCCCAGCGTTACCATATGGCGATTGTCGTTGATGAATTTGGCGGCGTCTCCGGTCTGGTCACTATCGAAGATATTCTCGAACTGATCGTCGGCGAAATTGATGATGAGTACGACGAAGCGGAAGATCTGGATATCCGCCAGCTCAGCCGCCATACCTATACCGTCCGCGCGCTGGCACCGATTGAAGATTTCAATGAAGTGTTCCAGACCCATTACAGTGACGACGAAGTCGATACCATTGGCGGTCTGGTGATGCAGTCATTCGGCCATTTACCGGCACGTGGCGAAAGCATTGAAATTGACGGTTACCTGTTCAAGGTTGCGATGGCAGACAGCCGCCGTATCATTCAGGTTCACGTAAAAATACCGGACGACGCGCCGCAACCGATACTGGAAGAATAATTACTCCATGGCAATTGCCTCTTTATATCAACGCCAGCGGGTTCGCGCCCTGCTGGCGCTCTTTTTCGGTGCCTGTGGCACGCTGTCATTTTCCCCTTATGACTTCTGGCCTGCGGCGATTATTTCGCTGTGCGGCTTGCTGGCATTAACGCTGGATCGCCGCCCGGCGCAGGCCGCGCTGCTCGGCTTCTTCTGGGGAATGGGGCTGTTTGGCAGCGGCGTCAACTGGGTGTATGTCAGCATCGCCACCTTTGGCGGCATGCCTGAAGCCATTAACCTTTTCCTTGTCGTTTTGCTGGCGGCCTATTTGTCGCTGTACACGATGCTGTTTGCGGGCTTGTTCAGCAAACTGTGGCCAAAAACCACCTGGTGGAAACTGGCACTTGGTGCACCGGCATTGTGGCAAATAACCGAATTCCTGCGCGGCTGGGTACTGACCGGTTTCCCGTGGTTGCAGTTTGGCTACAGCCAGATCGACGGCCCGCTGAAAGGTCTTGCGCCGATCACCGGCGTTGACGGCATTACCCTGTTACTGACCTCGCTGAGCGGTCTGATTGTGTATGCCGTCTGTCAGCGCCGTTGGACGCCGGGGATCGTTGCCGTCGTCATGCTACTGTTGCCATGGCCGCTGCGTTACATCCACTGGTATCAGGAACAGCCGGACAAAACCGTCGATGTGGCGCTGGTTCAGGGCAATATTCCGCAATCCATGAAATGGGATCCGAAAGCGCTGGAAAGTGCCTTACAGACCTATCTGGATCTCAGCCGTCCGTACGTCGGCAAATCCAGCATGATCATCTGGCCGGAATCAGCGATTTCCGACATTGAGTCCGATCAGCAGGGTTTCCTGAGCATGGTGGATAATATCTATCGCGCACACGGCACCCAGCTCATTACCGGCATTATTGATGCCCGCCGTAATGAAGAAGGCATGAAGGTCTATAACAGCGCCATCGTGCTCGGCGGTGAACAGCCGTATCACTATCCGGACGAGAATCGCTTCAACAAACACCATCTGGTGCCTTTCGGTGAGTTCGTGCCGCTGGAAGCCCTTCTTCGCCCGCTGGCACCGTTCTTCGATTTACCGATGTCCGGGCTGACCAGCGGTGAATACGTGCAGAAACCGCTGTTTGTCAGCGGACTCAATATGACCACGGCGATTTGTTATGAAGTGGTGTTTGGCGAACAGGTGCGTGACAATCTGCGTCCGGACACCAATTTCCTGCTGACGATTTCCAACGACGCCTGGTTCGGACATTCGATTGGTCCGTGGCAGCACTTCCAGATGGCGCGTATGCGTTCACTGGAACTGGGCCGCCCGTTACTGCGCAGCACCAATAACGGCATTACCGCTGTGGTGAATGCTCAGGGTGATGTGACCCATGAAATCCCGCAGTTTACCCGTCAGGTGCTGAACGTGAAGGTCACGCCAACGACCGGTATGACACCTTACGCCCGCGCTGGCTGGTGGCCGGTGTGGTTTGCTACGCTTGTCATGGCGGCGGTTGCGCTGTGGCTGGCTCGTCGCAAATCCTGAGTCATGCCCTTTCTTCGTTAACACAGGCACCTTTTGGGGTGCCTGTTCTTTTTTGTCGCACCGCTTATCGCCCTCCTCTGCCCCTCCCTTTTACCTGCTGTTGATTGTCACAACTGCCGCATTAAGCCCTGCCGATTTAACCGCTTATGAAGTTAAATCAGGCCATCTGGCACGACTCTTGCTACATCTGATTGAAAGATATCTGTTTAGTGATTTTTTTTGACGTCATGCATCATTTTGATACAAAAAGGCTGCTCCTCATGCACTTTATCAGTGCATAGCCATTTGATTGCTTTGATTTGGTGCGCGTCTCGTCTCAAAAAAGAAACAATATGGTTTCATAATATTCACATTCAGCTATTTTCTAGCTTCATATGACGAGGCATTAGTACTTTCTGATCCCAGAGTTTGGATCCCTAATGACAGCAAGGAGTTGGACATGCAATTGCGCAAATTGGCGTTATCAGTACTGTTGGCAAGCGTTACCGTAAGCAGCTTTGCTCACGCAGAAGAACTGACCGGCACCCTGAAAAAAATTAAAGACAATGGCGTTATCGTTGTGGGTCACCGCGAATCCTCAGTGCCATTCTCCTACTACAACAATGAACAGAAAGTCGTCGGTTACTCACAGGACTATTCTGACGCCATCGTTGATGCAGTGAAGAAGAAACTGGACCTGCCAAACCTGCAGGTCAAAATGATGCCGATCACCTCACAGAACCGTATCCCGCTGCTGCAAAACGGCACCTACGATTTTGAGTGTGGTTCAACCACCAACAACCTGGAACGTCAGCAACAGGCGGCCTTCTCAGACACCATCTTCGTGATCGGTACGCGTCTGCTGGTGAAAAAAGGCTCAGACATCAAAGATTTTGCTGACCTGAAAGGCAAGACCGTGGTGGTGACCTCCGGGACAACCTCTGAAGTGTTGCTCAACAAGCTCAACGAAGAGAAAAAACTGGAAATGCGCATCATCAGCGCGAAAGACCACGGTGACTCTTTCCGTACACTGGAAACAGGCCGCGCCGTTGCCTTCATGATGGATGACGCTCTGCTGGCGGGTGAACGTGCGAAAGCCAAGAAACCAGACAACTGGGAAATCGTCGGCACACCGCAATCCAAAGAAGCATACGGCTGCATGATGCGTAAAGACGATGCGGAATTCAAAAAACTGGTGGATGACACCATTGTGAAAGCTCAGTCCTCGGGCGAAGCCTCTAAATGGTTTGAAACCTGGTTCAAAAAACCGATCCCTCCGAAAAACCTGAACATGAACTTTGAATTGTCTGATGACATGAAAGCCCTGTTCAAAGCGCCTAACGATAAAGCGCTGTAAGAAATACCAGACAGACGGGTATAACCAAGAGAAGTGTAGTTAAAGTATAAGGCTGGCCCACCAGCCTGTGATGATGCAGACCGGATGCGGGGTGGTCGTTCCCCACCCCGCGTTTTCCTCTTTTTATTCACGCGGATTACGTCATCACTCAGAGGGTAATTTATTACCCGTTTTACGGAGTTTTTATGTCAATAGATTGGAACTGGGGCATCTTTTTGCAACAAGCCCCCTTCGGTAATACCACCTATCTGGGCTGGATTTGGAATGGATTTCAGGTCACTGTCGCATTGTCGATTTGTGCATGGATTATCGCCTTCTTCGTCGGCTCTCTGTTCGGTATTTTACGTACCGTCCCCAACCGTATTCTCTCAGGCATTGGTACCTGTTACGTCGAACTGTTCCGTAACGTGCCATTGATTGTGCAATTCTTTATCTGGTATCTGGTGGTGCCTGAACTGCTGCCTGAAAATATCGGCATGTGGTTTAAATCCGAACTGGCGCCTGACGTGCAGTTCTTCACCTCATCCGTGATTTGCCTTGGCTTGTTCACCGCCGCCCGCGTGTGCGAACAGGTACGTGCGGCGATCCAGTCCCTGCCCAGCGGACAACGCAACGCCGGACTGGCGATGGGCCTGACGCTGCCGCAAACCTACCGCTATGTGCTGTTACCCAATGCTTACCGTGTGATCGTGCCGCCGATGACCTCAGAGATGGTCAACCTGGTGAAAAACTCCGCCATCGCCTCGACCATTGGTCTGGTCGATATGGCCGCACAAGCCGGTAAATTGCTGGATTACTCGGCGCATGCCTATGAATCATTCACAGCCATCACCGTTGCTTATGTCCTTATCAATGCCGTCATCATGCTGCTGATGCATTTCGTAGAACGTAAAGTCCGCCTGCCGGGCAACATGGGAGGGAAATAAGCATGCATGAATTTGACTGGAGTTCTATTGGTCCCGGCCTGCCCTATCTGTGGCAAGGCATGGTCATCACGCTGAAGATCACGTCGCTGGCGATTGTTGTCGGTATTTTGTGGGGAACCTTGCTGGCGGTCATGCGCTTATCAACGTTCAAACCGCTCAGCTGGTTTGCCTCGGCGTACGTCAATGTGTTCCGTGCCATTCCGCTGGTGATGGTGCTGTTGTGGTTTTATCTGATTGTGCCGGGCTTTCTGCAAAAAGTACTCGGGCTGTCGCCTAAAACCGATATCCGCCTGATTTCTGCGATGGTGGCGTTTGCCCTCTTTGAAGCGGCCTATTATTCAGAAATTATTCGTGCCGGGATCATCAGCATCGCGCGCGGCCAGTCCTCCGCCGCTCTGGCGCTGGGCATGACCCAATGGCAATCCATGAAGCTGGTCATCCTGCCGCAGGCTTTCCGTGCCATGGTGCCATTACTGCTGACGCAGGCCATTGTGCTATTCCAGGATACCTCACTGGTGTATGTACTGGGCCTCGCAGACTTCTTCCGCAGTGCCTCTAACATTGGCGACCGTGACGGTACGCTGGTGGAGATGGTGCTGTTTGCAGGACTTATTTACTTTGTTATCAGCCTTTCCGCTTCCTTGCTGGTGCGTTATTTGAAGAAAAGGACCGTTTCATGATTTCACTGAAGAATGTTTCTAAATGGTACGGGCACTTTCAGGTGCTTACCGATTGCAGCACCGAAGTTAAAAAAGGTGAAGTTGTGGTGGTGTGCGGGCCGTCAGGCTCCGGGAAATCGACGCTGATCAAAACCGTAAACGGACTGGAACCTGTTCAGAAAGGCCAAATCCTGGTCAACGGGACGCCGGTCAATGACAAGAAAACCAACCTGGCGCAACTGCGTGCCAAAGTCGGCATGGTTTTCCAGCATTTCGAACTGTTCCCGCACCTGTCTATCATCGATAACCTGACGCTGGCGCAGGTCAAGGTATTGAAACGTGATAAAGCGGCAGCGAAAGATAAGGGCCTGAAGTTATTAGATCGCGTCGGTTTATCCGCCCACGCCAATAAATTCCCCGGTCAGCTTTCCGGTGGTCAGCAGCAGCGTGTGGCGATTGCCCGTGCGTTATGCATGGATCCGATCGCCATGTTGTTTGACGAACCGACGTCAGCACTGGATCCGGAAATGATCAACGAAGTGCTGGATGTGATGGTTGAACTGGCCAACGAAGGCATGACGATGATGGTCGTGACCCACGAAATGGGCTTCGCCCGTAAAGTGGCCAACCGCGTGATTTTCATGGACGAAGGCAAGATTGTGGAAGATCGGAATAAAGACGATTTCTTCAATAATCCGGAATCCGATCGTGCGCGTGACTTCCTGGCGAAAATCCTGCACTAAGACATTGAAGAAAACCTGCTCCGCGTCTGCGGGGCAGGTTGCTGAAGTTTAAGGTTCGAACGGACGGCGTGAGAATTCGGTGTTGCCACATTTCGGGCATTTGCTCAGAATTTCCGGCGTATATACCGCCAGGTGGAAATGACAATTTTCACACACCAGATTTCCTAATCCGACCACTTCCCCGCTGTGATAAATCCCATGATGGCTCACATCCTTGAACACTTCTTTCCATTCAAGCTGGGTTTTATCGGTCATGTCCGCCAGCTCTTTCCACAAACTCTCTTTAATCACCCGCAGGAAGACACTGTCTGTGCCGTCATCTTCCGCCACTGCCTGCTGGCTTTCTTCATAACTGCGGGCAAATTCATGCAAATCGCGGCGTACTGCTGAGGTTAACTGCTCAATCTGGATTTCCGTCAACTTGCCCTCTTCCTGCAACCTGACGCGGGCATCCTGCACCAGCGCGCTGATATCACGTTCCCCATTTTTTATCCGTTCGGTCAGTGATGTCACCAGCTGACGGTAAGATTGCGTAATATTGCTCATATTTCCTCTCCTTGAACTGTCATAACCATTTTCACGGCGGGAGCGCACTGTCTTTATTTTAGTCGTAAATCCCTGATCCGTGGCGCAGATTATCCCGGGCTGGCTCGCAGATTATGAATATTGCGCCAGAAGAGGACAGAAATCCCCTTTAGCCTTCGCTGAGTGTTGTTGCGCCAACCCCTTATCAGCTATGCTATGCGGATCTTTTGATTAAAACTTTTTGAGCTACAGGCGTAGCTGTTTTCACTCACAGGACCACCGGCCGCCATGCAAGAGCAATACCGTCCAGAAGACATCGAGTCACACGTTCAGCTTCACTGGCAAGAGAAGCAAACCTTCAAAGTTACCGAACAGCCTGGTAAGGAGAAATATTACTGCCTCTCCATGTTGCCTTACCCGTCAGGTCGTCTCCATATGGGACACGTGCGCAACTACACCATCGGTGACGTGATTTCCCGTTATCAGCGCATGCTCGGTAAAAACGTCCTGCAGCCTATCGGCTGGGATGCATTCGGCCTGCCGGCTGAAGGTGCTGCGGTGAAGAACAACACAGCCCCTGCGCCGTGGACTTACGAAAATATCGAATACATGAAGAACCAGCTTAAATTGCTGGGCTTCGGCTATGACTGGGATCGTGAAGTCGCGACCTGTAAGCCTGACTATTATCGCTGGGAACAATGGTTCTTCACCAAGCTTTACGAAAAAGGCCTGGTTTATAAGAAGACCTCCGCTGTGAACTGGTGTCCGCACGACCTGACCGTTCTGGCGAACGAACAGGTGATCGACGGCTGCTGCTGGCGCTGCGATACCAAAGTTGAGCGTAAAGAAATTCCTCAGTGGTTCATCAAAATCACCGATTACGCCGATCAGTTGCTGAACGATCTGGACACGCTGGAAAGCTGGCCGGAGCAGGTGAAAACCATGCAGCGTAACTGGATTGGCCGTTCCGAAGGTGTGGAAATCACTTTCGACGTGGCTGACAGTGACGAAAAAGTCACGGTTTACACCACCCGTCCTGATACCTTCATGGGCGCGACCTATGTTGCGGTGGCTGCGGGTCATCCGCTGGCGCAACGGGGCGCACAGAACAATCCTGCCCTAACCGATTTCATCGACGAATGCCGTAACACCAAAGTTGCCGAAGCAGAAATGGCAACGATGGAGAAAAAAGGGATGGCAACCGGTCTGTATGCGATCCACCCGCTGTCTGGTGAGAAGCTGCCAATCTGGGCTGCCAACTTCGTGCTGATGGAATACGGTACCGGCGCAGTGATGGCCGTGCCTGGCCACGACCAGCGCGACTGGGAATTCGCCACCAAATACGATCTGCAGATCAAGCCGGTTATCCTGAATCTGGACGGCAGCCAGCCTGACGTCAGCGCAGAAGCGATGACGGAAAAAGGCACGCTGTTCAACTCCGGTGAATTCGATGGTCTGAACCACGAAGACGGTTTCAATGCCATTGCCGATAAACTGGTTGCTCAGGGTGTCGGTCAGCGCAAAGTGAACTATCGCCTGCGCGACTGGGGCGTCTCCCGTCAGCGTTACTGGGGCGCACCTATCCCGATGATCACGCTGGAAGACGGCACCGTTATTCCGACACCAGAAGATCAGCTGCCGGTTATTCTGCCGGAAGATGTGGTGATGGATGGGATCACCAGCCCGATTAAGGCCGATCCAGAGTGGGCAAAAACCACGGTTAACGGTATGCCGGGTCTGCGTGAAACCGACACCTTCGACACCTTCATGGAATCCTCCTGGTATTACGCGCGTTACACCTGCCCGCAATACGACGAAGGGATGCTGGATCCGGCTGCGGCCAACTACTGGTTGCCGGTCGATCAGTATGTCGGTGGCATCGAACACGCCATCATGCACCTGATGTATTTCCGCTTCTTCCACAAACTGATGCGTGATGCCGGTCTGGTGGACTCTGACGAGCCTGCCAAACGACTTCTGTGTCAGGGTATGGTGCTGGCGGATGCCTTCTACCACACCGGCAGCAACGGCGAACGTATCTGGGTTTCCCCGACGGATGCCACTGTTGAGCGTGACGAGAAAGGCCGCATCACCAAAGCCACCGATCCGCAAGGTCGCGAGCTGGTTTATGCCGGCATGAGCAAGATGTCCAAGTCTAAAAACAACGGCATCGACCCGCAGGTCATGGTGGATAAATACGGCGCAGATACGGTGCGTCTGTTTATGATGTTCGCTTCTCCGGCAGAAATGACGCTGGAATGGCAGGAATCCGGGGTTGAAGGGGCGAACCGCTTCCTGAAACGTGTCTGGAAACTGGCTTACGAACACACAGAAAAAGGCCCGGTTGCTGCTCTGGATGTGGCTTCACTGAATGAAGCGCAAAAAGATTTGCGTCGCGACCTGCACAAAACTATCGCCAAAGTGACCGATGATATTGGCCGTCGTCAGACCTTCAACACCGCGATCGCTGCGGTAATGGAACTGATGAACAAACTGGGCCGTGCACCGCAAGAGACCGAACAGGATCGCGCGTTGTTGCAGGAAGCCCTGCTGGCCGTCGTCCGTATGCTCTATCCGTTCACGCCACACGTTTGCTTCAGCCTCTGGCAGTCACTGAAAGGCGAAGGCGATGTGGATACTGCGCCGTGGCCTCAGGCTGATGAAAAAGCCATGGTGGAAGATTCCAAACTGGTGGTTGTACAGGTGAATGGTAAAGTGCGTGCTAAAATCACCGTAGCCGCTGATGCTACCGAGCAACAAGTGCGCGAGCGTGCGGCAGAAGAACATTTGGTCGCAAAATATCTGGATGGGGTTACGGTTCGCAAAGTAATCTACGTCCCGGGCAAACTGCTTAACCTGGTGGTAGGTTGAGTCAAGGAGGATCTGTGCGACATCGTATAGTGACACTGCTGCTGACCGCAGCAGTGATGGTTACCGCAGGCTGTGGCTTCCATTTACGTGGAAAAACCAATGTGCCTGACGAACTGCGAACTATCGTTCTGGACAGTGCGGATCCTTATGGTCCGCTGACGCGTGATATTCGTACTCAGTTACGTCTTTCCAATGTGACCATCGTTGATGATCCGACGGGTCTGCGTAAGGATATACCGTCACTGCGCATTGCCGGAGAAACCAGCGGTAAGAGTACGGCGTCCATCTTCCAGGACGGTAAAACCGCTGAATACCAGATGAAGATGAGCGTCAATGCGACCGTTCTGATGCCGGGTAAAGATATTTACCCGCTTCATGTGACGGTGTTCCGTTCATTCTTTGACAACCCGTTAACGGCGCTGGCAAAGGATAATGAAGAAGACATCATCAAAGAAGAAATGCGTCAGCAGGCGGCACAGCAACTGATCCGTAAACTTCTGACGGTACATGCTTCAGAACTGCATAAAGCCGAAGAAGTCGATGGCAAAGTCGAAGTGATTACGACGGGTTCATCGGCCAGCCAGGCTTCTGATGCGGCTACCACCACGTCGTCTGATACGTCCGTATTATCAACGACACCGGCCAGCACTTCCGCACAATGATCCGAGTTTATCCGGAACAACTTGCCGCGCAGCTCCGTGAGGGGCTGCGCGCTTGTTATTTGCTGTGTGGAAATGACCCGCTGCTTCTCCAGGAAAGTCAGGACAGCATCCGTAAAGCGGCTCAGCACGCTGACTTTCAGGAACATTACACCTATGTGCTCGACAACCATACCGAATGGGACTCGATCTTCAGTATCTGTCAGGCACTGAGTCTCTTTGCCAGCCGTCAGACACTGATGCTGATCCTGCCTGAAAACGGCCCCACGGCGCCGATGGCAGAACAGTTACTGAAACTGACGACCCTTTTGCACGACGATATCCTGTTACTGTTGCGCGGTACTAAGCTGACCAAAGGGCAGGAGAACAGCGCGTGGTTTAAGGCGCTGAGTGATAAAGGCGTTTTTGTCAGTTGTCAGACACCTGAACAGGCACAACTTCCGCGCTGGGTGACCCGCCGGGCCAAAGAGTTGTCCCTTGAGCTTGATGAGCCAGCCAATCAGCTTTTGTGTTATTGCTACGAAGGTAACCTGCTGGCATTAGCGCAGTCTCTGGAGCGTCTTTCCCTGCTCTATCCGGATGGAAAACTCACGCTGCCGCGCGTCGAAGAGGCGGTCAATGACGCTGCACACTTCACGCCGTATCACTGGCTGGATGCGATCCTTGCCGGAAAAAGTAAACGTGCCTGGCATATTTTACGACAGCTGCAACAGGAAGACAGCGAACCGGTTATTTTGCTGCGCACCGTGCAACGCGAACTTCTGATGCTGCTGAATCTGAAACGAAAAATGGATACCATACCGCTGCGCACGCTGTTTGATCAGCAAAAAGTCTGGCAAAACCGGCGCGCGCTGGTGACGCAGGCTGTGCAACGTTTGTCGGCTGAGCAACTGTCGCTGGCGGTGCGTTTACTGACGCAAATGGAAATCACCCTGAAGCAGGATTACGGTCAGTCCGTATGGTCTGAGCTGGAAAGCCTCTCCATGTTATTGTGCGGCAAACCGTTACCCACCCTGTTTACCGGTTCGGATTTGTATTGAAGCAGGAGAACAGTATGCCGCAGAGCACTCCACATTCCCCTTCTGCATCGCTGCTGGCTTTTTTTGGCGGAACCTTCGATCCCATTCATTATGGTCATCTGAAACCCGTTGCCAGTCTGGCAGAACAAGCCGGATTTGAACGTGTGGTTCTGTTGCCCAATAATGTTCCTCCACACCGCCCGCAGCCTGAAGCAACCCCCCAACAGCGTCTGGAAATGGCCAGACTTGCCGTGGCGGGTAATCCGCTGTTTACCGTTGATCCGCGCGAACTGGCGGTTGAAACGCCCTCCTATACCATTGAGACACTTGCAACGTTACGTAAAGAACATGGCGATAATTGCCCGCTGGCGTTTATCATTGGCCAGGATTCGTTACTGACGCTTCACAAGTGGCATCGCTGGGAGTCGTTACTGGATTTCTGTCATATCGTGGTGATGGCGCGGCCGGGCTATCAGGAGCATCTTGATACACCGGCACTTCAGCACTGGTATGACACGCACCGGGTGACCCATCCCGATGCGCTGAAGCAAAAACCGGCCGGATTCATTTATCAGGCCAATACACCGCTGCTGAATATTTCGGCAACTGAAATTCGTGAGCGCCGTCATGCGGGGCTTGATTGCTCAGATTTGCTGCCTTTCGCCGTTGAACGCTATATAGAATCACAGGGCTTGTACCGCCAGTAGCTAACGCGTGCTATACTGCGCCGCTTAATTTCGGCTCCCGATAACGCTGCGAAACTAACCGATACAATGTATTGATTATTCACTGTTTTCAGGTGTTTTCCGGACAACCGCTATGTTTATCCATCATGAGATTGCCCGTTGCTTCGGTGCCACACCGGCGATCATCTCGTGAGGTCAATTGTTTCAAACATCCCCAGGGGGAACCTTTGCAAGGTAAAGCGCTCCAAGATTTTGTTGTCGATAAAGTCGATGACCTGAAAGCACAAGACATCATCGCGATTGATGTTAAAGGTAAATCCAGTATTACTGACTGCATGATCATTTGCACCGGCACCTCAAGCCGCCACGTCATTTCTATCGCCGGACATCTGGTTGAAGAAGTGAAAGCGGCAGGTATGGATGCGATGGGTGTGAAAGGCATTAACGAAGCCGACTGGGTCGTGGTTGATCTGGGCGAAGTAATTGTCCATGTAATGCAGGAAGAAAGCCGCCAGCTGTATGAGCTTGAGAAACTCTGGGGCTGATGCGTGAAGCTGCAACTTGTCGCCGTCGGCACAAAAATGCCTGACTGGGTACAAACCGGTTTTAACGATTATCTGCACCGTTTCCCTAAAGACATGCCGTTTGAACTGACTGAAGTTCCGGCCGGGAAACGTGGGAAAAATGCAGATATCAAACGCATTCTTGAAAAAGAAGGCGAGCTGATGCTGGCTGCCGTCGGTAAGGGAAATCGCATTGTGACGCTCGATATTCCGGGCACACCGTGGGAAACCCCGCAACTGGCGCAACAACTGGAACGCTGGAAACAGGACGGGCGCAATGTCAGCCTGTTAATCGGCGGACCGGAAGGGTTGGCGCCGGCCTGTAAAGCCGCAGCGGAACAGAGCTGGTCGCTCTCGCCGTTGACACTTCCTCACCCGCTGGTTCGGGTTCTGGTCGCGGAAAGTCTTTACCGCGCCTGGAGTATTACCACTAATCATCCATACCACCGCGAATAACGGGTGGTGAATGTCAGCAACATGAATTAAGTAGTGGGATGAAAATAGATCGTAACCCTTTTCGCGACTATACGGCTGAATCAGCCCTCTTTGTGCGCCGTGCACTGGTGGCGTTCATCGGCATTCTGCTACTTAGCGGCGTCTTAGCCTTTAATCTCTATAATCTGCAAATAGTCCGTTTTCAGGATTACCAAACCCGTTCTAATGATAACCGTATCAAGCTGGTGCCCATCGCGCCCAGCCGCGGGATTATCTACGATCGCAATGGCACCCCGCTGGCCCTGAACCGCACCATTTACCAGCTGGAACTGGTGCCGGAAAAAGTGGACGATTTGCAGGCCACGCTTGAAGGTCTCAAGCCGATTGTCGATCTCACCCCGGAAGATATCGATAACTTCAAAAAAGAGCGCCAGCGTTCACGACGCTTTACCTCTATTGCGGTCAAAACGGCCCTGACGGAAGTTCAGGTCGCGCGTTTCTCCGTCAATCAGTTCCATTTCCCCGGCGTTGAAGTCAAAGGCTATCAGCGTCGCTATTACCCGTACGGTTCTGCACTGACGCACGTCATCGGCTATGTGTCGAAAATCAATGATCGTGACGTTGAGCGTCTGGATAAAGATGGCATTCTGGCCAACTACGCCGCCACACACGATATTGGCAAGCTGGGCATCGAGCGTTATTACGAAGACACGCTTCATGGCAAAACAGGCTATGAAGAGGTTGAGGTCAATAACCGCGGGCGCGTCATCCGCCAGTTGCACGAAGAGCCACCGCAGGCCGGTAAAGACATTTACCTGACCATTGACCTGCCGTTGCAGAAATACATTGAAGAATTGCTGACCGGCAGCCGTGCCGCCGTCGTGGTCACCGATCCGCGCGATGGCGCGATCCGTGCGCTGGTCTCCAACCCGAGCTATGACCCGAACCTGTTCGTGGATGGCATATCGAGCAAAGATTACAGCGGCTTGTTAAACGATCCGAACAAACCGCTGATCAACCGGGCGACGCAGGGGGTTTACCCGCCAGCGTCGACGGTGAAACCTTATATTGCCGTCTCCGCACTCACCTCTGGTGTGATCACCAAAAACACCTCCCTGTTTGATCCGGGCTGGTGGCAGTTGCCGGGTTCTGATAAACGCTACCGTGACTGGAAACACTGGGGTCATGGCCGCCTGAACGTCACCAAATCCCTTGAGGAATCGGCCGATACCTTCTTCTATCAGGTGGCCTATGATATGGGCATCGACCGGCTGTCAGAATGGATGGGCAAATTCGGATACGGTCATTACAGCGGCATCGATTTGTCGGAAGAGCGCAGCGGCAATATGCCAAACCGCGACTGGAAGTTTAAACGCTTCAAGAAACCCTGGTATCAGGGTGACACCATTCCGGTGGGGATCGGTCAGGGCTACTGGACCGCAACGCCAATACAAATCATGAAAGCCATGACCACCCTGATTAACGACGGCAATGTGAAAACGCCGCATTTGTTGCTGAGCACGAAAGTGGAAGGGAAGCAGGTCCCTTATCAGCAGCAGGAAACCACCCAGATTGGGGATATCCATTCCGGTTACTGGGAAATTGCCAAAGACGGCATGTACGGCGTGGCTAACCGGCCGAACGGCACCGCACGCAAATATTTTGCCGATGCCCCTTACAAAGCGGCGGCAAAATCCGGTACCGCACAAGTTTACGGTTTGAAAGCCAATGAAATCTATAATGCGCATAAGATTGCAGAGCATCTGCGCGACCACAAACTGATGACCTCGTTTGCCCCGTTCGACAAACCTACGGTGGCGGTGGCTGTCGTTCTGGAGAACGGCGGTGCAGGTCCGGCAGTGGGGACGATTTCGCGGCAGATACTCGACCATATTTTACTGGGCGACAACACGACACAATTACCGGCTGACGCGCCTGCGCCGCCGGGAACCGAAGGTGATTAACCGTCAATGACTGAGAACCAACAAAAAAGATCATTGTGGTCGAAAATGCATATCGACCTGACGATGCTGCTGATCGTGCTCGCCCTGCTGACGTACAGTGCGTTCGTGATGTGGAGCGCCAGCGGTCAGGATATGGGCATGATGGAACGTAAAATTGGCCAGATCCTGATGGGTCTGGTGATCATGCTGATCATGGCGCAAATTCCGCCGCGCGTGTATGAAAGCTGGGCACCGTATCTGTATATTTTCTGCGTCTTCCTGCTGGTGCTGGTGGATGCTTTCGGCAGTATCAGTAAAGGCGCGCAACGCTGGCTGGATCTGGGGATCATCAAATTCCAGCCGTCGGAACTGGCAAAAATCGCCGTACCGCTGATGGTCGCGCGTTTTATCAACCGCGATGTCTGCCCGCCCTCCCTGAAAAATACCGCGATTGCGCTGGCACTGATCTTCATCCCTACCCTGCTGGTGGCCGCACAGCCCGATCTGGGTACGTCGATTCTGATTGCCGCCTCCGGTTTATTTGTGCTGTTCCTTTCCGGTATGAGCTGGAAACTGATCGCCGTTGCCGCCCTTCTGGTTGCCGCGTTTATTCCAATCCTGTGGTTCTTCCTGATGCATGATTATCAGCGCGACCGCGTCATGATGTTACTGGATCCGGAAAGCGATCCGCTGGGTGCGGGCTATCATATTATTCAGTCGAAAATTGCCATCGGCTCAGGCGGACTTTCCGGTAAAGGCTGGCTGCACGGCACCCAGTCACAGCTGGAATTCCTGCCTGAACGTCATACCGACTTTATCTTCGCCGTGCTCGCCGAAGAACTGGGGCTGATTGGCGTACTGGTGCTGCTGGGACTGTACTTATGTCTCATCATGCGCGGTCTGGTGATCGCCGCCCATGCGCAAACCACGTTTGGCCGCGTGATGTCCGGCGGGCTGATGCTGATCCTGTTCGTTTATGTGTTTGTTAACATCGGCATGGTCAGTGGCATTGTCCCGGTAGTTGGGGTACCTTTGCCTCTGGTCAGCTATGGCGGGTCAGCACTCATCGTGCTAATGGCAGGGTTTGGTATCGTCATGTCGATACATACTCATCGAAAAATGTTGTCGAAAAATTTATAGAGGTGAGCAATGCGTAAGGAGTGGCTTGGAGCTGTCATTATCGGTTTGCTGTTAAGTGGCTGTGCCACTGACGATGTTCAGCAACAACAACCGGCACCGCAGCAAGCCTACAACGGCCCTGTGGTAGAAATCGGCGGGGCTGATCCGCGTTACGAACCTTATAATCAGGGCACGATGCAGGATTATACCGTTAACGGTAAAACCTATAAAATCATCAAAGACCCGTCTAACTTCTCGCAGGTGGGACAAGCAGCCTGGTACGGTCAGGAAAATGGCGGCAATATGACCGCCATCGGCGAAGAGTTCGACCCTTCAGCCATGACCGCCGCGCATCCGACCTTGCCAATCCCAAGTTATGTGCGTGTCACCAACATGGCGACCGGCCGTATGCTGGTGGTGCGTGTGAATGACCGTGGCCCTTACGTGCCGGGCAAAATTATTGATTTGTCACAGGCGGCGGCCGATCGTCTGAATCTGACCAACAGCACCAAAGTCCGCATCGATTTTATCAACGTGGCACCTGACGGCACCCTGTCCGGTCCGGGTACGATTGGTACGACCGTTGCCAAACAATCTTACGCCCTGCCGTCACGTCCAAGTTTAGGTGCCAGCAGCATGGGCACACCGACGCTGAGCGCTCAACCGGTCGATACCTCAGATGTCCGTCCGATCAGCAACAGCACCCTGAGCAATCCGAATGCTGCGCCTTTAACCAATGACGAAGATAACAACGGCACCGTAGCCTCTGCGCCAGCAGCGACCACGATGTCCGGTAGCAGCGGCGGCGGCTTTCTGAGCGCTCCCACTCCGCTGCGTCAGGGCGTGTTAGAAGGCAGTGAACCGGTGGCTGCGCCCGTCGCCGTCGCCAGTGCCGCACCGGTAGCCGCGTCTGCGGCCTCCGCAGCGCCCGCGCATACCACCGCCATCCCGAGCTCAGGTTTTATGGTGCAGGTTGGCGCGCTGAGTAACCCGCAGAACGCACAGTTGTGGCAAAAAAGCCTCAGCCAGCGTTTCTCCGTGCCGGGGAAAGTGCAGGCCAACGGCAGCACCTATCGCGTGCAGCTTGGTCCGTTCAGCACCCGCCAGCAGGCCGAACAGCTGAAACAGCGACTGGCCAGCGAAGCCCAGCAGCAGTCCTTCGTCACTGCCAGCATGTAATCTGAATACGGGGCTGCGGCCCCGTTCTTATAAGTGCTCTGTCTTATAAGGACTTTGTCTTATAAGTAAAAGTCAGTAAGCGCCGGTAATCGAAGATGTCTGACTTATGACTCTTCTGCTATAGTGGCGCACGTTTATCACTTACTCCCACGGATGTTGTTGTCCCGATCATGAAACTTGTAAATACTTCACGTTTAGTCAAAAGCCTCGCATTTGGCACCGTCATCACTTTTAGTGCAGCGTCCGCCTATGCCGACGATGTTAATTTAAAAACAATGATCCCGGGCGTTCCGCAGATTGATGCTGAAGCCTATATCCTGATCGACTACAACTCCGGCAAAGTTCTGGCAGAAATGAATGCCGATGCACGCCGTGATCCGGCCAGCCTGACCAAAATGATGACCAGTTATGTCATTGGTCAGTCCATCAAAGCCGGAAAAATTTCGCCGACAGACATCGTCACCGTCGGTCAGGATGCCTGGGCAACCGGTAATCCGGTGTTCAAAGGCTCTTCCCTGATGTTCCTCAAACCTGGCGATCGCGTCCCGGTTTCTGAGCTGAACCGCGGCATTATCCTGCAATCCGGTAACGACGCCTGCGTGGCAATGGCTGACCATGTCGCCGGCAGTCAGGATGCCTTCGTTGCCATCATGAACAATTACGTGAATGCCCTTGGCCTGAAAAATACCCATTTCGGCACCGTTCACGGCCTTGATGCAGAAGGTCAGTACAGCTCAGCCCGCGATATGGCGCTGATCGGTCAGGCATTGATCCGTGATGTACCGGACGAATACGCCACCTACAAAGAAAAAGAATTCACCTTCAACAATATCCGCCAGATGAACCGTAACGGTTTGCTGTGGGATAACAGCCTGAGCGTTGACGGCATCAAAACCGGTCATACGGAATCAGCGGGCTATAACCTGGTGGCTTCCGCGACAGAAGGCCAGATGCGTCTGATCTCTGCGGTGATGGGCGGTCATACCTACAAAGGCCGCGAAGTTGAAAGTAAAAAACTGCTGACCTGGGGCTTCCGTTTCTTCGAAACCGTTTCTCCGCTGAAAGCCGGTAAAGAATTTGCCTCTGAACCTGTGTGGTTCGGCGATACCGACCGCGTTGCACTGGGTGTTGAGAAAGATGCTTACCTGACGATCCCACGCGGTCGCATGAAAGATCTGAAAGCCAGTTATGTGCTGAACACGCCGGAACTGCATGCGCCGCTGCAGAAAAATCAGGTGGTCGGTTCAATCAACTTCCAGCTTGATGGCAAAACCATTGATGAGCGTCCGCTGGTGGTCATGAACGAAGTGAAAGAAGGCGGTTTCTTCGGTCGCATCGTGGATTACATCAAGCTGATGTTCCACCACTGGTTTGGCTAAGTTGCCTGCTTGAAAAAGTTTGCAACAATCCCCATATAATCGGTATAGATTATGGCTCCCGCTTCGGCGGGAGTTATACTTTCAGAGACTACACTAAATACGCTGTACAACACGCTGGAGTGCACATGAAAACCAAACTGAACGAACTGCTCGAATTCCCTTGCACCTTTACCTACAAAGTAATGGGCCTGGCACAACCCGAGCTGGTGGACCAGGTTGTGGAAGTCGTGCAACGCCATGCGCCTGGCGATTACAATCCTCAGGTAAAACCGAGCAGTAAAGGGAATTACCACTCCGTTTCAATTACGATCACTGCCACCCACATCGATCAGGTCGAAACCCTGTACGATGAGCTGGGCAATATCGAAATTGTCCGCATGGTGCTGTAAGCCCTTTCTGACCGACCCGCGCGAGAGCAAGCCTGTCGCGCGTTTCTCCCTCCCCTGATGACGATAACTGCCGTGCAATCACAAAATCCGCAAGAACGTATCGTACTGCGCCAGCTTGGCCTGCAACCTTATGAGCCGGTTTCTCTGGCGATGCACCATTTCACTGAACACCGCAACGCCGACTCGCTGGATGAAATCTGGCTGGTTCAGCATCCGCGCGTCTTCACGCAGGGTCAGGCGGGTAAAGCCGAACACGTACTGATGCCCGGTGACATTCCGGTGATCCAGAGCGACCGTGGCGGTCAGGTGACTTATCATGGTCCCGGCCAGCAGGTGATGTATGTAATGGTCGACCTGAAGCGGAAGAAATTGGGTGTCCGTCAGTTAGTGACCGCTATCGAACAAACGGTTGTCGATACGCTGGCCCATTTTTCCATTGATGCCTATCCGCGCGCCGATGCGCCGGGCGTCTATGTTGACGGTAAAAAGATTTGCTCGCTCGGGCTGCGCATCCGCAAAGGCTGCTCGCTGCACGGTCTGGCGCTGAATATTGATATGGATCTGGAGCCTTTCCACCGTATCAATCCCTGTGGTTATGCCGGCCTTGAAATGACACAAGCCAGCCGCGAAAAACCGGGACTGACCGTGGATCAGGTGATGCCCGTACTGGTGAAATCGTTCAACCATCGTCTGGATTACCAGCAGGTTGATTATCTCCCCTGGCAGCTTGAACATTACGCCCCTTCCGCGCCATGACGTTGATTCTGACGCGCTGACGCGTAAGCCGGGAAAGCCCTTCACACTGACAGGAATGTTTTATGGATGATAACGATATTAATGCCAGTCTGAACAAGCTTCGCAATCTCGACCTGAATCTGCTGACTGTTTTCGAGGCGGTCTATCTGCACAAAGGCATTGTGCATGCTGCGAAAGCACTGAATCTGACGCCATCGTCGGTCAGTCAGTCTATTCAGAAATTACGCAATACCTTTCCTGACCCGTTGTTTATCCGCAACGGTCAGGGCATCAGCCCGACGGCGTATGCCAACAATCTGCATACGCATATCAGTCAGGGACTGAATGCCATTCTCACCGGTCTGGATTTCTCTCAGGACAATGATAAATCCCGCGTTCTGACCATCAGCTGTTACCCTTTCGCCGCACTGATTACTTTTCCGGTGATCCTGAAAGTCCTGGAAAAAATCAATATCAACTACTCGCTGAAACATCTGCCGCTGACGGATCCCGAAGAGACGCTGGTGCAGCACCGTGCGGATTTGGTGATCGACACGGGGCCGCTGTTCAACAGCACGCTTAAAGGCATCCGGCTGATGTCGGACAGCACGGTTTTTGTGTGCAGAAAAAACCATCCGACGCTGAGTAAAACCCTGAGTGTGGAACAGGCGCTGACCACGCCACAAACCATGCTGATAACCGATGCCAGCGAACTCAGACGCATGCAGTTTGAGATCAGCGAAGCCCTGCCGGAGCGCCCTGTCGCCTTCACCAGTTATAACGGGATCAATATTCTTTCCATGGTGTCCGGCACCGATTTGCTGGGGATCCTCCCCCGGAAAATGGTCGAACTCTTCAAAGACACTTTCCCCGTTGAGATCCTCGAATGCGAAGTGCCGTCGCAGTCATACGACATCATGATGTATTACAACAAAATGGTCAGCGGCGATAAGACGCTCAGCATGATTATCGACGCCATCAGTCAGGCATTCGCGGCACTGGAAAACCCTCCGGCGGAATAATGCTCGCTGCGAAAAAATATTTACACACCATTAACACCCTCTGTCGGGTGACCCTGAACTGATATAAAAACTAATATTTTCAATAAACTAACGTCAGTTACTGGTCGTTTTTTCGAGAATTATTCTTATTTAACGTTAAAAAATTGCAGCATTTAGCACATCCGGCCATGACGAAGGGCTGAACGTAGGGATGCTTCAATGATATAATTTCCGCATTATTTCTACTTTTTTTGATGAATCAGCCAGTTCATTGAATGTCCTGAAAAAACTCGGGTATCGAGTGACAAACCTGGAAGCTGCAAGATTATGAGTAAACCGATTCAGATGGAACGCGGCGTTAAATACCGCGATGCAGATAAGATGGCGTTAATTCCGGTGAAAACCGTGGTCAGTGACCGGCAGGAAATGTTACGTAAGCCGGCATGGATGAAAATCAAATTGCCTGCCGACTCAACGAAAATTCAGGGCATTAAATCCGCATTGCGCAAGAATGGCCTGCATTCCGTTTGTGAAGAAGCCGCCTGCCCTAACCTTTCCGAATGCTTTAACCACGGCACCGCGACCTTCATGATCCTGGGCGCTATTTGTACCCGTCGCTGCCCGTTCTGCGACGTGGCACATGGCCGCCCGACCGCACCCGACACCAACGAGCCGGAAAAACTGGCACAGACCATCTCGGATATGGGACTGCGTTATGTGGTGATCACCTCGGTTGACCGCGATGATCTGCGCGACGGCGGTGCTCAGCACTTTGCTGATTGTATTACGGCAATCCGCGCGAAAAACCCGACCATCAAAATCGAAACGCTGGTGCCGGATTTCCGTGGCCGTATGGATCGTGCGCTGGACATCCTGAATGCCAGCCCGCCGGATGTGTTCAACCACAATCTGGAGAACGTGCCGCGTGTTTACCGTCAGGTTCGTCCGGGCGCTAACTACGAGTGGTCGCTGACCTTGCTGCAACGCTTCAAAGAAGCGCATCCGGAAATCCCGACCAAATCGGGTCTGATGGTGGGTCTGGGTGAAACCAACGAAGAAATCATTGAAGTGATGCGCGACCTGCGTCGTCATGGCGTGACGATGCTGACCCTCGGCCAGTACTTACAGCCAAGCCGCCATCACCTGCCGGTGCAGCGTTATGTCAGCCCGGAAGAGTTTGACCAGATGAAAGAAGCGGCGATGGAAATGGGCTTTACCCATGCTGCCTGCGGTCCGTTCGTGCGTTCTTCTTACCACGCCGACCTGCAAGCCAAAGGTCTGGAAGTGAAGTAATATCTCGTTACGACTTCGTCGCAAAACAAAAAAGGTTGTTCGCAAGAACAACCTTTTTTATGCCCGGAAAACGTGAGCGAATAAGCAAGACTCAGTCTTTGTGCTCTACGCGCTCAGCAGGTTTTTCTTCTGCTGTGGTTTTTTCAGCCGGCGCCGGGTCATCATTCATGGCTTTCTTGAAGCCACGCAGTGCCGCACCCAGGTCGCCGCCCAGAGAACGCAGTTTGCTGGTACCGAACAACAGAACGATCAGCACGCCGACCACCAACAATTTAGTAATACTTAGACCTTCCATACATACCTTCTTTACACTGAGTGCTGGAAAACAGCAGTGACAATTTGCCGTTATTAACGGCCATTCGCGACGTTAATACAACCCGAAAATGTAACAGAACGGATCCAGAACTGTGCGCATTGTGACCAGAGTGAGCTATTATGAGCGTGAACAGCACGCTCATAAAGGACTTCTGTCTTTATTTACCGCAAAACCGCGTCAAATTTGATTTCGACCAGATTTACTAGCCCGGGTTAACACACCCTGTAATGAGAACCGATGCCGAAAAAGCTTCATACGACTCTGGTTAACGATACTCATCATTCCGGACTGCGTTTCGCGAAACGGACTTATCTTCCCCGCATCGTCGGAATGGGCACAGGATGCTTCTGTGTCGGTTCGGTGATGATTGAACAGACGACGCCGGGCTGGCTGTGGTTGCTGCTGTTCCTCAACGGATTCATCTGGCCGCACATCGCGTACTGGAAAGCCAGACGCTCATCCGCGCCTTTCAAAAGTGAGATCCACAACCTGCAGGGGGATGCCATTTTCGGCGGTCTGTGGATTGCCGTCATGGGCTTCAACGCCCTGCCCTCGGCGACCATTTTCGCCATGATGGGCATGAACAATATCTCTGCCGGAGGCAAAACTTTGTTCTTCCGCTGCGTCATCGCGCAGGTCACGGTCGCGCTGTCGGT
This sequence comes from Rahnella victoriana, assembly GCF_004330295.1. GTDB lineage: Bacteria > Pseudomonadota > Gammaproteobacteria > Enterobacterales > Enterobacteriaceae > Rahnella > Rahnella victoriana. The sequence goes on from NZ_SJOJ01000001.1 coordinate 284,860, forward strand.
CTTATTCCTCGCTGACCTTCCCTTCCGCCCGGAAACCACTCCGTTCCAGCTGTATCTTTGTCTGCCGATGATCATGATTTACCCGATTTTCCTCGGCAACGTCACCTACCGGACATCGCGCCGTCTGGCGGAACATAAGCAGGCGATCATGCAAATCAGCGTCCGTGATGGTCTGACCGGTTTGTATAACCGCCGTCACTGGGAATCTCTGCTGCAAAATGAGCTGGAAAGCTTCCGCCGTTACCGGCACAAAACGACGCTGATCCTGATCGACATCGATCACTTCAAGGCGATTAACGATAACTACGGCCACAGCGTCGGCGATCAGGCGATTATTTTGCTGGCGCAGGAGCTACAGCAAACCATGCGTACGGCGGATATTATCGGGCGTTTCGGCGGGGATGAATTTGCCGCGATCCTGCCGCACAGTACCCAATTGCAGGCAAAGCGGGCGATGGAGCGTCTGCAAAGCCGTCTGGCAAACAGCCTGTTCCCGCAGCATCCGCAATTGCAGATCCACATCAGTGCAGGTATTGCTGAATGCGATGACGCGCAGGAAACGCCGACACACTGGCTGAATGCCGCCGACCATGCCTTATATGAGGCGAAAAAAAACGGGCGAAACCGGGTCGAACTGGCGGGATAACGCCCCGCCCTCCCGGTTTCAGCCCGCCGTCAGATCAGATAAAACGGCTCAGAAATGCCTGGGTTCTCGGATGCTGCGGATTGACTAACACCTCATCCGCCGCGCCCTGTTCGACCACCACACCGCGATCCATAAACACCACGCGGTCTGCCGCCTCTTTGGCAAAACCAATCTCATGCGTCACAACAATCATCGTCAGCCCCTGCTGCGCCAGATCCCGCATGGTGCCCAGCACTTCGCCCACCAGTTCAGGATCGAGCGCCGACGTCGGCTCATCGAACAACATCAGTTTAGGCTTCACCGCCAGCGCGCGGGCGATAGCCACACGCTGTTGCTGGCCGCCGGAAAGATGGCGCGGATAGGCATCGGCTTTATCGCTCAGTCCCACTTTTTGCAGCAGTTCACGGGCATACTTTTCCGCTTCCTGACGGCTTTCCTTGTGGACGCCCACCGGGGCTTCAATGATGTTCTGCAACACGGTCATGTGCGGATAAAGGTTGAATTGCTGGAACACCATACCGATATCGCGGCGCTGACGCGCAATCGCCCGTTCAGACAATTTATGCAGCCGTTCGCCACGCAACTCATAACCGATCTGCTCACCGCCGACCATGATCGAGCCGCGATCGATATCTTCCAGATGGTTAATGCAGCGCAGGAATGTCGATTTACCGGAGCCGGACGGCCCGAGGATCACCACCACTTCGCTGGGTTTTACCTCCAGATCGATACCTTTTAAAACCTCGTTATCGCCATAACTTTTGTGCACGTTACGGGCCACCACCAGAGAAGTCTGGGCGGAGTCAGCGGATATTTGACTCATAAGTCCTCCTTTCGGGCCAGGCCGGGTGAATTAATGATCGGCACCGCTTTATCTTCAGTCGTGTTCTGACGCCGTTTGACATTAGGTAACGTCCGGCGCGTGCCACGGGAATAATAACGCTCAATGGCGGACTGACCGAGGTTGAGCAAAGAGGTGATAAACAGATACCAGATCACCGCCACCATCAGCATCGGCACCACTTCAAAGGTGCGGTTATAGACGGTTTGTACGGAATACAGCAAATCCCCCATGGCGATCACACTGACCAGCGACGTGGCTTTAATCATGCTGATCAGCTGGTTGCCGGTCGGCGGAATGATCGAGCGCATGGCCTGCGGAATGATGATCCGGCGTAACGCGCGACCCCGGCTCATGCCAAAGGCTTGTGCGGTTTCCGCCTGACCGTTATCCACCGACAGCAAACCGGCACGAATGATTTCCGCCATATAGGCCGCTTCATTGAGTGCCAGACCGGCAATCGCGGCCGTCAGCGGCGTGATCAGATCATTGGTATTCCAGCTCATGTATTCCGGGCCGAACGGGATCCCCAATACCACACGCGGGAACAGCGTCGACATGTTGTACCAGAACAGTAACTGCACCAGCAGCGGCGTACCGCGGAAGAACCAGATATACAGCCCCGCCAGTCTGCGCAGCAACATGCTGTCAGACAACCGGGCGATAGCCAGCATCAGCCCGATGAACACGCCGAGCAACATCGACACCACGGTCAGGCCGAGCGTGACGCCCAGACCTTTGATCACCGACCCTTCCGTAAACCACTGCGCGACAACGTGCCATTCAAAATTCTCGTTGTGCGACACCGCCCAGATCACATCGGCGGCAATCAGCAGCACCACTATCCAGGCAATCCAGCGGCCGTAGTGACGCGGTGCGTGGGAAAACTCAACGTTACGTCGTGGATCCTGCGTATAGTCGTCCTTGACTGCCGGCGTTGAACTATACGTTTTATCAGTCATTTAGCCTGCGCCTTTGCCAGGTTGATGCCCGGAGCAGAAATCATATTGCCTTCCAGCCCCCATTTTTTCATGATGATGGCGTACGTGCCGTTATCGAACAGTTTCTGATAACCGGCAAGAATGGCATCACGTACCGGTGAATCTTTCGCCACCACCGTGCCCTGGAAAATATCGCCAAAACCGTTGGATTTGCCGGTGCCGGTCAGTTCAAGCTGGCCGTTGGCTTTTTCCACAAAGTACGTCAGCGGGGCCTGAGAAGAGAAGAACGCATCGGAACGGTTAGAACGCACGGCCAGAATCGACGTCGGCTGATCAGAGAAAGATTGCACGGTGACCGCCGGTTTGCCGTCTTTGACACACACCTCAGACTGCTTGCGGATCACCTGCTCAGCCGAGCCGCCCGCCATCACGGCAATGCGTTTACCGCAGGTGTCATCGAGTGAATTGATTTTTTCCGGGTTACCTTTACGCACACCGAACACCACGTACTCTTTGACGAAATCGATGAAATCATTTTTCGCCTGACGGTCAGGGTAGTCGCCAATCGGGCCGATGCCCATCTGATAGCGTCCCGCAGCCATGCCGCTGAGAATGCCTGACAAGCCGCTCACAGAAGCATGCTCAATTTTGACACCCATGACTTCCGCCAGCGCGTGCGCCAGATCGGCACTCGCCCCGTCCAGACCGTTGGCACCGGTCACGATTTCATACGGAGGGAATGAGCCATTGTTCACAGAGGTCATCACACCTGATTTCTGAATATCCGCAGGTAATTTAGCGTGGATCGCCGGATCCATCGTCTGAGTCGGGATCGTCACATTTTCAGCAGCAAAGGCGTTTATGGAAGATACGGAAAGTAATGCAGCGGTCAGTACAGCAGCCTGACGAAGTTGTTTTGCCATCATTCTCTTATTTCCTCTGTGTAAAAAGTCGGTCTGTGAGTTTATGAATGTTGTGGTTTTATAGTGAGTACCTTCCGTGGCGAATTTCCGGGTAGTTCTTTTTCATCGTTCACGCGTTCCCTGGTGAGGGCGCGGTACTGCCTGAGCGTTAAGGCAGCCGTTGAGGACCGGCTGCACACAGGCTCAGTCGTGACGCAGTTGCGGCAAACCAAAACGGCGGTTCGCCAGCACCGGCAACACTTTTCTGGCATGCGCCAGACGATCTTTCTCCAGCTCAGCAAACACCAGCGCCGGGGCTTCTGCTGCGCGGGCAATGGCCACACCCAGCGGATCGACCACCATGCTGTTGCCGATATTGCGCTCGCCACATTCGCCCACGGCCACCATATACGCGGTGTTTTCCAGTGCGCGTGCCGTGACCAGCACTTCCCAATGCATTTCTTTCAGCGGGCCTTTCACCCACGCGGCGGGCAGTACCAGAACGTCGGCCCCGTCGAGCACCAGCCGGCGCGCCAGTTCCGGGAAACGGACGTCATAGCAAGTCATCAGGCCGACGTTAAAGCCCGCAACATTCACCAGCGGCGGAACGTCGTCCCCTGCGGTGACGTTTTTTGATTCCTGCGAGGAAAACGCATCGTAAAGATGCAGCTTCTGATATTCAGAAATAATCTCGCCATTACGGATTGAAATCAGGACGTTATAGGCACGACCTTGCGGAGCGGGCGTATGCACGCTCATCATGGTGGTCATCTGATTACCGCGACTGGCCGCCAGCAACTGGCTGACGAACGGGCCATCTAGCGGTTGCGCCGCTTTCAGTACCAGATCCGGATCGGTGATATCGCGTGCCAGAATACCTTCCGGCAGCACCAGTAAATCCACGCCCGCTTCCAGAGATTTCGCCATCAGTGAAAGACAGGTTTCCACGTTCGCTTCCCATTCGCGGGAAACGGCAAACTGACCTAATGCAACTTTCATTTTTACTCCCCTGTCGCTGAGTATGAAACGCGATTGGTTAAGTGTTACTGAGCAAAGTTCGGGAACAACTCCTGCGGCGTCAGGCGGTTAGCCGTCAGCCCCTGCGCATGCAATTCCTGCGCAAAATCGTCGATCATCTTTTCATTGGCGGCGAAACCGTTTGCGTTCCAGTCCGCCGGTAAATCCACCACCGTGCGGCGCAGATCGTCCAGCAACCATGGCGTGGTGTCGGCGTATTTTGCGCGCTTATCCATCCACATCTGATAAGAGCGATCGATGATGTCGCTCAGCGCCTGCGGCAGCCACGGATGTTCTTCCGCCAGCGCCGGTTTGATCGCCAGCAGGTGAATGCCGGGGATGTAACCGACGCGGTTAAAATAGGCCAGTTCAGCAGCGCGGAAATCCGGCTGGAACTGACGGAAACCAGAATCCGGCTTAAAGAAACCGTCAGGCATAAACGGCGTAAATACCGCGTCCAGCCAGCCTTCCTGCAATAATTCCATCATCGGACGCTCTTCCGGCACCGCTTCGATACGCCCTTCACGGCCAAAACCGGCCAGACGATCGACAATCGGATGCGATGCGGTCAGGCGGCCGACATACCAGTTAGCGTCTTCGATGCCCACACCTTCCAGCGCCAGCAGCGTGCGGGTCCAGGTATTGCCTGAATCCTGCCAGCCGGTCAGGCCGATACGTTTACCGGCCAGCTGAGAAAGTTCGGTCAGCGGGCTGTCTTCGCGGGTGATGATGCAACGCTGACGGAAGCCGCGCATCAGGAAATGCGGTATCGCCAGCAGATCAGATTCGCCCCGCGCACGCCCTTGTGCATAACGGCTGAAAGAGACTTCACCCGCATCGTATTTGTCGCTGGTGCCAAGGTTATCGACCAGCGTGCCCACACGGTCTATCTCAAGATTAAACCCTTCCGGTTTAAGATCGCCTAACGCCAGCGGCGTAAAATAATCCCAGTCACGAACTGCCAGCCTGATGGTAATCGTCACATCTTTCCCCTTAAGTGTCAGCATGGTTGATATGCAGAAAAACAACGGTGCGTTTACAAATTTTCCTGAAAACACACCCATTTCTTTCACGAAGGCCCTCATCTTTACGGCAATGTGATTATTTTATCGCCTCCGTTGGCTAAGTTTGATACTAATGGCATAAATTAATATGTACAATAGAATCTTTGTTACTGAACAAAAGGCGAAAAAATGGCAGAAAACCTCCTCGAAAAAACGCTGGATGCGCAATGGTTAGCCACCCGGTTACAGGATCGTTCCATGCGGGGAATTGCGATTGAAACAGCGGCGATGATCCGATCCGGCGTGATCGAGATTGGTACCCATCTGCCTGCGGTGCGTGAACTGGCGCAGGCGCTCGGGGTCAGTCCGGCCACGGTTTCTGCCGCCTGGGGGCAGTTGCGACGTCAGAAAGTGATCGCCGGACGCGGACGCAACGGCGTCTGGGTATGTGGCGATATGCTGTCGCCGCGCCCGGCCCGCTTTGAAAAAATCGGTAATTTTGGCGAGCATATTATTGCCGATCTGGCGCTGTCATCGCCCGATCCGGCGCTGCTGCCCGACCTGCGCGACGCCATGCAGCACGGTGTCGGCGCGGATAACCTGAACAGCTATCAGCGTGAGGCCATCGCCCCATCGTTGCTGGCAGCGGCAAAACAGGACTGGCCTTACGATGCCCCGGCGTTTATGAGTGCGGACGGCGGATTTGACGGCATGAACCTGACGCTGCAAACCCTGCTGATGCAGGGTTCGGTGGTGGCGATTGAAGACCCGACCGCCACCCGTCTGCTGGATATGCTGGATAACCTGGGGGCGCAGGTGATCCCGGTGAAGTGCGACGAATTTGGCCCCACGCCGGAATCCCTCAGTCAGGCGCTGCTGAAAAATCCGTCCGCCTTTATTTTTCAGCCGCGCACGCACTCGCATTGCGGCCATGCCCTCAGCGCAGAACGTTATGCTGCGCTGGCCGATATTCTCAGCCAAAGTCATACCCTGATTATTGAAGATGACGGCATCGGCCAGTTGTCGCGTTACGCCCCGCTCAGTATGGGCAGCCGGTTGCCGGACCGCACGGTGCATGTCCGTTCCTATTCGAAAGCTTACGGGCCGGATTTACGTCTGGCAGTGATTTCGGGTTCAACGGATTTAATCAAACAAATCAAATCATTCCGTAACTTCGGGGCGGGCTGGTCGAGCCGTATTTTGCAGGAGGCACTGGCGTGGCTGATCAACGATCCAAAGACGCAGGAAGGCATTGCGCACGCCAAAAGCGTGTATGCTCAGCGCCGTAAAGCCATGTCCGATGCCCTGCGTATCCGTGGCGTCACTATCCCGGAACGCGACGGGCTGGCGATGTGGATCCCGGTGCCTTCAGAGCAGTTCGCACTGGTGACCATGGCCGCACGCGGTATTGCGGTGCTGCCCGGCGAGCGGAGCCGCATCGGGCCGGGGCAGTTTATCCGTATCAGTACCAGTCAGGTAAAACCGGAGCAGGTTGACCTGATCGCCGACGCCATTGTGCTGGCGCTGGATGCCTGATCACTCAGCATTTTTTGAGCAGATATTTGGGGGATTCTTCGTACTGCGCCCGCGCATAAAAATGGTGGGCGCGGACGCGGCGGGTATGGCTGTGAACTTCCATGCGGTCGCAGCCACGTTCTGCCGCCAGACGTTCGGCTTCATCCAGCAATGCCTGGCCGATACCGCCGCCACGCGACAGGTCGCTGACACACAAATAGCTGATGCGACAAAATTCTCCGGCCAGCGCGATCTGCGGAATAAAATGCAGCGAGATGAACCCGACGGCTTTCCCGTCCGCTTCGGCGACCAGCAGACGGCTGTCCGGGTTTGCCGCCATTTTCACCACCCGTTCCGCGATCGCTTCCGGCGTATTGGGATAATCCAGATCGCCCAGTAATTGCGCCAGAACCGGCGCATCGGACGCCATACCTTCTCTGATCAATATGCCTTTATCCTCGTAAAATGTTGTTTCAGTCTCACGGCTACACAAGCCTGAATGCGCGGGGTAAACTTAGCGCCCGGCCCTTGGCGAATTCATCTGTTTTTTTAAGGCATTCCTATGTTTAGCACCTTACTTGCAGTCTTTATTGGTGGCGGTATTGGCAGCGTTGTGCGCTGGTATGTCAGTCTGAAAATGAACGGCATCAGCCCGGTGCTGCCAGCCGGTACGCTGACCGTCAATCTGGTCGGTGCCTTTATCATCGGTCTGGGTATCGCCATTTTCACCCGCCTGACCCATATCGACCCGGTGTGGAAACTGCTGATCACCACCGGTTTCTGCGGCGGCCTGACCACCTTTTCCACCTTCTCTCTGGAAGTGGTGTACATGCTTCAGGATGGCCGCTTCGGTGCCGCCCTGCTGAACATGGCGCTGAATCTCGCCGGTTCGCTGGTCATGACCTTACTGGCCTTTGCGCTGGTCAGCTGGTACACCGCGCACTGATCTTAATGTTTCCTTCATGTTCCTTACCGATAATAGCCTCAATTCATGTCAGTTTATAAATTGAGGTTCCTATGTTTTCTGCTCCAAAAACGTCTTCTGAATTCCTGACTGTCGCCCTGTGCCTCTTCACTGTCATGGCCTTTTTGCAGGCTTATCTGTCATAGCGGCCCCGCAAAATGACGCGGGTCAGGCTGAAATGAAACGTCACTTTTTATTCCATTCATAATACAAATATTTACCTGTCTCTCCATATTGCCTATAATTGAGAATGATCGTTCACAATCATTATTGGCAACCGACCAGGTATCTCATGCTTCCCCCACAACAATGCACCAAAGACGCGCGCATCAGCGCACGACGCGACCAGATCATTGCCGCCGCCCGCCTGTGTTTTCGCAAACACGGCTTTCACGGGGCGGGGATGGCTGAAATCGCTAAAACGTCACTGCTGAGTGTGGGGCAAATTTACCGGTACTTCGCCAATAAAGACGCGATCATTGAGGAAATTGTCCGGCGCATCGTGATGAAGAAAATCCGCCTGATGACCGGCAATGCGCATAATTTGCAGCAGGTCGCCCATAATCTGGCGCACCGGCGGATCGGCAATTTGAGCGCACCTTATAAAGAAGAACAGTGCACCGAACAAAAAGAGCAGGCAGAAATTGACCACGCGCTGATGCTGGAAGTGGCCGCAGAAGCCACCCGCAATCCCGCCGTGGAAAAAATCTGGCGCGACTCTGAAAAACAATTGTTCAACGAAGCAAAATCTCTCCTCAGTGCCACTTTCCCGCAGTTTTCTGATGCCGAAATGACGGCGAAAGTGGAGTCTTTAGCGGTGATTTGTGAAGGCACCGCATTTCGTCGCATGACAACTGTTCACGCCGACGCGGAGCTTCTGGAAGCCTTATACCATCGCTACTTTCAGGATCTCTTCGAAACGGATTTAACCACCAGCAAAGCGGAATAAACATTTACCATGAGCGCTCATCTGCAAGAAAAACGCCTCGGTTATGCCCTGGTCCTCGGCTCACTCGCCGCTCTCGGACCTTTATGCACAGATTTATATTTACCGGCGCTGCCGGAAATGGCGGGCGACCTGAATACGTCGACGGCCAGCGCGCAGCTCAGCCTGACCGCCGGTTTACTCGGCCTCGGTTTCGGCCAGTTGCTGTTCGGCCCGCTGAGCGATCGCTACGGCCGTATGCGCCCTTTATTGTGGTCACTGGCCTTATTGCTGGCCGCCTCTGTCTGGTGCGCGGTAGCGCAGGACATCAATCAGCTGATAGTCGCCCGTCTGTTACAGGGCATTGCCGGTGCGGGCGGCGCGGTACTGTCGCGCGCCGTGGCCAGGGATCTGTATAACGGGCATGAACTGACCCGCTTTTTTGCCCTGCTGATGCTGGTGAACGGGCTGGCGCCGATTGTCGCGCCGGTACTGGGTGGCGCGATGCTGAACTGGATGAACTGGCGGGGCATATTCGGCGTACTGGCCTTAATCGCCATTTTGCTGTTCAGCTTCTCCTCGCTGAAACTGCACGAAACCTTAGCGCCGGAACGCCGGGCGCAGGGCGGGATCCTCAGCATGTTAGGCTCGGTATTTGGCCTGCTGAAACACCGTCCCTTTATGGGGCTGTGCCTGACGCAGGGCTTTATCATGGCGGGGATGTTTGCCTATATCGGTGCATCGCCGTTCGTTCTGCAACAGATTTACCATCTCAGCCCGCAGATGTTCAGCCTGTGCTTCGCCATTAACGGTATCGGACTGGTGATTTCCGCGCAGGTCTCAACCCGCCTGAGCCACCATTTCGGCGAAATGGCACTGGTCAAAGCCGGTTTATGCATCGCGGCCATAGCCTCGGTGGCGCTGGTGATTTCCGCCAGTCTGAATGCCCCGCTGGTCATGCTGCTGATCCCGCTGTTCTTCTCGGTGATGGTGATCGGCATTATCGGCCCGAATGCCGGGTCGCTGGCGATGCAAAGTCAGGGGAAAAATGCAGGCAGCGCCTCGGCTCTGCTGGGCGTGTGTATGTTTGCTCTGGGCGCGGTTGCGGTGCCGGTGACCGGCTTTGGCAACCATCCGGCGTTGTCGATGGGGCTGACGATCCTCGGTTGCTACGCCATTGCCATCCTGATGTTTGTCACGCTGGTGCGTAAAGCAGAATAACGCTGGCGGATAACAGGCAAAAAAAAACCCGCTTCGGCGGGTTTTTTAGAATTCGGCTAAAGTCAGATAGCGATAACGTTAGCAGCCGACGGGCCTTTGGCACCATTGGTGATTTCGAACTCTACGCGCTGGCCTTCAGCAAGGGTTTTGAAACCGTTGCTGGAAATAGCAGAGAAATGAACGAAAACATCTTTGCTGCCATCTTCAGGGGTAATGAAACCAAAACCTTTTGATTCATTGAACCACTTAACGCTACCTTTAATCTTAGACATCAAACTTACCTTTACGTGAATGTTGGACACAAAATGTGTGTCAAATACAGTACAGCAACAGATTTAACTTTTGTCCAGAATTCTGATAGCAATAAGCGATAAACCTCTCACTCCTGGCATTTTGTTGCCGTTTTCTGCTGCCAGATTGCCCTTCTGAATCGTATAACATCAGTCAGTTAGAAAAACGAATCGTCGTCGTTGTTGAAATCATCCGTATCAAAGTCGTCATTTCCGAAACCCAAATCCGCGTTGTCATTACGCAGTGACGCGTCTTCCCACGACGGCTGATTGCTGTCGAACCCCTGACTGTTATCGAGGAAGCTGCTGTCGGCAGGATTGAGATCCTGCACCGGCGGTTCTTCGATAATGTTGACGATTTCCTGCGGCTGGCTGTGGTGGAACATGCCGGTCAGCATATCCGCCAGCACCACACCGCCCGCCACGCCTGCGGCGGTACGCAATGCGCTGCCCAGAAAACCCGGCTGCTGAGGTGCAGCCTGTGCCGGTGCCTGCTGTTGCGGCTGTTGGGCATATTGCGGCTGTTGTGGCTGAGCCCCCCATCCCTGCGTGCCGGGGATCGGCTGACTGCCCTGCGACGCCGGACGTTGCGGCGCAGGCTGTGACGCACCGCCGCCAAACAACCCGGCCAGGAATCCGCTGCTTTGCGGTTTGGCGGTCTGCGCCTGCTGTTGCAGTTGTTCGACCTGCTGTTGCAGTTCCTGCACCTGGGCGTTCAGTTTGGTCAGCGCGGCTTCCTGAATAATCATCGCCTGCGCCATGTAATACGGGGCAGACGGCTGCTGACGAATATGGGCCTGAATCACACGTTCAGCTTCCGCATCACGCGGTGCCGTATTGGACTCAGCCTGTTGCAAGCGACTAAAAAGCCCGTCAATTAAACGCTGTTCTTCAGATTGCATAAATTCACCTTGTTGATGTGTCGTACCACGCCAGTCGGCGTTATGCAGATACAGTAATACAGTTAGATTTTTGTATGAATTAACGGAGTGTCAACAAATGTGACGGAGGTAAAGTTTGTGCAGAAGGCATACCACGGGGGTTGAAAACCCGCCTGCGTGACCACAGACGGGCGGGTCTCAGGGCTTATTTTTTCGCAGACCAGCCGAGGATCAGATCCTGATCCGGCAGGTTGGTGTAGTTGCGCACGATATCGTGGTAAGTCTTCGCCGGATCGACGTTTTTAAACTGCTGCGGATAGATAAACTTCGCCAGATATTCCATCCCGACAATGTTGTACGGGTGGTTGTAGAACTGGTGATAAATCGCATACACGCGTTTGTCGCTGACGGCCGGGATCTGCGCCACGCCGGTACGGTGAGTCAGCACCGCGACTTCTTTATTAATGCTGGCTTCATCTGCGCCATACCCGAACGGCAGAATATGCGTCACGGAACCGCCTTTCGGACGCGCTGAGCCGGTCATGATGTACACGTCAGGCTTCATGCTGATCACCTGCTCCAGCGAAACCGTGCCCGATGCGCCCGGCAGCAATGTCGAGCCGATGTTATTGGCGCCAACCGCCTGGATCAGTTTGCCCCAGCCCGCATTACCGTGGGTAAAGCAGCAGGAATCATCGCGACCGGCAATCGGCTCAATGAACACATTTGGCCTGGTTTTAACGGCAGACACCGCTTTCTGAATAGCGTCAAAATGCTGGTTATAGAAGGTGGTATAGGCGCGGGCATTGTCTTCCTGATCCATCACCTGGCCGAGCAGTTCGATGCTCGGGGCGGTATTTTTGGCCGGATCCAGTTCGTAATCCAGGAACACCACCGGAATATGCAACGCCGCCAGTTTATCCAGCACGCCTGCCTGCGCCAGCGAATCTTTCGCACGCAACTGCGCCACCATCAGATCCGGTTTTTTGGCGATCACGGTTTCCAGATCCACCTGCCCTTTATCGCTGAATCCCATATCAAGGATTTTAGCGGATTCCGGCCATTTGCTTTTCAGCATGTCCCAGGTGCCGCTGTCGGTTTTTTTCAGCAGGTTATTCCAGGCCACCACATGCTGGAACGGGTTGGCTTTGTCCAGCACGGCCAGCGCCAGCAGATCACGGCCATCCTGTAAAATTACCCGTTGCGGGGCTTTATCGATCGTGACTTGCTGGCCGGACATATCCGTCACAGTCAGCGGATAGGTGGTGGCAAAACTGGCAAAGGAAGTGGCCATCAGGCCGGCAACTGACAGCACGCGAGCGGTGTTCTTTAACATGCGATTACCCGAAAATGAGAATGAATAAGAAATGATTTTGATAATTGTTATCAACTGGAGCCGAAATAATAAACAAGGAATGATTAGCGGGGCAACGTTTTTACGGTGATTCAGCGCGGATAAAACATGTCGAAATATGAACGGGATACCGCGAGGGTATCCCGTTCAGGGTCAGTCAGCAGCTTAACGTGCTCAGTGGCGGCCGAGGGTATGCATCAGGAATTCACTGACCATCACCCGCTTAAACGCCGACTGTTTTTTGTCAGCAGCGGCGCTGTGACCGCCGTCGGTATTCTCGTAGAACCAGACATCCGGGATGCCCAGCGCCTGCATTTTCGCTGCCATTTTACGCGCATGGTCAGGCCCGACACGGTCATCGCTGGTGGCCGTAGAGAACAACACCGGCGGGTATTTTTTTGCCGGATCGATATTGTGATACGGCGAAAATTCGCGGATAAACGCCCACTCTTCCGGTTTCTGCGGGTCGCCGTATTCCGCAATCCACGACGCGCCAGCCGAGATTTGCGTATACCGGTACATATCCAGCAGCGCCACTTCACAGACAATCGCACCGAACAGTTCCGGGTAGCGCGTCAGCATATTGCCGACCAGTAAACCGCCGTTGCTGCCGCCCTGCGCCGCCAGATGGGCCGGAGACGTGATCTTACTGGCGATCAGCGCCTTCGCCACGGAGGCGAAATCTTCATAGGCGCGCAGACGTTTTTCCTTCAGCGCCGCTTTGTGCCATTCCGGCCCGTATTCGCCCCCGCCGCGGATATTCGCCACCACAAACACGCCGCCGCGATCCAGCCACGACACGCCACTGACGCCGAGATAATACGGGTCAAGCGAGACTTCAAAACCGCCGTAGCCATAAAGCAGGGTCGGATTTTTGCCGTCGTACGCCACGTCTTTGCGGCAGACCACGAAATACGGCACGCGGGTGCCGTCGTCGGAGACCGCGAAATGCTGGCTGACCTGATACGCTGACGCGTCAAAATGCGACGGATCTTGTTTCAGCAGTTCGGCTTCCACCTCCGCGCCGTTATCCAGATTACCAAGCGACAAACTGGCCGGTTGCAGGAAGCCACTGACACTCATGAAATATTCATTGGTGTCGTCATCCACGCCCCACGCATTGATTTTGCTCAGTTCCGGCACGTTGCCAAACGGCTGACGCTGCCAGCCGCCGTCTTTTGGCGTCAGTACTTCCAGCCGGTTGGACACATCGCGGGTGATGCTGAGAATAATGTGATCACGGGTGTAAGAATAACCGTTGAGCTGGTCACGGGTTGCCGTGACGCCGCTGAGGGAAGCATGAGCAGAAGGCATAAACAGCGGCTTCAGCGTACGATCACCGGCCATAAAGGCATCAAAATTCATGGTCAGCAGCGAACCGGAAGGCCAGCTTTCACCGTTTACCTGCCATTCGCTGGAAGGCTGGATCAGGATCCATTCCCGCCAGGTACTGAATTTGGCATCCGTCGGCAGATCGATTTTGACCAGGTTTTTGCCGTCATCAAGCAGGAACACTTCGCGGTGATAGAAGTCGATCACCCGAACGACGTAACTGTGCTCGAAGCCTTTCATGGCATCGCGATAACCCGCCGCCAGCATGTCGGTTTTCTCCGCGCTGAACACGGTGACCGCGTCAGAGAGCGGCGTACCGCGCTGCCAGATTTTGACGATGCGCGGGTAACCCGAATCAGTCAGGGATCCTTCTCCAAAATCGGTCGCGACAAATAAATGGTCGCGGTCAATCCAGCTGATACGGCTTTTCGCGACCGGCAGACAGAACCCGCCGGGAACGAAATCCTGGGTGACTAAATCAAACTCGCGCACTTCTGATGCATCTCCCCCGTCGGGTGAGAGCATTAACAATGCACGGTCAAAATCCGGCTTCAGATTCAGGAAGCCATGAAACACCCAGTCCTTGCCTTCGGCTTTGCCCAGCGCATCAATATCCAGCACGGTTTGCCATGCCGGTTGTGCTTTGCGGAATTCATCCAGTGTGGTTTTACGCAACAACCCTTTTGGATTCTGCGCATCCTGCCAGAAGTTGTACCAGTCATGCCCGCATTTCCACACACCGGGGATGTGATCCGGTGAGTTCAGACCTTCCAGCACTTTCTCCCGCAACGGTTCGAAGTCCTTGCCCTGCGTAAAGGCTTTCAGCGTGATGGCATTTTGCCCGCGCGCCCATTCCAGCGCTTTTTCGTTGCGTAAACCTTCCAGCCAGATGAAATCATCCTGCGGCGGGGTCATTGAGTCAGTTGTCATATCATTCTGCTCCTTCAGTGAAAACAGCCGTTCTTAAAAGGGTCTTCTGAATAAACGCTAAGCGCAGTGTCGCGCATCGTTTACCGGATTTATTGCACCAGGATGCCCTGGATCAGGCTGGCTTTGACAATCGTCACCTGCGGGATATTCAGCGCCTGCATAAAACCTTCCACCAGCAGCAAATTACTGACATCCGTGGCGCGGTATTCGCCCGTAAGTTCGCTGTCCCCTTTCCATACCTGATTTTTCGACACGCGTTCAACATCGGCCAACGTGTAGGTATTGTCCTTCGGATGCAGCTGATCTTTCAGCGAAAAACCGTGCACACCGCCGATTCCGATCACCCGGCGGGTTTGCGCATCCTGTTTGATTTGCGGGCTGACGTGCGTGCGGGCGTAGAAATTCACGTAACGCAGAACCGTATTGCGCAGCGAGCCAATCGGGTTGGGCGAGGCGGCTTTATCCAGTGCCTGATTTTTCAGTACGCTGATAATGAATTCTTTTAACGTCACAGACGCCAGTCTGCCCTGATAAATATCCGTCACCGGCTGACCATTTTGCTCACGCAGGGCGGTCATTTGCATCGAGCCTCCGCCGATATCCCAGACCAGCAGATCCTGATTTTTAATGGTGTTGTCATGCAGCGCCGCTTTCGCCGACAGGAATCCCAGCTCCGCTTCCTGCTCCTGAGAAATCACCCGCAACTGGATGTGCGTCTGCTGATTGAAACGGTCAATCACCTGCTGACCGTTGGCCGCCGAACGAAACACGGCCGTGGCGACGCCGGTAATGCGCTGCGGATGGAAAGTGCGGGCTTTATCGACCATCTCTTTCAGCGCCGTCACGCCTTGCTGTTGCATGGCTTCGCTGATGTGGTTGTTGCCGGATTTGCCCAGGTCGTCATTAAAGCCCAGCGGCCGTTGGTCTTCATACAGCACTTTTCCCAGCTGATGCTGGCAAATATCCACCTGCGCCACCTGAATTTTGGTGGTACCGGATCCCATGTCAATTCCCGCGCGGGTTTCGATACATTGACTGGCCAGCGAGGAAAAGGTGCTTAACGCGAACAGCGTACCGAGAAAACCCTTCATCCAATAATGCATGTCGTCCTGCCCCTGAAAAATATAAGAAAAGTAGAAAGTACTCAGGAATACCCGCTTTATAGCGTTGAGTTCAAGTCTTTTTAATTTCCGTTTACGCTCTGAATAACCTTTCTAAAAGAGTGAGATCTCGTTTAATTAATTCATTCTGCGATCCGTACGCAAGCCCGTCTTGCTTTTTGTGAGTCAGTTCAAGCATTCAAATAACAGGAACGCCTATAAAGAAATCATTACTTTGTCATGACAAAAAATGACAGGGATTTGAGGTAGAAAAGGGAAACGAAAAATCAGGCAGCCACAGGAAAGGAGTGAGAATATGGAATGGAAAATCATAGACATCCTGAGTATCCCGCAAACCGGACTGAAATATATCTGCATTCAGGCGTTTAAAAATCTGAAGCTGATTTTGTCCGTGGATAATGATTTCACCCTGCACACCGGCGATACCTTAGAGATCACGCCGGAGGGCTATTCACTGAACCGTCATCAGGCGCAGAGCCTGAAAATTCACCGCATGATGCCGTATTGTCAGCAACGCTGGCAGTCGCTTTCGGTGCAGTAAATGTGTGTAATCAGACACCTTAAATAGAAAAGCCGGTATTCAGAACACCGGCTTTTTTTTGCATTTTCCGGCTTTTAGTCAGACGTTTTATTGTGCTCACGTCGCCGGTCAGAAATACCGTCATGGTCACCGAATTGCTGCTCAGGCACATCCCGCCAGCGGTCTTTGCGCGTCGCTTCGTATTCCTGATTCAGCGGATAATAAATCCGGTTTTCCGGTTTATTCGCCTCGCCCACCACCAGCAGACGAATTTCCTCGTCCGTATTATTGATAAAGGTGTGGCAGATGCCGGTTCCGTGCGGAAACCCCACGGCATCGCCCGGTTTAAGCCGGTGCAGGTGGCCGTTGATCCAGGCATCCGGCGTGCCTTCCAGCACGTAGACAAACTCATCTTCTGAACTTTCTGCGTGCGCGTAACAGGTACGCCGCCCCGGCAACAAACGTTCGTGGTGAATGCCAATTTTCGTCAACCCGAGCGCCCTGCCAAGCGGCGCGCCGAAGGACATCCGTTCGTCATCACCGGCATAACCGCTGTCATCCGGGCTTTCGAGTTCGCGCCAGTGACGGATGAAATCAGGTCTTTCCATGTGCATGTTTCCTCGGATAAAGGGACGACGTCTCAGTCTCAGTACAGCGACGGTGACGGTGACGTGGTCGCCGGTTGCAGCGAATACGGGCTTTGCTGCGTCTGAGACGTCTGTTTCGGCAGACAGGCAAATCTTATGTGCACCTTCTCGCCGTCATTACTTTCGCCCAGCGTCTGGAATTTACCGGTACAAAACGTGAAGATCTTTTTGTAGGTATCCGCACGACGCTGACGTTCAAGAATTGAAAAAACGGACGTGGTATAGCTCGCCTCGCCTTGCGCAAATGCCGCATCATAATTCGCCGGACGATAGGTTTCGTCTCCCACCGGCTTATCAATCGATGAACACCCTGCCAGCACACCCGCTATGGCTACCGCTGCTACCATCATTATTGTGATATTTTTCATTGATCATCCAGGATAAACGGTGAATTCACTTCATTGTAGCTGAGCCGCGAGTTCCGCCCGGCCCACACTGCCAATACTGTTCTTGCCATTTTTTTTGACGTTCACTAATGCGCGCTCTGCCGCCGCCAGCCACTGATTGTAATTCTCATGATGTCTGGACGTCGCCACCCCGATACTCAGCGAGCACTGGAAACCCGAGTCTTGCGACAAACGGATCTCTGAGGTTTTCAGTAATAACCGGTAACCCACGGCATAGGCTTCCTCTTCGGAGACGCCCGGCAGGATCACCACAAATTCATCGCCGCCCAGAATAGCCGGGAAATCATTTTGCCCGGTTTCATGGCGCAAAATCGCTGACACGGATCGCAATACATAATCCCCCGCCTCGCGCCCGAATAAGTCATTCACCATCTTAAGATCATCCACGCCCAATACCATCAGGCAGGATAAATCATGTTTCGAACGTTCAAATTCCAGCATCAGCCGCCGGTCAAGTAAACGCCGGTTTGGCAGCCCGAGGAACGGATCCATCAGCGCCGCCTTTTCCAGCTCATGTTGTTTATCGCGCAGCTTGCGGGAGATGGAATAATTGGCGGCGCTGAAGGCAATAATATAAATAGTCGACAGCGGCAGCGTCAGCCACAGCGTCCGGTCGGTGACGACGGGATAAAAAGGCATTCCCGCCGCCAGCCAGCAAAGGAGAAAACCAGCGCAATAAAACAGCGCGGCACGGCGCAGCAAATGCCAGCCACCGGCAGAGAAACGGTCGGCAATCAGAATAGACGTAATAATGGCCGACGGCAGCGGGCACACGCCCATCAGCGCCACCCATGCGCCGCCTGCGATGGCGTCAAACGCCAGATTTCTGAACTCGGCCTGATTAGGATGTTTTGCGCGATGGGAAATCAGCATCGCGACATGCGGCCAGACAAACGCATTCAGCGCCAGCAGACATATCGGTATCCAGGAAACCTGTCGTTCGAGCAGAACGGAAAGCACCGGAAAAAAGCAGAGGAAAGTGCCGAGCATGCGCATCAAATACATTCGCTTTAAAAAGCGATCCGAACGCTCACGCACGAAACTCTCACCCGGAGAATAATAAGGCATACCGATACGACTCTGTAGTTGATGTCTGTTTATATTAGTCGAGTTAGTGATTACAGGGCTACAGAAAGCGGCGGTTTTAATGCGTCGAATAACGGGGCTTTTTAACCGTAAATAAAACAGGTGAGCGGTTAGCCGGATAATTTAGGATAAAAAAACGGCCACCCAAAGGGCAGCCGTTTGCAGACATTAACGTGTGACTTTACATTATCTGGAATACTGCACGTCCGTCACTTTTTCCATCCACTCTACCGGGCTGCCGTTCAGGGATTCGGCAATCGCGATGTGCGTCATGGCATTCTCAGGGGTTGCGCCGTGCCAGTGTTTCACCCCTTCCGGGATCCACACGATATCGCCGACGTTCATTTCACGGATTTCGCCGCCCTCTTCCTGTAACCAGCCGCGACCCTGCGTAATGATCAACGTCTGACCCAGCGGATGGGTGTGCCAGGCGGTACGGGCGCCCGGCTCAAAGGTCACGGTCGCCCCGCCCACACGGGCAGATTCAGTGCCGCTGAACGGCGAGTCGATACGCACCTTACCGGTGAAGTAACTTTCAGGACCGTTCTGAGAAGGCACAGAACCGCTTCGGGTAATTTTCATTTTGTCAGTCATTTCATTCTCCGCTGCGGCAACCGCCGCTGGAATAGTCATCGTAATACAGACTGTAGCGCCATTCGTTTGTTGCGACTATATAGCTGAATACGCAAGGAGCTATGAATTAAACTCATTAATAGCCCCTTCAGCCCTTACTCTTCGCTCTGGCCGGGCGTCCCGGCGAAACGCCGGCGCACCACCACGAAGAACACCGGCACAAAGAAGATGGCCAGTAACGTGGCTGAAATCATTCCGCCCATCACGCCGGTTCCGACCGCGTTTTGTGCGCCGGAACCCGCGCCGTTGCTGATCGCCAGCGGCAGGACGCCGAGGATAAACGCCAGCGACGTCATCAGGATCGGCCGCAAACGCATCCGCACCGCGTCAAGCGTGGCTTCCAGCAGCGGTTTGCCTTCTTTCAGCATCAGGTCATTGGCGAATTCGACGATCAGAATGGCGTTTTTCGCCGCCAGCCCGATGGTGGTCAGCAGGCCGACCACGAAATACACATCGTTATTCAGCCCGCGCAGGCTGGTCGCCAGCAACGCGCCCACCACGCCAAGCGGAACCACCAGCATCACCGAGAACGGGATCGACCAGCTTTCATACAGTGCCGCCAGACACAGGAACACCACAACCAGCGAGATGGCATACAGCGCCGGTGCCTGTTCACCGCTCATGCGTTCCTGATACGACATGCCGGTCCAGTCATGACCCATCCCCGCAGGCAGTTGCCCGGCCAGTTGTTCCATCAGCGCCATGGCTTCGCCGGAACTTTTACCCGGCGCAGGCTGCCCGAGGATCTCCAGTGAAGACAGTCCGTTATAGCGTTCCAGACGCGGCGAACCATACACCCATTTCGCCGTCGAGAAGCTGGCAAACGGCACCATTTTCCCGTTAGTCGCGCGCACAAACCAGTTATTGAGATCGTCCGGCATCATGCGGTAAGGCGCATCACTCATGACATACACTTTTTTCACGCGGCCATTATCGACGAAGTCGTTCACGTAACTGCCGCCCCAGGCCGCCGACAAGGTGGTGTTGATATCCGACAGCGATAACCCCAGCGCCCTGGCTTTTTCCTGATCAATCGTCACTTTGTATTGCGGCATATCTTCCATGCCGTTTGGCCTTACCGCCATCAGCACATCCGGATGCTGCGCTGCCAGCGCCAGCAACTGATTACGCGCCTCAAGCAGTTTCTGATGCCCCAGATTGCCACGGTCGATCAGTTCAAAATCGAAACCAGTGGCATTTCCCAGCGCGATAATCGGCGGCAGGTTGAACGCCACGACGGTGCCGTCGAGGATTTTTGAAAACGCCGCGTTGGCACGCTGAACGATCGCCGTCACGTTGTTGGCGTCACCGGCACGCTCGCGCCAGTCTTTCAGGCCGATAAAGGCGATACCGACGTTTTGCCCGCGTCCGGCAAACCCGAAACCGTTAACGGTGAGGACATTCGCGACATTACGGTTTTCGTCATTCATATAGTGTGCAGTGATGGCGTCGAGCACTTTCTGCGTCCGCTCCTGCGTGGCACCCGCCGGTAAAATGGCCTGCGTCGCCAGCACGCCCTGATCTTCATCAGGTAAAAACGAGGTCGGCAGACGCATAAACATCACCACCATGCCTGCCACAATCAGCAGATAAATGACGATGTAACGCCCGGTACTTTGCAAAATCCGCCCGACCGAGGACGTGTAATGCTGCGTACTCTGGTCAAACTTACGGTTGAACCAGCCAAAGAAACCGGTGGTTTTCCCGTGGCTACCCTGCGCCACCGGTTTAAGCAACGTGACGCACAATGCGGGCGTCAGGATTAATGCCACCAGCACCGACAAGGCCATCGCAGACACAATCGTTATCGAGAACTGACGATAAATCACGCCGGTGGTGCCGCCGAAAAAGGCCATCGGCACAAAGACCGCCGACAGCACCAGCGCGATACCCACCAGCGCGCCCTGAATTTGCGCCATCGATTTTCGTGTCGCCGCTTTAGGCGACAGGCCCTCTTCGGCCATCACGCGCTCAACGTTTTCCACCACCACGATCGCATCATCCACCAGCAGCCCGATGGCGAGCACCATGCCGAACATCGTCAGCGTGTTGATGGTAAAACCGCAGGCGGCGAGAATGCCAAACGTCCCCAGTAACACCACCGGCACGGCAATGGTCGGGATCAGCGTCGCCCTGACGTTTTGCAGGAACAGGAACATCACCAGAAACACCAGCACAATGGCTTCGAACAGCGTTTTCACCACCTCATTAATCGAGATTTTGATAAACGGCGTGGTGTCGTAGGGATAGACCACCTGCAAACCGTCCGGGAAGAACGGCCGCAGTTGTTCCAGTTCGGCGCGCACCGCCGCCGCCGTATCCAGCGCATTGGCTCCGGTCGCGAGCTGGATCCCCAGTGCCGACGCCGGTTGCCCGTTAATTTTCACCACGAACTGATAATCTTCCCCACCGCGCTCAATGCGGGCAACATCGCGCAGCCGCACCTGCGAACCGTCGGCATTCACCTTCAGCAAAATGTCGCCAAATTCTTCCGGTGAGATCAGCCGCGTTTGCGCGATGAGCGAGGCATTCAGTTGCTGTCCCGGCACCGGTGGCGCACCGCCGATTTGTCCGGCGGCAACCTGCGCATTCTGGGTGTTCAGCTCGCTGATCACATCCACCGGCGTCAGCTGATAATTATTCAGTCTGGCCGGATCCAGCCAGATACGCATGGCGTATTGCGAACCGAAGATCTGCGTATCCCCCACACCGTCGATACGGCTGATCGGATCTTTAATATTCGAACCGACGTAGTCCGAAATATCCTGCTGGGTCATGGTGTGATTACTGTTCACAAAACCGACCACCATCATAAAGGTGCTGGACGATTTACGGACGGTGATCCCCTGTTGCTGCACTTCCGACGGCAATAACGGCGTCGCCAGTTGCAGTTTGTTCTGCACCTGAACCTGCGCGATATCCGCGTCGGTGCCGGTTTTGAAGGACAGCGTCAGTTGCAGCGTGCCCGACGAATCGCTGGTTGAGGACATGTACATCAGCCCGTCGAGGCCATTCATGTTTTGCTCAATCACCTGCGTCACGGAGTTCTGCAACGTGGTGGCATCCGCGCCCGGATATTGTGCGCGGATCTGGATCGCCGGTGGCGCTACGCTGGGATACTGTTCGACAGGCAGATTAATGATTGAGATCGCCCCTGCCAGCATGACGATAATGGCGATCACCCAGGCAAAAATAGGCCGATCGATAAAGAATTTAGACATGATTTCCGCGTTCCCTGATTAAGACCTGGCTGGCTGTTCGTGGGCAGAAACAACATCACCCGGTTTGACTTTTTGTACGCCGGACACCACCACGCGCTCGCCCGCCGCCAGTCCTGACAGCACCTGCCACTGATCGCCAAAGGCTTTGCCTGTGATGACATTTTTCAGTGCCACTTTGTTATCCGTGCCAACCACCAGCGCCGTCGCATCTCCCCGCGGGTTGCGGGTAATCGCCACCTGTGGCACCAGTAACGCCGACGGAGCAACGCCCTCTTCAAGCCGCGCACGCACGAACATTCCCGGCAATAACCGGTACTGAGGGTTCGGGATCAGCGCGCGCAAGGTGATGGAGCCGGTGGTTTCGTCCACCGTCACGTCGGAGAATTCCAGCGAACCTTTCGGCGCATACGCGCTGCCGTCAGAGAGCAGCACGGTAACTTCAGCTTTGCCTTCCACCTGACGCAGCTGGCCGCCGGACATTTCCTGACGCAGACGCAGGAATTCATCCCCCGACTGCGTGACATCGACATACAAGGTATCGAGCTGCTGAACCGTCGCCAGCGCCGTGGTTTGGGCGTTTTGCACCAGCGCGCCTTCGGTGACGGAGGAGCGGCCAATACGCCCGGAAATCGGTGACGTCACACGGGTATAACCCAGATTGATACGCGCGGATTTCACCGCCGCTTTTGCGGCAACCATTGCCGCCTGCGCCTGTTGCGCCGTGGCCTGCGCCTGATCGAAATCCTGCTGACTGATGTAATGCGTGCCGGTCAGCGGACGGTAACGGTTCACCGTGGTGACGGCGATGCGCGCACTGGCTTCAGCCTGTGCCAGTGCGCCCAGCGCGTTATCCAGCGTCGCCTGATAGGGCGCGGGATCAATCTGGTACAACGCCTGTCCGGCAGTCACATCGCTGCCTTCGGTGAAAAGACGTTTTTGTATGATGCCGGAGACCTGCGGGCGCACTTCTGCCACCCGCAGCGCCGAGGTTCTGCCCGGCAATTCGGAGGTCATATTCAGCGGTGCGGTGCTGAGTTTCACGACATTGACGTCAGGTAATGCAGGCTGGCCCGACGCGGCGTTTTTACCGCTGTCACAGCCGGCAAACACTACACTCCCGGATAAAAGACAAAGCACTGCCAAAGGCCTGATGCGCCCCAAATTATTCATGGTTTCCCACCTCAATATTCCCATCTGGTTATTCACTCAATCAGTGAATTTGCGTTAAATAAAAACAAAATCAAAAAGTACGTCAGTAATTAATCATTACGCAGGTTGTGACTGATGCATTCTGCGATATGCCTGCGGCGGCAAATGGTATTTGCGCGAAAAGGTGCGGGAAAAAGATTGTTGCGAGTCGTACCCGTACTTAAAGGAAATATCAATTACCGCATTTTTTGTGTGGAGAAGTTCATTCGCCGCTAATTCGAGTTTTCTGTCGCGAATATAATTGCCCAGCGTTTCACCGATGACCTGCTGAAACATTCTTTGTAAATGCCATTTTGAATAGCCTGATTTTTCAGCAACATCGCTGATTTTCAACGGCTTATCAATATGTTCATCTATCCACCCGATCAGGGAGTCAATAACGTCTTTATGCATCACAAGCGTCCTCTTAAAAATAGCGTAATGAGTGCGCGATTCGACACGGGATCACACGTGGTTTGTTTTCAAAACGGCAGCTGATTTCAATCGGAAACTGAAAATGACAGCAGTGACAGAGGCGTGGATAAGATTAAATGTGACCGGGATAGTCATCACTCTTATGGGGCGATAATAGCATCCGGAATACGCGGTAATAAGACGCTAAATTATGATTGCCGTTATGAATCTCATTCACTAATCCGGCATCAATAGGCGTCGCTTACGAAAGATGAACTGATTATAATCCGCTCAGTAATGGGTAATGACAATCGGATCCGGCATGTTAAAAGAGAATTTCAACGATTTAATTTCTTTCCTCGTCGTGGCGAGGGAGCGCAGTTTTACCAAAGCGGCGGCAAAACTGGGGGTTTCACAATCGGCACTCAGTCATTCAATCCGGGGTCTGGAAGAACGGCTGGAGCTGCGGTTGCTGACCCGCACCACCCGCAGCGTTGCCCCGACGGAAGCCGGTGAAAAAATGGTCGCCAGCCTCGGCCCGCGCTTTGCAGAAATAGAATCTGAACTGGAGGCGTTAAGCGAGATGCGCGAACGCCCGGCAGGGAATATCCGCATTACCGCCGGCGAACACGCGGTGGATTCCATCCTGTGGCCGGTATTAAAAAAATTCCTCGCCGAATACAGCGATATTAATATCGAAATCATTCTGGATAATGCGCTGACAGATATTGTGACAGGCCGCTTCGACGCCGGAATTCGTCTCGGGGAACAGGTCGCCAAAGACATGATCGCCCTGCGTATCGGGCCTGAAATGAGCATGGCGGTGATCGGTTCCCCCGCGTATTTCGCCAGGGAAGGTATTCCCTTAACGCCGCAGGAATTACAAAGCCACCGCTGCATCAATATGCGTCTGCCGACCATGGGCGGGATTTATGCGTGGGAATTTGGTCAGGATGGACGGGAATTAAAAGTACGCGTCGACGGACAGTTAACCTTTAACAGCCTGCGGCAGAGAATTGATGCGGCGGTTAACGGCTTCGGTCTGGCGTATGTGCCGGAAGATTCCGTGGCATCGGACATCGCCAGCGGAAAGTTAATACGGGTATTGCAGGACTGGTGTGAACCTTTCCCCGGCTATTATTTGTATTATCCCAGCCGCAAACAACACACCACCGCGTTTGCTTTATTGCTGGATGCGCTGCGATATAAAGAACCGTCATAACGATCACTATTTGATCAAAATCCCCAAAAAGTGTGCTGATACTTATTTCAGGAAGATAATTAATTGATTTAGATTACATTGTGTTTCATGCTGTGCGCACTTTAAGAAATATTGTACTTTTTGCATTTGCAGCCCGCCTGGAGCGGGCTTTTTTATGTCTTGTTTCTCAAAGCATGAATATTTTTTGATTAGGAATTTCTTTAGCGAATGACGCGACAGGGATTGCCGCAGGCCACCGCCCCCGCCGGAACGGATCGCGTGACCACGCTGCCTGCCCCGACAGTACAGCCATCACCCAGAGTGACGCCCGGCAGAATGATACACCCTCCGCCGATCCAGACATCGTTACCGACAGTCACCGGCCGCGCGCTGCCGATATGTTCACGACGTATCTCAATATCCAGCGGATGTTGCGCCGTATAAATTTGCACATCGGGGCCAATAAAAACGTTATTGCCTATCGTGACCGGCGCGCAATCGAGTAAGACAAAGTTAAAATTAACAAAAACATTATTTCCGAGCACGGTATTGATACCGTAATCAATGCGCATGCCTTTTTCAAAATGCACATTACTGCCCACCTGACCAAATATTTTTCTGATCAGTGCGTCCTTTTCTGCGGTTTGTCGTGCGCTCAGCGCATTAAACGCATCCACTTTATCGCGGGTCTGATAACGAATTTCACGTAATTCCTCATCATTGATCTGATAATCCAGCCCGCTGGTCATTTTCGTTAGCTCACGCATATACCGCTCCCTGATGATTGTTTGCTTTGCGGATAACCATTGTTCCGCACTTACTGCCCGATATCGCGCAGCTTCTTCCCTGCCGCGCCGATATTGTCCATCAACGTCAGAAAAGTTGCGCCGATCATCATAGTAAAGATCCCGTTGGTGGTGGTCGAGCAGGTGATATCAAAATCGCGACGTTGTAACGGCTGGATTTCAGAACATAGGATCCACACCACCGGCGCGGCGCTCATCATCGCCGCAAATGACCCTGGTATTTTTCAGCGGATACTCCGCCATTTTTGCCACATCGATTGCTTTTATACTGCTCTTTGCGAGACGTCTTCCAGATCTGAATACAACTCCCTGTAAATGCATCCAGCCTGTTTCTTTGTTCCGGCGGCAGGAATAAAGTCTCCTTGCTGCGGCAAAATCCGCAGCCGGAATTAGCGTTCCGAAAGACATAACTAGGCGACATTGTGTAATAATGCCGCGCACTTTGATTCACTCTAAATAATGGTGGCTCAGGTGGGGGCTTCGAAAGAAGCACCGGTTTTCCTAGTGTGTCCGGTACGCTAACCCCGTCTGAGCTGCCACCCAAGTTTAGCGTCTTGTGTTGCAGTCATTTAATCATCTAGGAGCTTTTAAAATGACGAACACCGAAACTGCATTAACAGAAAACTCAATTACCGTCTTCCGCTCACTGATCGCAGAGCTGGAATTCAGTCACTTTGAAGATGCCCAGCTTTACGATCTCAGCGCGCTGGCCTCAGACTCTGCCGAAGGATTGTGTCATGGTCTGCTTTGCCTGAGCGAAGGGCTGGAGAATGGCGAGATCGTCCCGCCGGAAGGTATCCCGCAGATCAGCGCCTATCTCAAGGCGACCGCGCATTTAGTGCCGGTGCTGTTTGAGCTGAGTGAACGGGCGAATGACGGGCTGGCAAAAGGCAGAGCACCGTCTGTTTTCACCCTGTAAGCGTCACGGTCAGCATGAAGGCAGGAACAGGCTATTCCTGTCTTCGCTTCATACCCTTCCCCGCCAGCACCGCCGCCATTACCATAAACAAATGGCCTTCCGCTGAATCGAGCAGGAAGGCGTTGAATAAGTGGCAGGCCATATAGGCACTGAGTACCGCGATCATCAGGTTGCGGATGGCGACCGGCTGCCGCCAGGCTTCGCGGTAGCAATACGCCATCCAGACAAAAAACAATGCCAGCCCCGTCAGGCCGGACTGTACGGCTTCCAGCAGGTACTGATTATGCGGATTATTAACCTGATAACCGGTATCCGGATTGCCGTACCAGAAACTGCCCGCGCCGTTCCCGAACCACGGCGAGTGTTTTATCAGCCGCAGCGATTTCTGGACAAACGCCGTGCGTTGCCCCATCGATGTTTTGCAGGCGTCGTAAGCATCGCCACCGGTCAGCGACAGACAATGGTGTATTTCTGCCACGCCGAGCACCACGCGTTCCGCCGCACGGTTGGGAATCAGCACCACCACGCAAATCACACACACCCCGCATGCCATCACGGCCAGACGCTGACGCCATCCCGAAGACAGCAACAGCCAGACGCCGGTGCCAACGACCAGCGCGACATAACCGGTGCGGCCTAATACCAGAAACAGCACGTCATAACTGGCCAGCACGACCAACACAGCATAGCCCGGTCGTCTGATCCCCCGATGGGCAAAGGCCCTCGACAGCCACAGCAGCGCCGCCAGCGCCATAAAGAAATTCTGCGTGATGTGCAGTTTAAAAACCGTCGGGTTCAGCGGACTGATATGCCCGATCGACAGGGGAAGAAGACCGGCCGCCAGACTGAGCAGCAATATCACGCCGTTTGCCAGTAAAAATCCGCTGACAAACCGGTTAAACGCCGCCGGGACGTTAAGGAAAAACAGCGCCAGCGGCAGGACATACAACAGCTTTTTGTACTTCTCCACCATCTCCGCGCCGTAATCCTGCGGTTGCAGAAAAACAGAACAGGCCAGCAGAGTGAACATCAGCGCAGGCAACCACACCAGCGGATGCCGGATGAGTCTGCGCAGATTTTTCCCGTCACGCTGCCAGAGAACACATAACAAAATGCTCCCCAGCGCAAGATGCATCAGGGCATTGGAGACCGGCAACGACACGCCCAGCATAAAAGCCGCCGCGTTATCCGGTCGGATAAGATGACGACGGGCAGTGGAAGATGCAACAGCAGGAACGGGTGGGATCATGATCAACTCATTTCAGGTAAACAATTTTGTGATGTTGCCGGGCGGATCACCGGTGCGTTGAGCAATGCCAGACGGCGGGAAACCGCGGTAATCACATCCGCCACCGGAATGGCATCGAGGTATCGCTCCGCCGTACCGGTATCAATGTCCTCCGGCGACGGCAGCGGACGATAATTGCCTGCCCAGATCAGCGTGTGAGGTGCCTGCCAGGGATGCCATTGTCTGAGATTGCTGGGGCCAAAAAGGACAACAGAAGGTGTTTGCAGTGCGGCGGCCATATGCATCGGCGCGGAGTCCACGCCGATAAACAATTTGGCGCGGTCAATCAGTACCGCCAGTTCAGGCATGTCCAGTTTTCCGGCCAGATTGATAATGTCCTGCGGATAAAGACAGCCATCAAGGATCTGCCGGACAGTGTCGCGTTCTCCGGCGGAAGGGCCACCGGTGATCACCACCTTTTCGCCACGCTGCATCAGGTGATCAATCAGTTTGCTGTATGAGGCCATCGACCAGTTTTTGAATGCCCAGCGTGCAGATGGCTGGATCACGATATAGTCGGTAAGCGGTATTTTCCCGCACAACCGCGCCAGATGATCAACGTCCCTCTGCCGGCAGGCCATCGTGACATCCGTAACCCTGTCGCGTAATGCCAGCGGCTGCAAAATGCTCAGGTTATTCATGACGGTATGTTGCGAAGCGTGCCGGGCGGTATCCACCAGCGCCGAGTGGCAAAACCGCCATAAAAGATTGTCACGCCGGGGATAACGAAAACCGATGCTGAATTTGGGATGAAGCTGGTAACAGTAAAATGCCGCCCGCCATTGATCTGACAGGTTGAGGATCAGATCGTAATGCCGTCCGCGCAAACTGTTCAGCAGCGCCCTCTCGCCGCGATATTGCTGCCTAAGCCCCTGTTGTTTCAGCGTCCGGTCAACGGTATAGGTGAGGTATAACGCCTTATTTCCCGCCAGCATCACCTCCGTGCCGCCATACACCAGCACATCAATCAGGGCGTGCGGATAGTTCGCTTTTAATGTGCTGATTAAGGGCGTGATCAGTAGCACATCACCAAAATGGCGGAGTTTTATCACCAGAATACGTGCCGGCGGGTCACGGTCCGGCAAGTCAGGGGAAAACACGATTTCTTCTCTGATGTCCATTTCAGTATCCATTCCGTCATGTCAAAAAAAGCGCAAAGCAATACCTTCCGACAGCAATCGAAATAATGTGAATCTCATAAGGTAAACACTTAATAAAGCGCGGCGATCTTATCGGCATAGAAAACAAAAAGATAATTGGTTAAACAGATCGAATTGATCAGACTGATCGGTGACAACGATCAATCCATTACTCTTTATATGGGTTTGTGTAACGGAATGATTTAAGAGGAATGTTTAACGGTAAGCGGCGGGAGGATCCACGCGCTGGCCTCAGTTCGCTTTGCGAAAGGTTTTCCAAATCTGTTGGCTTTTCGGCAGGCACCGAATAGGATCTGGCGTCAGGATTACCCTTATTTTCCACATTGGCAGTGATAAAGGTTCATCAATAATGACAACTCAGACATCTGGAAAGACGGCTCCGGCAGGGGCAATTTTTAGCGCCGACGGTTTGCAATTTCTCAATAAGCTCGCCCGGAACAACACCCGTGACTGGTTTAAAGCGAATCAGGATGAATACGAGAATACGCTGAGAACGCCCGCGCTGAAGTTTATCGAACACATGCAACCAGAGATTGTTGCCATTTCCCCGAGACTGACTGCCGTGTCTAAAAAAGTGGGTGGCAGCCTGATGCGCCCGCAACGCGACAGCCGTTTCAGCAAAGATAAAACGCCTTACAAAACCAATGTCGGCATTCAGTTTCGTCATTTTCAGGGGAAAGATGTTCACGCGCCCGGCCTGTATGTGCACATCGCCGAAGACGGTTGTTTTATTGCCGCAGGGATCTGGCATCCGGAATCGAAAGCGTTAAACGCGATCCGCGCCTGTATTGATGAGAATCCCAATGCTTATCAGAAAGCCCTGAAGACATTGCACGATAACGGTTTTGTGATGGATGGCGACAGCCTGAGCCGTCCGCCAAGAGGCTATGATAAAAACCATCCGCTGTTAGCTGAATTAAAACGCAAAGATTTTATCGCAATTAAAAACATCGCCTTTGAAGAGTTGTGCCGGTCGGATGTTGTTGAGTTTTGTGCTGAGCAGTTCAGACATTGCGCGCCGTTAATGGCTTATCTGTGTTTTGCCCTTGAGCTGGATTTCTAACGCCTCACGGTCAGGCTTTTTTGAAGGCTTCCGGTGGTGACCTGCCGCTGGTAAAGTAAACAACCGATACTGAAATGTGACCAGAAGGGAATTCGGTGTGACCGGACGCATTGATTACCAGATTGAAAAATATCGTTTTACTGAAACCACTGAATCCCCTCGCCTTATCCAGCAATGGAAAGATGTGATTGCCGAATGTCAGGAGAATAAGGCGGGTGCAGAGGAGCGTCTGCGAATTGCGCTGCTGAACGTCGATTACGTCACCAGCTTTGAGCTTCCTTTCCGGCTTCTGCTGACCCGTGCGCCGCAACTCATTGACCGTGTGCGCGATGAGTTGCAACTCAGCCAGAAAAACGTCCTGTTTAATGGCAAGCGTTTCGGCTGTGTCTACAGCCTGAAAATGGATCTGGGCGGGATACCGGACGAATTTCAGTACCATCTTGCCACCCGTATCCGGCGCATTGACGCGGCAGGCATCAATGAAGCCCCTTACCGGCAGATAGCGCAACAAACCAAAGCACCGCGCGATCGTCTCCGGTTAGCGCTCGAAGCCGGGCTGGAGGTCAATCCTCTGGACGGCCTGTTCTGGTTCGGGCTTCAGCGTATTGCTGCAGATGTCCTCCGGCTGAGAAAAACGGGGATGCCGGTCGCCACGTCTGAGGTTGAGGTATTTGATACCCTGACGGGGACGACAAGGCCGGTTCCGGCGTACAGGCTGAAAGTGTAGATATGCTGTCACTACGATGAATTTTAAGAATATTGTTTATCTGCTGTTAGCCTTAGCCGCTGCGGGCAGCGCATGCTTACCGCATCCGTTTGTGATGTGGTTCCTGATCGTCAATCTGCTGACGCTGGTGTTCTACGGTATAGACAAGCGGGCGGCGTATAAAGCGAGAAGCAGGGTGCCGGAATTTACGTTGCTGCTGCTGGGTGTTGCCGGTGGCTGGATGGGAGCGATTGCCGGTCAGCAGCTTTTTCGGCATAAAACACAAAAACAGCCCTTCAGAACCTGGTTCGCCATCAGTGTGATAGTGAATCTGGTGATAGTGGCGGGTGTGAGCTGGCTGATTAGAGATTTTTTTCTTTGAAATGGTACGCCCTACAGGGCTCGAACCTGTGACCTACGGCTTAGAAGTTTTAATAATAGTCCAACAAATCATTAACTTACCGCATGTAGCCTCACTCACACGTCTCAACATGCAAAAAGATGACAAACCTTGTTAAGGCTTGCCATTCCTTATACGTCCCATCTTTGTCTCACCCTTTCAACATGAAGTTATCCAGACTGTCATCAAACTCCATGATTCCCTCCTGGTTGCCCCTCGTCACTATTAAATACTCCATTCCTCGCCTGAGCGATACCGGCTCCTCGATAACAAACCCAAACCAGTCATCGTAAACCTGACCAAGCCAATACCCTCCACCATGCTCTTTGAGGTGCTGGAAGAAAACGTATGTGTCCGGCTTTGCCAGAAGAATGTGTAAATCTTCTGAGTATCTAATCAACCTGGAGCGCTTTCATGGACGAAAAATCCCTCTATGCCCATACCTACTGCGGATGCATTAGAAAAGCTGGCGATTGTTCTGCATGTCACTTCTGACTTTCTCTTATTCCAACCGGGCGAACGTGAACCTGAAGATGATGTGAAGTTACGTTTTGAAGCGCTGGCGGCGAGACCTGTCGAAGACCAGGAAATGGCTAAAGCGGTACTTGATGCGGTGATTGTAAAAAGCCAGATCACACAGAACGTGGCGCGCGTCAGCAAAGCGACGGCTAAAGTAAAGGACTAATGTAATTAGCGCGGTCAGTCAGTGTTACTAGCAGTGACTGACCGCTCACCACCACCAACTAGGCATGAGTTGATCATTACTGAACATGTTTCTACGTCATTACCCGCCACACTCCAAGCACGTCAGAGTATTGTGTTACCGCCCTAACCACGGACTGCGCGATCCGTATCCACAGATCCCCCTCAAGGGGCACTGGCTCGGGCATTTACCACCGGGCAGAAGCTTGAGGTGATCACGCAGCCGGGACAGCTGATCATCCGGCTAGCGGCTGAGGAGTGACCCGCTGGCGTATAAAGTAAAATCCCGGCTCGGTGGCCGGGATTTATTAATACTCAGAGTGATAAATAATATTATAACTGTCTCCAAGTTCTTCTTGAAGAAGACGCGCTAGTTTATGACCATCGTCAATAAATTGTTTTTCTTCCTCTTTGCTTTCAAAACCAGACGAAGCCGGATCATCTATATTGAGTATGGCATCATACCGTTCGGCCCATTCTCTAAGTCTATATTTTAATTCCGAAGATATTGGAAATTCTTCTGGCGAAATATCTCCATGGTCTTCTGTGGAAATATTCCATAATGGATGACATTGATAATCAGCCATTAATTTTATTTTTCTCATTTCACTGCCCCCCGTAAATTAGCACCTACGATATACCCGTTATTACCTACAGTGACAGCAATATTGTATCTTTTGCCATTTATCACGGTTTCATAGATTGGGCGACCAGTGCCAGTCCCTTGATAACCAACTATTTTACCATCAGGCACAGCTTTCATTACCACATCCGGAATACGTGCTTCTGACACACCTATTTGTGCAAATTGGCTACCATGCTCCTCGACAATATGCTGCAAACCTGCTTTAGAACTACCTTTTTCAAGGAAAATAATTTTCCCGCTGGAATCTTTTGCCGCACTAACAATGTTTTCAGGTGTAAATTTAATACCCTGAGTTGACATTTCTTTAAACAATGATTTAGTCGTGAAGCTATTTTTTGCTATAAGAACAAGATCTTTACCCAGTACTCCAAGTGAAGCCACTGCGGCCTGGTTTTCTGGATCTGATATAAACGTCGCAAATTTCGTCCAAGCAGGACTATTAACATCTATTTTTTCCAGATCTTGTGCATTCCAGTATTGAACATAGATTTTAGCTTGCTCATCAGTCATCACGTCCGCACCAGGCAAATTTCCTACCCATTCTGGACGCTGTGCCATTTCCGAACCCATCTCAATGATCGGTTTGTCAACGTTCTGACAAAGCAAAGGATTCTCAGCGCATTTAGGATCGAGGGTTGCACTTTGCTCGTCACTGACTTTCTTCCACTTATCAATCACTGCCGTACAGTCACCACCGGAAGCTTTGCAACTCTGCATTTCTTTATCAAAAGCGAGTCCTTGATCTGCGCTTAGATAGTTATTCTCAACCGCAGTCTTCCCTGCAATCCCCGCAGTACCGGCTGCAACAGACGAATTCCCCGCCACGCCGCCTGCCAGTCCTGCGGCCAGCGTGCTCAAGGCACTCACATTCGCCTTTTGCTCATTCGTCAGGTTTTCCGGTTTTACTCCCGGATACAGCTCTTTCGCAATCAGCTGCGCCGCCAGTTCGCCGGTCGCCGCACCCGCTGCGCCTCCGGTCACGGAGCCGCCCTGCAGATAGGCAACTACCGCGCCGGCAAGGGCGTGCCCCGTAATATTCTCAGCCTGGTTAACGTTGCCTTTGGCGTCTGTGGTCGCCGCCTTCACCGCCAGAGACAGATAAGGGGCCAGCCCGCCCGCCAGCGCCTGGCTCATGTCGCCACCGGTTAAGCCTGCCAGCGCGCCTGATATCGCCGTGCCCGCCGTCCAGAACGGGCTGCCGATGCCGTATTTCTGCTCAGCAGCA
This sequence comes from Rahnella victoriana, assembly GCF_004330295.1. Taxonomy (GTDB): domain Bacteria; phylum Pseudomonadota; class Gammaproteobacteria; order Enterobacterales; family Enterobacteriaceae; genus Rahnella; species Rahnella victoriana. The sequence continues at coordinate 318,976 of NZ_SJOJ01000001.1, forward strand.
ACGTTTTCCGGTGAGTTCTCCAGCATCTTCTGCTGGTCGGCAGGCGAGGCATTGTTGTACTCCGCCGTGCCTGACAATCTTGCGAGTGCGTCACTTCGTGCATTCACCTGCGCCTGCATGACCACATTCTGCATCGTCTGGACGCCCACCTGGCTGATAGCCTGCGCCACGGCCTGATTTTCTTCTATTTTCTGCTTGTCGAAAATTTTATCGATATGCCCGTTGGCGTTCTCCGTATCACGGCTCAGCGTACTCACATCCTGCGTTTGCTGGCCGGTATCACGCACCGTAATGCTGCCATCAGCAACCGCTGAACGGGAGGTGCCCGATGCGCTGCCGCTGGCATTGGTCATCACCGGCAGCACACCCCCTGCATTGTGCCGCACGTCCCCCTGGTCTTTACTGGATGAGAAACCGGCGCTGACCCCGACGCTGCTGGCACTGTAGTTTGCCTTGTTCTCGATATCGTCCCAGCCCAGCGTCCCGGTATTCAGGCTGTTATTTGCCGCATCAGCCGTCGAGGCAATAACAGCGCCGTTCAGTTGTGTATGGTCACCGACGTAGATGTCATAGCCCTCATTACCGGCAAACAGCCCGCTCTGGTCGCCGACGCTGGCGTATTCACTTTGGGTTTTAGACTTGCTCATACTCAGGGAAGCGGAGCCCGTCATCGACCCAAAGGTGAAGCTGAATCCACCGCTGATGCTGTGCTGTTTACTCTGGTAATCGTCGGAATCCTGCTGACTGGTGAGCGTCAAATCACGCCCGATATTTGCCGTGATTTTATCGCCCAACGCCTGCGCTCCGGAGAGTACGGTGTCACGCCCGCTGCTTAACATCAGGTTATCTTTGGCATTTACGCGGGTATTGACGTATTCCGTCGTTTCACCGTCCGAGGAACCTTTCGCAGCATACCCATTACCCTGTACCCCAATGCCGGTTTCCTTACCCAGTGAGATATGCGCGCCGACACTCCAGCCGTTTGAACTGTCTTTACTCGTCTGTTTGCTGTTATTCGTCGCGGCCTGCAATAGCAGATCGTTCTGCGCAGCAAGCGTGACTTTATTTCCCGTCACACCGCTGCCGGTGATAGTGATATCACCGCTTTGCCCGTTGGCACCTGTCGAAACGATGGCAACATTACGTCCACCGGTAATCGTGCTGCCAGTGACCTGATTTTGTTCCAGTTCGGAAGTGGATTTACTTTTACTCGCACCGATATTGACCTGCAACTGGACCAGGTTGCCATCCACTTTGCCATTCATCAACTGAGACGCCTGCGTTACGGTCCCGTCCATCGAGGACATCCAGCCCTGCTCCACCGCCTGCACGCCATACAGTGCTTTCATTCGGCCGTCGCCGGTCTGTGAGGCCTGTTTGGCAATGCTGGTGAGCGACAACAGCGCATCCGTCACCGGGCTCGACAGCGAGACCGTCAGGCCGCTTTGTTTCTGCTCGTAGATTTGTTTGCGGGTCAGCATGTCATTGCCGGGGTCCACCGTGACCGAGCCACCAACGATGTTGACGTCATTTTTAGCGATCACATCCGAGCCACCGATATGCGCCTGTTCACCGGCAATCAGATTCACGTTGCCGCCGGTGCTGCCCACGGCACTGCTGCTCTGGCTCTGGGTGGTGCCGTCCTGATTGATTTGCTGGCGCGAGGATTTGCTGCCGAACGTCACGCCCAGACCGCCGCCGCTGAACATGCCGCTGGCTTTGGTCTCACTCAGGCGATAACTGGATTGTTCCTCTGTGGCGGCGGTAATGCTGAGGTCTTTCCCCGCCTTCAGCGTCACATCTCCGTCACCGACCACGGACGAGCCTTTCACCGTCAGGTCTTGCCCGGCAACAATTGACACCTTGTCGCCACTCAGCTGCGAGGCTTTCTCTGTGGTGGCATAGTCCTCTGCAACGGTATGCGTGGTCGTGCCGGAGAACAGGTGTTTTTTGGTTTTGGTCTTCTCGTCGTAGCTGTACTGGCTTTCCTGCGCGGTGGTGATATTCACGTCGCGACCGGCGTTCAGGGCCAGGTCGCCGGTGGCCTGTACTTGCGCGGCCTGTGTCGTAATGTCACGCCCGGCGGCAATCGTGGTGCTTCCGCCGCTGACCACCGCTGTCCCTTCCTGCCCGACATTTTCACGGATACTCACGCTTTTGCTGCCGTGGGTTTCGCTGTAGGTGCTGGTCTGCTGCGCGTTCAGGTTGACGTCGCGACCGGCGCTGAGTGAGGCGTTGAGGTCGGCGGTCAGCTGCGCCGCCTGCGAGTTAAGGTCGCGACCGGCGCTGAGCGTCAGGTCGCCGCCGCTGCTCACCACCGTGCGGGTGGCGTTGTTGTCGTCAACCTGGTTTTTACCGCTGCTCTGATGGCTGCTCTGGTCCATCGTGTTGAGGTTGATGTCGTTGGCCGCCGCCAGCGTGGCGTCCCCTTTGGCGGTGACGGCGCTGCCTGCGTGGTCTCCGGCAGATCTCGAAGACCATTCGTTCAGCAGGATTTTGAGTGCGCCAGCGATGTTTTTTAAAGTCAACGTCTGACGGAGTTTGAAGATTTAATTGGGATGTTGGGATTATGCAGAATTATGGGCAGGGACGTCTATTCAGTGTGCATTTCAAAACGTGGAAGAGACGTGTTTTGGGTGTGCTAATATCTCAGGCATCACACCCATGGCAAACATAATTAGGGCAATCATGGACAGCAAGATGCTTAACGAAATAAGTAAATTTCTAAGTTATATTTTACGTCATAAACCTGACACCATCGGATTGCAACTTGATGTAGAAGGCTGGGCAGATATCAATTCTTTGATTCTCGGCGCGGCGAAAGAAGGCCGCGTACTTGATCAGGCAATAATTCAGACAGTAGTAAATAGCAGTGATAAGAAACGTTTTACTCTCTCCGAAGATGGCCAGCGTATTCGTGCAGTTCAGGGACATTCTACACCAGACGTGAACCTTCAACATATGGAGAAAAAACCGCCAGAATTCCTCTACCATGGCACTGCAACACGCTTTTTTGAATCTATTCTTCAGCAAGGATTGATTGCAGGTTCACGTCACCATGTGCATCTATCACAAGACATAACCACAGCCGTAGCTGTCGGACAGCGATATGGAAAGCCTGCGGTGCTAAAAGTTGAAGCCCTGCGGATGCACCAACAGGGATTCAACTTTTTTCAGGCTGAGAATGGCGTATGGTTAACGAACCATGTCCCCAATTTTTTCATATATCAGGAATAGCCATTGTCTTTGTCTTCGACTTGCTCGGCTTTATAGCGGGAAGACTCTTCTTTGGCAGCACTAAACCATTCAGAGAAACCAGAATAAGACAAATTATCCCAAGGACTTAACTTCGGTTTTGAATAATCATAAATCCGGACACCCGTAGTGCCATCCTTACCTCCCCCATCAAAACAAGCAAGAACAACCCAGCCATCATTATACAGCCCTGACTCATCTTGAATAATTGCAAAGGGAACCAGGGCAGCCCCCGAAAACTTCAAAAGCATCGAGCTGTAATAAAAAAGAGATGTCGCCATATCTTTCGATAGAAGCCGCCAAGGCTCTATATCTAAAAACTCATCAGCTAAAACCACATCTAAGTAATCAACAGGGAATTCAAAACTATTGGGTAAAATTGGAAGGTCGTACAAAAAAGGCTTCATTATTTAGCACCTCCAGAAATACGTGGTGGTTCTGTTGAACCGTAAGGATTAGAAGTAGAAAACCCCCCTGACTGTTTGTTTATACGACCAGTAATGGCCTCACCCCAAGTATTAAAATTCTGCCACCCTCTAGCCTCTTGAATAGCTGGCGTCAATGGATCATCAAATCCACGGACGCTAGCTTTAACGTCGATCCCCGCCTCTCTGGCCGCGGCAATTCGAGTGTTATCCATGCTAGTCAGCTTGCCATCAGGCATTTTAACGACGTCAACTGGATCACCTTTCCAACCATTAGTCCGCATGCTTTGTACCAAATCGTCGTATGTGTAATTTTTACCCGTGTCTCGGTCAGTTTTATTGAATGAAAAGCTATTTTGCGAGAACCGAATATCATCCGCCGCATGGAATGTGACACTGCCAGCGCCTTTTGCACCCACATCGGCAGTAACTGACGTCGCTTTTCCTACTCCGCCAATCCCCGCCGCGCCCACCTGCGTCAGGCCGTAAATCCCTTCCGAGTACTGTGGAGAGACTCCCAACCCTTCCAGCAAATACGCACCGCTGGTTTTCTGGTTGACACCAGACAGGAAGGTGTTAAAGCCTGCATTAGCCGTATCTATCCCTGAGGCTGCCAGATAACCGCCTGCCAGGCAAGCTACACCCGCGGTGGTCGTGCATATTGCTGCCCCACCCACCGCCTGGAGTTCCCCGGCGGTAAATTGCGTCAGGCCACCTATACGCGTCCCCACACCGTAGTGGGATAGCGCATCCCCGGTTTGATCACTAACCGAATACCCGAACATCGGCAAACTGGCGCTGTCGATTTGGAATGGGGTATAGAGAAAGTGCTTGGTCAGGATGGCGATGTAATCATCGTAGCCAGTGGTCAGCGGCATGGTGATTACAATGGAATTAATAAGGATTTCTTCCGCCCTATCCGCTCACCTGAAGATGTGGCAAGGGATGAGGCTATAGAGCAGATGATTTCAATCTTGAACGAAGGAACATCTACACAAGATGATGCTCGTGATATCTACGACGCCATCTCAGCAGGCAAAATCCCCGGTGTAAAACTGGAGTAGACATGACCGAGGCAGAAAGAAACGCCCTGCGCTCCGCTGCGCGAAGATGTAGCGACGAACTCCACTCAGCAATAGCAGCAAATCCCAAAGCACCCTTCGACACCCTATCCGGTCCCATCATTAAAAAACACCATCAGCCGATTTCTCCCGCATACAGCCTGGCTCTGTTCATGTGGACTATTGGCTGCATCAATGGTCAGTTTGAAGAGAGGTAAGCATGGCAGATATCCGCATGGATGATGTGCTATTCGACCTGCCTGAAGCATCAGCGTTTCTCAAGAAATCCCCCCGCACCGTTCGCCAGTTAATTAAGGCTGGAAAGCTCATGGCCGGCAAGTCCGGAGCAAATGGTGGAGGGCGATTCGAAATCCTGAAGTCAGCATGTCTTGAATATATCCACAATCAGCAACACAATCAGGCCGTGAATGCAGGAGCCAGCCATACAGAGAGGAATACTGCATGGGGCTCAAACAAAGGTACGGCAACTGGTACTGTGATTTCGTTCGCCCGAACGGCGAAAGAGTTAGACGCGGCCTTGGCACGTCAGACAAGAAGCAAGCGCAGGAGCTCTTCGATCAGCTAAAGGCCGAAGCATGGAGAGTCGATAAGCTCGGTGAGATAGCCGAGCACACATTTGATGAAACTTGCCTGCGCTGGCTGACGGAAAAGGAACATAAGCGATCACTGGACGATGACAGGGCGAAGATTGAATTCTTCCTGGGTCATTTCTCCGGAAAGCCGCTATCCAGCATTACTGAGGATAAGGTGATGAAAGCGGTGGCAAGGATGCCTAACAGGAAGCACAAGCAGATATGGGAATCGCGCAGGGATGCAGCTCTGAGGAAAGGTAAGCCAGTCCCTGAGTACAAAGAGAAGATGATTTCAGCGGCCACGCGCAGCCAATACCTTTCATTCATTCGCGGATTATTTCGGATCGCCGCCGATGAATGGAAGTGGCTAAGCAAGGCACCTGTCATCAAGACGAGAAAGCCAATCTCCCGCCGCGTCAAATGGCTGACACGCGAAGAAGCATTAACGCTCATAGAATGCATGCCGGACAGCTTCAAACCGATTGTGATCTTCGCGCTGGCAACTGGACTGCGCAGGTCTAACATTTTGGATTTGGAATGGTCGCAGATTGATATGCAGAGGAAGGTTGCATGGATACATCCGGAGAACGCCAAAGCGGGCAAGGCTATTGGCGTCGCACTGAATGATACCGCATGCAAAGTTCTGAAAGAGCAGATTGGTCGTCACAACAAGTTCGTGTTTGTCCATAACTCAGCATGGCACCGCGCTGATGGAACAAAGACTGCTGAGGTGAGAAAGATGCGCGTTGATGATAACACGGCTTGGAGGACTGGTTTAAAGCGGGCAGGAATTACAGATTTCCGTTTCCACGACCTGAGGCACACTTGGGCAAGCTGGCTAGTTCAGGCCGGAGTGCCACTTTCTGCATTGCAGGAAATGGGAGGCTGGGAATCTATCGAAATGGTACGCAGGTATGCACACCTGTCACCAAATCACCTGACCGAGCACGCACGCAAAATCGATGACGTTATGGCGATTCATGTCACTAATCTGGCACTTTTGGATTTTGATGGTGAAGTGAAGAAGGCTTAACCACTTGATTTATAATGGTACGCCCTACAGGGCTCGAACCTGTGACCTACGGCTTAGAAGGCCGTTGCTCTATCCAACTGAGCTAAGGGCGCATTGCGTGTCCCTTTCGGGAGCGTTGCGGGTTCGGATTATACGGGCAGACCGGGATGAGTCAATGGCTTTCGAACTCACTGCTTAATGCCTGAACAATTTGCAGATATTCCCGGGCTGCCTTGCAACGTTATGTGATCAGTATCGGCTATTTTTCGGATTTCAGCGCGGCAGCAATAACCCGCGCAGACGCATGATAAGCCACACCTTCGTAAGCCGTCAGTTCCGGTTGCAGCGTCTGTACGATGCCTTTTTTGCCGATAACGGCAGGCTGACCGATATAGACGTTCAGTTCTTCATCCAGAGCGGACACGGGATAAATGCTGTGCGCATCGGACAAAATCGCATCCACCAGCCGCGCTGTTGCCGTCGCGATACCAAAACTGGTCCAGCCCTTCCCCTGCAAAATCTCCCAGCCACCGCCGCGTACGGCATCGTCCATTTTTGCCCAGTCGACGTCACGATCGCCCGCCAGCTCCGCAACCGGACGGCCGCCGAGCGTCACGGTGCTCCAGGCGACAAACTGTGATTCGCCGTGCTCGCCCATCACATAGCCGGTCACGCTTTTCGGATCGACACCGAAAAACTCGCCGACCACGCGTTTCATGCGCGCGGTGTCCAGCGACGTGCCGGTGCCGAACACCTGGGTATCCGGGAAGCCGCTGGTCTGCTGAATAATCTGGGTAATGACATCGCACGGGTTGGTGATATTAACAATCACGCCGCCAAAGCCGCTGGCGACCACGCGGGGAATGACCTCACGCACGGCGGCGCGGGTCTCGGCGAGTTCTTCGAGACGGTCTTCGCGCAGTAAGGTTTTCGGGCCGACGGCGATCACCAGCACATCGGCGTCATGCAGTTCGTGGTAATCATTGGCAATCACCTGCACCCGGGAGGCTGTCAGCGAGGCCATATCGCGCAGTTCCAGCGCCTGACTGGCCGCCTTCGGTTCATTTTCATCCAGCAAGACAATCACGTCACACAAGCCCTGCGTGACCAACGAGAATGCAACGTCAGCGCCCACATGGCCGGCACCGATGATCCCCACTTTGCGTGTCATTTATCGCTTTCCTTATGATTTAAAAAGAGTCATCTCTAAAATAGACACTTTTTTCGCCACTGTCTCAGGTTAAATTCTCACCCGCCCGTCATAAGTTATTCGCATTCAACGCCTGACAGCGTGCGCGGCTTCTGACAAAATAGGCGCATCCCCCTGCATTTATTAATTGATGGATTTTATCCCTGATGGCAGCAAAGATTATTGACGGTAAAACGATTGCGCAGCAAGTCAGAAGCGAAGTTGCGGCGCGTGTTCAACAACGACTGGCAGAAGGAAAACGTGCGCCCGGGCTGGCCGTGGTGCTGGTCGGTGAAAACCCGGCGTCACAGATTTATGTCGCCAGCAAACGCCGCTCATGCGAAGAAGTCGGGTTCATCTCGCGCTCTTACGATTTACCGGCCACCACCACTGAAGGTGAGTTGCTGGATCTGATCGAAAAACTCAATAACGACAGCGAAATCGACGGCATTCTGGTTCAGCTTCCGCTGCCTGCCGGTATCGATAACATCAAAGTGCTGGAACGTATTCACCCTGACAAAGATGTCGATGGCTTCCACCCGTATAACGTTGGCCGTCTGTGCCAGCGTGCGCCGACGCTGCGCCCTTGTACGCCGCGCGGCATTGTGACGCTGCTGGAGCGTTACGGCATTGATACCTTCGGGCTGAACGCGGTGGTGATCGGCGCGTCCAATATTGTTGGGCGTCCGATGAGCATGGAACTGCTGCTGGCCGGTTGCACGACGACCGTCACCCACCGGTTCACCAAAAATCTGCGCCACCATGTTGAGAACGCCGATCTGGTGGTGGTGGCGGTCGGTAAACCGGGCTTTATTCCCGGCGAATGGATTAAACCGGGCGCGATTGTCATTGATGTCGGTATTAACCGTCTGGAAAGTGGTAAAGTTGTCGGCGATGTGGAATATGATGCCGCCGCTGAGCGCGCTTCCTTTATCACACCGGTGCCGGGCGGCGTTGGCCCGATGACGGTCGCGACGCTGATTCAGAATACCTTGCAGGCGTGCGAGGAATATCACGACATCAGCGCCAGTAAGCCTTAAACAATTTGCACTACACAATAAGTCAGGAACACATGGAAACTTTCTTTCTCGAAAAACACCCGCACGTAGAACTGTGCGACCTGCTCAAATTTATGGGCTGGTGTGACAGCGGCGGTACCGCGAAAGCGGTGATTGCTGAAGGCCAGGTCAAGGTCAACGGCAAAGTTGAAACCCGTAAACGCTGCAAAATCGTTGCTGATCAGAACGTTGAGTTCGCCAGCAACAAAGTCGTGGTGAAAGCGTCCGCGTAATTTTACGGCGCCGATGCACTGCAAAAGAAAATGCCCTGCAAGCGAAAGCTCACAGGGCATTTTTTTATCCTCAGCGCGGGCGCCTTACTGCTGTGTCACCCACAACACCGGCCATTCGCCGCCGCTGCTGTACCCGTCACAGGCTGGCTCTGAAGCAAACGCCGCCAGCCGGAACTGTTTACCATCAAACACCCAGCGCGAGGAGACGCCACAATCGCCGACACCGCGCCCTTTATCGTAAGTGGAGAGCATGCCGGTTTTCGGGTCAAAGTCAGCGTTAATCAGTTCCGGCGCCCCGTCGTCTTCGCCCAGTTTGAACGGCATGGTCAGCGCCAGATCGTCCATTTTATAAGGTGTCTGACGCGAGACCAGAAAACCTAACGCATAGAGGTTATAGGCGCCCATGTCGCAGTTGACGGTCATCAGCACCTTGTCATTGCTCAGGGCAAAAATATGCACTTCGCGTTCGGAAGGGTCGAGACTGCAATCGTTATTTTCAATGGTCGTCGCGGCATTCTGAGTAATGGCGGAAATCTCAGAGTCAGATAATGCATGCGGTTCGCTGAAACGCGGAAGCACCGGTGTCGCCGGGATCGGCGGAACGCTGCTGGCAGGCTTTGAGCCGCGGCTTATCCACGCCGTTTTGCTGCCGACGCGCCCCTGCTGTGCATCAATCGCCAGCAGCGCGGCTTTGATGCCTTTCAGGGAAATCGCCGGTCTGACCGGCTGAGACGGATCCGTTTTACCCGCCAGCTGGATGCTGCTGCCTTCGCGGATCGCGGCGATAAAATCATTCACCACCAGACGGTTAGTGGTGGACAGGTGTTTTTTGCTGACATCCCATTCGCGGTGATTGAAGCTCAGCGTTTTACCGTTCATCTGCAGGCGGTTAGCCACCGGCGCTTCCGTCGTCTGTTCCTCACTGTTGCGCTGGAAATCAATGCTGACCGAGGCTTTGCCCTCCGGTCCGGCTTCACGGGTAATTTTCATCACCAGTTCCTGCCCGTCCTGTGAATTGCGGGCGGTACAGTGATTCAGGTTATCGCAGCTCAGTTGCCAGTCGTTATACATCGCCTGTAACGGCTCGGCCTGCGCGTTAAAAGCCAGCATTCCGGCCAGCAGGCATAAAGGGGCGGTTATCCATCTGCACATCATGATTTTCAGCTCTTTTCGACATTATCTTTCTGATAATAGCGTAACCGTCGCCACGACACTGCCAACAATGCAGCATTTTTTATTCGAAATTAGAAAGAGATACCCGGCCGGATTTGTTTTTTCGCAGACAATAATTTTTCATGACATATCAAATCCCAGAATGGTGACGCAGGGAAACTTTCAGTACACTGGCTGAGCCTATAACAAACAATAATGGCGCAAAGGATAAGATTCTTTTCTCTGGGAGATGCGGATGAAGTTATGGATATGGCTGATAGCGGTGCTGTCACTGCCCGCGCTGGCTGAAGAGCCGCCGCTGGTGTACACCGGTACGCTGGGCAAAACCAGCATTGTGGTCGAACTGGATTTAAACAAACCTGACGAGGTCACAGGCCGTTATTTCTACCAGAAATATCGTCTGGATCTGCCGCTGAACGGTACGCTTGACGGTCAGGATCTGAAACTTCAGGAAGGGCTGGATGATTTTGACGATACGCCGCGCCCTGAACTTTCACTGACGAAAGATGAAAACGGCGGCTGGCAAGGCAGCTGGACTAACCCGCAGGGCAAAACATTACCTGTGACGTTGAAACCGGCGCAACTCCCGGCGACGGCGGCGGACGACGGTTATCTCAGTTCGCTGATCCACACCGATCCGTACGAGTATTTGCGTTTATCCGCACTGGAACTGAAAGCGGGAAAAAGCGAAAACTTTATGAGTTATCAGTTGCAATGGTGGACTGAACCGCAATCGAAAATCAGTTTCTTTGAGATTATTTCCGGTTATCCGGAAGCCAGCCTGCCGGCGATTAATCAGAAACTGCGCGCCCGCCTGTGGCAGGAAGTCAGTGGCTGGCATGCCTGTATGCTCGGCGCGAGCCGTTTTGGTCAGGGCGAGTACCGGCAGACCGTCACGCCGGAATACCTGAGTACCGACGTGGTCAGCATCAGCGTATTTACGACTTATGACTGTGGCGGTGCGCATCCTGATTTCGGTGAAGCTCCCGTCAATCTGAATGCGAAAACCGCTGACACCCTGACGCTGGAAGACGTGGTCTGGGTCGGCGAAGGCGCGCCGTTCCATTATCTGAACACGGAAGATCACGCGCTTACCGGCAAAAACGATGTCGATTTCGACACCTTTGCACAATACCGCGAAAAGGCGTGGGCGCCGTGGCTGGTCAAACAACTGACCGCCGCCTATCCGCAGCAGATGAAGAAACCGACTGAAGAAAGCGATGATGATTGCGACTATTCGGATCCGTCGGTGTGGCAGTTCCCGGCATGGTATTTCACGCAAAAAGGGCTGTATTTCGATCCGACCTTTGCCCGTGTCTTACGCTCATGCGAAAGCCCGGAATGGTCCGTACTGCCGTGGTCAGCCATGAAAGGTCATGCAGGCAGTACCGCCATCAACATGGAACACTGAGACAACAAAGGCACCGCCGGTGCCTTTTTCTTTGGTACGTTTCGCGACTCTTTTATGCCAGCCAGCCCTGAATCTGCGCGTATTGCAGCAGCATGATGGTTTTGCCATCTTTGATGCGACCGTCTTTGATCATCGCCAGTGCCTCGCTAAACGGCACTTCCAGCACGTCGATATCTTCGTCTTCCACCCCGCCACCGGCGTTCTGACGCTGTGACTCATCGTATTCTGCCGCAAAAAAATGCACGATTTCGGTCACGCTGCCCGGCGACATATAAGCTTCAAACAGTTTATCGACCTTGCCCACCGCAAAACCGGTTTCTTCGATGGCTTCTTTACGGATGCAGTCTTCCGGTGAATCGTTATCCAGCAGACCGGCGCAGGTTTCCAGCAACATACCGGTCGGGTTGCCGTTGACGTAGGTCGGCATACGGAACTGTTTGATCAGCAGCACGGTTTTTTTAGGGCGGTTATAGAGCAGGATGGTCGCGCCGTTTCCCCGGTCATACACTTCGCGGGATTGCGGCTGACGTTCGCCATTACGTTTGATTAAATCGTAGGTGTATTTGCGAAGAACATACCAGTTATCAGAGAGTAACTGGTTTTGAACGTTTTCGATTCTGGATGACTTGCCATCAGATGACATAAAGCGTGCCTCCGCTCAGAAGTGGTGAGAGAAGCCAGACATCATAGCGGCATTACACCGCGTCCGCCAGATTCAGCCGTGCTCAATCGCACGCAGAAGCTGTTCGCGGTGACGCTCAATCCATTTTGCATCCAGCGGCCCCCAGCTTGAGAGCTGATAGTAACCGTCATTGTTACGCACGCCCTGCTGGATAAATTCCAGTTCGACGCCCATTCCCGGCAGCGCTTTCAGCACATCCTGCAAGGTACGACGCGGCCAGCCGGTGATTTCCATCAGTTTCGGTACGTTCGGTTTTGGCTCATTATCCAGCAGCCAGCAAAGATAGAGACGGCGGGCGAATACCGAATTTAACATCAAACTCATCTGAACGGCTCCAGTGTGGGATAGACGACTGCGTGTCATAAAAAAGCAGGCAGTGAAAGCGTAGACGGTTTCAGCGAACCCGTCTGAGAGATAACCCTGTGTGCGGGGAGGCTTTTTTACATTATCTCCTTTATTTCTCCACGTTTTATGCAAGATGAACAGGTAAAGTGCATTGACGTAGAATACTACTCTAACACTTGCTCAGTCCCGCCGGGACAGTACCGCCTCTGAGAAGACACCGTCTCAGGGGATTTTTTTGTCAGATTCTGACGTTCTGTTTATTTGCTGATGTTAGTCACTCCCGCCTGAGTGACAACGAGGTTCCTGAAGCATGGCTAACTTTTTTATCGATCGCCCAATCTTTGCCTGGGTTTTAGCGATCATCATTTCGTTGTCCGGCGCACTCGCGATTTACTTTTTGCCGGTTGAGCAATATCCCGATCTGGCGCCGCCGAATGTCAGGATCTCCGCCACCTATCCCGGCGCATCAGCACAAACATTAGAAAATACCGTCACGCAGATTATCGAGCAGAACATGACCGGCCTCGATAACCTGATGTACATGTCCTCGCAAAGCAGTAACGACGGTAAATCACAAATCACCCTCAGTTTTACCGCCGGAACCGATCCGAATGAAGCGTTGCAACAGGTGCAGAACCAGCTGCAACAGGCACTGAAACGTCTGCCGCAGGATGTGCAGACTCAGGGCGTGACGGTGTCGAAAACCGGGGATACCAACCTGATGATGGTGGCGTTTGTTTCCACCGACGGCAGCATGGATAAGCAGGATATCGCCGACTATGTGGCCTCCAATATTCAGGATCCGCTGAGCCGCGTGCCGGGCGTCGGCAGCATCGATGCTTACGGTTCACAATACGCCATGCGTATCTGGCTCGACCCGGACAAGCTGAATAATTACCAGCTGACCACCGCCGATGTGGTCACGGCGATTAAAGCGCAGAACAGTCAGGTGGCGGTCGGCCAGCTCGGCGGTGCGCCGTCGGTGGATTTTCAGGCGCTGAATGCCACCATTAATGCGCAGTCGCAGTTACAGACGCCGGAACAGTTCCGTCAGATCACACTGAAAGTGAATCAGGACGGTTCGCAGGTCAAACTCGGCGATGTCTCCACCATTGGCCTTGGCGCAGAAAACTACAGTCTGCTCAGCCGCTATAACGGACAGGCCGCGTCAGGGATGGGCGTCAAACTGGCGTCCGGAGCCAACGAACTGCAAACCGATAAACTGGTGCGCGCCCGTCTTGAAGAACTCTCGCATTATTTCCCGCACGGGCTGAAAGCCGAAGTGGCGTACGAAACAACGCCTTTCGTGAAAGCGGCGATCACCGATGTGGTGAAAACGTTGTTTGAAGCCATCGTGCTGGTGTTCCTGGTGATGTATCTGTTCCTGCAAAATTTCCGCGCGACGCTGATCCCGACGATTGCCGTGCCGGTGGTGTTGCTGGGCACCTTCGCCGTGCTGCATCAGTTCGGCTACAGCATCAACACCCTGACGATGTTCGCGATGGTGCTGGCGATCGGCCTGCTGGTGGACGACGCCATTGTGGTGGTGGAAAACGTCGAGCGCGTGATGAGCGAAGAAGGTCTCAGCCCCAGAGAGGCCACGCGAAAATCGATGGGGCAAATCCAGAGTGCGCTGGTCGGTATCACCATGGTGCTGTCGGCGGTGTTCGTGCCGATGGCGTTCTTTGGCGGCACCACCGGCGCGATTTACCGCCAGTTCTCCATCACCATTGTCTCCGCGATGGTGCTGTCGGTCTTTGTCGCCCTGACACTGACCCCGGCGCTGTGCTCAACCATTCTCCAACCCATCGCGCAGGGACATCATCACGGCAAACGTGGCTTCTTCGGCTGGTTCAACCGCATGTTTGACCGCAACGCCCGTCGCTATGAAAACGGTGTGGCGCGGGTGCTGCGTAACAGCCTGCGTTACATGCTGGGCTATGCCGCGCTGGTCGCGGCGCTGGCGGTCATGTTTATCAAGTTGCCGACCTCATTCCTGCCGCTGGAAGACCGGGGTGTGTTTACCGTTCAGGTACAGCTTCCGCCAGGCTCAACGTTGCAACAGACGCAAAAAGTGGTGGAAAAGGTCGAGAAGTATTTCCTGACCGACGATAAAAAAGATGTGCTGTCGGTGTTCTCCACCATCGGTGCCGGTCCCGGCGGCAACGGCCAGAACGTCGCCCGAATGTTTGTGCGTCTGACCCCGTGGGATGAACGCACCGGCGCTGACGACTCCTCCTTCGCGCTGATCGAACGGGCGACCAAAGCCTTTAATAAGATCACCGAAGCCCGTGTTATCGCCAGCAGCCCGCCCGCCATCAACGGCCTCGGCAGCGCCACCGGCTTTGATATGGAATTGCAGGATCACGCCGGACTGGGGCATGACGCGCTGATGGCCGCACGCGATCAGTTACTGGACATGACGTCGAAAGACAGCAACCTGACCCGCGTCCGTCACAACGGTCTCGATGACAGCCCGCAGTTGCAGATTGATATCGATCAGGTGAAAGCGCAGGCGCTGGGCGTCGCCATCGCCGATATCAACAGCACGCTGAGCACCGCGTGGGGCTCAACCTACGTCAACGACTTCGTTGACCGTGGCCGCGTGAAGAAAGTCTACGTGCAGGCCGGCGCGCAATACCGCATGTTGCCGGACGATATCAACCGCTGGTATGTGCGCAATTCCGCCGGCACCATGGTGCCCTTCTCGGCGTTTGCCACCTCTTACTGGCTGACCGGCTCGCCACGTCTGGAACGTTACAACGGCTATTCCGCGCTGGAAATTGTCGGTGAACCGGCGACCGGCATCAGCAGCGGGACAGCGATGGATGATATGGAAAAACTGGTGGCTAAATTGCCGGTGGGGATTGGTCTGGAATGGACCGGTCTGTCGTATCAGGAAAGGCTGTCTGGCTCACAGGCACCGGCGCTGTATGCCATTTCGCTGTTAGTGGTCTTCCTGTGTCTGGCCGCATTGTATGAGAGCTGGTCCATTCCGTTCTCCGTGATGCTGGTGGTGCCGCTCGGCGTGCTCGGCGCGGTGATTGCCACCTGGATGCGCGGGCTGGAAAACGATGTGTATTTCCAGGTCGGGATGCTGACCATCATCGGTCTGTCGGCGAAGAACGCCATTCTGATTGTCGAGTTTGCCAATGATCTGAATGTACGCGGAAAAGAGTTGCTGGAAGCCACGCTCGAAGCCTCCCGAATGCGTCTGCGACCGATCCTGATGACTTCACTGGCCTTCGTGTTTGGCGTACTGCCCATGGCGACCAGTATGGGTGCCGGTTCGGGCAGCCAGCACGCGGTAGGGACCGGGGTGATCGGCGGAATGATTTCGGCCACCGTGCTGGCGATCTTCTTCGTGCCGCTGTTCTTTGTGCTGATCCGCCGTCGCTTCCCGGGTAAAACGCCTCATCCGGTGATTGCCGATATCGTGGAAACCGTGCCAGACGGCCACAAATAACGGCCAACAAAAAAGGCGTTAATGTGAATTAACGCCTTTTTTATTATTGATTTACTGGCTGTGAGAATCGTCGCTAAATAGGACGTAATGGTCTTCCTGAACAAACGCTTTTTATAATGACGTGCTGACAGTGAGAATAAATCGTTTCATTGCTTTGTCGGTAACGATGTGGGGCAATTACGCTTTCAACATACGGTCGATAAAGTCTTTCCAGTTGCCTAACTCTTGCTCTAACATTTTACTCCCCTTGATTGGACACGGGCATTATACGTTTAATTTTTGACCGTGTAAAAACGCCGTTATTATTTTTTAAGCACGATCACAATCCCGCCCCGTCTGGATCCCGCCGGCGTTTTGCCTCATTATGTGTCTTATCCTTACGCCCGTTAACAGACGGGGGAAAAGTTCTTATTTTACTGACAGGTTACGTTTTTCTATGGCAACGACTTCCGCTCCAGGTTCTTTTATTCTCTACGGCATAAAAAATTGCGATACCGTTAAAAAAGCCCGCCGCTGGCTGGAAGAAAATGCGGTTGACTACCAGTTTCATGATTACCGGGTCGAAGGGCTGGATGACACGTTGTTGCAGACCCTGTTGAACAAACAAGGCTGGGAAGCGATGCTCAGCACCCGTGGCACAACGTGGCGCAAACTTGATGACGCCACGCGCGCAGCCTGCGATAACGAAGCCAGCGCCAAAGCCGTGATGCTTGAACAGCCCGCAGTCATCAAACGCCCGTTTTTACTGGCTCCGGACGGCCAGTCTCTGCTGGGATTCAAACCCGAAAGCTATCAGCAATTCCTTGCACAGGTGAAATAACATGAGTTGTCCGGTTCTCGATTTAGCCCAACAGTTAATCCGCCGCCCTTCCCTCAGCCCGGACGATGCAGGCTGTCAGGACATTATGATTGCCCGCCTCGAAGCCATTGGTTTTCACGTTGAGCCGATGCATTTTGGCGATACGCTGAATTTCTGGGCAACCCGTGGCGAAGGCCAGACGCTGGCTTTCGCCGGACACACCGACGTCGTGCCAACCGGCGATCACAAACTGTGGGTCACCGGCCCGTTTGAACCGACCCTGCGCGACGGCATGTTGTACGGTCGTGGCGCGGCAGATATGAAGGGTTCACTGGCGGCGATGGTGGTGGCAGCGGAACGTTTTGTCGCCGCGAACCCGAATCATCAGGGGCGTCTGGCGTTTCTTATCACTTCGGATGAAGAAGCCAGCGCCGTCAACGGCACCGTCAAAGTGGTTAACGCGCTGATGGCACGTCACGAGCGCCTCGATTACTGTCTGGTCGGCGAGCCTTCAAGCACCACCCGCGTCGGTGATATCGTCAAAAACGGCCGCCGCGGTTCCATGACCGCTAATCTCCACGTTCATGGCGTTCAGGGCCACGTCGCTTATCCGCATCTGGCAGATAATCCGGTACACCGCGCCATGCCTGCGCTGAACGAACTGGTGGCGACCGTCTGGGATAATGGCAACGAATTTTTCCCGCCGACCAGCATGCAAATCGCCAACATCAACGCCGGTACCGGCAGCAATAACGTCATTCCCGGCGAACTCTATGTGCAGTTCAATTTCCGTTTCAGCACCGAACTGACCGATGACATCATCAAACAGCGCGTGGCGGAATTGCTGGATCGCCATAACCTGCAATACACCCTGAACTGGGTGGTGTCCGGTCAGCCGTTCCTGACATCACGCGGTGCGCTGGTGGATGCCGTGGTCAATGCCGTGCGTCACTACAGTGAAATCACGCCGGAGCTGCAAACCACCGGCGGCACTTCCGACGGGCGTTTTATCGCACTGATGGGGGCGCAGGTGGTCGAACTGGGGCCGGTCAACGCCACCATCCACAAAATCAATGAATGCGTCCATGCTGCCGATTTGCAGGTGCTCAGCCGCATGTATCAGCGCATTATGGAACAGCTGGTCGCATGATCAGCCCCGAAATGCTGACCGGGCGCTCTGCCGCGCATCTGGTGACTCTGGGCGACGGCCCGCACCGCTTGCAGCAAGACGCGGCGCTGGCATTCGAAAAAATGCGTCAGGCCGCGCGTCAGGCCGGATTTGATTTGCAACCCGCCAGCACCTTTCGTGATTTCGATCGGCAACTGGCTATCTGGAATGGCAAATTTCGCGGCGAGCGACCAGTATTAGATAAGAACAGTCAGCCGGTGGAGATCAGCTCACTGACCACACCGGAACGTTGTGAACTGATCTTGCGCTGGTCGGCGTTGCCGGGCGCAAGCCGTCACCACTGGGGCAGCGATCTGGATGTGTACGATCCTTCGCGCTTACCGGCGGGTCAGTCCCTGCAACTGGAGCCGTGGGAATATGAAGAAGGCGGATATTTTTATCCGCTTAACCAATGGATGACAGCCCACATGGCGGAATTTGGTTTTTACCGGCCGTATGCCAAAGACCGTGGCGGCGTGGCTGTCGAGCCGTGGCACCTGAGTTTTCGTCCGCTGGCGGCGGAGTGCGAGAGATTGCTCACTCCGCAGGTATTAATCAGCGCCTGGGCCGGGAAAGACGTGGCCGCCGCTGACTGGTTAGCCCGTCAGATGCCGGTCCTGTTCCCGAGATTTATCGCCCTCTTACCCCTTTAAGGAGCGCACCATGGAGTGGATTAAAGATTACTGGTGGATCGTTCTGATCATTCTGGTCGGCATGTTCATCAGCGGAATCAAAGAGCTGAACCGCGTAGATGTGAAGAAATACCTGAAAGATAAACCCGAAATCCCGCCACATCGCGACAACAATGCGCAGTGGGATGACGAGGATGACTGGCCAAAGAAAAAGTAATGTCCCTGCGGTAATTCCTCTGCGTTAATCAATATTAGTCGGCGGGTAATGTAGCCATTCTCCGCCGATTGACTTTCTCTCCTCCCGTTATCATGCAACGTGAAACCGATGCACGGAGAGAACAAGTCCTTTGCAAACACTACACATCCCCCACCCTGATCAGGCCGTGTCTGGCGATCCCGACACGTCGCAATTTCTGGGGCTGGCACCTTTTTTACGCATGAGTATTGCGGGCGACGAATGCACGGCCATCGCGCAGGATCTGGTGACCCGCGCTCAGCAAAATCCTGACGACGCCGTGCTGTGGATGAATTTGTCCACCGTCATGCTGTGCCTGCAACGCACCGAACTGGGGCTGACGATCCAACATCAGGCGCTGGCGATGCAGCAGGTTTATACCCTGAACGCCGCGCTCAGGCCCGCCAAAGTCCGCGTGCTGATGCTGATGGTGCCCGGGATCTTGTCGGCCAATGTGCCGCTGGATTGCCTGCTGGAAAACAGCGACGTCGAGCTGATTTATTACTACATCACGCCGGATGCGCCGTTCGAAGCGCCGATCCCGGAACACGATTTGCTGATGGTGGCGATCAGTGCCACTGACGACAATCTGTTCCTGTTACAGCAGCTTGAAAATGTCACCCGCCAGTGGCCGGTGCCGGTGATTAACGCGCCGCAACATATTCCGAATTCTGAACGCCATACCGCCAGCCGCCTGTTGCAGAACAAGCCGGGTCTGGTGATTGCACAGGCGCATCCGGTGACGTTTTCGGCGCTCACTGCGGTTGCGGCAGGCGAAACCACACTGCGCGATGCGCTGGCGGACAGCGATTATCCGGTGATCCTGCGCCCTGCGGGTTCGCACGGCGGTCACGGTCTGGAAAAAATCACCCGCCGGGAAGAACTGGCGGACTACCTGACCCGTGTACAGGTGGACGATTATTTTCTGTCGCAGTTTATCGATTACAGCAATGAAGACGGCCAGTTCCGCAAGTACCGTATTTCGCTGATCGACGGCGTGCCTTACGCCTGCCATATGGCGATTTCCTCTCACTGGATGGTGCATTACGTTAACGCGTTCATGTACGAAGACCCGAAAAAGCGTGAGGAAGAAGCCGCATTCCTGAATCACTTCGCCGCATTCGCCCGCCGTCATCAGCAGGCATTACAGGCGATTTACGACACCACGCAGCTCGATTATCTCGGCATCGATTGCAGCGAAACCCCGGACGGCGAATTGCTGGTCTTTGAAATTGATCCGGCAATGGTCATCCACGCGATGGATCTGGAAGTGATGTTCCCGCACAAACAAATCCATATGAATAAAGTTAAAACAGCATGTCGCGATCTGTTGTTATCCCGTGCCTTTGCGCACACCGACACATCAGCTGATGCGTTAAAAGGACAAGCATAAACATGATTTCACGTAACGCCCTGAACTTCTCCGGTGGCCCCGGCGCATTGCCGGAAGTCGTTCTCGCACAGGTTGAAGCGGCGATCAAAGAAGTCCCGGAAGTGGGCCTGTCGATCCTCGGCATCAGCCACCGTTCGGACTGGTTTGCTTCCATTGTGGAAGAAACTGAAAACAACATCCGCACCCTGCTCGGGTTGTCGAAAGATTTCCATATCCTGTTCCTGCAGGGCGGCGCGACGCAGCAGTTCTCGATGGTGCCGATGACCTTGCTGCGCGGTCAGAAACATGCCGCAGAATATCTCGATACCGGTTACTGGAGCAGTAAAGTGGTCACCGAAGCGCGTCGCGAAGGGCCGGTAAAAGTGTTGTGGAGCGGCGAGTCATGCGGATTTAACCGTCTGCCCACGGACGACGAACTGGCGTTTTCGCCGGACGCGCCGTATCTGCATTACGTCTCGAATGAAACGGTGGAAGGCTTACAGTTCCAGCGTGTACTGGGCCGTGACGATGTTCCGCGCGTCTGCGATATGTCCTCTGATTTCCTGTCCAAACCCTGCGATGCCAATAAGTTTTCGGTGATCTACGCCCACGCGCAGAAAAACATCGGCCCGGCGGGCGTCACCATCGTGCTGGTGCACGATACCGTGGTGAAAGCCTCTTCCGATGAACTGCCGTCATTCCTCAACTACCGCCGTCAGGTGGAATCGCATTCCAACCTCAACACGCCGCCGGTGTTTGCGATTTACGTGGTGCTGCTGGTGACCCGCTGGTTACTTAACGATGTCGGCGGTCTGGACAATATGGAACAGACTAACCGCCATAAAGCCGAACTGTTGTACGCCATGCTGGATAACAGCGACGGTTTCTACAATGGCTGGAGCAGCAAAGCGGACCGTTCACAAATGAACGTCGCCTTTAAACTGCCTGATGAAACGCTGGAGAAGAAATTCCTGGCGGAAAGCCATGAAGCCGGTTTCTCAGGGCTGGCGGGTCACCGCGCAATTGGCGGTATCCGTGCGTCAATCTACAACGCCCTGTCGCTGCCAGCGGCTGAAAAGCTGACGAACTTTATGGATGATTTCATGCGGAAAAACCGCGCGTAACCGCCATCCGGCAGACATAAAAAAACGCCCCCGGTTGTGATGCAGCCGGGGGCGTTCCTTTTTAAAAATCTCGACAAAATCAGCGCAGATGTGATTTCGGCTCATAATTCTGTAAATGAGCAATGGCGGTGTTGATCATATGCGAATCCAGTCCGTGGGCCATACCGGCCTGCAAATCCAGAGTACAGTCACAGCCCAGAGACTTCAGGCGTTCTGCCGCGCTTTTGGACTGGAACGGATTGATCACCGGATCCTGCTCGCCATGAATGAAATGCACAACCGTACCGGCGGCGATCGGTTTTTCAGGCAGGGAGGAAAAACGGCCGCTGAACGCGATAATGCGCGACGCCAGATGCTCTTCCACTTTCGTCGATTCCAGCGCCATGATGGTGCCCTGCGAGAAGCCAACTAAGGTGGTGTGCTCCGGCGTAACCCCGGTTTTCTGCTGCCAGTCACGGACAATCTGCACAAACGCAGGCATCGCGGCATCCACACGCGGCTGGCGATTTTGTTCAGTCACACCCTGTACAGAAAACCACTGGAAACCCCGGCCAAAATCACAGATATCCGGACTGCCGACGCTGATCACCTGCGCCTGCGGAAAGGAAACAGCGAAAAACTTACCGATTTCCCCCATGGAAATCGGGTTATCACCCACGCCATGAAACAATAAAATCAGCTGGTTAGCCCTTTCTTCCGGCTGCTGGACGATAATCTGTTCTGAGCTCATGGCTCTCTCCCGTTGTCGATGTATGGGTTCACTATACGCCGCCTGCCGGTCAGTGAAATCGGGTTTTATTGAACGAGTCTTTCCATTTTTTGCAATGAAACCGCGGCGTTATCCGGCAATGCCCGCCTCGTTCAGCGCCTGCTGCGCTTCCTCACGCCAGCGCGACACCAGCGCCTTACGCCCGGAAAGCCGCAAACGTTGCACGATATCGGCCACGCTTTGCCCCTGTTGCAGAGACGCGCGCAACGCGGTCAGCGGCAATGCGCTGTGCAGCAATACGCGGTTCAGCGCAGGCAGGCTGCTTTCCAGCGGACGATGTGCAAAGGCAAAACCGCTCAGTTCACGCCAGTCCGCCGCATCAGGCTGCGTTTCCCCGCCGGGATCCAGCGGCAGGGTTAACGCCACCTGCGGCGCCAGCCAGCGCCAGTCACGGTTGAGCTGAGATTCTGCACTCTCTGCCAACGCCCGCCCCGCCGCACTCAGCGGTAATATTGCCATCGCGGCATAACATCCGCTGCTCGCTTCTTTCTGCATGCTGATGCGCACCAGCCGGAATCCGGCCTGTTGCCACAATGCAGCCAGATCCGGCGTATAGCCAAAACTGACTGACAGGAAATCCAGCCCTGCCTGCTGCGCACGCTGTTTTTGCTCTGCTAACAACTGCCGGGCAATGCCCTGACGGCGAAACGCCGGATGCACCGCAATCCGGCTGACACGCCGCGAATGCATCACGGCCGCCTCCGGGAAACCCGCATGGGCAGCCAGAGACTGCGCCACCAGATTGCCACGCGGACGTCGCCTGCCCGCCCAGACGTCCTGCGCCAGTGCCGGACTCAGCCCGCCTTCATCCACCAGCCACAACGCGCCGGTCAGTGTGCCATCCTGTCGTGATGCGCTAAACGTCATGCCCGGCGCATCCAGCAGACGGCGCAGATCCAGCGGTGACGTGCGGTAATGCGCGCTGGTCAGCAGCCCGTAGAAATCCCGCAACAGCGCCGGTTCGCTCAGCCAGTCGTCCGCGTTGATCGGGACTATTTCCGGGATCCCGACTGTTTTCTGCGCATCGGGCAGGTGCTCGTCAAACAGCAATAATTCGCTGATCAGCGGCTCAAGCGTATCGGAAGATGACCAGCGGACCGGTGCGTCCAGACGCAGGTCATGCCACTGCGGCAAAGACGCACAAAATTTCAGTAAGAATCCGCGCCCGGTGCCTTCGTAACCTTCCACCGTGGTGGTCAGCAATACCCGTGGAAAAGCGGCAATCATCTCTGTCAGCATCGGGGCGGGGATCGCGGCCGCCTCATCGATAATCAGCCAGTCAGCGCCGGTCACCGCCCCTTCGCGGCACAGCGACAGCAACGCATCGGGCGCGATAAAACGGGCAGAGTCTGCGGGCTGATTAAGTATCTGGCTGGCCGACGCCTTAGCCGGGGCCGTCACCCAACAGGTGCCCGGCCACTGGCGGATCAGCATGCCCGCCAGCGTCGATTTGCCACGGCCACGCGGCGCGGTCAGTACCCACACGCCGGATTGCGCCTGCATCAGCTGATGCAAAATCTGCGATTGTCCCGGCGTCGGCTGGCCGTCGGGCGGCTGCCAGTCCGGCGCATCAGGCAGGGGCGCGATGTCGCACGATCCCCCCTGACGGCAGATCGTGACGCTGTGGTGGTGTTCCAGCAATGACTGTAAACGGCGGATAAAACGCGGCGTCGGGATTGCCTGTGGCTGTTCGCTCCAGCGCAGGCTGTCGGCGTCGGGCTGATCTGCCCAGACCAGCCATGACGGCACCAGCAGGATCAGCCAGCTTCCGGCTGTCAGCGTGCCTGACAAAGCCGCCAGCGCCTCCACGTTCAGGCCGTGACGGGCATCAAACACACCGTGAAAAATATCCTGTCCGAGCAGGGTGTGCGCCGCAGAGGGCGCGCAGGAAGTGACATCAGCGGGGGGTGAATCGCTCAGCCAGCGCCAGTCGCCGGGGTGCCGGGCAGAAAACAGCACGGCCTGTTGTTCACACCACTGCGCATCGCCACTGAACACCAGCAAACGCCGGACGCCCTGACGCTGCATCTGTTGCTGTCGCGACGTCGCTGACATATCAGGTTTTCCCGACAATCATCGATAACAGACCGGCAGCAATCAGCGGCCCGACCGGCACACCTTTAAACAGCGCCACGCCGAGCACGGTGCCCACCAGCAACCCCGCCACCAGATGCGGCTGCGTGCCCATCAGCGTCAGGCCGCGTCCGCCCAGCCACGACACCAGTACGCCGACCAGAATGGCGGCTATCGATTTCCAGTGGAAGAAGGAGTGGACGACGGTACTGGCGCTGATTTTGCCGCTGGCAATCGGTGCCATCACGCCAATGGTCAGAATAATAATGCCGATGGTCAGGCCGTATTTTTCTATCCACGGGAAAAAGCTGTTCAGCGGGGTGATGCGTACCGTGAGAAGGAAAAACATGGCGAGGGTGACGGCGCTGTTATGGCTGATAATGCCCAGTCCGGCGAAGACAAGTAAGATCAAAAGGGTTGGATCGAGAAAAGCCATGGCGTTCCCAGCGGTTCAACATGAAAGATAAAAGAGAGGCTCAGGGAGCCTCTCTGGATCGGTCATTGATTATTGAACAGTTTTTCGCAGCAGACCAGAGCTTATTGCCACTTAATCAGCGGCTGGCGAAGGTGTTGCACTGGTCAGGATTGCCGGTATCAAATCCGCGTTTGAACCAGGTGTAACGCTGCTGCGACGTGCCGTGGGTAAAGCTGTCCGGCACGACGCGGCCCTGACTTTGCTGTTGCAGCCTGTCATCACCGATGGCCTGTGCGGCATCCAGCGCTTCTTTCAGATCCCCCTCTTCCAGAACATTTTGCTGCTGCATTGCGTGTCCCCAGACCCCGGCGTAACAGTCAGCCTGTAATTCCATTTTGACTGACAGCTGATTCACCGCGGCCTGCGATGCGCCCTGTTGCAGCTGGCGGACCTTACGCTCGGTGCCCAGCAGATTCTGCACATGGTGGCCCACTTCGTGCGCCACCACATACCCCTGGGCGAAATCACCGCCCGCGCCGAGCTTATCCTGCAATTCCTGATAAAAAGAGAGATCGATATACACCGTGCTGTCCGCCGGGCAATAGAACGGCCCCATCACCGACTGACCGGTGCCGCATCCGGTGCGGGTCGCGCCACGGTACATCACCAGTTTCGGCTCGCGGTAAGTCATGCCCTGCTTCTGGAAAATCTCTTTCCAGGTGTCTTCGGTCGAGGCGAGGATCACTGAGGTAAATTTTGCCTGCTCGTCATCTTTCGGGCTGATGGATTGCGACTGCGTTTGCTGCTGCATGCCGCCGGACTGGCCGCCGTCGATGAGCGGCGTCAGGTCGATGCCGTAATATCCGGCCACCAGTACCACGATGATGATCACGATGCCGCTTTTGCCACGGATAGGCAGGCGCATTCCTCCGCCGCCTGAACCGCCGCCGTTAGATCCCTGTCCGCGTCTGTCTTCTACATTGTCGCTTTCACGACGCCCTTGCCAACGCATACTCCACCTCCAGACTGTTTTTTTAAGACTAGCCAGCGCACACGGTTAATACCATCCGCGAAAGGACGTAATTTTAGTGACGAAGGGATTAAATGAAAGGAATCAGTGTGAAAACAGCAAAATTAAATGCAGGGAAGAGAACGGGTGACGGAGGCCATCACCCGTTAAGTGCGCACCGCGTAAACGATTGCGCAGTCTGGCTAAAAAAAAGAAACCGGGCTTAGTCCAGTTTCACACCGATACGGTGAGCGACTTCTTCATACGCTTCGATCAGGCCACCCAGACTCTGGCGATAACGGTCTTTGTCCATCTTGTTCAGGGTTTCTTTATCCCACAGGCGGCTGCCGTCTGGTGAGAACTCATCACCCAGCACCACTTCGCCGTTGAACAGACCGAATTCCAGTTTGAAATCGACCAGGATCAGGCCCGCATCGTCAAACAGTTTGCTCAGCACGTCGTTGGCTTTGTAGCTCAGCTCTTTCATGCGCGCGAGGTTTTCTTCGTTCACCCAGCCAAAGGTCTTGCAATAAGATTCGTTGACCATCGGGTCGTGCATGGCGTCGTTTTTCAGGAACAAATCGAACAACGGCGGGTTCAGTTCCAGACCTTCTTCAATGCCCAGACGTTTTACCAGCGAACCAGCAGCACGGTTACGGATCACGCATTCAACCGGGACCATATCCAGTTTTTTCACCAGCACTTCGGTGTCAGACAACAGGCGTTCCATTTGGGTTGGAATACCGGCTTCTTCCAGCTTAGCCATGATGAAATGGTTAAATTTGTTGTTAACCATGCCTTTACGGTCGAACTGCTCAATACGCTGACCATCCAGTGCTGACGTATCGTTACGGAACTCCAGTACCAGCAGGTCCGGGTTTTCGGTGGTGTAGACGGTTTTCGCCTTGCCGCGATACAACTCAGCTAACTTTTGCATCTTTACTTACTCCAGTGGAAAAAACAGATGTAAAAAGGGGCCGTAGCCCCTTGGTATTATTTTGCACTACTCTGGCTAAACGCGGCCTGCATGACCGCCACCATCGCGTCGTTCTGCGACTGGCTGAGAGCATGTCCTTTCGGATCAAGGAACTGCAAGCTACTGCGGTTGTCGAGGTCGCCAACCTGAAGTTTGTAATCACCGGAGCTGAGGCCCGGATCTTTCGCACCCAGTGTCTGCCACGCATCGTCGTTCAGCGGTTTATAGCTGACGGACAATGTGCCTTGCGGACGGCTGCTGTCGGTCACTTTCATACCCGCTTTGGTCAGGGCATTTGGCAGGCGATCCCACACAACGCCGTAGTTAGCACGGACAATCAGCACCGGCAGACCGGTATCATCAGCACCGCTCTGCACGTCAATTTCACCCACACGACGGTTGTCGAGGCGAGCCTGCGTATCCTGCTGCACTTTATCCAGGCTGGCCGTGATGGAGTTCATCATCTGGCTGTTGTAACGCTGGATTTCAGCAGAAGACGTCACCGGTTTGTCCTGCTGTTTCAGTTCAAGCGTTTTCACGGTCAGGGCTAACTGGTAGCTCTGCTGTTTCACGCTGACCTGATAACGGCCCTGATACTGGAAGTCTTCATCCGCACGATTCCAGTCGATGAAATCGGTGGTCAGCGTCTGGTTAGCGTCATCACGGCTGGCAATTTTGAAGTTATTTTGCTCAACGGCTTTGACAACGTTGTTCCACAGATCACGGTTCTGCGCGGTGTTTTCCAGCAGCACGGTGCCACTGTCGCCCGCGAACTGAGTCTGGGAACCGCTCAGCAACGCCAGCGGCTGGGACGGCGGACGAATATCGAGCTGTTTGCCGACCGCGCCCTGCATTGCGCCAGCCTGAATATCATAGGTACCGTTCTGCACAGGCAAAATCATCCCTGCCGGTGCTTTCAGCTCATGCAGAGCTGCTGCGTCCAGATAGGACTCATCGCCGCTTACCTGGCGTTTGTAACGTTGATCGCTTGAACAGGCGGCCAGCAGCATGATCAGGGAAACCCCGACCACTTTCGCTACGGCTGTTTTCTGCAATCGGGTCATCTGGAAACTATTCTTGTCAAATAAAGAGGCCATCAAATCTTCCTAAGAGTTACAGCAAACCGGCGCTTTTTAATGCTTCTTCCACGACCGGACGGGCAGCATCTGTTAACGGCGTCATAGGCAGACGCATCGTATCGGTTGCCATCAAACCCAGTGCCTTACAGGCCCATTTCACCGGGATTGGGTTTGCTTCTACAAACAAATTCTGATGCAACGGCATCAGGCGCTGATTCAGGCGACGCGCTTCGGCAAAGTTGCCAAGGGCAGCCAGTTCACACAGTTGTGCCATTTCACGGGCAGCGACGTTGGCGGTCACAGAGATAACGCCTTTGCCACCGAGCTGCATAAAGTCCAGTCCGCTGGCGTCATCGCCGCTCAGCAAAATGAAATCTTCATCATCAACCAGCACTTGGATCTGACTTACACGACTTAAGTTCCCTGTTGCTTCTTTAACAGCAACAATATTCTTCAATTTTGCTAAACGCGCGATGGTCGGCGGCAACATGTCGCAGCCGGTACGTGATGGCACGTTATAGAGAATTTGCGGCAGAGAGGTGTTTTCAGCGATGGCTTTGAAATGCTGATACAGCCCTTCCTGAGTCGGACGGTTGTAGTATGGGGTGACTGTCAGGCAGCCCACAACGCCACTTTTTTCAAAACGTTGCGTAAGAGAAATCGCTTCAGCGGTGGCATTGGCCCCGGTGCCTGCGATAACAGGAATGCGCCCATCGGCCAGTTCCAGCGTCTGTAAGACCACGTCACCGTGCTCTTCATGGCTTAACGTTGCCGACTCACCGGTCGTGCCCACGGAAACGATCGCCGCAGTACCACTGGACACATGATAATCAATCAGTTTTTTCAGACTCGCACGATCGACAGCACCTTTGGTGTCCATCGGCGTAACCAGTGCAACAATACTTCCCGTAAACATTGACCTTCCCCTCCACAAACAGGTCACTCATGGTACTTTTGACACCACTGCAAAAGCAAGCAATCAACGAGCGGTAACCGCTTGTCCGGCGGTTTTTTTTATGTTTACCTTGGGAATACTCCCAAGCACGACAGGAAGACCCATTTTGCCGCAGCCACAACAACATTATCTGGTTATCACCGCCTTAGGTGCCGATCGTCCCGGTATCGTGAACACCATTACCCGTCAGGTCAGCAGCTGCGGCTGTAATATTGAAGACAGCCGTCTGGCCATGCTCGGGGATGAGTTTACGTTTATCATGCTGCTGTCCGGCAGCTGGAACGCCATTACGCTGATCGAATCCACCCTGCCGCAAAAAGGCGCGGAACTGGAATTATTGATCGTGATGAAACGCACCAGCGCCCATGAGCGTCCGCCGATGCCTGCCACGGTGTGGGTGAAAGTGGAAGTGAAAGATTCCCCTCATCTGATCGAACGTTTCACTGATTTGTTCGATACTCATCAGATGAACATTGCCGAACTGGCGTCCAAAACCCGTCCGGCTGATGCGACCACGCCCGCGCAGTTATCGATTCAAATCACGGCGCACAGCGCGGCCAATACCGACCCGGCAATTATTGAGCAGGCGTTTCATCAGCTATGTACAGAACTGAATGCGCAAGGCAGTATTAACGTCGTCAGTTATTCTGAGAATGAAGATAAACTGCAGTAATCGCTAAGAGATACGGAGAAAGACAATGAGCCCACTGAAAGCCGGTGATCCTGCGCCGCAATTTAGTTTACCCGACCAAGACGGTGAACAAATTAATCTGGCCGACTTCCAGGGACAGAAAGTCCTGGTCTATTTCTATCCTAAAGCCATGACTCCAGGTTGCACCGTGCAAGCCTGCGGTCTGCGCGATAACATGGATCAGTTGAAAAGTGCCGGTGTAGAAGTGCTGGGGATCAGCACCGATAAACCGGAAAAACTGTCGCGTTTTGCTGAGAAAGAACTGCTGAACTTCACCTTGCTGTCCGATGAAGATCATCAGGTTTGCGAACAGTTTGGCGTCTGGGGTGAAAAATCCTTTATGGGGAAAACCTACGACGGCATCCACCGCATCAGCTTCCTGCTCGACGGCACGGGGAAAGTGGAAAAAGTCTTCGACGACTTCAAAACCACGAATCACCATGACATCGTGATGGCCTATCTGAACAATCAATAAGCCTGCACAGCCCGATGGCAGAGACAAAAAAAGCGCAGACGCGCTTTTTTTATTGGATGCGGTAAGCGAAAAATCAGACGGTTTCGTTCAGCGATTCATCCGGCCAGACGTGAACCACGGCTTTGACCAGCGTCGCCAGCGGTATCGCAAAGAACACGCCCCAGAATCCCCACAACCCGCCAAACACCACCACGGATAAGATAATCACCAGCGGATGCAGGTTCACCGCTTCGGAGAACAGCAGCGGCACGATCACATTGCCGTCCAGCCCCTGAACCACCAGATACGCGACAATCAGCGTCCAGAAATCCGCGCCAAGTCCCCACTGGAACATCGCCACAATCACCACCGGAATGGTCACCAGCATCGCGCCGATATAAGGGATCAGGACCGAGACACCGACCAGCACCGCCAGCAGCAACGAATAATGCAAATCCATCACCACAAACACCAGATAGGTCGCCACGCCGACGATGATCATCTCCAGCACTTTGCCGCGAATATAATTGGTGATTTGCTGGTTCATCTCCACCCACACCTGCCCGGCCAGCCCGCGGTCGCGCGGTAAAATGCGGCGTACGGCATTGAGCATCTGCTCCTTATCTTTGAGCAGAAAGAACACCATCATTGGCACCAGAATCAGGTAAATCGCCAGCGTCAGTAACCCCACCAGCGACGCCAGTGAATATTTCACCACCGACTCGCCCAGTCCGGAGAGTTTGCTGCGCATGTTTTCCGCCATCATGTCGATGATTCCCGCGTCCACCAGCGCCGGATAACGCTTCGGCAGCGTGGCGGCGAAATCATAAAAACGGTTGAGCATGCTCGGTAAATCGGTCATCAGGTTCACGCCCTGCTGCCAGGTCACCGGCGCGATGACAAACATGCCGAGCAGTAAAATACCGGCAAAGATAATCAGCACCACGCTGACGGACAGCGTGCGCGAAAGCCCGAGGTGTTGCAGGCGCACGGTCGGCCATTCCAGCAAATACGCGAGCACAATCGCCACCAGCAGCGGCGCCAGAATGCCATTGAGAAAATAGAGAATGCAGAAACCGGCGACCAGGATCGCCAGCAGCGCGATGGCCTGAGGATCGGTAAAGCGACGGCGATACCACTGTAATAACATGTCCAACATCAGAGAATGCTCCTGTAATTTCCTGGTCTGGCGGGTGTGCGCTGTTCGTTCCCTGCGCGCTCAGACACAAGTAACTATCTTCATAATTCGTTGTCACACAACTGTAGCTGCACAGTGTTTTAAACTTTCACGAGGATAGCTACTATAGAGACCGGCGCAAAGAAAAGCGCCAGAAAATAACGGTCTGACGGACTGTTCACGGAAGAAAGGCTCTCAAAGCTCATGGGTCACGCGGTTAACTTATTGGGAAGCAAATGTTTATGGTAATGCGGTTGAAAAAAACGGTGATTGCTCTGTGTCTGGGCAGCCTGTTCGCTGGCCCCCTTCTGCCTGCCGTGGCGGATGACAGTTCATTCTGGTCAACACCGGTGAGTTCCGCGAAAACCAGTTCACCGTTAGCCCCGCCGGTGAGCGATCAGTTACCGGATATCGGCACCTCAGCGGGCGGCACGCTCAGTATTAATCAGGAATTACAGATGGGCGATTTTTATGTCCGTCAGATGCGCGCCAGCACGCCGCTGATTAACGATCCGCTGCTTAATCAGTACATCAACGAACTGGGACAACGTCTGGTGGCGCATGCCTATTCCGTGCGTACACCGTTCCATTTTTTCATCGTTAATAACGATGAACTGAACGCCTTCGCCTTCTTCGGCGGCAATGTGGTGCTTCACTCCGCGCTGTTCCGTTATTCCGATAATGAAAGCCAGTTAGCCTCAGTTATGGCGCACGAAATTTCCCACGTCACGCAACGCCATCTGGCGCGCGCGATGGAAGATCAGCAACGTAACGCCCCGCTCACCTGGGTCGGCGCGCTGGGGTCGATCCTGCTGGCGATGGCCAGTCCGCAAATGGGTATGGCGGCGCTGACCGGTACACTGGCGGGCACCCAGCAAGGTATGATCAGCTTTACGCAAGGCAATGAACAGGAAGCGGACCGTATCGGCATTCAGGTGTTGCAGCGTTCCGGTTTTGATCCGCAGGCCATGCCCGCTTTCCTGCAGAAACTGGCCGATCAGGCGAGCTACTCGACCCGTCCGCCGGAAATGCTGCTGACGCACCCGTTGCCGGACAGCCGTCTGGCCGACATCCGTAACCGCGCCAACCAGATGCCGCACCTGATTGTGCAATCTTCTCAGGATTACCTGATGGCAAAAGTGCGCATACTGGGGATGTACGGTTCCGAGAGTTTCCCGCTGACCGACGACTATCTGCAAAAACTGAGCAACGGCAATGTCCGTGAACAACTGGCGGCGAAATATGGCCGTGCGTTGCAGTTCTACAAGGCGAAAAAGAATGATCAGGCACGGGCGGCGCTGGATCAGCTCCTGACCCAGTATCCCGGCAACGAATGGCTGCTGGATTTAGCCACCGATAACGATATCGACAGCAAACGCGCGCCGCAGGCGATAGCGCGTCTGGAACAGGCCGGTGCGGCCAGCAGTTCCAACGCCGTGTTGCAGCTCAATCTGGCCAATGCCTATCTCGAAGGCGCGAAGCCCGCCAATGCCATGAAAATCCTCAACCGCTATACTTTCAATTATCCGGGTGATCCGAATGGCTGGGATTTATTGTCTCAGGCCGCCGCCGCGCAGGGATTACGTGCGCAGGAACTGGCCGCCCGCGCGGAAAGTATGGCGTTAGTCGGACGTCTGGATCAGGCGATTGAAATGCTGAGCAATGCCAGCGCATTACAAAAATTAGGCAGTCTGGAACAGGCCCGTTACGACGCGCGCATCGATCAGCTTCGTCAGCTGCAAGGGCGTTTCCGTCAGTATCAGAAAGGCTGATTTCAGCGCCACAATGGAGGACGTATTGATGCAACACGATGTCGCGATCTACCACAACCCGGCCTGTTCAAAAAGCCGTGAGACCCTGAAATTACTGGAAGCAGAAGGGATTGAGCCGCAAGTGATCCTGTATCTGGAAACGCAGCCGTCGGTGGATAAGCTGAAAGAATTGATCGGCCTGCTGGGCTTCAGCTCCGCGCGTGAACTGCTGCGCAAGGGCGAGCAGATTTACAAGGATATGAACCTGAAAGATACCAGTCTGAGCGAGGACGCGCTGTTACAGGCGATGGCCGATCACCCGCGGCTGATTGAACGTCCGATCGTGGTGGCCAACGGCAAGGCACGTTTAGGACGTCCGCCGGAACAGGTGAAAGAGATTTTATAATCCCGCCTTACGTTCGGGTTCGGCTGACGAACCCGGACATCCCCCGGCGCTTACAGCCCGAGAATTTCTTTCACGAACGGAATGGTCAGTTTGCGCTGTGCAGTAATGGACGCGCGATCGAGCTGATCCAGCGTCATAAACAGCGTACGCATTTCGCGATCCAGACGTTTGAGCAGGAAACGGCCCACGTCTTCCGGCAGTTCAAAGCCCCGCAGTTTGGCGCGAAGCTGTAATGCCTGAAGTTTTTCTTCGTCGGAAAGCGGCTGAAGTTTGTAGATTTGGCCCCAGTCAAGACGGGAAGCCAGATCCGGCAGGCTGAGATTCAGCTGACGCGGAGGACGATCGCCGGTAATAAACAGCCGCGTGCGACCGGTTTCAAGGATGCGGTTATAAAGATGGAAAACGGCGGCTTCCCACTCATCATCCCCGGCAATGCCTTCAATATTATCGATGCACACCAGCGCCAGATGCTCCATCCCGTCCAGCACTTCCGGCACGAAATAGGCGCGTTTATCTAACGGCACATACCCGACGGCTTCACCGCGCTGTGAGAGTTCGGCGCAGGCCGCATGCAGCAAATGACTGCGGCCGCCGCCTTCGCGTGACCAGAAATAAAT
Organism: Rahnella victoriana; assembly: GCF_004330295.1. Taxonomy (GTDB): domain Bacteria; phylum Pseudomonadota; class Gammaproteobacteria; order Enterobacterales; family Enterobacteriaceae; genus Rahnella; species Rahnella victoriana. The sequence continues at coordinate 352,581 of NZ_SJOJ01000001.1, forward strand.
ATAGGTGCCGTGTTCCTGATGCAATGCGCTCTGAATGGCAGATAGCAGAGAAGGGTTTTCACCCGGATAAAAACTGGCAAAGGTTTCATCATCGGGAAGATAAAGTGGCAGGGAAAGCTGTGCCGGCGTATTCAGAAGCACCTCAACCAAAGCGGCATAATGACCGCAGATGTTGTCACGTCAATAAAAGGAACTGCCGAATTCTAGCAAGGATCCGTCCTGAAATGAACTGTGCCCGGTGCAACCGCTTGCGATCCGAGCACCTGACCGGCTGACACCACGCCCGCCGGTCAGGGTTTCAGACAAAAAAGTCTGCATCAGACGGGCGGATTTTCCCGCTCATCTTCCACATCAATGATCTGTTCTTCACCACGGAAAATCTCGATCACTTTGAACAGCAGGCTGAGGAAGATACCGACAATCGTCGCCAGCGCCATGCCTTTCAGCTCCGCCGCACCGATGTGGATCTTCGCACCGCTGACGCCGATGATCAGGATCACCGCAGTCAGGATCAGGTTCTGCGCCTTGTTGTAATCGACTTTCGATTCAATCAGTACGCGGATACCGGATGCGCCGATCACGCCGTAAAGCAGCAATGAAACGCCGCCCATCACCGGCACCGGAACAGCCTGAATGGCCGCCGCGAGTTTACCGATACAGGAAAGCAGGATCGCCAGAATGGCCGCGCCGCCGATCACCCAGGTGCTGTAGACCTTGGTGATAGCCATCACGCCGATGTTTTCACCGTAAGTGGTGTTTGGTGTGGAACCAAAGAAACCGGACAATACGGTCGACAGCCCGTTCGCCAGCATCGAACGATGCAGGCCCGGATCACGCAGTAAATCTTTCTTCACGATATTCGCGGTGACGACCAGATGCCCGACGTGCTCGGCAATGACCACCAGTGCCGCAGGCAGAATGGTGAGGATGGCGACCCATTCAAAACGCGGCGTATAGAAAGTGGGCAGCGCGAACCAGTGCGCGGTTTCGATAGCGGAGACATCCACCACGCCCATAAAGAACGACAGCGCGTAACCGACCAGCACGCCGATCAGGATCGGGATAATCGCCAGGAAACCCCGGAACAGCACCGAACCCAGAATGGTCACGGAGAGCGTCACCAGCGAAATGGTGATGGTGGTGGAATCCACTGCTGCGCCATCCGCAGGCAGCAGCCCTGCCATGTTCGCCGCCACACCCGCCAGCTCCAGCCCGATGACGGCAACGATTGCGCCCATCGCCGCAGGCGGGAACATCACGTTAATCCAGCCGATCCCGGCTTTCTTAACAATCAGCGCCACCAGACAGAACAACAGCCCGCAAACAATGAATCCGCCCAGTGCCGCCTCATATCCCATCGGCAACAACAACAGCACCGGAGAAATAAACGCAAAACTTGAGCCGAGGTACGCCGGTATCTTCCCTTTACACACAAATAAATACAGCAAAGTCCCTATGCCATTAAACAGCAGCACCGTTGCCGGGTTGATCTTGAACAGAATGGGTACCAGAACGGTGGCACCAAACATGGCAAACAGATGCTGGAAACTCAGGGGGATTGTCTGCAGCAATGGCGGACGTTCGCTTACCCCGATGACACGACGGGTCATGAATGTGATCCTCTCAAAGGTGTGATGTTGTGTTATTTACAGCCTTTTGCTCTAAATAATTCGGGTTGCATGAAGGCGGCAAGTCCGTGAGTCCCCGGGAGCATAGATAACTATGTGACCGGGGTGAACGGGCGCAGCCAACGCATCTGCAGCCTGAAGTATGACGAGCAAAAAAAAGCCGACTCTTCAGTCGGCTAATTGCTTATTTACTTCGTACCAAATATCTTGTCGCCCGCATCACCGAGCCCCGGAATGATGTAGCCTTTCTCATTGAGCCCCTGATCCACCGAGGCGGTGTACAGCTCAACGTCCGGGTGGGCGGCTTCGAGAGCGGCGATCCCTTCCGGTGCGGCGACCAGCACCAGCACTTTAATGCTCTGGCAGCCGGCTTTTTTCAGCAGGTCGATGGTGGCAATCATTGAGCCACCGGTAGCCAGCATCGGGTCAACCACCAGCGCCAGACGTTCTTCGATGTTAGAAACCAGCTTCTGGAAATACGGCACAGGTTTCAGTGTTTCTTCATCACGGTACACGCCAACTACGCTGATACGCGCGCTTGGTACGTGTTCCAGTACGCCTTCCATCATGCCCAGACCGGCACGCAGGATTGGCACAACGGTAATTTTCTTGCCTTTGATCTGATCGATTTCCACCGGGCCATTCCAGCCTTCAATGGTCACTTTTTCAGTTTCTAAATCGGCAGTCGCTTCATACGTCAGCAGACTTCCCACCTCAGAAGCCAGTTCGCGAAAACGTTTCGTGCTGATGTCGTTTTCACGCATCAGGCCCAGCTTGTGTTTCACCAGCGGGTGTTTCACCTCGACGATCTTCATTATTTATTCTCCTAAGGTGGTTGAGCTGCAAAAAAAAATCGCGAGATTATAACGCCATTTTTTTTGAACGCCACAGCCAATTGCCTGATCCAGATCAACTTATCCTTCTTCACTGAAGCCGCAGCTGCGTTAGCGGCTCTCTCTCACCCGAATCACTGACTCAAGTCAGCTCATCGGGATTTGCTCGTTTGCTGCAACGCCAATGACTTCGGCTAAGTGTTGTATCTTTAAGTATAGATAGTGACTCTGAATAAGGCGCTCGCAAACGTTTGCTTCCACTGTTAGAATTGCCCCGCTTTATTCTTCAACCACCAACCCAAACCGCCGTGGGGACTTCGCAGTGACCGACAAAACCTCTCTCAGCTATAAAGACGCAGGCGTAGATATCGATGCCGGTAACGCATTGGTAGACCGCATTAAAGGTGTAGTAAAACAGACTCGCCGCCCTGAAGTGATGGGTGGACTGGGCGGTTTTGGTGCCCTCTGCGCGCTGCCGCAAAAATATCGTGAACCCGTGCTGGTCTCGGGTACCGACGGCGTTGGCACCAAGCTGCGTCTGGCGATGGATTTGAAACGCCACGATACCATCGGTATCGACCTGGTCGCGATGTGCGTCAACGATTTGATCGTTCAGGGCGCTGAACCGCTGTTCTTCCTCGACTATTACGCCACCGGCAAACTGGACGTCGATACCGCCGCCAGCGTGATCACCGGTATCGCAGAAGGCTGTAAGCAGTCTGGCTGTGCGTTAGTCGGCGGCGAAACCGCTGAAATGCCGGGTATGTACCACGGCGAAGATTACGACGTTGCAGGCTTCTGCGTCGGCGTGGTGGAAAAATCAGAAATTATCGACGGCAGCAAAGTGGCTGACGGCGATGTGCTGATCGGTCTGGCCGCCAGTGGTCCGCACTCCAACGGTTACTCGCTGGTGCGCAAAATTCTGGAAGTCAGCAAGACTGACCCGGAAACCACCGATCTGGCAGGCAAACCGCTGGCCGATCACCTGCTGGCACCCACCAAAATTTACGTGAAATCGATTCTGAACCTGATCGAAAATGTGGATGTTCACGGCATCGTCCACCTGACCGGTGGCGGCTTCTGGGAAAATATCCCGCGCGTCCTGCCGGACAACACGCAGGTGATTATCGATGAATCAAGCTGGCAGTGGCCGGATGTCTTTACCTGGCTGCAAACCGCCGGTAACGTCAGCCGTCACGAAATGTACCGCACCTTTAACTGTGGCGTGGGCATGCTGGTGGCACTTCCTGCCGGACTGGCGGATCAGGCGATTGCATTACTGAACGATAATGGCGAAAAAGCGTGGAAAATTGGCTACATTAAAGCCTCTGATTCCGCTGAGCGCGTCGTGATCAACTAAGTGTTCAGTAATACAACTCACTGAAAGCAGGGTAGAAGATGAAAAGGATTGTGGTTCTGGTATCGGGCGAGGGAAGCAACTTACAGGCCCTGATCGATGCCTGCCAGCAGGGACGGATCAACGCAAAAATCAGTGCAGTCTTCAGCAATAAAATCGCTGCCTACGGGCTTGAAAGAGCCCGTTTAGCGGAGATTCCGGCGCACGCGCTGGATGTCAAAGCTTACGAAGACCGGGCGGCATTTGACGTTGCACTGGCGGATGCCATTGAGACTTTCCATCCTGATCTGGTGGTGCTGGCCGGGTATATGCGCATTCTGACCGGCGAATTCGTCCAGCGTTTCGCCGGGCGAATGATCAACATTCACCCTTCCCTGCTGCCGAAATATCCGGGCCTGCACACTCACCGTCAGGCGCTGGAAAATCAGGATGCCGAACATGGTACGTCCGTGCATTTTGTCACTGAACAGCTTGACGGCGGCCCGGTGATTTTACAGGCCAAAGTGCCGGTATTCGCTGACGATACAGAAGAAGAGCTGATTGCCCGCATACAAACGCAGGAACACAGCATTTATCCGCTGGTGGTCAGCTGGTTTGTTGACGGACGTTTGTCGCTGCAAAACGGTCAGGCATTGCTGGACAACAATCCGCTTTCTGAACGCGGATACGCAGAAGATTAATCTACTTCCGCCTCACGTTTTCACTCTAAACCGGCCCTGTGCCGGTTTTTTATTTTCCGTCATTTGACAGTTGTTTACATTTCGCCCGATATAATGCACATCCCGGCGCACGTTTAAACGTCGTTTGTGCGCCGACCTTCATCTGAAACACGGTTGTTTCAGACCTCATATTTACGAAGGTTACCCTCATAAAACGGCTTTTATAGTTGAGGAACACCCCATGTTTAGCCATAACAGCGTCAGATTACGTCCACTGGAAAAGGACGACCTGTCGTTTGTTCATCGTCTTGATAATAACGCCAGCATCATGCGTTACTGGTTTGAAGAACCTTACGAGGCTTTCGTCGAACTGACCGATTTGTATCACAAACATATCCATGACCAGAGCGAACGCCGCTTTATCATCGAATTTGAAAGCGGGCCGGTCGGCTTAGTGGAGCTGGTGGAAATTAATCATATTCACCGCCGCGCGGAATTTCAGATCATCATCGACCCGCAGCATCAGGGCAAAGGTTTTGCCGGTGATGCAGTACGTCTGGCGATGGATTATGCGTTTTCCGTCCTGAACCTCTACAAACTGTATTTAATCGTCGATAAAGAAAATAAAAAGGCGATCCACATTTACAGCAAATTAGGGTTTGAGATTGAAGGCGAACTGAAACAGGAATTCTTTGTGAACGGCGAATATCGCAGCGCCATCCGCATGTGTATTTTCCAGCCGCAGTTTCTGGCGAAATACAAATCCAAACCTGTTCAGGTCAGGCCTGAATCCCTGATTGGCGCCAGCACGGTGTAATACTCCCGCGCCCTAAATCAGTAAAATAATGACCAGTGAGGGGCGCAGATGTCCCTCACCGGTAAGACTTTTCCCGCCTTTTCCTCCCATTTATTTCCCTGATATAAACTCTTCTGAAATCATCCTTTGTTATGTTGGACTTTCCTGTCAATCTTTCGCAATATTGTTAGCAGACACTAGGCCCCTCTCACAGAAAACTTCCTGCTGCGCTGGCCGTTTTAAAGGCAGGCAATACGGAGAATATGTTGAGCGACATCGCGGTGTTTTCGGGCAAATTTGCCTGTACGGGCCAGGTTGCAAGCTAAATGAACGGAGTGAAAATGGGTCAGGAAAAGCTTTATATCGAGAAAGAACTAAGCTGGCTGTCCTTCAATGAACGCGTGTTGCAGGAAGCGGCTGACAAAAGCAATCCCCTGATCGAACGGATGCGTTTTTTAGGGATCTATTCCAATAACCTTGATGAGTTTTATAAAGTCCGTTTTGCCGATTTAAAACGGCGCATCCTTATCAGTGAGGAACAGGGTTTTCTCGGCGCCTCCCGTCATTTGCTGAAAAAAATCCAGGCGAAGGTGCTGCGCATTGATCAGGAATTCGACAGCCTTTATAACGATTTATTGCTGGAAATGGCGCGTAATCAGATCTTCCTGATTAACGAACGTCAGGTCTCCGAAAATCAGCAAGCCTGGCTGCGTCAGTATTTCAAGCATCAGTTACGCCAGCACATCACGCCGATCCTGATTAACCACGACACCAATCTGGTGCAGTTCCTCAAAGACGATTACACCTATCTGGCGGTTGAAATTATCCGTGGCGAAGAAATTCATTACGCGCTGCTGGAAATCCCGTCCGACAAAGTGCCGCGTTTTGTGAACCTGCCGCCGGAAGCGCCCCGCCGCCGTAAGCCGATGATCCTGCTCGATAACATCCTGCGCTATTGTCTGGATGATATTTTCAAGGGCTTCTTTGATTACGATGCGCTGAATGCTTACTCGATGAAAATGACCCGCGACGCCGAATACGATCTGGTCACGGAAATGGAATCGAGCCTGCTGGAACTGATGTCTTCAAGCCTGAAACAGCGTCTGACCGCTGAACCGGTACGTTTCGTGTATCAGCGCGATATGCCCGATGAGATGGTCGAACTGCTGCGCGGCAAACTCGGAATTTCCAATTATGATTCGGTGATCGCCGGGGGCCGCTACCACAATTTCAAAGATTTCATCGGCTTCCCGAATGTCGGCAAAGCCAATCTGGTCAACCGTCCGCTGCCTCGTCTGCGCCATTTGTGGTTCGATAAATTCCGCAACGGCTTTGCGGCGATCCGCGAGCAGGACGTGCTGCTGTATTATCCGTACCACACCTTTGAACACGTGCTGGAACTGCTGCGTCAGGCGTCGTTCGACCCGAACGTGCTGTCGATCAAAATCAATATTTACCGCGTGGCGAAAGATTCCCGCATTATCGAATCGATGATCCATGCCGCGCACAACGGCAAGAAAGTCACCGTGGTGGTCGAACTGCAGGCGCGCTTCGATGAAGAAGCTAACATTCACTGGGCGAAACGTCTGACAGAAGCCGGTGTACACGTTATTTTCTCTGCCCCCGGTTTGAAAATTCACGCAAAACTCTTTCTTATTTCCCGCCGCGAAGGCGACGAAATTGTCCGCTATGCTCATATTGGGACCGGTAACTTTAACGAGAAAACCGCCCGCCTTTATACCGACTATTCGCTGCTCACCGCCGACGCGAGGATCACCAACGAAGTCCGACGGGTCTTTAACTTTATTGAAAACCCGTACCGCCCGGTGTCGTTCGAACATCTCATGGTGTCACCGCAAAACTCCCGTGACATGCTTTACCGTCTGATCGACCGTGAAATCGCCAACGTTCAGGCAGGCGGAACCGGCAGTATTACGCTGAAAATCAATAACCTGGTGGATAAAGGGCTGATTGACCGTCTTTACGTGGCGTCGAACGTCGGGGTCAAAATCCGTCTGCTGATCCGCGGGATGTGCTCGCTGGTGCCGAATCTGCCCAGCTTTAGCGAAAATATTCAGGTCACCAGCATCATTGACCGCTATCTTGAACACGATCGCGTCTATGTCTTTGAAAACGGTGGCGATACCAAAGTCTTCCTCTCGTCGGCCGACTGGATGACGCGCAATATTGATTATCGTATTGAAGTGGCTGTCGCCCTGCTCGATCCGCGTCTGAAACAGCGCGTTCTGGATATCCTTGAACTGCTGTTTAGTGACACAGTAAAAGCCAGAGTGATTGATAAAGAACTGAGCAACCGGTATGTTCCACGCGGAAATCGCCGCAAAGTCCGAGCGCAACTGGCGATTTATGAATATCTGAAAGAGCTGGAACAACAAAGTCAGCAAGCCTGAACCCCTGGAGCGTTACACAACTATGCCCCTTAAAAACAGCCCACTGAATGCCAAGCCACAGGAAATTGCGGCGATCGATCTCGGGTCGAACAGTTTCCATATGGTGATCGCACGCGTCGTTAACGGCGCGTTGCAGGTCCTGGGACGCCTGAAACAACGCGTTCATCTGGCCGATGGCCTCGACAGTAAAAATGTGCTCAGTGAAGAAGCCATTCAACGCGGGCTGGATTGCCTGGCTTTATTCGCCGAACGCCTGCAGGGTTTTCCGGAAAACAACGTCACCATCGTCGGGACGCACACCTTGCGTCAGGCGGTGAATGCCGAGGAATTCCTCAAGCGCGCCAAAGAAGTGATCCCCTATCCGATTGAGATCATTTCCGGGCAGGAAGAGGCGCGCCTGATTTTTATGGGTGTTGAACATACCCAGCCGGAAAAAGGCCGCAAGCTGGTGGTGGATATCGGCGGCGGTTCGACGGAGCTGGTTATCGGTGAAGATTTCGAGCCGTTGCTGGCCGAAAGCCGCCGCATGGGCTGCGTCAGTTTCGCGCAGATGTTTTTCCCGAACGGCGAAATCAGCCGCAGTAATTTCAAACGCGCGCAGCTCGCTGCCGCGCAGAAACTGGAAACGCTGGCGTGGCAATATCGTCTGCAGGGCTGGCAGTATGCGCTGGGCGCTTCGGGCAGTATCAAAGCTGCGCATGAAGTGCTGGTGGCGATGGGTGAAAAGGACGGGTTAATTACGCCGGAACGTCTGGAAATGCTGACCGAAGCGGTACTGGACTTTAAACATTTCAGCGCACTGGATTTACCGGGTCTGTCGGAAGACCGGCAATCGGTGTTTGTGCCGGGTCTGGCGATTCTGCGCGGCGTATTCGATGCGCTGGCGGTCAAAGAGCTGCGACTGTCTGACGGCGCGCTGCGTGAAGGTGTGCTGTATGAAATGGAAGGCCGTTTCCGCCATCAGGACATCCGCACCCGAACCGCGAAAAGTCTGGCCGAGCATTACAATATCGACCGTGAACAGGCGCGCCGCGTGCTGGACACCACCGAGCAATTGTATGCGCAGTGGCTGGCGCAAAACACCAAACTGGTGCAGCCACAGCTGGAATCCCTGCTGAAATTCAGCGCCATGCTGCATGAAGTCGGTCTGAGCATTAACCACACCGGCATGCACCGGCATTCCTCGTATATCCTGCAAAACACCAATTTGCCGGGATTCAATCAGGAACAGCAAACGCTGCTGGCGACGCTGGTTCGCTTCCACCGTAAAGCCATCAAGCTGGAAGAACTGCCGCGCCTGAACCTGTTTAAGAAAAAGCATTACATTCCGCTGATCCAGCTTCTGCGTTTAGGCGCGTTGCTCAATAACCAGCGCCAGTCGACGACCACGCCGGAATCCCTGCGGTTATCGACCGATGATAATCACTGGACGCTGCGGTTCCCCGCCGGCTATCTGGCGCAGAACAACCTGGTTCAGCTGGATTTCGAAAAAGAACAGAGTTACTGGGAAGACGTCACGGGCTGGAAACTGATGCTCGAAGAAGAAGACGGTATCGCAGAAAGCTGACCGTTCCCGGCATGAAAAAAGCCCTCCCGCAGTCTCTGCGCGGAGGGCTTTTTCTTTTTACGGACTCACAGACAATCAGGCGAGCGGGAATTCCAGCAGTTTGTTTAACGGTTCCGGTTTCCCCACCAGATACCCCTGCATGTAATCCACGCCCAGCGCGTGCAGCGCGGTTTTCTGTTCTTCCGTCTCCACATATTCCGCCACAATCGACAGATGCTTCATACGCGCCACCTGACAGATGGACTGCACAATGTAGGCATCCAGCGAATCGGTGAGCATATTGCGCACGAAGCTGCCGTCAATCTTCAGAATATCGGCCTGAATGGCTTTCAGACGGCCATAGCTGGCATACCCGGTACCGAAATCATCAATGGCAATCCGGCAGCCGTAGGACCGGAGTTCCCGCATCGCAAAATCGGCATATTTCATGTTCTGAAGTAAGTGAGATTCCGTCACTTCCAGCACGATCTGGAACGGCTCAATTTCATACTCCAGCATCAGCGTTTTAAAATCGCGGGTAAACGTCGGGCGGCACAGCGTCGACGGCGTGAAATTTACCGCAAAGCGCAGGCTCGGCAGTCGCACGCGGTTCTGATTAATAAACATCAGCGTGTGTTTCAGCACCCACATATCCAGCTGATACGACAGCCCGAACTCATGCACCACCGGCAGGAATTTATCCGGTGTGATCATCGTCCCTTCTTCGCCGTCAGACATGCGCAGCAGAATTTCATGATAACTGTCGCCACGCACGCCGAAGATCGGCTGCGCCATCAGCACAAAGCGGTCGTCATCCAGCGCACGCTGGATTTTATGCAACATGTCGACCTTCTCTCTGATTTCCAGCTGCACCTGACTGTGATCGTTTTTATTCGATTCCGGCTGTCCGGTGGTCAGGGAAACCTCGGCAATCCCGCTCAGTTCGCCCAGCAAAATCGGCAGATGTTCTACCGGCGAATACACCGTGCAGTAGGATAAACCGATATTGGGATGCAGCGGCAGGCCGTTCCAGATCAGGCGGAAATCTTCCAGATGCTCGTGCAGTTCCTGCAGTTTCTTATCTGCATCCTCACAGTTCAGGCGCAACACCAGATCGTAACCCGGCAGATGATAAACCCGTTCGCCCGCCTGCAGATAAGGCTTCAGCCCGAGTGCCAGTTGTTGTTTGAACTGGATGCGCAGTTGCATGCCGTAATTACGGCTCAGCACGTCCATATCAGAAACCCGGATGAAGCACAGCATGGAACGCGGGTAACGCGCAAGATCGCGGTTAAAGGCGCGCAGATTGGGTAAACCGAATACCGGATCCTGCAACGCGGCGGCGCTGGTTCTTTTCATCAGCAGACGCTGGCGGGACGCAATGGCCGCCATCAGCAGCAGCGTAACGGTATACACCAGCATCAGGGCGGAGACGAACACCAGGTTATGGATAAACCCGTGTTCGGAGATAAAGCCCTGATAATAATTGAATAAAATTGTCAGGGTGAAGGTCCAGACAATGCTGATAAAGTAATAGCCGTAACGCCATGCCCCGAACAGCAATACCGGGAACAGCAGCGTCAGCGTGTAATCACTGAGTAAAATCTTCATGAAAGGCTCGCTCAGCCCCGGCAGGCAGAGCAGCGTCACCATGGCACCCAGCACCATAAACCACACGACAATTTCAGCGAACTTCACACCCGGTGCCAGCTGTTTACGCAGCTTGGTGTACACCACGCAGAAATAACGCGGCTTACGGATAATGCGTAACACCAGATAAATCACATGGGAGTTGAGCAGGATCCCCAGAATCATCGCCTGCATATTGACCAGCGTTCTGAGCGTGACAAAGTCCCGCGTCGCCATGCCCAGATAACCGGGCAGCAATCCGCTTTCAACCACAATCTGCAAGACGATGATGAAGAATAACGTCAGGAAAATCAGTAACCAGCCTACCCGCGCTTTCGCCAGATTCATCAGCCCGAGCGGCGCTGACCAGCGGCTTCCCGCCTGCCATCGGTATCCGAGCCAGGCCAGCGTGAGTGCCGTGAAGTAAATCACCGTCATCAGCATGCCCATCTCGGCACCGACCCGCAGGTAATAGCGCAGGAACAGGGTCAGCACGATGCCGGGCAATGCGGCCCAGTCGAACACCATCAGCAAGGCGACGCAGGTCGCCATCGGCATATAAATAAGATAGGTACGGCCATCCGGCAGGAAGATGATCGGCGAAAGCCAGGAGGTCACCGGGATCAGCACCAGCGCACAAATCGCAGGCAGTCCCCACCATTTATGACGCACGTCATGCCAGGAAAAATGTTTACGCATCAAGTCCATCTAAGTTTTTGCGCATGAACTTCATGCCGCGGTGAATGATTCAGGGTGTAACGGACGTCCGGCAGGCAGTCCGGCGACAGCAGCGAAAGGCTCTGTCCTCAATTATCGTCGTAAAAACGCCATTTCACAGAAAAGTACGGAGAAAAGAGAATACAGCGGAGGCCCGGGCACAATTGTATAAAATATGGCTGAATTCTAATCTGCCTTATCTTAAATCCCATGATGCAGATCAATAAACAGAATCTTTATGTTTATCGCGAAAAAACACTTAAAACAAATACCGCCTATTTTTTGCGTTTCTTAGCAGCCTGTTTAGATGTGCTATATAGTGTAACCGTTATTCTGAGCACGCCATCCTCACGCTTACCGGAGCAAAATTCATTTAAGTGACTTTATTATGTCTCGAAAAATAAACATAAAAATGACCAAAATCGTTTTAGCGATCAGCTTCATTATTTTGTTCGGGCGTCTGGTCTATTCCGCCATCGGTGCGTATTCCCATCATCAGAATCAAAAACAAAGCCAGACTGATGCGCAAACCGTCACTCCTCAGGAAAAGACCCCCGAAAAAACCTGTACCGGCACCCTGAAAACCTGCCGTTACGCTAAGGACTAAGGATCCCCAATGTCTGCCGAAAAACCTAAAAATTACGGACAAAAACTGGCGGAAAGCCGCAGCAGGATCCTCGATCTCCTTCTGAACACCGATGACCTCGCAGACAGTATTCTGGGCGAGGAACCGGATGTTGATGACGCCACGCGCGCGCAACTGATGGACAACACCGCCGAGCTGACCTCGCGGGTACAAAATCTCCACGCGGCGGACGTCGCGGACGTTCTGGAAGCCTTGCCGATCCGCGAGCGTCTGGCGCTCTGGCGGCTGGTGGAACCGGCCGCACGCGGTAAAGCGCTGGTGGAAGTGTCAGAAACGGTCTGGGACAGCCTGATCGAAGAGATGAGCGACAAAGACCTGTTGAAAACCATGTCGCTGCTGGACGTGGATGATCAGGTCTATCTGGCGGAATATCTGCCGCGCGACCTGATTGGCCGGGTACTGACCTCGCTGGATCCGCGCCAGCGCGAGAAAGTCCGCGAGGTCATGAAATTCAGTAAAGAGTGCGTGGGTCGTATCATGGATTTCGAGCTGCTGACCGTGCGCCCGGACGTCACCCTCGGTACCGTTCAGCGTTTTCTCCGCTCGCGCAAAGCCATTCCGCAGGCCACCGACAAAGTCTTTATCACTGACCGGAAAAATACCCTGCTCGGCGAACTGCCGCTGACCACCATTTTGCTCAATTCACCGCATACGCTGGTTTCCGACGTGATGGTGACCGATCTCACCAGTTTTGAGCCGGAAGACAAGGCCGAGGACGCCGCCAGTGCGTTCGAACGTTATGACCTTATCACCGCGCCCGTGGTGGATAAAAAGGGCAAACTGATGGGCCGTCTGACCGTCGAAGAAATCGTCGATTTCGTCAACAACGACACCGACAGCAATTTACGCCGGATGGGGGGCTTAAGCCCTGAAGAAGACGTTTTCTCGCCGGTGACCAAAGCCGTCCGTAACCGCTGGGCATGGCTGGCCATCAATTTGTGTACCGCCTTTGTCGCGTCGCGCGTTATCGGTCTGTTCGAACACACCATTTCGCAACTGGTGGCCCTGGCCGCACTGATGCCGATCGTCGCCGGGATCGGCGGCAATACCGGTAATCAGACCATCACCATGATCGTCCGCGGGCTGGCGCTGCACCATGTCCAGCTCGGCAACCTGAAATTCCTGATGTTCAGGGAGCTGGGCGTTGCGCTGATCAACGGTCTGGTGTGGGGCGGACTGATGGGCATCGTCACCTGGCTGCTGTATGGCGACTGGGAAATGGGCGCCGTGATGACGCTGGCGATGGTCCTCAATTTACTGCTGGCCGCGGTGATGGGCGTGGTGATCCCGCTGACCATGGTGCGCCTTGGCCGCGACCCGGCGGTCGGTTCCAGCGTGATGATCACCGCCCTCACCGATACCGGCGGTTTCTTCATTTTCCTCGGCCTTGCCACCATTTTCCTGCTTTAACTGACGAATACCGGCTTACGGGCCGGTTTTTCGTTATTTATTACAGCGTAATGGCAAATTTATATTAATAATTAGCTGTGACCTTCCGATACTGATCACGCAACAGCGTGCTGCACACCTGTGGCAACTGCATGACAAGAATATAAAAATAAATGTCACTGTCTGCCTTTTACCGTCAGCCAGAATAAGGTTTCACTGTGGAAAATAGCATGTCGCCCTTCGACGATGACGAGCGGGCAAACTGGAAAACACCGCTTCTTACAGGCATCTCAATCTGCCTGCTGGCTCTGGTGTGCATGAAAATCATCCAGAACTCGTCTACGCTGGCGGGCCTGTGGCTGCCGACGTCATTGTTGATCCCGGTGTTATTCCATCACAACTTCCGCCACTGGATCCCGCTGCTGTGTGCAGCCGCACTGGGTATCGCTGCCGCGCATACGCTGGTGGGCACGCCCTTTCTGCGCTATCTGCCTTATCTGCTGAACAATCTGCTGGAAGCCTCGCTGTGCGCGGCGCTTTTGCGGCGCATGCTGTCGCGGCAGGATCCGCTTTCCGGCCTGAACCAGTGGATGAAATTTCTGCTTATCGCCGTGATTTTCTGCCCGCTGGTCAGTTCGGTGATCATGATGCTGTTTATTCTGCATGTGCATTCGCCGGAGGAATTGCAGAACCGTTTTGCCACCTGGTACATGTCAGAAGCCGTGGCTATTCTGGCACTGACGCCGCTGGGGCTGGTGTATCAGCGGGGTTATCTGACTAAGCTGCTCGCCTCACCGCATTTTTTCGGGCTGCTGCTGACCTTAATCCTGACGCTGGTCGCCGGTTTTCTGGCACTGAAATGGCTGCCTTACACCTTTGCGTTTATCACCATCCCGTTGTTGTGGTGCGCTATCCGCCTGCCCCGTGTGGAAGCGTTTATTGTTTTTCTGTCGATGACGCTGATGATCGCCCTGCTGCACACCAGCGGGATCATCACCGTGCAACCGCATACCATGCAGGTGCCGCAGGGATTAATCTTCCTGCCGTTACTGCTGATCCTGTTACCGGCGAACGCCATGGCGATGGCCATGCATGCCCTGCGCGCTGAAAAATCGCACATTACCCAGAGCGAAAATCGTTTCCGCAATGCGATGGAATATTCCGCCATCGGCATGGCGCTGGTGTCACCGCAGGGGCAACTTTTACAGGTCAATAAAGCCCTGTGTAACCTGCTGGGCTATGAATCGGATTACCTGACCACCTTGAATTTTCAGGAAATTACCTATCACGAAGACCTGAGTAATGACCTTGCCTTACTGAATCAGTTACTCGCCGATGAAATTCAGAGCTACACCCTGGAAAAACGCTACCTGCGCCGCAACGGGGAAACTGTCTGGGCATTTCTGGCCGTTTCACTGGTGCGCGACGAACAGCATAATCCGCTGTATTTCATCTCACAGATTGAAGATATCAACGAACTCAAGCACACCGAGATGACCAACAAGCGCCTGTCGGAAGCGCTGCATGAAGAAAAAGAACTGCTGCACATCACCCTGAATTCCATCAACGAAGCGGTGATTTCAACTGACCGGAATATGAACATCACCTTTATGAATCCGGTCGCCGAGAAGATGACCGGCTGGAAGGAGCAGCAGGCGCAGGGGCAGCCGGTCAACCGCATTGTGGTGATCAGCAAAGGCCCGGATGGCCCGCTGATCGACAACCTGCTGCACTTTGATATCAACGAAAACCTGCACTCTTCCGTCGAGCGGTCGCTGGTGCTGCACGGTTATCACACCGGTTTGTTCGATGTACAGCTGGCCGTTTCCCCGCTGCGTACCCTGAAAGATGAACCGATCGGCATTGTGCTGGTGATTCAGGACGTCAGTAAATCCCGCGAACTGATGCGTAAGCTCAGCCACAGCGCGTCACACGATTTATTGACCGGACTGGCAAACCGGGGCAGTTTCGAATCGAGCCTGAAAAAAGCCCTGAATCTGACCGCCACACAGCACCAGCCTCACGGTCTGGCCTTTATCGATCTGGATCACTTCAAGGCCATTAATGACACCGCAGGTCACGCGGCCGGGGATGAATTACTGCGCCAGATCAGCGCACTGATGCAGGAACATATCCGCAACAGCGACCGGCTGGCGCGGCTGGGCGGCGATGAATTTGCGCTGATCCTGTTTGATTGTCCGCTGGAACAGGGGCTGGCGATGCTGACGCAACTGATCGATAAAATTAACGGCTTCCCGTTTATGTGGGAAGGCAAAATCTACCGCATCGGTGCCAGTGCCGGGCTGACGGAAATAAACGATGCGAATGTCAGTGGCAGTGAATATATGGCGCAGGCGGATATGGCCTGTTATACCGCCAAACATCACGGACGCGGGCGGGTATTTCGTTACGAGCCGGGGCAGAAAACCGCAAAAGCGCATCTGACAGGCGAATAACCGGTCACGGCGTATCGGGCTGCCAGTCATTGTTGAACCACAAATGCAGCGTGGCGTAGGTGCGCCACGGTTTCCACACTTCGGCATAGCGGGCGATTTGTCCCGGCGTCATGCCTGGAAAACGCTGTTTAATCAGATAGTCACCGCCGAGAAAAACGTCGGGCGCGGACCAGGCGCGCATCGCCACATAACTGGCGGTCCAGCTGCCAATGCCCGGCATCGCCAGCAGCCGTTTTATGCCCTCCTGCACATCCGTGATGTCATCAAGCGGTAAACGCCCTTCTGCCACCGCCTGCGCAAAACCAATCAGCCCGGCTGCGCGTCTGGCCTGCACGCCGATACCGCGCAAATCCTCCACCGTTAACTGCCCGACAACCGCCGGAGACGGGAACAAATGCGTCAGCGCCGCAAACGGTGTACTGACCGGCTCGCCCCATTTTTCAGTCAGCCGCGTCGCCAGTGTCGCCGCCATTTTTACGCTCACCAGTTGCCCGAGGATCGCCCGCACCACCAGTTCAAAACGGTCAGCACATCCCGGCAGGCGCAATCCCACGGCATTTTCCGCCAGCGCCCCCAGACCTTCGGCGATAAGCTGTGGCGGCGCGTCCAGATCCAGCAGACGTCGCACCTGCGCAGCCACCTTCTCCGCCACCGGCGAGAGTGACGGCGACACCTCCAGCTCGACGCCGTCGCGCTCAGGTAACGGCCGCAGCCGCAACCAGCCGGTCAGGCGCTGGTCATTGTGCATCACCGCCAGCGTACGCTGGTAATATTCGCCATCCTGCTGCTCCACGCCCTGCAAGGCACGCGCGCCGAGAAACGCCGTCATCCATTGCCAGTCATACGGAGGCTGATAGGTCAGAAACAGAGTGGTCACAGGAGGCTCCTTATAAAAAAGCCTCCCGGAAGGAGGCTATATGTCTCGCATCTCCAAAATAACCGGAGTTGCAGCAAGGCGGCAAGTGAACGAATCCCGGGGAGCTGACATAAGTCAGTGACCCGGGTTCGCGAACGCAGCCAACGCGGCGGCGGTTTCAGCTATGAAGGAAATTATTTGCGACGCCAGGTGGTACCGACCGGTCCGTCTTCTAACACGATGCCCATTTCATTCAGACGATCGCGCGCTTTATCCGCCATGCCCCAGTCTTTGCTGGCGCGGGCATCGTTACGTTGTTTGATCAACGCTTCGATTTCAGCGACTTCATCATCGTTATCCGCCTGCGCGCCTGATTTCAGGAACTGCTCCGGATCCTGCTCCAGCAGGCCAAGCACGCCCGCCAGCTGACGCAGTTCCGCCGCCAGACCGTTGGCCGCAGACAGGTCTTCCGCTTTCAGACGGTTGATGTCACGCGCCATATCGAACAGCACGGAATAGGCTTCCGGCGTGTTGAAATCGTCGTCCATGGCCGCACGGAAACGCGCAACAAACGCGTCGCCACCGGCTGGCGCGGCACTGACGTCAGTCCCGCGCAGCGCGGTATACAGGCGTTCCATCGAGGTACGCGCCAGTTTCAGGTTCTCTTCACTGTAGTTCAGCTGGCTGCGGTAATGACCCGACATCAGGAAGTAACGCACGCTTTCGGCATCGTAATATTTCAGCACATCGCGCACGGTGAAAAAGTTATCCAGCGATTTGGACATCTTTTCGCGGTCGATCATCACCATGCCGGAGTGCATCCAGGTGTTGACGTACGGGCCGTCGTGCGCGCAGCTTGACTGTGCAATTTCGTTTTCGTGGTGCGGGAACATCAGATCAGAACCGCCGCCGTGAATGTCGAAATGCGCACCAAGTTGTTTGCAGTTCATCGCCGAACATTCGATGTGCCAGCCCGGACGGCCTTCGCCCCACGGAGAAGTCCAGCTCGGTTCGCCCGGTTTGGACATTTTCCACAGCACGAAGTCCATCGGATTGCGTTTGACGTTAGCTTCTACTTCCACGCGCGCACCGGCCTGAAGCTGGTCCAGATCCTGACGGGACAACACACCGTAATCAGGATCGCTTTCCACCCAGAACATCACGTCGCCGTTCGACGCAACATAAGCGTGATCGCGGTCGATCAGCTTCTGCACGATATCGATAATTTCATGAATATGCTGCGTGGCGCGCGGTTCGGAGTCGGGCGGCAAAATGTTCAGGGAGGCGAAATCCGCGTGCATTTCCGCGATCATACGCTCTGTCAGCGTCATGAACGTTTCGCCCTTTTCAGCCGCACGTTTAATGATTTTGTCGTCGATATCGGTGATGTTACGCACGTATTTCAGGTCATAACCGAGGTAACGCAGGTAACGCGATACCACGTCGAAAGACACAAAGGTGCGACCGTGGCCGATATGACACAGGTCGTAAACAGTGATCCCACACACGTACATCCCGACTTTACCGGCATGAATTGGCTTGAATTCCTCTTTTTGGCGACTCAGGGTATTAAAAATCTTCAGCATCAGGCTATTCCGTGTGTTGGGCGTAGAAAATGACGTTGGCGCATTTAAGCGACACTAACGGCCATAATATAACGAAAATGATTTCACCGAAACGGCATAAGGCCGCCGGACGGGCTTTAGTGGTCACAAAGGCGCTGCTGACGGCAACTTTTGAGTTATGGTATAAGAAAAGGCTATAGTAGCCGCTCTGACAGAGAGCACACATCAACATTAGCAGGATGATAATTATGGTCACTTTACACACCAACCACGGCGACATCGTCATTAAAACTTTCGCAGACAAAGCGCCAGCCACGGTTGAGAACTTCCTGAACTATTGCCGTAAAGGCTTCTACGACAACACCATTTTCCACCGTGTGATTAACGGTTTCATGATCCAGGGCGGCGGTTTTGAGCCTGGCATGAACCAGAAAAACACCGATGCACCTATCGATAACGAAGCAGACAACGGCCTGAAAAACACCAAAGGCACGCTGGCGATGGCCCGTACTAACGATCCGCACTCTGCCACGGCACAGTTCTTCATCAACGTCACTGACAACGATTTCCTGAACCACAGCGGCAAAAACGCACAGGGTTGGGGTTACTGCGTATTCGCAGAAGTGGTTGAAGGTCAGGACGTGGTTGACGCGATCAAAGCGGTGAAAACCGGTCGCAGCGGCATGCATCAGGACGTTCCACAAGAAGATGTTGTGATCAAAAGCGTCACAGTCAGCGAATAATCAACGTCGGGATGACCACGTTTTTTATCGCAGATATCCATCTTTGCGCACAGGAACCGGCAATCACTGCCGGTTTTCTGCGTTTTCTGCGTGAAGATGCGCCGCAGGCCGACGCCCTGTACATCCTCGGCGACCTGTTCGAAGCCTGGATTGGCGACGACGATCCGCAACCGCTTCACGCCGACATCTCCGCCGCACTCAATCAGTTACACCAGCAAGGCGTGCCCTGCTTTTTCATTCATGGCAATCGCGATTTTCTGCTCGGCAGACGTTTCGCCCGCGACAGCCTGATGACATTGCTGCCGGAGAAAAAAGTGCTCGAGTTGTACGGACGCCGCGTGCTGATCCTGCACGGTGACACGCTGTGTACCGACGATGTCGCGTATCAGAACTTCCGCAAAAAAGTGCACAATCCGTTTATCCAGAAACTGTTCCTGATGCTGCCGCTGAAATGGCGACTGGCGATTGCTGCCAGAATGCGCGCCAACAGCAAAGCGTCTAATCAGGGCAAATCCATGGACATTATGGATGTGAACCCGCAGGCGGTGGTCAGTGAAATGCAGATGGCGGGCGTCGAATGGATGATCCACGGTCACACCCATCGGCCAGCCATTCACGATGTCCCGCTCGGTAACAAAACCGGCCATCGTGTGGTACTCGGCGCCTGGCACGAAGAAGGCTCAATGGTGAAAGTCACCGCCGATAACGTCGAGCTGATAAGATTCCCGTTTTGAGTCACCTCAACGTTACCCGAAATAATTTGAGTTGCTGGAAGGCGACAAGCTCATGAATCCCCGGGAGCTTAGCTGACTAAGTGACCGGGGTGAATGAGCGCAGTCAACGCATCAGCAGCTCAAAGTATGAAGGGTAAAGGGTACACCTGAATGGAAGCGGAACTGTTCGTCCGGGGTTAAGATCAGTTCCGCTTCAATCCTGCCAAACTCCTCCACACGCTCGCTGATATCCGTCCCGGCGTATTGCTCTGCCAGTGCCAGATAATCGGCAAAATGCCGTGATTCTGAACGCAGCAGCGAGGTGTAAAAGCGCGACAAGGTTTCATCGAGATGCGGTGCAATCTTGGCAAAACGCTCGCAGGAACGCGCTTCGATGTAGGCCCCGATAATCAGCCGGTCGACCAGAATATTCAGATCATCGTGATGGCGGGTATGTTTAATCATGCCGCTGGCGTAGCGCGACGGTGAAAGCTGGGTATAGGTGATATTGCGCTTTTGCATGATCTCCACCACTTGTTCGAAGTGATGAAGTTCTTCACGCGCCAGACGCGCCGCGCAAAACAACAGTTCGGTGCGCTCAAGGTATTTGGTCATCAGGCTCATCGCCGTGGCCGCCGCCTTCTTTTCACAGTTAGCGTGGTCGATCAGCATCACCGTCTGATTTTCCAGCGCCACATCCACCCACAGCGCGGGCGTTTCACAGTGAAGAAAATCATAAATCGGTGCCAGTAAAGCCTGCGTCATAAATCAGTTTCCAGTCAGGTGTGTCATCAATATCGTGGTGTGGATTATACAAATCTGCCGCCCACTTCTCACCAAAAATGCACCGTTTTGCGGCGACGCAACCGTTTTCCTCCCTCACGGAGCATGCTATCATTTGCGCCCTCGCAGTTTCTATTTCCGAATCACAGGAGCTTTACAGACATGTCATCCAACGTTACCCCGGCAAAAATCGCCATCGTTATGGGGTCTAAAAGTGACTGGGCGACCATGCAGTTCGCCGCAGAAGTTCTCACAACGCTGAATATTCCTTTCCATGTCGATATCGTCTCCGCTCACCGTACGCCGGATAAATTGTTCACTTTTGCTGAGCAGGCTTCCGCCAACGGCTTTGATGTGATCATTGCGGGTGCCGGTGGCGCAGCGCATTTACCGGGCATGCTGGCGGCAAAAACGCTGGTGCCGGTGCTCGGTGTACCGGTGCAAAGTGCTGCACTGAGCGGCATCGACAGCCTGTATTCCATCGTGCAAATGCCGCGCGGCATCCCGGTCGGTACGCTGGCGATTGGTAAAGCCGGTGCGGCAAACGCTGCATTACTGGCCGCACAAATTCTGGCGCTGCACGATGCTGAGATTGCCAAAAATCTGGCCGCGTGGCGCATCGCACAAACCGACGAAGTGCTGAATAATCCCGATCCGCGGGAGGAAGCATGAAGCCGGTTTGCGTACTCGGAAACGGTCAGTTAGGCAGAATGCTGCGTCAGGCCGGTGAACCGCTGGGCATCGCCGTTTATCCTGTGGGTCTGGATGCCGAACCGGAAGCCGTGCCGTATCAGCAAAGCGTGATCACCGCTGAAATCGAACGCTGGCCGGAAACGGCACTGACCCGCGAACTGGCGACGCACAATGCGTTCGTTAACCGCGACATCTTTCCGCGTCTGGCCGATCGCCTGACGCAAAAACAATTGCTCGACCAGCTCGGTCTGGCGACCGCGCCGTGGCAGTTACTGGCTGATGCCGCCGAGTGGCCGCAGGTCTTCTCCCAGCTCGGCGAACTGGCGATTGTTAAACGCCGCGTCGGCGGCTACGACGGCCGTGGTCAGTGGCGTCTGCGTTCCGGGGAAGAACATACCCTGCCGCAGGATTGCTACGGCGAATGCATCGTTGAACAGGGCATCAACTTCTCCGGCGAAGTTTCGCTGGTCGGCGCACGGGGTCACGATGGCAAAACCGTCTTTTATCCGCTGACCCACAACCTGCACCAGGACGGCATTCTGCGCACCAGCGTTGCGCTGCCGCAACCTGACGCCGCCCTGCAACAGCAGGCGGAAAGCATGCTGTCGGCGATCATGAACGAACTGAATTATGTCGGCGTAATGGCGATGGAATGTTTCGTGGTCAGCAAAGGTTTACTGATCAATGAACTGGCACCGCGTGTCCACAACAGCGGGCACTGGACGCAAAATGGCGCGTCTTACAGCCAGTTTGAAATGCACCTGCGCGCCATTCTCGGTCTGCCGCTGCCGAAACCGGTCGTCAGCACGCCGTCGGTGATGGTGAATCTGATCGGCACAGATGTCTCAGAAGAATGGCTGAGCCTGCCGCTGGTCAATCTGCACTGGTACGAGAAAGAGGTGCGTCCCGGCCGTAAAGTCGGACACCTGAACCTTAACGACGCCAGCGCCAGCCTGCTGAAAGCCAACCTCAACGCACTGGTTCCGATGCTGCCGGAAGAATACGCCAGCGGCATTGAATGGGCAGTTGAAAAGATTTGATTTGATCGGCTCCCTCCCCTGCGAAGGGGAGGGTTGGGGT
>NZ_SJOJ01000020.1 GCF_004330295.1 Rahnella victoriana
GCTCCCTCCCCTGCGAAGGGGAGGGCTGGGGTGGGGTATTAAGGTAAAAGTGAGTGCTGAAGTGTGCGCGGGTTGGGGTATTGGAGTGGTCTGCTAAACCCCCTCCCTGCCACCCGCTTCGCAGGGGGAGGAGCTGAAAACCCTAAGCTGACTCCCGAATCACCAGCCGGTAACCCATATCGACAATCGGTTCTTCAACCGCGATGCCTTCAATTTTATCCGCCAGCATATCCGCTGCACGGATGCCTAAATCCCATTTTTCGACGCTGACGGTGGTTATCGCCGGGCGGTTATGGGCGGCAAAGTTCAGGTCCGCGAAACCGATCACCGAGAAATCCTCCGGTACGCGCAAACCCTGTGCCTCTGCCTCCATGATCGCGCCCTGTGCCAGCGTGTCGGAACTGCAAATGATGGCGTCGAAAGGTGCGCCGGTGGCAAGCAGTTGCCTGAGGGCGTGGCGTCCGACTTCCATGTTCGCCGGACGGGAGACGATCACTTCTTTAATGTCGTGTCCGGAGATCGTCCGCAATACGCTGATGGCGCCGTTTTTCCGCACCATGGCGCGGCGGTCCGATGCACAGATGAAACCAAAACGCGTAAAGCCTTTATCGCGAAAATAGTCACCGATGGCATTGCCGACTTTTTCGTGTGAGAAACCAATCAGCATATCAATCGGCGTGGGCGTTAAATCCCAGATCTCCACCACCGGAATATTGGCGTTGAGGATGATGCGTTTCAGTTCCGAGGTGTGATGAATCCCGGTCAGCACAATGCCATCGGGGCGGCGGGAAAGCAGGGTGGAGACGATGTCGGTTTCATCTTCCGGCTCATAGCCGACAATGCATAACAGCATGTGATAGCCGCGGGCGGCGAGCTGGTCGCTGATGGCCTGCACGGTATCGACAAACATGTTGTTGTTGATCTGCGGGACCACCACGGCGATGAGTTTGGTGCGGCTGGTTGCCAGTCCGCCTGCCAGCATATTCGGGATATAACCGGTGCTGCTGACCGCTTCCATCACGCGGGCAATGGTGGCCGGACGCACGACTTTGGGATTGTTCAGCGCACGGCTGACGGTCATCGGGGAGAGACCGGCGGCCTGTGCGACATCTTCGAGCGTGGCCGTACGGGAACGGCCTTTATGATTTTTTATTTTAGTATTCAAAACGTTAACCACGGCATTCTGGCGTCATAAGGGGAATGTTTGCGCAAACATTGTTAGTTTCTCATATTGTCCCCTGTCTGGGTAAGTGTAAATGTTAACTTCTTGTTGCGGGGCTCACCTTCGCCACTTATTTATTCGCGCGAATTATTTGCCCAAAACGTGAAGGGAGTCATAGCCAATGGTCAAGGAGAGACGATTTCTATAAGTTCGAAATTATCCTGTCCAAAAGTGTTGCCGTATACTCCTCTCAGGCAGAGACAATGGGTCATCTTCATGTATTTGCTCTGAGCACATTCTCACAGGTGAAGGAACAACCGTTGCCTGAGCTGCAATTTATCGGGATATGAGGGTTTCAACATGGAAAAGAAAGTCATCTATTTGTTTTGTTCCGCCGGAATGTCCACCTCCCTGCTGGTTTCTAAAATGAAAGTGCAGGCTGAGAAATATGAAGTGCCGGTCATTATTGAAGCATTTCCTGAAACACTGGCCGCTGAAAAAGGCGCGGCTGCCGATGTGATCCTGCTGGGGCCGCAAATTGCCTACATGCTGGATGAAATTAAAAAAGTGTTACCGGGCAAACCGGTAGAAGTGATTGATTCTGGCCTGTACGGCAAAATTGATGGACTTGGTGTATTGAAAGCGGCAGTCGCGGCGATCAAAAAAGCAGCAGCGCAGTGAATTAACGTTTAGCGTCAACTTTTGCATTACCCATTTTTTGTATTTTTATGTCAAAGAGAAATCCAGTCAAAGAGCGAATTTCATCCCTGGCCGCCGGAAGGCGGCATTAAAGGAAAATGCCCATGAGCAAAGCTATTGATTCACTTGAAAAGATACTTCTTCCTTTTGCTGTCAGAATAGGCAAACAGCCTCATATTAATGCCATCAAAAATGGCTTTATTAAATTAATGCCGCTGACCCTTGCGGGCGCCATGTTCGTTTTAATTAATAACGTATTCCTGAACTTTGGTGCCGGTTCTTTCTTTTATTCCTTAGGCGTGCGTTTAGATCCGTCTACCATCGAAACCCTCGCGGGTTTAAAAACCATCGGCATCAATGTTTATAACGGTACGCTGGGGATTATGTCGCTGATGGCACCGTTCTTTATCGGCATGGCATTAGCGGAAGAACGTAAAGTCGATTCGCTTTCCGCCGGTTTATTAGCCGTGGCGGCCTTTATGACCGTGACACCATACAGCGTCGGTGAAGCTTATGCGGTTGGCGCAAACTGGCTGGGCGGAGCGAATATTATTTCCGGTATGGTCATCGGTCTGGTGGTCGCGGAGATGTTCACCTTTGTTATCCGCCGGAACTGGGTAATTACCTTGCCCGCCAGCGTGCCTTCTTCTGTTTCCCGTTCCTTCTCGGCATTAATTCCCGGCTTTATTATTCTGTTTATCTTCGGGGTTATTTCCTGGTTACTCGGATTATATGGCCACAACTTCCACCAGATTATTATGGATTCTATTTCCAAACCTCTGGCGGCCATGGGCAGCGTCGTCGGCTGGGCGTATGTGATTTTCAACTCCCTGCTGTGGTTCTTCGGTGTGCACGGTTCTCTGGCGCTGACGGCGCTCGATAACGGCATCATGACGCCGTGGGCGCTGGAAAATATCGCGCTGTATACCGAATACGGTTCAGTCAGTGCAGCGATTGATGCGGGGAAAACCTTCCACTTCTGGGCCAAACCGATGCTGGATTCCTATATCCTGCTGGGCGGTTCCGGTGCGACCCTCGGGCTTATCATCGCCATCTTTATCGCCTCACGCCGTGCCGATCACCGTCAGGTGGCGAAGCTGGCACTGCCGTCTGGCATCTTCCAGATTAACGAACCGATCCTGTTTGGTCTGCCGATTATCATGAACCCGGTGATGTTTATCCCGTTTGTGCTGGTTCAGCCGATTCTGGCGGCGATCACCCTGGCGGCTTACAGCATGGGCATCATCCCGCCGGTCACCAACCTGGCACCCTGGACCATGCCGACCGGCCTCGGTGCGTTCTTTAACAGTAACGGCAGTATTGCGGCACTGCTGGTCGCGTTGTTCAACCTCGGCATCGCCACGCTGGTCTATATGCCATTCGTCATCTTGTCTAACAAGGCGCAGGCGATTATTGAGGAAGAAGAAAGCGAAGAAGATATTGCGGCTGCACTGAAATTCTAATCTGAAATCCGCTGTGGGAAGGGCGAACCTTCCCACGCTGAGCGGCTCATCATGGAGAGATAAAGATGTTTGATTTAGAGAACATTGTTGCGACGGAAGAAGAACTGCAGGGGCTGGAAGAAGTGGTGATGGGGTTAATCATTAACTCCGGCGAAGCCCGCAGCCTGGCGTATGTCGCGCTGAAAAAAGCCAAAGAGGGCGATTTTGAGCAGGCGCGCGCGGTGATGGCGCAGTCCAAAATGGCGCTGAATGAGGCGCATCTGATCCAGACTCAGCTGATCGAAGGCGACGCAGGCGAAGGGAAAACCAAAGTCAGTCTGGTGCTGGTGCACGCGCAGGATCATCTAATGACGTCGATGCTGGCCCGTGAACTGATAGCGGAACTCATTGAGCTTCATGAAAAAATAAAATAACGTAGGAAGCCATGATGCAGCCACCGGTACTGAGTATGGAAATTAAGACAGCGCGCGAAAATCAACTCTTCGACGGTCAGAATTTCCATATGTTTATCTACAACAAGGTAGAGAGCATTTCGGGACTGCATGAACATGATTACTACGAATTTACTGTCGTACTGACGGGCCGGTATTACCAGAGCGTGAACGGTAAACGGGTATTGCTTGAACGCGGCGATTTTGTGTTTATTCCGTTAGGGTCAAACCATCAAAGTTTTTATGAGTTTGGTCCGACGCGCATATTAAATGTCGGGATCAGCAAAGCGTTTTTCGAACAGCATTATTTATCGTTATTGCCTTCACGGTTTGTGGCGTCGCAGGTTTATCAGGTCAAAACGGAATTTCTGACTTATATCGAGTCGGTGATTGCCTCGCTTAATTTCCGCAACGGGGAATTTAACGAGTTTCTGGAAGTGGTGACGTTTTATATTGTGAACCGTCTGCGTCATCACCGCGAAACTGAAGTGACCACTGATATTCCGGGCTGGCTTAAAACCACCGTGGAGAAGATGCACGATAAGGCGCAGTTTGGTGATAAAGCCTTGTCGAATATGGTGGCGCTTTCCGGTAAATCGCAGGAATATCTGACCCGCGCCACGCAACGTCATTACGGCAAAACACCGATGCAAATCATCAATGAAATTCGCATTGATTTTGCCCGCAAACAGCTGGAGATCACCAATTACTCGGTCACGGATATTGCGTTTGATTCCGGATACAGCAGCCCGAGTATGTTTATTAAAAACTTTAAGAAGCTGACTTCTTTTACCCCGAATCATTACCGGAAGAAGTTGTGCAGCATTAATTAACCCGATTTATTCAATTATCTGTTTTTAATTTACAGTGCATTATTATTGCACGGGAGTTCCTATGTCTCAGAAACTGAAAGTCGTTACTATTGGTGGCGGAAGCAGCTACACCCCGGAATTACTTGAAGGCTTTATTAAGCGTTATAACGAATTACCCATCACGGAATTATGGCTGGTGGATGTTGAAGCCGGGAAAGAGAAACAGGACATCATTTTCAATCTTTGCCAGCGCATGGTGGAACGTGCAGGCGTGCCGATTGTGATGCATAAAACGCTGGATCGCCGTGAAGCACTGGCCGGTGCCGATTTTGTCACCACCCAGTTGCGTGTCGGTCAGCTGAAAGCGCGTGAACTGGACGAACGTATTCCGCTCAGCCACGGTTATCTCGGGCAGGAAACCAACGGTGCAGGCGGCCTGTTCAAGGGGCTGCGGACGATCCCGGTGATTTTTGACATCATCAAAGACGTCGAAGAAATCTGCCCGGACGCCTGGGTGATTAACTTCACCAACCCGGCCGGAATGGTGACGGAAGCGGTGTTCCGCCACACCAAATTCAAGAAATTCATCGGCGTGTGCAATATTCCTGTCGGCATGAAAATGTTTATTCAGGATGTGCTGAAACTGACGCCGCAGGACGACTTGTCCATCGACCTGTTTGGTCTGAACCACATGGTCTTCATCAAAGATGTGCTGGTCAACGGTGAATCTCGCTTTGCTGAGCTGCTCGACGGCGTTGCGTCCGGCACCCTGACCGCCGGTTCGGTGAAAAATATCTTTGATCTGCCGTTCAGCGAAGGCCTGATCCGCTCCCTGAATCTGCTGCCGTGCTCCTATCTGCTGTACTACTTTAAGCAGAAAGAGATGCTGGCGATTGAAATGGGTGAGTTCTATAAAGGCGGCGCGCGTGCCACCGTGGTACAGAAAGTCGAAAAACAGCTGTTCGATCTGTATAAAAACCCTGATCTGAACGTCAAACCGAAAGAGCTGGAACTGCGCGGCGGGGCGTATTATTCCGACGCGGCCTGCGAAGTGATCAGCGCGATTTATAACGACAAACAAACCGAGCAGTACGTCAACTTCCCGCACAACGGCCATATTGATAACATTCCGGCGGACTGGGCGGTGGAAATGACCTGTACCATCGGGCGCGACGGCGCGAAACCGCATCCGCGCATCACGCATTTTGACGAAAAAGTGCTGGGCCTGATTTACACCATCAAAGGCTTCGAAGTCGCCGCCAGCGAGGCGGCACTGAGCGGCAAGCTGAATGACGTGCTGCTGGCCATGAATCTCAGCCCGCTGATCCATTCCGATAAAGATGCTGAAATTCTGGCGCGTGAAATGCTGCTGGCGCATGAAAAGTTGCTGCCGAATTTTGCAGAAACCATCGCCACACTGAAATAACCTGATGGCCTTCCCGGTGACGGGAAGGTTTTCACAGGGAGGCTTATGGATAAATTACTGATCGTGAACGCCGATGATTTCGGGCTGTGCAAGGCGCAGAACTACGGGATTATCGAGGCGTTTAACCACGGTGTCGTGACTTCCACCACCGCGATGGTCAACATGGCCGCCGTGGAGCACGCGGCGCTGCTCAGCGCGGCGGCGCCTGAACTGGCGGTGGGCATGCATTTTGTTCTGACGCTCGGTCGCCCGCTGTCGCCGATGCCGGGACTGGTCCGGGACGGTGAACTGGGCAAATGGATCTGGGAAATGGCGGAGCAGGGCACGCTGCTGCTGGATGAAATCGCCCGGGAGCTGCAATGCCAGTTTGACCGTTTCGTGGCGGTGTTTGGCCGCCCGCCGACGCATCTCGACAGCCATCATCACGTGCATATGTTCCCGCAGATTTTCCCCATCGTCGAGGCGTTCGCGAAACAGAAAGGCATCCCGGTGCGTATCGATCGCGATGAAATTCGCAGGGGCGAAATCACGCTGTGCGGCGCGAAAAGTACCGAGGGTTTTGACAGCACGTTTTATGGCGAGGCGATTTCAGAGCAACTGTTTCTGCACACCCTCGACCACGCCACACAGCGCGGTGACCGGACGCTTGAAATCATGACCCATCCGGCGTTTATCGATAACACCCTGCTGGCGAGCAAATACTGCTATCCGCGACTGGCGGAACTGGATGTCCTGACCTCGGCTTCGCTCAAAACGGCGATAGCTGAACGGGGTTTCCGGCTGGGATCGTTTCAGGATTTATAAGTGCCCTAACGTGTGACGGTCTATGCTGCCAATAAAAACAGCGCCGGAATGGCGCTGTTTTGCGTTAACTCGCGTAAACAGGGGGAGAATTTACGACGGTTTCTTTTTCGCTTTAGGCTTCGCCGCCGCCACAACCTTCACGGCTTTGGCCGCAGGGGCTGGCTCTTTGGCACTGGTGGCCTCGATGAATTTATCGTAATACTCACGGGACAACCTGCGGATCGCGCTACCGATGTTGGCATAGTCATATTCATTGAGGTTAGCCAGCGACACGCGCCATGACGGATGCGGTGTACCAAACCCTTTGCCCGGCAGCAGAATAACGCCGGTTTCCTGCGCCAGACGGAACAGCACCTGATTCGGTTTTATTCTTGGCAGCATCCACTTCACGAAGTCGGCACCGTACATCTGGGCCGACAGTTCTTCCATGTCCAGCAGATGGTAGTAGCGTACCGAGTTGTTATCCACGGGCATCGGCAATCCGAGTTCGCGGTACAACGCCTCTTTGCGGCGCAGCACGATGCGCTTCATTTCAGCTTTGTAGGCACCCGGTTCATCCATCAGGCAGAAGAGGGAGAACAGCGTCATCTGCGCCTGCACCGGCGTGGAAAGCCCGGCGGTATGGTTCAGCGCCACGGTACGGCTGTCGGCGACCAGACGGTCAATAAACTTCAGTTTGCGCGGTTCGGTCGTAATCGATGCGTAACGATGGTCCAGCTGTTTTTTCTTGGCTGCAGGCAACGTAGAGATAATTTCATCAATAATATTGTCTTCATGCGTCGCCACCACGCCCATACGCCAGCCCGTTGCACCAAAGTATTTGGAGAACGAATACACCAGAATGGTGTTGTACGGACAGATGGCAAACAGTGACACGAAGTTGTCGGCAAACGTGGCGTAAACGTCATCGGTAAGGATGATCAGATCCGGGCGTTTTTTCACGATTTCTGCAATATAACGCAGGCTCTCGTCATCAATTTTCACCGACGGCGGGTTGCTCGGGTTCACCAGGAAGAACGCTTTCACCTTCGGATCCAGCAGCTTGTCCAGTTCGGCCTTGGTGTACTGCCATTTATTGGATTGCGGCGCATCGATGTGAATGGTCTTCAGGTTGTAATCGCTGAGCTCAGGGATTTCGATATACGGCGTGAAGATCGGCATCCCGAGGGCAATGGTGTCGCCTTCATTGATGACGTGGTTGGCTTTCAGGCTGGCGAACAGATAGGTCATGGCCGCTGTGCCGCCTTCCAGCGCATACATATCGAACTTGCCGACGAACGGATAGTTACCGACCATTTCATTGTGGATGTACTTACCGACAATGACTTCGGTCATCTTCAGCATGCGGTCCGGTACCGGATAGTTACAGCCTAAAATGGCTTCACACATCTCGTAGATGAAATCGCCCGCATCAAGCCCCATCTGGTCGCGTACGTAGGAAACGGCGGCTTCGATAAAGCGCACGCCGGGGACCGTTTCGTGCTGTTTGGCAAATAATTCGAATCTTGCCTCAATGCCTTCGCGTTTCGGGAAGCCGCCGACATGATCCATATACATGTACGAGCGTTCGGCTTCGGTCATCGCGAATAAGCCAAACTGAAAAAAGCCGTGGCGTGGGGTGGTTGCAAGGAAATTGGGATTACCGCGGCCAGCATTCAACATCAACTGATTACTTTGGGCAGCCTGATGCATCAGTGCATCTTTCAGTTCAAACGGGCTTAACAGCGCAAGCTTTTCGGGGTCGTCAAAATTCATGTCACTACTCCTTGCTGTATCATTAAGAATGCAATTTGCCCGCCCGGTTTGCCCGGGACCGGCGATTCACAGGACAGTACTTCGCTATACAAATGCCACGACCAGCGGCCCCAGCAAGGTTAAAAATACGTTGGCCAGTGCATAGGTGATGGCAAACGGAACGGTGGGAATGGTGTTCTCGGCTTTATCCAGCACTTCACCAAATGCCGGGTTGGCGCTGCGTGTCCCGCTGAGCGCACCGGCAAAAATCGCGGTGTTGTTGTAGCGCAGCACATAGCGACCAAACAGCATGGTCAGCACTAACGGCAGGATGGTGACGACGACGCCGATGATCAGGATTTTCAGCCCCTGACTTTCGACGGTTTGCACCGCCTGCAGCCCGGAGGAAATACCGACGACCACCACAAACGCCGCCAGACCTAAGTCTTTCAGGATCTGCACTGCGCCGGATGGCATGTAGCCGAAGGACTGACGACGGGAACGGAACCAGCCAAACAGCAGGCCGGATAACAACGCACCGCCGCCGCTGCCCAGAGTCAGCGGAATGGAGCCGATTTTTGCGGTAAGCATGCCGACCAGTAAGCCGACGACCAGACCCGCGCCCATATACACAAAGTCTGTTTTTGCGCTCGGGACAATGGCGTGACCGGCTTTATCCACGACGCGTTTTACATCATTTTCAGCACCAAACACCGTGACCACGTCTCCCAGCATGATCAGGGTTTCCGCTTCCAGTGGCAGCGCTTTGCCCTGACGGGAAATCTGCGACACGTAAACACCGTGACGCACATCTTTCGCCATAGCCTCACGGATATCACCAAAGGTGCGTTTGTCGAGCGCCTTATTGGTGATGACCACTTCCCGTTTCTGCATGGTGAGTTCCATGCCTTCTTCGTCCTGCAACTCTTTGCCCAGATGCCCGGAAATCGCGACGATGGCAGAGCGACGTCCCACCACCAGCACGATATCGTCGGCCTGCAACGGCATATCCGGCGTGGGTTCCATGATTTGCTTGCCACGTTTCACACGCTCAATAGTGACCGGGATATCGGTAGATTGTTCAAGGGTTTGTATGGTGTCTGCGGTAGTGGACGGCAGTTTAAAAATACGACCCACCAGATCAGGTGCCGCCGCTTCCTGACCCACTCCATAAACGCGAACCCCGGTTTGCAGGGCATTTTCTGCCTTCAGCGCATCTTCTTTGATCGTGCGGCCCATGAATTTCGGCAGCAGGTTCACACACACCAGGATCGCGCCGAACGACCCGAATACATAAGTCACGGCATAACCAATGGCGACGTTGCCTTGCAAACGGGTGACCTCAGCAGGTGCCAGCCCGAGTTTGGCAATGGCATCACCCGCAGTACCGATGATGGCGGATTGTGTCAGCGCACCAGCGGCAACGCCTGCGGCCAGACCTTTGTCCAGATCAAACCATTTCGCTAGCACCACCACGGTGAGCAAACCGGTGATGGCCAGCACTGCCGCCAGAATGATCTCTTTGATGGATTGTTTGCCTAAAGAACGGAAGAAATCCGGTCCGCTCTCATAACCTACGGCGTAGATAAACAGGGCGAACATCACTGATTTCACCCCGTTATCGATTTCGACGCCGACCTGACTGACTAATACCGCCACCAGCAGCGAGCCCGCGACGCCACCCAGCTGAAACTTACCAAACTTGATTTTGCCAATGTAATAGCCCGCCGCGATTGAGAAGAACAACGCTATCTCGGGGGATTTTTGGAACAATTCGTGTAACCAGTTCATGTGCGTACCTCAGTTACAGGGATGAAAAAATGAACGACTAAAGAGGCTGAAGTGAACTGGCCAGCCCGACAATTAACGGCCCCATCAGGGGCAGAACAACGTTGGAAATCGCGTAAGTAATGGTGTAACCCAGCAACGGTGTAGAATTTCCACACGCATTCTGTATGGCGCTCAGTGCGGGCGTGCTGCACTGTTGTCCGGCAATCGCACCCAGTAACACCGGCGCGCGGAGCTTAAGCCAAAAATGACCGACGACCAGCGAGACAGACGCCGGAATAATCGCGATAGCCACGCCGAGCAGGGGCAGCGTGATGCCATATTGCATGATGAGGGAGAGCGCCTGCGGGCCGGATGACAGCCCGACACCGGCGATAAATCCGGCCAGCCCGAGGTCTTTGAGCAACGTCAGGGCATCGGCATTGACCGAATGCAAATCAGCGCGGCGGGCGTGATACCAGCCCATCACCAGTCCGACGATCAGCACACCGCCGCCGGTCCCTGCGGAGAAATCAATGCCGCCAATGTTCAGCTTGAAGCTGCCCAGCCAGGTGCCGAGTGCAATCACCAGACCGACGATGGCCAGATTACTGGCCAGCTTATCGGGCATCATTTTGCCGATTTTGCTCAGAGCCGGCGCCGCAATCGGGGCACGGCCAGGGTTGGCATCATAAATTTGCAGCACGTCATGAACTTGCAGCCGGGTGGCGGGGAGCGCCGGTAACATGGCGTCTCCGCGCAGAACGGCAGCCACATGTACCCCGGTGGGCAATTCCAGTTCGCGCAGTTCACGGTTGGACATCGCGGGTTCGAGCACGATGACATGGTAAGTGTCGAGTGCGGCGGCGATGTTGGTATCGGCGACTTCGGTGCCTAAAATGGCCGCCATTTCAATGACCGTTCCGCGATATCCCACCAGCAGAACCTGATCGCCTCTGCGGAGCCGTAGGGAAGGAGAGAGCGTCAGCGTGCGGCCATGACGCTGAACGCGCACGATGCTGCTTTCCTGCCCCAGCCGTTGCTGGAGTTCTGCGACAGTGTGACCCGCTCCTGCATCAAGCCGGTAGACGCGCCCCACCACGGTAGGTACGGCGGAGATGCCTTCTGTATCGACCTGTCCGCCCATTTCTACCCACAATTTTTCAGCGTCCACGCGCAGATTGGTGCGTAAAAGCAGCGGGAAAATCTGGCTGGTAACGATAACAATGGTGATCAGACCGCAGATATAGGTGATGGAGTAGGCGGTGACCACGTTGCCTTGCAGACGAATAATCTCGCTGGCAGGAAGGTCAAGGCGCGAAATCGCATCGGTTGCGGTACCGACGACCGCAGATTCCGTCGCTGCGCCGGCCATCATGCCCGCTGCCGTGCCCGGGTCCAGATGCATAACGACGGTGGCGGTTAAAACCAGACCGAGCACCACCACCACCTCAATCAGACAAAACAGGCCTAACTGGATATTTTTGGCATTCAGGTTGGCAAAGAATTGCGGACCGCCGCTGTAACCCAGCGCAAAGATGAACAGCATGAAAAATACGTTTTTGATGTCAGTATCGACGGGGATATTGAGCTGACCAATGACTAATGCGGCAATCAATGTTCCGCACACGCCGCCGAGCTGGATCGGCCCCAGACGAATTTGACCAATGGCATAACCCAATGTTAATGCCAGAAAAATCGCCAGGCCGGGCACGGTTTGTAACGTCTGTGTGATGAAACTGATCAGGTTGCCAGACATTGAAAATCCCTGGGTGATGAGTTGATCCAGACTGAAGAAGGCGGTTGAACCTTCCGGTGAAAAAATTGTTAATGAAATGTATTTTCGTTGCCTTAACGAAATATAGCAGAGGTCTGAGTAATAGAAAGAAAGTCGTTAAATCAAATCAGAAGGATGAAATAGGGTTAACTAATGAGAGGGACTTTGAGGGAATTTGCAGTAATTTTTAAAACGCCCGACGTCATATCGGGCGCTAATTTTTAGTCAGTCACTCAGGATCAGAACGAGAAACACGAACACCCTAATGCGCCCCAGAAGGCATTGTCATCGGACACCGGGACATCGGAGCCGCGGGCAATATCATGGCTGTGTTTGTGCACGCCACACGGGCCGACGCACTGATGTCCCTGACGCACTAACCCGACGCGGGCGGCACCCTGTGGCGGCGCGGAGCGGTAATGCCCCGGCACGGTGGTGACCGGCGACCAGTCCGGCAGCACCGGAATAGCAGGCGGTGCCAGCGGCGAGAAACTGCCTGCGGCGTAGACCACTTTGCCATCCACCACGGTCATTACCGATTCGATACCCTTGATCCGTTCTTCCTGCACGCTGAAGAAATCTTCGGACAGCACCGCCAGATCCGCCAGCTGACCGGCTTTGATTTGCCCCTTTTTGCCCTGCTCGCTGGAGAACCAGGAGCTGCCCTGCGTCCACAACATCAGCGCCGTTTCGCGGTCGATACGGGCGTCATCATCGTACATTGCCATACCGCCGACCGTACGGCCGGAAACCAGCCAGTACAGCGCGGTCCACGGGTTGTAACTGGCGACGCGGGTGGCATCCGTACCCAGACCAACCGGCACACCGGCGGACAACATTTTCGCCACCGGCGGCGTATGTTTGGTGGCTTCGATGCCGTAGCGGTCAGCGAAATATTCCCCCTGAAACGCCATGCGATGCTGCACCGCGATACCGCCGCCCAGCGCTTTCACGCGCTCGATATTGCGTTCGGTGATGGTTTCCGCATGGTCAAAGAACCAGTGCAACCCGTTGAACGGAATATCCTGATTCACTTTCTCAAAGACATCCAGCATGCGGCTGATCGACTCGTCATAGGTGGCATGCAGGCGGAACGGCCAGCGGTGTTCCACCAGATGTCGCACCACGCGCTCGAGTTCGACTTCCGTTCCCGGCGGTAAATCCGGACGCGGTTGCAGGAAGTCTTCAAAGTCAGCGGCAGAAAACACCAGCATTTCGCCTGCGCCGTTGTGACGATAAAAATCGGTGCCCTGACCGGGTTTCAGCATGTCGGTCCACAGTTCGAAATCTTCCAGTTCATGCTGCGGACGCTGGGTAAACAGGTTGTAGGCGATACGCACGGTCAGCTGATTTTTCTGATGAAGTTCATCGATGATCTGATAATCCTCAGGATAGTTCTGGAAGCCGCCGCCCGCGTCGATGGCGCTGGTCAGGCCGAGACGGTTCAGTTCGCGCATAAACTGGCGGGTGGAGTTCACCTGCTGTTCCAGCGGCAGTTTCGGGCCTTTCGCCAGCGTGGAGTAGAGAATCATCGCGTTAGGTTTGGCGATCAGCATGCCGGTCGGATTGCCGTTGCTGTCGCGCTGAATTTCACCGCCCGGCGGATTCGGCGTGTCTTTGGTGTAACCGACCACTTTCAGCGCCGCGCGGTTGAGCAGGGCACGATCGTATAAGTGCAGGATAAATACCGGCGTGTCCGGCGCGGCCTGATTAATTTCATCCAGCGTCGGCATACGGCGTTCGGCAAACTGAAACTCTGTCCAGCCCCCCACCACGCGCACCCACTGCGGGCTTGGCGTGCGCAGCGCCTGTTCTTTCAGCATCCGTAAGGCATCGGCCAGCGAAGGGACGCCTTCCCAGCGCAGTTCCAGATTGTAATTCAGACCGCCACGGATCAGATGCAGGTGCGAGTCGTTCAGGCCGGGAATGGCCGTATGACCCTGTAAATCCACCACCTGCGTCTGCGCATCGGCAAACTGCATCACTTCATTTTCAGTACCGACTGCCAGAAATTTGCCGTCTTTGATGGCGACGGCATTGGCCAGTGGTTTTTCTCTGTCAACGGTATGAAATTTACCATTAAGCAGGATCAGGGAAGCAAAACTTGTCATCGGAAAAGCTCCTGTTATTGCGCTGAAACGCGCGTAAGCCATGAATGGAAAACTCGTGTAACGACCGGCATCCAGAGGAAAACCACCAGCCCGACCACGGAGGCGTCATTGAGTAAATGACCGCCTTCGGTGCCTCTGAGCTGTGGCAAAATCTGCCCCCAAAACCAGGGCACAATATGGGTAGAGGGATAAATGACGCCCAATGTCAGCAGATACTGTTTCCAGCGGGCTGGCGGACGGACACTGGCATTGGGCGGGGTGAACCAGAATTCGGCACCGGGGCGCACTTCGGTGTTGTCGTTTTGCAGCAGCAGCGGGCTGACTTCCGCCACCAGCTGTTTGCGCAGGTCCGAGTTATGCCAGGCGTTAAGATTTTCCAGCGTGTCGAAACGCACCAGAATGGTATAGGGATCGCCGCTGCGGCTCGGGCGGATGACGTTGACGCCCAGATGTCCCGGAAACGTACCGGCCTGCGGCATAATTTTATTCAGCCAGGCTTCGTACTCCGCCTCGCTCGCAGGCGCAATTTTATGCGTAATCACAAGCGTGACATGTTGATTGTGGGTCTGGGACGCGGACATACATCACCTCAGCTGATTTAAGAGAAAGATTTATCGAATCAATGAAATGATGTTAGTCGGCGGGTTGAATCAATGATAGGTGAGAATTTTGGCGTTCTTGTTAAGATTTTTTGTTAATCACTCGCCGCCCACGACGCGCAGGCTGCGCTGCTTCAATACGCGGTGCAGATTCGACTCCAGCCAGTCTGCCAGCCCGGCGACCTGATCTTTCACTTCGATGCCCAGCGGCGTCAGGCAGTATTCCACATGCGGTGGCACAACCGGATAAGAACGGCGGTCAATAAACCCGTCTTCTTCCAGTGACTGTAACGTCTGCGCCAGCATCTTTTCACTGACGCCGCCGACCTTACGGCGTAACTCACTGAAACGCAGGGTATCGTCACTGAGGGCGATCAGGATCAGCAAACCCCAGCGGCTGGTGATATGGCGCAGGATCTCACGCGACGGGCAGTTGGGATCCAGCACTTCGCCGCGACGGATTTGCTCGGAAAGGGGTAAACGTCCGGTGGAGGATTCAGCGGGAATTATTTTCATACTAACCTTTTGGTGCGTACTTACGAAAAGTAAGTATATCGCATAGGATGTGTTCACGGCGACGCATTTTGCGCCATTCTGAACATAAACTTTGTATGACAATAAACGTTGTGTTGAACACTTTTGGAGAAATCATATGATCGCCATTACCGGTGCTACCGGCCAGTTAGGCCGCCTTGTTATTGCCGCACTTCTGAAAAAAGTGCCTGCTCATCAGATTATTGCGGCGGTGCGTAATCCGCAAAAAGCGCAGGATCTGGCCGATCTGGGTGTGGATGTGCGTCAGGCCGATTACAGCCAGCCTGCGACGCTGGAAGCCGCCTTCAACGGCGTGGAGAAACTGCTGCTGATTTCTTCCAGTGAAGTGGGGCAGCGTGAAGCGCAGCACAACGCGGTCATTGCGGCGGCGAAACGTGCAGGCGTAACACTTCTGGCGTACACCAGCCTGCTGCATGCAGATAAAAGTCCGCTGGGTCTGGGTGTTGAACACCGCGCGACGGAAAAAGCGTTAAGTGAATCCGGCATTCCTTTTGTGCTGCTGCGTAACGGCTGGTACACCGAAAACTATGCGGCGAGCATCGCCCCTGCCCTGGCGCATAACGCCTTTATCGGTGCGGTCGGCGAAGGAAAAATCTCTTCCGCCGCGCGTCAGGATTACGCTGAGGCAGCCGCGGCGGTGCTGACACAACATGATCAGGCCGGGAAAATTTACGAGCTGGCGGGTGACGAGGCTTATACGCTGACGGAGTTCACGGCGGAAATTGCACGTCAGTCAGGTAAGAAAGTGGATTACATCAATCTGCCGGAAGCGGAGTTCGCTAAAGCGTTGCTCGGTGCCGGTTTACCGGAAGGGCTGGCGACTATGCTGGCGGATTCTGATGCGGGTGCAGAGAAAGGCGGTCTGTTTGATGATTCTCATACATTGAGCAAACTGATTGGTCGCCCGACCACGCCGTTCAAAGACGTGATTGCCGCGACGCTGAAATCGCTTTAACCGCAAGGTGATTGTGCTCCGGCCTGTTAACAATATGATTAACAGGCCGGTAACCTATTTAAATCACATCATCCTGCGTGGAAAGCAACACCAGTTCCAGCAAGTTACGGCAACCCTGCTGATTACTGACATTGGTGTCCTGTTCAAGCTGTCTTACCAGACCTTCAATAATGGCCTTATTGCTCACCGGATAACGGCTGTGTAAAAGCCCTGAGACAAGGGTCCCGAGGATTTCAACTTCACTTAGCGTGGGCGTCTCACGGACTTTGAGATAATCACTGATTTCTGTAACTGTTTGTTCTGCTTCGAGTTGCATGTAGACCTCCTTAAACTGTTCAGCGGTTTTTTTTACCGGCTGAAAAGTGCCTATTGCCAGTCAGAAAAGAGAGTATTGTGAAGTTTTTCTTCACAATGTCCGCCCCGGACTCATCAGATCGTTTCGCGATAAAACCTGAAAACGCCAGCCATGAAAAAAACCTTTGGAAGAAGGGAAATCTACTTTCCTTCCAAAGGTCAGGCTGAATATGCCCGTAAAAGACGGACTAATGATGAAGCAGGGGTCACAGAAAGTTATACAAAGATTGCGAGTATGTACAGGTATGGCAACGAAAAATCTGCATTTCTGTTGCTAGCAATAAGGTGTATAGCACAAAATGTTCATTCTGCGAGCTTCTGATACATTCACGTCATGATTTAGTTCCGCCGGTAATGGTTGCGGAAAGGGCGTTAACGTTCTGTACAAGACCGATCCCGTACGGCAGAATAACCGCCCTTTTTTTGCGTAAACCGGTGCGGATAAGGAGTCTGGCAGTGAAAATCAATGTCATAGGAACCAGCGGGAGCGGGAAATCGACGCTGGCGCGGGCGATTTCTCAGCAGCTGAACATTCCTTATATCGAACTGGATGCGTTGTTCTGGCAACCGGACTGGCAGGGGACGCCGGATGATCAGTTTTTTGCCCGCCTGGAAGCGCGGCTGGCGGGCAGTGAAGGTTGGGTGATTGACGGCAATTACAAACGCACGCAGGCCGTGAAATGGCGCGACATCGACATGATCGTGTGGGTGGATTATTCCTTCGGACGCACGCTGTATCAGGCGGTGAAACGTGCCGCGACGCGGGCGTGGGGGAAACAAGAGATCTGGGCGGGCACCGGAAACCGGGAGACGTTTCGGAAAAGTTTTTTCAGCCGGGAGTCGATCATCCTGTGGACGCTGAAGACATATACGAAGAACCGCTGCCAGTATCAGGCATTGCTTAACGATCCCGCCTGGCAGCATGTGCGTTTTATCCGTCTGCGATCACCCCAGCAGACTCAACTTTTTCTCCGTGACCTGACCCAGCTGTAACACCATCCACGGGCTGAAGGCCCACGGCGTAGCGCGCACACTGCTCAGCAGGTCATCCGGTTTTACCCACTGATAATCCATCACTTCTGTGTCGCGTGGCGCAGGCGTCTGGCGGCTGAAAGCGGCAAAAATCGGGCAAAACTCATTCTCGACAATCCCCGACGCATCGGTCGCACGGTACTGGAATTCGCCAATAAGCGACGTGATCTTTTCTACCGACAGGCCGATTTCATACTGACAGCGGCGGTAGACGGCAGATTGCAGGGATTCGCCGGGCAGCGGATGGCCGCACACGGAGTTGGTCCACACGCCCGGCCAGGCGACTTTGCTCAGGGCGCGGCGTGTGAGCAGGATCTCGCCGCGATCGTTGTGGATATAGCAGGAAAATGCCAGATGCAACGGCGTTTGTGCAGTGTGCACCAGCGCTTTGTCCATGGTACCCGCCGGTTGATTTTTAACATCAAGCAACACGACTTCTTCAATCATAAAAACTCCCGTTAGTCCTCCGTCATTGATTTCAACAGACGCACCAGATGCTGTTGATCGTCAGGAGAAAGTCTTGCCAAAAACTCAGTATCCACCTGCTGCCCGACCGGCTGGGTTTTCGCCACCACGGCTTTACCCTCCGGCGTCAGCGTAATAAAACGGCGGCGTTTATCCGCCGGGTCCGCCTCACGGTTCAACAGCCCGCGCGCTTCCAGACGCGACAGCATTTCTGCCAGCGTCGCTTTGCTGCTGACGGCGACATCCGTGAGTTGTACCTGTTCAATGCCCGGGTTTTCAGCAATTGAGCGCAACACCGCATATTGCGGCTTCGTCAGATCCGGGATGCATTGCTGCCAACGCGCGGTGTGTTGCTGGAATACCTTACGCATTAAGTGAAAGGCTTCCTGTCTCAATTGTGTGCTCATCATCATTTCCCGATTTTCTTATTGGTCTGCCTCTATCTTAGCAATCTCTGAAGCGCGAAGGCGACAAGCCATTGCGGGGTTTTCAAAAGGAGTATAAGGTAAAAGTCATTCGTATACGAACAAACTAAATGAACTGGGAAGGAGAATCGAGATGGCTTTTGATGATCTGCGCAGCTTTATGCGCGCACTGGATGAAAACGGACAACTGCTGAAAATTACCGAACAGGTGAAGGCAGAGCCGGATCTGGCCGCGGCGGCGAACGCCACCGGCCGTATCGGCGAGGGCGCCCCCGCGCTGTATTTCGATAATGTGGAAGGATTTACTGATGCCCGCATTGCGCTTAATACACTGGGTTCGTGGCCCAACCACGCCATTGCAATGGGGCTGCCGCCTTCCACATCGACCAACGAACAGATTGCCGAATATATCCGCCGCTGGGATACCTTTCCGGTGAAACCGGAGCGTCGCGAAAATCCGGGTTGGGCGGAAAATACGGTCGATGGCGAAGACATCAACCTGTTCGACATCCTGCCATTGTTCCGGCTGAACGACGGTGACGGCGGTTTTTATCTCGATAAAGCCTGCGTGGTGTCGCGCGATCCGACCGATCCTGACAGTTTCGATAAGCAGAACGTCGGCATTTACCGCATGGAAGTGAAGGGCAAACGTAAGCTCGGGCTGCAACCGGTGCCAATGCACGACATTGCGCTGCACTTACATAAAGCGGAAGAACGCGGCGAAGATTTGCCGATTGTCATTACGCTCGGCAACGATCCGATCATTACGCTGATGGGCGCAACGCCGCTGAAATATGACCAGTCGGAATATGAAATGGCGGGCGCGCTGCGTCAGGCACCATACCCGATTGCCACTTCGCCGCTGACCGGATTCGACGTGCCGTGGGGCTCAGAAGTGATCCTCGAAGGGGTGATTGAAGGGCGTAAACGTGAAATCGAAGGGCCGTTCGGCGAATTCACCGGACACTATTCCGGTGGCCGTAACATGACGGTGGTGCGCATCGATAAAGTCTCGTACCGCACGAAACCCATCTTTGAATCCCTGTATCTCGGGATGCCGTGGACAGAAATCGATTATCTGATGGGACCGGCCACCTGCGTGCCGCTGTATCAGCAACTGAAGGCGGAATTCCCGGAAGTGCAAGCGGTGAACGCGATGTATACCCACGGCCTGCTGGCGATCATTTCCACTAAAAAACGTTACGGTGGCTTTGCCCGCGCTGTCGGCTTACGGGCCATGACCACGCCGCACGGTCTGGGCTACGTGAAGATGGTGATTATGGTGGATGAGGATGTGGATCCGTTCAATTTGCCGCAGGTGATGTGGGCGCTTTCCGCCAAGGTCAATCCGGCGGGCGACCTGGTCCAGCTGCCGAATATGTCCGTGCTGGAACTGGATCCCGGTTCATCCCCGGCGGGCATCACCGATAAACTGATCATTGACGCCACCACGCCGGTCGCGCCGGATAACCGCGGTCACTACAGCCAGCCGGTACGCGATCTACCGGAAACCAAAGACTGGATCGTGAAACTGAATACCCTGCTGGCAGATCGCAAGATCTGAGCATTCACCGATTGC
The DNA here is from genome assembly GCF_004330295.1 of Rahnella victoriana. Classification (GTDB taxonomy): domain Bacteria; phylum Pseudomonadota; class Gammaproteobacteria; order Enterobacterales; family Enterobacteriaceae; genus Rahnella; species Rahnella victoriana. The sequence goes on from NZ_SJOJ01000020.1 coordinate 20,151, forward strand.
ATTAAGGAGTGATTATGATTTGTCCACGTTGTGCCGATGAGCATATCGAACTGATGGCCGTGTCCCCGGTAAAAGGCGTCTGGACTGTGCATCAGTGCCAGCGTTGTTTATACACCTGGCGTTCCACTGAACCTTTGCGACGCACCAGCCGGGAACATTACCCGGAAGCATTCCGCATGACCCAGGCCGATATTGATAATGCGCCGATGGTACCGTCGATTCCGCTATTACTTAATGATTTATAAGATTTTCTCCTCCCCGCGTGACGTGAAGGGAGATGATCTGGCGGTTTTGTCCTGGACCTCCCCTGCGAAGGAGGCGGGGAGGAGGTTTAACAGACCACACCCACCCTGCGTACACGCTGACTTTTGTTTTTGACCTTAATACCCCACCCCAACCCTCCCCTTCGCAGGGGAGGGCGCGTTTAATTCCCCTCCCCATGTTACCGGTATCACATTAATCAAAAATCATAAGAAATTTATAACATCTCGCAATTGTGACTGCCTTTTAACCATTCTATAACAAGTCCTCGGGCCACGGACGGACTGACTTTTTTGTGTTTAACCCTACAAAAGGCAGGACGAAAAATGACTGCGAAATTATCCGTAAAAGAAAAAATCAGTTACGGTCTGGGGGATATGGCGAGCCATATTGGCCTGGACAATGTGATTATATTTTTGACGTTTTACTACACCGATGTTGTGGGATTACCGGCAGTCTTTGTCGGGACAATGTTTCTTGTTGCACGTGTCGCGGACGCGATTGTTGACCCGGCGATGGGGCTGATCGCTGACCGCACGCAAACGCGGTTTGGTAAATTCCGGCCGTATATTCTCTGGCTTGCATTGCCATTCGGCGCTAGCTGTCTGCTGGTTTACGCGGTGCCGGAATCCCTGACGCTCGGCGGGAAAATGGTGTACGCCAGCGTCACGTATTGCGTGATGATGCTGATGTATACCGCCATCAACATTCCTTATTGCTCGATGGGCGCGATCATCACGCCGGATAATTCACAGCGTATTTCCCTGCAATCCTATCGCTTTTTCCTCGCGACATTGGGCGGCGCGATGTCCACGTTCCTGATGATGCCGCTGGCGGAAATGATGGGCGGCGGAAATAAGCTCGACGGCTATTTTGGCGCGATGGCGATCATGGCGTCGATTGCGGTGGTGATGTTCCTGCTGTGTTTCTTCAACACCAAAGAACGTATCAGCGCGCCGCCGACGCACGAGAATTTCCTCTCCGATCTGCGCGATTTAGTGCGCAACGATCAGTGGCGCGTCGTCGCGGCTCTGATCTTCTTCAACATCTCGTTTGGTGTCGTGCGGCTCGGCGCGATGATGTATTACGTCACCTATTACCTCGGTAACGCCAGCTACTTTATGTGGCTGCTGGCGGCACACATTATCGGTAAAAGCCTCGGCAGTTTGCTGGTCAAACCGCTGACCCGCAACCGCAGCAAGCTGGCGGCGTTCACGCTTTGCGCCATCTTAACCGGTGCGCTGAGCGCAGCGATCTTCTTTGTCCCGGCATGGATTTCCCTGCTGGTCGGCATGACATTGCTGGTCTCTACTTTCTATCAGGTCACCACCACGCTGATGTGGGTGATGATGTCCGACGTGGTGGATTACGGCGAATACAAACAGGGCAAGCGTATGGACGGCACGGTGTTCTCGACCTTGCTGGCGATCCTCAAAATGGGGATGGCGGTGAGCGGGGCGGTGGTCGGCTGGACGCTGGGCATGAGCGGTTATGTGCCGCATGCCGCACAGCAAAATACTGCCGCGATGATGTCAATTATCGCGCTGTTCTCGCTGGTGCCGGGTGTGTTGTCGATGTGCAGCGCGCTGTCGATGCGCTGGTACAAACTGAACGATGCCACCATGGAACAGATCAACCAGTCCAAAATTTCTCAGGATCATGAGCCTGTCCCTCAGGCCACTTTGCATACACAGGAGTCCGCATGAGCGAATTAATCGCCGAAAAAAACCGTATCCTCTGGCATTTCGATCAGCAAACGCTGGTGATCGAACCCTGGGGTGAAAACAGCCTGCGCGTGCGTGCTACCTGCCGGCCGGCGCTGAATGATCATCTGTGGGCGCTGCTGCCTGCGGGCGATCAACCGCAGAGCGACATCAGCCGCGGCACCGAAACACTGAGCATCCGCAACGGCAACATTACGGCGACGGTGAACATCAAAGGCCAACTGGCGTTTTATAACCAGCGCGGTGAGCTGATCCTCGAGGAGTTCTGGCGTCAGCGTTCGACGGTCGGTATCGGCGCGACCGAGAAAAGTCAGGATAAATACATCAGTGCGCTGAAAATGGATGCCCGCGAATTTAAAGCCATTCCCGGTGGTAAACATCAGCTGACGGTGCGGTTTGAATCGCGGCCGGATGAGAAAATCTATGGCATGGGGCAGTACCAGCAAAGCTGTCTGGATCTGAAAGGCTGCACGCTGGAACTGGCGCAGCGTAACTCACAGGCCAGCGTGCCCTTTATGCTTTCAAGCCTCGGTTACGGCATGTTGTGGAACAATCCGGCCATTGGCGAGGCGACCTTCGGCAAGAACATCACCCGCTGGGAAGCGCAGGTCACGGAGCAGATGGATTACTGGATCACCGCCGGAGACACGCCCGCAGACATCATGCATCAGTATGGCCGTGCGACCGGCACCGCGCCGCAAATGCCGGAATACGCCACCGGTTTCTGGCAATGCAAACTCCGTTACCGCACGCAGCAGGAAGTGCTCGAGGTCGCGCGCGAATACAAACGCCGCAATCTGCCGATATCGGTCATTGTCATCGACTTCTTCCACTGGCCGAATCAGGGGACATGGTGTTTTGATCCGGTGGACTGGCCGGATCCGAAAGCCATGGTGGCAGAGCTGAAATCCCTCGGCATCGAAACCATGGTGTCCGTCTGGCCGACGGTAGACAGCCGCACTGACAATTATAAGGAGATGAAATCCAAAGGTTATCTGGTGAATACCGACCGTGGTGTGTCGGTGAATCTGGATTTCCTCGGCAACTGCACCTTCTTTGATGCCACACATCCCGGCGCGCGTCAGTTTGTCTGGGAGAAAGTGAAGCAAAACTATTACGATCTGGGTATCCGTACCTTCTGGCTTGACGAAGCGGAACCGGAATACCGCGCCTATGATTTTGATAATTATCGCTATCACCTCGGGCCGGTGCTGGAAGTCGGCAACATTTATCCGCAGAAATTTGCGCAGGGTTTTTACGACGGTTTACAGCAGCAAGGCGAAAACGAGATCGTGAATCTGGTTCGCTGCGCCTGGGCGGGAAGCCAGCGATATGGTGTGCTGGCCTGGTCGGGCGACATTCACTCTTCCTTCCACGCCCTGCGCAATCAGATTGCTGCGGGTCTGAACATGGGACTGGCGGGCATTCCGTGGTGGACGACGGACATCGGCGGGTTCCAGGGCGGCAATGTTAACGATCCGGCGTTTCAGGAGTTGCTGATCCGCTGGTTCCAGTGGGGCGTATTCTGTCCGGTCATGCGGTTACACGGCTACCGTGAGCCACAGATCCAGCCGCCGGAACCGTGGCGCGATGGCATCGCCCAGTGCAACAGCGGCGCACCGAATGAAGTCTGGAGTTATGGCGAAGAAAATTACCAACTGATGAAAAGCGGATTATTCCTGCGCGAAAAACTGCGTCCGTACATCAGCCGCATCATGCAGGAAGCCCACGAAAAGGGCGATCCGGCCATGCGCACCCTGTTCTATCAATACCCGCAACAGCCGGAAAGCTGGCAGGTGGAAGATCAGTACCTGCTCGGCGCAGATATTCTGGTCGCGCCGGTGCTGCATGCGGGTCAGCGCGAGCGGAAAGTGTGGCTACCGGCAGGAGAAACCTGGGTGGCACTGAATGGCGAACGGTATGAAGGCGGAAGGGCGATTACGGTCGCCGCACCGATGAGTGAAATCCCGGTGTTTGTGCGGGAAGGGGCAGACGTGAAAGGAGAACTTGGTATTTGACGCCCTTCTGAGGTTTCGCTTTTAGCTCCTCCCCTGCGAAGGGGGCTAATCGGGTAGGTTGGTTCTGCTCCTCCCCCTGCGAAGGGGGAGGCGGGGAGGGGGTTTAGCAGACCACTCCCATACTCAAACCCGCGCACACTTCAGCACTCACTTTTGACCTTAATACCCCACCCCAACCCTCCCCTTCGCAGGGGAGGGAGTTAACCCAATCTCCCAGTTTCCAGCCTGTCACTGTGGTTGCTGGAACATAGCCTGCGAGCGGAGCGCGCAGTTTAAGACGTGGAGATTCCAAAGAGGGCTCGTCATAGCCCTCTTTGGTCGGTTTCGGCGGCAATTGCTGAGCAGTCACCGCACGTGAGAAACCGAAACTTCCTCATTCCAGCCTTTACTCCAGCCCCTCCGTGCAACCGCAAATCCAGTTATCACAAAACCGTTATCTCTCCGCGAGGATTCCGTAATCCTTCCTCTTGTAATCTGATGCCATCGACAGCAACCGGAACGGTGGCAATCATGATTAACAGACGTAATTTCCTGCTGGGCAGCGGAGCGGTATCCGCCGTAGCCGTGATGGGGCTGGTTCCGTCACTGTTTTCCCGCCGGGCGGGCGCACAGACGACATCCGAAAAATTTGAAATCACGCTGACTGATGCTCAGTGGCATCAGCGCCTGAGCGAGGATCAGTACCGTATTTTGCGTGAAGCGGGAACGGAGCGGCCTTATTCCAGCCCGCTGAATGCGGAACATCGCCAAGGGGAGTTCGCCTGCGCGGGCTGCAACCTTCCCCTTTTTTCCTCGGCGACCAAATTCGACAGCCATACCGGCTGGCCGAGTTTCTGGCAGCCCTTGGCGGATGCGGCGCTGACCAGCCGGGACACCACGCTTGGGATGGTGCGGGACGAAGTGCATTGCCGTCGCTGCGGGGGGCATCTCGGGCATGTGTTTGATGACGGGCCGAAACCGACCGGTCTGCGCTATTGCATGAACGGGCTGGCGATGACGTTCACTCCGAAAGCTTAATCAGTCAGGACATTCATAATGAAAAATGCATCCAAAAAAGTGCGCAGCTTGCGTAATTACAGCCTGATCGCCGGACTGGTACTGGCTTCGGCCTTTGCCTTTCAAAATAACGCCTGGTCGTGGGGCGGTGGCGCAGAACCCGCGGTGGTGATCGCCGCACCGGCAAAAGATGAACCGGCAGGCACGTCACACAGCGAAACGGCGCTGTTTGCAGGAGGCTGTTTCTGGGGAATTCAGGGCGTGTTCCAGCATGTGAAAGGCGTGACCAGCGCGGTGTCGGGTTATGCAGGCGGGGACGCGCAAACAGCCCGCTACGAGCAGGTCAGCACCGGCGAGACCGGTCATGCAGAATCAGTGAAAGTGACGTTTGACCCGACGCAGGTGACTTACGGCGAGCTGTTGCATATTTTCTTCTCGGTGGGACACAATCCGACGGAGCTGAACCGGCAGGGGCCGGACAGCGGCACGCAATACCGTTCCGCCGTTTTCCCGCTCAGCAGCGCGCAGGCGGAAGTGGCGAAAGCGTACATTGCCCAGCTCAATGCCAGCCACAGCTTCAGTGAGCCGATGGTGACGAAGGTGGAAAACAATGCACACTTTTATCCGGCGGAAGCCTATCACCAGAACTTTTTAAACGATAACCCGGACTATCCGTACATTGTGGTGAACGATCTGCCGAAAATTAACGATCTGAAGCAGCACTTTCCGGCGAATTACCGCGAACAGCCTGTGCTGGTGAAGGAATAACGCACTCAGGATTTCATGCCGTGATGATGTTCATGATGGCTGTCATTGTGCGGCATCGGGTGATGAGGGTGCGGCTGTTCATGACGGGAAGCGTGATGATGATCGTGCGGGCCTGCGATCACACAACCGGTCAGGGAAAATAATAAAGTCGCAGAAAGCATCAGACGTAATAAAGATTTCATGGGTGCAATCCTGAAAAAAGAATAAGGGAGTGCGCATTTCGGAAAGTGAAATGTGCACTCTTGGCAGAACGGAAAAGAATAAATCAGAAGTCCATCTCAGCGCCTAAATAGGCCCCATCGATAATACGTTCGTCAGGATTGCCCGCCGTGCCGTCAAGACCGACATAACGGTAACCCGCTTTCAGTTTTAACGGTTCAACAGGCACCCAGCTAAAACCGGCATCGGCTTCGGTATAAGATTTCACCCGATTGCTTAACGCGTCAGGGGCGGAATAACCTTCTGCATAAAATGCCAGGCTGTCCGTAAATGACACGGTAATACCGCCACCTATCGGGAACGCCACGCCTTCGTTATCAGAGGTGGAGCCTTGCATATACAGCGCTTTTGCGCCGAGATTAATCATCGCCGGTCCCAGCGGAATATTAAAACCGCTGCTGATGCCGCCGATCTGACGACCATTTTGGGTATTCTTCGCCCAGTTGCCCTCAATATATAAACCGGATGTCTGACGGCCCATTCCGACATTCAGTTCGGTGAAATCCGTACCCGCTTTTGCACCGAGTTCCATGGCCTGAGACGGGGCAGAAAACGCCATGAATACCGCGATTGCGCTGCCAGCGACAGCAAGTTTGATTGTGTTTGTCCGCATTGGATTACCTGTTTATGTGTTTAGCCGGGGGCAACCATTACCGGAATTTTCACCAGACCGGCGACCCCTTTTGTCCGGCGTTATAAAACACCCGGACGGCCTTACGCATCAATTTATATGTCAGATGACGCCATAAATAGGTTTTAATTCTGCCATTTAGAATAATAACTGCATGAATGTTTTGATGGCGGCGAAACCATTCAGTACGCCACGCAGACGAATTGCGGCGAATAGGTACTGCTGATCACATAAGTCTGGTCGCGGATCGACTTCACGCCGATGTTTAATGACGCATTATCCCCGGTGGTTTCCAGCCACATCTGATCGAAGTCAGCGTCAGGCGTGGTATCCAGAGGTGACGGTGTCACTTTATCAATGTCGAAATGGAACGTTTTATTATCGACTTTGACACCATGACTGAGATAAACCGTACGTTCCAGATAGGTGTTTCCTTTATCGGATTTCACATAGCCTTCGTACTGAATAATCCCTTTGTCTTTATCGTAAAATTGCAGGCTTTCGATGATGGAAAATACCAGTTGTCCATTTTCAACGTCCATTTTGACGTTGGCGAAGGCTTTGCATTTCAGCGTAGGAATGGCTTTACCTGACGGCAGGAAAATAAAGGCGGCAACAATGACGCCAGCAACAATGACAGCGAGAGCGAGGTGTTTATTCATCTTCATGGCTTAACCCACTTATAGTGGTAAAAATTATCACAGGAAAGAACCTCTTTCTTTTTGCCGACAGAACACAGAGACAATAAGGTTCTGGCATTGTTTTTTGATGAATAAGACCCTTCATTGTTATAAATAATCATGTTGTTTTTTTTACACTGCAGGTTATTCGCTTTAAGGATAAGACCGACCCGCTCCAGCACGGCGGGTTTGTCCTCATCCGGAATATCTTTCAGGTATATCACCTCACACCCGGTATCCGGTTGCTGAATTTCAGTGATGCCGTTATTAGCGTCATAAAATCTCCAGATACCCCAGACCATTCCTGCCAGGATTGCCACGCTCAGTAACAGGAAGGCAATGTGCCGGAAGTAAGAGGCAGCCTGCACGGGGTGATCCGTGACCCCAGGCGTGACCGGTGGCGGTATTTTCTCCGGCGGCGTGTCCGCCAGCGGTTCCACACTGACGGCGGTATTCAGCTTAAAGCCGACTTTGGGCAAGGTGACGATCAGTTCGTGACATTCGAGAAGTGCCAGATTACGCCGCAAAATGCTGACGTACTGGTTAAGGTTGTTGCCGGACGCCTGCAAACCATGCTTATCCCAGACCGTTTCCAGCAGGTATTCCCGCGTCAGGTCACGGCCGCCGGAGGCCAGAAACTCTTCCAGCAGACGTGCCGCCGGAAGGGTCAGTTTTATGACGTCCTGACTGGCAGGATAATGCAGCGTGCCATCATCGGTATTAAATTCTATCGCTTTATCAATAAGATATTTCATCGTGCCCTGATTGAAATGAGTAAAGCCAACCAAAATCCCGTCGGATTTAAAAAAACGCCTCGGATTAATAGTATACAGGCTAAATTCTGCCAACCGAGTCCGCGCCGGGGATAAGTAAAACTCTTAGCCGCACCGGGCAAAAAGCAAATTATTATGTTGTCGAAACGCGCTATTGATAAATAAAAACCTATATATCCCCCCATCGGGTAATTAAATTGTCTGCCACGCGAAAACGCGGTTTCCTGCATGCCTTACTGACTGAGCGGGAGCGGCTTCGTGGACATCACCTTTACTGACTTTCTCATCGGATTTTCCTCTGCCCTGGACTTGTTAAGCCCTGAAAACGGACACCGTGGCGTGCGGCGTGCCTACATCGTGATGAACATTGCCCGTCAGCGTGGCTTCAGCCAGCCTGCGCAACAGCGCCTGTTTATTGCGGCGTTATTGCGCGACCTGGGCCGGGGTGCGCATGCGCCCGCGGATTGCGCGCAACGGCTGGCCGGGATCCCGCTGCTGGCTGACAGCGCCGGGCTGATCGCCGGGAGAGGGCAGCAGCATCCGGAAAGCCGCTTGCTGGATCTGGCGGATAATCTGGATTTGCTCGCCCTGCATGAATTTCCGCGCGGACATTATCCGTCGCAGGCGATCGAAACCCTGTGTGATTCCATCGGCTCACGCTATCTGCTCGACGATGTGCTGGCGTTACGCGAAATCGGGCTGGATCGCGAGTTCTGGACTGAACTGGCCTCCGCCACGCTGATCGACAATCCCTGCGCCTTTGCGCCGTTTCCTCCGCGCGTACTCAGCGATGATGAACTGACACAACTCTCCGCGCTGCTGGCCTGTGTGATTGACCGGCATTGCCGCTCCGCTGAGCAACATTCCGTCATGGTGTCGGCAATCAGCGCCCGGCTGGCGCAACTGTACGGATTTTCCAAAAAAGGCATCGCGCATGTCCGTGTCGCAGGGCTGCTGCATGACTTAGGCAAGCTGGTGGTGCCCGCCGCGCTGCTCACCAAAGCCGAACCGCTGAGCGATTTTGAACGGCGGCAGATCCATATTCACCCGCAGTTCACCTGGAAAATTCTGTCCCGCATCGCCGGTCTGCATGACATCGCGCGGATGGCCAGTTTTCATCATGAACGGCCGGACGGTAAGGGCTATCCTTTCCGTCTGCGCGGAACGCAGCTGGATCTGGGGCCGCGCATTATCTCGGTCGCCGATTGTTACGCGGCGCTGCGGGAATCCCGTTCTTACAAACCGGCCTTCCCGCCGGAAAAATGCCTGAGCATGATGCAGGAGACCGCCGCGCGCGGTGGCCTCGATGCTGACGTGGTCGGCGCGCTGTTCTCGCACCTCATGGCCGAAGCGGACAGTGTCAGCGCATCTCCACTTCCGCAGTAATACTGACCTCAAACTCCCCGGCCTGCGCCTGTTCGCGGGCATCGCGGGTCAGCTCTGCCACATAACCGGTATCATGAAAGCGGGCGTTCGGATCCGCTGCCGACGCACTGAAATCCACATATCTGCCCGCTTCATTTTTCACACTCAGGGCAATGCCCGGCAGACTGGTTTTAATGTGCTGCGCATCCACCCGCTGTCCGCTGAAACTGAAATGGATCGCAATGTTGTCGTAATCTGCGGGATGTTTGCACACCACCGGCAGCTGAAAACCCGCCGCTGAAAGCACCCTGCGTTTACCCAGCGTCGCCTCCGGCAATGTCACCCGCAGATTTTCACGGGTCAGGCTGCACTGACTGACATTAATTTTCAGCGCATTCAGTCCGATCATCAGCGCCGGAGTGCCCTGTCTGCTCAGCGTCAGCAGGGTCGGCAAGGTGTAATCCCCCGCGGCAACCTCGCCGGTTTTATACAGTCTGATGGCGAAATTCCCCCTCTCACTGGCCAGCCTCTCAGCGGAAAGGCTTTTGCCGTTTTGCAGGCAGGTCGCGCCATCTGCGGTACAAAAACTAAAGCCAATGCCCGGAATGCCGGTCTGGTAGATCCCGCGCGGGTTGTCCCATTCAGGCCGGATGACTGACACCTGCAGGTCACCGCCGGAAAGACGGGTCGCGCTGAAGGCGCTGGCGGGCCATGTGGCCAGCAGTGTGCCGTCGGCCTGCATTTGTTTCACCGACAGAGTGCCGCCTTTGAGGAGCAGCAGGTTTCCCGTTGCGGCGTGGGCGACGGAAAGCCCCGTGGTCAGGCAGTAAAAGGGCAGGAAGAACAGGGCGGTACGGCGGGTTATACACATGATAATTTCCACAACGTTGAAGACTCTGAGGGCGGCGAAGGCACCGGGTTTTCCGGTGAGGCAATGTGGCAAAGTACCTGGCCGTGCAGGCGGGCGGTGAGCGGCCAGTGACGGTGAGTGAAATCCGCCAGCAATATCCCGGCAGCGCCGCCGATGCCCATTTCGGTATGGCTGGCGTCCAGAATTTCTGTGCCAAACGGCAAAGGTTTCCGCCGGCTGTCCAGAATTCTGGCGAAGCGGCGGTCATGACGGCTGGCGTTAAATTCCGCCTCGATAATCGCGCCCTGCGTCGGCACGACTTTTTTCACGGTGGCAGGCACATCAATCTGTTTATTGAGGGAATCCGGATCCAGCCCGATATCGTTCGCACGGTAAGGCACGGCATAAGGAATGACGGCATTTCCCCAGCGGTCGGTATACAGATTCTGATTATTTTCAATTTTCAGACCGCCGGTTTGCGGGGTATGGACCAGCACCACGGTATCCCCCAGCGGCTGGCTGAGCGTGATGCCATGATGATGCGCAATCACGCCGCCCTGTAGCCCCAGCATGGTCTGCTGATAGCCCTGACCCTGAGAAAAACCGGCGCTGACGATCCCCGCAGACCCGCTGTAAGCACCGGACATATTTGATGATGTGCTGCCCGCCTGTGACGACATATTGACGTCGTAACTCAGCTGATTGTCGTCAAGAAAGGTGCCGTTCAGGGAGGCCGTTTGCTGGCTGCTGCCGTGCGAACCGGTCAGCGTATTCAGCCCGGCGCGATGATTCTGCGTGGCACCGAGCGGGATCTGCACATTGAAGGTCAGGCTGTTATCGACAATGCCATGCAGGTCCCGCTGGCGGGTGTAGTAAACCTGAAACTGGGATTGCCAGTGGCTCATGCTCAGCCCGGCGCGGGCGCTGTGCTGGTGATTTCCGCTCCAGGTCCGGTCCTGTGTATAACGCAACATCAGGGTCAGCGCGTCAAAACTCTGGTCGAACTGCACGTTGTACTGATCATGATAACGCTGGCCGGTGGCCTGATGTTGCGCCGTGCTGATGGCGTCGCTCACTTCCTGATAATCCGGGCTGTACTTGTGTTTCCAGCTCAGGTTCAGCGTGCTTTGCGTCTGATTAAGCGTACGGACAAACAGCGTTTCCAGCTGCTTTCCCTGCCACGACGCGCTTTCCGGCGCGGTGCGTGCTTCGCTGCGTTTAAGCAATACCGACATGCCGCCAAGCAGTGGCATGTTCGCCGCCAGTCCGCCGCCGCTGTTCTGATAGTGAAATCCGCTACGGGTGGCGAATTGTTGTCCGGCCAGCAACGTGAAGGTGTTACTGAGGCCATAAAAAGCGCTGGCCTGATAGATTTCCGGCATCAGGGATCCGCTGCTGCCGCTGCGATAATGTCCGCCTGAAAGTTCGTAATTAAATACGCCCGGCGGCAACAGTGCGGCGATGGCATTGAACGGCTGCGTGAAATGCTGCGTGCTGCCATCGGTTTCGCTGACCGTGATATCCAGATCGCCGGAACTGCTGGCGCTGTGCAAATCCCGGATCACAAAGGGGCCGGGCGTCACGCGGCGCTGATCGATAACAAAACCGTTCTGGCGGATCACCACCGTGGCGTTGGTTCGTGCGGTGCCGCTGATCGCAGGCATGAAAAAGCGCTGGTTATCAGGACGCATCTCGTCGCTGGAATACAGCGTCATGCCGCGCAGGGAAACCGATGAAAAAATTTTTCCCTGGGTGAAGAAATCCCCCGCGCGGAAGGTACTTTTTAGTCTCGCAATATCGCGGGTGAGATAGCTGGCGCTGCTCTGGTAATGGCCGCTTTCGCCACGCTGATAACGGAAATAACCGTCATTGCGCAGCCGCCAGTCCCCCAGATTCAGGCCATTGCTGAGGGTGGAACTGACGCTGTTTTGCTGGCCCTGACTGCCGGTATTACGTTGCACATTCAGGTTGTAATTGACGCGGGCGGCAGTCAGCCCGGCACGCCAGTTTTCCTGCGGCGCAATGTCACCGGCGTCCTGATTCAGCCGCGCCTGCGGCACGGTCAGGGAAAGCGTTTCGCTGCCGGCGTCGTAACTCACCCCTGCGTGATCGACAAAGGCGCTCAGCGGCTGTAGCCCGTCAGGGGAGTGATCCAGTGTCATGCCCAGACTTTTTAGCGTGGCGGCAGTGAACACCGGCTGCACGGTGCCTTGCACCAGACGGAAAGGTCGGGTGACCTGTCCCACGGTGTCTGCATTGATGCGCAGGGTGACCGGATAATCCCCCGCCAGCATCTGGCTGCCTTTCAGCAAAACCGAGGTGTCGATCCCGCGCAGATTATCCATTTTTTCCATCAGCGACAGATCAAAGTCCTCGCCGGATGCCAGCCCGCAACGGCCTGCGGAAATCAGGAAAAGGATGAGATAACGCGGGGTGAGTTTCATGATAAATGGCGAAAGCCGGGCCTGATGGCCCGGTCACGTCTGACGGTGAAGGGTGAGGTGCGCCAGACGCTATTTCCGCAAGTCTCTTTATATCCGCAGCGGTTATTTATACGTGAAGGCGAAGGTGGCGCTGGACGTGACATTTCCGGCCGTCACGTGGTCTGCCTGTTTCGCGTATTCCACGATAAAATTGATGTTGTCTTCGCCCGCATTGAGACGCGACATGTAATCATCCGCCGGGACTTCAGCGCCGTTAAGCGCCAAAGGCGTCGACTTATTCGCTTCCGTGAACAGCTCGAATCCGACACCTTTTGCACTGTCTTCATCGGTGCTGGTGTTGGACAGCACGGCAGGGCTGGCACCCTCGCTCTGGCCTTCAATGGTTAATCCGATATCGGACGCCGTGGCTTGTGCGGCGCAGTTAACACTGAGCTGGAAGGTTTTCTGCTGATCTGCCGTGGCCTCACCCGTGCCGAGTGCCGAAATTTTTTGCAGATTAATGTCCGGTAATTCAACCGAGTGAGACGTATTGTCGTTGATGGTACAGGTCGGTGCTTTGACCTGCCCGCCGAACTGGATCTCAACGGAGGAGCCTGTGGTATCGGCCATTGCCGTATTCATAAAAGGTAACAACGACAACGCAACCGCACACACGAGCTTATTTTTAGTAAACATCATTTCCTTGCCTTTATTATTTATTCAAACGTTGAGTTAAAACAGGAATAGCCACTTCCCGGAAAAAGAAGTGCTCACTTTAATAACAGCGATGACGTAACACGACGGGCTGTTATAAAGAGACGTGTTGTATTTCTGAGAATCCGCCAAAATCATTAATAATATCGTAATAGACGGTGCGGACTGTTTTTCCGCCGGGGACAGAAATCGTTAAGGTGGAGAAAGGCGCGACCATATTGGCCTTCAGTTCATTGTCGGGATTATTCACCGGACCGTCCCAGACTTTATCGAAGGTAATATGGTAAGGCGTTGGATTGGTGACAATCAGTTTGCCCGGCGTGGCGCGCCACGTCATTTGAGTGAAGCTTTCATGCAGCTCGGGATCAATGCTTTTCGGGCGGTAGAAAATCTTGATGCGGGTTTTAAAAGCCACCACCAGTTGCGGGCCTGTGGCCTTTTGCCGCTGCGGGATCTCCTTGATATTCAGCCACATCATGGTTTCCCGGTCAGCGGGCAGTTTCTCACTGTCGATTTTCTCGATACGTACCGTACTGGTGCTGTTGGCATTCACTTTCGATAATGGCGGATAAACCGTGAAATGTTCTTCCTCCTGCGCGTGCTCATCTTCAATCCATGCCTGCGCCAGAAAATTAAGATTGGTAGGGTTATCCACTTTAACCGATTCCTGTGGATCCGCCTCCGGATATATCACCCGTGTCTCATCAAGAATCAATGACGCCAGACAATAAAAAGGCACCAGATATATCAGGGCGGCAATCGAAATCCTCACAGGCATATTGACGTTCATTATTTTTCCGCTATTCAAAGAAATTTCTTTAAGGAGATTTACATTCTGTTGTGATGATTATAGGTTTCTAACTTAAACGAAATATAAACGGCGAAAAGCGATATTTTGATGTGTTACAGAGATGAAAATAAACGGCAGAGGATGTAAAACGGAGAGGGATATTTTGCAGTCCGGAGGTAAATAATGATGCCGGAGGGTGAAAGGCTGGCGACCGATCCGATCGCCAGCTCAGCGTGCATTTTCAGGTCAACGCAGAGGCGGCGATGTTATTTCGCCAGAAGTTCTTTGCGGACGATTTCTGCGCCGGCACTTAACGCGTCCAGTTTGCCCCTTGCGACGCCACGCGGTAACGGGATCATGCCGCAGTTGGTGCAGGGATAAAGTTTGTCGGCATCGACAAATTGCAGCGCTTTACGCAAAGTCGCGGCCACTTCTTCCGGGGTTTCAATGGTGTTGGTGGCCACGTCAATCGCGCCCACCATCACTTTTTTACCGCGGATCAGTTCCATCAGTTCCATCGGAACATGCGAGTGGTGGCATTCCAGTGAGATGATATCGATATTGGATTTTTGCAGTTTCGGGAAAATCTCTTCGTATTGCCGCCACTCCGTCCCCAGCGTTTTTTTCCAGTCTGTGTTGGCTTTGATGCCATAGCCGTAACAGATATGGACAGCCGTTTCACATTTCAGCCCTTCGATGGCGCGTTCTAAGGTGGCAATGCCCCAGTCGTTCACTTCATCGAAGAACACATTAAAGGCCGGCTCATCAAACTGGATAATATCGACGCCCACCGCCTCTAATTCTCTGGCTTCTTCATTGAGAATTTTAGCGAATTCCCAGGCCAGCTTTTCGCGACTTTTATAGTGGTTATCATAAAGCGTATCGATCATGGTCATTGGCCCCGGCAGAGCCCATTTGATCGGTTGTGTGGTTTGCTGGCGTAAAAATTTAGCATCTTCCACAAACACGGACTTTTTACGACTGACCGGGCCGACGACGGTCGGCACACTGGCGTCGTAGCGATTACGGATCTTCACCGTCTCACGTTTCTCGAAATCAACGCCTTCAAGATGTTCAATAAAGGTGGTGACAAAATGCTGACGCGTTTGCTCGCCGTCACTGACAATATCGATCCCCGCCTGCTGCTGATCTTCCAGACACAAACGCAGGGCGTCCTTTTTACCGTCGATTAATTCCTGATCCTGCAATTTCCACGGCGACCACAGCACCTCTGGTTGTGCCAGCCACGACGGTTTAGGCAGACTGCCCGCCGTTGATGTCGGTAATAACTTTTTCATACACAGGTGACCTTATCTTTTTTATGGTTAATCAGAGAACGGAATGAGCAGACCACTGTTCAAGCACAGTCTGGTAGGGTTTGATGAAGTTTTCTTCCGTAAATTTCCCCTGCTCAATCGCCAGATGACTGCGTTCTTCCCGGTCATAAACAATGCGGGTTAACGAATAATCCTGATAATTCAGGCTCGGCTGATACTGTATTCCGGCGGCGGAATTCGCATTATAAATTTCAGGCCGGTAAATCTTCTGAAACGTCTCCATCGTGCTGATGGTGCTGATTAACTCGAGATTAGTGTAATCGCCGAGTAAATCGCCGGAAAAATAAAACGCCAGAGGCGCAACGCTATTTTCAGGCATGAAATAGCGCGCGCGTAATCCCATTTTCGCGAAATATTCATCCGTCAGGGAGAGTTCATCCTGCTGATATTCAACGCCCAGTACGGGATGTTTATTGCCTGTGCGGTAATAAGTGCTTTTGCTGGAAACACTCAGGCAGATAACAGGAGCCTTCGTAAACTGCTCTTTGTAAATGTATGATTTAACGAAGCATTTGAAGATGTTGCCATGCAGTTCGCCAAAGTTATCCGGCAGGCTGAATTCGGGTTGTTGTTTATTGTGCGCTGGCAGTAAAACGCTGAAGTCATAATCACGCACATAAGAGGAAAAGTTATTTCCCAAAATCCCTTCAAAGCGTTCGTTGGTTTTTTTATCCACGACGGTGGTTTTCAGTATTTCAATCACCGGGAAGCTGTCGGCCTGACCTTCAACATCAATATTCAGCTGAGCAGTAATAATGTCGAGTTCGACAGAATACCGGTCTTTTTTAGGGTTATCCCAATGGGCCAGAGAATTGAAACGATTGTCAATCATCACTAAGGTGTTGCGCAGATTGTCCTGACGTTTTTCACCCCTTGCCAGATTGGCAAAGTTAGTCGTAATACGCGTATTTTCCGAAGGGTTATAATTTTCGTCAAAACGAATGCTCTTAATAGTGAATGTAATTTCTTTTTTCATTTTTATCAGGTGTCCCGGCTGCTGAAAAACCTACATTATTTCAGTAGTCTTCATATTTAAGAGTGAATCGCGATGACTCTTTTATGCCTGAGTCATTGAGTGAAAAAAAGTGATATAAATTCACTGAACATGAACAAAGTTCATGATCCTGTCTGCACGTCACCGGCACACTTCGGCGCTGACCGAAGCTTCCGTTTTTTACCGGTAATAAGCTGAGTGAAATTCATGACGGAGCAGAAAAATGATTGCAGTCCTTTTTGAGGCAGATGCGGTACCCGAAGCGCGTGAGCGGTATCTTGAACTGGCGGCCGAACTGAAGCCGTTGCTGGCGGACACGCCGGGGTTTATTGATATAGAGCGTTTCCAGAGCCTGAGCACGCCCGGAAAAATCCTGTCTTTATCCTGGTGGCAGGATGAGGAGTCGGTGGCTGGCTGGAAACAGAATCTGACGCATCTGGCAGCCCAGAAAGAGGGAAAACAGTCGATTTTTTCCTTCTACAGAATCCGCGTTGCCCGGGTATTTCGGGAATATTCCTCCGACACGTCTTCAGCGAAAGGAGCGCATCAGCATGTATGACATTCACGTTATCCTCGGCAATTGTCCGGGTGCGCTTGGCTCACTGGGACGCGTGCTCGGCCTCAACGGCGTGGGTCTGGAAGGCGGTGGCGTATTTTCCACACCGGAAGCGGCACACGCACATTTTCTGGTGGAAGAGGGCGAGACAGCCCGTCAGGTTCTGACGGAGGCTGGCTTTGAGGTCAGAAAGGTGGCCCGCCCGCTGATAAGAAAATTGCCGCAGAAACGTCCGGGAGAACTCGGTGAAATCGCCCAGACACTCGCCCGGCATGGCATTAATATTCTGGTACAGTACAGCGATCACAGTAACCGTCTCATCCTGCTGACGGATGATGATCTGCGGGCGGCGGAAGTCACTCAACAATGGGCCATACACTCTGAATGAATTTTCTTCAAACCGAATACGACAGTGAGCCGGACGATTCCCTCGAAAAATCCATGTCACTGGTGGCTTCCGCGATATCTGACCCGTCAAGGGTCAGTATTTTGTGTGCTTTGATGGACGGACGTGCGTGGACTGCGACTGAACTCAGTGCGGTGGCAGGCATTGCCGCCTCCACCACCAGCGGTCATCTTACCCGGCTGCTCAGCAACGGGCTGGTGATTTGCCTGACGCAGGGACGCCACCGGTATTACAGCCTGGCTGGCCATCATATCGCCGGACTGCTGGAAAACCTGATGGGCGTTTCCATGCATAATCATGCGGCTTTTGTATCCCGGACGCCGGTGATTCTGCGATATGCGCGGACCTGTTATGACCATCTGGCCGGAGAACTGGCGGTAAAAATCTACGATTTCCTGCTGCATGAAAACTGGCTTGAAGCTGACGGGAATGCGCTGACACCGGCCGGGAAAGAACATTTTCAGCGTCTAGGTGCCGTGCTTGATCCGCGCCCGCGCCGCAAGGCGTGTTGTCCTTGCCTCGACTGGAGCGAAAGGCGTTTCCATTTGGGAGGGGATGCGGGGCAGGCATTAATGACGCTGTTGCTGCAAAAAGAGTGGATATCCCGCACGCCGGGCTTTCGCGAAGTCAGCGTCACCGACAGCGGCAGAGTGGCCATGCGGCGGTTGTTCGGCCTCGATCTGGCCTGATCCCCCTCCTTAACACCCTGTCAGGGATGGGGGATTGTGACGAACTCTACCTTCCTTAAATCGCGGTTTTGGCCCGCTGTTTCACGGCATAAACCAGCACCACGGCGAAACACACCATCGGCAGGGCGTAGGACACGGCGGTGTTGTAGTGATCGGCGATGGCACCCATCAGGTACGGCATCACCGCAC
Source organism: Rahnella victoriana (assembly GCF_004330295.1). Lineage (GTDB taxonomy): Bacteria > Pseudomonadota > Gammaproteobacteria > Enterobacterales > Enterobacteriaceae > Rahnella > Rahnella victoriana. Next base: position 38,534 of record NZ_SJOJ01000020.1, read on the forward strand.
CGCCGACGATCGCCATGATCATCACCGAGCTGGCGCGTTTGGTTTGTTTGCCCATGTTCTTGACGCCCATCGCGAAAATGGTCGGGAACATGATCGACATAAAGAAGAAAATCGCCACCAGCGCAATCACCGACACATTGTCGATCCCGGCCACCACCACGCCGCATAGCACGATATTGATGATGGCATAAGCCACCAGCAGCGTCGCGGGGCGGACAAAGCCCATCAGCCAGGTGCTGAAGAAGCGCCCGACCATAAAGCTGATCATGCCGACAGACAGCAGGTACGACGCATTCTGGTTCGACAGCGTATGCCAGTGTTCCGTGGTGTAGTTAATGAAGAATGCGCCGACACCCACCTGCGCCGCCACATAGAAGAACTGCGCGATCACGCCGCCGGTGAAATGACCGTGCTGCCACAATCCTTTCTCCACGCCGCGATCTTCTGCGGTACTTTGCTCACGAATGTCCGGCAGTTTGGTGCGTCCGAACAGGAACGCGATCAGCAACACCAGTACCGCGATGGCGATATAGGTGGTTTTGACCGATGACAGGCCGTCCGCCGTGGTGCCTTGCGTGGCGCTGAAAAACAGCGAACCGCCGATGATCGGACCGACAAACTGGCCTAATCCGTTGAAAGACTGAGAAAGATTCAGACGGCGTTCTGCGCCAGCCGGATCGCCCAGTACGGTGGCGAACGGGTTGGCGGCGGTTTCCAGACAACCCAGACCGAGGGCGATCACGAACAGCGCAAACAGGAACATGGCGAAACTGCCCGCAGACGCAGCGGGAACGAATAACAACGCGCCGAGTGCATACAGGCATAACCCGACGAGGATCCCGGCTTTATAGCCGAACCTGTCCATAAAGAACCCGGCGGGCAGGGCGATGATGAAATAAGCCCCGAAATAGGCGGCCTGTAGCAGACCCGACTGGGCTTTGTTGACGTGTAACACTTCCTGGAAATGCTTATTCAGGACATCCAGCAGCCCGTAGGATAAACCCCACAGGAAAAACAGCGTGGTGACCAGAATGAACGCCAGTCGGAAACCGGACGTCGTTTTGCGCTGCGCATACGCGGGCGCGGCAGTTTTGTCGGCGAGCATAATGTATTCCTCAGTATCTGGTAACGCATGTAGGGGTTCAGCTCAGGTGGCTGATTTTTTATGTCAGATAACGTGAAAAACGGTTTCTCCCTCACAGCAGGGAGTTTTTTTGCTCCTCCCCATTCTCAGGGGTGAGGCAGGTTTTGCTTTGCTCCTCCCCCTGCGAAGGGGGAGGTTGGGAGGGGGTTTAGCAGGCAACGCCAGATCCGGAGTTGCCCTTAATACCCCACCCCAACCCTCCCCTTCGCAGGGGAGGGAGCCGATCGAGCTTTACTCAGATCCTTCCCCAGGGGAGGGAGCTGACCGAGCTTTACTCAGATCCTTCCCCAGGGGAGGGAGCTGACCGAGCTTTACTCAACGCCTTCCGTATGCGGGGGAGCCTGACCGGTCAGCGAAAAAATCTTCTCCATTTCCACCCACTTTTCACCGGCGGGCGTCCAGGGCGTGGGGCGCTGATATTTCCACATCAGGGCTTCCCATTCGCAGACTTTGGGATCCTCCAGACTGCGGCGTTCGAACAGCCCGCTGTCAAAATCTTCCGTGGTTTCCATCACCATCATCAGCCGGTTGCCCAGCCGGTAAATTTCCATCTCTGTGATGCCGTAACGGCGCAGATGTGCGGTAATTTCCGGCCAGATGTTGCGGTGATAACGCTGATATTCTTCGATAAGCGCCGGATCGTCCGCCAGATCCAGCGCCTGACAATAGCGGCGCGTCATGTCAGCGCCCGGTCGAGATGCATATAGCCGCCGTCCACGGTCAGCCACTGGCCGGTGGTGTGCGACGCGCGGGAAGAGAGCAGGAACACCACGGTATTGGCGATTTCCTGCGGCGTGGTCATGCGCTGTCCCAGCGGAATATGCGAAGTGATCTGTTGCAGTTTTTCGTCGGGATGGTCGAAGCTTTTGATCCAGCGTTCGTACAGCGGCGTCATCACTTCTGCCGGGATCACCGCATTCACGCGGATGCCGTCGCCAAGCAGCGCCGCCGCCCATTCGCGGGTCAGCGCCAGAATGCCGCCTTTGGCCGAGGCGTAACCGCTGGTGTTGCCTTGTCCGGTTAACGCGGTTTTCGAACTGATATTGACGATCGCTCCCCGGCTGGCGCGCAGGGCATTGAGGCTCAGGTGCGCCATCAGGTAATAGTGGATCAGGTTTTGCTCGAGGGATTGCACAAAGGCTTCCCGTCCGGCGTCCAGCCCGACGCTGTCGTTGGCACCGGCATTGTTCACCAGCCCGTCGATGCTGCCGTAACGTGTCTGAACCTCGTTCACCGCCGCCTGACAGCTGGCTTCGTCGCGCAGTTCGGTCAGCACAAAACTGGCCTGCGGCGAAAGCTGTTGCAGTTTATGCATCAGTTCATTGGCCGGTTCGGTATTGCTGATGATCACCGGGATCGCGCCTTCTTCCGCCAGCGTCAGCGAAATGGCCGCGCCAATGCCGGACCCGCCGCCGGTCACCATCACCACTTTATTTTGCAGATGCAGATTCATTGCTCGTTCCTGTCGCCGGTTAAGGCTGTAGTCGGTAAACCGTGCAGGCGTTGCCGCCATAAATGGCCGCCTGCTCGTCAGTACTCAGTGCCGCCGTGGCCTGCTGGCATAAATCCCACGGATCTTCATGTTCTCCGGCCAGCAAACACACCGGCCAGTCGGAACCAAACATCAGCCGTCCGGCACCGAAAATCTCCAGCGCGGCGTCGAAATACGGCAGCAGATCATTCAGCGTCATGCCCGCCGGACGTGGTTCGGTCAGCAGCCCGGAGAGTTTGCAAACGACGTGTTGCATTCCCGCCAGCGGCGCAATTTGTTTCGCCCAGTGCGCCGCGCCCCGGCTCAGATCCGGTTTGCCGAAATGATCCAGCACCAGAAAATGCGCATCATGGCGCGCCGCAAACTGCACGGCCTCGCTCAGGTGCCGGTGCGTCACCAGAATTTCGTAGACAGCTTCCTGCCGTTGAACCTGACGGATGCCCGCGTTGATGGCCGGACCGGCCAGCCATTGCGCGGGAGACGCCTCGTCCTGAACCTGATGACGAAAACCGCGCAGCAGCGGATGAGCAAGCGCCTCCAGCTCAGCGGCCAGGGCGGGGGAAGACAAATCCACCCAACCGGTGACCGCGCGGACAAAGTCCGTTTTCTCCGCAAGTTCCAGCAGCCAGCGCGTTTCACTGGCTGAGGAGCAGGCTTGCACCAACACCGTTCCGTGCGTGTCGTGACGTTGTAACGTTGGCCGCAGCGTTTCCGGCAACAAATTCTGCTTCAGAACCGCCATCTCATCGCTGATCCAGCGGTAATCCTGCGGCGTGTAACGCCAGAAATGCTGGTGGCTGTCGATTCGCATCATCGGCATTCTCCCTGCGGCGTTCTCATTAAGCACCGGCGTGATAACGGTATTGCTCAATCGAGGACGGATGCATTTCGATGGAGAATCCCGGTGCCTGCGGCGGCATATAGGCCGCGCCGCGGATGTCACACGGATGCACAAAATGCTCGTGAAGATGGTCAACGTATTCGATGACGCGGCCTTCGTGGGTTCCGGCGATGCACAGATAATCAATCATCGACAGGTGCTGTACGTATTCGCACAACCCGACGCCGCCCGCATGCGGACACACCGGCAGATGGTATTTGGCGGCCATCAGCATCACGGCCAGCACTTCGTTGACGCCGCCCATGCGGCAGGCATCGATCTGCACCACGTCGATGGCTTCGCGCATGATGAACTGTTTAAACATGATGCGGTTCTGGCACATTTCACCGGTGGCGACTTTGACCGGCGCAACAGCCTGACGGATTTTGCGGTGGCCTTCGATATCGTCCGGGCTGGTCGGTTCTTCGATAAACCAGGGACTGGCGAAGGCGAGGGCATTCACCCACGGGATAGCGTCGTTGGTTTCCCATACCTGATTGGCGTCAATCATCAGCTTGCGATCCGGGCCGATAACTTCACGCGCGATGCGCACGCGGCGGATATCGTCTTGCAGATCACGCCCGACTTTCAGTTTCAGGTAGTCAAAACCGGCGTCGACGGCTTCCTGACACAAACGACGCAATTTATCGTCGGGATAACCCAGCCAGCCCGCCGAAGTGGTGTAGCAGGGATAACCTTCCGCCAGCAGTTTCTCCGTGCGCTGCGCCTTGTTATCCGCCCGCTGCTGCAATAAGGTCAGCGCTTCCTGCGGCGTAATGCAGTCGGTGATGTAGCGAAAATCAATGCAGCGCACCAGTTCTTCCGGCGACATGTCGGCGACCAGTTTCCACAGCGGTTTACCGGCGGCTTTACTCCATAAATCCCACACGGCATTGACTACCGCACCGGTCGCCAGATGGATCGCGCCTTTGTCCGGGCCGATCCAGCGCAGCTGACTGTCACTGGTGAAATCGCGCCAGAATTTGCCCATATCGGCGGTGATGCCCGCCAGTTCACGTCCGACAATCAAATGTTCCAGCGCTTTAATGGCTGCACAGCAGATTTCATTGCCGCGCCCGATAGTGAACGTCAGGCCGTGACCTTTAAGCGCCGGATTGTCAGTTTCGAGGATCACATAGGCGGCGGAATAATCCGGATCCGGGTTCATGGCATCCGAGCCATCCAGCGCCAGCGAGGTCGGGAAGCGCACATCTTCCACACGTAAAGCTGTAATCGTTGTCATCGCAAAATTCCTTACGCTGTCACAGGGTTATGCCTGCACCGTCTTCTGACGCTGTTCGCCCAAACCTTCAATTCCGAGGCGCATGACCTGCCCGGCTTTCAGATACACCGGCGGTTTTTGCCCCAGTCCGACACCCGGCGGGGTCCCGGTTGAAATAATGTCGCCCGGTTGCAGGCTCATAAAGCGGCTCAGATAACTGATGATTTCGGGGATCTGGAAAATCATGGTGCGCGTATTGCCGTTCTGATAACGCTTGCCGTCCACTTCCAGCCACAGATTCAGCTGGTGCGGATCGGGGATTTCATCAGCCGTCACCAGCCACGGGCCGGTCGGGCCAAAGGTGTCGCAGCCTTTGCCTTTGTCCCAGGTGCCGCCGCGTTCAATCTGAAATTCACGCTCGGACACATCGTTGATCACGCAGTAACCGGCGACGTGCGACAGCGCATCGGCCTCGCTGATATAGCGCCCGCCAGTGCCGATCACCACGCCGAGTTCCACTTCCCAGTCGGTTTTGACCGAATCACGCGGAATTTCCACATCGTCGTTGGGGCCGACAATCGCGCTGGTCCATTTGCTGAAAATCACCGGCTCTTTCGGGATCTCCGCACCGGTTTCCGCGGCGTGATCGGCATAGTTCAGACCGATACAGATAAATTTGCCGACCTTGCCGACGCAGGCACCGAGACGCGGTTCACCGCTGACCAGCGGCAAACTTTGCGGATCGAGCTGGCGCAATTTATCCAGCGTTTCAGGCTGTAAAAACTCGCCGCTGATGTCTTTGACGTACGCGCTGAGATCGCGCAATTTGCCATTGCTGTCGAGCAGGCCGGGGCGTTCAGAACCGGGGTTGCCGTAACGTAATAATTTCATCGGTCAGTGTCCTTCTGTAAAAGTCAGGTCTGTGAATATCAAATGTCTGGCGCTGCTGGCGCGTCAGTTGCTCCAGCCGCCGTCAATAATCTGAACCGTGCCGGTGGTGTATGAACTGGCATCCGAGGCCAGATACAGCGCCAGCTGGGCGATTTCTTCGGTTTTACCGATACGTCCGATCGGCTGGCGGGCGACAAATGCCGCATAAACTTCGGCTTCACTGCGGCCTTCTGCCTGCGCCTGTGCGGCAATGCGCTGGCGCAGGGACGGCGATTCCACCGTGCCGGGGCAAATGGCGTTGCAGCGGATCCCGCGGGTGACGTAATCCGCCGCGACCGAGCGGGTCAGGCCGATCACCGCCGCTTTTGAGGCGCTGTAAGCAAAGCGGTTCGGCACACCCTTGATGCTGGAAGCGACCGACGACATGTTGATCACCGAGCCGCTGTTGCGCTCGAGCATGGCGGGCAGAAACGCGCGGATCATGCGGAACATCGCGGTGACGTTAAGGTCGAGGGCAAACTGCCATTCGCGTTCGGTGCAGGTCAGAATGTCGCCGCTGTGCACCACGCCCGCACAGTTAAACAGCACATCAATCGCGCCGGTTTCTTCCGCCAGTGCGGCGATGGCCTGCGGATCCGTTACGTCCAGCAGGCGAGGGGTAATGCCCGGAATATCACGCAACGCGTCGATATTGATGTCGGTGGCAATCACCTCTGCACCTTCACGGGCAAACAGCGTCGCGGTAGTAAAACCGATGCCTTGTCCGGCGGCGGTGATCAGCACTTTTTTCCCTGTCAGGTTCATTGTCTTTCCCCGTAAAACGTCACTTTAAAGGACTAATGGTCAGGCCATTGGAGGCGAAAAAAACGCGTTAAAAGCGGTGCAGTTTGCTAAGATGTCCGGCAAGCTGTTTCTTAAAACGCTATTTCGGTTAACCAATTTTTTACATGCATAAAACAAATCAGCAAGATTTTTGTCCGGAAAATGCTAGCTGAATCACTTATTGAGAATTGACCTCAGGTGTCCGATGCCGATAAAGAAATTAGAAAATCCCAGAATATACAGGCAGATAGCTGACCAGCTAAAAACGTTAATTGATAACAAAGAATTTCCGCCCGGCAGCCGTCTTCCTGCCGAACGTGAACTGGCGAGTCAGTTGCAGGTCAGCCGGGCTTCGGTGCGTGAGGCGCTGATTGCGCTGGAAGTGATCGGGCTGGTGGATGTGCGCGTGGGAAATGGTGTGATCGTGCGCCATCCTCCGGCGGTACCGGTCACGCCTTCGCAGGAACCGGTGATGTCGCAGGCAGGGCGTAATCAGTGGGCGGATGTGGACGACGAGCTGAATATCGAGCTGGATTTCACTGCCGAGTTGCCGCCGTTTTCGCTGCTGCAAACCCGGCGTCTGATTGAACCTGAAACCGCCGCGCTGGCAGCAAGAAACGCCACCGACGACGAACTTGCGGCGATCAGGTTGGCATATGAGCAGAATTGTCGCGATAACCGCAACGGCTCAGCCACCCATCCCGGCGACCGGTTATTCCATATCCGCATCGCCCAGGCCAGCGGAAATCCGGCCTATGCTTTTATCATCGCGCACCTGCTCGGCCACCGTTACGGCACCATGTTCCGCAGCCTGCAATTACACTACACGCCGCAGGACATGCCGCACCGTTCTGAGATTGAACATCTGGAAATCCTGACGGCGCTGGAAGCGCGGGACAGCCGCGCGGCGAAGAAAGCCATGAAGGAACATCTGGATGCGGTGATTAAGATTTTCGGCCAGGGGTGAAAAAGGCGCGGCATCTGAACCCGTACTCTATTTCAGTGCCTGCCATGAGCGTTTACCAGACTTCTCTCGCCAGCCGTAAGAAGTTTTCCCCCAGCACATTGCGGATCACTTTTTCGCTGTGTCCTGACTGTAACAAATGGCCGACAACCTCTTCCAGCGCGGAGGGATGCACGTAGCCACCTTCGCCTGAATATTCCTCTGCGGGCCAGTATTCAGGATGTGCCGCCAGAATGTCGCCGGTACTGACATTGCCCACCGGGAAGGCATAATCCAGTGCTATTCCCACGTGGCGGGGACCGGCGAGATGAATCAGATAATCAACATGCCGGGCGAACAGCGCGGCGTCGGGGGCGCTGTCACCCAGGAACTCACCAATCCCGTTCACGCCAATCAGCCCGCCATGGTTCACACACGCCCTGATTTGTTCATCACTGATGTTTCTGCCATGCGTATGCACGGCTTTTGGATTGGAATGGGAAAAAATCACCGGCTTACGGGAGTATTCAATGGCTTCGATGCTGGTCTGAAGACTGCAATGAGAGACATCAACGAACATGCCAACGCGGTTCATTTCATCAATCACTTCTTTGCCGAATGACGTCAAACCTATGTTTTCATCATGGCAGCCGCCACCCGCCAGATTATTGCGGTTATAGGCAAACAGCATCTGTCGTACACCCAGGTGATGATAAAACTCCACCATTTCAACGCGGCCATCCAGCGCGTTCATCCCTTCGATATCAAAGGTGATCGCCAGCTTACCAGAGGCACGGGCGGTGAGAATATCCTCCGGCTGATTCACCAGCAGGTAATCATCAGCATGTTCGAGGATCCAGTGCCGGAATGCCGCCAGATTGCGTACTGTCTGCTCCCACGGCAGGACATCAAAGCCGACATCCACCGACAGGTAATGCACGCCCGCATCCCGCCAGAGTTGTAGATTATTCAGGTCTGCCGCCGGATCGGGCATGAAGCCGGAGTGGCCATCCCAGACCAGCGAGTCGGAAAAAATTGCGCGGGCGCGTCGGGCTATATCGGTCTGGAACATGTGAGTATTTCCTGCAATGACAAGGGGTGTTCGGAAGACGGAACCTTCAGGGCTGATGCCAGCCAGCCGGGTTCGAGCGTCGGTTCCGCCTGCAACAGACGCGCGGTGTAATCATCGAAAGGCGGCGTCAGCACCGTCTCTCGCAAGCCCTTACGCACCAGTTTGCCGCGATGCATGACGGCCACGGAATGGGCAATGCTGCGCACCGTCGCGATGTCGTGAGTGATAAAAAGCAAAGTCAGCCCGGCAGACTGCTGAAGTTGTCTGAACAAGGCCAGTACGCCCTGCGCGACCAGCGGATCCAGCGCAGAGGTAGGTTCATCGCAAATGAGAATGTCCGGTTCCGCTGCCAGCGCCCGCGCAATTGCCACTCGCTGTTTTTGTCCGCCTGAAAGCTGCGAGGGAAAACGGTCGGCCAGCTCCGGCGCCAGTTCTACCTGCTCAAGCAACTGGCTGAGGCGTGCTTTAAGCGCAGCACCGCGCAAACCGCTGCGGCGCATGATATTCCGCCCGACCAGCTCACGTACCCGGTGGCGCGGATTCAGCGCGGTATCCGCGTTCTGATAAATGTACTGGATTTGCCAGCGCTGCTGCGCAGTTCGCCGCTGACAATCAAACGACAGTGCCTTGCCTTCCAGCGTCAGCTCGCCGGATTGCGGCTTTTGCAGTCCGGCCAGCGTGCGGGCCAGGGTGGATTTACCGGAGCCAGACTCGCCGACCAGCACGAAGGTTTGCCCCCGGGGCAGTGTCAGCGAAAGCTGCGAGATAACCGGCTCCCCGTGACCGTATCCGACGGTCAGGTCACGCAGTTCAAGCACCGGCGCATGTTGTTCAGCGACCGGCAGCGGTGCCGGATGTCGGGTATTGAGTAATGCCCGGGTGTAAGGATGTGCGGCTGACCTAAGGATATCGGCAGTGCGGCCATATTCGATCTGTTTACCGTGGCGCAACACCAGCAGGTTGTCGGCAATTTGCGAGACCACGGCAATATCGTGCGAAATATACAGCGCCGCCGTCCGGGTTTGTTTCACCGCGTGGCGGATAGCCGCCAGAACGTCGAGCTGCGTAGTGGCATCCAGCGCGGTGGTCGGCTCATCAAAAACAATCAAATCAGGCGAGGAGCACAGCGCCATGGCGGTCATTGCCCGCTGCAACTGACCACCGGAAACCTGATGAGGATAGCGTCTGGCGAACTGTGCCGGATCTGGCAAACCGAGCAGGGCGAACAGCTGTAACATCTTTTCCTGTGCGGCTTCAGGCGTCAGGACGCCGTGATAACACGCGGCTTCAATTACCTGCGAACCCAGCGGAAATGCCGGATTAAAACCAGCACTGGCCGATTGCGCGACATAACAAACTCGTTTGCCCTGATGTGTCGCCAAACGGCAGGCATCCTGCGGATGATAAGTTTGCCCCTGAAAAGTAATGCTGCCGCTAAGCGGTCGCAGCGCGCCGCGATAATGCCCCATCACCGCGAGTCCCAGAGTGGATTTCCCGGCGCCAGATTCGCCGATTACGCCCAGCACGTCGCCTTTGCGTAATTCAAAAGATACCTTGTCAATCAATACAGTTTGCTGATGTCCCACGCACAGCTGTGCGACTTGTAAGAGTGCCTCTGACATCACTGATCCTCCTGTTGTTGCAGCGTTCTGCTCAGGGCATCGACCAGCAAATTGACGGCAATGACCAGCAACGAAATGGCGATGGCTGGGTAAAAGGCGGCACTGACACCAAACAGAATGCCGTCTTTATTTTCCCGCACGATGGCGCCCCAGTCGGCTGCGGGGGGCTGGATCCCCAGCCCGATGAAAGAGAGTGTCGAGATAAACAGAATGCTGGCGCTGAACTGCATTCCCCATTCCGCCAGCAGCGGAAAGCGGGCGTTAGGCAGCATTTCGCGGATGACCCGGTACGCGTGAGATTCGCCGGCGAGCTTTGCGGCTTCCATGTAATCCGTGGCCAGAATATGCGAGGCAAGACTGTAACCGAGACGATAAACGCGCGTCGCACCGATGGCGGCCAGCACAACGACCAGCGTGCTGTTAGTTTGTGGTAACACCGCCAGCGCCACCAGCGCGATAATCAGCGATGGCAGTGACATAAACAAATCGTTGAGGCGTGACAATACCCCCTCCACCGCGCCTCCCACGCTGACCGCCAGAAAGCTCAGCAGCGTGCCCGCAAGCGTAGCCATTACCGAAATCACAAAAGCAAACGACAAGGTAAGACGCGCGCCAGACAGCAGACGGGAGAACAAATCCCTGCCGAGATTATCGGTGCCCAGCCAGTGGGCGGCACTCATGGGTTGCCAGATTTCACCGCTTATCTGACGGGCATCGTAAGGCGCGATCCACGGTGCGGCCAGCGAGGCGAAGACAAACAGGATCAGCAGAAACGCACCGGTCACGGCGCTCGCTGAGGAGAAAAGTGATTTCATCGCGGGAACCTCAGTCGTGGGTTTGCCGCCATTGCCAGCATATCGACCAGTAAATTAAGCAGAATATACACGGCGGCAAACACCAGCCCGCAGGCCTGCACGACCGGGATGTCGCGTACGGTGACGGCATCCACCATGTATTGCCCGACACCCGGATAGACAAAAATCACTTCGATGATCATCGCACCGACAATCAGCCCGGCCAGATTCATGGCGATCACGGTCAGGACAGGGGAAATGGCATTCGGTGCGGCGTGTCGCCATAAAATTCGCAGCGGCGGTAATCCCTTCAGCCGCGCTGTTTCCATCCACGGCGTACGGGTGACTGACATGAGCGCACTGCGTGCCGATCGCAACATGTTTGCCAGCACGGCAATCGCCAGTGTCAGCACCGGCAGCAACAGGGCGGAAAGACGATCCGGCAGGCTCATGCCGTCATAAATCGTCGAGGGAAACGTCGAGACGCCCACGTGTAACACCAGCACCTGAATCAGCAGATAGCCGATTAAAAATTCCGGCAGTGAGAGAATAATCAGGGATACCAGCGTAATCACCCGGTCGGGCAGACGGTGCAGATAGCGCACGGCGAACAATCCGCCCAGCAACGCGACCGGGACCGCCAGTAACGCGGCGGCACCCGCAAGCCACAGTGAATTGAGTAACCGGTGCCCGAGCTGTGCGCTGACCGGTTGCTGACTGGCCCATGAAAGCCCGAAATCGCCTTTGAAAATCTGTAGCATCCACAGCAGATAACGGGTGACCAGCGGCTTATCCAGCCCGAGACTTTGTCTGATACTGGCAATCGCCTCAGGTGTCGCTGCGCGTCCCAGTGACGCGGCAGCAAAATCACCGGGCAGGGCGTTGACGGCGGCGAAGATCAGCAGCGATACACCCCAGAGTAAAATCACCGCCAGCAGCAGGCGGTGACTTATGGCGCGGGCGAGCGGATGACGGGGCGCCGTGCCGCGCACCCCACGGGCAATAAAACTTTTCATCAGTTGTTCAGCCAGACGCGTGAGATGACGTGACCGTTAGATAAATCGTTGCCGACATCTTCGATATAGCCCTGAAGTTTGTTGCTGCTGGCATTGAGGTAATTATTAAACACCGGAAGCAGGGTGCCGCCTTCATCACGCACAATCAGCGCAATGTCGTGATACAGCGTGCGGCGTTTGGCCTCATCCTCTTCTGCCCGTGCGAGTTTGAGCAGGCTGGCAAATTGCGGATTAGCGAAGTGGGTTTCATTGCTGGCTGAAGACGGGCCCAGTTCAAGCGAATAGATCAGATCCTGGGTTAATCGCGTTCCCCATGACGACACGCAGAACGGTTTATTACGCCAGACATTATTCCAGTAGCCGTCATCAGGCTGGCGGCGGATATCAATTTTGATCCCGGCTTTCTGCGCGCTGAGCTGGAACAGCGTGGCGGCATCGACGGCACCGGGGAAAACCCCTTCAGCGACATCCAGCACATTGGGCCCGCTGTAGCCAGATTTTTTAAAGTGGAATGCGGCCTGATCGGCGTCGTACTGGCGTTGCGGGATTTCGGCCGGGAACAGCGGATACGCATTGTTGACCGGGAAATCATTGCCCAGCGAGCCATAACCGCCCAGCACGCGATCCAGAATTTGCTGGCGATCAATGGCCAGTTTCAGCGCCAGACGCAGGTCGTTATTGTCGAACGGCGGGGTGTTGACCATCATCGGCAATGTGTAATGTCCGCGTCCCGGTGTGTTGTAAATCGTGACCGGACCGCTTTTCAGCAGTGCCACGATTTTCGGGCTCAGCCCGCTGATGAAATGTACTTTTCCGGTAGACAGTGCTGCAACCCGGCTCGATGCGTCGTTAATCGCGATCACTTCTGCACTCGCCACATTGCCCCGGCTGCTGTCCCAGTCATGCGGGTTTTTCTCCAGCTGGGTATAGACGCCAGCCTCGAATTTGACCATGCGGTAAGGCCCGGTGCCGATCCCGGCGTTAGGATTTTCATAGCCGCCACCGGGCTGGATTTGCAGGTTCCACAGCGAAAGTACCAGCGGGAAATCGACATTGCTTTCATTGAGAGTAATGGTGATTTTATCGCCATCACTGGTGACGGTACTGATGGATGACAGATAGGCAATTACGCCGGAACGGAATTTCGGATCACGGTGACGGGAAAGGGTTTTGACGACATCTTCTGCCGTCAGCGCCTGGCCGTTATGGAACTGAACGCCCTTACGCAGGGTAAATATCCAGCGCGATGATTTGTCGGCGCTTTCCCAACTTTCTGCCAGCCCCGGTATCGCTTTGCCGCTGACCGGATCGGTGCGCACCAGCGTATCGCCCCAGGCACAACCTACCACCATCATGTATGAACTGATCCAGCTTGCCGGATCCAACACGTCGGTGGTCGCCGCACCATCAATGCCCAGTTTGAGATGTCCGCCTTTCTTCGGTGTGTTGTCGGCAGCGGCGGCGGGCAGGGTAAAACTGAGCCCGGAAGCGGCGCCGGCGGCCAGAGAATACTTGAGGAAATCGCGACGATTCCAGGAATTTGGCATTTTTATTATCCTTATTTTATAGGCTGATACGGTGTGAATACCCTGCTGCACAGGCGAACCTGATGGTCAGAAATTGCCCCAAAGGGGCGTAATCCTAAGAAATAGGGAAGGGGGTGTCTAATACGTAAATAAGATAAGCGTATGATAAAATTAGAAATAACACAGACAGCGTAGCCGCGGGTGCTACGGCATGCTAGGGTATTTTTTTGCCTGAATTTACCTGCTTATAATGAAAAAAAACCATGATCTGGCTGTTATGCACTGGGGAACGTACCGCGTTGCCACGGCTGACGGTGTTTTAAAATCTGTTGAACCCGTGGAATGGGATCGTAATCCGTCTGAAATCGGACAATCCCTGATGGGTTCAGTCGACGGACCCAGCCGCGTGCGTCGCCCTGCGGTCCGGCTGGGCTATTTACAACACGGTGCGGCCTCGCGTGAAGGACGCGGCAAAGAGCCTTTTGTCGAAGTCAGCTGGGAGACGGCGCTGTCGCTGGTTGCGGCTGAACTCGCACGCGTAAAGGACACCCACGGTAATTCTGCGTTCTATGCCGGGTCTTACGGCTGGTCGAGCGCCGGTCGTTTTCACCATGCGCAAAGCCAGATGCACCGGTTTTTCAATCAGTTTGGCGGCTATACCGGCAGCACAAACACCTACAGTCTGGCGGCGGCGGAGCGTTTATTGCCGCACATTATCGGTGATCTGGATGTGCTGCAAAAACAGCATACTCACTGGTCCGTGCTGGCCGGAAAGTGCGAACTGTTCGTTGCCTTCGGCGGACTGCCGTGGCGCAATGCGCAGGTCAACGGTGGCGGTGCCAACGATCACTCGCTGAAATACTGGTTACAGGAAATGGAGCGAACCGGCACCCGTTTCATCAATGTCAGCCCGGTGAAGAATGATCTCTCGTCGGTGAAAACGGCCGAATGGCTGTCCCTCAAACCGGGCAGCGATACCGCACTGTTGCTGGCGCTCAGTCATGTGCTCGTCGAGGAATCCCGCTATGACGCGGGTTTTGTCGCCAGCCATACCGTCGGCTTCAGTACGTTCAGCGATTATCTGACGGGTGCTCGTGACGGGCAGGCCAAAACACCGCAATGGGCAGAACCGTTGACCGGCATCAGCGCGCAGGCAATCCGCACGCTGGCGCGTGAGATGTCCGAAAAGCACACCATGATTAATATCGCCTGGTCTTTGCAGCGCGCACGACAGGGCGAACAAACTTTCTGGGCGACGGTGGCGCTGGCGTCTTTACTCGGACAGATCGGCACGCCGGGCGGCGGGCTGGGCTTTGCCTACGCGTCTACCAATCTTGCAGGCGCCGATCGCCGCACCTTCTCCGGCCCGCGTTTGCCGATGGGTAAAAATGCGGTTAACGATCACATCCCCGTGGCGCGGCTTTCCGACATGTTGCTCAATCCCGGCGGCGCGTATCAGTTCGATGGCAAAAACTGTCAGTATCCCGATATCCGGCTGGTTTACTGGGCGGGCGGTAACGCGTTTCACCATCATCAGGATATCAACCGGCTGGTGAAAGCCTGGCGTCAGCCCGATACCGTGGTGGTGCATGAACAGTATTGGACGGCGCAGGCTAAGTTCGCCGATATCGTGCTGCCGGTGACAACGTCACTTGAGCGTGAGGATATCGGCAGCGCCAGCAACGATGGTTACATGATTGCCATGCGTCAGCATATTGCACCGGTCGGTGAGGCGCGCAGCGATTACGCGATATTTGCCGCGCTCGCGCAGCAAATGGGCTTTGGCGAGGTCTTCAGCGAAGGGCGCGATGCGGCGGACTGGCTGCGGCATATCTACCAGCTTTCGGTTCCCCGTGCGCAGGCCGATGGCATTGAGCTGCCGGAATTCGATGATTTCTGGCAACAGGGCAAACTGGAATATGCGCGTCCGGAGGCGCCGCAGATCCTGTTCGAAGACTTCCGCCGTGACCCTGAAGGATCGCCGCTGGCTACGCCGTCAGGCAAAATCGAACTGTTTTCACAGACGGTGGCGAATTTTGATTACGAAGAATGTCCCGGTTTCCCGTTCTGGTATGAACAGGACTACCGTGAACAGCAGGCAACCCGTGCCCGCTGGCCGCTGCATTTGCTCTCAAGTCAGCCACGGACGCGGTTGCACAGCCAGTACGATCACGGCAGCGTCAGCCGTAAGACAAAAATCAGCGACCGTGAACCTCTCTGGATACATCCGCAGGATGCCGATGCGCGTGGCATTACTGAGGGCAGTATCGTGCGGGTGTTTAACGATCGTGGCGCAATCCTGGCGGGTGTTCATCTGACCGAGGATCTGCGCCCCGGCGTGGTGCAAATGTCGACCGGTGCCTGGTACGACCCGCAGGATCCGTCGCAACCCGACTCGCTGGATAAACACGGCAACCCGAACGTACTGACGGAAGATCGCGGCAGTTCGCGACTCGGGCAGGGGTGCAGCGCACAAAGCTGCTGGATTGATATCGAACGCTGGAACGCGCCTTTACCCGAGGTTACCGCCTTCCTGCCGCCGGCGTTTGTTGCTGCTGATGACTCAGGCAACTGATGCGGGTGAAGGGAAAATTTAGGCCCCGCCATCCTCCAGCCTGCTGATGTGCAGGCTGAGCCAGGTCAGTTCGTCTTTGGGTAAGGCGATGGCGTATTTTTCATGCACATAATCGCGTATGGAGAGGGAAACCGCCATCGCGCCCGGACGATGGCGCAGCAGTTCCTGATAAAAATCCTCCGTGTCACTGGCCGCGATTTTTCCGCTGAGGATCCTTTCAGCGAAATAACGCACGTGGGTGATGAAACGGTTGTAGTTCACTGAGTCAATATCGAGGATTTTGTTCAGCTTATAGCGGACAATTTCAGCGATGCGGTTTACCAGTTCTACCTGCTGATGGGCGGTGGTGGTGTCGTTGTCACCTGACGCATTAATCAGATGAAAGGCAATATTCACCGCTTCGTCGGCAGGCAGGGAAATATCGAAACGCGCACTGACCATCGCGCTGGCCTGACGAGCAATTTCGTATTCTTTCTGATAATAGCGTTTTATCTCCCAGCCCAGTTTGTTGACAAAACTCTGTTCTTTTTTGCAACGTTCTGCCGCAAAAAACAGGTGTTCCGTGAGGGTGAAAAACAGCGAGGAATGGAGTTTTTTGACATAACTTTGCTGCGCCAGCTGAATAATGTCGTGGGTGACATCAAAAAAGGCCGCAGGAATGGTGGCCGTCAGTGACAGAAAATGTCGCGATTTCAAATCCTGTATCGGTATAAAAACCTTCTCGACGTGCGCAATATCAATCTGCATGCCGGGCTTTGCGTTGAACCCCAGCCCTTTGCCAAACAGCACCATTTCCTCCTGCTCATTTTCAACCAGAAGCATGCTGTTATTGAGCGATTTCTTCACTGTAATCACGGTCTGTTCCTGCGGCTGATTGTCACGATTACGCCATGTCCGCGCCATTTGTCGCGATGACTTTCTGGTACCAGAAAAACGAGTTTTTGCGCAGACGTGCCAGAGAGCCTCCACCTTCATCATCCTGATCGACATAGATAAAACCATAACGCTTGGACATTTGCGAGGTTCCGGCGCTGATGATGTCGATTGACCCCCAGGTCGTAAAGCCCATGACCTCAACACCTTCATCGATGGCGTTTTTTACCTGTTCGAAGTGGGCGCGGAAATAGTCGATACGGTAATCGTCATGAATTTTTCCAGCGACGACCTCGTCTTTCGCCCCGAGGCCACATTCCACGATAAACAGCGGTTTCTGGTAGCGGTCATACAGTTCAAGCAACGAGATTTTCAATCCGACCGGGTCAATCTGCCAGCCCCATTCTGATGCCGGAAGGTAAGGGTTTTTGACGCCAAGAATGGTATTGCCGGGAATACGTTCTGCATCCGGCTGAGTGGATTCGGTCAGCGACATGTAATAGCTGAAAGAAACAAAATCGACGGTGTAAGCGCGCAGTATTTCAGTATCACCGGGTTGCATTTCAATGTGGATCCCGCGGCGTTCGAGGTCACGCGTGATCAGTGGCGGGTAGGCACCAAACACCTGCACGTCCGCGTAGAACATGTTTTCCAGATTCTTTTTCAGCGTGGCTTCTACGTCTTCGGGTTTACAGGTGCGCGGGTAGGTGGTCAGTTTGGTCAGCATGCATCCGACCTGGCTGCAGGGAATGATCGCATGGCAGTCGCGGGTGACCAAAGCCGATGCCACAAACTGATGATGCAAACCCTGATAGATATCCTGTTCCGCGCGGCCTTCCGCACTTTTTTCTTCCCTGATCCCGGCGGTGGTAAAGGGATGACGGCGGATGCTGTCGATTTCGTTAAACGTCAGCCAGTAAACCACCAGGTCTTTGTAACGTTCGAAACACACGCGACAGAAACGCACAAAGGCATCCACCACGTTACGATGTACCCAGCCATTGTATTTTTCGCTCAGCGCCAGTGGCATTTCGTAATGCGACAGTGTGACCAGTGGTTCGATGTTGAGCCTTCTCATCTCGCTGAATAATTCGTGATAAAACGCCAGTCCGGCCTCATTCGGTTCCCTGTCTTCTCCGGTCGGGAAAATTCGCGACCAGGCGATGGACACGCGCAAAACCTTACAGCCCATTTCGGCGAATAAAGCCAGATCCTCTTTATAACGATGGTAGAAATCTATCCCGCGGCGTTTTGGGTACAGCTCGTCGTTTTTCCCCTGAAGTGCATCCGCGATATTTTCATCGGTCAGCGCCATGTGCGCGCTGTAATCTTTGAGCGAGACATTGGGTTTCCAGGTGATGGCATCCGCCACGGAAGGGCCTTTGCCGTCGATATTCCATGCGCCCTCCGCCTGATTGGCGGCGATAGCGCCTCCCCATAAAAAGTCTTTCGGAAACGTTGGTTTACTGGTCATTACACGGACTCCTTTAAAGTCATAACAACGGGGCGATGATTAATCTGTAAGGCGGCGGGTTCCGGTTCTAACGTGAACCGCTCGCTGTTGGTGATCACCATAATGACCACCGGATCAAAACCGGCGCGGGTCAGGGCATCCACATCAAATTCCACCAGGATGTCGCCGACGGACACCCTTTGTCCGGTTTCAACGCGGGGGGTAAATCCCTCGCCGTTCAGTTTGATGGTGTCGATACCGATGTGGAAAATCAGCTCAATGCCACTGTCGCTGAGCATACTGACCGCGTGGCCGGTTTCGAAAACATTCACGATCACGCCACTGGCAGGCGCGCTGAGCACACCTGCCTGGGGAATGATGGCAATACCCTCACCCATGATGCGTTTGGAAAATACATCGTCATTCACCTGCTCAAGCGGGATGACTTTCCCCTCTACCGGCTGCACCAGATCCAGTGAACTGACCATGGCCTCAGCAGGAAGCGGCATACTTTTCTCTTTCCACAGCATCAGCGCACTGACAAAAGAGACGCCAAAAGCAATCACCACGCCGGCGAGGGCATAGACGATATTCATGCTGTTTTCAGGGGAGACAAATATTGAGATGGTCGCTAAACCCGGCCCGACTAGCGCGAAAGCTTGAATGCCCATCCAGCCGACAAAAGCACCGCCGACAAAACTGCCCGCCAGAACGCTGTAGAGCGCCTGCTTGTGTAACAGCGTGACGCCATAAATCGCGGGCTCGGTAATGCCGAACAAGGCGGAAATACCGGCAGAAAACGCAGTGGACTTCATGGCTTTATCTTTACTTTTCAGGGCGATGGCGAAGCAAGTGCCTGATTCGGCAATGTTGTGCGCCAGTGACGCCGGTAAGTAGATGAACTCGCGCCCGAGCTGGCTCATGGAGGAGATGGCATACGGCAGCATCGGTTTATGCATTCCTGCGGCCACCATGAAGGGCAAACCTGCTGCCAGCAACGCCGTCGCGATGAAGCCTAAGTGGCCGTATAACCACAGGATGACTTTGGCCAGACCGGCACCGAGTTCATATCCTAACGGACCGAGCACCAGTAAGGTCAGGGGCACGGTGATCATCAGGGAAAGCATTGGCGAAAGGAAAACGCGCACGGATGACGGCGTATACCGGTTGAAAAGTTTCTCTGTCTGCGCATAAAAAAGTACGCACAAAATGGCCGGAAAAACCTGCGAGGCATAGGGGACGTTCTTCAGATCCAGCGAAAGAAACTGCGCGCCGTCAGCCAGATGTTTTGCCATGCCCGGCAACACCATGACCGATACAGCGGAAACCGCCACAAGAATGTTCACCTTAAGTTTGGTCGCCGTGGTGATCGCCACCAGTATCGGCAGAAAATAGATCGGCGCTGAACCAATATTATCCAGTACTTTCCAGGTCGAACTGCTGCGGCTCAGCCAGCCGAGCGCATCCAGCAGCAATAACAAGGATTTCAGGACGCCGCCTCCGGCAATGGCCGGAACCAGCGGCTGGAAGACGCTGATAATGAAATCCACCACGACGGAGAGCACGCGGGTGTTCTTTGGCTTCGGCTGAGTCTGAACCGGCGACGTCTGGCCGCTGACCAGTTCTTTGACTGCGTCATATACCCGGATTACTTCGCTGCCAATCACCACCTGGCACTGAACATTGAGCCTGACGCCCAGCACGCCGGAAATTTTTTCCAGCGCGGTCTGGTCGGCCTTTTCGTTGTTATAGAGGCTGAGCCGCAGCCGCGTTGAACAATGCTCAACGTGTTCAATATTCTCCACGCCGCCGACCCGCGCCACAATTTCCTGAGCAACTTGCAGATGATTCATAGCCACCATTCCCGGAGCCGAAACAAAAAAAAAGACCTGAAGCCCCATCACCTTACAAAGAAGAGGATGGGGCTTCAGGTCTTGCCTACGCTGGGTAGTAACACGCCTGTGGTCTATTTCTGATTAATTAGGTCCTGAAGTCAATGTAATCATCGGGAAGAAGGCGGTAAGTGTGAGCTCGTTGGCAAAATTTCTGAATCGCCCCTGACTTTTTTAAAGACAAAACCCCAATCAATGAAGTTGCGCGGCGGGCTAAGCGAACAAAACCGAAACTTTCACGAATCCTGTCAACCCATTGACTCCTCAGCATTCGGGAAGAACAGTCCGAAAGTCGTGGTGCCTTGCCCGCTTTCAACCCAGCAGCGGCCCTGGTGCAATTGCATGATGGAGGTGACAATCGACAACCCCAACCCACTCGAGTGGGAAGAGTTTTGGCGGGAAGGGTCAGCACGATAGAAACGGTCGAAAATCCTTTCCTGATCGTGTTTAGGAATCGTTTCGCCTTGGTTGACCACCAGAATATTCATGCCTGCGGCGGCGGGGGAGGCAATGATTTCAATCACGCTGTCTGATGCGGCATGGCGTACGGCGTTGGAAAGCAGATTAGCCAGCGCTCTGCGTAAGAGCATAGCGTCGGCAAACAGGGTGCCCTGGCCGCTGACCTGGATCCGGATATCGCGTTCGGCAGCTAAGTCTTCGAAATAATCACAAATCCGCTTCATATCCTGCGTGGCGTCCAGAACGATGCGCTGAATTTCCTGGTCTGGCTGCTCGGCCTGCGCCAAAAAAAGCATGTTATCAATCATGCGCGACATACGTTGAAGTTCTTCAAAATTAGACCCCAGTAACCGCCGGTAGTACTCATTTTCACGTGGCGCCCCCAGACCTACCTCAGTTTGCCCGAGAAGTATGGTGATCGGCGTACGCAGATCGTGGGCCATGTCGCCACTCACTTGTTTGATTTGTTTAAACCCGCGTTCGAGTCTTTCCAGCATGGCATTTATCTGATCAATCAGGGGATCAAGCTCAGTGGGTGCATCGTCTTTGGCCAGACGCGAGGACAAGGTTCTGGTGCCAATCTTCGCGGTTCTTTCCGCCAGCCTTCGCAAAGGAGAAACCCCCCGGCGGGCAAAAATAAAGGCCAAAACGACCGAAATGGCGGCCATCATCGATGCAAACAGAATGATGTTATCGCGATACACATCCAAAATATGCGTCCGGTCGGTTAACACACGGCTTGAGATAATTTCCAGCGGGGGTAAATCATTGGAAGACTGACTGGTCGCCGCCATAGAAATCATGGGTGTCCCGTCAGACGTTTGCGAATGGTGCACGACATTCAGCGACAGTTTCTGGTTGGCGGAGATCGGCGCGACATCAGGGATCTGGCGTTTGAGAGGATTGACCTCCAGTAAGGTCGGGCCTTGTGTATAACGGATAACCAGCAGGGATTCCGTGTTTCCCAGCATATTCGCGAACAGGTGTGGCTTTTCATGGATAAGCTGACGTGCATCCATATCCCGTAATAAGGTGCTGATCTGGTCCACCCGTGAGACAAGCGCCGCGTCATCACGCAGCGTCAACTGGTGCCGTAACGCATAATAAAGTGCTCCGCCCATGACAGTAAACGCCACAAACGAAAAGGCGGCGAGCAAAACGGCGAGGCGAAACGTGAGGGAAATACGTCTCATGGCTCTTCCTCACAGCGATAACCCACGCCATGAATTGTATGTATTAATTGATTCTGAAACGGCTCATCGATTTTTTGCCTTAATCTTCTGACGGCCACATCCACCACATTGGTGTCGCTGTCAAAATTCATATCCCATACGCGGGAAGCCAAAAAGGTGCGCGACAATACCTGACCGGGATGCTGGAGAAAACACACCAGCAATTTAAATTCTTTGTTGGTCAGGGTGATACGTTTCCCGGCGCGTTCACACCGAAATTTTTCGATATCCACGACCAGATCTGCCAGCGATAAAACATTACCTGATTGCGGCTGGCCCCGGCGAAGGATGATGCGAATGCGGGCCAGCAGTTCAGCATAGGAAAAGGGTTTCACCAGATACTCATCAGCCCCCAACCCCAGGCCACGCAAGCGATCTTCCAGCGCCCCGAGTGCACTGAGAAACAGCACGGGTGTCTGGAGATGAATACGCAGTCGCTCCATCACCGTCCAGCCGTCCATCTCTGGCAGCATCACATCCAGCAGGATCAGGTCGTAAGCATTCTCCCGGGCCATATGAAGGCCATCGATACCGTTAGCGGCCCAGTCGGCGGTGTAACCCGCTTCATTAAGGCCATTTCTCAGGTATTCGGCGGTTTTCTCTTCGTCTTCAATAATGAGGATTTTCAAACAGGATAGAACCTCGGCGTGCAGGAGAAAAGGGCACACGCGGCGCCCATTTCTTCTCATCATGATGATGCGAAATGTTTAATAACCCGGCACGTGCGCGGCTTTCATAATCAGATTTGCCACGGCTTCCGGCTGGGAAATTAACGATACATGACTAGATTTTAGCTCGATCGTCTGCGCGTGCATACGTTTAGCCATGAAGCGCTCGAGATCAGGATTGATGGTGCGGTCTTCCGTCGAGACGGCGTAATACGTTGGCTTAAATTCCCAGGCGGCGACGCTGGTTTTGGCCATCGTGATGGCTTTGCCCATGGGTTGCTGAACGGCGTAGTAAGCTTTGGCTTCTTTCTCAGGCAAATCACCTGCAAAATCATGAACAAAGGCTGATTCCGTTAACGCACCAAAATTGTCATTCCATTTTATGCCCGCAGAAGCGGGCGATGCCGGGAATTTCTTTGTCAGCGCCGGATAGTCTTCACCCGCTGCCGGTGCACGCGCAGCGATATATACCAGGCCTTTCACTTCCGGCTCATTCCCTGCCTGGCTAATCACCATGCCCCCGTAAGAGTGTGCGACCAGAATGACCGGGCCGTTTTGCAGAGCCAGCGCCCGTTTCACCGCCGCAACATCGTTATCCAGTGACGTCGTCGGGTTCTGCACCGCAGTCACATGCAGGCCTTTGGCTTGCAGCAGCGGGATAACCTTAGACCAGCTCGACGCATCCGCAAACAAGCCATGAACCAGCACGATGTTAGTGACTTCCGGTGCATTTGCGACTGGCTTGCTGGTATCAGCCTGAACCGTTGAGATAGTCATCCCGGCAAGAACGAGAGAAGTGATGAGTGACAGATTGCGTAATTTCATAATAAATCCTCAGTGCAGTGTGTGAAGGCAATATATCAATCAGAGGCCAACAAAAGACTGACGAGGAAATGACAAAAAAATGACATACATGCCGGGGAACACGTAGCCACAGAAACCGACTCCCATGCGGCATTCAGAAATCTTTCAGAAAGCTCATCCCCCATGGTGGCCCGTGAAAGTATCAATGCAAAACGAATCATTCTCTTTTAGTCACCCGCCGTATCTTCAACGCTTCATCAACTGTCAGGCACATGCTGCTTGAGTTTGAGCGGTTGCTCAAGTATCTTGCTGGTCTTGAGCAACTGCTCAAAATCTATCTGAGGCACTTTTTTATGTTCGTCAATAATCGCTGGCTGATACTTGCCATCGTCACCAGTACGCTGTTTCTGATCATCATCGATATGACCGTGTTGTACACCGCGTTACCCCGTCTGACACAGGCGCTGGGTGCCACGGCATCGGAAAAACTATGGATAGTGAATGCCTATCCTCTGGTGGTCGCCGGGCTGCTACCGGGCGCGGGAATGCTGAGCGACCGGCTCGGGCATAAGAATCTGTTTATGAGCGGGCTGCCGGTGTTCGCGCTCGCCTCCCTGTGCGCGGCGTTTTCTGCCAGCGCTGAAATGCTGATTGCCTCCCGCGTGTTTCTGGCCATCGGTGCAGCGATGATGATGCCTGCGACGCTGGCGATTGTGCGCCATGTATTTACCGATGAGCGTGAACGCGCGCTGGCGATCGGCATCTGGTCGGCGGTGGCTTCCGGTGCGGCGGCACTCGGGCCGGTGATCGGCGGCGTATTGCTGGAATATTTCTGGTGGGGATCGGTATTCCTGATCAACGTGCCGATCGTGCTGGCGGTTTTCCCGTTCGCGCTGGCGCTGATCCCGCGTGGTAAAGGCAACAAACAGCGCCCGTGTGATTTTATCGGTTCTGCGCTGGTGATGGCGGGGCTGGTCGGCGTGATTTACGCGCTGAAAGAACTTAGCCATATCAATTCCTCATGGCTGGTCATCGTGTCTGCGGCGACGGCGGGCGTGATTTTCCTCAGCTTATTCGCCAGAAGACAACAGCGCGCATTGCAGCCGATGATCGATTTCTCGCTGTTCCGTAACCGGGCGTTTGCCTGCGGTGTCGGTGTTGCTATTACCTCAATGATCGCGCTGATTGGCATCGAACTGGTGCTCAGCCAGCGGTTACAACTGGTGCTTGGCCTGTCGCCGTTTATGGCGGCGATGTTTATCCTGCCGATCCCGGTGGCGTCTGCACTGGCCTCGCCGCTGGCGGGTATGCTGATCCCGCGTGTCGGCGTGCGCAAAATGATGCTTGGCGGCTTTGCGCTGTCGGCACTGGGGATTGTGATGCATGCGCTGGTGTTTGACGTTGGCGTGACGCTGCAACTGATCAGCCTGTTTATCTTAGGTTTCGGGCTGGGAGGGGCCGTGACAGCGGCTTCAACCTCGATCATGCTCAACGCACCGGAAGACAAAGCCGGCATGGTGGCGGCGATCGAAGATGTGTCGTGGGAAATGGGCGGCGTGCTTGGCGTCACCTTGCTGGGCGGTCTGATGACGGCGGTGTACAGCCGCACCCTGGAACTGCCTGCCGCGCTGGTGACCGGCGACGCGGCCTATGACAGTCTCGACGAAGCGCTGGCGATCGCCAGCCATCTCAGCCCGGAACACGCGACAGTTATCACGGATCTCGCCCGCGCGGCGTTCGATCAGGCGTTTATGGCGGTGCTGGTGTCGGCGGCCGCGCTGGTCATAGCGACGGTGATTGTGGTGAAAATCGTCTTGCGTAAGTCGTTGGGCGCACGTCTGCCTTCCTGATAAAATGCGGCCAGGAGCGGTTGCTCGATGCCAGCACAGGATTGATTATGAAAGAAAATCAGGAGGCGTTAAGGGCTAAAATTCTTGACGGTGCCATCAGTCTCTTTATCGAAAAAGGGATTGAAAAAGTGACGACACGCGAGCTGACGGAGCGCGTCGGCATTTCCCGCAGCCATATTTATCATTACTTTCGCGACTGGCAGACCTTATGTATCGAGGCGCTGAAGGAGGTGATGCTGGCTGAGCTGACCGAATTCACCGCTGAAATTGCGCCGCTTCAGCCGCAGGAAAAACTGCACACGCTGGTACGCAATTATTTGCCGGACACGCAGGGCGATATCTGGCAGCTTTACGGCTCACTGTGGCAACTGGCGGCGCATAACGAGGCTTACGCCGGACTGGCGCAACTGATGGTGCACAAGTGGCTGGCACTGCTGGCGGAGATTATCAGTGCGGGGATTGAGTCGGGCGTGTTCAGACCGGCGAATGCGGCACGGGTGACGCGGCAGTTATCTGCCATCATGAATGGCTATTCCGATCAGCTGATCGTCATGCCCTCTGCCGAAACCCGTCAGGAAGCCATGGACGATATTCTCGATTTTATCGGGCGGGTGCTGGAGAAATAAAAAACAGAAGGCCGCCATGATGGCGGCCTTTTCACTTAATGACTTCTCATTCCCGCCGCAAACATCAGCAGATGAAATACCGATGCCACAACAAATAACGCCAGCACGCTGCCGCCCCAGATGACGGCCATCCAGCCGACACGCTTTAAGAACGGGGCTTTAGTGATGTTGCTGTCATCCATTTTTCTGATGAGATTCATAACGAGATTCCTCAGTGATAACCCTGATCCGGTGTGACTTTCCCGCGGAACACGTAGTAGCTCCAGAAGGTATACACCAGAATGATCGGGATAATGAACAGGGCGCCGACCAGAATGAAGCCCTGGCTTTGCGGCGGTGAAGCCGCTTCCCAGATGGAGATGGACGGCGGAATGATGTTCGGCCAGATGCTGATCCCCAGACCGGTATAGCCCAGGAACACCAGCGCCAGTGTCAGCAGGAACGGCGCGTGATGCGCGTTTTTACTGATGGCGCGGTACATCCACGCCGAGACCAGCACCACCAGCACCGGCACCGGCAGGAACCAGTAAAGGTTAGGGCGCGAGAACCAGCGGGTGGCGATGTCGCTGTGGGTCAGCGGCGTCCACAGGCTGACGGCCAGCGTCACCAGCAGGAATACCACCAGCAGCGGTTTGGCGATTTTGTGCATCGCTTCCTGCAATTCGCCTTCGGTTTTCATGATAAGCCAGGTGCAGCCGAGCAGGGCGTAAGCCACTACCAGCGCAAAGCCACAGAACAGGGTGAACGGCGTCAGCCAGTCCAGTGCGCCACCGGCGTACGTGCGGTTCACAACAGGAATGCCGTTGATCACTGCGCCCAGCACCACGCCCTGACAGAAGGTGGCGATAACCGAACCCCAGATGAAGGATTTATCCCACACGTGGCGTTTGGCCGGGCTGGCTTTGAAGCGGAACTCAAACGCCACACCGCGGAAGATCAGACCGAATAACATCAGGGTCAGCGGGATAGTCAGTGCATCCAGGATCACCGAGTACGCCAGCGGGAATGCGCCATACAGCGCCGCACCGCCGAGTACCAGCCAGGTTTCGTTGCCGTCCCAGACCGGCGCAACGGTGTTCATCATCACGTCACGGTCGTGCTCTTTTTTGACCAGCGGGAACAGCAGACCGATACCCAGGTCGAAGCCGTCCATCACCACATACATCATCACGCCGAAGATGATGATCAAAAACCAGATCAGCGGTAAGTCGATACCCATTATCAAGCTCCCTTATTTTCGTCGGTCAGTGATTCTGAAATCGCAGACAGCGGACGCGCAGGCGTGCGGTGCTGGCCGGGACCACCGTGGTCAACGCTTTCACCTTCATGCGCCTGCGGACCCTTGCGGATCAGGCGCATCATGTAGCCGTAACCGACACCAAACACCGAACAGTAAATGACGATGAACAGGATCAGGCTGACGCTCATCTGCAACACGTTATGGTTGGATACCGCGTCTTTGGTGCGCAGCAGGCCATACACCACCCACGGCTGACGCCCCATTTCAGTGGTGATCCAACCCGCCAGCAGGGCCAGCAGACCGGAAGGGCCCATCAGGAAAGCAAAGCGCAGGAACGCTTTCGAGGTATACATTTTGCCGCCACGACGCAGGATCAGGCTCAGCACACCCAGCAAAATCATCAGCATGCCCAGACCGGCCATGATGCGGAAGGTGTAGAAGATCACGGAGGAGTTCGGACGGTCTTCTTTCGGGAAGGATTTCAGCGCCGGGATCTGATGCGTCAGGCTGTGCGTCAGGATCAGGCTGCCCAGATACGGGATTTCAATCGCGTAACGGGTTTCTTCACGGTTCATATCGGGATAGCCGATCAGTACCAGCGGGGACGGTTTGTTGTCTTTATTTTCCCAGTGGCCTTCGATGGCCGCGATTTTAGCCGGCTGATATTTCAGGGTATTCAGGCCGTGGGCATCACCGAGGAATGCCTGAATCGGAGACACGATCAGTGCCATCCACATGGCCATCGACAACATCGTACGGATGGCAGGCGTATCGCGACCGCGCAGTAAATGCCATGCCGCAGCAGAACCGACGAAGAAAGCAGAGGCCAGGAACGCGGCGGTGGTCATGTGCATTAAGCGGAACGGGAAGGACGGGTTGAAGATAATCTTCATCCAGCTGACCGGCACCACCAGATTGTTAACAATCTCGTAGCCCTGCGGGGTCTGCATCCAACTGTTTGAGGCGAGGATCCAGAACGTCGACATCAGCGTGCCGAGGGCCACCATGCAGGTAGAGAAGAAGTGCAGGCCCGGTCCGACGCGGTTCCAGCCGAACAGCATCACGCCGAGGAAACCGGCTTCCAGGAAGAACGCGGTTAACACTTCATACGTCAGCAGCGGGCCGGTAATGCTGCCGGCAAAGGAGGAGAACATGCTCCAGTTGGTGCCGAACTGGTATGCCATCACCAGACCGGAGACCACGCCCATACCGAAGTTCACGGCAAAGATTTTCGACCAGAAATGATACAGGTCGCGGTAAGCCTCTTTCTTCGTTTTCAGCCACATGCCTTCCAGAACAGCCAGAAAACTGGCAAGCCCGATAGTGATTGCGGGAAAAATGATATGAAAAGAGACGGTGAAGGCAAACTGGATCCGGGCCAGTTCTAGCGCATCAAGACCAAACATAACAACCTCTTTTTGTGTGTCAGGTGACCCTTCCAAACAGCAATACCGGTACGGGAACCGGCGATGTCTGACATTCGCAGGTGAAGTCTTGAATGAAAGGGTGGTACAGCTGGGGTTTCGCGAGGAGCCGATTTAACCACATCGTATGAAGGCATTAACAGGGACGGTTCCGTGGGGAAATTAGTCGTTGAAACACTTTCTGTGCGGGTAACACGCAGGGGCGGGAAAACTAAATTCGGGGAAAAGGGAGACGCAGGGCGTTAACCACAAAAAATGAGAGGTCATGTTGTTGCATTGATCTGGATCAAAAAGTTTTGATGTTTTTCAAATGTAATTTCCCTGCATCCGGTAATGACTTGTTGTGTGCAAAATTGGTAACAAGAAAGTTAAATCGTGCCGGGCATCAGCGCATTCTGATTTTTAATGCAATGTAAATTTGTGTCATCGATTTTGGCCGAAAATGCCGCCAGAAGGTAATTCCCGTAACATTATTTTACATTTGTGCTGCACGTTATCCGGATGAATGACAAAAAAAAGACGCCCGAAGGCGTCAGGGTAATAATCCTTCAATCAGTTCAAAAAAGAGCTCTTCGCCAAACGCCCGCTCTTGCGCCGTGAAAGGATTCGCGGGACGCCATGTCCAGTCTCGGTTCTCACCTGCGCGCATAAATAACCGGCACAGAACAGTGACCCGGCCCTGCGTACAAAGGCTGGTTTCCACACAGCCCGTGACGCCTTGTCCGTATAAAAACACCGGAGTGAAGGTCACCTGGCTGTCTTCATAGGTCAGCCGGATACCGGGAACACTGAACGATTTCCCGCCGATCAGGCATTCAATCAGCGAGACGGTGGTGCTTTCGACCCCGATGCCGGTGCCTTCCAGCCATTCTTCCATGTTTTCCTGCAACAGCGCGATCCGCTGCCGGAACCCGGCGATATCCGCCTGTCCTTTATTTTCATATGAGCCAGTGCGGGGCTGGCTGTCCTGTAGTTTTTTCAGGAACCGTTCTTTTGCTGACATACTTCCTCTGTATTTAAGATGGCTGACGTCATCATATTTTCTGATCACGCCGCCATATTCATTGGTCAGTTATCTGCCTGACCGTTTTTACTGGCGGTCGCCGGTAAGGTTTGAGTAAGCAACGCGTAGCGGTTCAGCAACTGCGTAAACTGATTATCAAGTTGCAGCGTCAGTTGTGGCGGAATCGCGGTTTTCTGTTGCTGCAGATCGGCAAGTTTTCGCAAGGATTCTTCCACCGGCGGCGCGCTGTTCAGCGCCTGCTGGATAGCAAATACCGACGACTTCAGCTGTGAGACAGTCATGTATTTACCGCGCTGCTCATCCAGCCCGTTGAGTTTATCCGCCAGTTGTTGCAGCTGGGTATTGGCCTGTTGCCAGCCGCTGAGGTTTTCCAAAGGCACGGCATTGGCGTTCAGTTGCTGCGTCCAGCTTTTCGCCAGCGCGGCGGTTGCCGGATTATCAGGCCATAACATCAGCGCCTGACCGACCAGATGTGACCCGGTATCCTGCGCCCAGCGCGGCGACAAGGTGGCGAGCTGGCGCGTTTGCTGCTGCATTGCGGCCAGATACGCCGGTGCCTCGCGGTGCAGCATCTCAGCCTGCCGGTTCTTCAGCGTTTCCAGCGCCTGTGTGTTCAGCGGTTTGGGCAACACCGGCAGCGTCGCCATCAGCTGCTCACCGGAAGGCGGATGATAAAACGCCCTGATGCCCGCCGAAATCCCGCTACCCAACAGCACCGTCACCACCATCCCGGCGATGAACCCTTTCCATTGCACCGGATGCTTCACCGGCGCGGGTGGCGCAATCGTCACCTGTGGTTCGGCAGGTTCAGCCTGCGCGACATAGACCCACTGCTCGCGGGGTTGCGCGGCCCACTCTTTTTCCGCGTTTTCAGTCGCTGCCGCAGGCAGGACGATCGGCGCATCGCTGGTGGCGTGCATATTTTCCAGCCTCACGGCGGCACCGTGCATAAAACTGCTCAGTGCTTCCAGTTGGCTGACATGCTTCAGCTCCAGACGCTGCAGGACCTCGCACAGCGCATTGATCAGTTTTTCGGCCTGATAGATCTGCGACAGATCGTGATAATCCAGGGTCATGCTGCGCAATGTCTGTTGCAGACGCTGGCTCAGGCCGGAGAGTATTTCCATCCGCGCATGCACCGGCTGCGGCCACAGTCCCGGCCACTGCCGTGAAATCAATGCCTCGAGGATCGCCAGCCCTTCATTTAAACCCGATATCCCCGCTACGCGCGCCCGGGCCTGCGTATACCACGATGCCGTTTGCAGCTCGATACCGTTTTGCTGGAACAGATTCAGACACAGCTGTTCCACTTTTTGCCAGTTAACATCCGGGCGCGCCGGATGGGTTAATTTGCTCAGTTCTTCGCGTAAAACGGCGTAATCAGCCAGCGCACGCGGGTCACCCCCGGTGCGCAACTGGCGTTCAATTGACATGGTTGTTTTCCTTAACTGACGTAATTCTGCTGTTTCATATGGCGCATCAGTACGCGGCCTTCCGGCATAAATTCGGTACCGAATCGCACTAAGCCAAGCTCTTTCAGTTCGGCGTCAATGGCGTATTCAAGATGTCCGGGGCTGGACTGGGGCAATAAAATAACGTGCAGTTTTTGGATGCGTGGCTCGTATTTCAGCAAGGTCTCTGACAAGACATCCAGCAGGGAATGCGCCGTGCCGGGCATCCCTTGCAGGATTTTGCTCATGTCCGGCAGGCCGTAATCCGGCAGATGGCTGAGCGTGCCAGCACGACAGTTGAGAATGCGCTGCATGTTGTCGAGCACGGAGAGGATCACCTGATTCTCTTCGCTGACGTTGTGCAGATCGAGGCCGCCGGCAAAATTGCCGAGCAGCATTTCGTAGAGTGAGGGTTGCGGCATATCACTTGTCCTTCAATGGCAGCAGTGTCATTCCCTGATTATTCAGTTCAATCTGTCGTGCTTTGTCGGGGTCAAGATCGTCGCGGCTGAGAACGATACGCCAGGTATTATTGGTAATATCTGGTGACAGGAACATGCCCGCGACGGCGACATACTGGGCTTTTTCATCGAGAGGGACGTCAACGGTGATTGCAGCACCAGGAAGGATACGGATGTCTTTTTCGCTCACAAGATCAGTTTTGATCGCCTGACTGTCATCAGTAAATAATGACGGATAGTCCGTACCATCAAACACTTTTCGATCTTTTAACTGATAGATGCGAACAACGGTGGAGAGCGGCGCACCCGCAGCATTATTATTGATTGCATCCCTTGCTTTAATATCCAGATGCAACGTTTTCACCTGCTTGTAAAAAATGGATTTGGTTACAGCGACAGTACCGTCGCTGACCTTCTGGGTCAGTCCGCATCCGCTAAGCGTGGAGACCATTGCCAGCATCAGTAATGTAAAACGGGTTTTACCAGCGGTAGTCGCCATATTCATCAGTTTCCCTTCTGTGAAGATTTTCCTGAACGCGCTGATAGCGGCCCAGATTAATAGTGATTATTTCAGTGTTATTTTGCATTGCAGGTGATGTTTTTAGCCTGCGCATAACAGCGGTTCTACCCAGGAGCACACCGGATTTTGCCGGCTGGCAGGAGAGACGCGCATCGGGCAGCAGCGCGCGTGAGACTGACAGTTGCAAACGAACATGCAGTCGCGAGCCCAGATATACCTGCAGTAACGCCAGCAAATCGGTATATAACTGACCGTCTGGCAACCATTCCCGGGCTTCGTCCGGATTGGCCGTTTTCAGTTGCAAGAGAACCTGACAGTTCACATCTACGGTATGGCTGCCCATCACCGGGCTGCTTCCCATATTGATGGGATGGCGTGCGCTCATGGTCAGCCGTTTACGCAAAGGTATACGACAACGGTCATGTGCTATCACAAAAGCTTCGGTATCAGGCGCAAGTAACTGAACCAGTGCAATCATCCCCTCGCTGGTTCGCGTGGGCAAACGCATCATGCTCGTCAGTGCCAGAAAACGGGACACTGGCGTGGCGATATTTTCAGCGCATCCGGCAATCCCGAGACCACACAGGCTCAAAAGATATTGTGATGTCTTATCCTTTCCACCTGGCGTAAAGGTTGCCGGATAAGAATATTTGCGCCAGATCCGGTAGTACTGGGTCGTCAGCCGGTGATTAAAAATATCCAGGAATTCGCTGACCGCCTCGTAGCCATCGCGCCGCTGGGTAATGTCGTCGATGTAAGCCGTAGGGAGCGGCGATTCCACACCGTACAGCCCCATAAACGTCGTGCGGATGGTCGGTGGAAGATGGGGATGTTCGGGCATCTCCACCCGTTTAAATTCGCTGGCCGGAAAACCCATCCCCGGATGCGGACGAAAACGTACCGGATCGTGTCTGACTTGCCATTGACTGCCCAGCGGTGGCGCTTCAGGCTGGCTTTGTTCAAGTAACTGGCAGAAACGATAAAACTGGGTGTAAGGGAGTTTGTCGTGGAGCTGTGCGACTAGCCGGGCAGACGCTGATTGTGATTCTCTTTCCATCGGATACATTTCCCGGCAGGCTGAACAATAAGGGTGAGCTGATTAAATAAGTGGATATCGGCGTAAAGTGCAAAAAAGCGATTGAGCATTTCGCCGAACAAATGGATATCACCTTCGCCGGTAAAGCCGTTGCTATCCAATGTCACTTCAATGTCGATACCTCGCAGCAAAAAGCCTTTTTCAAAACGTTGGATCTGGTGGTGTTCAACACGTTGAATGGCATCAAGGCGACGATTATTCAGCTCATCACGCTGCCAGTTGTAAAGCTCCAGTGTTCCGCGTAATACCTCCGCGCTGCTCATCAGATTGAGATAACTGGAACCCAGATGGCTAAGTACCCGCCACTGAAAATGGTCTTCCGCTGGCGGATAAGACGGCAGGGTCGGTTTACAGAGATTGCGTACGTCTATTTTTGTCTGTAGTACTGCTTCACACCGGTCAAGCAGGGTACTTTGTAACGCTTTTCGAGGCAGTTGACCGTTAGTGCCGGTTATTTTCAGGGATACAGCTTCGCGGGTAAACTCGCGATCAACTTCCCACTGCTGGCCCCCAAGGATCAACCAGGTATCATGCAGCCCGGCCACGCCCCGTTTTACACGGGTGTGATAATAACGTTCCGGCGCATGTCGTCTTTGCATTCCACCACGATGGCGGAAACTGGTGAAGGGAACATAAGTGGCGTCATCAGTTCGTTGCGAGCCTGTCACCGAATCAACGGAGTAGATTTCAGTATGTCCGTCCTGCAAACGACGCGGACGCAGCAGATATTCATTTTCCAGGCCATTGACCACCAGCGGATCGGCTTCCAGCGTGAACAGATTGATCACCGGCACACAGTGCAGTGCTATGGCATCATCAGTCACTGGCAGATCACTTTGCCACTGGCTGTTCATCACGACCTCAATATCAAAGTATGAAATTTTCGGCGGTAACGTCACCTTTTCCAGCCCGTTCAGATGCACGAACATAAATTTTTCGCGGAAAGTGAAATATTCCAGTAACAACTGATAGCCGCTGAACGCACTTTCGCCTTTTGGCCACAGCAAATCTTCATCCGCAAACCCGCCCGGCGAGAACCAGCCATCCAGTTTGATGCGGTCAGCCTGGTTTGGAAGGCGTAGATAAAGTGCAGCCTGACGGCGGGTAAGAGCCAGATGCAGCGCACTGCTGACCGGTGCTTCTCCTGCCAGATAAAAACACAGACGACGCAAATCGACCTGCGACCAGTCAGTCTGTGGGCTGCATGACAGACGCAGGCGCAACACCGAACGCCCATCCGGTTCGGCCGCCATCACCACTTTTGAAACGGCCAGCGGGTTAAGGGTCATGTTGCGCGTGGTGCGATACTGACAGACGGTATTTTTAGGGCCGACAGGGCGGGAATAGATTTCCATTCCCGTGGGCA
Organism: Rahnella victoriana; assembly: GCF_004330295.1. Classification (GTDB taxonomy): domain Bacteria; phylum Pseudomonadota; class Gammaproteobacteria; order Enterobacterales; family Enterobacteriaceae; genus Rahnella; species Rahnella victoriana. The sequence goes on from NZ_SJOJ01000020.1 coordinate 72,972, forward strand.
CAGTTTCGGCTATCTTCATCGACGGCACATCCGGACAGAGCGACACAATGGAAAGCGACGGAATGGTGCGCAGATAATGCGGCCATAACATGCTCACCAGTCCTTCGGTGAATTCCGGCAGGTCGTCGTCAATCTTTTCGCGCAGCCGTCCCATGGAGAAGGCGAAGCCTTCAAAAAGACGCTCAACGTAAGGGTCAGGCGTGCCGGGTTTATCCAAATCGAGCATCGCGGCGCGATCAGGATGAGCTTGTGCAAACTCTTTCGCCGCATCGCGCAAATAGCGCAGCTCGGCATCGTAATAACGCAGGGTTTGGTCTTTCATTAAAATATAAATCCTTGAGGAATTTATTTGTTATATCTGAAAATGGGTTGTTTTTTATCGTCACTTAAATAGGTTGTTTTACTGAGGTGATAAATTGCCATCACTTTATTTATTTTCAAACTCCTCATTCCTGTAATTAATCCTTGGTTTACTGCTCTGAATCGCTGATTACTGCATGAGATTACGCTTCACCTACAAAGCGCCAGTCAACGTGCTGGTCCTGATGGAACAGTTTGTCGCTGAGCGGCCAGGGGCGTGAGCGACAAATCTCTACCCGGTCGGTGGGCATAATGTCGCCCTCTCTGAACGCGATGATGGCGTTCTGGCTGAGTCCTTCACGCGGCAGCCATGCAATCTGCCAGTAACCGCTTTTCGGGCAAGGTTCACCGGTTTTACACAGCAGATTTACTGAGGCACTTTTATCAAAATCCGGGGAAGTCGGCAGTGGCCTGCCGGTTTCCGGGTTGAGCTGTTTGTCTTTCGCCAGCTTTTCTATCAGGGCTTCGCTGGGTTTGGCCGGCGGAATGTTCGCTTTGCGATCTTCCAGCCATTTTAGCTTGCCATCCCAGGCGGGGAGTGGCGCTGGTGGGAGAGGGACGATATCGTTGATTTCAGGGACGGTGGGGCTGGCATAGGAGTAGTCGGATAGTATTTTCCAGATTGCTTCATATCGTCTGGCGCGCTCAGGGTCTTTAGGCAAGGCTAGGTAATCAAGTTTATTAGAAGGTTCAGGGCCATTGAATCCACTTTCTAAAAAGCTGGCAGATGTTGAATCACCAGCCTTCACCCCTAGCTGGAATGCCTTGACAGCCTCTCGATATAGATCTTTTACTGCCAGTGCATTACCTAGGTCATTAGCCGCTCCACCATCTCCCTGTTCCGCGGCACAATGAAGCATTTGTCTGGATACATCCGGTGCCATTTGGGCTGGAGATAATTTGTCACCAACATAAGCTTGAGCCTGTGGATTCCCCTCATCGGCAGCTTTGCGGTAGTAACGCAGAGCCAGTTCCAGATCCTGCTTTAAACCGGCTGTGCCGTTCTGCAAATAGATGGCGATAAAATAGTAACCACTGGCAATTTTAGCGTTTATCAACCGCTGGCTAAGGCGAAAACGCTCATCTGCTGAGAGAGAAAACTGCCCACGGATCGAACCATTCTGCAAGTTAATATTGGCTTTAAAATGACCATTTTCAGCTGCAATGCGATATAAACGTTCAGTTTCAGCATCTACAGTTTTATCTTGCTTTAGGAGATTATTTTTTTGTAACCAACGGGCGTATTTAAACAATATATCGGATTCAGCGGGAGCGTCGGGGATAGCTTCATGTTTGCAGGTAAAGGCCAGTTTGGCATTAACGTTAGTGAGTGGATCCATAGCAAAATCCTTTTTTACAGAAGTCGTGGTTTTACCGCCGTCACAGGCCGTCAGAAGAAGACAAGATAACAATAATAATCTGCGCATTAGTCCAGATCCTTTAGAGTAGACTCGTTGTAGCGAAACTTTATCAATGGCGCTGCAGGATTATCTATCCCTGTATCCTGAAGTTTTTTATTTCTATCAAGAAGTTTTTCCCAAGCTTCAAATGCCTTCTCAGGATCATCCTGCGCACCTTGCTTATTTGTATGAAGGTTCCACAATCGCCTGCGCAAGTCTTGCGTCACGCTGGCCCAATCGTGGGCAATATTCATTTCGCTGTCGACCATCATACTGCGAGTGTTGATATTGGCTGAACCATGCGTGGTAAATACGTCGTTAATGATCATTAGTTTGGAGTGGATATAAACTGGCATCCAGTTGTTCGCCGGAGAATCCTTCGCGACCAGTGAGCAAATGTGAATCTTTAGACCAGGGGGATCTACTGGTAAAATTTGGCTGTCTTTAATTTCTTTAACTTTTTCGTTGTATTCAGCCTGTTTCTTGAGCATGTCCTGAATATATTTATTCGTGTCAGTTGGATAATCGCTGCCTCCACCCATATGTTGTTTAATTTGCTCAATTTGCAGCTGTTTAGTCACTTCGGGAATGGTATCTGCCCGTCCAAGACTTTCCAGCATGCGTTGGGTATTCACCGTGCCAGCACCAATACCCTGGTCAGTAACATTGGTGACAACGAATAGGTGTAATGAACCGTGTTCACCGGGATCCCTGCCCCCTTTGCTTTGAACTTCTGCTGCTTTTTTGATGGCCTCTGCCAATGGCGGCCAGCGAAAATATTGGTTCTCTATATATATAAACTGCGTCGCATTATTAACTGTTTTTAAATAGAGTTTTTCTATATCTCGTTTTCCTTCCTGCGCCTGAGTGCGCAATAGTTGCGCCATGATCGGAGTGCCAAATTCTGAACGCTGTTGAAGCTTTTTAGCGACTTCTCTGGCATTACGCATAAGGAGTAAATCTTGTCCCGTTTCCCTCTGCCACGCTGTAGCAAAGTTTTTATGCAAATGCTCCAGAATTGGCCCGGTCACCTGACTGGATATATCTTGTCTTGGCAAATCTCCGCGTGGTCCTGTGTTAGGTGCAACTTTATCTTTGGCAAGACGATTCATAGAAGAGTGGGAGTCCGTGTCCCAATATTCGTCAAGCATGTTATGACCCATTACGAAACCGATGGCATGCTCAGGTAATTCATAGTCAACCAGCACAGTTTTTTGATGGTGAGTGACAGTGCCTGCCATTGTCAGCACTGTGTCAGTGCTTAGATTCTTATCAATGCTTTGATATGTTGATCTGTAGGCCAGTTCTGCACGATCTTTCAGGTTGAATCCACGACTAGCGAATACCGGAGTTTCGGTAAGAATTAAGTTAATACTGTCTTTATCATGCTTAACTTTAGTAAAGCCAACATTCATCCCCGCGGCACTTACCGCTTGTAGTTTGCTCTCGTATGAGTGTTGTCTAAACCATTCGCCATCATAAGCGTATTGTTCCTCAATTGAGGTTTGTCCTGCTCTTGCCTTAATGCTGACAGGACCTTTATTAGGTAAATTCGCTTCGCCAGCAACTCCAGCTGAATTAAAAGGCATTTCCCAGCCAAGGATACGTACCTGCACCTTATTTTTAAGTGCTATTTCGTTAAGTAACTCACCAATGCAGGGTGCCTGACCATCCCGAATAAAGTACATAGAAGGCTGAAAACCCCAGCAGATAATATCGACTGTTTTCTTCGCATTGGCGATGGCTTCATGCACTGCGCGGAAAGCTTCTTCACCATTAACCAGGGGTTTATAGGTCGCGAGAGCAGGAGGATATTCAGTGCCTTCCACAAACCATGGCGGAATGACAGTGCACTGATTGGTATCAACAACAGAAAGGGGAGAAACAATATCATTTTGACTCATCAGTACTCTTCCTTATCACTGGCGCCATCCAGGAGTTCTTTATAAAGATTGCGGTGCTCAGTGTGTGAGGCTGGGGCAGTCGTGGATACCCATACCCTTTAATGCGTGAAGTCATTATGTTCATCCCTGTAATTAATCCTTGGTTTACTGCTCTGAACCGCTGATTGCTGCGTGAGATTACGCTTCACCCACAAAGCGCCAGTCAACGTGCTGGTCCTGATGGAACAGTTTGTCGCTGAGCGGCCAGGGGCGTGAGCGACAAATCTCTACCCGGTCGGTGGGCATAATGTCGCCCTCTCTGAACGCGATGATGGCGTTCTGGCTGAGTCCTTCACGCGGCAGCCATGCAATCTGCCAGTAACCGCTTTTCGGGCAAGGTTCACCGGTTTTACACAGCAGATTTAATGAGGCGCTTTTATCAAAATCCGGTGAAGTCGGCAGTGGCCTGCCGGTTTCCGGGTTGAGCTGTTTGTCTTTCGCCAGCTTTTCTATCAGGGATTCGCTGGGTTTGGCCGGCGGAATGTTCGCTTTGCGATCTTCCACCCATTTTATCTTGCCATCCCAGGCAGGAAGAGGGGTCGGTGGAAGAGGGACGATGTCGTTGATTTCAGGAACGGTGGGGTGGGCGTAGGAATAGCGGCTCAGTATATCGCTTATTATTTCATAACGCCTGGCGCGCTCTGAGTCTTTTTGCTGGCCTAAATAGTAAAGCTTGTCTTTAGAATCAGGTCCACTGAACCCATGTTGTAACGAGTAAGCAGATATATCATCGCCTGCTGCAACGCCTAGCTGGAAAACATTAATGGCTTCATTATAATTGCCACGGTTTTTCAAGTTAATCCCTAAGGCTTTTGCTGCCTCACCCTCACCCTCACCTTGCTCCGCAGCACAGCGGAACATCTGTCGGGAAATATCTGGTGCCACATCTATTGGGGCCAATTTATCGCCGAGATACGCCTGAGCTTGGGGGTTACCTTCATCTGCTGCTTTACGGTAATAACGCAATGCCATCTCGGTATCCTGCCGCAATCCCGCAGCCCCGTTATCCAGATAAATGGCGATAAAGTAGTAGCCTGTTGCCACTTTCGCGTCAATGAGGTTCTGGCTCATACGAATCTGTTCCGCATTGCTGATATCAAACTGCCCGCGCATTGCACCGTTTTGTAGGTTTATGTTGGCTTTAAAGTGGCCGTTCTCAGCAGCAATACGGTACAGCCGTTCGGTTTGCGCTTCTACAGCTTTGTCTTCTTTAAGCTGGTTATTTTTTTGCAGCCAGCGGGCATATTTAAATAGCACATCACTATCGGCAGAACTTGCAGGAATGGTTTCATGCTTGCAGGTAAAGGCCAGATTAGCATTGATGCCGGAAAGCGGATTCAGAGCAGGCTCTTTGCTCGAGACGGACTGAATGCTGCTCTGGTCGCAGGCGGCCAGCAACAGGCAAGAGAGCAACGCCCAGCGGCGAAACTTCGGATTTACATTACCTTTAATACATCGAACCATGATGTTCATCCCTGTTATTAATCCTTGGGTTTACTGCTCTGAATCGCTGATTACTGCGTGAGATTACGCTTCACTTCTCTTTACTAGTATTTCAATATCAATATTCATTTGCCAGACAATCGTTTCTTCTCTAATGCAGTCTGAATTTCTTTGGCTCTCTTTATCGGGAGGAAAGTTATATCCGATACAATTAAAAATTTATTATAAGTAAATGAGGCAACTATATATTGATTAGGGGTCGGTAACGAATAAAACTCTTTTACTCCCCTATAAATAGTCATAACAGTTTTCGCATCTACATAAATCATTGGCAAACCAAAGCGCCCTCGCACCCATTGCTGTGTAATCACTGGTTCCAGACCAAATGGCATTGGATGGGGGAAATGCCAGTCGGTTTTTCCTTCATCCTCCAATGTTATCGTCACTTCAGTAAGATTTTTTACAGCGTTATTAATAAAGGCTAAATATATGCCTTCACGTTTCATATCTAATCTAGCAACATCATCATCGATAGCCCCATATGGTTTTGTTTTATAGGGGATTAAGCCATTTTCATAAATTTCCTGATAGGGGCTGCCTAATTTCTTTACCAGCGCTTCAACATTAATATTCACTTTCCAGACAACCGTTTTCTCTCTAATGCGGCTTGAATCTCTTTAGCCCGCTCTAATGGGTAAAAAGTAACGTTTTCAACAAAGATATTTTTATCATAGGTAAACGAAGCCACTATTTTCTGATTGGGAGCAGGAAGTGGATAAAATTCTTTTATACCGATATAAAATCTCATTACTACTTGAGAACTAACATAAATCATGGGCAACCCAAAACGCTCTCGTACCCACTGCTGAGTCATAACAGGCTTTAAACCAAACGGCATTGGGTTCGGAAATAACCAGTCAGTCTTGCCTCCAACCTCTAATCTTAACGTAACAGCCTTAAGTATTTTTTCTTCATTATTGATAAAAGACAAAAACATCCCTTCTCTTTTCATATCTAAACTTGCTTCATCATCACTAATAGAGCCATATGGTTCTGTTTTGTAAGGAATTAACTCTTTATTATAAATTTCCATATAAGGTTTATTCAAATGTTTGATTAGCTTTTCAACATCAATATTCATTTAATATAATCCCACTTGTCGATTTAGTTCATGTAACATCTGCTGAGAGAGAAAACTGCCCACGAATCGAACCATTCTGCAAGTTAATATTTGCTTTAAAATGACCATTTTCAGCTGCAATGCGATATAAATGTTCAGTTTCAGCATCTACAGTTTTGTCTTGTTTCAGCAGATTATTTTTCTGCAACCAACGGGCGTATTTAAACAATATATTGGTATCGGCAGAGGATTCCGGGATAACTTCGTGCCTGCAGGTAAAGGCCAAATTAGCATTGATGTCGGAAAGCGGATTCAGAGCAGGTTCTTTACTCACGGTGTTCTGAATGCTGCTCTGATCGCAGGCGGTCATTAACAGGCAGGAAAGTATTACCAGATGGGACAGTCGTGGATACCCGTACCTTTTAATGCGTGGAGTCATTATGTTCATCCCTGTTATTCATCCGTGGTTTTTTACTGCTCTGAACCGCTGATTACTGTGTGAGATTACACTTCACCCACAAAGCGCCAGTCAACGTGCTGGTCCTGATGGAACAGTTTGTCGCTGAGCGGCCAGGGGCGTGAGCGATAAAACTCTACCCGGTCGGTGGGCATAATGTCGCCCTCTCTGAACGCGATGATGGCGTTCTGGCTAAGTCCTTCACGCGGCAGCCAGGCAATCTGCCAGTAACCGCTTTTCGGGCAAGGTTCACCGGTTTTACACAGCAGATTTACAGAGGCACTTTTATCAAAATCCGGTGAAGTTGGCAGTGGCCTGCCAGTTTCCGGGTTGAGCTGTTTGTCTTTCGCCAGCTTTTCTATCAGGGCTTCGCTGGGTTTGGCCGGCGGAATATTCGCTTTGCGATCTTCCAGCCATTTTAGCTTGCCATCCCAGGCAGGCAGCGGTGCCGGTGGGAGAGGGACGATATCGTTGATTTCCGGGACGGTAGGGCTGGCGTAGGAGTAGTCGGATAGTATTTTCCAGATTGCTTTATAACGGTGGGAACGCTCCATGTCTTTTGTTTGTCCCATATAGCCAAGCGTATTAGTTGATTGTGGTCCGAGGAATGCATCGCTTAACCAACTTGCAGATGTTTCATCTCCTGCTGCGATACCAAGTTGAAATGCACTAAGCGCATCTGGATATAACCCATCAATTTTAAGATCGATTCCTAGTGCTTGTGCTGCCAAACCATTACCTTGCTCTGCTGCACATCTACGCATTTGTCTAGCAATTTCTGGAGCCATTTTTTCTGGAGCAAGTTGTTTACCTACATATGCCTGTGCCTCAGGATTACCCTCATCAGCCGCTCTACGGTAGTAACGCAAAGCCATTTCTTGATTCTCCTCCAAACCAGCGGCACCATGTTGCAAGTATATGGCCATAAAGTAGTAACCACTGGCTACTTTAGCATCTAACAGTTGTTGACTGAGTCGTAAGCGTTCAGCCGCATTGAGTGCAAACTGTCCGCGAATTGCGCCATTTTGCAGGTTAATATTTGCTTTGTAATGACCACTTTCAGCAGCGATACGGTACAAACGTTCAGTTTCAGCATCTACAGTTTTGTCTTGTTTCAACAGATTATTTTTTTGCAACCAGCGGGCATATTTGAATAATATTTCAATATCAGCAGAAGCTTCGGGAATGATTTCGTGTTTGCAGGTAAAGGCTAGATTGGCATCAATGTCGTTTAAATGGTTCATTGAAACATCCTTGTTAACAGAAATTGGGGTAGTGTTTTCGTCGCAACTGGCTAGCAGCAGGCAGCTTAATAATAACAATCGACGCATCAGTCTTGGTCCTTAAGAGTTGGCTTGTCGTAAAGGAATTTTATCAATGAGGCTTTGGGAGATTGTCTTGCTTTATCTTGGACAGCTTCATTTTCACCTAAAAGTTTCGCCCAAGCATCGAACGCATCAGCAGGATCGTCCTGCATCCCTATTCCATTCGTATGGATTTTCCACAACCGTTGTCGTAAGGCTTTGGTCACGCTGGCCCAGTCATGGGCAATATTCATTTCGCTATCAACCTGCATACTACGGGTGTTGATATTGGCGGAACCATGGGTTGTAAATACATCGTTAATGATCATGAGCTTGGAGTGTACATAGACTGGCATCCAGTTAGCCCCTGGTGAATCAGGGGCGACAAGAGAACAGATATGCACTTTCAGGTTGGGGATGATGACCTGCAAAATTTCACTGTCTCTTATTTTTTGAATTTCTTTTTCAAATTCGTCAAATTTTGCCTGCGCTGCCGGGTCTCGCGGATCATAATAAGCCGGGCGCGGGTCATTAACCCCCTCAACCTGCATTTCTTTTGTCACATTAGGGATGGTATCTGCCCGTCCGAGGCATTCGAGCATACGTTGTGTGTTGACGGTTCCCTGCCCGATGCCTTCATCTGTCACATTGGTAATCACAAATACATATAAATACCCATCTTTTTCGGGAATTCGGCCTGCATCCTTTTGGGCCTGGATGTTGCTTTTAATCGCTTCAGCCAGCGGCGGCCAACGAAAGTACTGGTTTTCGATGTAGATAAACTGTGTCGCGTTATTAACTGTCTTCAGGTAAAGCTTTTCGATATCTCGTTTCCCGTCCTGCGCCTGAGTGCGAAGGAGTTGAGCCATCAGTGGCGTGCCAAAACCAGTTCGCGGCTTAAGTTTATTAGCCACTTCTTTGGCATTGCGTTGCTTTGTTAAATTTTCCCCGGTCTCTTTACACCAAGCTGTGGCGAAGTTTTCATGCAGGTGCTCCAGGATAGGACCTGTCACCTGACTGGAAATATCCTGTCGGGGCAGAAACCCGCGCGGCCCTTCGTTGGGTCCCCAGTGGTCCTGGGCGGAAGGGCGGTGCTTAGACGAATGTTCATCAGTATCCCAGTATTCATCAAGCATGTTATGACCCATGACAAAACCGACAGCATGTTCCGGTAATTCATAGTCAACCAGCACGGTCTTTTGGTGATGTGTTGCGGCCATTGTTAATGCGAAAACTGTGCCCCTGCTGACACTTGTATCGAGAGCCTGTCGGGAAGCCCGAAATGCGATTTCGGCGCGCTCATTGGCATCAAATCCGCGGCCGACGAATATTGGAAACGAATCCTCAGAATTTTTTTTACCAGAACGAAGTGCCTGAGCAGCCATCCCGCCTGAGTACAAGTGTTTCGAGAACCACTTTTTGTCATAAGCATATTGGTCATCTGAAGAAGTTTGCCCGGCCCGATTTTTTAAATTGATAAGGCCATACCCAGGTAAATTGGCCTCTCCGCCGAGGCCTGTTGCATTTAAAAACATCTCCCAGCCTAAAATGCGAACCTGAACTTTGTTCTCTTGCGCCAAATTGATGAGTAACTCACCAATGCAGGGTGCCTGAGCATCCCGAATAAAGTACATGGAGGGTTGAAAACCCCAGCAGATAATATCAACGCTCTTCTTCGCATTGGCGATAGCTTCATGCACTGCGCGGAAAGCTTCTTCACCATTAACCAGGGGTTTATAGGTCGCGAGCGCAGGAGGATATTCAGTGCCTTCCACAAACCACGGCGGAATGACAGTGCACTGATTGGTATCAACAACAGAAAGGGGAGAAACAATATCATTTTGACTCATCAGTACTCTTCCTTATCACTGGCGCCATCCAGGAGTTCTTTATAAAGATTGCGGTGCTCAGTGTGTGAGGCTGGGGCGTTTATATCAGCGGCGGGCTGCGAGGTATGATGATGAAAACCCCGGTTCGCCAGTTCGCCTTGTTCCTGATTGCGATAAGCACTCACTACCGGGATCTGATAGTTAATGCCGTTCGCCATTTCCAGCCGGTAATTTTGGGTTTCTGGCTTGTGCTCAATGTCCACCTTTCCACTTTTGTCCAGCACCCCTTTTTTCACTTCTGCTCCATCGGCATACAACTTGTACGGCATGCCTGCCCAGCTGGTATCCATGGCATTAGGTGCCTGGGGTACGTTGAGTCGCAACGCCTGAGGAGGAATTTCGGCCTCTTCATTATCTGATAGCATTTCAGTGTCAGCAGTCGGAAAGCGAGGAAAGAGTTTATTCAAACTCGCCGGTCCCATCTTCTGCCAGTTGGTCGACTTAAACAGAATGTTTTGCGGATCGGCGATTTCGATATTGCCGTCACTGAGTTTGATGTAACCGCCCCCGCAGGTCAGGATCAGTTCTTTGGCGGCGGTGATCGTGACGGTGCTTTCCGTGCTGGTCACGGTGATGTCGTTTTTGGCCAGCGCCGATAATTCGTCACCCTGAGCCTGAATGTCGACTTTCCCTTTCCCGGCGAAAAGCTTCATGCCTGCTTTTTGAGCAAACAAACTGACGCTTTCACCTGCCGCGACGGTGAAGGATTTACCGCTGCTGATGTCGGTATTGCTGCCGGACATCACGCCGACGCTCTGACTGCCGGAGGCCACGCGCACCGCTTTCGGGCTGACGATACCCATGCCCTGCGGCGCAGACATCAGGATGCCCGCAGCTTTCAGTTTTTCCAGTGAAGCATTCAGCGCTTTCTGGCTGCCGGTGTCACCCGGCGTGGCTTTGGCGATTTCCGCCACCTTCGCCAGACTGCGTGCCAGCGTCAGTGCCTGTTCAAGTTGCGCAATCGCGTCATCCATCTCAAGCTGCTTGCCGCTGGCGGCTGGCTGTTCATCGGCGCTGATGAAAATACCTTTCCCGGCGCGTATTGCGCCCCATTCATCGGTGCGCAGTTCAAAACCTTCACCACGTTGCCCACGGGCCGCGTCCACGTTATGCCCCAGGTTGAGCTGTGTCTTGCTGCCGTACTCCGTGCTGAGCTTGATATGTTCTTCGCCGCGTTTGTCCTCCATCCGCAGCTTATTGTTAGCCGGGGTGCGGATGATGTTACGGGAGTTGTTTTCCTCCGTGACGTGATCGGTATGGCGTGAGTCATGCAGGGCGTGTGCAATATAGGGACGATCCGGATCGCCGTCGTGGAAGGCAATCGCCACTTCCGTCCCCTGTATCAGCGGGAAGTGGATACCGTACTCGTCGCCGCCGTAAGGTTTGGCGAAGCGCACCGGCATACTTTCCTGACCCTGCGCTTTATCATCCTGATCTGCATCGAATCTGACCCGGTAGAGCCCGGATGTATCCTGCCAGGCGTAGATATCATTGGCTTTGGCGCTGGTGACGCGCGCCATGAGGGTGCCGGTGACCACGGGACGCGGCAGCAGAGCAGGGCGCCAGCACAACGTTTCACTGTAAGGTACTGCCATCAGCCGGACTTTCAGGGCATCCTGGCGGCTGCCGCTGAAGTGGGTGTGAATTAACACCACAGGGGATTGCAGTAACTCCGGCAGCGTTGAGGGGATCGCACTGCCGGTAATCGTCAGCACCTGCGCGGGTAGCAGCGTGGCATCGTTACTGAAAAAGGAAAGGGTCGTTTGTTGTGATAAAAAGCGTTCGTGGTCGAGGCGCGCCATAAAGTTGGCAGTTTCAGCCGCCGGGTCGGTTTTGCCGCCCGTTTCCGGATGGCGCGGTTTATAGTGATACACCTCGCCATAGGTGATGCCTTCACCCGCTCCACGCGTCATGTCTGCCCGGGCGGACTGTAAAACCTGCTGCGCCTGACGATGGTTATAATCTTTGCTGGTGACGCCAGCCTGCACCACGCTGTGCTGAATATTTACCCCCCAGACAGAATCCGCACCGCTGTCGCTCATCCCGGACGGGCTATTCAGCGGCAGGTTTTTCCCGAACTGATAAGCACTTTGTTTATCAGCAAAGTGGATAACTTCGGTCTGCACATCGGGTTGCAGGGAGAAGAAATAAAATATTCCCAGTTCAGAAAGCAGGCGCTCGATAAAGGCCAGATCACTTTCCTGATACTGGTTAATCTGTTCACGTTTCGGATAGGTCTGTTTCAGCGAAAACACATATTCCCAGCCTTTGAGACCGTGTTCGGTCAGCACCTGTTCAACCACGTCTGGGACGGATTTGTTCACAAAGAAGCGGTGCGTACGAAACTGATTAGCGAGCAGTGCCAGAAAGGGCTCGAGCGTGACCTGATATTGCACCTGATCCGCTGAGCCTGCTATCCGGCGAAAATCCGTGATCACACCATGGACGATTTTTTGTGCAGACAGACTTTCCAGCGGACCGGTGCCCATGGTGAACGTCGCGGGCTGGCGGAGTAGCTGACGTGGGTCGATATCTTTTTCCGTACTGGTAAAGGTGAGGGTGTAGCGATAAAGCTGGCTCATGCCTTCGTTGCCGGTGAAACTCTCCATATCCAGCACGGCCTGACAGGAAGGTACAGTCAGGTGATACCGGTTCAGGGTTGTTTTCGAGAGCGACAGCAGGTCTTGTGCAATATCCATGATGCGGGTATCTCCTTATATTCTGTTAGCCACACAGCACTGCAGCACGTGCCGGGTCGAGGGCGATAAGTCCGGCGAGCAGATGTTCCATTTCAACGTGCAGGCGGGATTTATCAGTGTCTGCGCGGCTGGCTTTCATGCGCAGCAGTTTCAGGCGTCGGGCTTTCACTTCAAACAACAGTTCCGGCTCCCACTGCGTGAGAGTGAGTGTCGAGCCGTTGCCGTCCAGTTCACCCAGCAGGTGCAGCGCCATGTCATTTTTGCCGTATTGTTCGGCAACGCGCGCCATGAGCAGGCGCAAAAGCCATTGATGGCGCGGCGTACGGGTACCGGGACGGTTTTGCAACCAGTTGAGTGCCGCTTCCACGCCGCCACTGTCAGCCTGCGCCAGCGCTTCGGGTTCCAGCTGCAGGATATCGTCATCACCCGCCGTCGTTGCTGATGCAGAAGGTTCATTGCCCCAGTTGCCGGTTGACGTCATCACCTGCTGGTTAATCCAGTTGAGCGTGACCTCATCGGCGAAGGGTGTGCCATCATCAAATGCCAGCCCTTCAAGACCGGGTAAACGAGTGAGTAATCCGTTCAGATCCTGCTTAATGATATCAGCCCAGGTTTCATAGGGTGCGCCCGCTTTGGCAAGCGCCTGATGGATGTACCATTGCAGATCCAGCCAGAGATGATTTACCCCCAGAGCAAACAGACTGTCGGTTTGCTCCAGCAGCTCCAGCCAGCTCTGCTGCAGATAAAGTCGCTTGAGCAGGGCGCGGTGTTCGGGTTTCGGCGGCGACAAGCGCGTCCGCCCGTCGGCAGCCAGCGGAGGTAATTCATGCAGGGTATCCAGCCGGATGCTTTTAATCAGATGATGACCGGATAGCCAGCCGGAGGGTTGATCACGCAGGTATTTCGCCAGCAGTTTTGCCTGGTCGAGCAGGTCGCGTCCTGAAGTCACCGGTTTAAGTGTCGGGGAATCAGCAGACGTGTTTGACGTGTGGCCGGTTGATGCAGCGCTGCTGTTTTGCGGGATAACCGCATCAAAGCCACCGGACTGCGCAAGCCTGTTTTCCAGCGCACCATAAAGCACTCCAAACTGCGGACGGGTGGCGGGTTCCCATGAATTTAATCCCTGTTCGATGAGCGACAGTGCACCGACGATGCGTGAAAAATCATTCTTGTCCACTTCCGGGAACAGCGACAGACTGTCCAGGACACGTGAGGCTGCCAGCCACTCCAGCGCGGCTTTCCGGCTGGTAGACCGCAACGGATGCAGGGTTTCACCAAAGCGTGTAATTAGCCCGGCCAGCAAAGAAAGACCGTCGGCCAGACCGGTTTCACCGTCGCGATGCAGGCGCGCCCAGATGTAATAGGTGGCAACCCGGACATCCTTACAGTGCCCGATGAGCAGGTTCTCGGCCAATTCACAGGTCAGGGACGTATCCGCGCCGGAGAGTTTGTTAACCTCTTCGCGCATTTGCTGGAAGTTGTCGTCATAGCCGGGGTCTTCTCCGGCAGGCATGTCCTGCGTAACCGGCTGTAGCCAGTTATCCCAAAGCGAGGCTTGCTGTTGTGCCTGTTCCAGCAGAGACGCAGGTTCTGCAGAACACGCGTTCTGCAGTGTGTTTAATGTGGCCATTACGGCTCCTCAGCGATAGCGTCAGGATCAAAAGGTTTTTCTGCAGGTACAAGCGGTACGGCCTGAATCTGGAAAATTTGCGCGGGGAGGGTGAAATCACGCAGTCTCAGTAAAGCCAGAGGGCCTTCACCCGCTTCGGTGCGCAGGGTGTAATTCAGCAGTCTGCTGTCCGGTGCTTTCCAGGTGATGTTAAAGCTGCTGCTCACGCCCTGATATGGCGTAACAGAGGCTTTATCGAGCAGACGTATCAGCCCCCAGGCTCCCGGCAAATCGGCAAACTGGCGTGTCCCCGCCTGAGTACTGATCCAGCTCAGGCTGGCGCCCGGCGCTTCGGTATCATTAGGCCAGGTGAAGCGTTTCCATGTCGGCAGCTGGTTGTAATAGCTGAGCTTCTGGCTGTCGATCACCAGATCTGTTTGCATGACATCTTTAGCCGTGCCCGGACGCAGCTCAAAATGCATGCCCGCTTCTCCGTTGGTGAAAACCACATCAGAGAGGTAACTCAGGGTATCCATGGCTTTGAGGAATTGCGGGCTGAAGGTCAGTCCTTGCGCATTGATACTGTCAGGTACCCAGTGACTGCCTTCTTTATGCAGAACGCCGTTCAGACGAGTTTGCAGGAAACGGGCGATGCGACCGCTGTCGCTGTTGAGATAGCGGGCCATCAGCGGCAGTGACACTTCGCTGCTGGTATTTTTTAACGGATAACGGCCACCGAATGCGCTGTTCCAGTCATCGACAATCGCCGTCTGCCATTGCACATTCAGGCTCTCGGCGGCAGGAGCCAGCACCTGCTGCCATGCCTGTTCCATCGGCTGAACAAAAATTGTCTGCCCGAATCCGCTCCATTCCTGACCCAGACTCGCCGCCACCAGACTGCCGTAATCACGGGTTTCAGTCAGATCCACCGCTTTGCCCTGAAATACCGTTTGAGCGAGTGTTTGGGTCATAGCCTGCGGATCGGCGGCATTGACAACCTGCTGGAGTTTCAGACGCACCTGTGTAACCCGTGTCAGGAAAGTCTGCAGACTGAGGCTGGTATTACTTTGCCCACTGCTTTTGTTGTCCATCAGTGCCAGTACCGGACCAAATGTCGCATCCAGCGGACCACGGGCACCGGTTTGCTGGTCAATCGCCGGTTGTTCTTCGCGGTTTAAAAGATTTTTGGCAGATTTCACCAGCGAGTCAGAGAGCGCTTCTCCGCTCTGACCGGTTTTACCTTGTATGCTCAGGGTATTCATCAGCGCCACCAGCGGCGACTGACGTACGTCCGCCATCAGGGTCAGTTGATCGATAGCATCTGACAGGGTTTGTGCCTGTTGCCAGTGCAGGCTGTTTAAAAATTCCAGCCAACTTGAGGAGAAGTCTGCGAAATAACGTTCTTTCAGGCGTGCTTGCAACGCTTCCGGTGAGTCCTGCTGCAACACTGCAGTTTTGTTATCACTCAGCACCCAGTCCATTTCTTCACGCCGGCCGTTAACCACTTTCTCAATCGCCGGTTTGACAGACTCATCCCAGGCTTTCCGGGTGAACATGCCAGGCACCACGGCATCGGTGGTAAAAATCCTGTCAGTATCGGTATCACCCGTCATATCGGACAGGGTCATATCTGCATACTGGTGTGCGACCTGACGAAGCATCTTCTGATACAACGAAGATTCACTATTACGTGCACCCATCAGGCGGACGAGTAACGTTCGAACCTGACTGACCAGATTTTCGTCAACAGAAAGCTGCCATTCAGGATGGCGGGAAAGGTTACGGGCATAAAAATCCAACAGCACAGGCCCCTCCCCCTGCCATACACCATCGGGCACATCTTTACGCTGTGACCAGTCACTCAGCAGTGTTCTGCTAAACCAGGTGGCGTCCATTTTCTCAGGACGTGATAGCATCAGATAGAGTTTTAGCTGATCGTAAGCGGGCTTTACCATTGCATCCCGATGCGGATCGCCCGGAGGAAGCCCTGCGAAGGTGGTGAGACGGTCTTCCAGGTGCTGAGCGGCCGCGTCACGCAACAGTGGCATTGCACTGGCGGCATACTGAGGCCAAAGTGCAGTCAGCAAAGGGTCAGTCTGATTCAGTCCAAAACGGCTGTACCACGGGGCATGCTGCTGGCGATACTGAAGCTTACCGAGCGTATTTTGCAGTTCGCGTTGGGCTTTGAGTCGCACGGGAAGCACTTGCTTCACATCCGCAGCCTGTTTCACCTGTGCTTCGCTGGTATTTATTGTCTGGCGGTTAACCAGGAAGGACATGACCATTCCTGCACCCCATAACACCATCACACCTGCGGCAATTGCGCCGAACGTTTTGCCCCAGGCAAACCCGAGTTTCTTGGCCGACAACCCTGCGGGTAATGACGGCAGCGAATTAAGCAGAACATCCCAGCGATTATCCTTACCCCAGCGATGTTTGACGGTGCGCTGAGCATTCACCGACACCGGGCTGAACATGATGCCAGCAAGGGGAGAAGGGCGGTAAGGACTTAGTAAGGCGGCCAGAGGTTCAGCAATAAAGTCCGGTTTATGTGCCAGTTGGTCAGCAAGTTGCAACAGGAACAAACTCTGTGTGCTGACGCTGATTTGCTGCGTACCTTGTTCGATCAACATTGGCACCAGCGCGGTAAGTTGTGTTCGCAGTTCATCGGGTTTGCAGGCAGCAGGCAGCAGGCAGCCGACGGGTTGCGTAATGCGATCTTTATTATCATCGTCTGCCGGATGCAGCGACCATACATAGAGCGGCAGCCGCCATCCCAGCAGGTCAAACCGAACGGTAAAGGCCTTCGCGGCGCTGTCCATCATGTCGGCAGTGAGAGGTGTCTGAGTCTGCAACTGACCGTTCGCGGTATGTTGCGCCAGTGCAGATGTCACCCAAATCACGCCATCCAGCGGGCGACGGCGCAGATTGCGCAATGCGTTAAGCCACGCGTTGTCGGCCTGTGCGCCCAAATCTCCCCCCCACAACAACAGGGTACCGCTATCTTCCTGCCAGTATTGCGATGTCAGACCGGGCGTCAGACGCTCAACGTCGGCAGCGCTGCCGGTGAGCAGCAGAATGCGGACTTTGCGTGGCCAGAAACGGCCGTAGGTCTGGCGCAGGGCTTCGCGCAGTTCTGTTACCGTGACGTGGCGTGGCGCAGTTTGTACCAGGCGCTCTTCGCTTCCCGGCAGTATGTTCTGCTGCTTTTCTTCTTCGCGATGCATGAGTTGTCGCACCAGTCGCAGCAGTGCAGGGCCAAAACGCAGCGCTGCACCCAGTACGCAGATCATAAGGAAGGCTCCGGCTTTTTTGCCCGTGGTATCGAGGCCGAAGAAATCACCGTGATGCCATATAGCCCATCCAATGAGGCTAAGCAAAGCCAATAGCAGAACCGT
This sequence comes from Rahnella victoriana, assembly GCF_004330295.1. Lineage (GTDB taxonomy): Bacteria > Pseudomonadota > Gammaproteobacteria > Enterobacterales > Enterobacteriaceae > Rahnella > Rahnella victoriana. The sequence goes on from NZ_SJOJ01000020.1 coordinate 90,594, forward strand.
CAGGCCCCCAAAACGCCAGAGCCTACTTAATACGCTCATCCCCACTCCCTGATGCGATGGTGTAAACAAAATTTTCTGCTCCTGTTGTGGATAACGCTAACCAAGATTGTTGTCCGATATGAACAAAATCAGCCCCCAGCGCGAGGGTAAACCATGGGGAGAATGGCCCCTGAATGCCGCAATATGTTTCGATAGTCAGAATATTTTCGGCCTCCCATCGAGTACCCAGCGCATTTCCGATGGTGATAAGTGCGGCTGAAGACTGAGTCCATTTTTGATGGTCGGCAAGGACGCTGAGTGTCTGGCAGGCCTGTGTTTGTGTTGTAAGAAGTAATGTCAGCTCTTTGTTGAGATTACCCACATCCAGTGGCATAGGCCGCAGTACGCGCACGATGTGAGGTAAAGCATGTTTTTGCGCGACATCATCACTGGTGAACAACAATGCGGCCATACCGTCGGAATAATGAGTATTCCCGTGCATCTGTATCACCAAAATCAACTGGACTGTAGATTCCGGTTGTCCGAGCCTTTCATCAAGTGAACGGAATGAAAGCTGATCGGTGATATTCAGCGATGCAGGACGAAGGTTTTCAGGCGCACGGGTCTGCCAGCACTCATCAAACAGTGCGAATAATTTCTGCCTGCCTGATTCAGGTTCATCAGTTAAGACCGTGACCTGAAGTGCTAACTCAGGGGGGAGTATCCGCAGGGCACTCTGAATACCTTCCAGCAACGTATTAATGACCGACTTGTTATCTTTCAAATAATCAATGTGGCGAACCAGCCCTTGCTGCTGTGGTAACCCTCTGAGGTTTTGCTTTAATAATGCCGCTGAAATTCTGTCCGGCAGCATTACGCAACTTGCTGAGAGCGAGATATAACGTTCGGCCCATGCGGTCCATTGTTGCTGAGCGTGTTCAGCCTCACGCTGGAAGAACTGGAAACGCTCCATTTCGCGGCCATAAAGATAACCACAGGTACTGAAAGTCAGTATCCAGAGCACTATGGGTATCAGCGCGAATAACCAGATATTTATGGCTTTCAGTGCACTGAATGTTCCTGATGCATGTAAAACAAATAACAACACACCGGCAATTACCGCCAGCACACCACTGGTTAACCAGCCACCGGAAGAGGGAGGTGAGGGTTGTTCAGTCGTAAAGGGTTTTTGACGTTCCCAGCCCATGACTTATCCTATTGCGCAATCCGGTGCACCGGAGATGACCTGACAACCGCAAAGGCATTTGCAGCCATCCACTACAATGGCTTTACCGTCTGACGTCCATTCGGGTGAACCTTCGACAATGGGGTTAACACCGTGGAAGGGGACAGGGCAACTCACTTTGTCACCGATTAACGCGACAGGTTTTCCGTTTACAATCATGGTTGAAGAGGCTGAAATAACAGAACCACCGTGTGTGGTTTTATCGCCGAGTAATACGAAGCCTTTTGGCATGAGAATTCCTTTTATTTGATGTTTGATAATATTGATATAGGGAGGTGATGAATCAATGCGATTTATTTATTTGTAATTCTCTGCATTGTATAAGGCCACTCCTTCGCATTAATTGTTAGCGATACTTTTCTGGTAAGGATTGGGCGTTAATTACGCATCGGAAAGTTTCTCCAGGGGAGAAACCACGTTTAGCAATCTTATAAGGGTCATTTTCTGTATCGGCAGCTGCTGCTTTCTCAAAGTCCCCATTATATTTATCCCACAGGTCTGGAGGAAAATCCTTTAAAAGTGGTTCTTTGCCCATTCTAAACATTGTCGTTGCTGTCGGCGCAGCATCATCTGAGCGACTGTCTTCTGCAGGCATTCCCCTGAGCGACTTTTCTGTACCGTCTGTAGGTCCGGTTGGATTGTTTTGTTCACTATGCTGATAATAGGTTTTATTGTACCAGTCACGCATCCATTCCTGACCATTAGTCCCCATATCAAATAGCCCTAATGGGGAAGCGGGATATTGGCCAACTGGTAGAAGTCCTGCTCCTAAACCAGAAAAGTTTTTTTGCTGCTGGTAAGAAGGGGCGTTAATACCTACCTTAAAATGACCATCATTAGTTCCATAATGAACATCCTGGCCACGATTGCGGGCTGCATATTCCCACTGTGCTTCAGTCGGTAAATCGAATGGTAATCCCGTTTTCTCACCAAGCCATTTGCAATAATCTTTGCTCAGTTGCCAGTTTGCTGTCGCTGGATTATTACTATTTCTGAGTTTTGGATATAACTTCAGTAAACTTTTATCTATTTTTAAGCTGGCTAAGTCTTTATTACTTGTATAGAGGTCATAGTCTTTGTAGGTGACTTTATATTTCGCTATGTAAAAACTATCTACGGTGACTGTGTGTACAGAAAAACTGGCACCTTCATTGGCAAAGGTACAAGGTTGCCCATATTTTTTAAGGCAAATATCACCCATTTCAAAGGTGCCTCCCTGGATAAATGCCATATTCTTTATGATGTCTTTGGGGTTTGGCTCTTTCTGTTCACAACCAGCAATAAGAAATAAACTCAGGGGGATTATTATTATTTTTCTGTAGGGCATGAGACGCATTCCTTCGCATTAATTGTTAGCGATATTTTTCTGGTAAGGATTGGGCGTTAATTACGCAGCGGAAAGTCACATCAGGATAGAAGCCTCGTTCAGCGATTTTATACGGGTCAGTTTCTTTATCTGCAGCAATTGCTTTGTCGAAATTACCGTGATATTTGTCCCATAACCCAGGCGGGTTATCTTTCATAAGCGGTTCTCTTCCCGTTCTAAACATCGTAGTTGCTGTTGGAGTTGCATCATCTGATTTGCTGTCAGCAATTGGCATGCCTCTTAATGATTTCATCGAACCTTCAACTGGACCAACTGGATTTTTTACAGGGCTGTGCTGATAATAATTCTGACTATACCAGTCCCGCATCCACTCCTGTCCATCACCAGCCATATCATACAAACCAAGCTGATTTGCCGGGAATTGACCTACCGGGTATAAGCCTTGTGCAAATCCAGTGTATTTTTTTTGTTGTTCGTACGAGGGGACATTTACTCCTAAGATGAAATGACCATCATTTGTCCCGTAATGGACATCTTTGCCTCTATTTCGCGCAGCATATTCCCATTGCGCTTCAGTTGGTAAATCAAATGGTAATCCCGACTCTTTTGCAAGCCAATGACAATAGTCTGCGCTTAACTGCCAGTTTGCTGTAGCTGGGAAATTTTCGCCGCGCAGTTTAGGATATTTCTCCAACCAATCTTCATCAATTTTCAACATGGGGAGGTTTCTGGTTTTTGTATAAAAATCATAATTTTTATACGTTACTTTGTATTTTGAAATATAGAATCCATCAAGTGTGACAGTATGAACTGGAAAGCTCGCATTTTCGTTGGCAAAGGTACAAGGTTGCCCATATTTTTTAAGGCAAATATCACCCATTTCAAAGGTGCCTCCCTGGATAAATATCATATTCTTTATGGTTTCTTTGAGGAATTGCTCTTTCTGTTCACAACCAGCAATAAGAAATAAACTCAGGGGGATTATTATTATTTTTCTGTAGGGCATGAGACGTATTCCTTCGCATTAATAGTTAGCGATATTTTTCTGGTAAGGATTGGGTGTTAATTACGCAGCGGAAAGTGATAGTTGGGACAAAACCTCTAAAAGCAATCTTCTGAGGGTTAGTTTCAGGATCTAAAGAAAGCAATTTTTCTGGTTCACCGTTTGATTTTTCAAGAATATCTAAAGAGACTCTTTTTAAGAGTGGTTCTTTGCCTGTTCTAAACATTGTTGTGGCAGTAGGCGTCGCGTCGTCCTGAAGACTATCCCCAGCAGGAAAACCTCTGAGTGATTTTTCAGTACCGCTATCAGGGCCAATTGGATTATGGCTAGGGCTTTGCTGGTAATAATTACTACTGAACCAATCTCGCATCCATTCCTGTCCATTCCCTGCCATATCATATAACCCCAGAGGGTTTGGCGGAAATTTGCCCACTGGATACAGCCCAGCTGAAAAACCTGCATATTGTTTAATCTGAGCATAGGTGGGAACAGTCACACCTTGGGTGAAATGCCCATCTTTTGTTCCATATTGAATATCCAGTCCACGATTTCTCGCTGCATATTCCCACTGTGCTTCTGTTGGCAAATCAAAAGGTAATCCACTTTTGTTTGCAAGCCACTGGCAGTAATCTTTACTTAACTGCCAGTTGGCCGTCGCTGGAAATTCGTCATTTCTTAATTTAGGGTATCGTTTAAGAAAACCTTCTGCGATTTTTAGTTTAGGTAGTCCGCTCTCGCTTGAATACAAGTCATACTCTTTATAAGTAATTTTATACTTACCCATATAAAAACTATCTAAAGTAACGGAATGTATTGGTATACTTGCATTATTTTTTGAAATAGCACAGCGTGCACCATATTTTTCCAAACAGAAATCGCCCATTTCGAAAGTGCCGCCTTTGACAAAGACCATATTACTCATTGTGTTTTTTAGAGTATCTTCTCGCTGATCGCAGCCATTGATTAATAACATGATTAAAAATAATAATAAATTTTTTTTATATGAAATCATCATAACTCCTTATTTAAACTATAGCTTGGTTAGGATAGTAGATTTTGTTAATGGAATCCTTTATTAAAATATAATCTCTTGTATCATTGGCGATAAAAGGAAATCCTGCCATAGGAAGATCACTCAATGAAGAAAATAAAGCTTCAAAAGCTTCACCAAAACCATCGCTGATCAACGTTAATTTTCCTGAAATTACTACGGAACTATCTCCAAAGTACATTTGTATTGCCAATTGTTTTTGCTTAACCTTCCAATCGGGATACTTTTTTTTGCCTAAACTAAGTGAACAATGCTGGAGAACATTTTCATACTCAGATTTAGATTGTACCCAACGTAAGATATTCATAACACCTTGCTTCAATTTAACCCTATTCCCGCCCCACATATCCGCCAACGCATCCACAAAATCTCCCTCTGTTAAAATCGCAAGCATGTTACCTTTAACTTCAGGTGTAGAATAACGAGCGATATCATTATTTGTAGTTATTTTTTCGATAAATTCAAATCTTTTTTGTTTGTCATCTAAGTAACTGTCCAAAGCATCATCTAAACTTGATATGGTTTGATAAATAATTTTAGTTTGATTGATACTTCCAAGGATTACTAGTGAATTTAACTTCACGATAAAGTCAAATGCTAATGGGGAAATTATTATTGCTAATTTCTGATAGTCTGCATCTCGTAATAGATAATAAACATATTTTAGAAAATCAAACAGCAATCCAGCATCTACTTCAAAATCAATGCCACCGCTTGCACCTACACCCCAACATAATCCAGCATGGCAGGCGATATAAAGTTTTCCATCTGATAACTTAATTTCGAACGTCGCTTCAAAACCTGCACCATTTAGGTACGATACGCTTTCACTGATCTTAGCAATCGCTTTATAATCCTCTTCTTTTGTCGAGGACATCGTTTCAGGCTCTTTCCACATAATAGCACCTGACACCTCGCCTTTTGCTTCGACGCCGGCAAAAGCACGAATACCGCCTTTGACTTCTGACTTTTCAGTAACTTTGGTTAAACTGATTTTTCTTTCGCCAGGTGGCGGAGTGGGTTGGTAGTCTGAACCACTGCCTCTTATACCGGCTGTCTCGTCCCCATCGGGTTTTTTATTTATTGTTATGCCTAATTCCGCAGTTAAGGATGCACCCACACTACTGGTGGCGACTACTTCCAGATCCAGTCGAAAATATCCCAGTACACATTCACCACCGCCACGCTTTGGCACTGAAGGTAACCAGCCTAAACGGTGGGGGAACATCACTTTAAAGTTCGCTTTGCCTTCCCAGATGGCGAATTCAGCACTGCCACTGACTTTAGCTTGAGCCTCCATATTGACAGGGTCAAATTCCAGATTAGCACCGACACCGGCGGTATATCTTAAAAGTTGAGCACCGGCGGAAGCATCGAAATGATCAGATCCCGATTGATCTTTCTCATCATGCAACTGTGCTTTAGCTGCTTTGTTCCATTTATCCGACCAGGCGAATAATGAGCCAGTGTGGTCGGCAGGATCGACAATATCCCAGTCTTTTTTGATTTTAATGCTGACGTCTTTAAGCTGATTATGCAGTTCTTCTTTATCAATTTTTCCATTTTTGATAAAGCTGCCTTTGCCGCTTTCTGCCTGTTCCGGAATGTAAGGTTCCCATCTTTTACTGTTCAGACTAGGGCGAACATAAATAACCTTCCCTTTGCCGCCTGATTTACGGATGGGCAATACTTCGATTAATTTCTCAGTGTTATTGCCAATCTCACTCAGTGAATGAGGTTTATCTTCAGTATCGTCAGAAGCCTGCATGGGTTCAAGGAAGTTCAGGCCACTTTTCAGATTTTTATTTGCATCAAATAGAGTCTGTTCAAGCTGGCTGTATTTCGAACTAAGTGCCGGATCTTTTGGTGCAGTCAGGCATTGTCCCTGAATATCGGCGAAGGCTTTTGCTGCACTTATTTGTTTCTCAACGAGTCCCTGAAGGCGGTTGTTTTCATCTTCAATTGAAGTGGCTGTTTCACCATCAACGACGTAATAGTAACCGGTCGAAAGCTCGAAATAGATGACGCCTTTATCTTTGGACTTGATGTGTGCGTCTGTGCCTGTTCCCTGTGCTTTGGTCTGAGCTTCGGCAATGGGTTTGTTTGAATCAGTCATGTCAACTCCCTGTTAGTCATCTTCCGTGTAGAGCTTTATGCTGCCCGGTGTTGCGCCGTATACTGTTGTTGTCTTCCCTTCAGCATCCGTTCTGCCCTGTATCTCTTCGCCTTCGGCGGTGATTAATTTATACAGATAGTCCGGGCGGGGCTTACCGGTTTTTTCATCTTTAATCACAAAGAACTCATTGAAGCCTTTGGGAAACTCAACCGGTTGTGAATGTAAACTTGCGGCCCCTAATTTTTGTACGTTTGCAGCCTTGAGCAGAATATTTCCCGGAGCACCCAGTTCAATATTTCCGCCGCTGATTTTGATATACGCACCGGCGCAGGTTAGAACGAGTTCGGAAGAGGCCGTAACGGTGACTTTTCCTTCCGCACTGGTCAGTTGAACATCTTTTTTTGCCAGTGCTTCAAGGTTGTCGTCCTGCGCCTGTATTTCCACTTTCCCTTTAGCTGCAAACATTTTCATGCCCTGTTTGGCGGCAAACAGGCTGACCTTTTCACCTGCAGCGACAGTGAAGTTTTTCATCGCGCTGATATCTGTATTTTGCTGCGACATAATGCCCACGCTTTCACTTCCTGATGCCAGTCGTACCGCTTTCGGGCTACTTATACTGATACCTTGTGGTGCATTGAGTAAAATACCGGGCTGAACCAGGTTGCTGAGCGACGTGGTCAGCATCTCTTGTGAATCAGTATCTGAGGGGGTTGCAGTGGCAATTTCGGCTGCCTGAGACATACTCTTCGCCAGCGACAGGGCATTTTCAAGTTGTGCAATGGCAGCGGCCATATCCAGCATCGGAACGCTGACACCGGCCTGGTCTGCACTAATAAATAAACCCTTCCCGCCGCGTATCGCCCCCCATTTATCGGTTCTCAGCTCAAACCCTTCACCGCGTTGTGTTTTGTTTGCATCGACGTTATGCCCAAGGTTCAGCTGGGTTTTGCCGCCGTATTCCGTACTGAGTTTTATATGCTCTTCGCCGCGTTTATCTTCCATACGCAGCTTATTATTTGCCGGGGTACGGATAACGTTGCGGGTATTATTGGCTTCTGTCACATGATCGACATGGCGCGAGTCGTGCAGGGCATGGGCGATATAAGGGCGGTCGGGATCACCGTCATGAAACGCGATCGCCACTTCGGTACCCTGAATCAGTGGGAAGTGGATACCGTACACATCGCCGCCATAAGGTTTGGCAAGACGAACAGGCATGCTTTCCTGACCTTGCACTTTATCATCCTGGTCAGCATCGAATTTAACACGGTATAAACCGGACGCATCCTGCCAGGCGTAGATATCGTTGGTTTTCGCGCTGGTGACGCGTGCCATCATCGTGCCGCTGACTTTTGGGCGCGGCTTAAGAGCAGGGCGCCAGCACAGGGTTTCGCTAAAGGGAATAGCTATCCACTGTGCGACGAATGCATCTTTCCGGCTGGCACTGACATTGATGCCCGTAATCACCACGCCATTTGCCGCGGCGGCGGGCAATGTCGGCACAAGCGCGAGCTCGGTGATCGTTAAAATCTGGCCGGGGCTGAGGTGGGCATCGTTCGCCATGCCTATGATACGCGCCTGCTTTGACAAGAATCGCTCGTGGTCAAGGCGGGCGTGAAAGTTGGCGGTTTCTGCCGCCGGGTCGCTTTTAGCCCCGGTATCCAGATTCCGGGGCTTGTAGTGATAGACTTCACCATAGGTCACGCCGTCACCGTCACCGCGCGTCACATCGGCTTTGGCCGATTGCAAAACTTTCTGCGCTTCACGGTAGTTGTAGTCTTTGGCGGTGACGCTGGCCTCAACCACGTTGTGCAGTACATTGAGGTCCCATACCGACTCAACGCCGCTGTCACTCATACCGGACGGGTGGCTCAGCGGGAGGGTCTTACCAAACGCGTAGGCGCTTTGCCTATCGGCAAAATGCACGACTTCAGTTTGCGTATCGGCCTGCAGGCTGAAGAAATAGAAGATCCCGACTTCGGAAAGCAGGCGTTGGATAAATGCCAGATCACTCTCCTTGTACTGGTTTATCTGTTCGCGTTTTGGGTAAGTCTGTTTCAGTGCAAACTCATATTCCCAGTCCTTAAAACCATGTTCTTCCAGGATTTGCGTCACGACATCCTGCACGGATTTATTGACGAAGAAACGGTGCGTGCGGAACTGTTTATCCAACAGGGCGAGAGAAGGTTCCAGCGTTAACCGGTATTTTGTCTCGTCGGCTGAGCTTGAAATCCGGCTAAAATCGGTAACCACGCCGTGAACAACTTTCTGATCAACCAAGCCTTGCAGCGATCCGGTTCCCATGGTCAGGCTGGCGGATTTGAGCACGAACTGGGTTGCATCCAGATTTTTATCTGCACTGGTGAACAAGATGTCGTATTGGTACGTCTTACTGAGTCTCTCATTACCATTGAAGTCTTCCACATCCAGTGATGAAGAGCAGGAGGGAATATCAAGACGGTACCGGTTCAGTGAACCCGCGACTGCTGACGCAGCGTTGTACAACGTGTCAGTCATGCTCATAGCTTTGCTCCGTGGTATTAACCATTTTTGTGTCACATTACTGATCATCAGCAATGACAGCAAAATTGCAGTGGCCGCCTCGTTTTACGGTTTACCCGTTTCACTGTACGGTCTCAGAATTTCCCTATCTGTAAGCGAAATGCTGTGAATATGCCGCTGTGAAATCCCTAAACCCGCCACCATTTTTCTGGTCTTATCCGGATGCTGAGGCGAGGTTAAAACATATTCAACGATGAACTCCCCTTGATCGGGGAAGGTGTAAAAAGAGGGGGGGACACACAGCTTCCCATCTGTCACTCTGAGAGCAGGGGCCAATATGATGTTCTGCTCTTTGTAAGGTGTACCCCTGGGATTGATCGCGATATCCGCTGGCTGGTAATCTCCGGCATCCTGAACTTCAAAACACACATTATCCGCCATCATAATGACAGTGGCTTCTTCGTCAGGCGTGAGTCGATCTCCTGAACCCGGGCACCCAGTGAGTGCCAGTAAGCAGGTCAGAGACAGAAGTGCGGGTCGCAGACCGCTGATATTTTTTGTTATTACCATGGGAATCCCCTCAGCGCTTCTTTAAACTTTAGTTACACTGCGGACTCAGTGATATCGCCATCAAGAGTGACATCGCCGTCATTCCTCAGGGTGAGCCATTTGCGATACCCAATGGCCTGCAGCGAGAAATTATCCGCAATAATCTGCGCCTGTTTCTACAGGGGATAATCGCTTAACAGGAGTTCTGTATTTGTGTACCTGTAACAGATCAGTTAGCTCATTTCATAGTTCATCGTATTCGCGCTTTGTTAAAGGTACGTCATAGGGCATTTTGTCATGCATCTCAAATCCTATTACAAAATTCCTTGGGTGATTATTTTTATTTTGAGAGCGAAGAACTACTTGGATAATAAAAGGGTCCAAGGAGTTAACTGGAAATTCATAAAATGACGGAGGAATACAGAATTTTCCGTTAACTATATTCAGCTTTGGGCTTTTCGTGAATTTACGATCCTTCGGAGGCGTATTTCTTAGATTAATAGCGATAAAAACAGGTTGGTAATCTTTTTCATCAGCTATGTGAAAACATATAGAATCATCGCTTGCATAAGTTTTTGCCGTTTCGGATGGGTAATATTTCATCCCTCCCCATGGACACCCTGTGAGCATAAGGAGGCATAAACAGAGCCAAAGATACATTTTCATTCTCTTCACCATGGGAACCCCCTTAGTGCGTTTCTATACAGATCCTTTATCACAATTTCCGACGTGTCCCCGTCTAAAGAAACTATCTCCCAGCCCCATAACTGGCTCCATGAACTATAGCCATAAGTTTGGAGTATGAAATTATCTGCAATTATCTGAGCTTGCTGCTCCATAGGGTATTCGCTTAAGAGACGACCATCCAGTGTATAGCGGTAGCTGACCAGCCAACTTACTAATCCCCTACCAATAACATTCATTCCTTTTGTTCGTTGCCAGACATGACTCATTTCATGGATAAACAAATGTTGCAAGTTATCTGTTGATTTAGAAAAATCATCTCTATGTTGATTACGGAAATAGATCTCCCCGTTTGGGGTCATTGCTGTATCTTCATTCTGCAAATTGAATGGCAGATAACTGTCTTTATGGATCCACACGGTGCCGTAATCGATGGAGGATCCAAACACCGTTTTCGCCAGCGCGATTTCTCCGGGAGTCAGCAAGCGGATCCCGCCTTCTTTTAATATTTTGTCTGATTCATCTGCCATCTGAAATCTCCTTTATCAATCATCAAATTCCAGTGTGATCCCTTCTTCCTCATCCCAGCCCAGTGCCGTGGTGCGCTGCCAAGCGTTGCAACAGTTGCTGGCTCAGCACCGGCAGGATCTGCTGATTGAGCAGGCTGTCGATTTGCGCGCACCGGTATCCGGCAGGCGGCGACCAGCGTGTCGTACAGACTTTCTTCGATGGAGCAGGTCAGGCCATAGTGCTTGTTCAGACGTTTCGCGACTTGTGCCAGTTTCATCTCAACAATGGTGCGCAGTGCAACGGCGTTCAGCGGACGATAAATCAGTATCTGGAAGCGGGCGAGCTGGAAATGATTAATGCTATTTTCGTAAGCTTAATATTATACCAACCAGTCTTGTTTAAAGTTCGGATTTTTATATTTTATGTGATATTAATAGTAATCATCCCATTTTTGATAAATATGGGGGAATGCATATCGGTAGATTAAATACCCAATGATAATTAATAAAACAGAACATCCACCCCAGCAGAACCTATATTCGCTATCTGTAATAAAGAAAAACCATGCGCAAAGAATCGCTCCAACAATAACCATTGTTGAACCTATCGCGCAAGCAACTTTATAAATGAAAGTGACTGCCATTCTTCTTATGTTCATAGCCTTTCCAGAAAGTAATCGCAAACTTTTTTAAACTGCTCCGGATTTTTTTTATCGATCTCACAAGCCTTCTCAAAAGGTCTTACTGTATCTTCAAAAATGAAGTAAAGGAGATCTAAATCGCCCATTTTTTGAAGTTTGTAGTAGATTTTTGGGTTCCGTTCTCTTAAGTATCTTGATGTATAGATTGCTCTAGATTCTTCTGCTCCAACGGAGAGAATCAATCCCACACCCGCTCCTGCCATGATTGAACTTACTGCACGAGTAGCAAGTGCTGCTCCTAAATTAATACTTGTCAATTGAGAAAAAAGAATTTTCCCGACAGAATTTCCACCTATTTTTTAGAACATTTTCAATGTCGATTCGAGAGGCGAAATGATCCATGAACAGATTTACTGCCTTTTCAATGTTATCTTTGTTTATTTTTTTGATTTAATGAGTCGAGTTATTCTTACTTTATCGTCGAAGTTTTCGCTTCTATTCTCTGCATCCATGAAGTCGACACCTAAATAATAAAAGCTTACTGGCAGGGAGATAAAACCTTTTGCAACAGCACCCCAAAATCCATGGCTATCTACATTGATAGCATCAAGCATGTCGCGTGCAATCTCTTTTGCACCTTCCATAACGATTTTTCCCTTTTATTGTCTTGAGATATCTTACATTGGATTATCGTGCGCACTTTAAAATATTCATACTTTACTTAGTGAGATCCAGGGTCTCAGTATTACTTTTCTTCAGCATGTTTACTGTACATCTGTGCTTTTAAAATTTTAGTGTAATAATATTTAAATTAATATGAATTGATGAAGTTTGCCGAATAAACATCTCTTTTGCCATTAACTGTATTTATAACTGAGAAG
>NZ_SJOJ01000021.1 GCF_004330295.1 Rahnella victoriana
GAGTTAAAGCACACTTTGAATTTAGTTTTTGACCTTAATACCCCACCCCAGCCCTCCCCTTCGCAGGGGAGGGAGCTAATCGTGTTTCGCACTCCGCTGCAATAAAACCCGAACTGATTTTCGTCTTACTCCTCCCCTTCCGCAGGGAGGGAGCCTTAATCATCACCACATCACTACCCCGATCATCGGCGCGATCACCACAGTGACCACACCCGCCAGCATCATCACCAGACTCGACACCACGCCTTCTTCGGCACCCAGTTCGTAGGCTCGCGCGGTGCCCGCACCGTGGGACGCGGCACCGAATCCGGCACCTTTCGCCAGGCCGCTTTTCACTGCCAGACGCAGAAACAGCATATCGCCGACCGCCATGCCGAACACGCCAGTGATCACCACAAACAGCGCCACCAGATCCGGCTGGCCGCCCATTTGCTTCGCCGCCGCCAGTGCAAACGGCGTGGTGATGGAACGCACCGCCAGACTGCGCTGGATTTCTTCCGGCAAGGTCAGCAGCCGCGCCAGCCAGACGGAACTGCTGACGGCAACGACAATGGCCGTCAGCACGCCTGCACTCAGCGACATCCAGTGACGACGGATCACCGCCATATTCTCGTAAACCGGCACCGCAAACGCGATGGTCGACGGCCCGAGCAGCCACAACAGCCAGTGCGTTTCCCCGATGTAATCCTGATACGAGGTGTGCGTCACCACCAGCAAAATCACCAGCACGATGGGGGTGAATACCAGCGGCATCAGCAGCAGTGTGCGTTTCTGGCGGTAGAGTTTTTTGTTGGCGTAATACAGCCCTAGCGTGATCACAAAACACAACACGCTGATAAGCAAATCAGTCACGGCTCGCCTTCCTCGCCGCCAGACGCTGTTCCAGACGGTACACCTTATCGACCACCACCGCCGTCGCGCCGAGGGTCAGCAAGGTGCTGACACCGATCACCAGAAAGATTTTCCAGCCCTCAATCATCAGCAACTGGGCGTAATTCACCACCGCCACGACCGCCGGAACGAAGAACAACAGCATTTCCGCCAGCAGCCAGCGGGAACCGGCTTTCACCCATTTCACCGGCAAAATGCGGAACATGATCAGCAACAAAAGCATCAGCATGCCGACAATGTTGGCAGGTAAAGGCAGATGCAATGCGGTGACCAGACGATCGGCAATCACGAATAACACCGCGTACAGCACCACCTGAACGGGGATCTGACAGCGGGTCAGCAGGGACGGCGCTTTAGTGCGCAACGCCAACAACATGGGGACGACCTCGAAAGAGGAAAAAGAGTGAAAATGAAGTATACGCTGGCAGGAAACCGGTAAAGAAATGAATTAAAATCATAAAAATGATTCCAGTTTGGAATACTTTGTCACCCGCCGATCTGACCGGGAAACCTCAGCCCATGGACGTCCGTACCTTACGTTATTTTGTCGAAGTGGTTCGCCAGCAGAGCTTTACCCGCGCGGCGGAAAAACTGTTCGTCACCCAGCCGACGATCAGCAAAATGCTGCGCCATCTGGAAGACGAGCTGGAATGCACGCTGATCATCCGCGAAGGACGGCGTTTACGGCTGACCGACAGCGGTCAGGCGCTGTATCAGCGCGGGCTGAATATCCTCGAGGAATTCCGTCAGCTGGAAGCGGAACTGGAAGACATCAACTCGCTGAAATCCGGCCATTTGCGGCTGGGTATTCCGCCGATGGTCGGGACACAAATCGCGCCGCTGATCGGCAGTTTCCGCCAGAAGTATCCCGGTATTGAGCTGATAATTTCTGAGTTTGGTGGGCTGACCGTGCAACAGGCGGTGATTTCCGGCGAGCTGGATCTGGCGCTCACCGCCCTGCCCGCCGATGCCGTGCCGTCCATCGCGTCCTTGCTGCTGTTCAGTCATCCGCTGTGCGTCGTGGTGCCACGTACGCCGCACTGGCTGAACCGTACCCGTATGGCGATCAGTGAACTGGCGGAAGAAAGCATCCTGATTTATAACGAGGATTTTGCCCTTTACCGTCAGCTGATGGATGCCTTTGCGTCACATGGTTTCACCCCGAAAATTGCGGCCCGCAGCGGACAGTGGGACTTCTTAGCGGCGATGGTGCAGACCGGCATGGGCGTGGCGATTTTGCCGGAACCTATCTGTCAGCGGCTGGATAAAAACGCGCTGATGTGGCTGCCGCTGGATCCGCTGATGCCGTGGCAACTGGGCCTTATCTGGCATCAGGGCAGTTATCTTTCACACAGCGCACAGGCGTGGATCACCCTGTGCAGGGATTACTGGAAATAGCGGGAAGCAACGGGAAATAGCAGGCAATAAAAAACCGCGTGAACCTTGCAGCGCACGCGGTTTTTTTATTTCTGACAGACGCTACACCTCTTTTTCTACCAGAAGCGCTTCGAGTAAATCGAGATCATGCAGCAGTTTTTGCAGGGTCTCGTTACTGATTTTCTGCGTGGCGCGCAGGTGATACAGCTCACCCCGCTCGGCGCGCAGTGCGGTCAGACGGAAGCGACGCTCGAGGTTTTCCAGCTTCAGCGCGGTTTCCATATCATCGCGATTGGCCGTGCGTCGCCGCAGTGTGCCGATCACCCGCGAACTGATTTCCTTCAGCGTCTGTTCATCGATGTTTTCTTCCGTATCCGCCGCCAGACGCTCTTCCATCTTGTGCAGGCTTTCAATCGCCACTTCCGCCGCGATCGATTTCGCCATGCGCTCTTCTTCACGATAGGTTGTGCCATCGGCCACCACCACGCCCCGGAGCAGGAACGGCAAGGCAATCACCCCGGCAATCAGGGAGAACAGAATGACGCCGGTCGCCAGAAAGACCAGCTGATAACGCGACGGGAACGCCGAACCGTCAGCGAGGAACAGCGGAATGGACAGCACACCGGCCAGCGTAATCGCCCCGCGTACACCGGCAAAAGACGCCACCCACAGCTCACGCGTACTGTAGCTGCCAAACAGCAGCGGTTTCTTTTTCAGGAAACGGTTGCTGAAATTCTTCATCACCCACAGCCAGACAAACCGCAGGATCAGCAGCGCAAAATAGATAATCCCGACGTCGGCAAACAGATGCCAGGTGACGATGGACGGATCGTGTGTCGCCTGATCAATTGAGTTCTCAAGGATGCCCGGCAGTTGCAGACCCAGCATGATGAACACCATGCCATTGAACACAAACTCAAGCATCGCCCAGACGCTGTTCGCGCGCAGGCGCATCGCCAGTGGCGCGTTACGGATAATGCCGGACTGGCTGATGGTCATACCGGCAGCCACCGCAGCCAGAATGCCCGACACGCCGATGTGTTCGGCAATCAGATACGATGCGAACGGCAACAGCAGCAGGAAGACGATTTGCGTCGCCGGATCATCACCGCTCCAGCGGCTCATGATGCGCAGCGATTTACTGTACAGCCACGTCACCGCCACACCGGCCATCAGACCGCCGATCGCCACTTTGAGGAATTCCACCGTGGCACCGCCGACGGTGAAAATCATCGTGCCCATCGCCACGGCGATAGCAAACTTCAGGGAGACCAGGCCGGACGCATCGTTCATCAGCGCCTCACCTTCCAGCACGCCCATGATCGACTTCGGAATGCGGCCCTTGCCGACAATGCCGCCCAGTGCCACGGCATCGGTCGGTGAAAGCACCGCCGCCAGCGCGAACGCGGCCACCAGCGGGATATCCGGCACCATCATATAAATCAGATAGCCGATGCCGACGACGGTGAGTAACACCAGCACCAGCGCCAGCCCGAGAATTTCGCGCCCGTGGTGGAGGAATTCACGGGTCGGGGTTTTCCAGCCATCTGCAAACAGCAACGGCGGAATAAAGAGGACGAGAAACAGCTCAGGATCGAAATCCACATGCAAACCAAAATTCGGCCAGGCCAGCAAGGCCCCGACAGCAATCTGCATTAATGGAAGAGGAACCTGAAACGGCAACATTCTGGTGACGACACCGGAGAGCGACACCACCAGAATCAAAATCAGAATGGTAAAGAAGATTTCCATGCTTTCCTTAGACTCTTGTTTTTATGAATTTCAGCCAGACGCAGGTGAGTGAGTCCGGAGCGAACTAAGGAATAGTAGATCAAAAGGGGATGTGATTTAAATCAGTGCGTGCGGTTACATCAGAGAGGGTTTGCTCCTTACCCGTCTCAGGAGCCGGAATGAAGGCTTTTTCGTGCTCCTCCCCCTGCGAAGGGGGAGGCGGGAGGGGGTTTTACTTGCAACACTCATGCCAAAGCACACTTCAACCTGCTGAATTGTCATTAATACCCCACCCCAACCCTCCCCTTCGCAGGGGAGGGAGAAAGGCAGTTGGCATCAGATCGCCCATCCGCCCGCATAAAACACCACCAGCGCGACGGCGATAATCACCGTCCCGAGGTTAAGTTTGCGCCATTCGCCGGAGAAGATGCGGCCAATCACCAGCGCGCTGAAACCGAGCATGATACCGGTGACGATATTACAGGTCAGCACGATAAATACCGCGCACAGTAACCCTGACATCGCATCCACGAAATCGCTGAAATCCAGTTTGGTGACGTTGCTGAGCATCAGCAGGCCGACGTACATCAGCGCAGGTGCGGTCGCGTAAGCCGGAACCAGATACGACAGCGGAGACAGGAACAGCATCAGCAGGAACAGCACGCCGACCACGGTTGCGGTCAGGCCGGTTTTGCCGCCCGCCGCTGTACCGGCTGCGGATTCGATGTACACCGCAGCTGGCGATGCACCGACCAGAGACGCGAAAATGCTGCTCACGGAGTCAGCGGTCAGGGCTTTACCGCCGCTGATGATCTGGCCGTTCTCATCCAGTAAGTTCGCCTGCCCGGCGACCGCACGGATGGTACCGGTGGCATCAAAGACCGCAGTCATCACCAGTGCCAGCACGCTTGGCAATACGGCGGCTTTCAGCGCGCCCATGATGTCGAGATCGAAAATCACGGATTTACCGTCCGCGCCCGCCAGAGAAGGCATCGCGAATAAACCCTGATATTTCACTGTCGGATCGAAAATCAGACCGATAATGGAAATGGCGATAATCACCAACAGAATGCCGCCCGGCACGCGCAGTTTCTCCAGACCAAAAATCACGGCCAGACCCAGCAACGTCATCACTACCGGGAAAGAGGTGAAGGCGCCGAGTGCGACCGGTAAGCCATCCAGCGGGTTTTTCACCACCAGACCGACGCCGTTGGCGGCAATCAGCAGCAGGAACAGGCCGATACCGATGCCGGTACCGTGCGCAACGCCTGCTGGCAGGTTGCGCAAAATCCACGAACGGATACCGGTCACCGAGATAATGGTGAACAACACCCCCATCAGGAACACCGCGCCGAGCGCGACAGGCACGCTGATATGCTGGCCGAGTACCAGACTAAACGCGGTAAAGGCCGTCAGAGAAATGGCGCAACCGATCGCCAGAGGCAGGTTAGCCCACAGCCCCATCAGCAGGGAGCCAAAACCGGCGACCAGACAGGTCGCGACAAACACCGCCGTTGGCGAGAAGCCCGCTTTGCCGAGCATTGAGGGCACCACAATGACCGAATACACCATCGCCAGAAACGTGGTTAAACCGGCGATCACTTCCTGACGGACATTACTGCCACGCGCACTGATTTTGAAAAAAGCATCAAGCGGGCCTTTTGGCGCAATTGCGCTGCCCGCCTGAGGTTGTTGACTCGACATGGAAAATCCTCTGAATGTCTTTACTGATTAGCCGGCGTGGTCATTATGAAACCGTTTCTGCACGTTCACTTCCATATTTGTCGCCTGACATCGCCGAAAACAGCGTCAGAACGGCAAGGCAAACGTTTAACTCGCATCGCGTGTGGCGGGACAAAAATTAACGCAAACGATTATCCGGCCTTTGGTACTCCCATTTCAACTCCGTTCGCCGACAATTTACCGTTGTCCGGTCAATAAAAACGCGGTTGTGGTGGAAATTTACCCGTTGAAGAAAAGTGAGACGCAAAAGGAAAAAAAGACAGGAAGGAAAAAATAACAGGAGACTTATTAAGGTTTATTTTTTCGACACGTTCATTGCATAAAAAACTGCCCGCCATGAACGTGTCGAAATATAAAAATGCAGAATGGGATTAACGCAAGATAGTAAACGGCCCGCCACTTTCCAGCGCCTTCTGATAGGCCGGACGCGCCGTTATATTCGCCAGCCAGGCATTGAGTCGCGGATATTTTCCCAAACCGGCGCGGGCATTGATCGCTTCTATCGGGAAACTCATCTGAATATCTGCCGCGCTGAACTGATAACCGGCGAAATAAGGATGCGTGGTCAGATGCTGTTCCAGATAATCCATGTGGGTATAAATCTGCTTATCCAGATAGTTTTTCTGTACGCCCTGCCCGATCGCGCCGGCGACCGGACGGATCAGCCACGGCATCGGCGGTTTGCCCAGACGGCTGAAAATCAGCTTCATCACCAGCAACGGCATCAGCGAACCTTCCGCATAATGCATCCAGTAACGGTATTGCTGACGTTCGGCAAAAGCGGCCGGTTTCAGCGTGCCCGCATCATCGTACACTTCCTGCAGGTATTCAATGATGGCACCGGATTCCGCGAGGATCATGCCGCTGTCCTCCAGCACCGGTGATTTGCCCAGCGGATGGACTTTTTTCAGCGATTCCGGCGCCAGCATGGATTTTTTATCCCGCTGATAACGCTGGATTTCATAAGGGACGCCCAGCTCTTCGAGCATCCATAAGATTCGCTGTGATCGTGAATTATCCAAATGATGCACTGTTAACATAAAGGTATTCTGCCCCGTTTGATTTAATTATTTGTTAACTATAGACAACGCTTTCAAAACCCGTATCACAAATACATTAAAAACCCTGCTATTTATCGGGTTTATTTGCGCCAGAATCTTTTTATTTGATTAAAATCACTTACGGATTAATCTTAATTACATGAAAAAAATAATCGTAACTTCATTCGCCTTTAATAACTCTTAATGCCATTATCGCCGGATAAAAAATCAGCCCGTCGCTTTCGACTCTATGTTTGTGGAGCCTCACATGTTTTCCAGTAATTACAACAATGTGCTCGTTATGTTTTCGTTCATTGTTGCAATGCTTGCCTCTTATACCGCACTTGATATGGCTGGCCGGGTTGCCACCACGGAGGGAAGGGCTTCCCGACTTTGGTTAATTGGTGGCGCCATTGCAATGGGTATCGGTATCTGGTCGATGCATTTTATCGGCATGCTGGCCTTTAATTCTGCGATGCCAATGGGTTACGACCCGGTCATTACCCTGCTTTCCATGTTTATCGCCATCATTTCGTCAGCCTTTGCGCTGTGGCTGGTGTGTCTGCAGGAATTACCGGTCAGACGGTTACTGGCGGGTGCCTTGCTGATGGGCGGCGGCATTGCCGCGATGCATTACACCGGTATGTCGGCGATGCTGATGATGCCGCCGATTGTTTACGATTACCGCTGGGTCGCGTTATCGGTGGCGGTGGCGATTGTCGCCTCCGGTGCGGCGCTGTGGATGGCATTCCATTTACGTCAGCAGTCGCCTAACGTGCGCCTGTTGCGCATCAGCGCCGCAGTGGTGATGGGCACGGCCATTGTCGGCATGCATTACATCGGTATGGCCGCCGCCGAATTTCCGATGGACAGCCACAGCATGGCGGCATTCAGCGGCGTGGACAATAACTGGCTGGCGTTGCTGGTGATTGTGGTCACGCTGGCCATTCTGGCGATCACGCTGATCATTTCCATTCTGGATGGCCGTATGCAGGCCCGCACGTCGATTCTGGCATCGTCACTGGCGCAGGCCAACCGCGAGCTGACGCAACTGGCGCTGCATGACAATCTCACCCGGTTGCCGAACCGTCTGTTGCTGGAAGACCGTCTCAGTCAGGCGTTTCAGAAAGCCTCTCGCGGCGAATCACAGTTTGCGGTGTTGTTCCTCGATCTCGACGGATTTAAAGCCGTGAACGATGCCTTCGGCCATCACATCGGTGATCAACTGCTGATTTCCGTTACCGAGCGCCTGAAATCTCAGCTGCGGGCGACGGATACACTGGCGCGACTGGGGGGCGATGAATTTGTGCTGCTGGTTGAGATCACCGAGCCGACCGACGCGTCGCAACTGGCCGATAAACTGGTGCATCTGATTGCGCGTCCGTTCTATGTGTCCCGCTACGAACTGCTGGTGTCCGCCAGCGTGGGCATTGCGGTGTATCCGGGCGATGGCGAGAATGAGCGCGAGCTGATGCTCAATGCCGACGCGGCCATGTACCACACCAAGAATTCAGGCCGTAACGGACACAGTTTCTTCCAGCCGTCGATGAACGCCAATGCGCAGAACCAGTTGCAGATGCTCAATGATTTGCGTCTGGCGCTGGAACACCACGAATTGCGTCTGCACTATCAGCCAAAATTTATCGCGCCTTACGGGCCGGTCAGCGGTTTTGAGGCGCTGTTACGCTGGGAGCGTGAGGGCAAAACCCTCAGCCCGGATGTGTTCCTGCCGCTGGCGGAAAAAACCGGTCTGATTATTCCCATCGGTGAATGGGTGCTGAACGAAGCCTGCCGCCAGTTGCGCGAATGGCATCTGCAGGGGCATACGCAATGGACCGTGGCGGTGAATTTATCCACGTTGCAGTTTGAGCAGACAAATCTGGTGGAAATGGTGATTGATACCATTGAGCGCCATCAGATCCCGCCTGAAATGCTGACGCTGGAAGTGACCGAAACCACCGCGATGCGCAATCCCGACGTGAGCGTGGAAATTCTGGAGCGCCTGACGCAATACGGCGTTAAAGCCTCGATTGATGATTTCGGTACCGGCTATTCCAGCCTGCTGTATCTTAAACGTCTGCCCGCCAGCGAGCTGAAAATCGACGGTGCCTTCATTAACGATCTGATTGCCGGCAGTGAAGACGCCAGCATCGTGTCGGCGATCATTGCCCTTGGCCAGACCCTCAACCTGAAAGTGGTGGCCGAAGGGGTGGAAACCACCCAGCAGCAGGATTTCCTGACCCAGCTGGGTTGCGACACCTTGCAGGGCTATCTGCTGGGACGTCCGATGACGCCACAACAAATTGCCCAGCATCCCGATTCAGACTGGGAACCGCAGATCACCATTACGCAAAAAGTCTGACGCGCCCTGCTCAGACGGCCGCCGTGCGGAAGAAACGCACGGCGTTGCGCAATTCCACACTTTGCTCCGTCAGGGATTGCGCCGCGGCAGCCGCCTGTTCGACCAGCGCGGCGTTCTGTTGCGTCACCCGGTCCATCTGATCGACTGCAATCCCCACTTCATGAATACCGGTGTGCTGCTCCGAGCTTGCCGTCGAAATTTCGCTGACAATTCCCGCCACCTTATTCACCGAACTGACAATCTCGTTCATGGCTTTACTGGCGCGATCGGCCTGCTGCGACCCTTCGGCAATTTTGCTGACGGTGCCCTGGATCAGGTCTTTAATCTCTTTCGCCGCCTGTCCGCTTTTTTGCGCCAGCACCCGCACTTCACTTGCCACTACCGCAAAGCCCTTGCCCTGCGTACCGGCACGGGCCGCTTCGACGGCGGCATTCAGCGCCAGCAGGTTGGTCTGGAAGGCAATGCCTTCAATCACACTGATAATATTAATGATTTCATTCGAACTGCCGGACACATCGCGCATATGCGCCTGCATTCCCGTTACGATCGCCCCGCCCTGAAACGCCGTTTTCGAGGTTTCCAGCGCCAGCTGGCTGGCCTGTCGCGCGTTATCCGCATTCTGGCTGACGGTGGTGGTCAGGTTCTGCATATTGGAACTGGTCTGCACCAGCGAGGCCGCCTGTTCTTCAGTGCGCTGTGATAAATCCACGTTGCCCTGTTCAATTTCACTGGCGGCATGACTGATGGATTCGCTGCCCTGCATAATCTGATGAATGGTTTTATTCAGTTGCTGATTCATCCCGTTGAGGGAGGCCAGCAAACTACCGTCATCACCCGGTTTCAGGGTAACTTTTGCCGCCAGATTACCGGCGGCTATTTCGCGCATGATAGAGGCGGCATAGGCCGGTTCACCGCCCAGCTGTTTCACCAGATTGCGCGCCAGCAGCAGCGCCATCGCCAGTGAAAGTACAAAGGCCACACCCACCAGCACTAAGAACATCGCGCTGCCCGTGTGATAGCTGCTGCGTGCCCCGGCGGCGGCCTGCTCGCTGTTTGTCAGTTCGTTTTTGACCAGTGTCGCCAGATCCGCCATCAGTTGCGTACGGTACTTGCGCGAGTTATCGCCGCTGATTTGCGTGGCCTGCGCGATGTCATTACGCTCCACCGCCGCGATCACCTGATCGTTCGCCAGCGAAAACTGTTCAAAATTGCGGACGATTTGTTTAAACAGATCCGATTTACTGCCGCCACTGTTCAGTGTCTGGTATGCGTTTTCAGCCTCTTTAAAAGTGGCCACCGCCTGCAAGATTTCGACCCGGTGACCGTCACGCGGTGCACCCTGCGGCGAGGCAATGTACTGCACCTGTTGCAGCCGTAATTCGGCCAGCGTTCCGCGCATGACCAGCGGAAACTGCACGCCGGGCAGCCGGTAAGCGCGGTAATTTTCAATCTGCTGATTGCTGCTGTTGAGCAACCAGGCCGACATGGCCGCCAGAATAAGCATCAGCGACATGACGAGCGCGAAAGCACCCAGTAAACGGGCAAGGATGGTGAGGTTAGTGATCTTTTTCATCTGGACACATCGGGAAGTCAGTGACAGGAAACTCTCATAACGGCCAAACGCAGGGGAACTTTAGGCAAAATGAAACTATATTTCATTTTGTTAAACACTGACTTTCGAAATGTAATTTCAGGGTTACCGGACAAATTTTTCATGTTACCGCAATGCGATAAAAACATGATCTGCCACGCATTTACCGGTTTTGCCCTCTCAGGGCGAGAGGGAAATCACCGCGACTCACTTTGGCTCAAAATCCGGCCATAACGGGCTGACGCCCGACAACAACTTCGCCGTCCCCGCCGCCACCGACATGTGTCGGAAATTGTCGCTGCCGTCCGCTGTCTTCGCGAATTTCACCACCGTTTCCAGCCCGGCTTCCTGACACAACACCGTGCCGCCAGCGATATCCCACAGCGTGGTGCGCCGTTGCAGATGGCCGTCGATAATACCTTTTGCCGCAAACACCATGCCGACCGTGGTACAGCGATAACAATGTACTGACCAGTCAGCCGCGCGGATCCCCTGATAAAAGGCCGAGGCCTCGTCCAGTTTGTCATCGGCGCTGTCGCCCAGCGACACAATCTGTACATCTTCAAAACGGTCATCGCGACGGAAGGGTTTGTCGTTGAGGAAAATCCCCTTTCCGGATTCTGCTGCAAACAGGTCGTTTAAAACCGGCAGCACCACAATGCCCATCACCGGCTGTTTATTTTCCACCAGCCCGAGCGACACGCCCCACAGCGGCGAACCGCGCAGGAAATTCGAGGTGCCGTCGATAGGATCAATCACCCAGCACGGCGCGTCGGTCAGAATGCCGCCCATCTCTTCACCGATCACCGCATCCTGCGGAAAATGCTCTGCCAGCCGGGTACGGATAAACTGCTCAACCGCCAGATCGGCTTCAGAAACAAAATCCTGCGTGCGCTTACTGCTGATTTCGATAGCGTCCCGGCGGTGAAAAAAGTCCAGCGCCAGTCTGGCGGCCTGCGCCGCAATCTGACTGGCAACCGCCAGACGCGGGGACATCATAGTGTTGGTCATGACAAATCCTGAGTTTTCAGTCGGAAGGAACAAAAGCTGTCTTTATAGAATGCACCGGAATCGATGAATAAAAAATGACAACCTGCCGCTTGCTAAAACAGCGTAAAACACTCTATATCTGTGTGCTTCAACTTTATGAATTTTGCCGGAGTTTTCCATGCCCGATGCCGCCCATTGGTTGCCCTTTCTGCTGATTTGTCTCGGTCTGGTGTTAACACCCGGACCTAACATGATTTACCTGATCTCGCGTTCGCTGTGTCAGGGTCCGAAAGCCGGGCTGATCTCGCTGGGTGGCGTGGTGCTGGGATTCCTGTTTTATATGCTTTTCGCTGCGCTGGGCATTACCGCGCTGGTGATGGCGGTGCCGTTCGCCTACGACGCCCTGCGCATCGGCGGCGCGGCGTATCTGCTGTATATGGCCTGGCAGGCGGTGAAACCCGGCGGTCGCTCGCCGTTTCAGGTCAGAGATTTACCCCGCGACAGTCATAAAAAACTGTTCACCATGGGGCTGGTCACTAATCTGCTGAATCCCAAAGCCGCCGTGTTGTATCTGACGCTGTTGCCGCAATTTATCGTGCCGGAACAGGGGCATGTGCTGGCACAGTCGCTGATTTTGGGCAGCTCGCAAATTCTGATCAGCACGACGGTTAACGCGCTGGTGGCACTTTCCGCAGGCTATATCGCGGGCTTTCTGGCTGTACGCCCTCTGTGGATGGTGCTTCAGCGCTGGTTTATGGGCGCGGTGCTGGGCGGACTGGCGGTGCGTATGCTGCTCGACGGGCGCAAATAACGCTCTGTTTACAAGACCATCTGTTTATAAAACCATCAGTTTCTAAAAACTGTCGATTGATAAAAACGTGGCACTTATCACCGGTCATATTCACTTTACCGCGAACGCTATATAATCCTCTGCACAACGAAACCAGAGGATTTTTCCGTGCGCGTATTTTCATCCCGCTTTTTGACTCCGGCAGCCCTGCTCGGCCTGGCCCTGAGTTTGGCTTCCCCTTCCGCGTTGGCTACACGTCAGATCACCGATCAGCTTGGCCGTCAGGTCACTCTTCCCGATCAGGTGGATCGCGTCGTCGTGTTGCAACACCAGACCCTTAATCTGCTGGTGCAGCTTGATGCCACCCGGGACATCGTCGGCGTGCTGAACAACTGGCAGCAGCAACTGGGCAGCGGTTATGTGCGCCTCGCGCCGGAACTGGCAAAAACACCGGTGGTCGGTGACCTGACCAGCGTTAATCTGGAAAGCGTGGTGGCGCTGCATCCGCAGGTGGTGTTCGTCACCAACTATGCACCGCAGGAAATGATCGACCAGATCAGCCAGACCGGCATCGCTGTGGTGGCGGTATCGCTGCGTGATGATCCGAAAGGCGAAGAACATAAGATGAATCCGGTGCTGCCGGATGAAGACAAGGCCTACTCCGAAGGGCTGAAAAAAGGCATCGCGCTGATCGGTGAGGTGGTGAATCACCAGAAACAGGCGCAGGCATTGATCGACTATACTTTTTCTCAGCGCCGGTTAACCGGCGGGCGGCTGAAAAGTATTCCGGCCAGTCAGCGGATCCGCACTTATATGGCCAATCCCGATCTGACCACCTACGGCTCCGGGAAATATACCGGCCTGATGATGGCGCATGCCGGTGCCATGAACGTGGCGGCGTCCACGGTGAAAGGATTTAAACAGGTCGCGCTGGAACAGGTGATCGCCTGGAACCCGCAGGTGATCTTCGTGCAGGATCGTTATCCTGACGTGGTCGGGCAGATCCAGCAGGATCCGAAGTGGCAGGGTATTGATGCGGTGAAAAACCATCGTGTCTATCTGATGCCGGAATACGCCAAAGCCTGGGGCTACCCGATGCCCGAAGCCCTGGCCATTGGCGAACTGTGGATGGCGAAAAAACTCTACCCGCAAAAATTCGCCGACATCGACATGCAAAAACAGGCTGATGACTATTATCAGCGCTTCTACCGGACAAATTATAAGCCCGCGACAGAAGCGGCGCGCGCGGGGAAATAGCCTCGTCTCCGGCGCTTTATGTTGAGGCAATGTGACAAGGAGACCTGATGACAAAGACGATAAAAGTGCTGGCGGCAGGGAGTCTGCGCCGTGCGTGGGCACCGTTGTGTGATGCCTTTACGGAAGAAACGGGCGACAAAATCGACGTGGAATTCGGCCCCGCCGGATTGCTGCGCGAGCGCATCGAACAGGGTGAAAAAGTCGATCTGTTTGCCTCGGCCAATACCGCGCATCCGCTGACGTTGCAACAACATGGCAAGGCGCTGGAGGTGGAAGCCTTTTGCGGCAACAGCCTGTGCGTGACGGCCAGAAAAGGGCCCGAGCTGGAGAAACTCAACTGGCTGAGCGTGTTGCTGGATCCGCGTTTTCGTCTGGCGACCTCGACGCCGCAAAGCGATCCTTCCGGCGATTACACCTGGCAGATGTTCGAGCAGATCGAAAGAAGGCATCCTGATGCGGGGGCGATTTTGCGCAATAAAGCGCTGCGGCTGGTGGGCGGTGAGAAATCGGCGAAAGTACCGGAAGGCAAACTGGCGGCGGAATGGCTGATTTGCAGCGGTCAGGCCGATGTGTTTATCGGCTATACCAGTTATGCCACGCTGCTGCGGGAAAACGATGCGCTGGAAGTCTACAACATTCCGGCGGATTACAACGTGCGGGCCAGATACGCGTTGGCGACCTGCACGGAGAAAGGCAAACCGCTGGCAGATTTTATTCTTTCAGAAACCGGCCAGCATATTTTGCAGAATGCCGGTTTTTGCGGGAGACATGCGGTGATGCCGGAATAGAAAAAAGGAAAAAATATACCTCAGTGATCGAGGTCCCTTTCCTTCATTGCCCGCTGACGATCATAGTACTCATCTTCGGCGGCAATGATTTCATCCAGCAGCGAATCCACATCTGCTTTGTGCGTATCTTCGGTGAACTGCCCGGTCAGAATGGTTTCCGGCGTCAGTTTGCCGTCTTCGTACAATGCCCAGATTTCTTTGGCAAAACGCGTTTCCAGCAACTGTGGCGCAAACTGACCGTAATACTCGGTCATGTTATTCACATCGCGCTCAAACATCGATTCGGCATGGTTGTTGGCTGCCGCGTCCACGGCCTGCGGCAGGTCGATAATAACCGGCCCGTCGGCATCCATCAGCACATTAAATTCTGACAAATCGCCATGCACGATACCGGCGCACAACATGCGCACGATGTTACGGATCATGGTCTCAAAATCCGCGACGGCTTCTTCTTCCGTCAGGATCACATCACTGAGACGCGGCGCGACCACGCCGTCGGCGTCGGTGATGAGCTCCATCAGCAGCACGCCGTCCAGACAAATATAGGGCTGCGGCACGCGCACACCGGCATTCGCCAGACGAAACAGCGCATCCACCTCCGCCGTCTGCCAGGATTCTTCCTGCTGCTTACGGCCGAACTTTGACCCCTTCTGCATCGCACGTGCATTACGGGTATTGCGCACTTTACGGCCTTCCTGATACTGCACAGCCTGTTTGAAGCTACGTTGTGTCGCTTCTTTGTAAACTTTGGCACAACGGATCTCTTCACCGCATAACACGGTGTAAACGTCGGCCTCTTTGCCACTTTTCAGTCGACGGACCACATCATCAATCAGGCCGTCATCCACCAGAGGTTGGATTCTATTTGGGATTTTCATGCAGCCTTGTACCTTATTTCAGCGCATGAGGGAATGACCTGCGCAATATTCCCTGCATTACACACCAGACACGCGGTTCGCGTCATCCTTTCTTGATCCTTATCGCTGACTGTCTTCAGGGGTACAGTTTAAC
Source organism: Rahnella victoriana (assembly GCF_004330295.1). GTDB lineage: Bacteria > Pseudomonadota > Gammaproteobacteria > Enterobacterales > Enterobacteriaceae > Rahnella > Rahnella victoriana. The sequence continues at coordinate 15,572 of NZ_SJOJ01000021.1, forward strand.
GTAGTGACGAGGGTGTGGATACTTTCTGCGCACAGGTTATTGCCTGTCATCTTGCTATTTCTTAACGCTAAACCTGACCGTTTCTGCCAAATAAACGATAACCTTCGCGCTGGTTGAGGCGATCATAATACGCCGACACCGCCGGTAACGCCGGACGCGACATCGGGGTCATCGACCAGCGGTTCACCGCCAGCCCGATCGGAATATCCGCCAGGGTAAAATTATCGCCCAGCACGTAATCGCCGCTGCGCTGAAGCTGTTCTTCCAGCATCTGCATATGACGGTTCCACTCGCTGACACCGGCATCAATCAGCGCCGGATCCTGATGTTGCGGGCTGTTGCGCGCCAGCGCCGGAAACGCATATCGCCACGAATTATTCAGCTCACCGGCCTGCCAGTCCATCCACTGTTCCGTCAGCGCACGGCGTTTCGGATCAGATGACAGCAAATCCTCACGCCCTTCCCGCGCCGTCAGGTAGCGGCAAATCACATTGGATTCCCACAGCACAAACTCGCCGTCGAGCAGCACCGGTACCATCGCATTGGGGTTCAGTGCCTTAAACTCCGGCGTCTGTGTGGTCTGAAAACCTGAACCGAATTGCTCCTGTTCATATTCCAGCCCCAGTTCGTGACAGGTCCACAACACTTTACGCACATTGATCGACGGTGATTTACCCAGAATCTTCAGCATGATTTCCCCTGATAAGTGGAGCGTTAATAGCCGGTTACGACGGACGGACAAAAATCCGCGTTTCTGACCCATGATAGGTGGTATCGGTTTTTGCCACGAAACCACATTTTTCCGCCAGACGGATGGAAGCCTGATGCGCCGGCGCAATAATGCAGCATAGCTGACGATCGAGATGTGTACCGGCCCAGTTCAGTACCGCCTGTGCGGCTTCAAACGCATAGCCTTTGCCGTGAAACGCCGGAGAAACCACCCAGCCCATTTCTGCCATGCCATTGAGCGATGGGGTAATTTCCCGCTGATAATCCGCCAGACCGATCTCACCGACAAACGCGCCTTCTGCGCCGTGATTTTTTTCGAACACGATCCAGTAACCGAACCCCAGCATCTGCCAGTGGCCGGGATAACGCAGCAGGCGGCTCCAGCTCGCCTCGCGGCCGGACGGCGTGCCGCCGATATATTTCACCACAGCCGGATCGGCCCATTGCGCGGCGATATGTTCAAAATCATCCACATGATGGCCGCGTAAAATCAGTCGTTCGGTTTCAATAACGGGAGCGAGGGTCTGCATGGTTTTTCCTGAAGGATAAGATGAATTAGCCGCGGCGCAGCGCCGTCGGCGTCATGCCGCGCACGGCTTTGAAGCGGTTACTGAAATGGCTGGCGGAACTGAATCCGCATTCCAGCGCAAGGGTGGTGATATCCATCTGACTGGTTTTTAATAAAATTTCCGCACGGATCAGCCGGGCATTCATCACGTACTGATGCGGCGCCATGCCCATACTTTGTTTAAACATACGGGCGAAATGGAATTCGCTGAGTTCCGCCAGCGCGGCGAGGTCCGGCAACAGCAAGGGTTCAGCAAGATGCGCGTGAATGTAATCTTTCACGCGATTGAGAATATGCGGTGCCAGCCCGCCGCGTACCGTGGGCAGCGCCCATTGCAGATGGGTGTAATGTTTCACCAGATGTGCCAGCAGCAGATTTGCCGCGCTGCTGAGCATCAGCTGATTGCTGTTTTCCTGCCACTGAGTGCTGAGTAAAAAGTGGCGATACAGCAGGGTAATTTGCGGATCTTCTCCGAACGTATGCTCTTCCATGCGGATCGCCGCCGGACTGCGATCCCAGGTTTGTTCCACCAGATGCCGTAAATGTTCATCGGAGCAATACAGATGCACAAACGACAAATCGTCGCGCACATCCCAGCTCGACATGCTGTCTTTCGGCATCAGACAAAAACGATCCGGCCCGCCGCCATTGCGCCAGCCGCTGCGGGTTTTGTGATAACACTCATAACCGTCGGCGACGTACAGGCTCAGCGTGTGGTGATCGGCACTTTCCTGATTGACGATGTCATTTTTGTTCGACCACGCCGCCAGCTGAATACCTGACCCCAGTGTCAGACTGTCATGCAGCACCGCTTTGTGCTTGCGCAGCGTTTCAAATGCCTGATAAACCCTGGTCATGCCAGCACACCCGGTGGAGGAAAGAAGAGTCACAGTTTACGGTTTTTCCCCGCCGCAGAGCCAGATTTTGCTGCGTGATGCAGCGAAAAAAAGCGCAAGAATATGCAACCCGCCGCAAACGGCTGACAGCCAGCCAGCGCGCATTCCCGCACACTCCGCTCAACATGTCATGTGAAACGAGAGAAGGCTATGAACGCGCTGCTTTATATTCTGGTGATTATTATCTGGGGCACTACCTGGTTTGCCATCTACCTGCAACAGGGCGATGTCCCGGTGACGGTGTCGATTTTCTACCGCTTCCTGCTGGCGGCGGTGATCATGCTGGTGGCATTGCTGGCAACGCGCCGGTTGCGACGTCTGGCGCTCAAAGATCACCTGTTCTGCATGGTGCAGGGGTGCTGCGTTTTTTGCTTCAATTTTTACTGTTTCTATCACGCGGCAGCCTATATCACCAGCGGACTGGAATCGGTGATTTTCTCCATGGCCGTGCTGTTTAACGCCTTCAACGGCATGGTGTTTTTCCGCCAGAAACTGGCACCGGCGGTGATCCCGGCGTCGGTTCTCGGACTGGCAGGCATTATCACCTTGTTCTGGCATGATCTGAGCGCGGCACACATCGCGCCGGAACTGCTGAAAGGCATCGGTCTCAGCCTGCTCGGCACCTACGGATTCTCGCTGGGAAATATGATCAGTTCCCGCCACCAGCGCCACGGGCTGGATGTGCTTTCCACCAATACTTACGCGATGTTTTACGGCACGGCCGTTATGGGCGCACTGAGCCTGATGCAGGGCGCGTCATTCGCCATCGATCTGACCCCGCAATACCTCGGCTCCCTGGTCTATCTGTCGCTGTTTGGCTCAGTGCTGGCCTTCGGGATTTACTTCACGCTGGTCGGCCGCATCGGTGCCAGTCAGGCCGCCTACAGCACCCTGCTGTTCCCGCTGGTCGCCCTGACGGTGTCCACGTCCTATGAAGGCTATCAGTGGCACATCAATGCGATTATCGGTCTGGCGCTGATCCTCATGGGCAATCTGGTGATGTTCTGCCGCCCGAACTGGCTGGAAATGTTCAGGAAGGCGGCAGTGGTTTAGGTTTAGATCAGGCCAGATAAAGAAAGGCTGTGAATATTGGAAGACCATTAATAATAATGACAGCTTCATATTACAGGTTCAGATATTAGATAAGCAGGGCTTAAATCCTTATTTTTTCGCGGATCGCATTCCAATATCTGAACGACTTACTTTATTATTTAACGGTTACGAATTATTCCCCAGCGGTGTACACAGCACCGCGAAGCAGACCCTTTGGAAAGGACGCGCATCCATTATTTAAAACATTTAATCACTTCCCTATTAAGCGCCAGCATTAACGCACTGCCTTCAATAATAAACTTCTGAAAATTACATTTTTACAACTCAATTAATGGATTGCCGGGACAGTGAGGCATAACGTGACGTTTCTCTTTTAAAAATGGAATTTATCAAAATGGCAATCCCGGCTTACTTATGGCTTAAAGACGATGGCGGCGCGGACATCAAAGGCTCAGTAGATGTTGCAGGACGTGAAGGCTCAATTGAAATTCAAGGTTTTGGACACTCTCTGCATCTTCCAACTGACGGGGCTACAGGCAAGATCACCGGCACGCGGATACATGCAGCGTTAGGTTTTGAGAAAGACCCTCAATGATCGGGGTGCCGGGAACGTCACTGAAGGCTCACGGCATCATAAGAGTCGCATAAGGATGAAAACTATAAAATGGGTGTTGGTTTCCGCTTGCTATGTTGTAGTTTTCTGTCTATTAACATTCATCTCAATGATCATAATCAACAGCATTGTTAGCGATGAAAATATACTCCGGCTTGCAAAGTTTTGGGGGATTTACGGAATAGAGGAAATTATTGACTTATACCTCCTCACCTCTTTCATCATCTCGTCCATAATTTCGTTGTTCGTCATTTACATTTGCTATAAATGGGTACAGAGATAATAACCATAGCCCGTGAGTCACTCCCGGGCTAATAAGTTCGTTGCAACACCTTTACTTAAAATCTCGCAATGGGGGATTTTAGAAGTCAAAGCGATAACCTGTGATTAGCGCATGCGTCGGGTAGCACCGCGAAGCAGACCCTTTGGAAAGGACGCGCATCCATTATTTAAAATATTTAATCACTTCCCTATTAAGCGCCAGCATTAACGCTCGCCCTTCAATAATAAACTTCTGAAAATTACATTTTTACAACTCAATTAATGGTATGCCGGGACAGTGAGGCATAACGTGACACTTCTCTTTTAAAAATGGAATTTATCAAAATGGCAATCCCGGCTTACTTATGGCTTAAAGACGATGGCGGCGCGGACATCAAAGGCTCAGTAGATGTAAATAATCGCGAAGGCAGTATTGAGGTGCGAGGATTTACCCATAACCTGAACATCCCCACCGATAATAATACAGGTAAACTGACCGGCACACGCATTCATGCCGCAATGCTAATTGAAAAGGAATTTGACTCCTCTAGTCCTTATCTCTACAAAGCCGTCGCATCAGGTCAAACCCTCAAATCCGCTGTACTGAAATGGTATCGTATCAACGATGCCGGCCAGGAAGTTGAGTATTTCATTATGTTCCTTGAAGGTGTGAAAGTTGTATCGATCACCCCTGTTATGCACGACATATCTTCTGTCATCGGCACCGGGCATATTGAGTCAGTGCAATTCAGGTACGAAAAAATCACATGGAAATATTGTGACGGGAATGTACAATTTTCGGATGCATGGAACGAAAAAGCATAGTCATGTTAGTTGCAAGGGGCGTAAGCCCCTTAATCATAAAGCCACTTACCGGCCCGCGCAGACTCAGCAAACATTTTTAATGTCAGTGGCCTTTTAGTCTGTTTCAAAGGTTTTTTGGTAAACCATTTCCGATAAAACCATTCCACTTTCCAGGGGTAGTAACTATTCCAGTTTAGTTTCGATACATCTACACCAAACACTTCGTAATATTTCTCTATCGCTTCAATAAACTCAGTTGTGTCTAAAGCGTAATCCTGAAGTACAGTATCAATCTGGAGTGGGATCTTCTTAAAATCCCATGTCCCGAGGGTAGATAATTCCTTGCGAAAAAATAACAATACGTCTTCGTCCGTTACCATATTTTATCATTTCCGCGTGCTATTTTGTTGTAGTGCGACGTGGTTTTATAAGCGATTGTCGCCACATCACTGGCAATAAGAACCCAACCAACAACCGGTACAGCCCTGCCAACGAAGGCGCCCAAATTGTTAACAAACATAGGCTTTAACGTTCTGATAGATTGATTTGTAAACGTTGGCAATTGAAAAGGCAATGTATAATTAAGATATCGCCTCGACGCTAATGAAGCTACTGATGTCCCCTTAGTCGTTAAACCTATTTTCCCTCGTGTAGCGATAACTGGCTGACCAAGAATTATCAGCGCCATCGCGCCTAAATCAGTGATCCCTCCAAATTGATCTCCAATTTCATCAAGAAATATCCAAAAGAAAAGCTCACCGGCTGAGATATTGCATACACCTTTATAAAAATACGTTCCCTTAAGTTCTTCTACCGTATCCACTCGCTAAATCCTTATATTCAGAATGGATTTAGAATACTGCCGCATTCATAAGCAGACAATATGTCCTGTCACGTTAATCGCCATCGACCGCTAAAACGAAAAGCCCGTAACGTTATTTTCGTTACAGGCTTTTGCGAGCTGCATTCAGACTATTTATCTTTCAGGCTTAAACAGGAATGTTAAATAATCCCGCCATTCGCCTTCAGCGTCTGGCCGTTCACCCAGGCACCGTCGGGACCGGCGAGGAAGGCGACCACGGAGGCGATGTCTTCCGGCTGACCGAGGCGCTCAAGCGGTGAGGTTTTGGCGATGGTCTCCACCAGCTGATCCGATTTGCCGTTGAGGAATAAATCCGTTGCCGTCGGGCCGGGCGCAACGGTATTGACGGTGATCTGGCGGCCGCGCATTTCTTTGGTCAGCACACGGCTCAGCGCCTCGACAGCGGCTTTGGTCGCGGCATACACGCCGTACGTCGGCTGATATAACCCCACCACCGTCGATGAAAAGTTGATGATGCGCCCGCCATTGTGCAGATGTTTCGCCGCCTCACGCAGGGTGTTGAAGGTCCCTTTCAGATTAATGTCGATTAGGCGGTCGAAGGCTGCATCGTCGGTATCGGCGATGGCAGAAAGCGTCATAATGCCCGCGTTATTGACCAGCACATCCACGCCGCCAAACGCCTGTTCCGCACTGGCAAACATCCGGCTGACCGCCGCCGCGTCGCTGACATCCGCCTGCGCGCTGATGGCCTTGCCGCCTGCCTGCTCAATCTTGCTGACCACGGCGTCGGCCTCTGCCGCACCGCGTGAATAGTTCACTATCACGGTAAAACCGTCCCGCGCCAGACGCTGCGCAATCGCTGCGCCGATACCACGGGATGCGCCGGTGACCAGGGCGACTTTCTGTTTTGATGAAGTCATGAGGTATTTCCTTTTGAGTTGTCCGGATTCATTGCTGCTGAAGAAAGCGTAGCCGATTGACGCTGCCGGATAATTACCCGATATTCGTTATCACTATCCGAAAAAGGCGAACAATCATCATGGATAAACTCGACAGCATGCAGTTATTCACCCGCGTGGTGGAACTGCGCAGTTTTACGCAGGCCGCACAGGCGCTGAACCTGAAACGCTCGAGGGTGACCGACGCGATTAAACAACTGGAGACGCGGCTCAACATCCGGCTTCTGCAACGCACTACCCGTCACGTCAGTCCGACGCTGGATGGCGAAGCCTATTACCAGCGCTGTCTGCGTATTCTGGCGGATGTGGAAGATGCCGAAATGGCCTTTGCCGGTGCGCAGCCGAAAGGGTTATTGCGGGTGGATGTACACGGTTCGATGGCGCGACATTTTCTGCTGCCCGGCTTACCGGATTTTCTGGCGCAGTATCCCGACATTGAGTTTTACATGAGCGAAGGCGACCGGCTGGTGGATCTGGTGCGGGAAGGCATCGATTGTGTGATCCGCGCCGGAGAGCTGAAAGACAGCGATATGGTGGCGCGGCCGCTCGGTACGTTGCCGGAAATTACCTGCGCCAGCCCGGACTATCTGCAACGTTTTGGCATACCGGAAACACCGGACGATCTCGCCGGTCACCGGATGATTGGTTTCCGGTCCAGTGCGACCGGTGGTCTGTTGCCGCTGGTGTTTCAGCAGCAAGGTAAACTGCGTGACGTTATGCTGCCGACCAGTTTGTCGGTCAACGGCGCGGAAAGCATGAAAGAAGCGGCACGGCGCGGGATGGGGATTATTCAGGTGCCGCATTACGGCCTGCTGGAAGATCTGGCGCAGGGCAGTCTGGTGCAGATTCTGGCGGATTATCCGGCCGGTTCGCTGCCGGTTTCCCTGCTTTATCCGCGCAACCGCCAGCTTTCGCCACGCGTGCGGGTATTTATCGACTGGATGGTGAAAGAGTTTGCGCGGCGCGATCCGCATCCGCTTACAACGTGACGCCCTGCTGGCGGAGCTGGCCGATATCCTGCAAGGGCGGCGCGCCAAACGAACGACGATATTCCCGGTTAAACTGCGACGGGCTTTCGTAACCCACCCGAAACGCCGCCGTCGCCGCGTCAATATTGCCGCTCAGCAACAACCGCCGCGCCTCGAGCAGACGGATTTGTTTCTGATATTGTAGCGGGCTCATCACCGTCAGCGCTTTAAACCGGTGGTGAAGATTCGACACGCTCATGCCGACCGTTTTCGCCAGCTCGTCCATACGCAGCGGATGCGCGAAATTGGCTTTGATCCACTGAATCGCCTCACTGACGCCCTTGCCCTGATAATACGACAGCAAATGCTGATAAAAATGACCGCCTTCGGGGGCGGTGATCAGCCGGTAGAAAATCTCTTTTTTCACCAGTTGCCCGAGCGCCTGCAAATCCTGCGGATGCTCAAGCAGGGTCACCAGCCGCAAAAATGCGTCGGCCAGACAGTCATCGGATTTTGCGACATAGGTGACGCTGCCGGATGTCGGGATCAACCGCTGATCGAGCTGCATGTCGATCATCAGATCCGCCATTTCTTTCAGATCAAGATCGATGCGGATCCCCAGATACGGAAGATCCGCTGATGCCTGCGTGACCTGCCCCGAAACCGGCATATCAATGGCGGAAAGCAGATAACTGCCCGCGCCGTATTCCACCACCTCCGTGCCGATCAGCACCTTTTTTTGACCCTGTAAAATCAGGCACATCGAAGGTTCCAGCATGCCTTTGTTCAGCGCCGTCGGATGGGTAAAGCGGATAAATGACAGCCAGGGCAGCGCCGTCGGGCAGGAAAGCTCTTCCGGCGGCAGGGTGGCAAAAGCACGCAACACGCGCGCGCTCAGGGATGTCATTAACGTCATAGCACCTCACTCATCGTCGATCAGGGTCTTCGGCTCAAGATACGCTTCCAGCCCGTAAGTGCCAAATTCGCGCCCCAGACCGGATTGTTTGAAGCCGCCAAACGGTGCATCCGGCGCATCGTACATGCCGTTAACGAACACCCGCCCGGCCACGATTTGACTCGCCACCTCACGCGCCTGCTGACGGTTTTCCCCGCTGACGTAGGCCTGCAAGCCATACACCGTGTTGTTCGCCATCTGTACCGCCTCCTCAATGCTGCGATAGGTGAGCACTGAAAGCACCGGTCCGAAAATCTCTTCGCGGGCGATGGTCATTTCCGGCGTGACGTTCACAAACACCGTCGGTTTCACGAAATAACCGCGGCTTAATCCCTCCGGCCGCCCTTCGCCGCCGCACAGCAGCTCCGCACCTTCTTCAATGCCCAGACGGATATAGTGCTGCACGCGGGCATACTGTTTTGCCGTCACCAGCGGGCCGATTTGCGTTTCCTCCTGAGTCGGGTCGCCGACATGGATATCCGCCACCGCGCGCAGCAGATGCGTTTTCACCTCTTCCAGACGTTGTTCCGGCACCAGCAAACGGGTTCCGGCGATACACGCCTGACCGTTATTCATCGTACCGACCGCCAGCGCCAGCGGAATGGCTTTCGCGAGGTCAGCGTCCGGCAGCAAAATATTCGGCGACTTGCCCCCCAGTTCCAGCGTGACGCGTTTCAGGGTATCCACCGCGTCGCGGGCAATGGTTTTGCCAACCAGCGTCGAACCGGTAAACGAGATTTTGGCGATATCCGGATGACGGGTCATTTCGGCACCCACGACGTCACCCCGCCCGGTGATAATATTGAACACACCGGCCGGTAATCCTGCCCCGTGCAGACATTCCGTCAGCAACCGGGTTTGTACCGAGCTCAGTTCGCTCGGCTTAATCACCACCGTGCTGCCTGCGGCCAGTGCGGTAGCCATTTTATTGCAGATGAACCCGTAATTCGCATTCCACGGCGTAATCAGCCCGACCACGCCGAGCGGTTCCATCACCACTTTTGCCCGTCCCACCTGACGCACAAAATCATAGTCATTAAGCAGTTTTATCGCCTGTGAAAATGCACCGGAAGCCCGCGCTACCGTACCGCGCACCATCGCCAGCGAACCCCCGTATTCTGCGCTCATCACCGTTTCCAGCTCATCCGCCCGCGCCAGAACGGCATCGTGCAATTGCTGCAAATAATGAATGCGCTGCGCTTTTGTGCTGCGCGAAAACGCCGGATACGCCGCCTTTGCCGCCGCAATAGCCTGGCGGGTATCGGTTTCATCGGCCAGACGAACCTGCGCCGCGACCTGTTCGGTCACAGGATTAATCAGGTCCATCACCTCTTTGCCGTGCGGGGTAACGAATTCGCCATTAATATAGATTTGATTAATCTGTTTCATGAATGCCTCCGGTGAATGAGCTTTCATGCTAAGACCTGTGCGCAAAACGGAGATAGACCATTACTGTGCAAGGATTGCCTGATCCTGCTGTCGGGGAACATTCAGAACGCTAACGATTGGGAGAAGCCGATGACAACACCTGCTGTATTGCTGCATATCGGCAGCGAAGAGACGCTGGTTATCGTCAGAAATGAGGATAGCGAAGACAAGAGTTTGCCTTTGACGCTGGGTTCACAGCTGACCTCCGTGGGCTATTTCCGCCACACGCCGCCGACGCCGGATGAAATGGAAACCGCCATTATGGTGGTCGAAGACGAAGTGATCCGCATCCGCCACGACATCCCGCCGGGTGCCCGGTTGTTCAGTTCGGACAACGATATCCGCGCGCTGGCCCGCATTGCCGGTGAGGCGGAAAACGAAGTGATGACGCTGTCCCTCGACGCCGTAGAGCGCACTTTTGACCGGCTGGCGCTGGTAATCAACGGCCGCCCCGCGCAATTCGAAGGCATCCCTGACGGCAATGATTTCGCCGCCACCTTGCTGATTTTGCGTGAATTTATGCATCATCTGCAATTTGATGAAATTGTGGTGAAAGGGACGAAGTTTGAGATGCAGAGATAAACAAATTAAGGCGAAACAGCAGCCCCGGATGGGGCTGTTAATCCGTTAGCCTGAGATCAGGGTTTGCGGATTGCCTGCCGGTGTGTGTCGTAATAATTAAGAACGAATTCGAGATCGAACGTTTTCGACTGAAATGTCTGTTTCAGTTTTTCCTGTAAAGGGGCCGGTAAAGCTAAAAACTTTCCTTCTGTTTTCACCACGGCAGGATTTGCCCCCGGCGAAAGGACAATTAACGCGTCGATCACCGTCTGATAATCTTGCCCGTTGCGCGCACTTTCAGGAAAACTGCCCGCATAGGCAATCATGCTCAGCATATATTCATATTCCTGCTGCTGAATACAGGCTTTCATTGATTCATTTTTGAAATACATCAGCGCGGTCGATATTGTTTCCTGATCAAAAGGCTTCAGGTCTTCAGCGGTGATTTCCGGCTTTTGTTGCTCCTTCTTGTCGCACACCGTGGTTTGTCGGCCAAGGCTGTCCAACGCAGAATGCATGGCCTGCCTGAGCCTTGATTGTTCTGGGGAGATATCCTGAGTGGCAAATACGCTCAGAGGCAATAAGAGTAAAAATACGGGTAATGGTAAAAGCTTCACATTCATTCCTTAAATGTTTAACAAAGACACACCATTATATTCCCTGCCACCGGTTATAAATTATTAAAACTCACATTATTCGCAAATAAAAAACCTCTCGGATAATATTCCGAGAGGTTTTTATCATCGCATTATTTAATGTTGTTAACGCAAAAGCTTAATTATTTTTTAATACCGCAGGATCCGTTTCCATCAACACCAGTCCGCTCAGATCCGGCAGTGTCTGATGGTTCAGATAATCCCGGAATGACATGCGAGGGGCATTATTTTCCCATGCGGATTGCAATTTACCCAGCAAATCGGTGGTTTTCGAGGTGGACTCCGGCGTGGTGATATCAGATTCCAGCGCGCCTTTGACGTATTTCTGAATATGCGTTGAGTGGCTGGCAGACTGATCTACCGACGCACTGACCAGCACGCCTTTCTGGTATTGCACGGACGTCGTGCTTTCTGCCGTGTCATCAATCTGATAGTAGAGGTAATTCTGTGAGTTGCGGTCGCTGGTCAGATTGAGTTTCAACCCAGGTGTCAGCGACTCATGATAGCTGGCGACCAGATGTGATTGCTGCTTCTGTGTGATGTTGCGATCTTGCGTGCTGGTGCCGGTGATGGTGCTGGCCTGCGATAGCTGATAAGAGAACGTATCGGTTTCATCCTGACGCATTGGATTGGTGGAATCGACTGGCGTTTGCGTGACTGATGCGGTGAAATCTGCCAATCCGGTCATCAGGTTTTTATCGGTTTTGGTCAGCGAGAAATATACCGGCTCAGACCCCCGGCTTTTGTACGTCGTCGACGTATCGCCGTAATTGCTGTTCAGGGCGGTAAAGGCATCTTTGAACATGGCCATCAGCGATTCATCAGCATTACCACGGTGGCCTGCACTGCTGATTTGTTTGAGATAACTGTTCAGCGCCTGCTTCTGCTGGCTTTCAGTGCCCAACAGTGCCCGTTTACTCATGTCCACGCTGATATCCACCGTACCGGCAATACCCGTCGATTTCACAGAACGCGTACTGGCATCGGCGTGGAAATCCAGCGTCTGGGTATGGGTGGTGCCCAGCGAGGCATGTAAATCCACCGACGACAACGCAGAGGTATCGAACTTCGTCAGCCCGCTCAGATCCAGCTTCGGCGGCTGTGCCGTCAGGCCATCAATCGCTTTCTGAAAACCTTCTGCCAGTCCGGCCAGCGCTTTACGATCCGTATCGCTGAGCGTGCCTTTGCTGACATTCATCTGTACACCAAGCGCATCATCATCACTGCTGAGCGTGATATCGACCAGCGCGCCGCTGGCGGTTTTAATGCTCAGGCTTATCTGATTATCGGCTTTGGTATGAAGCTGGGTTTGTGCGGCGACGTTGCCCGCTGAACTGGCTGACTGAGCGGAAGTCTGCTTCATCACCGACTGGGAATAACTGCCGCTGTCGGTAGTAAATCGTTCAAGCAGCGCCGCACCGAGTCCGGTAAACCGCGCCGCATTGCCGGCGTTGCTGAAATTGGATGCGAGCTTTGAAGACATCAGATCACTGGAAGAACGTTCCCAGACCAGTGCCGGTTTGGTGATGCTGTATACCGGCGACGCAGATTCCGTCTGGCCGATCATCACTGCGGTGGATTGTGTCGTTGAAGCCTGCGGCTGACTGGCTGTAGTAGTGACTGCCGTCAGTGATTTTGTTGACGTAACCAGCGTATTAAGCGCCTGATTACCTGTCGCAGAGATAACTGTCATCCCGATGAGTCCCTATGTTTTTGCGCCATAGCGCCAGTGGATACCTTGATCCTTCTGATGCTATTTTCGGCAAAAACACAGGAAACTTTAAGGATGTGTAAAAAGTTGTTTCTTTGACGTCCCGCGCTACTCCAGCGGGCCGCCCAGAATGGTTTCGCACATTCCGGAGAGAATGCGTTCGCCGGTTTCGGTTTTCAGATCTTCGTACCATTGTTCGGTCACGGCCATTTCTTTGCCGTGGGTGACATCGCAGCGTTTACGCGCTTTCAGTACCAGATCCTTCACGCGATACGCGCGTTTTTCCTGATATCGCAGCAGTGCATCTTCAATGCCTAACGAATTGGTTTGCAGCATATTGGCCAGCACCACTGCATCTTCCATCGCCGCGCAGCCGCCCTGCCCGATATCCGGTGTGGTGCTGTGACCGGAGTCACCGAGCAGTGCAATCCGGCCTTTGACCAGTTGCATAAAGGGTTCGATATCGTGGATTTCGACGCGGTTGGTGGTTTCCGGATTGATCTGGCGGATCAGCTTCTGCACCGGCTCCGCCCAGCCCGCAAAATAGCCCTGCAAATCCTCGCATACTGTCGTGCGATCCTGCGGCAAGCCTTTCGGCAGCGGCACATCAAAGAAGAAGTAAAAACGGTTACCGCTCACCGGCATCAGCGAAACGCGTTTGCCCTCGCCGACAAACGTTGTCCACTGATCGGCTGGCGCGATGCTTTCGTCAATTTCCACCAGACCGTTCCAGTTGACGTAACCGGCGTAGCGGCGCTCTGTCGCATAACCCAGAACGTGCTGGCGGATAATGGAATGAGTGCCGTCGGCAGCGATCAGCAGATCGCCGGTCGCAGACGTGCCGTCGTCAAACCAGGCGGTTACGCTGTCGGCGGATTCCTCAACGTGTGTGACGCGCTTGCCGAACTGCACCTGATCGCGGCCATACGTCTCGAGCAGCATCGACTGAAGTTCCGCGCGCGCCACCGGATAGGGCTGTTCGCCGACGCTTTGGATCAGCGGATCCATGCTGAACCGCGTCATCGTCTGTCCCTGCTGATACTCTTTGTACGCCATAAAGCGCATGTTGCCGCCGAGTTCGCGCAGCGCCTCTTTCATGCCGAGATAATTCAGGCACTTCACGCCGTTAGGCCAGATGGAAATCGCCGCGCCCACCGGTTTGATCTCCTTCACCGCCTCGTATACCGCCGTTTCGATACCAAAACGCTTCAGCGCAATCGCCGCACACGCACCGCCAATACCGCCACCAATCACGATCGCTTTCATATTTTTCTCCCCTGAGTCTCTTTAGGGAAAAGCAATTTCTGTACCAGAAAAGCAATTTGCCGCCGAAGCCTTGTATACAATCTTAAGGTAAATCTGTAACGGCCGATGGACAGGCGAAATGCCCTAAAACGAGGCGCTCTTTTGGAGCAGGAATGATGTAAACGCGGCGCAGTGAGTCACTCTGGTGCAGGAGGGCGAAGGTTGATACTCTGCCGGGTATTGATATTTCGAATACCCAAACCATAAGTATTTATAAAATGAATCGCTATCCGATGTTCAGCCCGCAGCAGTTACTCAGTTTTGTCGCCGTCTGCGAAACCGGCAGTTTTACCCGCGCCGCCGACCGCGTATACCTGTCGCAATCGACGGTCAGCCAGCAAATCCGCAGACTGGAAGACGCGCTGGGCAAACCGTTGCTGGAACGTACGTCTCATCAGGTGCAACTGACGGAAGAAGGCGAACGGTTGCTCGGTTATGCACGACGGATTATCGCGCTCAACGGTGAAGCGCACGACGCGCTGAGCGACCAGTGGCCGGACGGCGTGGTGCGTCTCGGCGTGCCGGAGGATTTTGCCGCAGCAACCACTTCCCTTCTGGCGCAGTTCAGCCGCGCCCATCCGCATATCCGCCTCGATGTCACCAGCGGCCTGAGCCACGAACTGCGCCGCGCCTGGCAGCAGGAGATGCTGGACATCATTCTGGTGAAACAACTGACCGGTGAGAAGGCCAACGCCGCGCGTCCCGAGCCGATGTTGTGGCTCGACAGCGCCGCGTTTCCGGCATTTGAACGGGATCCGATCCCGCTGGTGCTGTTTCCGCTCAACGGGCTATACCGCGAGGAACTCTGTCAGGCACTGGATGCTCTCGGGCGCAGCTGGCGTATCAGTTACAGCAGCGCCAGCCTCGCCGCGCTGGTTGCGGCCAGTGCAGCCGGATTAGGCGTCACTTTATTGCCCGCCAGTTGCCGCCAGCCGGAGCACCGGATTTTAGGGACAGAAAGCGGATTGCCGCCGGTGGATAACGTCGAACTGGCGCTGTTTTACCGCCCCGACGCGACGCCTGCGCAAATCGCACTGGCCGGAAAACTAAAGGATTTTTGCCAGCTCAGCTAGCTATTGTGTTTTCCACTGGCAGGCAGTGGGAAACATCACAGCCGGAACCGGCGTCATCTTTTAAGGTGAAGGGAAAGCCAGCATCCTCCCGCATCATGATTAAGGAATCCGACGTGCAAAATCCTCAGCAACAAAGCCGCAGACATTTTCTCTCGCACAGCGCCAAAATCACCGCCACCGGCGCGCTGCTCACGGCAGGCATGGCATCGGCTTCCCCGTTCAAACCGGGCGCCATGAACGAAAAATGTGTCGATGCCAGCCAGATCAACGTGATTTCTGCGCCGCATTACCAGTTGCGCAATGTGCGGCTGGAAGAGGGTTTTGAGCGCGAAGGCGATATCGTTATTGCCACCCAAACCGGGCTGTACAACCTGGAAATCAACAACGGCAAAATCGTGGCGATCCAGCCGGCAAAAGACGCCCCCGCCAGCACCTTGCCGGCTTTTGATGCCAGAGGATTACTCCTGCTGCCCGCCACGCGCGACATGCACATTCACCTCGACAAAACCTTTTACGGCGGCAAATGGGAAGCGCCGCGTCCGCGCAAAGGCAAAACCATCATGGACATGATTGCCCGCGAACAGGTGCTGATCCCCCAACTGTTGCCGACGTCGGTGGAACACGCCGAAGCGATCATCGGCCTGCTGCATTCCAAAGGCACCACGGTGGCGCGCAGCCACTGCAATATCGATCCGGTCAGCGGCCTGAAAAGTCTTGAGCATCTGAAGCGTGCGCTGGAAAAACATCAGCAGGATTTCAGCTGTGAAATCGTGGCGTTTCCGCAGCACGGTTTGCTGCATTCGAAAGTCGATGGGTTGATGCGCGAAGCCATGCAAATGGGCGTGCAGTACGTCGGCGGGCTGGACCCGACTAACGTGGACGGCGCGATGGAAAAATCCCTCGATGCGATGTTCCAGATTGCGCTGGATACCCACAAAGGTGTGGATATTCACCTGCATGAAACCACACCCGCCGGGATTGCGGCGGTGAAATAAATGATTCAGACCGTGGAGAAAAACCCGCAGCTGAAAGGCAAAGTGACGCTCAGCCACGGTTTTGCCCTGGCGATGATGCAGGGCGCGGAACTCGATGAAGTGATCGCCGGGCTTGCCGAACAGCAGTTCACCGTCGCCTCGACTATCCCGTTCGGCAAACTGAACATGCCACTGCCGCAGCTCAGTCAGAACGGCGTATTTGTCATGACCGGCACCGACAGCGTGATCGACCACTGGTCACCGTTCGGCACCGGCAGCATGCTGGAAAAAGCCAGCCTCTACGCTCAGCTCTACGGCAACTCCGACGAATTTGGCCTGACGCGCTCCCTCGCTATCGCCACCGGTAACGTCCTGCCGCTCGACGACAGCGGCAAACGCCAGTGGCCTGTGGTCAACGATAACGCCGAAATGATCCTGGCCGACGCCAGTTGCTCCGCCGAAGCGGTCGCGCGGGTGTCGGAGGTGAAGGCGACATTCCATCAGGGACGGCTGGTGTTTGGGGCGGTAGGGAAAATGTGAGGGATTAAAGATTTCTGAATGCCGGATAGCAAAAAGCCCCTTTCGGGGCTTTTTGTTGTTCTGTACGTTGATGCCCGAAGGCAACCCATCAGAACGGGATATCGTCGTCGAAATCCATTGGTGGTTCGTTGTTCTGTGCTGGCGCGTTGTTTTGCGCAGCCGGACGAGCCTGCTGGCCGCCGCTGAACTGGTTGCCGCCTTGTGGCTGCTGAGGCTGACCCCAACCGCCTTGCTGGCCGCCTGCGGATGGCTGACCGCCACCTGCTGGTGCGCCGCCGGCACGGCCGCCGAGCATCTGCATGGTGCCGCCCACGTTAACGACAACTTCGGTGGTGTATTTTTCAACGCCAGCCTGATCGGTCCATTTACGGGTTTGCAGTGCGCCTTCGATGTAAACCTGAGAACCTTTCTTCAGGTATTCGCCTGCGACTTCCGCTAATTTGCCGAAAAGCACAACACGGTGCCATTCGGTTTTTTCTTTCTGCTCGCCGGTGGCTTTGTCACGCCAGCTTTCAGACGTTGCCAGAGTGATGTTGGCAACCGCGCCGCCGTTAGGCATGTAGCGGACTTCCGGGTCTTGCCCCAGATTACCGACGAGAATAACTTTGTTTACGCCTCTGCTGGCCATGTGGATTCTCCTGATGATGTATGTCGTGGCTGAAACCACAGTTTGGGGTGTGAGGAACTCACTTCGCGACATTATAACCACAAAACGGTGCCTTCGTACCACGGATGTAAAACGTTGCGATTTTCTTTCCAGATTGTTCAGCAAACATTCCATCGTTACATCGAGTACTGGATATACATTCAGGTTTTGGGGTGGCATGGGCTGTGATTTGTGTCATAATTGCGCGTTACGTTCTTCTCTGTGCCCGATTCGATGGCTGGCGCGAAACTGGTTTTCACGGCGGTCACCGGCACGGTGAGCTATCAAGTTAATCCGGGAATGATGAATGGATAAGATCGAAGTTCGGGGCGCACGCACCCATAATCTCAAGAATATCAACCTGATTATCCCGCGCGACAAACTGATTGTTGTCACCGGCTTATCCGGTTCAGGCAAGTCCTCTCTGGCGTTCGATACGCTGTACGCCGAAGGCCAGCGCCGCTACGTCGAGTCGCTGTCGGCCTACGCACGCCAATTTTTATCCTTAATGGAAAAACCGGACGTCGACCATATTGAAGGTCTGTCTCCGGCGATTTCGATTGAGCAAAAATCAACGTCACACAACCCGCGTTCTACCGTCGGGACCATCACCGAAATCCACGACTACCTGCGTCTGCTGTTTGCCCGCGTGGGCGAGCCGCGCTGCCCGGATCATAATATTCCGCTGTCAGCCCAGACCGTCAGCCAGATGGTGGATAACGTACTGGCGCAGCCGGAAGGCCAGCGTCTGATGCTGCTGGCGACCATCATTAAAGACCGCAAGGGTGAGCACACCAAGACGCTGGAAAACCTGGCGTCGCAGGGCTATATCCGTGCACGTATTGATGGCGAAGTCTGTGATTTGTCCGATCCGCCAAAATTAGAATTGCAGAAGAAACACACCATTGAAGTGGTCGTTGACCGCTTTAAAGTGCGTGATGATCTGGCGCAGCGTCTGGCGGAATCCTTTGAAACCGCGCTCGAGCTTTCCGGCGGTACCGCCGTGGTCGCCGATATGGATGATCCGAAAGCCGAAGAAATGCTGTTCTCTGCCAACTTCGCCTGTCCGGTGTGTGGCTACAGCATGCGCGAGCTGGAACCGCGGATGTTCTCGTTCAACAACCCGGCCGGTGCCTGTCCGACCTGTGACGGTCTGGGCGTGCAGCAGTTCTTCGACCCTGATCGCGTGGTGCAGAACCCTGAGCTTTCACTGGCGGGCGGTGCAATCCGTGGCTGGGATCGCCGTAACTTCTATTACTTCCAGATGTTGCGCTCTCTCGGTGAGCATTATGATTTCGACGTGGAAGCGCCGTTTAACGCACTGAGCAGCGATGTGCAGCACGCCATCCTGCACGGTTCCGGCAAAACCACCATTGAATTCAAATACATCAACGATCGCGGTGATACTTCGATTCGTCGCCATCCGTTTGAAGGCGTGCTGCACAATATGGAGCGCCGTTATAAAGAAACGGAATCCAGCGCAGTACGTGAAGAACTGTCGAAATACATCAGCAACCGTCCATGTACGTCCTGCCGGGGCACCCGCCTGCGCGAGGAAGCGCGTAACGTGTTCGTGGAAGAAACCACGCTGCCGGAAATCTCTGATTTCAGCATCGGTCATGCGATGGATTTCTTCCGCAATATGAAACTCAGCGGTCAGCGCGCCAAAATTGCGGAAAAAGTGCTGAAAGAGATCGGCGATCGCCTGAAATTCCTGGTGAACGTTGGTCTGAACTATCTCTCGCTGTCCCGTTCTGCGGAAACGCTGTCCGGCGGCGAAGCCCAGCGTATCCGTCTGGCGAGCCAGATTGGTGCCGGTCTGGTGGGCGTGATGTACGTGCTGGATGAGCCGTCTATCGGCCTGCATCAGCGCGACAACGAGCGTCTGCTGGAAACCCTGATCCATCTGCGCGACCTCGGTAATACCGTGATTGTGGTCGAGCACGACGAAGACGCGATCCGCGCCGCTGACCATATTATTGATATCGGTCCGGGTGCGGGCGTGCACGGTGGCGAAGTGGTGGCAGAAGGCACCGCAGAAGACATTATGGCGACCGAGAATTCACTGACCGGCCAGTTCCTCAGCGGTAAACGTGAAATCTCCGTCCCGGCGCAGCGTGTTCCGGCAGATGCCACCAAAGTGCTGAAACTTTCCGGCGCCAAAGGCAACAACCTGAAAGACGTCACGCTGACGCTGCCGGTAGGCCTGTTTACCTGCATCACCGGCGTATCCGGTTCCGGTAAATCGACGCTGATTAACGACACGCTGTTCCCGCTGGCACAGCGCGAACTGAATGGCGCGACCATTGCCGAAGCGGCACCGTATCGCGAAATTGAAGGTCTGGGGCATTTCGATAAAGTCATCGACATCGACCAGAGCCCGATTGGCCGTACACCACGTTCCAACCCGGCGACGTACACCGGTATTTTCACGCCGGTGCGCGAACTGTTTGCCGGTGTACCGGAATCCCGTTCGCGCGGCTATACACCGGGGCGTTTCAGTTTCAACGTCAAAGGCGGACGCTGCGAAGCCTGTCAGGGCGACGGCGTGATCAAAGTCGAAATGCACTTCCTGCCGGATATTTATGTGCCGTGCGATCAGTGCAAAGGCAAACGCTATAACCGCGAAACACTGGAAATTAAATACAAAGGCAAGAGCATCCACGAAGTGCTGGAGATGACCATTGAAGAAGCGCGTGATTTCTTCGATGCCGTCCCTGCCCTTGCGCGTAAATTGCAGACGCTGATCGACGTCGGTCTGACCTACATCAGCCTCGGCCAGTCAGCGACCACGCTGTCCGGCGGTGAAGCGCAGCGCGTGAAACTGGCGCGTGAGCTGTCCAAACGCGGCACCGGTCAGACGTTGTATATTCTCGACGAACCGACCACCGGCCTGCACTTTGCCGATATTCAGCAACTGCTGGAAGTGCTGCACCAGTTACGCGATCAGGGCAACACCATTGTGGTGATTGAACACAATCTGGACGTGATTAAAACCGCGGACTGGATTGTCGATCTCGGGCCGGAAGGCGGTGCGGGCGGCGGACAGATTCTGGTCGCCGGTACGCCGGAAACCGTCGCGGAATGCAAAGAATCGCATACCGCACGCTTCCTGAAACCGCTGCTGGAACGCCACAGCCAGCAGGCGAAGAAAAGCGCTTAATGATTTAGCTCCTCTCCTGCCCAGAGGTGATAGTGCCGATCAGCGCCCTCCCCTGCGAAGGGGAGGGTTGGGGTGGGGTATTAATGGAAAATCAATAAGTTGAATTAGGCTTTAACGTTGGTTATGCCTTTAGAACCCCCTCCCATCCTCCCCCTTCGCAGAGGGAGGCGCGTAGATCACTTAAATATCTTCTGCACAAATTCCGCGTAGGCCGGGCGCCAGACGTCCATTTCATGGCCGAGATTCGGGTATTCGTGGTAATCGAATTTAATCTTTTTCTCTTCCAGCTCCGTTTTCAATCCGGCAATATCCTTGCCCGTCACCACATCTTTCTCACCGACAACCACGGTGAAGTTTTTCAGCTGCGCGTTGATTTTCTCCGGTTCAGCGAAGCGTTTCTCTACGTCGGCATTCGGCACCGTGGTGGTGCTGACACCGCTGAGTGTCGCCAGCCAGCCGAACTGATCGAGGTGGGTCATGCCACTGACCAGCGTCTGATAGCCGCCCTGTGAAAGCCCCGCCAAAGCGCGTCCTGCAGCGTCATCACGTACGCGGAAAGTTTTGGAAATCAGCGGGATAATGTCACCGGTCAGTTCTTTATCGGCGGCGGCAGCATTGCGCGGATAGAATTCCTTGCGGCGATCTTTGGTGACGTAATCCTCCGGCACCACACCTTTGGCATCGGTCTCGGTATCTGGAATGACCACCAGCATCGGCGCGATTTTTTTCTCCGCCAGCAGGTTATCCATGATTTGCGGAATGCGCCCCTGATCCAGCGCCGAGCGGCCGGTGTCGCCAAAACCGTGGTAGAAATAGAGCACCGGCAGCGGCGTTGAGGCATCGCTGTAACCCGGCGGCGTCCATACCGCGACCTGACGTTCAGAATTCAGCGCGGCGGAATGATAGGTCAGCGTGCGGACTTCGCCGTGCGGCACGTTTTTCACATCCAGAATACTGCCCGGCACCAGGATCAGGCTGGTGTTCACCTGACGCTGCGGTTTTGGCATCGCACTGCCCGGATCGGCAATCCGCAAGCCATCAACGTTGAAGAAATATTCATACAGATCGGGTTTCTGGGCATGCGATGTCCAGCTCCAGACGCCTTTATCGTCTTTGGTCATCTGATGCGGAATGTAGGTCACCGGCGTGGCACCGGTCACCACATCGACATGTTCGGCGGTCGGCGCATACAGCCGGTAAGTGATGGTTAAATCGGGATTTACCGCCGTGATGTAATTCTTCGCAGGTACCGACGCATCAGGATCCTGCGGCAGACTTTGCGCAGAGACGGTCAGGGGGAACGGCGCACTGAGCGCCAGAATCAAAAGCGTGGCAAGATTCAGCCGGTTACGGGTCATCATCCTTTCCTTCTGGGTTGGCGTGAGCAAACGGACACCGGTCCTCAAGTAACTCACTGTTTTTGCACAACTCTCAGAGTAGGTTATTTTTGCCGCCCGCGAGCGTGATCCGCATCACTGTTCAGAGGATGCGTCTAACGCATGAAGTTGCGGAAGCGCACTCAGCCGCTGATAAGCAAAGTCCCAGAATGTCCGCACCTTGCGCGGCATTTGCTGCACATGCTGCGCCATCAGTTGTACCGGCAACGGCAGCGGCTCGAAATCCGTCAGGATCCGCACCATCGCGCCCGCCTGCACATCATCACTCACCTGATACGACAATAGCCGCGCGATCCCCTGCCCGCTGCGCACCGCCAGCAACTGGGATTCCACGTCATTGGAGAGCAGACGCGGCGACAACCGGACGCGCAGTTCATCCTCGTGCGGCCCGAAACGCCATTCGCGGATTTGCGTGCGCAGCGTGCCCATCACCGTCTGATGCGAGGCCAGTTCCGACGGATGCTGCGGCTCGCCATGCTGCGCCAGATACGCCGGGCTGGCGACCAGCACGCGGGTGACTTCGGCGACCTTGCGCGCCACTTTGCCTGAATCTTCCTGATGGCCGATACGCACCGCCAGATCCAGCCCTTCGTCGATCAGATCCAGATTGCGGTCATTGAACATCATTTCAATTTGCATATCAGGATGTTGCGCCAGAAATTCCATCACCAGCGGCGCGACGTGTTTACGGCCGAACTGCACCGGCGCGGTGATGCGCAGCAGGCCGCTGAGCTGGGTTTCTGCCGTGTCTTCCACCGCGTTCTGATACTGACTGAGCAGCAGCCGGGCTTTTTCCGCCAGCCGTGCGCCCGCTTCTGTCGGTGCCAGACTGCGGGTGGTGCGCTCCACCAGCCTCGCGCCAAAACGGTGTTCCAGCGAGGCAATGGCGCGGGTGATCGCCGGAGGCGAACGGTGAAGTTTGCGGGCAGCTTCCGCCAGGCTGCCATACTGAAGTACAGCGACAAAAATCGCCATTTCGTCTAAACGGTCCATAGATTCTTCCACAAAGTGAAACACTCAATTTCAATCTTCGTGGATCACAATCATTTAGTGCAAGAGTAATCTTGTCGTCAGACCCTAAAGGAGACAGCCCATGCCCGCCATTCAACTTTACAGTACCCCGCTTTCCGGACACTGCCACCGCGTGACCCTGCTGCTGAACATGCTCAGCCTGCCGTTTGAGACGAAAGACGGCGGTCAGGAAGTGCGTCAGAGCGCCGGATTCGCGCAACTCAATCCGCTGCGACAGGTGCCGGTACTTATCGACGCAGAACACGTGCTCACCGACAGCAATGCGATTCTGGTGTATCTGGTGAAACGCTATGCGCCGGACAGCCACTGGTTACCGGAAGATCCGCTGCAGGCCGCCGAGGTGCAAAAATGGTTGTCCCGCGCCGCCGGTGAAGTGCGCTACGGTCCGGCATCCGCCCGCATGGTGAAACAGTTTTCTGCACCGGAAGTGTATGAAAGTGCGCTGAAAGTGACGGCGAAATTCCTGCCGCAGCTTGAACAGCATCTGGAAAGCCGGGAGTTTCTGGCGACGGAGCGCGCCACGATTGCCGATCTGGCCTGTTACGGCTATGTCGCCACAGCACCGGAAGGCGGGGTTTCTCTGGCAGATTATCCGGCCATTCAACGCTGGCTGAAACGGATTGAAAGCCTGCCGGGCTTTACGCCACTTCCGGCGTTGCCACTGCCTGAAATTGCGGGGTAAAAGACGATGAATAACCCTTTCCATGCAGACGAAATCCTGGCTCAGGACATGGCAGGGTTTGACGTCACCGCGCACGGTATCCGCGAAGCGATGCCGGAACAGCACCGGCTGTTTTTCGCCGCATTGCCGTATCTGTTTATTTCGACGCTGGATGACAGCGGCTGGCCAGTGGCAACCCTGCTGACCGGCCCCGCCGGGTTTATCCGTACGCCGGATGACAGCCATTTGCGGATCAATGCGCCGCGCCGGGATGATGATCCGGCGCTGGCCGCCTTACAGCCGGGGAAACAGATCGGCGGGCTGGGGATCGATTTCTCCAACCGGCGGCGTAACCGCGTGAACGGCAGGATCGGGCGCATGGATAAAAATCGCCTCGAGATCCTCGTCGATCAGAGTTTTGGCAATTGTCCGCAGTATATTCAGATCCGCAAACTGGCCGATGTGCCGGTCCGTTTGCCGCTTCCCGCACGGGAAGACATGAGCGAACCGGATGACGATGCCCGCGCACTGATTGCCCGCGCCGATACGTTTTTTATCGCCAGCCACGCCCACGGCGGTGCCGATGTGTCGCATCGCGGCGGTCAGCCGGGGTTTGCGCATCTGGCGGGCAACCGGTTGTGGGTGCCGGATTTTCGCGGCAACCGTTATATGAATACGCTGGGGAATTTACTGGCAGAACCGCGCGCGGCGTTGCTGTTTATCGATTTCGAAAACGGTGACCTGTTGCATGTTCAGGGGCACACGCAGATCCACTGGCAACCGGAAGACATTCCCGGACCGGCGGGCGCAGAGCGTTACTGGAGTCTGGACATCACCCGTGTGTGGCGTTTTCGCGCCGCACTGCCGTGGCGGGCTGAAGCGGTGGATTTCTCCCCCGCCACGCTCAGCAGCGGTCAGTGGCCGCAAAATCAGCGGCCGATTTCCTGACGTACGGCTTCCGGCAGGCCGGAGACCACCAGCTGATAGGAACCGTCGATCAGATAATAAAACTGGGAATCGGGCAGCGAACCGTCGAGGAACACCGTGTTCCAGTGCGCTTTATTGAGATGATCACCCGGCACGATATCCGGGTGTTGGGCGCGTAATTGCTCAGCCAGCTCCGGGCTGGTTTTCAGCGAAATCGCCTCGCGGCCATCGATTTCACACACCATGGCAAACATCGCGTCGCCCACTTTTACCTGATTTGCACCGCGCTGATTTTCCACACTTTGCTCTGCGCCGGGTTTCCCCATGCAATAGGTCAGCAGTTCCGAACTGGTCATGTTTGGGTTTCTCCTTGTAACGTGAAAGCTACGTGGCACGAAAGTGCCCTCGGTTAACCATAGCAAACCTGAACGATTTACAGGCTTAACACAGAAGTCTTTTCTTTCTCAATGACAGGACGGGGAATGTCTCCTTTCTTACGCGCACCGATTTCTTCAATGATTTTGGCGAAGCGTGCTTCGTTGAGTTTGTAAAATACGCCCATGATGATCGCCGCGCTGATCGCCAGTAAGCAGGGCCAGATAAAGATCAGCTGGCGCAAGCCGAGTAAAGTCGCGCTGCTTTGTACCGCATTCGGGATATACCCGATCTGGGTCAGCATGATGCCGGGCAGAAAACCGGCGAGCGCGGCGGAGATTTTTCGCGAAAAGGTGTAACCGGTATACACCGAGCCTTCGGCGCGGATGCCGGTTTTCCATTCGCCGTAATCGACGGTATCCGGCACCAGCGCCCAGTTCAGGCTGTTGACAAAGGCGGTGCCAAAGAACGCCATGCAGGAGAACAGCACAAAACTCAGCGAGCTGTTTCCCCACAGGAAATTAAAGATATCGCCGGTCGCCCACAGCAGTAATCCGCCCAGATACACCTGTTTTTTACCAAACCGTTTCACGCAGCCCGGCACCAGAAAGACACCGACCAGAATGCAGCCCATGCTGAAAAAACCCATCCACGACAGCAGATGAATATCGTTGAGGACGTACTGCGTGTAATACACCTGGATCGCCAGTTTGATGTTAAACGCCGCCAGCGTACACAGGTTGGCGAGGCACAGCACCAGCAACGGCGGATTGCGAAATATGGCGCGGAACGACCGCAGAATGCCGGATTTATGCCCCGCAGGCGTGAGTTCAACGTAACGTTCCCGCACGCCGCGATAGCACCAGCCCATACACAAAATGCCGCAGGTGGCGAAAATCAGCGCGGCGGAGAAATACCCCACCGACGGTGAAGCGCCGAGCAATGCCTGCACCGGCATAAACCCGACGGTACAAAGCAGCAACCCGAGGGTCGCGCCGCCCTGCCGCCAGGCTGCCAGCTGTGCCCGTTCGTGTGGATTTTTGGTGATGGCGGGCACCATCGCGCCGTACGAACAGTTCATCAGGCTGTAGAACAGGCCGAACAGCATAAACAGTACGGTGGCGAGCGCCGTCTTCACCGGCAGGCCAAAATCATTCGCCATAAACTGCGCGGTCGCCACCAGCCCGACCGGCACCGAGGCATAGAGAATAAACGGCCTGAACTTACCCCGCGCGCCAATACGGCGGCGTGAATCGAGTAACACGCCGGTCAGCATATCGGTGAAGGCGGTGAAAAATTTCGCCACCAGAAAGATGATGCCGCCATAAAACGCCGGCATCCCCAGTTCATCGGTATAAAATTTCAGCAGATACAGCGTGCCGATACACAACATCAGGTTCGAGCCAAAATCGCCCATTCCATAGGCGCACTTCTCACGCAACGTCAGCGGATCAGGGTGATGACACTCTTTCATAATCGATCCTCACAGTGAATGCCTTATGCCGTCTGCTTGCGCTGCTCGATTTCGGCCACGATGCGTACGTACATTTTCTCATTGAGGTTATAGAAGCAGCCCATCGCCACGATGGTGATCGCCGCCAGCGCGCAGGGATAGATGAAGATCAGCTGGCGCAGCCCTTCCTGCGTGCCCGCCGACTGCACGACGTTAGGCACATAGCCGATTTGCGTCAGCATCAGGCCGGGGAAGAAACCCGCCAGCGCCTGCGAGACTTTGCGGAAGAAGGTAAAACCGGTGTAGACCGTGCCTTCCGAACGCACGCCGGTGCGCCATTCACCGTATTCCACCGTGTCGGAGACCAGCGCCCAGTTCAGGCTGTTGACGAACGCCGAGCCGAAGAACGCCAGACAGGAGAACGCCACAAAACTGACCGAGCCGCTGCCGTAGAAGTAGTTGAGGATGTCGCCGACAATCCACAGCGCCAGACCGCCGATATAGACTTTTTTCTTGCCGAACCGCCGCACGGCAGCGGGCATCAGGAACACGCCGATGAAAATGCATCCCATGCTGAAAAAGCCCATGTAGGAGAGCAGGATCGGATCGTTGAGCACGTACTGCGTGTAATACACCTGAATTGCCAGTTTGACGTTGAACGCCCCCAGCGTGCAGAGATTGGCGATGCACAGAATGAACAGCGGACGGTTACCGGCAATCGCCCGGAATGACTGCAACAGCCCCGGTTTTTGCGTGTGACTGGCGGGCTGCGCGTCGACATAACGCTCTTTCACCCCGGCATAACACAACCACATAAACAGCAAGCCCACCAGCGAGAACAGCGTCGCGGCAAAAATATAACTGCGCTGCGCACTGCCTTCCAGCAGGTTCATTACCGGCACAAACCCGACGGTACACAACAGCAGCCCCAGCGTGGCTCCGCCCTGACGCCATGCCGCCAGTGAGGCGCGTTCGTCCGGATTTTTAGTGATGGCAGGCACCATCGCGCCATAGGAACAATTCATCATGCTGAAAAATAATCCATACAGCATGAAGAGCAGCGTCGCCACCACGGTTTTACCGGTGATCTCCAGCGGCGTGCCGACGAAATTGGCGACCGCCAGCAAGGTCACCGGAAACGCGGCGTATAACACGAAGGGGCGGAATTTGCCTTTCGGCCCGATTTTACGGCGAGAATCCAGCATGATGCCGGTGCCCATATCGGTAAACGCGGTAAAGAATTTGGCGATCAAAAAGATAATGCCGCCGTAAGTCCCCGGCAGGCCGAGCACGTCGGTGTAAAATTTCAGCAGATACAGCGTGCCGATATCGAGCAGGATATTGGAGCCTAAATCCCCCATGCCGTAGGCCAGTTTTTCCCTGAAAGGCAGGCGCAGGGTCGCAGGGTTTTCCGGTGTTGTCTGACTCATTATTATTCTCCTTCACCTGCCGGAGCGATGTCCTGAACCCCGGCGGGTGAGCCTTATCAGAGGTAACGTAATTCGCCGAACAGCGCTGCCCACTCGCTGTCTGCACGATAAAAGACCGGCGGTTTACCCAGCGGCGCGGCCACTGTGATATCGCCGCCTTGATGGGTTTCACCGGTCCAGGCGTTGATCCAGGTATCCTGCGGCAGATACAGCGACCACTCGCTGCGCCCTTCTTCATGCACCGGTGCCACCAGCAGATCGCGGCCAAACAGGTACTGGTATTTCAGCGTGTAGGTACGGGTATCGTCTTCATAATGCAGGAACAACGGCCGCATCACCGGCAAACCGCTCTGGCTGTTATGCTTCACGGCCTGTCTGATGTAAGGCTTGAGATGGGTGAACACGCCGGTCATACGGGCGAAATGCGCGATGGTTGCCGCGTCGCCGTCAAACTGCCAGTTATCACCCGGACGGTTGCCTTCGTGGGTGCGCATCATCGGCGTGAAAGCGCTGAAATCGCACCAGCGCAGCAGCAGTTCTTTGCTGCGTTTCATATCAAACAGCGTGGTATAACCGCCGATGTCGCTGTGATGCAGACCGTGGCCGCTCATCGCCAGTGATAAAGCTGCCGGGATCACCGAGGCCAGCCCGTCATCCAGGCTCCAGTCAACGTTCTGATCGCCCGCCCACATCATGGTCGAATACTTCTGGCTGCCGGTGTATCCGGCGCGCATAAAGAACAGCACCTCGCCGAGTTTGCCGGTTTCCTGCAAGGCTTCGTAATTGCACTTCGCCCACAGGGCGGGCCAGGCGTTGTGCATAATTTCCGCGCTGACGCCGTTATGCAGGAAAGTATCAGTAGGCAGATATTCGCCAAAATCGGCCATCCAGCCGCCACAACCCAGCTCAATCAGGTTCTTCTTGATGACGTCTTTAAACCACTCATAGGCCGCGGGATGAGTCAGATCGACCACGCCTGCGTAAAACTCACCGAACTCTACGTGGTAATCCTCGCCACGGGCGTCTTTGGTCAGATAGCCGTGTTCGGATGCCTCTGCGCATAAGTCACGATCGCTGGCGACGTACGGATTGATGTAAGAAAGAAACTGCACGCCCTCTTCTTTCCAATGCGCGATACGCTCGTCGAGTTGCGGATACAGCTCGCAGTTCCACTTCCAGTTCCACATCACACGTTTGCCAAACGAGGTCATGCGGATACCTGACCAGTCCTGCGCCCAGAGGCCGTTGACCTTCACGCCGCCGTCACGCATGGCGTCGAGTTTTTGCTGGCAGACGTCCGTGCCCCCCTGAATGCCCAGCGTCACGCCGTCGTACACCCAGTCCGGCAGTTCGGGCTGGCGGCCTAACAATGCGGTGAGTTTTTCCAGCAGGCTGATATAGCTGTCGGCGCATTCAAAACGCAGCGTGGCGTTGTCTTCCCAGAAGGCCAGTTCGTGATAATCCGGCGCACTGAAATCGAAATTCATATAGCCGCTGTTTTCAACGTGGCAGTAAACTTTCTGCGTGCTGACAAAAGTGGGTTGCGGGAAGAACGTCCAGTAATAGTCGCCGCCTGCGTTCTCTTTGCAGTCGGCCTGCCAGGTGACATAGGTCTGTTTGTTGCGCCCGACGCCCTGTTCGCTGGTCCACAGCGGGAAGGGTTTGCCGCGCAAATCAAAGTAGGAAAACTGTTCGCCGCAGCCGTAAATATGATCTTCTGGCTGTGCCGCCAGCCGCAGCCAGATGCGGTTATGCGCGCGGTTGTCGTTTTGCAAAGTCAGCTGTAAACGCCCGCTGTCATCGGTGGTGATCACAAGCGAAGCGCTGAGGCTGTCGCCCCGGCTGAAATGCAAATCCCATCCCGCCGGCTGCGCGGTAATTTTTACCTCGGTCAGGGCCACCTTTTCATTCAGGCGATCTTTAATACTGAAATTGCCACGGAACATCTCGATATCCGCCTCGCCGCGGCCAATCCATAAACAGGGCGCTTGCGCGGTATGACGTAAAATCAGGCGCTGCTGATAAATCAGCGAAAATTCATTATTACCGGCGATAAATTCAATCTGAGTATTTTTATTTTGTAGGGTACTCATGATGGTCTCCGTGATGTTTATTTTGCATTGATGTCCAGCAGACCGGCGGCCACGGCGGGTGCCAGCCCCGGTGCCAGCGGCAGGCGCGGGATCACCAGACAGTGCAGAAGATGATAAATATCCTGTTTGCCATCCCAGACTTTGGTGGTGACTTTGTTGTCGGTATCCAGCTCCTGCCACCACGAGCCGTTTTCATAGTCCATCAGGTATTTGACGCAGTATTCCCACCATGTCTGATACCAGCTTTCGTATTGCGCTTCGCCGGTCAGGCAGTGCAACGCATACGCGGTGCCCATCGCCTCGACAATGGGCCAGCGCACCCGTTCGCGCACAATAGGCTGCCCTTCCCAGTCCACGGAATAAACAAAGCCGTCTGCGCCGTCCGGTGCCCAGGCATCGCGGATCGTGGCGTGGAACAGCCCTTTGGCATCTTCCAGCAGCCAGGCTGGCGGCGTTTCAAAACGGGCTTCAAGCGCGGCATGAAGATGCAGCATCAGGCGGCCCCATTCGATCCAATGGCCGGGCGTGCCGCCGTAAGCGCGGAAACGGTGCGCCGGATTGTCTTTGTTGTAATCGCGGATCGGGTTCCACTGCGTATCGAAATGTTCATTAACGCGATACTCACCCCGGCGGGCGACGTCATGAATGATCACCGAGGCAATTCTCAGTGCGCGATCCAGCCATTTGCGCTCGTGCGTGACGTCGTAAACGATCAGGAAGGCTTCGACCGCGTGCATATTGGCGTTACCGCCGCGATAGGCTTCGGTTTCGCTGAACGCTTCATCCCACGACTCGAGACACATCTGTTCATCTTCACTCCAGAAGTATTTTTCGGTCACACCGATGGCCTGATCGAGCAATGCTCTGGCGTCGGGATGGCCGGTGGTGACCGCACTGGCCGCGCCCAGCAGGACGAAGAAATGCTGATAACCTTGTTTTGAGGCATCCACCACGCCTTCATCGTTTACGCAGGCGTACCAGCCGCCGTGCTGTTTATCCGCCAGCGCACCGTTGAGCGCGCGGATGCCGTGATCGACCAGCGAATACGCACCGGGACGGCCCATGCCTGCGGCAACGGAATAGACGTGCAACATGCGGGCGGTGATCCACAAATGGGTGCCCATATCCGGCCGCACTTGCCCGTTATTGCCCAGCCAGCCGAAGCCGGTGGGCACGGCGGCATTTTTGCCAAAATCGAAAATCCGGTCGGTTTCCTGCTCAAGCCAGCGATGGTGGCTTATCGTGTTAAACCATTTCATTTTCAACTCCTTTCGTTAGCGGCGACGCGCCATCATTTCGTCCACAATGTCGCCCAGACGCTGCAATTTAGGCGCGGAAATATCCCTGAGCATGAGTTCGGTATCAGGTAAACCGACCACGGATGACCAGACCGCACGGCCTGCGAGAAAACCGGATGCGCCCGCCGTCATGGCGACGCTGACCGCGCGCGGGAAGAGTTTTTCATCGACGCCGGAAGAGAGGATCACCCACGGCATATGAATATGTTCATTGAGGTGTTGCGAGGCGCGCAGCAGTTCGGCCTGCGTGCCGCGCCCGCTGAGCGGCATTTCGACTTTATAAAGGTCAGCGCCGCTGTCGCCGAGTTCTTTTGCGGCATCGATAATCGCCTGTTCGCGGTCAAATTTGTCGCCACGACGCGGCGGCCTGACCACCGGCTCGATAATGCTCAGCAAGCCGTGCGCATGGCAGCGTTGATTGAAGGCTTTCACCATCTCCAGGCGCTGTTGCGGGTCTTCATCGCTGCGCCACAGCACCAGCAATTTCAGCGCCTTGCCGCCGTTTTCCCTGACCTGCTGCGGATCGACATTGTTGTCGATCACCACGCTGTCCACCGGAATGCCATTGCCCGGAATAAATTCGTCTGCCGCGACAATCATCGCGCAGCTTTTCGCGATGGCCTGTTGCTCAACAATCTGGCGGTAACAGAACTGCTGATCGACCAGAATCGCGGAAGCGTACGGCGATAAAATCCGCGCAGCATTGACTTTAAAATCGGTCAGCACCTGATCGGTGACCGGGGCTTTTGCGCCTGCGGCCATGAACATTAAGCGCATCGCTTCCCGCTGATCGACCGCCAGCATGGCGAAGCCGCCGGAAGGACGGGTGATATCGTTAAGGCTGTAGTGAGTCATGCAACTTTCCTTGGTTAATGCGTTACGGATGTGTTTTCTGAGGCAGACCGGCGCTGGTGCGCACCTGCTCGAGAATGGCGGTCCAGTCCTGACGCCCGCGCCCGGCGGCGCGCGCCTGGTTGTACACTTCGCGGGAAGCCGCACCGAGCGGCATCGGCACATGCAACTGGTTGGCGACGTCCAGCGCGATACCGAGATCTTTATGGGCGAGGTCAATCATGAAGGCCGGTGACAGATCGCCTTTCAGCACTTTGTTCGGCCATGAAGTCGTGAAGTGGCCTTTTCCGGCAGGGGTTCCGCTCATCACCTGCAACGCCACATCGAAAGAGAGATCCAGCGCTTCGCACAGCACGGCGGCTTCGGCGGAGAGCGCATTCAGCGCGATGCTCATGTAGTTATTGATCAGTTTGACGCGGATGCCTTTGCCCGGCCCGCCCGCATTGATCAGCTCTGATCCCATCGCCATCAGCACCGGCGTGGCACGCTCAACCTGTTCCTGCGTACCGCCAGCCAGCAGCAATAAGGTCCCCGCGACGGCGTGATCGGAGGTTCTGCCCACCGGCACGTCCATCAGGCTGAACCCTTTTTCGTGCATCTGTGCGATCAGCGAGTCGGTCTGCAACGGGTGAATGGTCGACATGTCGATCACCAGCGCCGACGGACTCAGGGTTTCGCAAATGCCATCGCGGCCAAAAAGCACATCGCGCACCAGATCGCCGTTGGGCAGCATGGTGATGACAAATTCTGCGCCCTCCGCCGCCTCTGCCGCGCTCCTGCTACCTGTTGCGCCCTGCCGCCCCAATGCTGCCACCGCCTGCGGATTGACATCGAACACGCTGAGGCGGTGTCCCTGTTTAATCAGATTGGCGGCCATCGGCGCGCCCATTTGCCCCAGCCCTATAAATGCCACATTTGCCATGCGTCTCTCCTTTGCGCTGATCAGCCATGTCACTTTTTGATAATCAGCGGTGTCTTTGTTTGTCGTTTTTTGATCGTATTTGTAATTTCAGGTCAAAAAATTGACAGCCATCACTTTTTTAACAATTCGCTGAATTAAAATAACCTCATCAAAACACGCTTAAGGAATAGCCATGATTCGCATTGCCTGTGTCGGGATCGCCGTAATGGACCGGATTTATTACGTGAATGAATTACCTGCGGAAGGAGGGAAATATGTCGCTGAAAAATATCATGAAGTGGGTGGGGGCCCGGCGGCCACGGCAGCGGTGGCGGCGGCTAAACTGGGCGCGCAGGTGGACTTTATTGGCCGCGTGGGCGATGACGATACCGGCAACCGGCTGCTCGCGGAGCTGGAATCCCTGGGGGTAAACACCCGCTATGTCCGCCGCGTTGAGCAGGCCCGTTCGTCACAATCCGCCATCCTGGTGGATCAGCACGGGGAGCGGATCATCATCAATTATCCCAGCCCGGACTTGCCCGTTTCCGCGACCTGGTTGCAGGCGCTCGACTTTTCGCAATGGGATGTGGTGCTGGCGGATGTGCGCTGGCACGACGGCGCGAAACAGGCATTTACGCTGGCGCGTCAGGCCGGTGTGCTCACCGTGTTGGATGCCGATGTGACGCCGCAGGATATCGCCGGTCTGGTGACGTTAAGCGATCACAGCGCATTCTCTGCCCCCGGCTTGCAACGGCTGACCGGCGAAGCAGATGCCGGTTCTGCGTTAGTCAAAGCCCAAACGCTCACAAAAGGTCAGGTGTATGTCACACAAGGCGGGCAAGGTTGTCTGTGGCTGGAAAATGACAGCCTGCATCATCAGCCGGGTTTTGCCGTCAGGGTGGTGGATACCACCGGCGCGGGGGATGTTTTTCACGGTGCGCTGGCGGTCAGTCTGGCGCAGGGCGCCTCTTCCGGCGAAGCCGTGCGTTTTGCCAGCGGGGTGGCCGCACTGAAATGCACACAGCCGGGTGGCCGTGCGGGGATCCCTGACTGTGATCAGACCCGGTCTTTTTTGTCACTTTCTGTATAGAATACGACTCATACGCTCATTTTAAAGGATGTATCCATGAGTCTTACTGAACTGACCGGCAATCCGCGTCACGATCAATTGCTCGGGCTGATTGCCGAACGCGGTTATATGAACATTGAAGAACTGGCGGCGCTGCTGGATGTATCGACCCAAACCGCCCGCCGCGATATCCGCAAGCTCAGCGATCAGGGGCTGATCACCCGCCATCACGGCGGCGCGGGACGTGCCTCAAGCGTGGTCAATACTGCCTTTGAGCAGCGCGAGATATCCTGGACGGAAGAGAAAAAAGCCATTGCGGAAGCCATTGCTGATTACATTCCCGACGGTTCGACGGTATTTATCACCATCGGCACCACCGTCGAGCAGGTGGCGCACTCGCTGCTCAATCACAACCGGTTGCGGATTATCACTAACTGTCTGCGCGTCGCGCATATTTTGTATAAGAATCCGCGCTTTGAAGTGATGGTGCCCGGCGGCACGTTGCGCCCGCACAACGGCGGGATAATCGGCCCGGCGGCCACGGCGTTTGTCGCCGGATTCCGTGCCGATTATCTGGTGACCAGCGTCGGCGCGATTGAAGGTGACGGTGCCCTGCTGGAATTTGACGTCAACGAGGCCAGCGTAGTGAAAACCATGATGGCGCATTCACGCCATATTCTGCTGGCGGCCGATCACACCAAATATCATGCCTCAGCAGCGGTCGAAATCGGCAACGTCTCGCAGGCCACGGCGCTGTTCACCGACGAACTTCCGCCCGCCGGATTGCTCAAGGTGCTGAAAAACCATCAGGTCGAAGTGATTAAAGTCAGCGCATCGGAATAAAAAAAGCCGACATTTCTGTCAGCCTTATACACATCCAATCCCCTCAATAATTCGGGTTACGGGAAGGCAGTAAGTTCAGGAAGCCCCGGGAGCAGGGACGTAGCCTGTGACCGGGGTGAGTGAACGCACCCAACGCATCCGTAGCCCGAAGTATGACGGGAATTTACTGGACGGCGGCGAAAGCTTCAGCCACCTGTTTCACATTGTGGTGATTCAGACCTGCCATACAGACGCGGCCGCTGAGGATCAGGTAAACACCGAATTCCTCACGCAGACGGACAACCTGCGCTTCGCTGAAACCGGTGTAGCTGAACATCCCGCGCTGTTGCAGCAGGTAGTCAAAATCACGGCCCGGCAAGGCGGTTTTCAGGCTGTCGACCAGCGTGTGACGCATTTCCAGAATACGGGTACGCATCTTCTCCACTTCCGCTTTCCACTGGGCATTCAGCGCGCTGTCGCTCAGGACTTTCGCCACCACTTTTGCCCCGAAGTTCGGCGGGCTGGAGTAGTTGCGGCGCACGGTGGCTTTCAGCTGACCCAGGACACGTCCCGCCGCGTCGCTGTCTTCACAGACCACAGACAGGCCGCCGACACGTTCGCCGTACAGGGAGAAGATTTTTGAGAAGGAGTTACTGACGAAGCAGTTGACGCCCGCAGCGGCCATCGCGCGGATGGCGTAAGCGTCGTCGTCGATGCCCGCGCCAAAGCCCTGATAGGCGATGTCGAGGAACGGGATCAGCTCGCGCTGTTTGGTAATTTCAATCACCTGATCCCACTGCGCTGGCGTGAGGTCAGAACCGGTCGGGTTATGGCAGCACGGGTGCAGCAGCACGATGCTTTGCGCCGGTAAGGTTTTCAGGCGTTCAGTCATCGCGGTGAAATTCACACCCAGCGTTTGCGGATCAAAGTACGGATAGGTATGGACTTTAAAGCCCGCGCCACCAAAGATCGCCACGTGGTTTTCCCAGGTCGGGTCGCTCACGTAAACGTCTGAATTCGGGAAGTAAAACTTGAGGAAATCCGCACCGACTTTCAGTGCGCCGGAACCGCCGACGGTCTGAATGGTCGCGATACGCTGTTGTTTCAATGCCGGATGATCCGCACCAAACAGCAGTTCCTGAATGCCTGCGCGGTACGCCGGCAGACCTTCCATTGGCAGATACACTGACGCGGCCTGTGGCCCGGCGTTCAGCTGTTGCTCTGCATTTTCCACCGCAGCCAGTTGCGGAATAATACCCTGCTCGTCGTAATAAAGACCGATGCTCAGGTTTACCTTATCTTGTCTCGGATCGGTCTTGAAGCTTTCCATCAGCGACAAAATCGGGTCACCGGCATAGGCATCGACATGTTGGAACACGGTATACATCTCCTTGGTTTGGTTGAGTGGCGCTGCGATCCACGTCCGGCAGCCCGGCGCATCGCAACTGTTTCACAGACTATCAAAGTTCGTTAAAAAAGATGACAACTATGTTGTCATTTAGCGGGCACACCGTGCGTATCAAACCGCCCGTTCGTCTGAGATGCTGATTTCCTCGCATGGACTACGATCAAATGGACCTCTCATTCTTTCCGGAGTAAACCAATGACTACTCAACATTCACTGCAAGACAAAGCCGCTTTCGTTCAGGGCGGTTCACGCGGCATCGGCGCGGCTATCGTTCAGCGTCTGGCCAGCGAAGGTGCCAGTGTGGCCTTCACTTACGTCTCTTCCGATGACAAAGCCCAGGCGCTGGTGAAAAGCATCGAGGCCAGCGGCGGTAAAGCACTGGCAATCAAAGCCGACAGCGCCGATGAAACCAGCGTGCGTACCGCCATCGACAGCGCGGCAAACGCATTCGGTAAAATCGATATTCTGGTGAATAACGCCGGTGTGCTGGCGTTCGGCGAAATCGACGCGCTGACGATGGATGATTTTGACCGCACCATCGCCGTCAACGTGCGCAGCGTGTTTGTCGCCAGCCAGCAGGCGGCGCGCCATATGCCTGACGGCGGCCGTATTATTACCATCGGCAGCGTCAACGCCGACCGTATGCCGTTCCAGGGCGGCGCGGTGTATGCCATGAGCAAATCCGCCATCGTCGGCCTGACCAAAGGTCTGGCTCGGGATTTAGGTCCGCGCGGCATTACCGTGAATAACGTGCAACCCGGCCCGGTTGATACCGATATGAACCCGGCGGACGGCGAAATGGCTGACGGTATGCGTTCTTACATGGCGCTCAACCGCTATGGCAAAGACAGCGAGATCGCCAGCTTCGTGGCTTATCTTTCCGGCCCGGAAGCGGGTTACATCACCGGCGCGAACCTGACCATTGACGGCGGTTTCGGCGCGTAATTGCGGTCACGTCAGGTATAAAACGGTAGATATAAAAATGGCGCACACGTTGCCGGTCAACGCGTTGCGCCATTTTTTATCCTTATCGTTAGACGCTGTAGCGCCCCGGACGGTGATTCATCGCGATAATCAGATTCACAATCACCGCACCCAGCACCGAGGCAATCAGCATTTCGTAACTGACGACGAACAGCGATGCCAGCACGATGCAGCAGTCCACGCCCATTTGCAGTTTACCGGCGCGGATACCGTATTTGTCCTGCAGAAACAGCGCCAGAATGTTCACGCCGCCGAGGCTGGCTTTATGGCGGAACAGCACAATAAAGCCGATGCCCATGATCACATTGGCAAACAGCGTGGCGTAGAACGGCTGAAGATGATCGAAATGGACAAACATCGGATGCAGGTCCGAGAAGACCGACACCAGCGCGACGGCGGCAAAGGTTTTCAGGGTGAACTGCAACCCCATACGGCGGAAAGAGAGATAATAGAAAGGTAAGTTAATGATAAAAAACGCGGTACCGAATGACACCTGCGTCACGTAATGCGCCAGAAATGCCATTCCCGCCGTGCCGCCGGTCAGCGCGCCGACCTGCCGTAACATCACCACGCCAAAAGAGACCATCAGCGTACCGATAATGATCGCCAGCGCATCTTCAATCAACGTATGCCCGATACGCGGCTGCTCAACCGGTGGTTTGATGTCTTCTACAGTTGCCATAATTCCCCAGTTCCCGAAATATTCATGCGTAATTACCCTTTCCGGATAATTAATGAGATGGGGAATTAAGGCAATATTCGCGCACGGAATTTGCATTAAAAATCGAAAATAAGATTTTGCGACGCGTTAATTATTCTTTACATGCACAGAATACGCATACTCATGCAAAATAATGCACCATCACGGTGAGCTTGCACCAAAATAAATCCCCGTTATAGTGCACGGGAAATATCAGGTTAATAATCTCAGACCAGCGTCAATAAGCCGTTTTCTTTTAACCGGTTAAGGACGACGGATGTTTTCACATGGGCAACACTTTTATGCACTGACAGGATTTGGCTAATCAACGCACTTAAACCCGCTAAATCTTTGACTGCCACTTTCAGTAAATAATCGGCATCGCCGGTGGTTTTATAGGCATCAATAATGGCATCCACTTCGCCCAGCATACTGTGAAAGGCATCGACCTGCGCAGGTAAGTGGTTGATAAGGCGGACTTCGATTAAACCGATCATTCCCAACCCTAACGCTTCCGGTGCCAGACGGGCATGGTAGCCGAGGATCATCTGCGCCTGCTCCAGACCAATCCGGCGGCGTGAGCATTGTGAGGCCGACAGCCCCACCAGTTCGCTTAATTCCTGATTGGTCAGTCTTCCGTTGGCTTGTAATAGGGTCAGAATTTTCAGGTCGTAATCATCAACGCTGTACATAGCAGTTTTCCTGTCGTTTTAATTTTTATGAGTCGGAATTGTATTGCAAAGACTATACCGGTTAATTACTTATCGGCTGTTTTTTCTTATACTTGCGCACATTGATACCGCAAGGAAAAAATAATGAAAAAAGTCCTCTGTTCTCTTGCCTTACTGTCTGCTTTACCCGGTTTCGCAAAAGCGGATCCCACGTCTTCCCATCTTGAGCGCGTATTACAGAAAGGCTCGCTGAATGTCTGCACCACCGGCGACTATAAGCCGTATACGTTTTTGAAAGAAAACGGCCAGTATGAAGGCATTGATATCGCCATGGCCGAATCGCTGGCGGCGAGTCTGGATGTGAAAGTGAACTGGGTGCCGGTCACATGGAAAACACTGCCGGACGAAATGAGTGCCGGACATTGTGATATCGCGATGGGTGGCATTTCGGTCACGCTGAAACGCCAGCAGAAAGCCTGGTTTGCCAATGTGCTGGATCAGGACGGGAAAATCCCGCTGGTACGCTGCGAAAACGTGCGTCAGTACCAGACGGTTGAACAGCTGAACCGCCCTTCCGTGCGTCTGATTGAACCGGCGGGCGGCACCAACGAAGCCTTCGTGCACAGCCATCTGCCGAAAGGCACGCTGACGCTGAGCGATAACGTGACCATTTTCCAGAAGCTGGTGGATAAGAAAGCGGACGTGATGATCACTGATGCGTCGGAAGCGCTGTATCAGCAGAAACACTATCCGAAACTCTGTGCGGTGAATCCGAAAAAGCCGCTGCAATATGGCGAGAAGGCATACATGCTGCCGCGTGATGACGTGAGCTGGAAGATGTATGTCGACCAGTGGCTGCACCTGAGTAAAGCCACCGGTGACTATCAGAAAATTGTCAGCCAGTGGCTGGGCGTGAAGAAGTAAGGTTTAGTCGCCAGTATAAATGCGGGCAACGCGCTCGCTGAGTTGTGTGATCAGCTCATAAGCACTGATACCGGTTGCCTGCGCGATGCGCTCAACCGGTAATTTTTCGCCCCAGAAAATCACTTCATCACCGACCTTATCGGTAGCGTCCGGCCCTAAATCCACCGTGATCATGTCCATCGACACGCGTCCGGCCACCGGCACTTCGCGGCCATTCACCAGAACCGGGGTGCCGTTCGGCGCACTGCGCGGATAACCGTCGCCATACCCCATCGCCACCACACCCAGACGGGTATCGCGGTCACTGACCCAGGTACTGCCGTAACCCACCGGATCGCCGGCGAAATGCTCACGCACGGCAATCAGGCTGGAGGTCAGGGTCATTGCCGGTTGCAGCCCGAAATCGCGGGCGGTACCGGTTTCCATCGGCGAGACACCGTACAAAATAATCCCCGGACGAACCAGATTCATATGCGATTCCGGCCACAGCAAAATCCCGCCGGAAGCGGCGATAGATTTTTGCCCCGGCTTGCCTGCCGCAAAGGCGTTAAAGCAGTTCAGCTGTTTCGGCGTGGCGTCACTTTGCGGTTCATCGGCGCGGCAGAAATGACTCATCATATTGACCGGCTGAACCGCATTTTTACAGGCGCTCAGGCGCTGATAAAAAGCATCGGCCTGTGCCGGATGCACGCCCAAACGGTGCATACCGGTGTCGATTTTCAGCCAGACATTCAGCGGACGGGCCAGTTGCGCGTTTTCCAGCGCCTCAAGTTGTTCAATGCTGTGAACGGCGGTATCGAGCTGATGCTCGACCAGCAGCGGTAATTCGCTGGCGGAGAAAAAACCTTCGAGCAGGAGGATGGGTTTCACCACACCGGCTTTACGCAGCGACAGCGCCTCGCTGAGCCGGGAGACACCGTAATAATCGGCGTCCTGCAAACTGTGCACCGTCTCCAGCAGACCGTGCCCATAAGCGTTTGCTTTCACTACCGCAACCAGACGACTTTGTGGCGCCAGATGACGCACCCGTTGCAGATTGTGTCGCAGAGCGCGGCGATCAATGACAGCCGTAGCCGCTTTCATTTTGAGTCCTTTGCATGAAATTATTGGGGTTTTAGCAGCCTAAAGGGGCGTTATTGGCGCAGCCAGTTTGCGTTCGGCCAGCGCGGAAAAACCGGAGTGTACACGTAGTACACGAGGATTTTGAGCACTGCCCGGACACAAAATGGCAAGCAAAATAGCCCCGCACTAGTCTTCGTCGTATTGCGGGCCGCCATAGTTATCAAACCGCGACCACTGACCGTTAAAGGTCAGGCGGACGGTACCGATCGGGCCGTTACGTTGCTTACCGAGGATGATTTGCGCGATGCCTTTTTCTTCACTGTTATCGTGATAGACCTCGTCACGATAGATGAACATGATTAAGTCGGCGTCCTGCTCGATGGAGCCGGATTCACGTAAATCGGAGTTGACCGGGCGTTTATCCGCACGTTGCTCCAGGCTTCGGTTGAGCTGCGACAGCGCCACTACCGGCACCTGCAATTCTTTCGCCAGTGCTTTCAGCGAGCGGGAAATTTCGGCGATTTCCAGCGTACGGTTATCGGACAGCGCCGGAACGCGCATCAGCTGGAGGTAGTCGATCATGATCAGGCTCAGCCCGCCGTGCTCACGGAAGATGCGTCGGGCGCGCGAACGAACTTCGGTTGGCGTCAGGCCGGACGAGTCATCGATATACATGTTCCGCTTTTCGAGCAGAATGCCCATGGTGCTGGAGATACGCGCCCAGTCTTCATCATCAAGCTGACCGGTACGGATTTTGGTCTGGTCGACGCGGGACAGTGACGCCAGCATACGCATCATGATCTGATCGCCGGGCATCTCCAGACTGAAGATTAACACCGGTTTATCCTGCATCATCGCCGCATTTTCGGCGAGGTTCATCGCAAAGGTGGTTTTACCCATCGACGGACGCGCCGCGACAATGATCAGGTCAGATTTTTGCAAACCGGCGGTTTTCTTGTCGAGGTCGGCATAGCCGGTCGAGACGCCCGTTACGCCATCATGCGGGCGCTGGAACAGTTCTTCGATACGGGAAACGGTGCTTTCCAGAATGCGGTCGATGCTTTTCGGGCCTTCGTCTTTACTGGCGCGGCTTTCGGCAATCTGGAATACGCGGGATTCGGCTAAGTCCAGCAGGTCTTCGCTGCTGCGACCCTGCGGATCATAGCCCGCGTCGGCAATTTCATTGGCGACGGAAATCATTTCACGCACCACCGCACGTTCACGCACGATGTCTGCGTAAGCACCGATGTTTGCCGCACTTGGGGTGTTTTTCGAGAGTTCTGCCAGATAGGCGAAACCGCCGACGGAGTCCAGATCGCCTTTCTGTTCCAGAGATTCAGAAAGCGTGATCAGGTCGATCGGTTTGCTCATTTCCAGCAAACGCTGCATTTCGGTAAAAATCAGGCGATGCGGGCGGCTGAAGAAGTCATTGCTGACCACGCGCTCGGCGACGTTATCCCAGCGTTCGTTGTCCAGCATCAGCCCGCCCAGAACGGATTGTTCAGCTTCCAGCGAATGCGGCGGAAGTTTCAACCCTTCCATCTGGCGATCGCGGTTTTCGTTCTGTTGATTGGTCGGTTTTTTTGCTGCCATCTGTGGATTAATTCCTGCTCTAAGCGCCTGTTTTATGAGCGTCGGGTTTCCAAAAATCGGAGCCTGACTCGCGCGACAGTATAAACCATTTCAAAAGGGTATTAACCCTTAGTGCCGAAAATCTGGATTGTCCCGGACATTTAGCCTAGGGTTGAAATCAGGCTCCATCACGAGGAAAAAACATGGCGAAGCGCATCCAGTTTTCTGAAACAGGCACCCCTGAGGTTCTGCAATATGTTGATTATCAGCCACAAGATCCGCAGGCTGGCGAGGTTCAGGTTGAGAACAAAGCCATCGGCATCAACTATATCGATACTTACGTGCGCAGCGGTTTGTACCCACCGGCGAGTTTCCCGGCGGGTTTAGGCACCGAAGCGGCAGGCGTGGTCAGCAAAGTCGGCAGCGGCGTGACCGGCATCAAACCGGGCGACCGCGTGGTGTATGCGCAATCCGCGCTCGGCGCTTACAGTGAATTTCATAACGTGCCGCAGGAAAAAATTGCCCTGCTGCCGGATGCCATCAGCTTTGAACAGGCCGCCGCCTCCTTCCTGAAAGGGCTGACGGTTTATTATTTGCTGCGTAAAACCCATGAAGTGCAGGCCGGTGAAACCATTCTTTTCCATGCCGCCGCCGGTGGCGTGGGTCTGATTGCCTGTCAGTGGGCGAAAGCCCTGGGTGTAAAACTGATTGGCACCGTCGGGTCGGACGAAAAGGCAGAGCGCGCCAAACAGGCGGGCGCCTGGGCGACCATCAACTATCAAAAAGAAGATATCGCGACCCGCGTGGCGGAACTGACCGGTGGCGAGAAAGTCGGGGTGGTGTACGACTCGGTGGGTAAAGATACCTTCGAGAAATCGCTTAACAGCCTGAAACGCCGTGGTTTGCTGGTCAGTTTCGGTAATGCTTCCGGCCCGGTGAAAGGCGTGGATCTGGCGATCCTCAATCAGAAAGGCTCCCTGTTTGTCACCCGCCCTTCCCTCAATGGCTACGTGACCAACCGTGAAGAACTCGAGGAAGCCAGCAGCGAGCTGTTTTCACTGATTGCCAGTGGTGCGATAAAAGTCGATGTCAGCGACGCGCAGAAATTCCCGCTCGCAGAGGCAAAACGCGCACATGAAACGCTGGAAAGCCGCGTGACACAGGGTTCAAGTTTACTCATCCCATAAAAGTGTCCCTGAGCCAATGCAAAAAAGGCTTTCACAGATGTGAAAGCCTTTCTTACTGTCTGATTCAGACGACCTCTGATTTCAGACGGGTACTGCTGTAGGGTACTGCCGGGTAAATCCACAGGGCGATGTCACTTAAGCGACTATTGTGTGCCTCAGCGGACTTGATGAATTCGGTTTACAGCCTGCTGGCTGCCAATGAATTCCATCCTAACAGTCACCCATGTTAAAAAATATGATTTATGCGTTTCTACCGCACATTCTGACCCAGCTTGTGATCGCTAGCACATAAGCAAAAGTTATCGCTGCAACGGTTACATTTTTTTGTGCTTAAAAGACAGCCAGCAATCATCATATTTTCAGTGGGTTACGCGAACCAATTATTGATCGTCGTGATTACGGTAAACGACGGCGACGATATTTTGGTTCATCTGGCCGGATAAATGCCCGGTAAATCCAGACGGCCACCACCGCCAAAACCAGCCACGGCAACATTTTAATAACAATTGCCAAAAAGCCACCCAACATCATCAGCGCAAAGGCCACGACCAGCGCCGCAATCATGCCCAGCAAAGAGATGCCGGTGAGCATCAGCATA
Organism: Rahnella victoriana; assembly: GCF_004330295.1. GTDB lineage: Bacteria > Pseudomonadota > Gammaproteobacteria > Enterobacterales > Enterobacteriaceae > Rahnella > Rahnella victoriana. The sequence goes on from NZ_SJOJ01000021.1 coordinate 59,674, forward strand.
AAGAAAAAACCAAGCACGAAGAGAATTTCCAGCATCGGGTGCTCCTTAATAAGCCATGTGTAATAAGACATGATGTCAAAACACATCTTGGCTATTACAAGAAACGTGCCAGTATGAAAGGAGAATTAATCCGCTGAATCATAAGAGAAAAATAATACGCAGGCGCGAACGGCCTGCGCAGAGATAGTGAATCTGACTAACTGATAGTGATTTTGCTCACTGGCTTTTTATCGCGGTCAGGCCTGCGCCGCCATTTCCTGCTGCTGAGCGACCATCTGCAATGCCTGTTCAACCACATCAATACCTGCACCGGCTTTATGTGCATTCTCACTGAGATGGCGACGGAACTGACGTGCGCCCGGCACGCCCTGGAACAGTCCCAGAATGTGGCGGGTAATGTGGCCGAGGTAGGTTCCTTTGCTCAGCTCTGCTTCAATATACGGGTACAGCGCACGGATAATGTCCGGCCCGCTTTTCAGCGGCGTGTCGGCACCGAACAGCTCGCGATCTACATTCAGCAACATGCCCGGATTCTGGTAAGCCTCGCGCCCCACCATCACGCCATCCATATATTGCAGATGGGTTTTGGCTTCTTCGAGCGTCTTAATGCCGCCGTTAATTGCCATCGTCAGATGCGGGAAATCACGTTTAAGCTGATACACGCGCGGGTAATCCAGCGGCGGGATTTCACGGTTCTCTTTCGGGCTGAGGCCGGAAAGCCAGGCTTTACGCGCATGGATAATGAAGGTATCGCAGCCGCCGTTTTCAGACACCTGACGGATGAAATCACAGAGGAATTCGTAGCTGTCCTGATCGTCGATACCAATGCGGGTTTTGACCGTGACCGGAATGGAAACCACATCGCGCATCGCTTTAATGCAGTCGGCAACCAGCGATGCCTGCCCCATCAGACAGGCACCAAACATGCCGTTTTGTACGCGATCCGACGGACAACCGACATTCAGGTTAATTTCGTCATAGCCACGTTCTTCCGCCAGCTTCGCACAATGCGCCAGATCGGCAGGATTGCTGCCGCCAAGCTGCAAGGACACCGGATGTTCTTCATCGCCAAAGCCCAGATAATCCCCTTTGCCGTGAATGATGGCACCGGTGGTCACCATTTCGGTATACAGCAAGGTCTGACCGGTCATCAGCCGGTGAAAATGGCGGCAGTGACGATCAGTCCAGTCGAGCATGGGCGCAACGGAAAAACGCTGAGCGGAAAAAGGGGTGGTCCGGGGCATTGCGTGTTGAGTTTCTGACATCGGCCTGACATTCGCTGAAGGGGTTCGTGGCGCTCCTTCCGGCGTGACCGCCAGAGGGAATGTAATCGCTGATTATATCACAGAACAAAGATTCGGCATCTTGTGCCGTTAAGCGAACGAATGACGACGCCGTATCACATCTGAATGGCGCATAATTCGGCGTTTTGCCGCAAGCATGATAAAATCAACACAGGTCGCATGATGTGGCCTGTCTCCCCCCATCTGCGCTCAGAGAACGTTGCTATGACCCTGAATAATCCGGAAAAATTACTTTCACAAGCTGAAGAACTTTGCCAGCAGCGCAATGTTCGCCTGACCCCGCAGCGGCTGGAAGTACTGCGTCTGATGACGCAACAACCCGGTGCGATCAGCGCCTATGATTTGCTGGACTTGCTGCGTGTCAGCGAGCCGCAGGCAAAACCGCCGACCGTTTACCGTGCGCTGGATTTTCTGCTGGAACAAGGGTTTATCCACCGCGTTGAGTCAGCGAACAGCTATGTGCTGTGCCACCATTTTGAAGAGCCGAGCCACACCTCTGCGCTGTTTATCTGCGACCGCTGCGGGCTGGTCACCGAAAAAACCACGGATGGCATTGAAGAGCGCCTGGCAAAACTGGCGTCAGAGTCCGGATTTGAACTTCGTCATTCGGTGGTGGAAGCGCATGGATTGTGTGCGGAATGTAAAGTCGTGGAAACCTGCGACAGCCATGATCACTGCGATCACGACCACAGTATTGTGGTGAAAAAACGCTGAGGGATGAAGGGGTAACGACGAATAACTTGCGGGGGTAAGGGTTGGGTACTTCCGTGTACCCGTATCCTGAATTGTTCCGGGTAGGAGCAGCTAAAGCCAGGATACGTCACTGATACGCGAGGGGGAGTCGCGTGTTACCAGTGATATTTATTTTTGGTTTCCCATTCATTGAGCTCTTTCTCGGCCTGATCTTTCTGATAGCCGTAACGCTCCTGAATTTTACCGACCAACTGATCACGTTTACCTTCAACCACTGTCAGGTCGTCATCCGTCAGCTTGCCCCATTGTTCTTTCACTTTCCCTTTGAACTGTTTCCAGTTACCGTCGGCTTGGTCCTTATTCATAAAATATCTCCTGTTACCTTGGGTTTCGTGAACTGCATTTCTCGCTTGCAGTTCGTCCTTAACACTTTAAAGGTTAGTAGAGAATCCCGATTAATCCTCCCGAAACAGGGATAAAAAGCGTTATTAGGATTAATCCAAAGCAGAAAATAACGATACGCCGGGGTTTATGCCTTTGAAAAATGCGGAAAAATCCCCCCATTCAGGACGTAAACCAGGTGTCATGACGCCAGTAACGACGCCATATCCAGCCCAGCGACAGCCCCCGCAGCCCCAGAAACACCATCAGTGCCAGCCACAGGGCATGGTTACCCAGCAGCGGTAAGGTGAACAGTGTCAGACCGTATCCCAGCGCCGCCACCAGCATGCTGTTACGCATATCCCGCCCGCGCGTTGCGCCTATGAACATACCATCCAGCAAATAGCACCAGACGGCCACCAGGGGCAGGATGATCTGCCAGCCGAGATAATGGTCAGCCAGCTCACGCAGTTCAGGTAATGACGTCAGCGCGTTAATGATCGCGTCACCCGCCAGGGCATAAACCAGCGCGAAAAACAGGGCGACCAGCCCGGCCTGACGACACGCGGCGTGCCAGACATTCAGCAGTTTTTCGCGGTTACGGGCACCGAACGCCTCACCGGAATGCGCTTCAATGGCGTAGGCAAAACCATCCAGCGCAAAAGCGGTAAACGTCAGCAGATTCATCAGCACCGCGTTCACCGCCACGACGTGACTGCCCAGCCGCGCGCCCAGAATAGTCAGTGAGGCAAAGCAAAGCTGGAGCAGCAATGACCGCAGCATGATGTCGCGGTTAAGCCCCAGCAGACGACGCAGGTTACCGCGCCATGCAGAGGTGATTTCTTCACCGGTAATACCGCGTTGTTTCATCACCCGCCAGACAAAATACAATCCGATCAGCAGGGTGAAATACTCCGAACTGGCGGTCGCCATGGCGGCACCACGCACGTTCCAACCCAGCCCGATCACCAGCCACAGATCCAGAATGATATTAAGCAGATTCCCGGCAATCAGCAGGATCACGGGCCCGCGCACATACTGAATCCCCAGCAGCCAGCCGAGGATCACCAGATTGGCCAGCGATGCCGGCGCACTGAACCAGCGGATTTCAATAAACAACCTCGCCTGTTCCAGTACCGGCTGGCTACCGCCGACAATGTGAAATGCCAGTTCCATCAGCGGATGGCGGAATAACACAATGATGGCACCGGCCAGCACGGCCAGAAGAAAAGGCTGTACGAAGGCACGCGCCAGCAGCTGATTGTCTTTCGCGCCGAGCGCCTGCGCGGTCATGCCGGTGGTGCTCATGCGCAGAAACAACAGCAGCATAAAGAGGAAAGTGGTGATCATAGAACCGACAGCCACACCGCCGAGATAATCCGGGCTGTCGAGATGGCCGATCACTGCGGTATCCACCAGCCCGAGCAACGGCACCGTGATATTGGAAAAAATCATCGGCAACGCCAGCATCCACAGTGCTTTATCGGCAGGACTTAGAAAGGTGTTTTGGAATTTTTGTCGCAGGGAATGATGTTGCATAGAGAATCTCATGCCGGAGGTTCAGGTTATGCCTGTAAATGACATCGCCCCGAAAGGGGCGACGATGAGAGAAAATGCTTTCTCTTTGAATTCAAATGAATGCCGGAGGCGGCCGCCATCCCTATTCAACTATGTTCGATACTATCGAGACCAGACGCTAAATCGAAGCATCTGGCTCACGAATTTGAGCGAGTAATTCGAGTTATATCAAGGCGGCAACTGAGCGAACACCGGGAGCATACACCAGTATGTGACCGGGGTTCGCGAAGGCAGCCAACGAAGAGATAGCTCGAAGTACGAAGATCAAATCCAGTTGCCGTTGCGGATGACGCCTACGGCTAAACCTTCAATGCTGAAATTCTGCTCGCGCAAATCCACCACAATCGGCTGGAACTCGCTGTTTTCAGGCAATAACTGCACCACGCTGCCCTGTTTTTTCAGGCGTTTCACGGTGACTTCGTCATCAATGCGGGCCACAACGACCTGACCGTTACGCACATCCTGCGTTTTATGCACGGCCAGTAAATCACCGTCGAGGATACCGATATCACGCATCGACATACCGCTGACGCGCAGCAGGAAATCGGCGCTCGGCTTAAACATCGCCGGATCGACCTGATAATGGCCTTCAATATGTTGCTGAGCCAGAAGCGGTTCACCGGCAGCCACACGGCCGATCAGCGGTAAACCTTCTTCTTCTTCCATCAGCAGGCGGATGCCACGTGACGCACCGGAGACAATCTCGATAACGCCCTTACGTGCCAGCGCTTTCAGATGCTCTTCCGCCGCATTGGGAGAACGAAACCCCAGACGTGACGCAATCTCTGCGCGGGTGGGTGGCATACCGGTGGTGGAGATATGATCGCGAATAAGGTCATAGACCTCTTGTTGTCTGGTCGTTAAAGCTTTCATTCCGCCCCCTGGTTGTTTATACAGTCTTGCTGTGAGTATATACAGCTAAACGGCCAATGAAAACCTAAGATTGAATAAAAACAGGGCATAACGGTGATTCCTGGAATGCAGATTCCAAATCAGAACCATCGCGGCCAAAAGATGCTGACCCAGACAAAAATCGCCAATATGATGGTCAGCAGTACGGCAGCGGAGCCGATATCTTTGGCGCGGCCTGACAGTACGTGAAATTCAGGGCCGATGCGGTCAATCGCACATTCCACCGCGCTGTTGAGCAGTTCGGTGACGCACACCAACACCACTGAGCCAATCAGCAGAATGCGTTCTATGCTGCTGACATCGCACCAGAATGATAATAAAATTAACGGGATAGCCACACTGGCTTCCTGGCGAAAAGCCGCTTCGTTTTGCCATGCGGCTTTCAATCCTTTCCAGGAATAGCCAGCCGCTTTATAAATTCGGGTAAATCCAGTGACTTGATTCGCCATTTGGGGTACTGATCCTTGAAGGGTTGTCCTTAAAAGTGTGCCGTATTTTAGCTTTTATATGACCACAGATCTCCACGGATCTTTCTGGTATCCTTGCGGCGAAATGGCTAACAAGAGGCTTCACGTTTTTATGTCAGGTTGGCGTAGACTTTATTACACATTATTGAATTTACCACTCTCATTGCTGGTAAAGAGCAAGGTCATACCTTCAGATCCCGTTACCGAGTTGCATTTAGACCCGACGCGGCCAATTCTGTACGTATTGCCTTATAACTCTAAAGCCGATTTGCTGACGTTGCGTGCGCAATGTCTGGCGCAGAATCTGCCCGATCCCCTGATCCCGTTAGAAATCGACGGAACCCTGCTGCCAAGCCACGTTTTCATTGCTGAAGGGCCGCGTGTCTTCTCGTATTACACGCCAAAGCAGGAATCGGTAAAACTGTTCCACGATTATCTGGACTTACACCGCAATAATCCGGAGTTAGACATTCAGATGTTGCCGGTGTCGGTGATGTTTGGCCGTGCGCCGGGTCGTGAAGGTCAGGACGATACGCCGCATTTGCGCGTGCTGAACGGCATTCAGAAATTCTTCGCCGTGTTGTGGCTGGGACGCGACAGTTTTGTCCGTTTCTCTAATACCGTTTCCCTGCGCTATATGGCGACAGAGCACGGTACAGATAAAACCATCGCGCAGAAACTGGCCCGCGTGGCGCGGATGCATTTCTCCCGCCAGCGTCTGGCCGCCGTTGGCCCGCGTCTTCCGGCTCGTCAGGATTTATTCAATAAATTACTGGCCTCCAAAGCGATTGAAAAAGCCATTGAAGACGAGGCGCGCAGCAAAAAGATTTCCCATGAAAAAGCCCAGCAAAACGCCATCGCCCTGATGGAAGAGATTGCCGCCGACTTCTCTTATGAAGCCGTGCGCCTGTCTGACCGTGTGCTGAGCTGGACGTGGAACCGTCTGTACAAAGGCATCAATGTTAATAATGCCGAACGTGTACGCCAGCTCGCGCTGGACGGTCAGGAAATCGTCTATGTGCCCTGCCACCGCAGCCACATGGACTATCTGCTGCTCTCTTACGTGCTCTATCATCAGGGGCTGGTGCCGCCGCATATCGCCGCCGGTATCAACCTGAACTTCTGGCCAGCCGGTCCGATTTTCCGCCGTCTGGGCGCGTTCTTCATCCGCCGTACCTTCAAAGGCAACAAGCTGTATTCGACGGTTTTCCGTGAATATCTGGGCGAACTGTTTAGCCGTGGTTATTCGGTGGAATACTTTGTCGAAGGCGGTCGTTCACGCACCGGACGTCTGCTGGAACCGAAAACCGGTACGCTGGCAATGACCATTCAGGCCATGCTGCGCGGCGGTTCACGTCCGATTACGCTGGTGCCGATTTACATCGGTTATGAGCATGTGATGGAAGTGGGCACCTACGCCAAAGAATTGCGCGGTGCGACCAAAGAGAAAGAAAGTCTGACGCAGATGCTTAACGGCCTGCGCAAGCTGCGCAACCTTGGTCAGGGTTATGTGAACTTTGGTGAGCCGCTGCATCTGACCACTTACCTGAACCAGAACGTGCCGACCTGGCGTGAAGCCATCGATCCGATCGAAGCACAACGTCCGAGCTGGCTGACGCCAACGGTGCAGGATCTGGCAGAACAGATCATGGTGCGCATCAACAATTCGGCGGCAGCCAATGCCATGAACTTGTGTTGTACCGCGCTGCTGGCTTCCCGTCAGCGTTCACTGACCCGCGAACAACTGACCGAGCAAATCGACTGCTATCTGCAATTGCTGCGTAATGTGCCTTACAACGCGGATTCGACGGTGCCCGATCTGACTGCCGATCAGTTGCTCGATCATGCGCTGAACATGAACAAGTTCCAGGTTGAGAAAGACAACATCGGCGACATCATCGTTCTGCCTCGTGAACAGGCCGTGCTGATGACGTACTACCGCAACAACATCCATCATATGCTGGTGTTGCCGTCGCTGATTTCCAGCATTGTGATGCATCATCGTCAGGTCAGCCGCGCGGAATTACTGCGTCAGGTAGAACTGATTTATCCGATGCTGAAAGCCGAACTGTTTATGCATTTCGACACGTCTGAACTGCCACAGGTGCTGGATGTTCTGACGCTGGAACTGGCGCGTCAGCAAATCATTCATCTTGAAGATGATGAGCTGACACTCAATCCGGCGCGTATCCGCACGTTGCAGCTGCTGGCTGCCGGCGTACGTGAAACGCTGCAACGCTACGCGATCACTTTCTCCCTGCTCACCAATAATCCAAGCATCAACCGTGGTGCGCTGGAAAAAGAGAGCCGGATTATGGCGCAGCGTTTATCCGTGCTGCACGGTATCAATGCCCCTGAGTTCTTCGACAAAGCGGTGTTCTCGACGCTGGTCGGTACCCTGCGCGCCGAAGGCTATATCAGTGACACCGGCGATGCCATTCAGGAACAAACGCGTGAGATTTACCTCATGCTCAGTGACCTGATGACGCCGGATATCAAGCTGACGATTGAGAGTGCGGGTATGCCTTCCGAGCTGCCGCAACCGACGGAGCCACCGGCTGAGCCTAAGATGGATGTGCGCGATACCGATCACTAACCGGTATTAACGCACGCCAACTGACGGTAAAACAAAACGCCCGGACTTTTTACAGAGTCCGGGCGTTTTTTATGGCCGCTGAATCAGTTCAGGAACACTTATAACGTGAACGCCGACAGACTCATCAGAATACCGAGGAACAGCACCAGCCCGACATAGTTGTTCTGGCGGAAAGCCAGAAAACAGGCATTACGCTCGCGTTTGGCAATCAGCTTCTGCTGATGCACAAACAGCGCCGCAGCCAGCAGCAGCGACCAGTAGAACGGCGCGCCAAGCTGGGAAAGATGCCCGACAAACCCCATCAGCACCAGCGTCGCCAGTTGCAGCAGGCCGATAATCAGGGTGTCAAAACGGCCGAACAGAATGGCGGTAGATTTCACCCCGATCTTCAAATCATCGTCACGGTCGACCATCGCATATTGCGTATCGTAAGCCACCGTCCAGCAGATATTCGCCGCAAACATTAACCAGCAACTGAGCGGCACACTTTCGCTCACTGCGGCATATGCCATCGGGATCGCCCAGCCAAATGCGGCACCTAATACCACCTGCGGCAGATGACTAACGCGCTTCATGAACGGATAAATCCATGCCAGCGCCAGCCCGGCCAGCGACAGCAAAATGGTCATGCGGTTAAGCAACAGCACCAGCCCGAATGACACCAGCACCAGCCCGACGAACAAGATTTTCGCCTGTTTACCGGTGATCGCCCCGCTCGGCAATGGCCGGTTCGCGGTGCGTTTGACATGACCATCAAACTTACGATCGGCGTAGTCATTTACCACACAACCGGCGGCGCGCATGAAAAATACGCCCAGTACGAAGACCAGCAAAATTTTGGCTGACGGCATGCCGCCACCGGCCACCCACAATGCCCATAACGTCGGCCACAGCAGCAGCAGCGAGCCGATCGGCTTATCAATACGCATCAGGCGGCAGTAATCCCGCCATGTGCCCTGAGTCATACTTCCTGACACTCTCTGTTCTCCTTGTTGATCAGTCTGGCTCATGCCTTACTCACTTTGCCCTCTGGGCGGTGAACCGGCGAATCCGGGAGGAAAATTTCGGTCAGCAGCAAGGGTTTGTCAGACAGACGCAGGCGGGAACGGCGCGCCCATAATTCGCCCTGCTCACTGTGCAACTGGCCTAAATGAATGTAATCCCGCGACAAGTTATTGCCGCTGAACAGATAGCGCCCCAGCGGCACAGTGCCCAGATCGACCAGCGCCAGATCCGGCCCGGTCAGCGTTTCTTCAGGAATAACGGTACGTCCGAGCAACCACGGCTGTGCATCACCAAACAGCACGATTTCGCGGATCCAGTAACGGGCGCTTTCCGGCAGTTGCTGCGCTTCGCTTTCACCCAGTTCTTCACGGCTGACAAAACATTCGTTTTGCGGTTTCACGGTGACGGTAACACCCTGCTTTTCAAACCGGCGGGTCATGGATCCCATTTCCATCAGCCAGTCAGCCACATCGGCAGGGACTTGTGAGGGATCGTCGAACCAGTGGATCGGGGATTGTTCGGGAGAGTGGGAATCAGACATCAACGGCTCCGTAATGGAGGCATTCATACCTCCAATGAATTATCTGCCTCGCATTCTAGCGCATCAATGCGAGGCAGTAATTGCCTGATTTATTCGCGGCGCAGACGTTCGCCGTTCGCAAGGAACAGCGTCACCACCAGCACGAGGATCGCGCAGGCGTAAACCAATGTGTCGTAAGGACTTTTATGGTCGACGATGATCAGGCGGATAATCGCGGTGATGCCGATATAAATAAAATAGCGCAGCGGGAAATGATAACCCGACGAAAAGTATTTGATAATCAGGGCAATAAATTCGAAATAGAGGAAGTAAATGACAATCCCCTCGATCAGTAAATACGACGAAGACTGGTCGTTATTCACGAACAGAACCATCGCTAAATGGTAGGTTTCGCGCCCGATAAAAATCATCAGGATCGCGGCCAGCCCTAATAAGAAAACGTTCAAAATTCGCTGCATAATGACGGATATCATCATTGCGCGCTTGGATCCTGCCATGTGATCTACATCCCACTTTTGTTATGAATACCCGCAGAATACCACAGAGTCCGCGCCAGAAAACGGCCATTAAAAAAGGGTCAGCCGGTGAAGGCTAACCCTTTTATTTAGAAATATTGCGACCTGTCCCTCTAAATCATTCGGGCTGGATCAAGGCGGCAAGGGAACGAAGCCCCGGGAGCTTACATAAGTAAGTGACCGGGGTGAGTTCACGCAGCCAACGCTGAAACAGTCTGAAGGATAACGAGGGATTAGCGCCAGTTTTTAAAGCGGTTAATCAAACCGTTAGTCGAGCTGTCGTGGCCGGTAACATCTTTGTCACCTTCCAGTTCTGGCAGGATACGGTTTGCCAGCTGTTTGCCCAGTTCTACGCCCCATTGGTCGAAGGTGTAGATATTGAGGATCACGCCCTGAGTAAAGATTTTGTGCTCGTACATCGCGATCAACGCACCCAGGCTATAAGGCGTGATTTCACGCAGCAGGATGGAGTTGGTCGGACGGTTACCTTCGAACACTTTGAACGGTGCGACGTGTTTAACGTCTTCCGGTTTTTTACCCTGATCGGCGAATTCTTTCTCGACGACGTCGAGAGATTTACCGAAGGCCAGCGCTTCTGTCTGTGCAAAGAAGTTAGACAGCAGTTTGGCGTGGTGATCGCTCAGCGGGTTGTGGCTGATGGCCGGGGCGATGAAGTCACAAGGGATGATTTTGGTGCCCTGATGGATCAGCTGATAAAACGCATGCTGACCATTGGTGCCCGGCTCGCCCCAGATAATCGGGCCAGTCTGGTAATCCACTGGATTGCCGTTACGGTCAACGAACTTACCGTTGGATTCCATGTTGCCTTGCTGGAAGTACGCGGCAAAACGGTGCATGTACTGGTCGTATGGCAGGATAGCTTCGGTTTCAGTGCCGTAGAAATCGTTATACCAGATGCCGATCAGCGCCAGCAGAACCGGCAGGTTTTTCTCAGCCGGGGTATTCGCGAAGTGTTTATCCATCGCGTGCGCGCCGCTCAGCAGCTGTTCGAAATTATCGAAACCAACAGACAGGGCGATGGACAGACCGATGGCTGACCACAGAGAGTAACGGCCGCCGACCCAGTCCCAGAATTCGAACATGTTGTCGGTATCGATACCGAACTCGCTCACCGCTTTACCGTTGGTCGACAGCGCCGCGAAGTGTTTCGCCACGTGTTGGTTGTCGCCCGCCGTTTTCAGGAACCAGTCACGCGCGCTGTGGGCGTTGGTCATAGTTTCCTGGGTGGTGAAGGTTTTTGAGGCGACCAGGAACAGCGTGGTTTCCGGCGACAGGTCTTTCAGCGTTTCGGCGATGTGTGTGCCATCCACGTTGGAGACGAAATGCATGTTCAGGTGGTTTTTGTACGGACGCAGCGCTTCGGTGACCATGAACGGGCCGAGGTCTGAACCGCCGATCCCGATGTTCACCACGTCAGTGATGGCTTTGCCGGTATAACCTTTCCACTCGCCGCCGATAACGCGTTCGGTGAAGCCTTTGATTTTTGCCAGTACCGCATTCACTTCCGGCATCACATCCTTGCCGTCCACGACGATTGGCGTGTTGCTGCGGTTACGCAGCGCAACGTGCAGAACAGCACGGTCTTCGGTGCGGTTGATCTTCTCGCCAGAGAACATCGATTTGATGGCACCCTGAAGGTCAGTCTCTTTCGCCAGCGCCTGCAGTTTATCCAGAGTCTCTGTCGTAATGCGGTTTTTGGAGAAATCGACCAGCATCTGGTCTTCAAACGTGGCAGAGAATTTGGAGAAACGATCACCATCTTCAGCAAACAGATGGCTAATCTGCACATCTTTCATCTTGTCGAAATGCTGCTGCAGGGCTTGCCAGGCAGCGGTCTGAGTTGGATTGATATTTTTCATAGCAATGCTCTTAGGCTGAGAATAAATATGAGATAACTGACCCGATTGTAGCCTGAACTTCCCGGGAAGAGATGCCTTTTCTTGCGATAGGTTAGATCTGCTAAATCACAATGACAGAGAACAATATTAGATGAGAATCGTTCAAAATGTGGCGCATGAGCCGCCAGACCGTTGACAGACGGGCGAGAACCCGTTATTCCTAAGCACCTAACTCGCGCGCGTGTCGCGTGAGCCAGAAGAGGCGCGTCGCCCAGGTAGTGTATCGGAGGAGCCGAAATCCTGCGAAGGTACATCAGGGGGAGCGACGCCGAGGTCTGAAGCCCGCGGCAGGCATACGATCGACTACAGGGGCTGAATCCCCTGGGTTGTCACCGGGCATCCGCGAGGATGTCGACAAGGTGGGGCGCTTCTGGGTGTATCGTAGCATTTCTACGTCTGCCCCCTTCCCGCTCTCCCCTTGTGCCAATTCTTGAAATGATGGAATAGATGGCCGTCTGGTATGACGACCCCGACACGAGGTTTTACATGAATTACGCAGCATCCCGCAACGCCAACCCGCAGCCTCTGGGCAACGTTATCGTCGCCAAATTCGGCGGTACCAGCGTAGCGGATTTCGACGCCATGAACCGCAGCGCAGACATCGTGCTTGCGCGCCCTGAAGTGCGTCTGGTTGTTCTTTCCGCGTCTGCGGGCATCACCAATTTATTAGTCGAGCTGGCCGAAGGCAAAGAAACCGAACGCCGGGTGTTCCTGCTGGATGAAATCCGCCGGATCCAGAGTGCCATTATCGACCGCCTCGATAATCCGACGGTGATCCGCGAAGAAATCGGCCGCATGCTGGAAAATATCGCCATGCTGTCCGAAGCGGCGAGCCTCGCGACCTCCACCGCGCTGACCGACGAACTGGTCAGCCACGGCGAACTGATGTCTACCCTGCTGTTTGTTGAAATCATCCGCCAGCGCAACGTGCCGGTGGAATGGTTCGACGTGCGTAAAATCATGCGTACCAACGATCGTTTTGGCCGTGCCGAGCCGGACACGCAGGCATTAAACGAACTGACCGTGCAACAGCTGCAACCGCGTTTGCAGGATGCGCTGGTGATCACTCAGGGCTTTATCGGTTCAGAAGGCAAAGGCCGCACGACTACCTTAGGCCGTGGCGGCAGCGATTACACCGCCGCATTGCTGGGTGAAGCGCTGGGCGTTTCCCGTGTGGATATCTGGACTGACGTGCCGGGGATTTATACCACCGACCCGCGTCTGGTGCCGGCAGCAAAACGTATTGACCGCATCGCCTTTGAAGAAGCGGCAGAAATGGCCACCTTCGGCGCGAAAGTGCTGCACCCGGCGACCTTGCTGCCTGCGGTGCGTCGCGGCATTCCGGTGTTTGTCGGCTCCAGCAAAGATCCGTCGGGCGGCGGCACGTTGGTGTGCGATACCACCGACAACCCGCCGCTGTTCCGTGCGATTGCCCTGCGTCGCAGACAAACGCTGGTCACGCTGCACAGCCTGAGCATGTTGCATTCACGCGGTTTCCTCGCCGAAGTGTTTGGCATTCTGGCGCGTCACAGCATTTCCGTTGACCTGATTACAACGTCAGAAGTCAGCGTGGCACTGACCCTCGATACCACCGGTTCGACTTCTTCCGATGCCAGCCTGCTGACCACTTCGCTGCTGACAGAATTATCCTCACTGTGCCGCGTGGAAGTGGAAGAAAATCTGGCGCTGATCGCGATTATCGGCAACAAATTGTCGCAGGCCTGTGGCGTCGGCAAAGAAGTCTTCGGCGTGCTGGATCCGTTCAATATCCGCATGATTTGCTACGGCGCAAGCAGCTACAATCTGTGCTTCCTGGTGCCGGGCAACGATGCCGATCAGGTCGTCAAAACACTACACCGCAACCTATTCGAACAATAACGGGCGCGGTATCTGTGAAGACCGGGCCATGTGCCCGGTCTTTTTTTTGTCTGTACTTTTGCAAAACAACAAAGACAAGGATCATCCTCAATGTTAGCCAAAATCACCCGCCTGTTCCCGCTGTGGGCCGTGCTGTTATCCGTCGCGGCCTATTACTCCCCCGGCACGTTCACCCCGATCGGCCCGCATGTTTCCACCCTGCTGATGCTGATCATGTTCGCCATGGGCGTCACCCTCGAATTCGGTGATTTCAAACGCGTCCTTTCCCGGCCCGGCCCGGTGGCTGCCGCGACGTTCCTGCATTATCTGGTGATGCCGCTGGCCGCATGGGTGCTGGCAAAGCTGTTCCATATGCCCGCCGATCTGTCGGCGGGCATGATTTTAGTCGGCAGCGTCGCCAGCGGAACGGCATCTAACGTAATGATTTACCTTGCTAAAGGTGATGTCGCGCTTTCCGTGACGATTTCGGCAGTGTCCACGCTGGTCGGCGTTTTCGCCACGCCGCTGCTGACGCGTCTGTATGTCGATACGCACATCAAGGTGGATGTGGAAGGGATGCTGCTGAGCATTTTGCAGATCGTGGTGATCCCGATTCTGGCCGGTCTGATCATTCATCATCTGTTCACCAAAACCGTGAAACGTATCGAACCGCTGCTGCCGCTGTTCTCGATGGTCTGCATCGTGGCGATTATCAGCGCCGTGGTGGCGGGCAGTCAGGGCTTTATCGGTTCTGTGGGGCTGATCGTGATTGTGGCGGTGATCCTGCACAACGGCATCGGTCTGCTGAGCGGTTACTGGGGCGGGAAACTGTTTGGCTTTGATGAAACCACCTGCCGCACGCTGGCGATGGAAGTCGGGATGCAGAACTCAGGCTTAGCCGCGACGCTGGGGAAAATTTACTTCACCCCGCTGGCCGCGCTGCCGGGTGCGTTGTTCTCGGTCTGGCACAATCTGTCAGGTTCTTTGCTGGCGGGTTACTGGTCCGGTAAACCGGTTAAAAAAGACTGATTTTCCGACAGGAAAAAGGTGAAAAAAAACGGGCGCCTTCCTCAGCGCCCGTTTTTTTTGGTTTTACACCCGCTGCACATCATCGTTGGTTTCGCGCTGTTCATCTTCCTGCTCATCCTGATCCAGCACGTTATACGCCACCGCACAGAACAAGGAATTCAGACGTTTCATGTCGCCCAGCAGGCCGAGATGCAGCGAACTGGTTTCAATGCTCTGCACGTTATGCTGATGCAAACGGTCAACGTGCGCATGGGCGTAACGGCGGTCGAGAATGCGGAAACGGTGTTTCGAGCGGCGCAGGCGGCGCGCACTGGTCAGGTCATTTGACAGGAAAACCCCCAGACTCAGACGCAGGTTATCCAGCAGTTTTTCATGTAAGGCTTCCAGTTCCACCAGTCCTTCCGGCGAGAATGCCCGGCGTGTGGCGTGGGATTTGGCGGTGATATCGCCGGTCATCCGTTCGATAATGTCACCGGCCTGTTCCAGGTTCAGCGCCATTTCGATAATTTCAGCCCAGCGGCGGGAATCATCTTCGCCCAGCCCTTCTTTGTTGATTTGCGCCAGATACAGTTTGATGGCGGTATACAGCACATCAACGTCATCGTCGAGACGCCGTACTTCGCGATCCTGCGCCAGTTTACCGTGCATCACTTCGCGGTTGAGGATCAGCATATGCTCGACCACATCGCCCATGCGCAGGGTTTCGCGGGCGGCATTGGCCAGCGCCAGCGTCGGCGTATCAATCGCACTGACGTCCAGATGGCGCGGGCGCAAACGCGGATCGTCTTCCGGCACATCGGCAATCATCAGCTGGCAAATCTTCGCCATCGGCGCGGTCAGCGGCACCATCGCCAGACAGCGGATCAGGTTGTAGAACATGTGAAAATAAATCACCAGTTCTTCATCCGGAATGCCAAGACGCGACAGTTGCGTGGATAACGGCCCGACAAACGGCAGCACAATCACAAGACCAATCAGTTTAAACAGCGTACTGCCGAGCGCCACGCGACGACCGGCGGCGTTCATTTTGCTGGCATTGATCATCGCCAGCAGGCCGCTGCCGAGGTTGGCCCCGATCACCAGACACAGTGACACTTTGAGGGAAATCACGCCGGTGGCCGCGAGCGTTGCCGTCAGCAGAACCGCCGCCAGACTGGAATAACTGATGATGGCAAACACTGCGCCGGTCAGGGCATCAAGCAGCACATCACCGGTCAGGGAAGAGAACAACACTTTCACACCGGACGCCTGCATGATCGGCGTTGCTGCGCCAACGATCAGCTCCAGCGCCAGTAAAATCAGACCCAGCCCGATCCCGACGCGCCCCATTTGTCCGGCGCGGGTTTGTTTACGGCTGAGGAAGAAGGCCACGCCGACGAAAATCAGCAGCGGAGAAAGCCAGGAGAGATCAAACGTCAGGATACGCGCCATCACGGCGGTCCCGACATCTGCACCGAGAATAATCACCAGCGCAGGTGCCAGCGCCACCAGCCCCTGAGACACAAACGACGTGACCAGCAGCGCGGTGGCATTACTGCTTTGCACCAGCGCAGTCACGCCAATGCCCGCCACAAAAGCCAGCGGTTTTTTCTCGACGCTGTTACTCAGAACGCGGCGCAGATTGGCGCCAAAAACACGCATGATGCCGGTACGCACGATGTGCGTACCCCATACGAGCAAAGAAATAGCAGACAACAGATGCAAAAGGGTTAACACGAAAGAACGGCTCCATTAACGCCAGGCATAGACCGGCCATCCTGCCTGCCGGGCGTGCTGGAGCAGGATGGCGTCCGGATTCACTGCCACGGGCTGGCCCACGCGGGTCAGCAACGGCAGATCATTATGAGAATCCGAATAAAAACGGGCGTGTTGTAACAGGGATTCGTCCTGATTGATGAGATGCAGCAACCGCGACACTTTTCCCTCGCGATAGGTCATCGTCCCCTGCGTGGCACCGGTAAAGCGCCCGTCTTTCATTTCAACACCGATGGCCAGCGTTTCTTCCACACCGAGGAAACGGGCAATCGGCTGCACCAGATGCTCACCGGAGGCGGAAATAATCACCGTCCGGTCGCCCTGCGCGCGATGTGCTGCGAGGCATTCACGCGCCTGCGCATAAATACGCGGGGCAATCACATCCTCGATATAACTGGCGACCATCGTCGCCACGTCATCTTCACGGCGGCCAATCAGCGGCACCAGGGTACAGCGCATGTACTCCTGCATATCCATCTGACCTGCCGCATATTGTTGCATCAGGGCGGCATCCTGTTGCAGAAAAGCCTGCTCATCCGCCACCCAACCTTTCGCGACCATATAGGCTGACCACAAACTCGAACAGTCGCCGCTAATCAGGGTTTCATCGAGATCAAACAGCGCCAGTTTCATGCAACTTCCCGTAACGTAACAAGATCTAACTGTAGACCAATATTGCTGCCATCAGCGCGAAGTGAGGCCACAGAGCGGTTTAAGACATCCACAGACAGCTCCACACCGTGCGCTGAAACGCGATAACGCACGACGTTGCCGAGCAGGCTGTGGCTGAGAATTTTAGCCGGAATGCCTTCAATCAGATCACATATCGTGACCGACTCGGGACGGATGGCAACGCGCCCGGTGTAACGAATGCCGGTCAGCGCCATCGCCTGTTCAGGGCTGAGCAGGTTGTAGCTGCCGATAAAACCCGCCGCAAAGGCATCCACCGGTTCAGTATACAGGGTTTCGGCGTCGGCATTTTGGACGATTTGCCCTTTGTTCATCAGCACGATGCGGTCAGACATGGTCAGCGCTTCTTCCTGATCGTGGGTCACAAAAATCGCCGTCAGGTTCATTTCGCGCTGAATACGGCGGATTTGCTCACGCAAATGCTTGCGGATACGGGCATCCAGCGCGGACAGCGGTTCATCGAGCAACAACAGGCGCGGCTGCGTCACCAGTGAACGGGCCAGCGCCACACGCTGACACTGACCGCCGGAAAGCTGATGCGGATAACGTCTGGCGTAATCGTTCATTTCCACCAGTTCCAGCACTTCCGCGACGCGGCGTTGCAACTCTGAGGCCGGGATTTTTTGCATTTTCAAACCAAAGGCGACATTGGCTTCCACTGTCATATTCGGAAACAGCGCATAGCTCTGGAAGACCATGCCGATACCGCGCTGTTGTGGCGGCAGCGGCACGATATCCTGTCCCTGAATCAGAATTTTTCCGCTGTCGACAGAGGTCAGCCCCGCCAGACAGCGCAGCAGCGTGGATTTCCCGCAGCCGCTTGGTCCCAGCAACGTGACGAATTCGCCCTCTTCTGCCGAGAAATCGATGTTGTTGAAAATCTGCGTCGGACCGTAAGACTTGTTGAGTTGAGTGACCTGCAAATACGACATAATCAGCGCGTTCCTTTGTTCAGCACGTTCGCCACCCAGGTGAAAATCAGGACGACCATGAAATAGGAGATGACCAATGCGCTGGTGAAATGGCCACTGCCATTGCGCATGTTATAGAGGTAAACCTGAACCGTTTCATAACGGCTGCCCGCCAGCAGATTGGCGAACACAAATTCCCCGATCAGGAAAGAAAACGACAGCAGGATGGCGATCATCCCGCCTTTGCGTAAGTTGGGCAAAACCACCAGCAGCGCCGCTTTCCAGGTACTGGCACCGAGCAGATGCGCCGCATCCATCAGGTCGCGCAGGTTGATCGCCTGCATGTTGTTGGAAATGGCGCGATAGATAAACGGCAAGGCGATGGTGAAGTAACACCCGATCAGGATCCACGGCGTACCGGTCAGCGCGAGAGGTTCCGCAGAATACAACTGCATCAGCCCCACCGATGACACCACCGGCGGCACGGCGAACGGCAGCAAAATCAGGATGTTCATCAGCGCATCGAGCTTTGGGAAATAGTAAGCAATCACAAACATCAGAGGCAGGATCAGCACCAGCGAGAGGAAAAGCGTGCCGAAACACACCAGCAGCGAGTGCCAGAGCGCGATCAGGAAACGCGGATCACTCCATAATTCCACCAGCCATTTGAGGGTAAACCCGCTGGGCAAAATGGTGGCGCCCCATTCCAGCACCAGCGCATACACCAGCGTCGCCAGCAACGGCAACATCAGGACAATCAGTAAAACCCAGATCACCACACGGTGGTAAATCGCTTCAGACCGCGACATTTTACGTTCCTTTTCTTTCCGTCAGCCGCGCTGACTGAGATAACTTTTACGCAATAACCACTGATGGATCAGCGTGATAAAGGCCATCAGCACCACCAGTAACATTGCCAGTGCACTGCCCATATTCGGGTCGAGGGAGATATCCCCTGAGACCAGCGCCGCGATGCGCACCGGCACCACGTTGAAGTTGCCGGTGGTCAGCGCATACACCGTGGCATACGCGCCCAGGGCGTTAGCCAGCAAAATCACGAAGGTACCGAGCAGCGCCGGGAACAGCACCGGAATGCCGATATGACGCCAGTAACTCCAGCGCCCCGCGCCCAGCAACGCCGCCGATTCGCGCCAGTCTTCGCGTAATGCATCAAAAGCCGGATACAGCAGCAACACGCCGAGCGGGATCTGGAAATAGGTATAGAGCACAATCAGGCCGTCTTTCGAATACAGGTCGAAGTGTTCCATCAGGCCATATTTTCTCAGTAACAATGTCAGACAACCGTTCAGCCCCAGCAGGATCACAAAGGCGAAGGCCAGCGGTACGCCCGCAAAGTTGCTGGTCATATTGGTAAACGACATCACAAAATCATGCAGCTTTGTCGGGCCTAACTGACGAAGTGAGTAACTGCCCACTAACGCGATAAGCAAACCGTACAAACTCGACCAGATGGAAATATCCAGCGAGAAACGCATGGCCTGCAGATAAAAAGGAGATGTCAGAATGTCGCTGTAATTGCCCAGCCCCCAGGCCTCATAGGTTTCGCTGTAAAAGCTGCTCACCGCAATCCAGGCCAGCGGCGCCAGCTGAAAAGCGATGAAAAAAACCAGAAATGGCAGCATAAACAATGCTGCAATCCACTTAGCTTTCATCGGGTATCCTTTAAAAGTGACGGGGTTCAGGCCAGTAATGCCGGGCAATGTGGCTTGTCATGAGCAATATTCAGGATCTGACACAGAGTTCCGCACAGCTCGGTTTGCAGCGGCGCGGCCTCTTTAAAGCTGAATGCACTGCCGAAAACAAATAAAGGCACCTGACGCTCCTCCGGCAAAATACCGCCGTGGCTGCGGTCATCGTTCATGCCGTGGTCAGCGGTGACAATGACCTGATAACCCGCGTCCAGCCAGTCGCCGAGATAGCGCGACAGAATGCCATCCGCCGTCCGCGCTTTGTTGCGGTATTGCGGCGTCGACAGGCCGAATTTATGTCCGGCATCATCAATGTTCATCGGGTGGATCAGCAGAAAATCGGGATCATGACGACGTCGCAGGCTTTCGGCGTCATCGAAAAGATGCGAATCGGGATAGCCGTCGTCGTAATAAAAATGACCGTGCTGGATAGCCAGCGAATCGTCGCTGGTATGGCGGTCGCGAGGGGGATCAAACGGCGTGCGGTTATACAACTCGCTGACCCAGTGATAGGCCGCAGCCGCCGTCGTCAGACCGGCGTCGCGGGCATAGTGAAAAATACTGCGTTGTGTTGATAACCGGTCAACGTGGTTATGAACAATGCCACTCACCACCGGCGTCACACCGGTGAGAATGCATTCATAAAGCGGCCGGGACAGCGAAGGCAATTCGCATTCCAGTTGATACAAGCGGCCGCGTCCTGCGGCACACTGCGCCTGTAAATAGCCCATTGCGTCTTTGGCGACCTGATAATTCAGGCCGTCCAGTACTACCAGAATGCTCTTCATCCACGTATGCCTTTCGTACAGGTGTTGTGATTAATCAATGCGTTCGCTGCCCGGTGTTTCTTATTTTTTTAGGTCATTACTGCTGCATATTGATCATGACGTTTTCTTGCCACAGGCGAGGCAAGGTTTTTGCGCTCTTATCCCAGGCAGCGGGATCGGCAATCGGGTGCGCATTTTTGTATTCACCGGATGGCAGCAGTTTGGCTTTTGCGTCGTCCGGCAGGGTGATGTGGTCCGCACGGATCGGACGGGCATAACCCTGCGCTAAGTTGATCTGACCGGCATCAGAGAAAATGTATTCACGCGCCAGTTTGGCGGCATTCGGGTGTTTGGCGAATTTGTTGATGATGGTGGTATAACCGGAAGTGATGGAGCCGTCAGAAGGGATCACCACGTCGAAGCGGGTCTTATCAATTTTGTCGCGATAGCTCAGACCGTTGAAGTCCCAGACCACACCAACCTGCACTTCACCTTTTTCCAGAGAAGCAATCACCGGGTTAGTCAGGCTCAGACGCCCTGCTTTCGCCAGTTTGCCGAAATATTCCAGACCCGGCTTGAGATCTTTTTCATTTCCGCCCATGGCGTAAGTGGCTGCCAGCACGCCGTTTGCGGCCTGCGCGGCGGTGCTCACATCACCGATTGTCACTTTGTATTTGCTCTTCAGCAGATCCGCCCAGCTGTGCGGCTCATCTTTAACCTGAGATTTATCAATGATGAACGCGATAGTGCCGGTGTAAGCGAGTGCCCACATACCGTCTTTATCTTTCGCCCAGTCTGGCACCTGATCCCAGGTGGTGGGTTTATAAGGCTGAGTCACGCCTTTTTGCACAGCAACCGGACCAAAGGCAGCACCCACGTCACCAATATCGGCGCTGGCATTGTCTTTCTCTGCCAGGAACTTTGCGATTTCCTGAGCAGAACTCATGTCGGTATCGCTGTGCTTCAGGCCATATTTGGTGCTCAGATCAGCCCAGGTGGCTTTCCAGTTCGCCCAGTCATCAGGCATACCGACACTGTTTACCGTTCCTTCGGCTTGCGCCGCTTTCAGGAGTTCAGCAGGAGGTTCAGCGGCAAATGCCGATGAAGCGGAGAAGACAAGTGCGCTGGTTAACACAGAAGCGAACAACTGTTTCATAACGGATGCTCCGGATGGTAGTGTGTGTGAAGTGCTGGTCTAGTCCAGCAAGAACCAAGCCAATCTAACGATCAATTGTGATAATTATATGTCAGCGTGAAAAAGCAGCAGTTTTAAGCTTCCAGCTGTTAACAGGCGCACATTATTTACGCGATAAAGAGTCGGATTGGTGCAAAAACGCACTGAAATGAGGCTTGCTGTCCGATGAGTGAAGCGCAGACCACCCTTGCCGTTATCTGCAAGGCATTGAGCGAAAGCATTGCAGCCGGGGCATTTTCTGCCGAGGGAAGGCTGCCTTCTGAGCGCGCGTTAAGTGAACAATTTTCTACTACCCGGATCACGTTACGGGAAGCCTTGAGCCAGCTTGAGGCACAGGGGCTGATTTACCGGGAAGTGCGCCGTGGCTGGTTTGTCTCCCCGCCGCGCATTATCTATAACCCGTTGCAAAGAAGTCACTTTCACGCCATGGCGAAAGATCAGGGCCGCAGCGCCCAGACCGAAGTGATTGATGCGAAGCACTGCATTGCTGGCCGTGCGGTGTGTCTGAAATTACTGTTACCGCCAGACAGCGAGGTGATTTGCATCCGCCGGTTGCGGTATATCGACAACCGCCCGGTACTGTATGTCGAACACTATCTCAATCCATTGTATTTTCAGGGGATTCTCGACGCTGATCTCACGGCATCCCTGACAGATTTGTATGCATCTCGTTATGATATTCATTACGGGCGGGTACGGTTCGATATGGTGCCGACATTGCTGAGCGGCGAGGCTTCACACGCGTTGCGCGTGGCGTCAGGCAGTCCGGCTCTGTTTATCACACGGACCAACCGCGACCAGCACGATCGGGTCATCGACTGTGATCTGGAATACTGGCGCTATGACGCTCTGCACATCGATGTGGAAGTGAGTTGATTTAAGTGGAAAAAAACACCGATGGGATACCCTAAATCATTCGAGATGAATCAAGGCGGCAACTGAATGAACCCCAGGAGCTTACTGAAGTAAGTGACTGGGGTTCGTGATGGCAGCCAACGCAGAGTCAACTTGAAGGATGACGGGTATTAGTCAGCGTCGTAACCTAAGTTCGGCGCCAGCCAGCGTTCTACTTCAGCGACCGGCATATTTTTACGCGCGGCGTAATCCTCCACCTGATCACGCTGAATCTGCGCCACGGCGAAATATTTGCTGTCAGGATGACTGAAATACCAGCCTGATACCGCCGCCCCCGGCCACATGGCGAATGACTCGGTCAGTTGCATACCGGTGTTGGCTTCGACATCCAGCAGCTTCCAGATTTGCCCTTTTTCGGTATGTTCAGGACAGGCCGGATAGCCCGGAGCCGGACGTATCCCCTGATAATTTTCGCGGATCAGGTCTTCGTTACTCAGGTTCTCGTTAGCCGCAAAACCCCAGTACACCTTACGCACTTTTTCATGCAGGTATTCCGCGAACGCTTCTGCCAGACGATCAGCCAGCGCCTTGATCATGATCTTATTGTAATCATCATGCTGCTTGTCATACGCCTCGGCCAGCGCGTCTTCTTCCAGCCCGCCGGTGACGGCAAACGCGCCCAGGTAATCTTTTTTGCCGCTGGATTTCGGTGCGACAAAGTCAGCCAGACAGTAGTTGGCGAAATCCGTTTTTTCGGTTTGCTGACGCAGATGATGACTGACGACCAGCACATCCTGACGGCGTTCGTCGCTGTAGATTTCGATGTCGTCGCCCTTGCGGTTTGCCGGGAACAGGCCGACCACACCGCGCGGATTCAGCAATTTCTCTGTGGAAAGCTTATCCAGCAGGTCATTGGCATCTTTGAACAGGCGCTTCGCTTCTTCGCCGACCACGTCGTCTTCCAGGATGCGCGGATATTTACCGGCCAGAGACCAGGTCATAAAGAACGGCGTCCAGTCGATGTAGTTACGCAGCGTTTCAATGCTGGCTTCAACTTTCTGGATACCCAGACGATGCGCCACTGGCGGCGTGTAATCGTCCCAGTCAATCACGGTGGCGTTGTCGCGGGCCACTTCAAGGCTGACTGGCGGTGTGCGGGGTTTTTTACGGCCGTGCTGGATACGCACGGTGTCGTACTCTTTGCGCGTGCGTTCGATAAACGCGTCACGCTGATCTTTTGACAGCAACGCAGAGACCACGCCGACAGAACGCGAGGCGTTTTGCACATAGCAGGTTGCGCCACTGTAATTTTGTTCGATTTTAACTGCGGTGTGCGCTTTCGATGTAGTCGCGCCACCAATCAGCAACGGCATGGTGAAGCCGCGGCGTTCCATCTCTTTCGCCACGTTGACCATTTCGTCGAGCGACGGAGTAATCAGCCCGGAAAGCCCGATGATATCGACATTTTCTTCAATGGCGGTTTTCAGAATTTTGTCGGTCGGCACCATTACGCCGAGATCAATAATCTCGTAGTTATTACATTGCAGCACCACGCCGACAATGTTTTTGCCGATGTCATGCACATCGCCTTTTACCGTGGCGAGCAGGATTTTGCCGTTGGTCTGGCCCTTCTCCTTACTGGCCTCAATGTACGGCTCCAGATAGGCCACTGCCTGTTTCATGACGCGTGCGGATTTCACCACCTGCGGCAGAAACATTTTACCGGCACCAAACAGGTCGCCGACGACGTTCATGCCGTCCATCAGCGGACCTTCAATCACTTCAATAGGACGCGCGGCCATCTGACGGCACTCTTCTGTATCCAGCTCAATAAATTCAGTGATGCCTTTGACCAGCGAGTATTCGAGGCGTTTTTTGACTTCCCAGCTGCGCCATTCCGCCTGCTGCTTATTCGCTTCGCCATCGTCCTTGCTGCCCCGGTATTTTTCTGCCAGTTCCAGCAGACGTTCGGTACCATCGTCGCGGCGGTTGAGGATCACATCTTCAACGGCGTCGCGCAGTTCGGCCGGTAAGTCATCATAAATCGCCAACTGACCGGCGTTGACGATGCCCATATCCATACCGTTACGGATGGCGTGATACAGGAACACGGCGTGGATGGCTTCACGTACGGGTTCGTTACCACGGAATGAGAAGGAAACATTGGAAACACCGCCCGAAATCAGCGCGTGTGGCAACTCTGCTTTGATATCGGCGCAGGCTTCGATGAAATCGACGGCGTAGTTGTTATGCTCTTCAATGCCGGTGGCGACTGCGAAAATATTCGGGTCGAAAATGATGTCTTCCGGCGGAAAGCCGACTTTCTCCGTCAGCAGTTTGTAGGCACGACGACAGATTTCAATTTTGCGGGCGCGGGTGTCTGCCTGTCCGGTTTCATCGAACGCCATGACCACCATGGCCGCGCCATAACGGCGCACCATACGGGCATGGTGCAGGAAGGCTTCCTCGCCTTCTTTCATGGAAATCGAGTTAACAATCCCTTTGCCTTGAATGCATTTCAGGCCTTTTTCGATGACATCCCATTTGGAGGAGTCAATCATGATCGGCACGCGGGCGATATCCGGCTCACCGGCAATCAGGTTGAGGAAACGCACCATCGCCGCTTCGGCGTCGAGCATCCCTTCATCCATGTTGATGTCGATGATCTGCGCGCCACTTTCCACCTGCTGACGGGCTACGGCCAGCGCTTCTGCATACTTCTCTTCTTTAATCAGTCGCTTGAAACGTGCCGACCCGGTGACGTTGGTACGTTCGCCGACGTTCACGAACAAGGTTTGCGGGTCGATGGTCAGCGGTTCAAGACCTGCCAGCCGGCAGGCAACGGGAAGGGTTGGCAACGCACGAGGCGGCACGCCTTCTACGGCTTTTACCATCGCCGCGATATGCGCAGGCGTGGTGCCACAACAGCCACCGACAATATTCAGAAAGCCCGAGCGCGCCCATTCGGCAATGTGCCCGGCCATTTCTTTGGCGTCCAGATCGTATTCACCAAAGGCATTCGGTAAACCGGCGTTCGGGTGAGCGGTCACGTAGCATTCTGCAATGCGTGATAATTCAGCGACATATTGACGTAGTTCATCCGGCCCCAGGGCGCAGTTCAGGCCAAAAGTCAGGGGCTTAACGTGGCGCAGGGAGTTATAAAAGGCTTCGGTGGTCTGCCCCGACAATGTACGGCCGGAGGCATCGGTAATGGTGCCGGAAACCATCACCGGCAGCACGATGCCCATCGCTTCGAATTCACTTTCTACCGCGAACGTCGCGGCTTTGGCATTGAGGGTATCGAAGACGGTTTCGATCATGATCAGATCCGCACCGCCTTCGATCAGCGCGCGGGTCGATTCACGGTAAGCTTCGACCAGTTGATCGAAAGACACATTACGGAAAGCCGGATCGTTAACATCAGGCGAGATCGACGCCGTGCGGTTGGTCGGGCCTAACACCCCGGCGACGTAACGTGGTTTATCCGGCGTGCGTGCGGTCCACTCATCGGCACACTGACGCGCCAGACGTGCGGCTTCGTAGTTAATTTCCGCCGACAGCGATTCCATATGGTAGTCAGCCATGGCAATCGTGGTGGAGTTAAAAGTGTTGGTTTCGAGGATATCCGCGCCAGCAGCAAGATAACCGTTGTGGATCTCGATGATCACTTCCGGTCTGGAAAGCACCAGAAGATCGTTATTGCCTTTCAGATCGCTTTCCCAGTCAGCAAAACGTTCGCCACGGTAATCTTCTTCTTCCAGACGATAGCTTTGGATCATGGTGCCCATGCCGCCGTCCAGAACCAAAATGCGCTGTGCCAGTTGCTTATGTAGCGCCTCAACTCGATTAGTCACTTTCACCTCATCACCCATCACGCACACCCGGCAAATTGTTCGTTCATACGCCGGAAATTATGGTCAACATCCTAGCATACCTTCCTCAGCCAAAAGCCCGCGCCGACGTGAGACTTTTTCAATTCGGGAAGACATCCCGCAAATGCGATGCAACACATCGGATGAGCGCAAAGGCAGGTTGCGATCCATACTGTAAAAACGAAAACCAATTCCAAAAATGACTTTTCTTCGCCAGCTTTTGGCGCATCTTACAAGGAACAGGCTCATGGCAACGTCCGTCTCAGCTCCGGCCAAACGTACTAAGAAAACCAAAGCCGCTGCCGCCACCAGCAGCGCCGCTACCGGGCAGGTTCAGTCCCTGACACGTGGCCTGAAATTGCTGGAATATATCGCGGAAGCCCAGGGCAGCGTGGCGCTGACCGATCTGGCTCAGCAGGCAGGATTACCCAATTCCACCACGCACCGTTTGCTGACGACCATGCAGCAGCAGGGGTTTGTTCGTCAGGTGGGCGATTTGGGCTTGTGGACCATTGGCTCGCATGCGTTTGTTGTCGGCAGCAGCTTCCTGCAGAGCCGCAATTTACTGGCAATGGTGCATCCGATGTTGCGCCGCCTGATGGAAGAATCCGGCGAAACGGTCAATCTGGCGGTGCTGGATCACAGTGACTATCAGGCGATCATCATCGATCAGGTGCAGTGCAATGCGCTGATGCGCATGTCCGCGCCGATTGGTGGCAAATTGCCAATGCATGCGTCAGGGGCCGGTAAAGCATTTCTTTCGACGCTGCCGGAAGAACGTCTGGCAAAACTGCTGCATAAGATTGGCTTGCACAGCTATACGCCGCTGACGAAAACCTCTCCGGCAAACCTGAAACAGGAGCTGGCGGATACACGCAAGCGCGGCTATGCCTTTGATGATGAAGAACATGCGCTGGGTTTGCGCTGTGTGGCGACCTGCATTTACGACGAGCATAACGATGCATATGCGGCGATTTCTATCTCGGGTCCGGTTTCGCGGATCACCGATGACCGTGTGACCGAGCTGGGCGCGCTGGTGATCCACGCAGCAAAAGAAATTACGCAGGCTTACGGCGGCGGGAAACACTGAAAGAAAGACGACAATCCCGCCGGAGTGTGGCGGGATGATGAAGCGTTTTAACGGCGGCAGAAACGCTGAGAGCGGCGATAAGCAAAGACATCTTCAACGTGCCCTTCACGGATGCGTTGCTGCAAATTACGCCAGTAAGCGGCGCAAAACAGGTCATCGTGTAATGCTTCAAAGATCTGGCCCAGACGTTTGTCACTGCATAAGAAATGCCGGAACTCCTCCGGGAAAACGTCGCCGGGTGCGATGCTGTACCAGGGTTCGCTGGCCAGTTCATCTTCAGGATATCGCGGTGCGGGAATGTCGCGGAAGTTTACTTCGGTCATGTAACAGATTTCATCGTAGTCATAAAACACCACGCGGCCATGACGGGTGACGCCAAAATTCTTAAACAACATATCGCCGGGGAAGATGTTCGCTGCTGCCAGCTGTTTGATCGCGTTGCCATATTCCTCAATCACGTCATGAAGTTGTGCGTCACTGGCCTGTTCCAGATATAAATTCAGCGGCGTCATACGCCGTTCGATGTACAGATGTCTGAGCGCAATAGTGTCCCCCAGATCTTCGATTTTAGCGGGGACTTCGCGCTGAAGCTCTGCCATCAGTTCCGGGCTGATGTTTTTCTTCGGCAAAACAAAGTGCTCAAACTCCTGGGTATCGGCCATCCGCCCGACGCGATCGTGTTCTTTCACCAGCTGATAGCAGGCCATGACCTGAGCTTCAGTCACTTCTTTTTGCGGGGCAAAATTATCCTTTATCACTTTGAACACCCGGTCACTGCCGGGCAGGGTAAATACCAGCATCACCATGCCTTTGACGCCCGGCGCAATAATAAAAGGCTGGTCGGTTTGTGCCATAAAGCGCAGGTGCTCACGGTAACATTCTGTTTTTGCATGCTTCTGGCAACCGATCGCGCTGTAAAGTTCAGCGGTAGTTTTGGCCGGTAAAATCTCACGCAACCATTCCACCAGCGCGCCAGGCTGCGGGGCATACACCATGAAGTACGAGCGGGCGAAGCCGAAAACAATGCTGGCGTCGTTGCTCTCGGTCAGACAGGCATCCACAAATAACTGATTCTGATGGCTGAGATGCACCGGTAATAACAGTGGGAATACCTGTGAACCGGCCCTGATTTTGCCGATGATCCACGCGGCTTTATTGCGATAGAAAATCTCGGTCGCGATCTCAATATCCGCATCCGCCAGCCACGTCGCAGAAAAGCGTTGCTGTAAGGCATTCGCAATATAATCCACATCGCGATTCGCATCTTCCCACGCTAAACGCACCGGAAGGTCGCCCAGCACTTTTGCCAGCGTGACGATAAGCGTTCCGTTAACCGGATACCGCCGTGACAGAGGACGTGCGCAATGATGCGGCCGCAGGGAGGATTGTTCACTGAAAATAAAGAGTTTATCCGCCGTCAGATCCCTGTGTTTAAAAATCCGGCAATAGACTGAATTAAAGAAACTTTCTGCAATTTCAGCACGGGGATAGTCAGGCAGCAGGCCGGAGTAACATTCCTTTATACGGACCAGAAACGCGGCATCATAAAAGTGCTGGCCGGTGATGCATTTAAGCTGCGCGACAACCAGCCCGACATGGTGGTCATACAGATGAATACGCTGTTTCATCGCCGCCTGCACGGCAGGCCAGTCAGCATTTTCAAAGCGTTGCTGGGCGCCTGCCGTCACCTCAAGAAAACGGCCATACTGTGCGTCAAATCCCTGCAAAATGGTCTGCGCAATCAACAGCTCAATACGCATAGCGGCAGCTCCATGAGGAAAAGACCCGGCTTTCACCGGGCCTGCCGGGGATCAGTGTGACGTGGAGGAAAACTGCTGTTCTTCGGTCGAGCCGGTGAGCGCGGTAACCGAGGAACGCCCGCCCTGAATGATGGTGGTGACTTTGTCGAAATAGCCGGTTCCGACTTCCTGCTGGTGGGATGCAAAAGTGTAGCCGCGACCGATGGCGGCAAATTCCGGCTCCTGCACTTTTTCGACGTAGTGCTTCATCCCCTCACCCTGCGCATAAGCATGGGCAAGATCGAACATGTTGAACCACATGCTGTGAATGCCCGCCAGCGTGATGAACTGGTACTGATAGCCCATCGCAGCCAGCTGATCCTGGAAACTGGCGATGGTCTGATCGTCGAGATTTTTCTTCCAGTTAAACGATGGCGAGCAGTTATATGCCAGCAGTTTGCCCGGGAATTTGGCGTGAATAGCCTCGGCGAAACGCTGCGCCAGTTTGAGATCAGGCGTCGAGGTTTCGCACCACACGACGTCGGCATACGGGGCATACGCCAGCCCGCGGCTGATGGCCTGCTCAATCCCGGCGTGTGTCCGGTAGAAACCTTCGTGCGTTCTTTCGCCGGTTATAAACTGGCTGTCATACGGGTCGCAGTCTGACGTCAGTAAATCAGCGGCATCCGCATCGGTACGCGCCACCAGCAACGTCGGTACACCCAGCACGTCGGCGGCGAGCCGCGCCGATACCAGTTTCTGGACGGCTTCCTGTGTGGGTACCAGAACTTTGCCCCCCATATGTCCGCACTTCTTCACGGCAGCAAGCTGATCTTCAAAGTGAACGGCTGCGGCACCGGCTTCAATCATCGATTTCATCAGCTCAAAAGCATTGAGCACGCCGCCAAAACCCGCTTCTGCATCAGCCACGATCGGCAGGAAATAATCGGTATAGCCCGGCTGACCCGGTTCAATGTTATTGGCCCACTGAATCTGATCCGCGCGGCGGAAAGTGTTGTTAATCCGCGCCACCACTTCAGGCACCGAATTCACCGGATATAAAGACTGGTCGGGGTACATACTCGAAGCCGTATTCGCATCGGCAGCCACCTGCCAGCCGGAAAGATAAATGGCCTCAATACCGGCTTTCGCCTGCTGCAATGCCTGTCCACCAGTCAGTGCGCCCAGACAATTGACATACCCTTTACGCGAGGCCCCGTGCAGCAGATTCCACAGACGGGCGGCACCGTGCTGTGCCAGTGTGCATTCGGGATTGACCGAGCCGCGCAGGCTGATCACTTCTGCCGCAGTGTAAGGTCGGGTGATATTTTTCCAGCGTGGCTGGTTCCAGGTTTCTTCAAGCTGCTGAATTTGCTGAGTACGGGTCGTTTTCATGGCAAATGCTCCGGTCTTTTTATGTGTAGGATAAGAAGGATCAGGCCAGCAGCTGATAGCCCGGCAGTGTCAGGAAGTCGATGAGCTCATCCTGCGTGGTAATTTTTTCCATCAGCGCAGCCGCTTGTGTGAAGCGTCCTGCGCTGAAACGTTGTTCGCCCAGTTCCTGCCGGATGACCAGCATTTCTTCATTCAGCATGCGGCGGAATAAGGGTTTGGTAACGGGTTGTCCGTCGCTGAGCGTTTTGCCGTGGTGGATCCATTGCCAGATCGACGTGCGGGAGATTTCAGCCGTGGCGGCATCTTCCATCAAACCGTAAATCGGGACGCAGCCGTTTCCTGAAATCCAGGCCTCGATGTATTGCACCGCAACGCGGATATTGGCGCGCATGCCCTCTTCGGTGCGCTCACCGGCACAAGGTTCAAGCAACTGCTCTGCGGTGATTTCAGTGTCTTCTTCACGTAACACGTCCAGCTGATTTGAACGGCTGCCCAGTGCATTATCGAATGCTTCGAGCACCGTATCGGCCAGCCCCGGGTGCGCAATCCAGGTGCCGTCATGGCCGTTACTTGCCTCCAGCTCTTTGTCTGTGCGGACTTTGTTCAGTACCCATTCGTTACGCTTAACATCTTTACTGGGGATAAATGCCGCCATGCCTCCCATTGCAAATGCGCCACGGCGATGGCAGGTTTTGATCAGCAGCCGCGAGTACGCACTGAGGAAGGGTTGCGTCATGGTCACAGACTGGCGATCGGGTAATACGCGATCAGCATGATTTTTTAATGTTTTGATATAGCTGAAGATGTAATCCCAGCGGCCGCAGTTCAGGCCGACGATATGATCACGCAGGTGATAAAGAATTTCGTCCATCTGGAATACAGCGGGCAGGGTTTCAATCAGCACGGTCGCTTTGATTGTGCCACGGGATAATCCTGCATAATCTTCAGCAAAACTGAAGACCTGACTCCACCAGTCGGCCTCGTGACAGGACTGCATTTTGGGCAGATAGAAATAGGGACCGCTGCCTTTTGCCAGCAAAGCGCGATAGTTGTGGAAGAAGTACAACGCGAAATCGAACAGCGAACCGGGAATCGCCTCTCCCTGCCAGTTCACATGTTTTTCAGGTAAGTGCAGGCCACGGACACGGCACACCAAAACGGCCGGGTCAGGTTTGAGCTGATAAATTTTTCCGGATTCGTTGGTGTAGCTGATCGTCCCGTTTACCGCATCGCGTAAGTTGATCTGCCCTTCAATCACTTTCTGCCAGTCCGGAGCCAGAGAATCCTCAAAGTCCGCCATGAAGACTTTTACATTGGCATTGAGCGCATTGATGACCATCTTACGTTCGACAGGCCCGGTAATTTCTACCCGTCGATCCAGCAGATCAGCAGGGATGCCCCGTATTTTCCAGTCTGCATTTTTAATGGAATGTGTTTCCGAAATAAAATCCGGTAATGTACCCTGATCTATCTTCTGCTGGACGGCAATACGATCGGCCAGTAAACGGTTACGCAGTGGGGTAAAACGCACAACCAGCTCGGACAAGAAATCTACGGCTTCTTCAGTCAGAATCTGTGCCTCGTTTTCACCAAAACGGCGCGTAAAGCCAAGCTGACTGCGGGTAATTTGCTCTGACATCGCTCTTCTCCTGATTTATCTGCCTAATCTGCCAGACCGCCTCACTGAACAGATGCTGTTACGGTCGAAAACTCACCCGAGACGCACTCATTATTTTGAGGCGATCTTTCTCTGGTTATTTATTGCCCGATAGAGTTAAGCGTAATCAGGGATTTCATAAAATCAAAAACGATTTCCATTTTATTTTTTAAATTAAAAAGTTCCATTTTTAATCAATAAGATAAGAAGGAATAAATTTTCCATAAAATGGTAACGGATTTCGCATTTGAGAAATAAGAGATGAAGGATTGCGGCTCAGAGAAAAGGATCGTAGGGAAAGAAAGATAAGCAGACGACCGGGGAGATCGTCTGCAGAAAACGGAAAGAGGATTTACTCGAGTGTGGGATTCATCTGGCGCAGATCAAACGGTGTGATCTGATAAACGTAATAGTTCAGCCAGTTAGTGAACAGCAAGTGTCCGTGGCTACGCCAGGTCGCTTTGGGTGCCAGTTCGGCATTATCCTGCGGGAAATAGTTGTACGGCATTTCAGGCGACAAACCGGCAGCCACGTCCCGCAAATACTCTCCGGCCAGTGTCCCTGCATCATATTCAGGGTGTCCGGTCACGAAAGCCATCCGCTTATCCTTTGTGGCAAAGAGATAGGCACCGGCCTCCTCGGATTCAGCGAAAATATCCAGATCTGTATGCTGGCGAAGCACATCTGCCGGGAAGTCTGCATAGCGCGAATGCGGTGCCAGGAAAGATTCATCAAAGCCACGGGTCAGTAACGCCAGCGGTTGCAGCGTCTGATGAGGATACACACCTGATAACTTCGCTTCACGGGTCATTTTAGGCAGGCCGTAAAGCACATTCAGCGCAGCCTGTACCGCCCAGCAAACAAACAGCGTTGATGTCACGTGTTCTTTCGCCCAGTGAATAACCCGTTCAATTTCAGGCCAGTACGCCACATCGCAAAAATCAACCAATCCCAGGGGCGCGCCGGTGACAATCAGGCCATCGTAGTTGTCATGCTGAATATCTTCAAAGTCACAATAGAAGTTATTGAGGTGCTCGGCGGGGGTGTTTTTAGATTCGCGACTATCAATACGCAGCAGCTGCACATCAATTTGCAGAGGAGAGTTGGAAAGCAGTCGTAAAAACTGATTTTCAGTCTCAATTTTCTTCGGCATCAGGTTAAGAACCAGCACCTTAAGGGGACGGATCTCCTGTGTTTTCGCGCGTGATGATGTCATGACAAAGACGTTCTCATTGCGCAGGAAATTCACGGCTGGTAATTCGTCTGGTACCCGGATCGGCATAACAACTTCCTCACTGCATCCATTTATACGTTTAGACTTCTAGATAGCCGAAGATAACGGGTTTTAATCAAGATGTCGAGCCTGCATGCAGTAAGTGAAAATGTTTCAGCTTCAGTTATTAATTTAGAGGGTTTAGTTATATAGGATCGGGAAAAAGAGTTGGTGAGCGATAAGGAGGATACTTCTGAACAATGAATTTCGCAGCTAATAGAGCAATAAGCGAACATAATTACCCAAATTTCCCATAGCAAAAAGCCCTGTACGTCAGTACAGGGCTTTCCACTTATTTGATGCCTGGCAGTTCCCTACTCTCGCATGGGGAGACCCCACACTACCATCGGCGCTACGGCGTTTCACTTCTGAG
>NZ_SJOJ01000022.1 GCF_004330295.1 Rahnella victoriana
GCCCTCCCCTTCGCAGGGGAAGGAGCAAAGTCAGTGTGCAGAATATGCGCGAACCTGCCCGCCTAATCCACTCAGCTGTTGCAGTTGCGGCAATGAGGCTTCGAGTTTCTGCTTCGAGGCATCCGGGCCGACGTACAGGCGCGTGATCTGCCCCTGAACCGGTGTGGCCGGAACGGTGTAAGCACGGAAACCTGACAGGCGCAGATTCGCCACAATTTCATTGGCTTTAGCGGCATTTTTCAATGCGCCAAGCTGAACCACATAAGACTGCCCTGCCGGTGCTTTTTCTTCCGGTGCAGGTTTCGGCTGTTCAACCGGTTTAGGTTGTTCGGCAACTGCCTTCGGTTGTTCGACCGGTTTCGGCTGCTCCACAGGCTTCGGTTTCACCGTGGGCTTAGCTTCCACCATCGGTTTAGGTTCAATCGTTTTTGGCTTCTGCGGCGCAGGTTTGACCGGCGCGGTCTGTACCGGTTTTTTCTGCTCAGGCAGTGTGGTGGCCGGCGGAGCTTCTATGGTGGTGTTGCCGGGTGCCACATTGCCCTGATTCGCGGCATTGGTATTGTTGGCTGAACTCTCCGCGTCCGGTTCGCCGTTCATGGCCTGATCGGCACCTTCCGGCGGCTGAGCAGGCAAAGATTGCGTGACCGGTGGCACCGAGTCCTGTTCTTCAACATCACCTGGTTTTGGCACCAATGGAATAGACGCAAATTCGTCTTCGTAATGCTTTTTCTTGCCGTCGAGTAAACCGGGCAAAATGATGACGCCCAGCGCCACCAGAATGACCGTCCCGACCAGACGATTTTGAAACTTACTTGCCACTGGTTTTCCCCGTGTCTAAAGCATCCATTACGTGAGCTACGGTATGGAACGAGCCGCAGACAATCACAATATCCTGAGGAGCCGCCTCCTGCATAGCCTGTTTCCAGGCAGACTCCACATCATCAAACTGGTGCGCCTGAGGCAGATGCGTCGTCAGTTCTTCGACACTGGCCCCGCGCGGTCCTTCCAGCGGCGCGCAATACCATTCATCCACCTGCGGCGACAGGCAAGCCAGCGTACCGGCAATATCTTTGTCTTTCAACATTCCGACGACGGCGCGAACTTTGCCGCCATTTCTCGGCTGTTCCGCCAGACGTCCGGCCAGATACGCCGCCGCATGCGGGTTATGCGCGACATCCAGGATCAGGCGTGGCGATTCACTCACCGTCTGGAAACGTCCCGGCAACGCCGCGCGCTGTAAACCACTGCGTAACGCGGCTTCAGGAACAGCCAGTGCGGAATAATGCAGGGCAGCCAGCGCGGTCGCCGCATTGGCCAGCGGCACATTCGGCAACGGTAAACCTTCCAGCACGTTCACCTCGTTGCCCTGTTCCAGCGCCGCCCAGCGCCACTGTCCGACATCGGCAGAAAAATGCCAGTTCACATCACGGCGATGTAAATCAGCGTGTTTTTCCTGCGCAACGGCAGCAATGGATTGCGGCATATCAGGCTCACCGACCACGGCCGGTTTACCGCCACGGAAAATACCGGCTTTTTCGCGGCCGATGCTTTCGCGATCCGAACCCAGCCAGTCGGTATGATCGAGCGCAATACTGGTGACCACGGCGACACTGGCATCGACGATATTGGTCGCGTCCAGGCGTCCGCCCAGCCCGACTTCGAGGATCACCACACCCAGCTTCGCCTGTTTGAACAGGTGCAACGCCGACAATGTGCCGTACTCAAAATAGGTCAGCGAGATATCACCACGACCGGCTTCCAGCACCGCGAAGGATTCACAGTGCGCGGATCCCGGCAGCTCTTCACCCTGAATGCGCACCCGTTCGGTGTAGCGCACCAGATGCGGGGAACTGTAAACGCCCACGCGGTATCCGGCCGCCATCAGGATGGACTCCAGCGTGGCGCAGGTGGTGCCCTTGCCATTGGTTCCGGCGACGGTAAACACAAACGGTGCTGGCGTCAGTAAATCGAGTTTCGTGGCAACCGCTTTCACGCGGTCGAGGCCCAGTTCAATGGCCTGAGAATGGAGATGTTCGAGATAATAAAGCCACGTGGCCAAAGGCGACGTGGCTTGGGGGATAAGTTGATTTTGCATGAGTCCCGTTCAACCTTGTCAGGTTCACTTCGACACTACATCACCAGACTGTGACAGCAGGCAATGCCCTCTTTGTCAGATCTCACCAACAGAGTAAAAGCACGGGCTGCCTGTTTTGCAGAAAAACAGTGTGGGCGGCACAACAACCGATGGCCGCCCCAATTACTGACCGGCGTTTACCCTGTCTGATCAGGCATCCTGGTTGTCAGCGGCGGAACCGTTGACAGCAACATGGACGTCAGCCACATTCGGCTCCGGTTGCCCGGTCAGTTTCGCCAGCACGCTGCCCAGTTTGGCACGCATATCCGGACGACGTACGATCATATCAATCGCACCTTTTTCGATCAGGAACTCACTGCGCTGGAAGCCCGGCGGCAGTTTTTCGCGCACGGTTTGCTCGATAACGCGTGGACCGGCAAAACCGATCAGCGCTTTCGGCTCAGCGACGTTGATGTCGCCCAGCATCGCCAGACTGGCAGAAACACCGCCCATGGTCGGGTCAGTCAGCACAGAAATGTACGGCAGGCCGCGTTCCTGTAATTTCGCCAGTGCAGCACTGGTTTTCGCCATCTGCATCAGCGACATCAGCGCTTCCTGCATACGGGCACCGCCACTGGCAGAGAAACACACCAGCGGACAGTTATCTTCCAGCGCCTGCTCAACGGCACGCACAAAACGCGCACCCACCACGGACGCCATTGAACCGCCCATGAAGGCAAATTCAAATGAAGCCACCACGATTGGCATGCCGAACAGCGTGCCTTTCATGACGACCATCGCGTCTTTTTCGTTGGTTTCTTTTTGTGCCGCAACCAGACGATCTTTGTATTTCTTGGAATCTTTAAACTTCAGAACATCTTTAGGCTCAAGCTCGCTGCCTAATTCAACCTCACTGCCCTCGTCCATGAAAGTGGCCAGACGCATACGCGCGGTAAGACGCATATGGTGGTCGCACTTAGGGCACACCATGAGGTTGCGCTCAAGCTCGGCGCGGTAAAGGACCTGCCCGCAGCTGTCGCATTTAGTCCAGACGCCCTCAGGAATACTTGCCTTACGGGTTTGCGAGTCGGTGCTCTTACTAAGAATTCGTTCAATCCAGCTCATCGATAACCTTTCTGTTTGAACCCGGCCGAAGCCAGTCCGCTGTTCATGCTGTAACAAGTCCCCTGAAACCTACCCAAAATCACCTGTGCGCGGCGTGATAAAAAACCTCACACACCGCGTCACAGAAGGGTTGTTCGCAGGAACAGACCATAAATTGTCGCTCATTAAACCATAACGGCCAGACACTGTGGATAAAAAACTGGTCTTACCCTCGGGTTTAATGCCTTAAATTTTAACGCGCTTGCGTAAAAAAACGTCAGGGATTACTCCTGCTGACGCTTTTCTTTTGCGGCTGCGCGTTTGTGCCGCCAGATTTCAACCACACCCGGCAGGATGGAAACCACAATGATTGCCACGATCAGTAATTTCAGATTTTCCTGAACAATCGGCAGATCGCCGAAAAGGTAGCCAGCATAGGTAAATAACAGCACCCAAACCAGCGCCCCAATCACGTTATAGGCCGCAAAATGGCGGTAAGACATATGCCCCATACCGGCCACGAACGGCGCAAACGTGCGGACGATCGGCACGAAGCGCGCAAGAATAATCGTTTTGCCGCCATGTTTCTCGTAAAACTTATGCGTCTTGTCTAAATAACTGCGACGGAAAATCTTTGAGTCCGGATTACTGAACAGTCGTTCACCAAACACCCGTCCGATAGTGTAGTTCACCGCATCCCCGAGGATCGCCGCGACAGCCATCAGCAATGCCATCAGATGGACATTCATATCGTTGCCCGGCAACGCCGCCAGCGCACCTGCCACGAACAATAAGGAATCGCCCGGCAGGAAAGGTGTCACCACCAGACCGGTTTCGCAGAACAAAATCAGGAACAAAATCCCGTAAACCCAGACGCCATACTGCGCAACCAGTTCCGCCAGATGCACATCAATATGCAGAATGAAATCTATGACAAAGTGAATAAAGCCCATCAGTTCCTCCACCTCTTCCTGGTCAAAAAACGCCGTTGTGAATAAACGTTAATGCAACAATCGCTAAAAATGTTCCTTAATCTTCCAGGAACAGTGGCCCCATATTTACCTGAGGTAATGAAAATTTTTCCGGATAATCAACCGAGACCAGATACAACCCCTCCGGTTTCCCGGTAGCGGCGGCAAGGTTACGATCTTTTGCCGCCAGCAGGTCGCCCATCCAGCTCACCGGCTGATTGCCCGCGCCGATTTCCACCAGGCTGCCGACAATATTGCGCACCATGTGATGAACAAAAGCGTTAGCTTTGATATCGACCACCACATAGTTGCCGTGACGGCTGACATTCAAATGCATCACGTAGCGCCACGGCGTGCGCGACTGGCACTGCGATGCGCGAAAAGAGGTAAAGTCGTTCTCCCCCAGCAACGCCTGACCGGCAAGCTGCATTTTCTCCACATCGAGCGGCATATGAACGTGGGTCACGCCGGTATGCAAAATCGCTGAGCGGTAACGGTTGTTATAAATAACGTAACGGTAGCGGCGGGCGGTGGCGCTGAAACGGGCGTGGAAATCTTCCGCCACGTTCGCGCACCAGCGCACGGCAATATTTTTCGGCAGATGGGTATTCACCCCCATCGTCCACGCCGCATCTTTACGCAGCACCGGCGTATCAAAGTGCACCACCTGTCCGGTCGCGCTGACACCGGCATCCGTACGACCGGCGCAAAACACCACGATCGGCGTATTCGCGACACGGCTCAGCGCCTTTTCCAGACATTCCTGCACGCTGGCGACGCCCTGCTGACGCTGCCAGCCAAAGTAGGCACTGCCGTCATATTCCACGCCTAACGCCACACGCCCGGCAACCGGTGCCGCG
This sequence comes from Rahnella victoriana, assembly GCF_004330295.1. Taxonomy (GTDB): domain Bacteria; phylum Pseudomonadota; class Gammaproteobacteria; order Enterobacterales; family Enterobacteriaceae; genus Rahnella; species Rahnella victoriana. The sequence continues at coordinate 5,010 of NZ_SJOJ01000022.1, forward strand.
CTGATGTCAGCGATCACATCTTCGGACATAATCAGTACCAGTACTCGTTAATCAGCTTCTCTGCGGTTTCCACCGCCATCAGGGCACCGCCGAAACGCACATTGTCGGCCACTGACCAGAATTGCAGTAACTCAGGAATGCCGTAGTCATTACGGATACAACCGATGCTCAGGTTGGCATTGCCGGACGCATCGCTGACCTGCGTCGGGAAATCATCTTCATCGCTGAGATTAATGTCATCAATTTGTTCCAGTTCGGTGCGCGCTTCATCGGCAGACAGCGGGCGCAAGCCTTCCAGATGCACCACCTGCGCGTGACCGTAGAACACCGGCGACTGCACGCAGCTGACCGAAATCGGCAGGCCATCGTCCTGCAACACTTTGCGCACCTGATCCACCAGCCGGCGTTCCTGACGCACACTGCCCTCTTCATCACTGACCAGCGGTAACAGGTTGAATGCCAGTTGTTTGCTGAAAATACCTTCTTCTGCCGGAATGCCGTTCAGCAGGCGGGCACTTTGTCCGGCCAGATCGTCAACGGCCGCTTTACCCAGCGCCGAAACGGACAGCAGCGACGTGACGTGCAGACGGGACAAACCGGCCTGTTCGGTCAGCGGTTTGATGGCCGTCAGCAACTGACTGGTCAGGCTGTCGGCCACAGCCACGATATTACGGTTGCGGTAATGAGACAGCGCGTCAGGGTTCACGCCCGGCACCACCAGAGGAATGTCATGCTCAAGGGAGAACAGGCCGCTGCTGTCGATCACCAGACACCCCTGATTTGCCGCTTCTTCGGCATACAACGCTGAAGCCTCAGAGCCTGCGACAAAGAACGCCAGCTGAACCTGCGACCAGTCAAATTCAGACGCCTGCTGCACGCGCAGGCTTTTACCGTTAAAACGCACGGTCTGACCGGCGCTGCGTTCACTGGCCAGCGGGAAGAGCTCACCAACGGGGAACTGACGATCAGCCAATAATTCCAGTAACGCATCACCGACTGCGCCCGTTGCGCCAAGCAGCGCAATATTCCAGCCATCAGACATGTTGGTATTCTCCAGAAATAAAAGTACAAAATACAAAGGGGCGGTGAAACTCACCGCCCGGCTATCAGAGTAATATTGCGTGAATGTACAGTGAAAAGATTCAGGTTGGCTTAACTCAACCTAACTGGCTGTTAAAGCCCAGTTTTTTCAGCACATCTGCGGTCGCTGCATCGTCGCATATCACCCGTAAAGAGGACCACTCACGACGTTCTTCATAGAACTTACGCAGCTTGTCGAATTCGCCCGGTTTACCGGCGACACGGCGCAAAGGCCGGTCATCGCGGCGCACATCATACACTAAGTGAATAAGACGCAGCAGTTTGGCTTCGCTCAGCGCGCCACTCAGGGTCACTTCGGCAAATTCAGGCGCAGGGAGCAAGGATTCCAGCGGCACGGTTTGTGGCTGACCGATAAACTGGCTGAATGCTTCGAACACCTGCGTGGTGCCGCGGGCTTTGCCTTCCAGGCTGTAACCGGCGATGTGTGCCGTACCGATAGCCACTTTATCCAGCAGCGCCAGCGATAAATCTGGTTCCGGTTCCCAGACATCCAGCACGGCGGTCAGTTTTTTACTGCCGTTCAGCGCCTCGAGCAGCGCGGCGTTATCCACCACTTCGCCACGGCAGGCGTTAATCAGAATGCGGTCAGCGGGCAGACGCGCCAGTAAATCTGCATCCACCAGATGATGCGTGGCATACGGGCCGGACATATTCAACGGCGTGTGGAACGTCAGAATATCTGCTTCAGCGACCAGTTTTTCCAGCGGCCAGAATTCACCGGCGTCACCGCGATCGGCGCGTGGCGGATCGCACAGCAACGTACGAACACCGAGTGCTTCAAGACGCGCATTCAGACGCGAGCCGACATTCCCCACGCCGATGATCCCGACCGTTTTATCGCGCAACTGGAAACCGTCGCGTTGCGCGAGGATCAGCAGGGATGAGAAAACGTATTCCACTACCGCAATCGCATTACAGCCCGGCGCGGCGGAGAAACCAATCCCGGCGCTGGCCAGCCATGCATCATCCACGTGATCGGTTCCCGCCGTGGCGGTGCCGACAAATTTCACCGGTTTTCCCGCCAGTAAACTTTCGTTCACTTTGGTCACAGACCGCACCATCAGCGCATCGGCATCATTCAGGGCATCTTGCGGAATAGGACGGCCGGGCACAGCCTGCACGTTACCCAGACGGCTAAAAAGCTCGACGGCATACGGCATATTTTCATCAACCAGGATTTTCACGTTTGTCTCCGGCAGCATGGCCTAAAGAAAGAATAGAAAATAAAGAGGGCATTGATTTTGCCACGATACCGGGTCAGATCCCAACTTTCAGGGCACAGGTTTACCTGTCGTTACGAAAACGCTGCGGTGTGGTACCGGAAACCTGCTGAAACATAGCGATAAAGGCAGACGACGAGCTGTAACCCAGTTCGAGTGAGATATCCTGCACCGTCTTCCCCTGCTCAAGCAATGAGATGGAATGCAGAAAACGCAGCCGCTGACGCCACTGCGCAAAGCTCATCCCCAGTTCCTGCTGGCATCGCCGCGACAATGTCCGTTCGGTGGTATACACCTGCGTCGCCCAGTGCGCCAGCGGCGTATTATCCGCCGGATTCTTTTCCAGCGCGCTCAGGATCGGAGCCAGTAATTTATTCTCTGACGTCGGCAGATAGGTGTTCTGACGCGGTGCCAGACTGATCTGATCGAGCAACACGCGGCACATGCGCAAATCCGCCTCACTCTGCGGCTCGGTCATGTTTCGTGAGAAGCAGTCATCAGCGATGGCATTAAAAATGGCCGTGGGCGTCAGCAGACAAGGTTCGGCAGGCAGATGGGTGTCCAGTTCCGGCGCAATATCGATGGCACAAAAACGGGTTGTTTTGCGGTTATAACTGGAATGCTCCACGCCCGCAGGCACCCAGATAGCGAATTCACGCGGGGCCAGATAACGCTGACCGGCCACCAGCATGGCCAGTACGCCGGATTTGACGCAGATAATCTGGCTCCAGGGATGCGAATGGCGCACATACTCCGAATTCCCCTCAACGATTTCGCCGCGAAAAAGCAGCGTAACCGGCATCTTTTCGGGTAATGGCGGATAATAACGGGGTGAGGAAGAACGTGGCGAACGCATAAAAACCTTTTTGTCTGTGAGCCGCACGGGATTGTCCGGATTGCACGACGTATTGTCTGATTATCGTTATATCTAACAAACAAGACAATCGTACACTGACGTGACGATTTACTGAGGAATATTATGTCATGAATGTGCTCTTTCCCCTGCTCGCCGTCCTGATCTGGTCACTGAACGCGGTGGTCAGTAAAGCCTCGGCCAGCGCGATTGATCCGGCTGCCATTTCGTTTTACCGCTGGCTGCTCGCCCTGCTGACGCTGACTCCGTTCATTTTGCCCGGTGTGCTGCGCAACCTTCAGGCGATAAAACAATACTGGTGGAAACTGCTGATCCTCGGCCTGCTGGGCATGGTGCTTTATCAGAGTCTGGCCTATTACGCCGCCCACAGTGTCAGTGCGCTGTTTATGGGGATCCTCAACTCGCTGATCCCGCTGCTGACCGTGCTGATTGGTCTGTTTGTGCTGAGCGTGGTGCCGACCGTCGGCGTGGCGTTGGGCAGTATGATTTCTCTCGGCGGCCTGGTCTGGCTGGTCAGTGCCGGTGATCCAGCGCAACTGCTGCAACACGGGATTGGCACGGGTGAGCTGATGATGTTTGCCGCTTCGGCGTCCTACGCATTGTATGGCGTGCTGACCAAACGCTGGGCGATCCCGCTGCCGAACTGGCAGTCGTTATATGTGCAGATCATTTTCGGTGTGTTACTGCTGCTGCCGAATTTCCTGATGGCGAAGGATGTCAGCCTGACGGTACACAATATTCCGCTGGTGTTGTTCGCGGGGATCCCGGCCTCGATCATTGCGCCGTTTTTATGGATCCAGGGCGTTATTCGTCTCGGCGCCAACAAAGCGTCCATTTTCATGAACCTGTCGCCGATTTTCACCGCCGTGATCGCCGTGTTGTTCCTGCACGAGCAGTTGCACAGCTACCATCTTATCGGCGGGGGTATCACCCTCGCCGGGGTGATCCTGGCGCAGCGTTTGCGTAAACCGCTGTTCAGCCGCGCCGTCCCAGCGGCACAAAAAAATCCCCGCTAAATCCTCGTGCCATCTTCCGGAAAGAAGATGGCACTTGCCTGTTTTCTGCTTTCGCGCCCCGCCAGACATTTTTATCTGCCGTTTTAGGAAACAATCTCCCCAAGAATCTTACTCAGCCTGCTATTCACGGTGTCGATTAATACACTTTGCAGGTATGATGAGCCGCTTCCGCGCTCTGCGCCGTGCTTTTTACTTTTCATTAAGTTCAGGCAACGTTTTAAATTTCCAGCGAAGGACGGTGATATGCAACCTTTGAGCGGCCCGGGCATGCCGGTTGGCGACAACAGAACACAGCCCCAGGGTCAGACCGTTCCGGTTAAAACAGGCGCTGAACTGCCATTAACCCCGGTACAGCGCACCACGCTGGAAAAACTGATCGTCAAACTGATGGCGCTCACGCCGATTAAATCGGCTGAGATCTGGGCGAATTTGCGCCACGACCTGGCGCTGCCGCACGGTGCAGAAATCACCTCGCAGCAGTTCCCGCAGGCCGAAACGCTGTTGCAGGGGAAACTCACGCAAGCGCAGGACAGCCATGCCTCGCGCCAGCTGATGTTGCAACTGACCGAACTGCTGCCGCAGGGCAATAACCGTCAGGCGGTGAGTGACTTTATCCGCCAGAATTTCGGACACACCGTACTCAGCCAGCTGACGCATCCGCAGCTGCAACAGGTGCTGGATCTGATCCAGACCCGTCAGATGAATATCCCGCAACCGCAACAGACGCCGGTGACCGATCGTCCGTTGCTGCCTGCCGAACATAACAGCCTGCAACAGCTTGTCACGCGCCTCAGCGCGGCAACCGGCGAAGCACCGGTAAAAGTCTGGCAGGCGCTGTTTACGCTGGTGGGTGTGAAAGTGGGCGAGCCAATACCGGCGAAGCATTTTCAGGTGCTCAGCCAGTTTTTGCAGGTAAAAGCCTCGCTCAGCCAGCAGACGACGCCACCGACGCTGACAACGCTGCTCAGTGTGCTCAAACAACCTGCCAGCACGCATGAAATCCATCAGCTGACGGAATATGCGGAAAACCGTTTCAGCGCGACATTATCCACGCCGCTGACGCCGGTTCAGGTCAGCGATCTGATTGGTGTGCTGTTCAGCCAGCGGGTTGACCGTTCACCGCGTGCGGATGAAACCGACGATACATTCACGACCGTGTCGCGCACCGACCCGCAACCAATCATGAATCCGTTCATCGCGATGTTGCCGCCCTCCATGCAGGCGATGGGCGGCAAACCGCTGCTGTTTATTGCGTTCGTGGTGGTCGTGCTGCTGTTGTGGTTACTGTTTTAAGCGCGACTTTCAGCAACCGCACTCCTGCGGTGCCTGTTCCGGCGCATACTGTCCGCGTTCTTCACCTGTTGCCAGCGGGTGCTGATCGCGGATCCAAAAATCCAGCCCGCCAATCATTTCCTTTACCCTGAACCCCAGTTTTGCCAGCTTGTACGCGCCCTGCGTCGAGCCGTTGCACCCGATGCCGTCGCAATAGGTCACATACACCACGTGTTTGCTCAGCTCGCGGGTGCTTTCTGCCGTCATATGTTTATGCGGAAAACTGACCGCGCCGGGCACATGACCGCGTGCATAATGTTCAGCAGAACGGGTATCAATAACCACAATGCCGTCGATGCCGTTTTGTAAATCCGCCGCGACTTCCGCCGCATCGGTATAAAAACTCAGTTTGGACAACAAATACGCGGCACTGATTTCCGGTGACGGCGGTGCAAATCCCAACACATAAGACGCCTGTTGCATAAACGCTTCCTCATAAAGTGATGTGTCTGAAAACAGTTTCATCATCGCTGTTTTTGGTCTTATGATTAATGCCAATTTCCGGTTAACACTAAGACCCATTATGCCCGCGCAGCCCCAGCCACCGGATCTGATTACGCTTTTTGAAAATACAGCGACCCCGGCAGGTCTGCGTGACAGGCTGTGTGCCGCGTTGCGGCAGGCCATCAGCAGCGGAGCACTGACGGCCGGAGAGCGTCTGCCCTCTTCCCGTCTGCTGGCCTGCGATCTGAATCTGTCACGGGTCACGGTTGAGGCGGCTTATGCGCAGGTGGAGGCGGAAGGTTATCTTCAGCGTCACACCGGCAAAGGCACCTTTGTCAGCCAGTCTCTGCCCCGCGCGCCGTCTGCACGCAAAAGCAAAGTCGTCAAACCCGGTCTGGCGAGAATATCAGCCAGAGGGCAGAAAATTGTCGCCACCGGCGGATGCCGTGACCCGCAATCCCCCGTCGCCTTTGCCGCCGGTTCGCCAGACCTTCGCGCTTTTCCGCTGAAAATCTGGAAACAGATGACCGCCAGACAATTACGTGTCGAAGGAGAACGTCTGCTGGGATATGGCGATCCGCAAGGGTATTTGCCGCTGCGTGAGGCGCTTGCCCGTTACCTGCAACAGTCGCGCGGGGTGAGCTGCACCGCCGCGCAAATCCTGATCACCACCAGTTCGCAACAGGCATTGCAGTTACTGGCGATGCTGCTGATTGATCCGGCGGATAGCGTCTGGCTTGAGCAGCCGGGGTATCCCGGTGCGCGCAATGCGTTTGCCAGCGCCGGCGCCGACATTTGCGCCATTCCGGTGGATGATCAGGGAATGGCGCCGGATCCCGCATTCCCCATTCCGCGCCTGATATACCTGACGCCTTCGCATCATTACCCGACCGGCGTCAGCCTGAGTCTGCCCCGCCGCTTACACCTGCTTGAGTTTGCCCGGCGGCACGGCAGCTGGATTATAGAAGACGATTACGACAGCGAATTGCATTACGACGGACGGCCGCTTCCCGCCATGCAGGGGCTGGATAAACATCAGCAGGTGATTTATCTCGGCACCTTCTCGAAAGTGTTGTTCCCGTCATTACGGCTGGCCTATGCCGTTTTGCCGCCGGCACTGGTGGCTCCGATGGTCACATTGCGCACCGTGAATGACGGCCACTCTTCACAACTGATGCAGGCGGTGACCGCCGAATTTATGCACACCGGCCATTTCGCTTCTCACCTGCGTTTTTCGCGTCAGCTTTATCACAGCCGCCGCGATCATCTGCTGGCACAGATTGGGCAGAAGATTGACTGGCTGATACCTCAGGTGTCAGCCGGAGGATTGCAACTCGCCGCTCATCTGCCTGCCGGACAAGAACAGTATTTCAGCACGCTTGCCGCACAGGCGGGCATTGAGACTCCGCGTCTTTCGCCGCTGTTTACCGGCAATGGCGGTTCACCGGCGCAGCATCAGGATGGCTGGCTGCTCGGCTTTTCGGCCTTAACGCCGTCTGAAATCACCACCGCGGTAAACCGGCTGGCCTCGCTGAAAGTGCCTGCTATTTCGCAAACAATGCCAGCAGTAACCAGCCAGCCCCGCCGCTGAACAGCAGGAACGGGAAGGAGTAGTAGTGAAAACGGAGCCAGATTTTTTTGTCACCCGCCATGCGCAGTGCGATCAGGTTGGCCAGCGATCCTATCGCCAGCCCGAAACCCCCGGCATTCACGGCGTAAGCCAGCAGCGGGCCGGACGGTAAATAGTTGATCATCAGGATCGTCGCCGGCACGTTGCTGATCACCTGCGAAAGCCCGATGCTGAGAAGATAATGTCCGTAATCCGGCAGCCCGTGAATATGGGTAAACGCAGGCTGCAAGGCGTGCAGCCCGACCAGCAAACGCACATCAATAAACATCACGATAAACACCAAAATCAGCGGCCAGTCGATACGCAGCAGAACGTTACGTGCCAGCAGTAAAAAGCACACCACTACCGCCAGCAGGCCATATAACGCATACCCCAGATCCACACAGGCAATAAACGCCACGTACAGCACCACGCAACTGATCAGCAGACGTTTCTTAAACGGATATCCCTGATTATTCTCCAGCTTTTTCAGGCTGTGCGACGGAAAACACCACCAGGTCACCACGAATAAGGCGGCCAGGGTCACCAGCGCCAGCGGTGCCATCTGCCCGATGAAATGCAGGAATGACTGACCGGACTTATTCCATAACAGGATATTTTGCGGGTTACCGATTGGCGTGAGCAGCGAACCGGCGTTCACCGCCAGCGCTTCAAAGATGATCAGCCGCGTCACCGGCAGCGACGTCAGTTTTTTCAGGGTAATGGTCAGCGGAATAACGATAAACAGCGCGACGTCATTGGTCATAAAGGTCGCCAGCACCGCCGCCGCACTCACCAGGAAAAGCGCCAGCCGCCGTTCATTGTCGATGGCGTTAATCATCTTGCGGCCAACAAAATCAAAGTAGCCGCTGACCTCCACGCCCTTGGTCAGCATCAGCAAACCCAGCAGCGTGACGATAGTGTTCCAGTCGACAAACTGCGGAAACTGCATGATTTTCGCAGGCTGGAACAGTGTCAGAATGACGCCAAGTATGATTAACAGATGCAAAAATCTGTCACGTAAAAAAGGCTTAAAGACTGAGCCGAGTGCCGCCATCAACATGTTTTTTTCTTCGCTGATCAGAATGCGCTGACGTTACCCGAAGAAATTCGCCGCTGCCAGCGAATAACATCGATCAGCAGGAAAATCAGCAGGCTGATGCCCATCACCGGTAATGAAATCGCCAGCCCGAGCGTGATGACAAACACCGGACATTGCAGGCTGAACGGGAGCGATGTCCAGGTTTGCAGCAGCGTCACCGCCGGATTGCTGCCGTCGTTGCTGACGCTTCTGCGCAGCCACCACAAGCGATATCCCCAGGCAATCATCACGCATAATCCGGCACCAAAAATCACCAGAATGGCCTGATTCCAGACGCCGAATAAAATCCCCATATGGGCATCGACGCCCCAGCGGGTCAGTTTGGCGAGCAGCGGAAAATCAGCAAACCGCACGTGATCGACAATCTGCATTGAGCGGGGATTCACCGAAACCGCATCTACCTGCGTCGGCCAGCGGCGATCGACTTCCGTCACCGTCCAGGCTTTTCCTGCATCCCCGGACGGACGGATTTCAATCTTATCTGCCGTGATGCCAGACTCCCGCGCCGCCTGAAGTACCGCGTCGAAAGTCTGTGCGGAAACCGTTACCGCAGGCATTGCGTGCGCGGACATGTCCATGCCGGGCATACCCGCCATCTGCGCATGATGCTCCGCATGTTCGTCAGCCGGTGCGGCCACTGTTTGCCCGTCCAGACGGGTATTCACCGCAGGGGTCATCCAGCCCATGTACGCGCGCAGCACGCTGATATTGTCCCCCGCCCATTGTGACCAGGTCAGACCGGTGGCCGAGAAGAACAGCAATCCGGCGAGTAACAACAGGCCGAGCGTGCTGTGCCAGCGGCGGCTGTGCTGCTGTTTTTCCACTTTCCCGCTGACCTTACGCAACTGACGGGGTTGGCGACGTCCGGTAAACCAGAGCACCACACCACCCAGCGCCGCCACCCATAACCATGACGCGGCCAGTTCGCTGTAAACGCGTCCCGCATCGCCGAGTAACAGGCCGCGATGCAAATCGTCCAGCCAGGTACGGAACGGCAGAATGCCGCTGGTGCCGTACACCGTCATATCGCCTTTCGCCGCCAGCGTGACCGGATCGATGAAAATCGCCCGGGTTTTGGATGCCCCAAGTTGCGGATCAGAAAACATCACCCGCGTGGTCTCCCCGGCAGACGGTGCCGGTCTGACGGCGTAAATTTGTTTCTCCTGACCGGCCACTTTTTGCGCCGCATCCACCTGACGTGATAACGGCTGCGCGGTGCCTTCTGAGCGGGTAAACAGCGCATCAGCATAGAGGTAATTTTCGAACTGAGGCGTCAGCACATACAGGGTGCCGGTGAGTGCGGCGACAAAAATAAACGGCCCGACAAACAGACCAATATAGAAATGTAAGCGGCGCAACAGCGCCAGAAAAGCCGCCTGCGCAGGCAGTTTTTTAGCCGGATAGACAGGTTGGTTCATAAATACGGATCTCAAAATTTCAAATAGCACGCCGTCAACCGCTGTCAGTCTGGCGGTTAACCTGAAGAGAAATGTTGTATTACGCGGTTATGAAAAAACGGGCGGTGCGCGGGGTTGGGAATCCGTGAAGAACAGTGAAGGGATAAGACGTTGTATGAGTGCACGCGGAGGGGCACGGCTGGAGAAATCCAGCGACCACAGCATCGGCATGGCCTGTAAATCAAGCATCGGCAGATGCACCAGCAGCACGCAATATCCGCAGGCGGCATCGCTCATGTCACCGGCAAGCAGCGCCTTAACGGCATCGTGCGGCGCGGATTTACAGGTTTGCTTGTCGCAATGTTCCATCGATGATGAGTGATGGCCTGACATATTCATGTCAGCCATATCTGCGTCCGGCATCTCCATGTCCATATCGGACATCATCATGCCGGGCATCATCATATGCTGCGCACCCTCTGCCACCCGTGATTTGGAAATCACCGGCGCAATAAACAACATCAGTATCGCCACCATCCCGAGCCAGGCCGGGAAGTGCAGGTGTCGATGATGGATGTGTCTGAGTGAGAGCATTATGTCAACAAGGTGAAAATAAGAAGCGGCGAAATTGTACCTGAATTGTAGAGAAACATATCCAAAATCATTCGAGTTGCATCAAGGCGGCTTGAAGGATGATGGATACAAAAAAGCCCGCTCGGAAGCAGGCTTTTATTCAGGTATTAACGACGGAGATTATTTGTCGTTTTTCAGCTTACGCATGACCAGCGTGGCGTTGGTGCCACCGAAGCCGAAGCTGTTAGACATCACCGTCGTCAGCTCGCGCTGAGTCGGTTTAGTGATGATGTCCATGCCTTCTGCCTGCTCATCGAGGTTTTCGATGTTGATGCTTGGCGCGATGAAGCCGTGCTCTGCCATCAGCAGGGTGTAGATCGCTTCCTGAACGCCAGCGGCACCCAGAGAGTGACCGGTCATGGCTTTGGTGGAAGACAGTGCCGGGGTTTTATCGCCGAACACTTCACGGATAGCACCCAGTTCTTTCACGTCGCCGACCGGAGTTGATGTTCCGTGCACGTTAACGTAGTCGATTGGGGTATCCACGCCGTTCATTGCCATTTTCATGCAACGCACTGCGCCTTCACCGGATGGTGCCACCATGTCTGCGCCGTCAGACGTTGCGCCGTAGCCAACGATTTCTGCGTAGATGTGTGCGCCACGGGCCAGAGCGTGTTCCAGCTCTTCGACAACAACCATACCGCCGCCGCCTGCGATAACGAAACCGTCACGCGCTTTGTCGTAGGTACGGGAAGCTTTGTCTGGAGTTTCGTTGTAGCTGGTGGACAGTGCGCCCATGGCATCGAATTCACACGCCATTTCCCAGCACAGTTCTTCACCACCACCGGCAAACACCACATCCTGTTTGCCCAGCTGAATCATTTCTACCGCGTTACCGATGCAGTGTGCAGAGGTGGCGCAGGCAGAGCTGATGGAATAGTTAACACCGCGAATTTTGAACGGGGTCGCGAGGCAGGCAGACACGCCAGATGCCATCGCTTTGGTCACCATGTAAGGACCCACGCCGCGCAGCCCTTTGGCGCGCATACCGTCGGAACCCGCAACCTGGTTGCGTGGAGAACCACCGCCGGAACCTGCGATCAGGCCGGTACGTTCGTTGGAGACCATTTCAGGGGTCAGACCGGAGTCTTCAATCGCCTGCTGCATGGACAGGTAAGCGTAGATCGAGGCATCACTCATGAAACGCACAATCTTACGATCGATAAGGCCTGCGGTGTCTAATTTGACATCACCCCAGACGTGACTACGCATCCCGGCATCTTTCAGCTCTTGCGAGAAGGTGATCCCAGAGCGACCTTCCTGCAGAGATGCAAGAACTTCCTGCTTGTTGTTACCGATGCTCGAGATGATACCCAGGCCAGTAATCACTGCACGTTTCATTTAATACCTCTTGTACTATTCACCATTTGGGATTTCGTCACGCACTCTAGCGTACAGTTGTACGCCGAACAAGTCCGATCAGCAATTCCTTGTGTAAATCGTGGTAAATTTGCGCAGGGTCAAACGCAGCGTTAAACTCCGGCATCGCCTTGAACTGAGAGAGTTTCACGTGAGCCATAACCCGATCACGCCCGCTGAATTAAGCTGGAACGAACAGGGTACACCTGTTTCCCGACATTTTGATGACGTCTATTTTTCCAACCAGAACGGCCTGCTGGAAACCCGTCATGTTTTTCTCAACGGCAACCATTTTCCGGCGCGTTTTGCCGCGCACCCTCGCCCGCTGTGTATCATCGCGGAGACCGGTTTTGGCACCGGTTTGAACTTTCTGTCGCTGTGGCAGGCCTTTGACGCCTTCCGCGAAGCACACCCCGACGCCACGCTGCAACGTCTGCATTTCATCAGCTACGAAAAATTCCCGTTATCTGCCCGTGATCTGGCGACAGCGCACACGCAGTGGCCCGAACTCGCTGCGTATTCCGCACAGCTTTGCGAACAATGGCCGATGGCCTTTTCCGGCTGTCACCGCCTGTTACTGGCAGGCGGACGCATCACGCTGGACCTGTGGTTCGGTGATGTGACTACCCTGCTTCCGGCATGTGACACCAGTATGAATCAGCAGGTTGACGCCTGGTTTCTCGACGGCTTTGCCCCGTCCAAAAACCCGGATATGTGGACGGAAGATTTATTCCGCTCTATGGCGCAAATGACCCGTCCGCAAGGCACCTTTGCCACCTTCACCGTGGCCGGTTTTGTCCGCCGGGGATTGCAGGACGCCGGTTTTGACATCGGCAAGGTGCCGGGGTTCGGCGAAAAACGGCATATGTTAGCGGGCGCGTTACCGGCAGGCATTGACGTACCTCATCCTGCGCCGTGGTATGCGCGCCCGGCGGCGAAAAATGCCACAGAATTTGCGGTAATCGGCGGCGGTGTGGCCAGCGCCGTGTTGTCGCTGGCGTTGCTACGCCGTGGTTACGCAGTCACGCTGTATTGCGCTGATGAAAAACCGGCGCTTGGCGCTTCCGGTAACCGTCAGGGCGCGGTATATCCGCTGCTCAATGGCCGCGGCGACACGCTGGAAAACTTCTTTGCTCATGCCTTCACTTTCGCCCGCCGCCAGTATGCGCAGCTCGAAAAACGGGATGTGCCTTTCGACCACGGCTGGAGCGGCGTCACCCAGCTCGGCTATGACGAAAAAAGTCAGGGCAAAATTGACGGCATTATCAGCGGCGGCTGGCCGGAAGATCTGGCAAAAGGGCTGACGGAAGAAGACGTGGAGGCGCTGTGCGGATTGCCCTGCGGCAGCGGCGGCGTAACCTATCCGCTCGGCGCGTGGCTTTGTCCGGCACAGCTGACGGCTTCGCTGATTGCGCTGGCCGAAACACAGGGTTTAACGGTGCATTATCGCCAGCGCGTGACAGCGTTAAATTCCGACGCAGAGTCTCAGTGGACGCTGACCTTTGCCGACGGCCATGTTGCACGTCATCAGGCGGTGGTGCTGGCCAACGGCGCGGACATTACCGATTTCAGTCAGAGTGAAAAACTGCCGGTTTACGCGGTCAGCGGTCAGGTTTCGCATATCCCGACCACTCCGGCGCTGAGCAAGCTGAAACAAGTGTTGTGTTACGACGGGTATATGACGCCGGTCAGCCCGCAAAATCAGCATCATTGCATCGGCGCCAGCTATCACCGTGCGGATAAAGGCACGGATTACCGGGAAGAGGATCAGCAGCAAAACCGCCAGCGTCTGATCAGCTGCCTGCCGGAACAGCAATGGCCGCATGAGGTGGATGTCAGCGAAGGCGAGGCGCGAAATGGTGTGCGTTGCGCCACCCGTGACCATCTGCCGATGATCGGTTCGGTGTCGGATTACGATGCCCTGCTGGAGAGTTATAAAAAGCTGGATCTGGACATTCAGCGTCATCGCCCGATTGCAGAAGCGCCGGTCTATGAAAACCTGTTCCTGTTTGGCGCACTCGGCTCACGCGGCCTCAGTTCTGCCCCGCTCGGCGCAGAAATTCTGGCGGCGCAGATAGCCGGTGAACCGATACCTCTGGACAGCGACACACTGTCGGCGCTGAACCCGAACCGCATGTGGGTCAGAAAACTGCTGAAAGGCCGCCCGGTCGAATCGCATTAATCCGCCCCTTTTCAGGCAATAAAAAAGCGCAGCCGGTTAACCCGTCGCTGCGCTTTTTTTTTACTGAAAAGAGATTACTGAGGGAGAGATGCCTGATAGAGATTTTCCCACATCCCCTGCACCAGAAGCTGATCGCGCGGCGACAGTTCACCGGCTTTGATGGCTTTGTCCAGGCCGTCCTGAACACGGAGTTTCAGCGCTTCGGCGGTGTGTTCACCGTTTTCTTCCGCTTCTGCCACGGCGACAGTCAGATGGCCCCGCAGATAACCACTGGCAAACAGTTCGTCGTCACTGGCGCTTTCGACCATATCGTCGATCAGCGTTAAAATCCGCGTTTCAAATTCTGCGATCATTACTCTTCCTCTCGTATCCGGTATTTATTCAATCGGCTGCAACGCCGGGAAGTCCGCAGGCGTCAAAGGGGGCGTATTGTAAAACGATTGTAACGCGTTAATAAAGCGCGCCGGTCTTTCAGGAATACCCTGTTCCAGCATGCGCAGCACTTCTTCACGCACTTTGTTCTGGAAACCCACGCGGTCCGGCTCGCAATCGCCGCTCAGGTTGTCGCAACTGACATTGAAACGGAAACCTGCCGCCGCGCAGAACAACCATTCGTAAGACTGGGGTTTGATTTCGACTTTCTCGAATTCACTTTGTGTTTGCGCATCGCGGCCGTCCGGGCAATACCAGTAGCCGAAATCCACTCGTTTACGACGCTCAGCACCGGCCACGCACCAGTGGGAGATTTCATGCATACCACTGGCGTAATAACCGTGCGCGAACACAATGCGGTTAAAGGATTCCTGTTCATCGGCAGGCAGATAGATCGGCTCGTCGTCGCCTTTGACTAAGCGAACGTTGAATTCCTCAAAGAAGCAGGAATCAAAAATGTCGATCAATTGATGATAGTTATGTGTTGCAGTCGAATCTGACATAAAAGCTGTGAAACTCAGTAAGTGAGAAAGGGCGACAATATACCCTTGTTTAAACACCCGATTTCATGACCTCAGGCAAGCATTTTGCTGCTCCTGACATTATAAATGCAGGCTTAACCAGTGCATGATTTCAGTGCCGTGATTATCATAAATTAACTTACAGCTCATCACGACGGAAACGGTCACCACCATCGGGCGGATCATCTTCTGGCCTTTACTCAGCACCATCCGCGCGCCCAGCCGTGCGCCGATAAACTGCCCTGCCATCATCACAAAGCCCAGCACCCACACCACTTTGCCGCCCAGAATGAAAAATAACAGGCCGCCAAAGTTGGAAGTGAAATTCAGCACTTTCGCATGCGCCGTGGCTTTTGCCAGATTAAACCCGCATAAGGTCACGAAAGCCAGTGCGTAGAAAGACCCGGCACCGGGGCCGAAAAAGCCATCGTAGAAACCGACGCAGCCCCCCGCCACCAGCGCATACGGCAGCGCATTCAAACGTCTGGCGCGATCGCTTTCACCCAGACGCGGTGTCAGCAGGAAATACAACCCGATGCAGATGATCAGCAGCGGCAGAACCTGACGCAGCATGTCGGCGCGCAGATGCTGGATCAGGATCGCGCCGATCACCGAACCGACAAAGGTGCAGGCGATATTCAGCTTCTGATCATTGAGATCCACCACCCCGCGCCGCACAAAGTACAGGCTGGCGGAAAAAGACCCGCCTATCGATGACAGTTTATTGGTCGCAATCGCCTGCGCCGGAGGAACCCCCGCCGCGAGCAAGGCAGGCAGGCTGATCAACCCGCCGCCACCTGCTATGGAATCGATGAAACCGGCAAAAAGTGCAACGAAAAATAAAACAACCAGAACCCACGGGGCAACAATCAACCAGTCCATTTTCTGTCAGCTCGCTATGCATGGCGAAGAGTAAGTGAAACCTGTTAAAGAACGTGTTTATCCAGCAGCGCCTGACATGACGGCGGCAGCGGAGGCGGCTCTTTTTTCACCGGCTTGCCTGTCGAAGGCTTCGGAGGCAGGAACCAGCTTTGCAGTTCCGCACCACAGCCATCTCCCGGCGGCGGCGGTGCCTGGTTTTCACATTCCAGATTACCGACCGGGCAACGCAGACGTACGTGCATGTGCGCACGATGACCAAACCACGGACGCACTTTATGCAGCCATTCGCGATCCGTTCCGGCATCGAGGCAAAGTTGCTGTTTGATGGCCGGGTTGACGAAAATCCGCACCACGTCTTTATCCTGCGCCGCCATTTTGATCAGCGTTTCGATGCGTGGCTGCCACTGGCTTGCCACAATGGATTTGCCATTCGCGCTGACCAGATCGATAGGTTGCGGCCTGAGCAGCATTTGCTCACTCCAGCGCTGACGCGGCAGTTGCAGCCAGATGTCCACATCCAGCCCCGACTGATGGCTGGCATGACCGCTGCTGAATCGGCCGCCCGCAGGCATCGCCATATCGCCGATCAGCATGGTGCCCAGCCCTTTTTGCTGCGCCTGCGTGCCGAGACGGGTGATGAACGCCAGCAAATCCGGTTGCCCGAAATAGCGGCGCTGATCGGTGCGCATCACCTGATAATCAGGCGAATTCAGCGGCAATGGCTGCGCGCCTACCTGACAGCCATTGGCATAACTGCCAATGGCCTGCGGGACACCGGCAACCGGCTGGGTGATTTTCTGCCACGGCGTGGCCGCCATCGCAGGGGCGCACAGTGCAAGCGCCAGAAAACTGGCGCAGACAGCACGAAACACAGGAAGCGTACGTGAGGATTTCATCGGTTGGATTACCAGCGTGGCACGGTGGAATGAACGTCGCCGTTCTGAGCGCGCTGACGCAGCAAATGATCCATCAGCACGATCGCCATCATCGCTTCAGCGATCGGCACCGCGCGGATACCGACACAGGGATCATGACGGCCTTTGGTGATCATCTCTACCTGCTCACCTTCACGGTTGATGGTGCGACCCGGAACGGTGATGCTGGACGTCGGTTTCAGCGCCAGATGGGCAACCACCGGCTGACCGCTGCTGATCCCGCCGAGAATGCCCCCCGCGTGATTGCTTTCAAAACCGTTCGGTGTGATTTCGTCACGGTTCTCGCTGCCGCGTTTGGCAACCACAGCAAAACCGTCACCGATTTCCACGCCTTTCACCGCGTTAATGCTCATCAGTGCATGCGCCAGATCGGCATCCAGACGGTCAAACACCGGCTCGCCGAGACCGACCGGCACGTGATCCGCCACAACCGTGATTTTGGCACCGATGGAATCGCCTTCTTTTTTCAGCGCGCGCATCAGTTCATCCAGCGCTTCCAGCTTGCTTTCATCCGGGCAGAAGAACGGGTTGGTTTCGACCAGATCCCAGTCTTTCAGCTCGCAGGTGATATCGCCCATCTGGGACATATAACCGCGCACCTTAACGCCGAATTTTTCCAGCAGGTATTTCTTCGCCACGGCACCCGCCGCCACACGCATGGCGGTTTCGCGGGCAGAAGAACGGCCGCCGCCACGGTAATCGCGCACGCCGTATTTCTGCTCGTAGGTGTAATCCGCATGTCCCGGACGGAACACGTCTTTGATGGCACTGTAATCCTGCGAACGCTGATCGGTATTCTGGATCACCAGACCGATGCTGGTGCCGGTGGTCACGCCTTCAAACACGCCCGACAGAATTTTCACTTCGTCGGCTTCGCGGCGTTGCGTGGTGTAACGCGAAGTGCCCGGACGACGACGGTCGAGATCGTGTTGCAGGTCTGCTTCGGTCAGCGCAATGCCCGGCGGCACGCCGTCAATAATACAGCCCAGTGCCACACCGTGGGATTCGCCAAAAGTGGTGACGCGGAAAAACTGCCCAATACTGTTCCCTGCCATCACGGCTCCTTAACCATTATGTTGATGGATTGCAGAATAGCCGGCGCTATGCCGGCCATCATTGTCAGAGGCGACTTTTAGTCTTTGTATGCGTGGAATGTTTCCGCGCAATCGAGGAGTTGCTGTTTGGTCAGCATAAAGACACCGTCGCCGCCGTTTTCAAATTCCAGCCAGGTGAACGGGATCTCAGGATATTGATCCATCAGATGCACCATGCTGTTGCCCACTTCACAAATCAGCACGCCGTTGTCGGTCAGGTAATCCGGCGCACAGGCCAGAATGCGGCGGGTCAGTTTCAGACCGTCAGTGCCGGAAGCCAGACCCAGAACCGGCTCGTGGCGATATTCCTGCGGCAGATCTGACATGTCTTCTTCGTCCACATACGGCGGATTGGTCACAATCAGGTCGTATTGCAGCGGAGGCAGTTCGCGGAACAGGTCAGAGCGGATTGGCGTAACCCAGTTCTCGATGCCATGCGTGTCGATGTTGCGTTCTGCGACGGCCAGCGCATCGGCAGAAATGTCGACAGCGTCAACTTCGGTTTCCGGGAATGCATAAGCGCAGGCAATAGCGATACAGCCGCTGCCGGTACACATGTCCAGAATGTGCTGCGGTTGCTCACTCAGGATGCCGGAGAAACGGTTGGTGATCAGTTCACCAATCGGCGAGCGCGGCACCAGAACGCGTTCATCGACATAAAATTCCATGTCGCAGAACCAGGCTTTATTGGTCAGATAGGCCACCGGGATGCGCTCGTTAACGCGGCGGATCACACGTTCAACGATACGGTGACGCTCGCTGGAGGTCAGGCGCGCGGTGTGCATATCTTCAGGAATGTCCAGCGGCAAAAACACGCTTGGCAAGACCAGTTGCACTGCTTCGTCCCACGGGTTATCGGTGCCGTGACCGTAATAGACATTGGCCGCGTTCAGGCGGCTGACGGTCCAGCGCAGCATATCCTGAATGGTATGCAGTTCACTGACAGCTTCGTCGACGAAAATTTTGTCCAATTTTATTCTCCAGGCAGTGCACGGGTTTTTAACAGACGTTTAACCCATTATTTGCCGCATAGTTTGCCACGAAGCCCGCCACAAATCAGCAGCTAGTCAACGCACTTGCGCGATGTCTCGAAGAATTTAACCCTGAGTTTTCTTTAAACCGCAGGGCGACGGAAGGTACACTGTGTGAATTGAGCGAAAATGACGATGAAAAGATGAAGAAAAAACACCTGCTCAGCCCGGAAGAAGCCGCGTTATTCCGCGAGGCCGTACCGGGCGTCAAGCGCCTGAAAAACGATACGATTACTCACCGTCCGCCACGGAAAAAGGTGGCCGAACTGTCACCTAAAAAGCTGATTCAGGAGCAGGTGGACGCAAGTTATTATTTTTCTGATGAATTCCAGCCGATGTTGCAGGAAGAAGGCCCGGTTCGTCACATCCGGCCAGACATCAGTCATTTTGAACTGAAAAAATTGCGGCGCGGTGATTACTCACCCGAGCTGTTTCTCGATTTGCACGGTTTAACGCAGAAAGAAGCCAAACAGGAACTGGGCGCGCTGATCGCCGCCTGCCGTCGCGAACATGTCCACTGCGCCTGCGTCATGCACGGTCACGGCAAGCATATTCTCAAACAGCAAACGCCTTTGTGGCTGGCACAGCACCCTGACGTCGAAGCCTTCCATCAGGCCCCGAAAGAACTCGGTGGCACCGCCGCCCTGCTGGTGCTGGTGGAGCTGGACGACAAAATCAGCTGACCCCACCCCAACCATCAGAAACGAGAAAGGCACAGCCGAAGCTGTGCCTTTCTTTTGTCTGTCGCTGAACTGTCTGTCTCAGAACAGATCCCCTAAATAATTCGGATTGCAGGAAGGCGGCAAGTGAACGCATCCCCGGGAGCATAGATAACTATGTGACCGGGGTAAGTGAGCGCAGCCAACGCATCTGCAATGCGAAGTATGACGGGGATTATACTTTGGCCATGACCTGGCATGGGCTGAACTGCCAGTCAAACGTCCCCTGACCGGTTTCCCCGTTCAGCTCGATGCTGGCCATGGCTGATGTGGCAAACATCGGCGGGCAGACGCCCGGACACAGTTCTGCCACCAGATAACCGACCAGCGGCAGGTGAGAGACCACCAGCACGGCACTGACGCCGGTCAGCGCCAGATGTTGCAGTTCACTGGCGACCAGAGCAGGATCACCGCCCGGCGTCAGCTCTTTCAGAATATCAATTTCAACGTTTTCAGGCAGAGCCAGACACTGGCGCACTTTTTCAAGTGTCTGCTGCGCACGCAGGTACGGACTGACCAGAACACGGTCAATGTTGACGCCACGGCCATTCAGCCAGGCAGCCATATGTACTGATTCGTCACATCCGCATTCGCTTAACGGGCGAACTGAATCGCTTGCAGCTTCGAGAACTGCATCACCGTGACGCATAATTACAACTTGCATATTGCACCGCTTTTGTTAACAAAAATAGCGCTATACAGAAACGCCTTGCGTGCTGTATCACCCGTTGCCCAGCATGTCAGTCACCGCAGAGGTGACCGTTCTCATTACAAGATAGCTGTAAGGCAGTACATCCACTTAACGCGCTGTGCCCACATGCTTTGCATGGTAAGCATCAGCGGTCGGGCATTTTGCCTGAAAGTTCACGTAAAGAAAACGCTGTTTTTTACACCAACCCTTACCGGTTGTAAACCATTGTGCTGATTATTTAACCACTCGGGTTGTAGATCAATCGTTTGGCTTTGTTTCTGTACAAAGTCAGCCTCACCATAAAAAAGATCCCGCCGGCATATGTCTGGCTGCAAGCAGGATCTGTTCCAGATTCGCGCGAAATTCAGCAATAAGCAGTGACCGCAATCACACTTCACTGACCTTTTCGCGTGCCTCGCGCGCTGAACAGAATCCTTCCCCCTGCTCTGCGCGACGTAATAATCCTTCGCAGGGCGCAAAACGTTCGCCATATTGCTGCGCCAGTTGCTCAAGGGTTTTCACCACCTTGGCCACACCCAGCGATTCGATGTAACGGAACGGGCCACCGCGGAATGGCGGGAAACCAATCCCGAACACAGCCCCGAGATCGCCATCGCGGGCACTGCGGATCACGTTCTCATCGAGGCATCGTACCGCTTCGTTGAGCATCAGCATCACGCAACGGCGGGCGATCTCTTCTTCCGGTTGCTGCGCTTTTGGCGTGACATTCAGCAGGCGATAGACCGACGGATCGACCTGTTTTTTCTTCGCCGCCCGTCCTTTCTGGCTGTAAAGGTAGAAACCTTTGCCGTTTTTACGCCCTTTGCGGTCGTCTTTAAGCACCGCATCAAAGCCGGACGGTGCGGCAAACCGCTCACCGAACGCCTCTTCCAGAATCGGTACGATTTTGGTGCCGACATCAATCCCGACTTCGTCCAGTAACTGAACCGGTCCGACCGGGAAGCCGAAATTCACCAGCGCGCTGTCGATGTGATCGACAGGTTCTCCCGCCAGCAGGCAACGGGCCGCCTCATTGATATAAGGGGCAAGAATACGGTTTACATAGAATCCGGCGCTGTCGCCCACCACAATCGCTGTTTTCCCCTGTTTCTTCGCCAGCGCCACGGTGGTGGAAATCGTCTGTGCGCTGGTGCCTGCGTGGGGGATCACCTCCACAAGCGGCATTTTATCCACCGGGCTGAAATAGTGCAGACCAATGACCTGTTCAGGTCTGGCGGCCTGCTCTGCGATGCGATGGATCGGCAGGGAAGAGGTGTTTGAGGCGAAAATCGTGTGCGGTGCGGCATTTTGTTCGATTTCTGCCACCATTGATTGCTTGAGTGACAAGTCCTCAAATACGGCTTCCACCACGATATCGATGCGCGCAAACCCGCTGTAATCAGTGGTGCCGGAAATCAGCATCATCTGACGCTGCTGCTCGTTGCGGGTCAGCCTGCGGCGATGCACTTTTTTCTCCAGCAGATCCCAGCTGTATTTCAGCGCATGGCGGATGCCTTCGTGGTTAATGTCTTTGATGCGCACCGGCAGACCGGCTTTGGTGGCGGTCACGTTGGCGATACCGCCGCCCATCAGGCCGCCGCCGAGAATGCCCACACGGCGCACCGGCAGGGGTTCGGCGTCTCCGCCCTTTTCTTTCTTCAGCGCAGTAGAAGCAAAAAACAGGCCGCGCAACGCGGCGGATTCCGGCGTCATCACCAGTTCGCCAAACGCGTTGGCTTCGGCCTGATAGCCGTTACCGCTGCCCTGATCCAGCCCGGTTCTTACCACATCAATGATTTTTTCGGTCGCCGGATAATTGCCATGCGTTTTGGCACGGGTTTGTTTGCGCACAAAATGGAACAGCACGCTTTTGCCCAGCGGCCCCCCTGCCAGCCGCGCCTGCCACGGTAATGGCGGACGCGATTTACGTCCCTTCGCGACACGCTCCAGCGCCGTTTGCAGCAAAATAGAGTAAGGAACGGCATCATCCACCAGCCCCATCCGCAGCGCCTGTTTGGCGCGAACGCTGCGACCGGTCAGCATCAGCTCCAGCGCTTTTGGCGCGCCGATCAGACGCGGAAGGCGCTGTGTGCCGCCGGAACCCGGCAGTAAGCCCAGTTGCACTTCCGGCAGACCAAGTTGGGTTTTGTCATCCAGCGAGCACACTCGGGAATGACAGGCCAGCGCCAGCTCCAGTCCGCCGCCCAGACAGGCACCGTGAATGGCCGCCACCACCGGCACAGAAAATGAGGCAATGTGCGACATCACCGTCTGACCTTTCTGCGCCAGTTCACTGGCTTCGGCGGCCGTCCTGCAACCGGAAATCATGGTGATATCGGCACCGGCAATAAACGAGTCCGGCTTGCCGGAAATCAGCACCAGACCTTTCAGATTCGGATACTGCTGCGCTTTTTGCAAAATGGCGCAAATTTGCTGAGCAAATTCAGCCTTTAAGGTGTTCACCTTTTCGCCCGGAACATCAATAGTGATGATGCCGATATGTTCTGCGGTAAACATCAGTGAGAAAGCGGAAACCGGTTCAGTCGCTTCGGTTTCTGCGGGTTGTCGGTTTTCCATCGTGTCCCTCATTGCGCGGCCTCCACAATCATCGCCCCGCCCAGGCCACCCGCTGCGCACGCTGTGGTCAGCCCGTATTTTCCGCCACGGCGGCGTAATTCATGCAGCGTTTGCGTAATCATTCGTGCGCCGGTTGCGGCAAATGGATGCCCGTACGCCAGCGAACCGCCCAGAACGTTAAATATATCCCAGTCTATTTCGCCAACCGCCTGACTGCGCCCGAGTTTTTCACGGGCAAATTCATCACTGGCTAACATTTTGATATTCGCCAGCGTCTGCGCCGCGAACGCCTCGTGCATATCGATCAGATCCAGATCGCCCAGCGTCAGTCCGGCGCGATCCAGCGCCAGCGGCGTGGCATAAGCCGGGCCGAGCAGCATATCTTCCCAGACGTCGATGGCGGCGAAGGCAAAACTTGTCAGATAACCCAGCGGTTTCAGACCCAGTTCCCGCGCACGCGATTCACTCATCATCAGCACCGCCGCCGCGCCATCGGTCAGCGGCGTGCTGGTGGCGGCAGTGACCGTGCCGTGTTTGCGGTCAAACGCCGGACGCAATTTCGCGTACTGGCCGATTTCAGAGTTGAGACGAATATTGTTGTCTTTTTGCAGCACCTCGCGGTACGGCGGCACCTGCGCGGCCATCACCTGAGAGGTCAGATACCCCTGCTCCCACGCCTGCGCGGCCAGTGTATGCGAGCGGTGCGCCAGCTCATCCTGTTCCGCACGGCTGATGTGATGACTTTTCGCCATTTGCTCGGCCGTATCGCCCATCCGCAAACCGGTGGAATATTCCGCGACCGCCGGTGGCACCGGCAGTAAATCGCGCAGTTTCAGTTTGCTGAAAATGGAAAGGCGCTGCGACAGCGTGCGCGCTTTATTCACGTCCACCAGTGCGCGGACGAGACGTTTACTGACGCCAATCGGCAACACCGAGGAGGAATCCGCTCCGCCCGCGATCCCGACACTGACTGTGCCGCTGAGAATGCTTTCCGCCACGTTCGCTACCGCCTGAAAGCTGGTGGCACAGGCGCGCGACACACTGTAGGCATCGGTCGAAACATTCATGCCGGTGCCCAGCACAATCTCACGCGCAATATTCGGCGCCTCCGGCATCTGCACCACCTGGCCGAAAACCAGCTGGTCGATGTCTTTCGGGTCTATCCCACTTTTTGCCAGCAGCTCACTGACCACGATTTTGCCGAGATCGACAGCAGGAATGCCGTGATAGGCGGTGGCCTGTTTCGCAAACGGCGTACGCAAGCCATCGACAATCGCAATGCGATCGCCCTCACGCGTTACCAGTGGAATGACTTTGTTCATACACGCTCCTGAGAAAAAATAGGGTCTTAAGAGGTCAGACCTGATAACTCAGTTTTAACCATGTATTTACATTTGGCAAAGCGAAAGGCAGTGAAGTGCGAGCAACAGCAAATTTTTCTGAAATAAGAAGGAGAAGAAATGCGACAGGCAGGAATAGCGGACAAAAAAATACCGCTTATATAAGCGGTATTACAATTTAAAACTTCCCCTAAATAATTTGAGTCTCAGAAAGGCGGCAATCGAAGTAATCCCGATGAGCTGACATAAGTCAGTGATTCGGGTTACTGAGTGCAGCCAACGCATCTGCGGCTCAAAGTATGACGGGGATTAGCGCAAGGCTAACTGGAAGATCATGGTCTCAGCCTGACAGCTAAAGGTGAAATCGATATTCAGCTCAACGCCGCCTTCGACTTTTTCCAGACGGCTGGTGATTTCGCATGGCTCGGATTCTACATCGCGCGCACGTTCGGTCAGGGTTTGCAGCATTTCTTTCGCCTGTGCTTCATTTTCGAAAACGCGGCTGTAAGAGGCGGTGCAATCGGTGTTGTCCATGATGGTACCCACATCAACACAACAGCAGGCGGCGGTTTCTTCCGCGCCACATTTGTTGATGGAATGCAGAGGTTGGGTGGATTTGGAGGACATAGTTACGTCAGACATCATTTTCTCCCCGGCATCAACGGCAACATCCACCGTCTGGCCTGTTTGCGAATAAAGAATTTATTTTCAGCCTGTATTTTACGCCACCGCCCTGACAACACACGACAACTTACTTTTTATGTGGCTTTGGGGTGATCCAGATCACGTAAATACAAGCAATCGGTTAAAACTAAGTCTGCCTTCTCACTTTAACGTTTCTTAATTGAACTTTTATTGTTGGTTTTTTGTTAAGTGGATCCAATTTCTTGCATCAAGTAAGAAATATCAATGAAACATTATTGCAACTACACCACAGGTCAGACCTATACTTCGCTCACTGGTCTGATTTGTCAGACTGATAACGGACCCTACAATCCCGCGCTCATTGTTACGTCATGTAACATTGTTTGATAAAAAACATAAAATTGAGGTTTTGGTCATGAACCAGAAAAACCTGTTTAAAAGATCAGCTCTGGCAGCTGCAGTGGCAATTGTTTCCTCCAATGTATATGCAGCAGGTTTTCAGTTAAATGAATATACCGCTGCGGGCTTAGGTCGCTCCTTCTCTGGTGAAGGCGCTATCGCTGACACCGCAGCGTCCGGTAGCCGTAACCCGGCAACCATGACCATGTTCGATCGCCCTTCCTTCTCGGCAGGCGCGATTTATGTCGACCCGGACGTCAGCGTGACGGGGAAATCCCCGGTCACCGGTGCCAGCACCAGTGATGATAATATTGCGCCAAATCAGTGGGTGCCGAATATCCACTTTATTATGCCTCTGGACGATCAATGGGCGGTTGGCGCATCAGCCACCTCCAACTACGGTCTGGCGACAGAATTTAGCGATAATTATCCGGCAGGCCCGATCGGCGGTGAAACAGACCTCACCACCATCAACACTAACTTAAGTGTGGCTTACCGTTTGAACCAGAATTTCAGCTTCGGTGTCGGCTTTGATGCCGTCTACGCGAAAGCGAAAATCCGTCGTACCGCCGGTGAGCTGGTTCCGCTGCAAACGGGTGGCCTGCTGCCAGCCGACACGGAAGCCGCCAAGCTGAAAGGTAACGAATGGGGCTACGGCTGGAACGCCGGTATCTTGTATGAAGTGGATGATAATAACCGTTACGGTTTCACCTACCGTTCAGAAGTGAAAATCGACTTTGACGGCGAATACCGCAACGGCATTCCGCAGGCGTTAGGCGGCACGGGCGGTCATACCGTTCCGGGTTCTCTGACCCTCAACCTGCCAGAAATGTGGGAATTGTCCGGTTATAACAAAGTCGCACCGAAATGGGCGATTCACTACAGCCTGGCTTACACCAGCTGGAGCCAGTTCCAGGAGCTGAAAGCCACCGGTTCTGACGGTCAGACCCTGTTCCAGAAAGACGAAGGCTACCATGATGCGTACCGCATCGCGTTGGGTACCACGTATTACTACGACGAGAACTGGACTTTCCGTACCGGTATAGCCTTCGATGACAGCCCGGTTCCGGCAGATAACCGCACCATTTCTATCCCGGATCAGGATCGCTTCTGGATTTCCGCGGGTACCACTTACGCCTTCAATAAAGATGCGTCAGTGGATGTCGGTGTCTCCTATATGCACGGCCAGACAGTGAATATCAGCGAGAAAGTGGCAGACGGTGTACCGAACTATGAGTTCGAAGCGAAAGGCACCGCGATGCTGTATGGCGCGAACTTTAACTATAGCTTCTGATAAGCCAAAGTTACGCCAGAGAGAAAAAAAGCGCCGGAAGGCGCTTTTTTTATGCACAAGAAACGGTTATTCCGCATCGATATCTTTCAGGTCGCCCTGAATCAATGCCGCGTTCGGGTTTTCCTGCGGCGTCAGCTGACCGCCTCTCGCCAGGAAATCATGACGCTGGAAGTACGCTTCACGGATAAACAGATACGGATCAGAAGAGTTACGGATCAGGCCATCAGAATCGAGCAGTTCAGCACGGGTTTCGACGCCTTCCAGTACCCATTTACCGGCCGACATCCAGAAGGTCAGGTAGCTGAGCATCGGGTACAGATCATCGACCAGATCGCCCCCTTCATCACGAATGGTCGCGCTGCCATAACCCGGCAGAACCACATACGGACCGTAGCCGACACCGTAATGTCCCAGCGTGCTGCCGAAGCCTTGTGCTTCCTCGCGCGCCAGTTTCGGATTCGCCATGCCCGCCACGTCAATCAGACCGCCCATCCCCAGAAGCGTGTTCAGGAAGAAACGGTTGAAGTGGATCGCCGCACGGTACGGATCGCCTTTCAGCAAGGAGTTGACCATGCTGGCCGGTTCATCAAGGTTGCTGAGGAAATTGCTGGTACCGTTACGCGCCGGTTGCGGCACGTAATCACGCCATGCGACGGCAACAGGCCGCACGAGGTACGGATCCATATAGTTGTAGTTAAAGTCGAACATCACCCGGTTGAAACCTTCGAGCGGATCAGAACGTCCTTGCTGTTCGCTGTCCGAAGATCCGGACGTGCCGGCACAACCGACCAGCAAAACTGTCGCAAACGCCAGCCCAGTCAGGCGTAAGTTCATGGATATCTCCCTGTTTTTGATCGTCGGTTCCTTATTATGGAACCTGCTGATTAATGTCGATGCTGACCTGACCGTTACCGGTAAAATCGATCAGCGGACTGTCGCCGTACCAGTCACCTGAGGCCGGGGTTGCCAGACCATTTTGTGAAATACGAACGCGTACTTTTAATTGATGCAGCGAAGAAAGCAAGCGTTCCGGCATCATTGCGTTGCTGTCATCGACAGTGATCGCCAGCGGGAAGCGGCTGAGCGGCAGCTTTTTAACCGCTACCGGCACCGGACTGCTGCCATCTGTCACGGAAATAAAGACCGTGCCATTCTGCGGAAGTTTCGTCTGTGCGTCAGCAGAAAGCGTCACATTGACCGCCAGTTTAGCCTGATCCAGACCGGCTTTCTGTTTTGCCTGCGCAATGCTGGCGTTAACCATTTCCAGACGCTTATCCCCGGCAGGCAGGATTTTCTGCATAACTTCCCACGCGCCAATGGCTTGCGGGTAATGACCCTGTTCATATTCATTATAGGCCAGCAGGCTTAGCACACGCAGATCGCCCTGAGATTTTTCCAGCATACTGCGTAACAGATTGCCGCCGGTAAGGTTATCCTGCGGATCCGACGAGCGGGTCAGCACTTCGGCATAACCGAGTTTGACGGACATATCGTTTGGCGCGAGCTGATACGCATGGGCATACGCCTGCGTGGCGGTGGCGGCATTGTTGAGCGCCATCCCGACCCGGCCAAGCATCACCCAGTCCTGAATATTATCCGGATTGGCCTGCAAATCGGTACGCAATCCGAGCCCCAGATCCTGCACATCCGTGGCGGTCAGCGGCGCGCCGTGATCGTCAGCAATGCGGTGGCGCAGATCAGGCATGTGTTGCATCACCTGATTCCACGCACTCACCTGCCCCAGACCACCGGCGTAGAGATACAGCCCCAGCGTGATGATCACCAGCAGAATACCGCCCGGCACCAGCGTCCAGCGGCCTATCGGCTGAACCGCAACCGGTGCCTGTCCGGCAGGAATGTCCGTCAGCAGGTTTTCCTGTAACTCCTGAATATGCGCCGGACGCTCATCCACCACGCCCTGCGCTTCGTCTTCTTCCAGCTCACTCAGACGGTGATGGTAAAACGCTTTGTTCAGCGCATCGCGGGAGGTATGTTCCGCCCGGTCGCCACGCACCACCGGCACAATAAACAGTGCCAGCGCGATAACCAGCATCACAATAATGCACAGCCAAAAAATGCTCATGATCCTTTCCCGTCGCTGTCTTTAAGTAACTGCGCCAGGCGCTGTCTCTCTTGTTCTGACATGTCTTCTGTTGTGTTTATCGTGCGCACCCTACCACGGCGGGAACGCATGAAAATCATTCCCGCGCCAATCACAATCACCAGCACCGGACCGAGCCACAAAATGATCGTCGAGGGCGTGACCGGCGGTTCGTAAGTGACGAAATTACCGTAACGCGCCACCATATAGGCCACGATTTGCTGGCGATCCTGCCCTTCATTGAGCAGCTGAAACACCTTGGTGCGCATATCGGCGGCGATGATCGAATCCGACGCCGCGATATTGGTGTTCTGGCATTTCGGACAGCGCAGCTGCGCGGTGATGTCGCGGTAAGCCTGTTCCTGCTCCGGCGATGTGAACTGATACGTATCAATCGACGCAAAAGCACTGACACTCAGCAGCATGCCCAGCAGCAACGCGGGCAGTGATGAAATCAGTCTCATACGCTGCCTCCGTATTTTTTGTACAGCGGCAAGACTTCGCTCTGCCAGACCTTTTCATTCAGGTCACCGGCATGGCGATAGCGGATGATGCCCTGTCCGTCGATCAGGAACGTTTCCGGCGCACCGTAAACCCCCAGATCTAACCCCAGCATGCCGTCGCCGTCGTACAGACTCAGCATGTAAGGATTACCCAGCGTATTCAGCCAGTTGACCGCTTTCTGCCGGTCGTCTTTATAATTCAGCCCGACCACGCGTACACCTTTGGCGGCGAGGGTATTCAGATAATCATGTTCGGCGCGGCAGGTCGGGCACCACGTCGCCCAGACATTGAGCAGCATCGGTTTGCCGTCGCGCAGTACCGACTGATCGTAGGTTTTCCCCGCCTGCGCCAGCGATTCCAGTTTGAACACCGGCACCGGTTTGCCGATCAGGGCAGATTCCAGCAAGGTCGGATCATCGCCGTTGGCATTGCGGGTCAGTTGCACCAGAAAGGCTGCGGCCAGCGCCAGAAACAAGATCAGCGGAATAAAGAGGAGTTTACGGTTCATGCTTCTTCAGCCTCCGTCAGACCTTGCTTCTTAAGCTTTTTGCTCATGCGATAGCGCGGATCGAGAATACACAGCACGCCGCCCGCCGCCATAAACAGGCCGCCGAGCCAGATCCAGCGGACAAAAGGTTTGTAGTACAACCGCACAGCCCAGGATCCGTCGTCCATCTCTTCACCCAGCGCGGCGTACAGGTCACGCGCCAGATTGCCGTCGATGGCCGCTTCGGTCATCATGCTGCGCGCCACGCTGTAGAAGCGTTTTTCAGCGTGCAGCGTGGTGACTTTTTTGCCGTTCTGAGTGACGTCAATATTCGCCTCACCGCCGGTATAGTTCGGGCCGGTAATGTCACGAACATCGCGGAAAATAAAGTGATAGTCATGAATATCCACGGTATCGCCGGACTTCATGCGCACATCGCGCTCCACGCTGTAATTCTGGCTGAAGGCGATGCCGATCACCGTGACCGCCACGCCGAGATGGCCAAGCACCATGCCCCAGTGACTGCGGGAAAGTTTGGTCAGACCGCGCCAGAATGAATGACGGTGCGTGGCGCGTTCGTGCAGTTCCATCAGCGTAAGGACGATCACCCACACCGACATCAGCATACCGACCACGGTCATGCCGACAATTTTATCCTGCAACAACCACGGCAGAAGAATCGACAAGACCAGCGTGACGACCAGCGCCAGGCCCAGACGACGCCACAGTTTGCTCGGTTCATCACGACGCCAGCGCACCAGCGGCCCGATCCCCAGCAGCAGCGCCAGCGGTGCCATCAGCCAGGTAAACATCGTATTAAAGAAGGGTTCGCCGATAGAAATACTGCCCAGCCCGAGCTGTTTGTGGATCAGCGGCAGCAACGTACCGAGCAGCACCACCAGCATCGCCGCGACCAGCAACACGTTGTTGCCCAGCAGATAGCTTTCGCGAGAGTGTAATTCGTGACGGCTCGGCGCGCGCACCGAGTTACCTTTGAAGGCATACAGCAGCAGCGAGCCGCCGATCACAATCACCAGATAAGCGAGGATAAACATGCCGCGCGCCGGATCCGAAGCAAACGAGTGAACGGAGACCAGCACGCCGGAGCGCACCAGGAAAGTGCCGAGCAGACACAGCGAGAACGCGGTGATCGCCAGCAGTACCGTCCAGGCTTTAAACGTCCCGCGCTTTTCGGTCACCGCCAGCGAGTGGATCAGCGCCGTACCGGCCAGCCACGGCATAAAGGAGGCGTTCTCAACCGGATCCCAGAACCACCAGCCGCCCCAGCCTAATTCGTAATACGCCCAGGCGGACCCGAGCACAATGCCGATAGTCAGAAACACCCACGCGGCTTGTGTCCACGGACGCGACCAGCGCGCCCATGCGGTATCCAGACGACCGGCCATCAGCGAAGCAATCGCGAACGCAAAGGCCACGGAGAAACCGACGTATCCCATGTACAGCAAAGGCGGATGGAAAATCAGGCCGATATCCTGCAACACCGGATTCAGGTCGCTGCCGTCTACCGGGAAATTCGGCAAAGAGCGGATAAACGGATTCGACGTCAGCAAAATAAACAGCAGGAAACCGCCGGTGATCATGCCCATCACCGCCAGCACGCGCGACACCGCATCCTGCGGCATACGGCGGCTGAACAGCGCCACGGCGAGCGTCCAGCAACTCAGCAATAACACCCACAGCAGCAGCGAACCTTCGTGTGCGCCCCAGGTGGCCGCCACGCGGTAATATACCGGCAGACGGGTGTTGGAGTTATTGGCGACATACGCGACGGTAAAATCATTCACCACAAACGCATGCACCAGAATAATGAAGGCCAGCACGATGCAGGCGAACATGCCGTACGCCAGCGGACGCGCCATCGCCATCATCCGGCTGTCCTGACGGGCAGCGCCCCACTGC
This sequence comes from Rahnella victoriana, assembly GCF_004330295.1. GTDB lineage: Bacteria > Pseudomonadota > Gammaproteobacteria > Enterobacterales > Enterobacteriaceae > Rahnella > Rahnella victoriana. Next base: position 36,851 of record NZ_SJOJ01000022.1, read on the forward strand.
GGATAAATACTCAGTAACACCGCCAGACCTAACGCCAGACAGAGTGCAAATGTTCCCAGTTCCGGCATCATGAGCGGTCATTTCCTTTATCGTTGCCCACATAGGCCGAAGCCGGCCCTTTGTGGTTTTCTTTCATGGCGTCGGCAACTTCCGGCGGCACATATTTTTCATCGTGTTTCGCCAGAACCTGAATGGCATTCACCACGTTCCCCGGTTCCATCACGCCCTGCGCCACCACGCCCTGCCCTTCGCGAAACAGATCCGGCAGGATGCCGTTGTATGTCACCGCGATCGCACCGCGCGCATCATAAATTTTAAAACTGACCTGCAAACTTTTCGGATCACGCTTCACGGAACCGGGCATCACCATACCGCCGATACGCAGGCGCTGGCCGACGGTCGGCATTTCGTGGTCTTCACCTTTGCCCTGCAATATTTCACTGGGTGTATAAAACAAATCAATATTCGAGCGCAGCGCGTACATCACCAGTGAGATGCTCAGGCCAAGGCCGATCAGCACCACCAGCGCCAGCGACAGCCGCTTTTTACGACGTGGATTCACAATAACTTCTCCGGGGAAGTGTCCGGTTCCAGCGGTGACGTCTGCGCGTCTTGCTGTTTTTTAGACTGAGACTGACTGATACGTTTTTCACGCGCCTGACGACGATGAACCTCGCCTAGGATCTGCCGGTGCTGCACAAAGGTATGCACCACCAGCGCAATCAGGGAAATCAGGGTGGCGGCGACCGACAGCCAGACATAAAAGGCATAGCCGCCCATCGCAAAGAAATCATGCCAGCTTGAGAATGCAGGGCTCATCCGCGATGCTCCTTATTCAGCAAGCCAGCCACCCACGGACGCAGACGTTCCTGAACCAAAATCAGGTTACGCAAACGCATCAGCGTCAGGGTAATAAAGAAGAACAGATAACCGAAGATCGCCCAGCGCAGCGGATAACGCATGCTCGGGTCGATGGTCTGCTGCATGTTAGTGGAACCCTGATGCAGGGTGTTCCACCACTGTACGGAATAATGGATGATGGGAATGTTTACCACGCCGACCAGCACCAGAATACCGGCGGCACGTCCGGCCAGACGGCGGTCGTCGAAGGCGTTGTACAGTGCAATCACACCGAGATACAGGAACAGCAACACCAGTTCGGAGGTCAGACGCGCATCCCACACCCACCAGGTGCCCCACATCGGCTTGCCCCATGCGGAGCCGGTGACCAGCGCGATAAACGTGAACACCGCGCCGACCGGTGCCATCGCAGCCACCGCCAGATCCGACATTTTCATCTGCCACACCAGGCCGATAAAGGCCGCGATCGCCATCGCGCTGTAAATGCCCATCGACCAGATCGCCGCCGGGACATGGATATACATTATCCGGTAACTGTTACCTTGCTGGTAATCCGGTGGCGCATAGCCAAAACCCCATACCCAGCCGATCAGCAGGCAGGCAAAACCCAAAATGCCGAGCCAGGGAATGAACCGGCCACAGACGTGGTAAAGCCGTTCAGGCCTTGCGAGTTGATGTAACCATTTCCACATTGTTATCGTTGCTCACTATAAAATGTCACTGTGTGATATGCCGTGGAACCTCGGTGGGTTCTTGCGCGGTCAGCCTTCAATCACCCGCACTTATTGTTGGCGTCTCTATTGTTCACTATAGAGAAGTGTGATGTTAGTCAAAGGTTGCGTTTTTTCTTCTCTATTGTAACGACACGTAAAATAATTCTGTGCTACTGGCCAGCGTCCAGGTTAACCCTGACTAATTCGAGTTGCAGAAAGGCGGCAAACGACGCCATCCCGATGAGCTTACACAAGTAAGTGATTCGGGTGGCGAAGCGCAGCCAACGCATCTGCGGCTCGAAGCATGACGGGTTAGTGAACACTGACTCGCAGAGCAGCGGCCGTCGCGAATGGCGCTAGCGTCGCACTGCCCGCCAGCATCGCACCAAGAATGGCCAGATAACCGCCAATGGGCATCGACATCGAGGCGGCATCAATCGCGCCGGTGGCAAAAATAAGCACCGGAATGTACAGCGGCAGCACCAGAAGACTGAGCAGAACGCCGCCCTTGCGCAACCCGACGGTCAGCGCCACACCAATCGCGCCGATAAAACTCAGCGTCGGCGTCCCCAGTAAAATCGTCAGTGCGACGGCTTTCCAGGTGTCAAAATCCAGTGAAAGCAGCAAAGCAATCAGCGGAGAGAGGATCAGTAACGGCAAACCGGTCACCACCCAGTGAGCACATACTTTCCCCAGAACCGTGAGTGCCAGCGGCGAAGGCAGTAACAACAGTTGTTCAAGCGAGCCGTCCAGGTAGTCGTCACGGAACAACCTTTCCAGCGCCAGCAACGAGGACAGCAGCGCGGCGACCCAGACAATGCCGGGTGCAATGCGTGCCAGTAATTTAGGCTCGGGGCCGATCCCGAGCGGGAACAGCGTAATCACAATCAGGAAGAACCACAGCGGGTTAATAATTTCAGCGCTTTTGCGAAAGGCGATTTTCAGCTCGCGGCGCAGGACTTTCGTAAACATTCCTATTCTTTCCCTTTCGCGTCACACCGGCTCAGCACTGGTCAGACGAAGTTTTCGCACGTCGCGGTTCACACCCTGCAAATCCTGATGCGTGGTCAGCAGCACCATTCCGCCCTGCTGCGCATGTTGCTCAAACAGGGCAATCAGTGTGGCAACGCCCTGTTTATCAATCGCGGTCAGCGGTTCATCGAGGATCCACAGCGGCGCTTCACTCAGCCATAAACGCGCCAGCGCGACACGGCGTTGCTGTCCGGCTGACATCTGCGCCACCGTCACATCTTCGTAGCCCAGCAAACCGACATTCTCCAGCGCCTGATAAATAGCGTCGGCATCGGTTTTTCCGGTCACTGACTGACAGAAGGCAAGGTTTTCAAACGCAGTGAGCACTGACTTTACGCCGGGCTGATGGCCGAGGTACAGAAGTTGCTGATGGAAAATATCGCGCTGACGGCGGGTACTCACGCCCTGCCAGCGGACTTCACCGGCGTCCGGAGAGGACAACCCGGCAAGAATACGCAGTAAACTGGTTTTACCGGCGCCGTTACGGCCTTCAATCTGCACCATTTCACCCGGTTCGATAGTGAAACTTAAGCCGCTAAACAAGGTTCGCTCATCGCGAACACAGCTCAGGTTAAGGGCTTCAAACATGGTGATGTCTCTTATTTTTCACAAGTGCGCATCATATCACAGGCACCGGACGTGACGCAGCTTAGGGGACGACAGTTTACAGGGTTGAAATCCCTGAAATCCAGCAAACATTCCGTAAAATGTCCCATAAGGTTCATGGGTTAACGGTTTGTAACTTTTTTGTATACCTGCTCATAATCTCCCCGCCTCGCCTATGCTTATTCAGGAACACCAATAAAACTGACTTGCCGTACTTTTGGGGAACAACAATGACTGAAGAAAAAAAGCATCGCGATGATAACGATGTCGACAGCGACGAACACGCGCAAGGCAAAGAGATCGAGACCGGTGAGGAGAATTTGCCGTCGAAAGCGGCCGCCGTACATGAAGTCATCCGCATGGAAGGAGAGAAAGAACTCGAGCGCGACGGACAGGCGCTGCTGTGGTCAGCCATTGCCGCCGGGCTGTCGATCAGCGCCTCGCTGATGGCGAAAGGCATTCTTCACGCCCGTCTGCCCGATACGCCGGAACGTTTTTTTATCGAAAACCTCGGTTATACCGTCGGGTTCATTATTGTGATCATGGCGCGCCAGCAGTTATTTACCGAAAACACTGTCACCGCTGTTTTGCCGATCATGCAAAAACCGACCGGCAGGAATATCCTGCTGCTGCTGCGTTTATGGGCCATCGTGCTGGCGGGTAACGTGATTGGCGGCGGGCTGGCGGCGCTGGTCTTTCATCTGGTGCCCTTTTTCGATACGGCGACCGACGAGGCATTCCGCACCATCAGTCTGGAAATCATGGAGAAAGACGCCGAAGGCATGTTTGTCGGCGGCATGGTCTCCGGCTGGCTGATCGCGACGATGGTCTGGATGATCCCCTCCGCCGGTACCGCCAAGCTGTGGGTGATCATGCTGATGACCTATATGGTGGCGATTGGCGACCTGACGCACATCGTGGTTGGCTCGGTAGAAATCCTGTATCTGGTGTTCTCCGGCGCCATCCCCTGGTATGAATTTATCTGGCCTTTCGCCCTGCCGACGCTTGCCGGAAACATCTTCGGCGGCACCTTTATCTTCGCGCTGATCAGCCACGCGCAGATCCGTAACGATATGAGTAATCAGAAGAAAGCGAAGGCGAAAAAAGAGGAACAGGAAGCCGCGAAAAAAGAGGCCGCAAAACCCTGACTGGCGAGGAAACAACCAAACGGCAGTCTGACGCCTTATTATTCTGAGAAAAATGGGTATACTACGCGGGCGCTTTCCACAGGCGCCCGTGTCTCCTTAGTTAAACGGATATAACAAGCCCCTCCTAAGGGCTAGTTACAGGTTCGATTCCTGTAGGGGACACCATTTTAGTGCTCATAATATCCCCCACAAACCCAATCACCAGCCCGGAACCGCCCCGCCGTTAAAGATCTTCTCCGCCGCTTTTGCCACTTCCGGCGACTGATAGGATTTCAGAAACTCCTGCACATTTTCCGCGTCTTTATTATCGGGACGTGAAACCATAATGTTCACGTACGGCGAGTTTTTATCTTCGATGAATACGCTGTCATGCACCGGCGATAAACCGGTTTGCTGGATGTAGGTGGTGCTGATGATCGCCACATCGACTTTCGGGTCGTCCAGTACGCGGGGGAGTTGCGCGCCTTCCAGTTCCATAATATTCAGATGATGCGGGTTTTCGGTGATATCCAGTGCCGTTGGCAGCAGGCCCTTGCCTTCTTTCAGCGTGATCAGGTTCTCTTTTTGCAGCAGCAGAAGCGCACGGCCTAGGTTAGTCGGATCATTTGGGATCGCCACGGTTGCGCCGTCTTTCAGTTGATCCACGGTTTTGATTTTTTTTGAGTAGCCCGCCATCGGGAAGACAAAGGTATTGCCGACGGTCACCAGATGGTAGCCATGAGCTTTGTTATCCTGCTCAAGGAACGGACGGTGCTGGAAAACGTTAGCATCGAGTTCGCCATGTTCGGTGGCATCATTGGGCAATAACGCGCCGCTGAAACCAACCAGCTCAACGTCCAGCCCGTATTTGTCTTTGGCGACCTGTTTCGCGACTTCTGCCACATCCTGCTCAGCGCCGTTAATCACCCCGACTTTGATATGCCTGGCATCACCGCTTTTTTGATCACATCCCGCCAGCAGCAATCCCGCCAGCAAAACCACGGCACCAGTACGTAAATGAGGGAAGGTCAGTTTCACTTTTTTTCCTTAAAAAATAACCGCTAAAGAGTAATGAACTGACTATAGCAGGAGGTTTGGCGCGGTTTAAAAAACCAATAAAGCATCGTTTATAAGATAAAGTTATATAGACAATACCATCGATTTCCTCATAACTCATGTGGCGCGCACTTCCTTTGCTTTATTTATGAAATTTGTGACTCAAAAATGTTTCATTCATTTGCAAAAAGATGGGGATAAACTGTATTTTAATATCAACCTCATAGGATGTGGCAATATAAAATGGATAATCCCTACTAATAACGATTACAGGCCACGAATTTTATAATTTCAAAGCTTTTCTTTTCTTAACATCCTAAACGATTTAAAAGATATAATTAAAGGACCAAACATTGTAATGATTAAAAAAGCGACAGCGCAGGTGAATATCAGAGAGATCAATTCTGGCTCTTCCACATCCTGATAATTCAACACGATTGTGAGCACAAAAATAATCACAACCAGACTATGAGACAGTATCAATTTAAGAAAAACGGCTGATAACTCCGACAGAAGTGCTGAGGGTGTTATGCTTAACTTCTTCGCCCGGTTGCTTACCCACTCGATTTCACTATTGCGAAACCCGGATGTTTTCATTGATACCAACAACGCTTTGTTTTTCATTATTTTCATCCTTAAAAATAACAACCACAGAAAGAGTAAAAGTATAACATAATCAATTTTGAGAAAATGCTTAACTCAATAAATCTGCTACGTTTGTCTCAAAATTGTTTGCGAAAAAGACAACCTTCGCTGTTCAAATTCCGTACTACATCCAGATCTTTTCCTTATATCATTCATAAACAGTTTGCCCTCCCCGCCTCTTTTCGGAAAGAGTAGGATTATCAGAAATAACCAATGAGAGCCTGCAGGAATGGAAATTATTGAAGCCGAAGAACAGCATATCCCCGCGATGCAGAAAATTTATGCCTGGCACGTGCTGCACGGCACTGCGTCGTTCGAGACTCAGCCCCCTGACGTACGCGAGATGGCAAGCCGCCTGAAGAAGATTAATGAAGCGGGGCTGCTGTGGCTGGTGGTGTTGCATGAGGGAGAAGTGAAAGGTTATTGCTACCTCGGGCGTTATCGCGAACGTTACGCCTATCGTCACACGCTGGAAGATTCGATCTACATTGACCCCGCTTTTCAGAAACGCGGCGCGGGTAAGGCGTTGCTGCGCCGGGCAATCGACTGGGCTGAAACCCATGGCTTCCGGCAGATGATCGGCAATGTCGGTGACAGTGAAAATAAAGCCTCGATTAACTTACATCTCGCGGCCGGTTTTCAGATAAAAGGCACCCTGCATTGCGTCGGATTTAAGCATGGCCGCTGGCTGGATACCGTCTTTATGCAGCGTGCGCTGGGAGAAGGGAATCAGACGTTGCCAGCGCAGGAAGGCTGACGTAAAAGAAAACGGGCAGTCTCTCTGCCCGTTTTTTTACCGCTTACTCAATCGCTAATTTTTCCCTCGCGGTTTTGCGTGTCGCTCTTCCGCCCCACACTTCGTCGTACTCGTAACCGGTCAGGTCTTTAATGACCTTGCGTGATACCTCGTCACAATCTTCCTGCGCGCCGCCCAGTTTGAGGCGTGCGGTTTCTTTGATCAGAATTTTATGCGTTTCCCGCGTCAGCTTGAATTTGAAGGTCATGTAGAAACTGATCGCCAGCAAGGCGCCGGTGGCGAAGATCATCAGCCCGATAATCGCATGCAGTGCGCTGAGCGGTTGCGCGCCCTGCCCTTTCACAAATCCACTTTCTTCCAGCACCAGCCCGATGATCATAATGGCAATAGCGACAGTACTTTTACGGGTAAACACCATCACACCGGCAAAGATCCCCTCGCGACGTTTTTTGGTCACGATCTCGTCGACATCCGGAATAAAGCTGTAAATATTCCAGGGAATATAATAAAGCCCTGAACGTCCGAACCCCAAAATAACGAAGATGGAAGTGAAGAGAATTAACGGCACCGTGATTTTGGTGATGTAAATATAAAACAGCGCAGCCAGAACGAAGAATATACAGCCGTAGGCGATACGCAGCGCCGCAGAGGGCGAAAGATTCAACCGTTCCATGACCATCATATAGACAATGGTGGAAGGTACTGAAACAAACGCGGCAACGCTTAAATATCCCGAAACAGCCCCGACATCCTGATGCAGGCCATAAACCACATAATAGGTAAAGACGGCACCAAATACGTCCATCGCGGTGAAAGAAGCGATATAAATAATAATATGCTGGCGGAACATGCGGATATTAAAGGACGAGATAAAATCCAGCACCAGACTTTTCAGGTGGTGCCACAGGCTGCCGCCGGTTTCCATTTCCGGTTCCGGTTCATTGGGATCCCGTACATCTTTGGCTTCCCAGGTACACATCCAGGTGGTGAAGACCGCCAGGCAAAATACCGTGGCGAAAAACATACCGGTATAGGTATAAGTCATCGGATTATCTTTACCGGTATACATCATGATCACGCCCGGCACCGACACCGCCAGAAAACCGCCGAGCTGCGAGCAAATCATCCGCACACCCGCCAGACGGGTACGTTCGCCAAAACGGTTGGTCATCTCTGCGGCCAGCGTTTCCCACGGCACCAGCACCATCGCTGAAAGTAACTCAATCGACAGATAAGTGCCGAGATAATACCAGTAGCCCATGTCCTTAACCCAGACCAGCGCATACAGGAACATCAGCGGCGAACTGATCAGCAGGAAAAAGCGACGGCGGCCAAACCGTTTACCGAGCCAGGTATTGCCGAAGTGGTCGGTGATATAGCCCATGATCGGACTTAATATGGCGTCGATCACACGGGCGATGGCAAAAATAGATCCCGCTTCCAGAACGGACAATCCGCAATACGTGGTATAGAAGAATAAAAGCCAGGTACCGATAACGGCGAATGCACCGCCACCAAATAAGTCGGTTACGCCATAGCCTATTGCTGTGCCGTAACCTACTCTGCGTTCAGTAGGTTTCATTATTATTATCCTGTGAGGTAAGGTTATTTTAAATTATTCAATCAGCCAGCGTGATCCATTTCCCTGATTGTGAGGAGCGGTAAATTGCCCCGATAATATTCAGAGACACTTCGGCTTGTGATACAGAGGTATAATTTTTTTCTTCAGGATGACGAACGGAATAATAAAAATTCGAGACTGCCTGACGGTGACTGTCGCCCCAGTAGCTTTTTGCTCCCCCTGACGGGCTGTCATCACTGACCAGCAGTGTTTTATTTTCTCCTTCAATCAGCCACAGCGCATTGTGGTGCAACTGCAGCAGTCCTTTTTCACAATGAATTTCCAGCAGCAACGGCGAATCGGTGCTGTGGCAGTTGGTGGCATAAAACATGCCGCGTGCGCCGTTGCCCATTTTCAGACTGGCCATCGCGGTGTCTTCGTTTTCAGTCACATCGCTGAGAAAGGTTCTTTCCACCACGCCTTTCAGCGCCTGAACGCCACCGGCAAACCACTGCATTAAATCCAGCGTGTGGATGGCCTGATTGATCAGCAGGCTGCCGCCCTCGGTGGCAAAACGCCCGCGCCACAGGCTTTCGGTGTAATAAGCACCGCTGCGCGACCAGGTCAGCACCGCTTTGATACTCAGCATGTTGCCCAGTTGGCCGCTTTCCAGCAGCGTTTTAATTTTCCGGCTCGAAGGGTTCAGGCGGTTCTGATAACAGACGCCAACCAGCCCCGCCGCCTGGGTCTGTGCGAGTTTAATGGCGCTGACTTCACCGATATTCAGCGCCACTGGTTTCTCAGTGAAAACATGCTTTCCCGCCGCCAGCGCGGCAAGAATAGCCTCCTTATGCAGATGATGCGGCAGGCAGATATGCACCACGTCAATCTGCGGATCGCACAACATTTCGTGATAATCCGTATAAAAATCACAGCCATATTCCTGCGCCAGCGCCCGGCCTTTGCCAATATCGCACTCGGCAATCGCCCGTAACTGGCAGTCCGGCTCATGCCGGATCGCCGCCACATGGCAGGTATGGATAGCGCCGCAGCCAATCACCGCCGTCTGGAGAGTTTTCATGATCCGCCCCTTCTCAGTGCGTTTCGTTTGCCAGCATTTGCGCACGGACGCACAGCTCGGCAGCTTTAAACGCATGCTCCTGCGTCATGGCGTGTTCGGTACGGTTCAGGCAATCCAGGATCATCTGACCAAAGAACGGGAAGCCGACATTGCCGGAAACCGGATAGCGGAATTCGCCCTGCTGATTGACCAGATACACCACGTCCTGCTCGCCGAGCGTGAGATCGACATATTTGCGGATCTCGATATACCCCTCAGTGCCGAGCAGCGTCAGACGGCCATCGCCCCAGGTGCTCAGCCCTTCCGGCGTGAACCAGTCGCAGCGGAAATAACCGCGTGCGCCGTTTTCGCCTTCCAGCATGGTGTCGCCAAAATCTTCAAAGTGCGGATATTGCGGATGATTGAAATTCAGTGCCTGAGCGGCTACCACGCGGGCGTTGTGGTTGCCGGTGTAAAACAGGAACTGCTCAATCTGGTGGCTGCCGATATCACACAGAATGCCGCCAAAACGTTCTCTCTCGTAGAACCAGTCAGGACGCCCTTCTCCCTCGCGGTGCGGACCGGTACCGAGGGTTTGGATCACCCGGCCGATGGCCCCCTGCTGCACCAGTTGTCCGGCAAATACCGCGCTTTCGACATGCAGGCGTTCGCTGTAATACACGGCATATTTGCGTCCGGTTTCCGCTACTTTCGCCTTCGCCTGTGCCAGTTGTTCCAGCGTGGTCAGCGGCGCTTTGTCGGTGAAATAATCTTTGCCGGCCGCCATGACTTTCAGCCCCAGCGCGCAGCGTTCAGCGGGAATGCCCGCACCGGCGACCAGTTGCACTTCCTTGTCATCAAGCAGCGTCTGCAACGAATCCGCGACCTTCACCTGCGGATACTGCGCGACAAATTTCTCCACTTTGGCCGGATCAGGGTCGTAAACCCACTTGAGGCTGGCCCCCGCCTCAATCAATCCGTTACACATGCCGTAGATATGCCCGTGATCCAGTGCCGCTGCGGCAATCACGAACTCTCCCGGTTTCACAACCGGCTGCGGTTTGCCCACCGGCGCATAGTTCATTCCGTCTTTATTGCTCATGTTCAGGCTCCTTTATCCATGTTTTTACCCAGCGGGATCGCGTCTTCATTGGCGAAGTTTTCTACAGAGGCGGATTTTTCATAAAAATGCGGTGCCAGCGAAACCAGTCCGCCGGTCTGATAGAACGGATCGGCAGGGGTCAGCGGCAGAGAAACGATGCTGCGGGTAATGGCGGATTTATAAATCGCGGCGATCAGCTCCAGTGAACGCTTGCCCTGAATGCCGTCTATCAGCGGTGCGGTGCCGGTTTCCAGCGCCGTCAGGAAATTGTCGATCTGACCGGTATGCAGGGTATAGGTCAGTTTGTGGATCGACTGGTAAATGTCTTCCAGCTGATTCTCGTGATCCGTATCGCGCGCATCGATCGGGAAACCGTTAGGCGCGGAAATGCTGGCGTATTTGTCCCACGGGGCTGAAATTCGGGCTTTCTCACCCTGAATCACAATCTTCTGATCTTCGCCGTGATGCACCACGGAGGCGGTCAGCTGGGTCAGCGCGCCGGTGTCATATTTGAAAATGGCCGCCGACAGATCTTCCACTTCCGCATTATCGTGTGCGGCATTGGTGATCATGGAAACCACTTCGGAAGGGAAGCCGAGCATCCACTGAATAGCGTCGATATGGTGAACGGCATGGTTGAGGGTGCAGCCACCGGCTTCTTTTTCCCAGGTGCCGCGCCACCATAAATCGTAATAGGAATGCCCGCGCCACCAGAAAGAATCCACCTGCGCGTGGCACACCTTGCCCGCCTCGCCGGAATCGATCACTTTTTTCAGCCGCCAGAACGCATCGGTAAAACGGTTCTGCGCAATGATAGACAGCGTTTTGCCGCTCTCGTTTGCCGCGCGGATCATCGCGTCACATTCCTGCAAAGACGCCGCCATCGGCTTTTCGCACAACACATGTTTGCCCGCGTTGAGCGCATTAATGGAAATTTCCGCATGGACATACGGCGGCGTACAGACGTCAAAAACGTCGATGTCCGCCTGATTGAGGATATCCTCATGGCGGGCGTAGACCTTCGCATTCGTCAGGCCGTAATGGCGTTTTTTCTCTTCGGCTTTCTCCGGATAAATATCTACCAGCGCAACAATCTGGCAACGGTCAGCAAACTCTAAATATCCCTGAATATGGTTATGGGAAATATTACCCGTACCAATAATTGCTATTTTCAGCATTATCTTACTCCTAATATTGAACCGGACAGCGGGCTGATTTACGCCGCACAAAGGACGTCACCGTATTGAATTATTTAAAGATTCAGCGCGGATAAAACCCTTATTTTTTGTTTCTGAGATTTATATTCTGGAGAGTAGTAACGGATTTTTTTTCCAACAACCGCTATTTGTGACAGGAATTGCAGTGCCGTTTGCGGGATTTGCTATCATTCTGAATAGCCCATCAATTACAAGCAGTTAAGCGTGGTAATAAGTCCATCTGCATATGAGGCGTTGATCACAAAATGACGGGAAAATTAAAAATCAGGCAAATTGCCGAGTTAACCGGGCTTTCTCCGAGTACAGTTTCCCGGGTGCTGGCAGGGAAAGCCAATGTCAGTCCGCAGGCAAAAGAGAAAGTATTTACCCATGCGCGTTCAATGGGTATTTTGCGCGACATTCCGGCCAGCCGGTTGTTAATGAATTGTCTGCTGATCTGTGCGCCACCGGCCGCTTTCTCCCCGCATGAAGATCGTTATTATTATGAAGTCATTCAGGAAATCACCGCGGAAGTGGCACGCTTTGATATTCATGTGCGCAGGTGTGCGCTGACCGTGAATGATCCGGACATCGCCGTGTTTATGCAGGCGCTCAGTCAGGGGGATGTCGACGGGATTATCATCATCGGCATTGATGACGTCATGCTGTACCGGCTGGCGGCGGAATCCAACAAGCCGGTGGTGATGATCAATGCCAAAGACAGCGAAATGCGCCTCGACTGTGTTTCCGCCGATCACTATTCCATTGGTTACAGCGCCGCCAACTATCTGTTTGTCAGAGGCCATCGTCCGGTTTTATTGTTCACTGACCTGCGGCGTGAAACCATGATGCAGCGTCTCGACGGCTTTAAACGTGCCTGTCTCGAGCACCATGTGGCATTCGACGAAGCCCTGCATTTGCTGGTCAATCATGGCAACGGAGGGGAACAGGCGCGGGAAACGATTGAGAAGTATCTCCGGGAACATCAGCGGGCAAACATGCCGTCAGCCATCGTATGCGGAGGCGATCAGATCGCACAGGCCACCGTAGACGCCCTGACTAAACACGGCTTTAAAGTCCCGGAAGATATTTCCGTGATGAGTATCGATTTCGCGCACGATATGAAAACACCGGCAGCGGAAAGTTTTACCGCCGTGCATCTGCCCTGCCGCGAACTGGGTATCGAGGCGGTGTATATCCTGCAAAGCCGCCTGATGCGGGCAACGGGAGCGAAATTCAACCTGCTGTTACAGGGCAAAAACCACACCGGCCAGTCGGTGGCCGATGTGAAATGGAAACGTAAAGGGCTGTATTCCGCCGCCGGTTAAGCCACGCACCCGGGGGCACATTCTCAGCGTCGCGCTGTTTCATCTCCTGCTAGACTTTTGAGTCTTAACCTCAAAAAAGAAGCGGAGATTGCCATGTCAGAACAGTATCAGCCACCTGAAGTCTGGACCTGGAATAAAGATGAAGTCAGCAAATTCTCAAACATTAACCGCCCGGTAGCCGGCCCGACACACGAGAAAACGCTGCCGGTGGGTAAACACCCGCTTCAGCTTTATTCGCTTGGCACGCCAAACGGTCAGAAAGTGACGATCCTGCTGGAAGAGTTGCTGGCGCTGGGCGTCAGCGGTGCGGAATACGATGCGTTTATCATCCGCATCAACGAAGGCGATCAGTTCTCCAGCGGTTTTGTCGATGTTAACCCGAACTCGAAAATCCCGGCGCTGCTGGACAATTCCACCACGCCGCCGATCCGCGTGTTTGAATCCGGCAATATCCTGCTGTATCTGGCGGAAAAATTTGGCAAATTCCTGCCGAAAGATCTCGCCGGACGCACAGAAACCCTCAACTGGTTGTTCTGGCTGCAAGGCTCCGCACCCTATCTGGGCGGCGGTTTCGGCCATTTCTATCACTACGCGCCGGTGAAAATCGAATACGCCATCAACCGTTTCACGATGGAAGCCAAACGTCAGCTCGACGTGCTCGACAGACAACTGGCAGACCATAAATTTATCGCCGGAGAAGAATACACCATTGCCGATATTGCCATCTTCACCTGGTACGGCAGTCTGGCGCAGGGCGGCCTGTATGAGTCCGCTAAATTCCTCGATATCGATTCTTATAAGCACTTCCAGCGCTGGGCAGCGGAAGTGGCGAGCCGTCCGGCGGTCAGACGCGGGCGCATCGTTAACCGCACCTGGGGCGACGAACAGCTGGAAGAGCGCCACGATGCTTCAGATTTCGATGGCGTACTGAAATCATAACCTACGCCTGACACGCAAAAAGGGCGGGATCGCAGGATCCCGCCCTTTTTTTATCTGCCTGAAAATCAGGCACTTTCTGTTTGCGGTTCGAGATATTTTTTAAACCAGGCAAGGGTTCTTTCCCACGCCAGTTCGGCGGCCGCTTTGTCATAACGCGGCGTCGAATCATTGTGGAAACCGTGGTTCACACCGGGATAAATATGCGCCTCATAGACTTTATTATTGGCCTTCAGAGCCGCCTCATACGCAGGCCAGCCCTCGGTGATCGGCTTATCCAGCTCCGCGTAATGCAGCAATAACGGTGCTTTAATTTTCGGCACATCTTCCGCTTTCGGCTGACGGCCGTAGAACGGCACCGCCGCCGCCAGCTCCGGATACGCCACGGCCGCCGCATTCGCCACACCTCCGCCGTAACAGAAACCGGTGATGCCGACTTTGCCGGTCGCCGTCTCGTGGTGCATCAGAAATTCCACTGCCGCAAAAAAGTCGTTCATCAGTTTGGTGGGATCAACCTGTTTTTGCAGCTCACGGCCTTTTTCGTCATTGCCCGGATAACCGCCGACCGAACTAAGACCGTCCGGTGCCAGCGCAACATATCCGGCTTTCGCCACCCGCCGGGCGACATCTTCGATATAGGGATTCAGCCCGCGATTTTCATGCACCACTACCACACCCGGCACTTTACCGGTGGCCTTTGCCGGGCGCACCAGATAGCCTTTTACGCTGCCGTGCCCCTGCGGCGACGGATACTGGATGTATTCCGCCACGATGTCCGGGTCGGTAAATTCAACCTGCTCCGCATAGGCATAATTGGGCGTCATCAGCGTGGTCAGCGCGGCGAGAGAAAGTCCACCCGCGACAAATTTCGCCGAGAGATCGAGAAACTCACGCTTGGTCATTTTGCCGTGTACATAAAAATCAAAATATTCGAGGAGTTCAGGAGGGAAATCTTTAGCTGTCATTCGCGTCATCTTCAGGCTCCGTTCCGTACAAGTGAAGGATAAATAATGGCCTGTTTTTGACGATTTTGTAAGCCGGTGGTGAAATCGGGCACGTTTCTCAGGAAAGTCCAAAACCTTTTTGCCCCCTGAGGATGCTAAACTGCTGACAGTCAGGAGGAGACATCATGAACAAAACTCTCGCAGGTCTGAGTAAAGAAGAAATGGATAAAGTGAGCGCCGGTCTGGCCGCCGGAACGGTGGCGGTGCGTGAGCGCAATCATCTGCCGGTGAATGCGGACGAAGTGGAAATGGAGCAGCCGGAGCATCTGCGCGCTTATTTTCGCGAACGTCTGGAACACTACCGCCAGCAGCCCGCTAAAAAATAATCCCGCTGCCGCTTACTGACGCGTCGCGAAAAAATCCGTGATCGCCTGAGTCAGATAACGGGCCGCGTCGCCGGGCTGCATCTGGCTCTGGTGCAGGCTGATACCCACCTCGCCCGGTTCGGGCAATTCATTCAACAGGCGTACTGCGGCGGGTTTACCGAAATCCGTGCGCACGGTGATGCCTAATCCCGCCGACATCGCCGCCCAGATCCCGCTCAGGCTGCGGCTGGTAAAGGCGATCCGCCACGGAATGCCCGCCTTATCCAGCGCCGCCGTCGCCGCACTGCGCATCAGGCATGGCGCTTCGAACACCAGTAATGGCAGTGGTTCACCGCTCTCCTGATAATGCTTCAGGGCGAAATTTTCAGGGCCAATCCAGCGCAACGGGATCCGGCCGAGCGACTGACTTGACGGAAAGAGCGGCGCGTCATCGCCCTGCCAGCACACCGCCAGATCGAATTCGTTATGGCGGATACCGTCGAGCAGCTGCTGATTACGGGTGATGCTGGCCGAAACCTGGACCTGCGGGTGCGCGCGGGTGAATGTCCCGAGGATGGCCGGCAACAGGGTTTCGCCGAAATCCTCCTGCATACCCAGATTCAGGCTGCCGCTGAGCGAGCTGGCCAGCAGCGCGGCACTCAGTTCGTCATTCAGGCTGAGCAACCGGCGGGCGTAGCTCATCATCACTTCCCCGCGCCCGGTGAGGATCAGATGCCGTCCGGATTTTTGTACCAGCTCCGTCCCCGCCTGTTGCTCCAGCTTTTTTAATTGTGCGCTGACCGCAGAGGTCGAGCGCCCCAGCCGGTCTGCCGCCAGCACAAAACTGCCCAGTTCAATGCCGGTGACAAAAGTGCGCAGGGCTTCTGCATCAAAAGTTAAGGGCCGTTTTGCCACGCTTCATCATCCCGTTTTTATGGATTAACACTGCTGATATTTTCGATATTTCGGATAATCATAACGTCTTATGCTCCTTTCCACACTGATAAAAAGGAGCCTGATATGGACAGCAATACTTCCCAGACACTGACACTCGATGCTATGGCGCGTCTGACCCCCAAATTCGCCGAAGTGACCGAACAGGTGCTGTTTGGCGATATATGGCAACGCCCCGGGCTGTCGCCCCGAGACCGCAGCCTGATCACCGTTGCCGCGCTGATTGCCCTCAACCGCAGTGAACAACTGCCCTTTCATCTGAGCCTTGCGGTTAAAAACGGGGTCACGCAGGCCGGGCTTTCAGAGATGATCACTCATCTGGCGTTTTATGCCGGCTGGCCCGCAGCGGCGTCTGCCCTGACCCGTTTTGCCAGCCTGAACGACCAATAACCGGAGGAGTTTACGATGCCTTTTACCCGCATATCATTGCCTGAACACCGCGCTGAAATCTGGCAGGATCAGATCTCCGCCATTTTACAGGCGGCGCTGGTGCATACTTTTTCCGTGCCGAAAAATGACTGTTTTCAGCTGTTCGAACCGGTCAGCCGCCGCCGGCGGGTGATCAACCCGACCTATTTAGCGGGCGAAAATGACCGCCGTTCAGACGATTTTCTGCTGTTTCACATTACGGCGGGCAAACCGCGTAACTCATATCAGAAACAGGAACTGTACCGTTATCTGGCGGATAAACTGCATGCGGCGCTGGGCATTTCCCCCGCCGACGTGATGGTGGTGGTGAGTTTCACCCAACCGGAAGACTGGTCATTCAGCCAAGGTGAAATGTTTATGCCAGAAGGGGAAAGACTGCCCGCAGACAGCCAGTAACATCAATGCGCCGCAATACCCAGTTTTTTCATTCTCGATAACAACGTCGTACGTTTTAACCCAAGCCGCTGCGCCGCACCACGCGGCCCGGCGACCACGCCGTTGGTTTCTTTTAACACCTGAAGAATGCGCTCGCGCTCGTCATCCTCACTCATATGCGGTGCGGGCGCCGCGTCCGCCACGCAAGGCATGATTACCGGCTGAGACACCGGCATCGGGTAATTCAGCTCCGGCAGTTGCAAATCCAGCACCGTACCGCGCGTCAGCAGCACGGCGCGTTCAATGACATTTTCCAGCTCGCGCACATTGCCCGGCCACGGCATACGGCTCAGCAGACGCAGGGTCTCCGCCGGAATACTGTCGATGGTGCGTTTCATGCGTTTGGCGATTTTGTAGGTAAGGAATTTCACCAGTTGCGGAATATCTTCCGGACGTTCCCGCAGCGGCGGGATCACGATCGGGAACACGTTCAGCCGGTAATAGAGATCGCTGCGGAATTCTTTATCGGCCACCATCTGGCGTAAATCGCGGTTGGTCGCCGCGATCATCCGCACATCGACCGAAATCAGTTTATTGCCGCCGACCCGTTCGAACTCCTGCTCCTGCAAAATACGCAGTAATTTGGGTTGCAGTTCAATGGGGATTTCCCCCACTTCATCAAGGAATAACGTGCCTTTGTCCGCCAGTTCGAAGCGCCCCATGCGTTGCGCGGTTGCGCCGGTAAAGGAGCCTTTTTCATGGCCGAACAAATCACTTTCCATCAATCCGGCAGGCATGGCGGCACAGTTCATTTTCACCATGCGCTGATCGCGGCGATCACCAAGATTATGGATCGCACGGGCGATCAGCTCTTTTCCGGTGCCGGTTTCACCGAGGATCAGTACCGAACAGTCGCTTTTCGCCACGATCTCGACCTGTTTCAGCACCGCCGACATACTGGAACTGCGCCCGACAATATCACTGAAATCCGGATTGTTGCTGTTGATCTGCTCGGTCAGATACAGATTTTCGTGTTGCAGCTTTTCCTTCAGGCTTTTGATTTCCTGATAGGCCAGCGCGTTATCCACGGCGATCGCGATGCGTTCCGCGATTTGCTGTAACACCCGCAGATTGGCGGAATTAAAATTGTCCGGCTGACATTGCGCCAGTTTCAAAACACCCAGCGTTTTATGGCCGAAACACAGCGGCAGGATGCACAGCGTTTTCGTCTGGTCACGCCATAACAACTGGAAAAGCGTGCTCTCATCACTCTCCGGTTCTTCGGCGGGCCGCACGTTGGTCAGCAGCATTTCGCCGTTTTTCATCACCTGCTGTTCAAGGGAACCGGCCAGCGTCATCCGCGACTGTTCGCGCTCCGCCACATGCGTCTGCACGTAATGGGTGGCGTAAACACTGGCCTGTTCACTGTCTTTATTCGCATCGCACAGCACAATGCTGATGGCGTTGATATGAAAGAAATGGTGAATGGTTTTGGCAATTTCGCCCGTCAGTTCATCAAGATCCAGTTTGGAGAGCACCGCGTTGGTGATTTCCACCAGAATGCGGAAATCGTCCCGCTCATGGCGCAGCATGGATTGCTGGAACAGCGCATTCTCACGCAGCTGAATTTGTTCCACCGCAATGGCCGCCAGCATACAAAGTTCATACAGGCCATTTTTGTCTTCTTCACTGAACGGCGTCGCATGCTGACGGGTAAATTCACAGCCGCCGAGTAAGCCGGAAGTGGCCAGCAACGGCACCAGACAATAATCCGTAAAGACCGGATAAAGGTTAAGGGCCGCCAGTTGCGGATAGCGAAGATGCAAGGCTTCACTGCGCCAGACCTGCGTTTTCGGATTGCTCAGCAGGGCATGTACCGGTCCGGTCGCCAGCAGGGTTTCGTCTTCATAACTGACCGGCTGATGGTGCGGATCGATACCGTAAAAGCTGACACGTTCACTGTTTTGATCAAACAACACCAGCGTCACCGCGTCGGCAATACCGGCCCCCTGAACCACCTGGGTCAGGGTCTCCAGCAGCGACGTCATGGTCTGTTGCAGCAACAGCGTGCGTGTCAGTTCCAGTAATCCTTTATGTTTTGTGGTGCTCATTGTTGCGCTCTGCATACCGTGGGCTCTGGCTCTTGATTTAAAGCGTTCTGAAAAAAACGATTAAGAAAGTTTACGCCTTCGTGACGGCGCGCTCCCCTGATGAGATCAACAAATGCGGGGTAACGGCTCCGCATGGGGCAACATAAGCTGGCGGGAGACGCCCAGCGCACCGCGCAGACACACCTGCGGATTTTCGGTCACCTCACCGATGGTCACCGCATCCGCGCCCAGCGGATGTTGCCGCAGCAGGTTCAGCACTTTCTGTTCTGCCGCCGCAGAGACCACCGCCACCAGCTTGCCTTCGTTGGCAAAGTTCAGCGGTTCCAGCCCCAGCAGCTCGCAGATCCCGCGCACGGCGGGTTTAACCGGCAGGGCCGTTTCATCAATGCAGATTCCGAATCCACTGGCCGCGCTGAATTCATGCAAAATCGCATTCACCCCGCCGCGTGTGGCATCGCGCAGCGCATGAACCCCGGGCAGGACACGAAGCGGTGCGATCATCGGTGCCAGCACCGCACAGTCACTTTCCACGCCCAGATCCATCCCCAGCTGTTCACGAAGATTGAGGATCGCCGCGCCGTGATCGCCCAGCGTGCCGCTGACGATCACTTTATCCCCTGCCTTTATCGTGCCGGCCGCCCATCTGACCGCCGTCGGGATCACGCCGATCCCCGCCGTGTTGATAAAGATTTTGTCGGCCGCACCGCGCTGAACCACTTTGGTGTCACCGGTCACAATAGCAATGCCCGCATCGCGGGCAGTCTGCGCCATCGCACTGACGATTTTCTGCAAGTCATCCAGCGGCAACCCTTCTTCCAGGATGAACCCGCAGGACAGAAAGGCCGGTGTCGCGCCGCTCACGGCCAGATCGTTCGCCGTGCCGCATACTGCCAGTTTGCCGATGTTGCCGCCGGGGAAAAATATCGGATCAATGACATAGCTGTCGGTGGTGAACGCCAGGCGATCGCCCTGCGCGCTGAGGCTGGCCAGTGACAGCCGCGCGCCGTCTTCCCGCTCATTGAGCCAGGGATTATCGAACGCGCTGAGAAACAGGTGTTCGATCATCTGCTGCATGGCACGGCCGCCGCTGCCATGCGCCATCGTGACGACTTCTTTGCGATCACTCATCCTGCCATACCTTTTGTTGTGCATGTTCCGGCTGTTGCTGCGCCGGGGTTTCCTGATGCCGGTACTGATACCACGCCGCGCAAGCCCCTTCGGAAGAGACCATCAGCGCGCCGAAAGCGTTATGCGGCGTACAGCCTGTGCCAAACAGCGGGCATTCGTGCGGCTTGCAACGGCCGGTCAGCACCTCGCCGCAACGGGATCGCGGATCATCGGCGACCGGCTGTGCCTGCGGATTAAAACGTCGTTCGGCATCAAACCGGGCATACGCCGGAGTCAGGGAAATCCCCGAATCCGCAATGACACCAAGACCGCGCCATTCGCTGTTACCGCAAAGCCGGAACACCTCGCGCATCGCGTCCTGTGCCAGCAGGTTACCCTCTTCCGGCACCACGCGCCGGTACTGGTTTTCCGTTTTACACGATGCCTCGCAAACTTGTTCCACCAGCATCAGGACGCTCTGCAACATATCCAGCGGTTCGAACCCGCTGATCACCAGCGGTTTGCCGAATTCTTCATTGATAAAATGGAACGGCGCAGTGCCGGTCACCATGCTGACGTGGCCGGGTGCCAGAAACGCATCAATGCGCACGTCGTCCTGTTGCAGCAGGCTTCGCAGTGTCGGCATCAGGCTGATGTGCTGGCAGAACACGCTGAAATTGGTCATGCCTTCCCGCCGCGCCTGTTGCAGCGTCACCGCCGTCACCGGCAACGTGGTTTCAAAACCGAGGGCGAAAAACACCACCTGATGTTGCGGATTTTCACGCGCCAGTTTCAGCGCATCCAGCGGTGAATACACCACGCGCACGTCGGCACCACGTTCACGCGCCTGCAACAGTGAGCCTTGCTGACCGGGCACCCGCAACGCATCGCCAAAGGTGCAGAAAATTACCCCGGGACGGGCGGCGATTTCGCAGCAGGCATCAATGCGCCCCATCGGCAACACGCACACCGGGCAGCCCGGCCCGTGAATAAATTCCAGCTGCGGGGGCAGCAGTTTATCCAGCCCGAATTTGAAGATGGCGTGGGTATGGCCGCCGCACACTTCCATAATCTGCATCGGTTTTTCAGCCGTGTAAGGCAGCAAGGCCGCACGCTGATGCAGCCGCTCAATCAGCGTTTTCGCCAGTGTCGGGTCACGAAATTCATCAACAAAACGCATTATCTTGCCTCTCCCGCACCGAGAAACAGGGCGACATCGGCTTCCACTTCTTCCATCGCATGCAGCGCGGCCAGCGTTTCCTGCGCCTCCTGCTCATCGAGTTTGCTTAAGGCAAAACCGACGTGGATTAACACCCAGCCGCCGATCAGCGCCTCGCGTGCGCCGTCACGTCCGCAATCACACACCAGTGCGACATTCACTTCGCGGCGCAAACCGCACACTTCCGCCCAGGCGTGATCGGGCTGCTGATCGTGCAGCGCCACGATTTGTCCCGGAATGCCTATGCACATCGTTGCTGCTCCAGCCACGCCAGCCACAGATCCATCCCTTCGCCTGTGGTGGCTGACAACTGAATCACCTCTATCTGCGGATTCACCTGCCGCGCATTGGCAATGCAGGCTTCAAGGTCAAAACTGACGTACGGCAGCAGATCGATTTTATTGAGGATCATCAGGCGTGACGCCGCAAACATATGCGGATATTTCAGCGGTTTGTCCTCGCCTTCCGTCACGGACAGCACGGCCACTTTGTGCAGTTCGCCGAGATCAAAACTGGCCGGACACACCAGATTGCCGACATTCTCGATAAACAGCAGGCTGTTGTTGTTCGGTGACAGCTGATGCAGCGCATCGTGAACCATCTGCGCATCCAGATGGCAGCCTTTACCGGTGTTAACCTGAATCGCCGGTACGCCGGTGGCGCGGATCCGGTCAGCATCACGGGTGGTTTGCTGGTCACCTTCGATCACCGCGCAGTCGAAATAGGGTGCCAGCCGGGTCAGGGTTTGAGTCAGCAAGGTGGTTTTGCCGGAACCGGGGCTGGACACCAGATTCAGCGCCAGAATGCCCGCCGCAGCAAAATGCTCGCGGTTATGCGCGGCGATATGGTTGTTCTTCGCCAGCACGTCCATTTCGATATCCACCAGACGGCGCGGCGCAAACGGCAGGCCGTGAGAGTGGCTGTGATCATGGGAATGATCGTGAGAATGATGATGAGTGTGCTCGTTGCTGACGCCTTCAATACGAAGTTCGCCACTGGCACATCCGCAGGTACTGCACATAGTTTTCTCCCCGGGCAAAACGGAGGCCCGTTATTCGATTTCAATACGTTTAATCGTCATGCCGTCATCGGCCACCACGCGCAAATCATGCCCGCCACAGTGCGGACACAGCAGAACGCCGGGGCTGAGTAAGGTGATGTGTTGCTGACAGGTGTGACACCAGCTTTCGGCCTGTGGGGTGATCAGGTGTAATTCGCACCCTTCCGCCAGCGTTTCGCGACAGGCAAGTTCAAAACAAAATTGCACGGCATCGGGTTCGACGCAGGAAAATGCGCCAATTTCCATCCATACCGCCGTAATTTTTCGCGCATTATTTTGCTGCCCGAACTGCTGCATTATTTCCACGGCATTCTGGCACATCGTAATCTCGTGCATTATTTCCCCTCCCTCAGGAGAACAATAAAGAGACCTTTGCCCTCGCCGTTGCAATAACAGTGCCAGAATTCTTCGACACGTATTATTCCCACGATAAAACGGCGTGACGGAATTAACCTGCACAGTCCGTCATTAGTGTCGAAATAAGGTGTCATCGACATGTCATGGCATTTTCATGCCCGGGGAGTTTTCTGGCTCTGAAACAAGTAACTCATTCATTTAAAAGCATTTAAAAAATAATCTGTGGAATTGGCATGCTTTATGCCAACAGAGCCATATGCGTCGACTTTTCATCGTCACCCGACATATCAATCAACAACGGATAATGCACATGAGCACTCTCAGCGAACTGACTACCAAAGCAGACTATATCGCCAGCAAAAACAGCCATCTGAAATCGCAATGGCGGACTTACCAGAACAGTCTGACTCAGGCGATAACGCATTCAAATAAAAAGATAAATCATGAATTCAGCTGCGGTGAAGATCAGGATATCCGCTTTACGCTGTTTAACCATTTTGCGGTCAGTATTCAACTGAGTGAAGACTTCTACAGTCAGGATATTGTCTACAGCCTGAACATGGCGCAGGTCAGTGATGACGAGGATTTCCAGCCTTTTGCCCACGCCCGTCTGACTGAAGAAGGCAAGGTAGACGGCAGCGTGGATATCAAAGATAAAAACGCCGTGCTGGAACATTATCTCAATAAGATTTCCGCTATTTACCAATGCATTTTTGATTCGCTGCAAAACAACCAGCCCGTTCACGCGCAACTCGAAAAATTACTCAGCCGCGTCTGATTCACATTCAGAAATATATTAAGCACCGGCAGAGCGTAAATATTTTCTCATTGCCGTTTTTTTACTGGGATTAATTCCGACATAAATGTCGAAATGTCAATTTAAGTGCCGATTTCGTCACCTTTGACGAAACAGCGAGGAGATTTCATGCGTCGCACTGCCTCCATGAATCAATATGTGATAGCCGACCCCAAACTGTGTATCGGCTGCAATACCTGTATGGCCAGTTGTTCACAGGAACACCAGTTGCACGGCTTACAGTCTGCCCCCCGTTTGCAGGTGATGCGTAACCGTCTGGATTCCGCACCGGTGATGTGCCACCAGTGCGAAGATGCCCCGTGCGCGCAGGTCTGTCCGGTCAATGCCATTACCCGTGAGAATGACGCGATTCAACTGAATGAAAGTCTGTGCGTCAGTTGCAAACTGTGCGGACTCGCCTGTCCGTTCGGCGCCATCACGTTTTCCGGCAGCACACCGCTGGATATTCCCCGCGACTGCAATACATCCAAAGCCCTGCCCGCCCCGCGCCCGCCCCGTGCGGTCAGCCCGTTCCTTGATTGCATGCCCGGTCTTCGCGCGGTGGCGGTGAAATGCGATTTATGCAGCTTCAGCCCGGACGGCCCGGCATGCATCAAAACCTGCCCGACCCAGGCTATCCGGCTTATCACCGCCAGCCTGTCTGAATCCGCCAGTCAGCAAAAACGCCTGAATGCGATGAACGTATTTCCGGCCGGGCTGACATCCTTTACCACACCCGATACGGAGGCCAAATAATGACGGCACTGTTCACGTTAGAACCGGCGTCATTACTGGCGCTGGCCCTGCTGGTCTGGTTACTCAGTGGCATTGCTGGCGGATTGCTGGCCGCCGCTGCCAGGATCAGCGGCCTGATTTCCGGCACCGGCGGTATGGTGGCTTCGGCGGCCGTCATCGTGGCTGCGGTACAGGTGCTGATCAGCGGGACGTCCGTCACGCTGACATTGCCGGTGGTGCCTTACACCGCAGAGTTAAGTCCGCTGAATGCGCTGCTGTTACTGGCGATGTCAGTGACCGCGTTGTTCAGCAGTCTCTACGCCTGCGCATGGCTGGCCCATGCCCGTCAGCGTCAGCGCGCCCGCACCGGTTTGCTCTGCAATCTGTTGCTGGCGGCACTGACCGCTGCGACGATTTCCGCCACTGCGGTTGAACTGATCCTGATGATGGAAATGGCAGCGCTCTGCGCGTATTTCCTGATCGTCCAGACTGACGATGTGAAAAGCCGCCGCGCCGGACTGAATCAGTTTTTATCCGGCCGCCTCGGCACGCTGTGTCTGATCCTGGCGTTCGCCCTGCTGCATCACACCAGCGGCAGTGTGAGTTTCGACGTCCTGCGTCATACGGCCTTCACGCCGGGCATTAAATCGGTTTCCTTCCTGCTGGCACTGGCCGGTTTCGGGCTGTACGCCGGGATTATCCCGCTGCATGCCTGGGTGCCGCAGTCGCACTCCAGCGCGCCAGCCCACGCCGCTGCGCTGTTCTCTTCCGCGCTGATGAAAATCGGCATTCTTGGCATCGTAAAAGTCGGTCTGGATCTGCTTGGCGCACCGCCACTCTGGTGGGGCCTGATGGTATTGCTGCTGGCGATCCTGACCGCGTTTATTGGCGGTTTGTACGCCCTGATGGAACACGATATCCGCCGCCTGCTGGCCTATCACACGCTGGAAAACGTCGGGATCATTCTGCTGGGTGTCGGCGGCGCGATGGCCGGTGTGGCACTGAATCTGCCGGTGCTGGCGTCCCTCGCCCTGCTGGCCGGATTATTCCACCTGTTCAACCACGGCCTGTTTAAAACCGCGCTGTTCCTTGGTGCCGGTGAAATCGAAATGCAGACCGGCATTAAAGATATGGAAAAACTCGGCGGGATCGCCCGTCTGATGCCGTGGACGGCATTCACCCTGCTGATTGCCCTGATGTCGATGGCCGCGCTACCGCCGCTTAACGGTTTCGCCAGCGAATGGTTGCTGTATCAGTCGCTGTTCCAGCTGAGCGCCAGTCCGCTGTTTATCGCCCGCCTGCTCGGGCCGTTGCTGGCGGTCGGTCTGGCACTGACCGGGGCGCTGGCGCTGATGTGTATCGCCAAAGTCTTTGGCGTCACCTTCCTTGGCTCACCGCGCAGTCAGGCGGCGGCGGAAGCCACTCCCGCGCCCCTTGCCATGACGCTCAGCGGCGTGCTGCTCGCCCTGCTGTGTGTGGGTTGTGGGGTCGCCTCACCGTGGATTATTCCGCACTTTTCCGCCGTGGCCGCCTCGGTGCTGAACGCGCCTGTCTTGCAGGTCGCACAGCATGGCGTGGTGTTCTCCACCACGTCCGCCGTGTCTGCGCCGATGGTGGCGATCCTGCTGCTGGGTATGCCGTTGCTGCCGTGGATCATCGCCGCCGTGTTGCGCGGAAAACGTCTGCCGAACCGTTCGCGCGGTGATGCGTGGGCCTGCGGTTACGCGCATTCCGCTGACATGGTGGTGACCGCAACCGGCTTCGCGCAACCGCTGCGCGTGATGTTTGCCCCGCTTTACCGCCTGCGTCAGCGCGTCACGCCGTCTTCCATGGTCGGCGCGCTGCATCGGGGCTGGACGGGTGCCTTCTGCCGTCGTCTGGCGTTCATCGAACTGGCCGTGTTGCTGGTCGTGGCTTTTGCCTGAGGAACTGACTATGAATTTTCCCTACCTGCTTGCCGGTTCACTGTGGCCGCTGGCGCTGATTCAGGCGGTGCTGTTGCTGGCGATCGCCCCGCTGTTTGCCGGTTTCAGCCGCGTGATGCGTGCGCGGATGCACAACCGTCAGGGGCCGGGCGTATTACAGGAATACCGTGATATCGCCAAACTGCTGACCCGCCAGAGTGTCGCCCCTGCCGCCGCCGGTGCGGCCTTTCGCAGCATGCCTTATCTGCTGACCGGCGGCTTGCTGGTGATCGCCACCGCCCTGCCGGTGGTCACGCTGGCGTCGCCGCTGGGTGCCGCAGGCGATCTGATCACCGTGATTTATCTGTTCGCGGTGGTGCGCTTTGTGTTTGCCATCGCCGGGCTGGATACCGGCAGCACCTTTACCGGCATCGGTGCCAGCCGTGAAGCGGTGCTCGGTGTGTTAGTCGAGCCGATCCTGTTGCTCGGGCTGTGGATTGCCGCGCTGGTGGCCGGTTCCACTTCGCTCGGCGCGATTGCCGCCCGTGTGCTGCACTGGCCGTCCGCGTCTTCTTTAACCCTGATTCTGGCCGGTCTGGCCTGTGCGTTCGCTACCTATATAGAAATGGGCAAGCTGCCGTTTGATATGGCGGAAGCGGAGCAGGAATTGCAGGAAGGCCCGCTGACCGAATATTCCGGCGCGGCGCTGGGCGTGCTGAAAATCGGCATCAGCCTGAAACAACTGGTGGTGTTGCAACTGTTCCTCGGCCTGTTTTTCCCGTTCGGACTGGCAGAGCACATCACGCCGCTGACGCTGCTGACCGCCGTGGTGCTGTGTCTGCTGAAACTGCTGATCGCGGTATTTGTGGTCGCGCTGATCGAAAACAGCGTCGCCCGTTTGCGCTTTCTTAAAACCTCCCGCACGACATGGGCGGGGTTCGGGCTGGCGTTTCTGGCGCTGGTTTCCTGGCTGGTCGCAGGCTGACCTGACATTTTTCTTGTCCCGCTGCGGCGGGAAGAGGCTTTGTAATGAGTGAGTTGAATACCGCATTAAATCAAAACCCGGTCGGCAAACAGTATCTGGCCGCGCTGGCGGCGCAGTTTCCGTCGGCAATTTTAGGCAGCGAATGGCAGACCGACACCCAGGCGACGGTCACCATCAGGCTGAACTGGCTGCCGGAAGTGGTGGAATGGCTGTACTACCAGCAGGGCGGCTGGCTCTCCGTGTTGTTCGGAAACGACGAACGGACGCTGTGCGGCAATTACGCGCTGTATTACGTGCTGTCGATGGAAAAAGGCGTGAAATGCTGGATCACGGTGCGTGCCGAAGTGGATCCCGTTTCACTGGAATTTCCGTCCGTGACACCGCGCGTTCCGGCGGCGGTCTGGGGCGAACGCGAAGTGCGTGATATGTACGGTTTGCACCCGGTCGGCTTGCCGGACGAACGCCGTCTGGTATTGCCGGATGACTGGCCGGACGATTTGTATCCGCTGCGCAAAGACGCGATGGATTATCGTCAGCGCCCGGCCCCGACCACTGACCAGGAAACCTATCCGTTTATTTCCGAGGCCAAAGAAGGCAGCAAAATTGTGCCGATTGGCCCGCTGCACGTCACATCTGACGAACCCGGACACTTTCGTCTTTTCGTTGACGGCGAAGACATTATCGATGCCGATTACCGCCTGTTTTACGTGCACCGTGGCATGGAAAAACTGGCAGAAACCCGCATGGGCTATAACGAAGTGACGTTCCTGTCGGACCGCGTTTGCGGCATCTGCGGCTTTACGCACAGCGTGGCCTACACCTCGTCGGTCGAAAACGCGATGGGCATTGTGGTGCCTGAACGTGCCCAGATGATCCGCTCCATTTTGCTGGAAGTGGAACGCCTGCACAGCCACCTGCTGAATCTCGGGCTGGCCTGCCACTTTGTCGGCTTTGATTCCGGCTTTATGCAGTTTTTCCGCATCCGCGAGCAGTCCATGAAGATGGCGGAAATCCTGACCGGTGCGCGTAAAACCTACGGCATGAACCTGATCGGCGGCATCCGTCGCGACATTCTGAAAGACGACATGATCGCCACCATTGCGCTGGCGGGCAGCATGCGCCGTGATCTCAATGAACTGGTGGATATTCTGCTCAGCACGCCAAATACCGAACAGCGCAGCGTCGGCGTCGGCATTCTCGATCCGCAGGTGGCGCGCGATTTCAGTAACGTCGGCCCGATGGTGCGCGGCAGCGGTCACCGCCGCGATATGCGTCAGGATCACCCGTATGCCGGTTACGCCAAACTGCCGTTTGAGCTGTGCAGCGAAACCGGTAACGACGTCTATTCCCGCCTGAAAGTGCGCATCCACGAAGTGTTTAACGCCCTGAATATGATTGAGTTTGGCCTGCAAAGTCTGCCGGGCGGTCCGCTGGCGGTGGAAGGCTTCAACTATATTCCGCACCGTTTCGCCCTCGGCTTTGCCGAAGCGCCACGCGGTGACGACATTCACTGGAGCATGACCGGCGACAACCAGAAGCTGTTCCGCTGGCGTTGCCGCGCGGCGACCTACGCCAACTGGCCGACCCTGCGCTACATGCTGCGCGGCAATACGGTCTCCGATGCGCCGCTGATCATCGGCAGTCTCGATCCTTGTTACTCCTGCACCGACCGCATGACGGTCGTCGATGTGCGTAAGAAAACGTCCATCGTGGTGCCTTACAAAGAGATCGAACGTTACGGCATCGAACGCAAAAACTCGCCGCTTTAAGGAGCCGCTTCAATCATGCTGAAACTGATTAAAAAAGTGCTGAAAACCGGCACCGCAACCGTGGCGTATCCGTTTAAGCCGCTGGATCTGGCACCAAATTTTCGCGGCAAACCGCAGTACACCGCACAGCAATGCATTGCCTGCGGTGCCTGCGCCAATGCCTGCCCGTCCAACGCGCTGACCATGACCACGGCAGAAGACGGTGGAACGATCCGCTGGCAACTGTTTTTAGGGCGCTGCATTTTCTGCGCCCGCTGCGAGGAAGTGTGCCCGACGGCGGCCATTACACTGTCGCAGGAATTCGAACTGGCGGTGTGGCGCAAAGAAGACCTGTATGAAACGGCAGATTTCCCCGTCTGCCACTGCCGCGAATGTGGCAAACCTTATGCCGTGCAAAAGGAAATCGACTTCGCCCTCAGTCTGTTACAGGAAAGCGCCGCGCTGAGTGACCGGCAGATTGCCGACCGTCGCCAGCAATACGAAACCTGTCCGACGTGCAAAAAAATGCACGGTCTTTCTTCCAGCGACCGCATCGATATTGGCCGCCATATGACCACGGAGGTTCGCTGATGAGCCATAACCTGATTGCTCCGCGTGATGAAAATGGCCTGCCGGTGCCCGTCACGCTGGATGAAAGCATTGCGAGCCTGAAATCTACCCTGCTTCACAGCATCCGCCGCTCCGCCTATGTTTACCGCGTCGACTGCGGCGGCTGTAACGGCTGTGAAATTGAGATTTTCGCCGCCATTTCGCCGCTCTTCGATGCCGAACGTTTCGGCATTAAAGTGGTGCCGTCGCCGCGCCATGCTGACATTCTGCTGTTCACCGGTGCCGTGACCCGCGCCATGCGTATGCCGGCACTGCGCGCCTGGGATTCTGCACCGGATCCGAAAATCTGCATTTCCTACGGAGCCTGCGGCAACAGCGGCGGCATCTTCCACGACCTGTATTGCGTCTGGGGCGGCACCGACAAGATTGTGCCGGTGGATGTGTATATTCCGGGCTGTCCGCCGACACCGGCCGCCACCATTTACGGCTTCGCGATGGCGCTGGGTTTGCTGGATCAGAAAATCAAAGGCCAGCAACACGACCAGGCCGCTGGCGAACCGGCGGCGTTATTGCACCCTGAGCTGCCGCAGCCGTTGCGCGTATTGCTCGATCGCGAAGCGCGCCGCATGGCCGGTTACCGCTATGGCCGCCAGATTGCTGACACCTTTATGGATATGGTGGCCGCGCCCGGTTTACAGCCGGTGGAACAGCGGGTGTCAGACTATCTGGCGGAGCAAGGCGATCTGCGGCTCAACGAGATTATCGGCAACCTGCAGCACATTTATCAGCAGGTGCTGCGTGGCGAGGTGCGCCTGTGATGACGTCCGTCAATGACCAGCGTTACGCGCGGCATCAGCCTTATTCAGGCCATCAGCCGGACAAAAACAAAGTGATTTTTTATTCACTGAGCAGCAAGTTTGTCGATGAAAAAAGCGCGCAGAAACGCAGTTCGCAAAAAGTGCAGGAAGTGGTGTATTACAGCCTGGCGATTGGCCATCACCTCGGGGTGATCGACTGCCTGCAATCCCGCCTCGAATGCCCGCTCGACGGCTATCTGCACTGGATTAACTGTCTGCCGGAAAACAGCGAAGCACACCGCAAACTGGCCGGTGTGCAGCGTTTCGGCGAGATCAACATCGACAGCAGCCACACCCATTTGCTGGCGCTGGCGCTGCGCGATGCCCGTCCGGACATGAGTGAAGAACAACGGGGCTGGAGCGACCAGCTTATCGCCCTGCTGACTCAGATTGAAAACGACCCCGCCATGTACCTGATGGTCAGGAGATACGATGCCTGATACCTCTTCCCGCTACGCCCTGTTATGCGTCGGCAACAGCATGATGGGCGATGACGGTGCCGGTCCGCGTCTGGCCGAACTCTGCGCTGAACAGCCGCTGTCCGGCTGGACGGTGGTGGACGGCGGTGCCGCACCTGAAAACGACATCGGCTTTTTGCGCGAGCAGCGCCCGCAGCATCTGGTGATTGTGGACGCCACCGACATGGGGCTGGCACCCGGTGAAATGCGCATCATCGACGAAAATGACATCGCCGACATGTTCATGATGACCACCCACAATCTGCCGCTGACCTTCCTTATTCAGCAACTGCGCGAGGATATCCCGCAGATCACCTTTGTCGGCATTCAGCCCGATGTCGTCGCGTTCTATTACCCGATGAGTGCCGCCGTGGAACAGGCCGTTAACCGCCTTCATCAGCGGTTACCGGCTCTGGAAACCGGCCTGGGGATCGCCCCTTTCAGCCCGTCGACATAACTGTCGATGCGGTGACGAAACAGACATGACGTCAGTGAAAAATGTCGTCATCGGCGCACCAGCCATCACTAACCACCTGAATTTAATGCTGAAAAATTAAAAACAGGAACTGGCACGCTTTATGTATAGCCAGTATCTGAAACCAATGACTTAGGGATTAAATCATCATGAACCGGTTCATCATTGCCGACCCCAAAAAATGCATCGGCTGCCGTACCTGTGAAATTGCCTGTGTGATGGCGCACAGCGATTCGCAGGATATCTCGCTGCTTAACGCCGCCACTTTCGCGCCACGTCTGCATGTGATCAAAGGCGTCAATCTCAGCACGCCGGTGATGTGCCGCCAGTGTGAAGATGCGCCCTGCGCCAATGTTTGCCCGAACGGCGCGATTGCCCGTACCGGCGATCACGTGCAGGTCACGCAGGAACGCTGCATCGGTTGCAAAACCTGCGTTGTTGCCTGTCCGTACGGTGCGATGGAAGTGGTGACAAAACCCATTTTCCGCCAGAACGGCGCGGCCATGACCGCCACCTCCGACAAAGCCGAAGCGCATAAATGCGATTTGTGCCATGCCCGCGCAGAAGGCCCGGCCTGTATGGAAATCTGCCCGACCAAGGCGCTGTATGCCATCGACCGTAACCAGTTACAGGATATGAACGCAGAAAAACGCCGCCGCGCTGCGCTCGACAGCACCTCCCCGCTGCTGTTTTAACCCCGGATAGAGGAAGTAATACCATGAAAAAAGTCACCACTGTCTGCCCGTATTGCGGGGCCGGATGTAAATTGAATCTGGTTGTGGATAACGGAAAAATCATCCGCGCAGAAGCTGCGAACGGGGTGACCAATCAGGGCGAGTTATGCCTGAAAGGTTACTACGGCTGGGATTTTCTCAATGACACCAAACTGCTGACCCCGCGCCTGACGCAACCGATGATCCGCCGTCAGAAAGGCGGAAAATTCGAAGCGGTCAGCTGGGATGAAGCTATCCGCTACACCGCGCAGCGCCTGAAAGAGATCAAACAAAAACACGGCCAGCGCGCCATCATGACCACCGGTTCTTCCCGCGGTACCGGCAATGAAACCAACTACGTGATGCAGAAATTTGCCCGTGCGGTGATCGGCACCAACAACGTCGACTGCTGCGCCCGCGTGTGTCACGGCCCGTCGGTCGCCGGTTTACAGGCCACGCTCGGTAACGGCGCGATGAGTAATTCCATCGGCGATATCGAGAACTCAAAATGCCTGCTGGTGATCGGCTATAACTGCGCCGATTCCCATCCGATCGTCGCCCGTCGGGTGATCAAAGCCAAAGAAAAAGGCGCACAGATTATCGTCTGCGATCCGCGCCGCATCGAAACAGCGCGTATTGCCGATCAGCATCTGCAAATCAAAAACGGCTGCAACATGGCACTGGTGAATGCTTTCGCCCATGTGCTGATCGAAGAAAATCTGTATGACCACGACTATGTGGCGAAATACACCGAAGGCTTTGAGGAATACCGCAAAAATGTCGCGGATTACTCACCGGAAGCCGTGGCTGAGCAGACCGGCGTGTCCGCACAGCAAATCCGTCAGGCCATGCGCACTTACGCGGCGGCACCTTCCGCCACCATTATGTGGGGCATGGGCGTCACGCAGTTTGGTCAGGCGGTGGACGTGGTGAAAGGTCTGGCGGGTCTGGCATTGCTGACCGGTAACCTTGGCCGCGCCAACGTCGGCGTCGGCCCGGTGCGTGGTCAGAATAACGTGCAGGGTGCCTGCGACATGGGTGTGCTGCCGAATGAATTCCCGGGTTACCAGTCCGTCACCGATCCGAAAGTGCGGGCGAAATTCGCCGATGCCTGGGGCATTGACGTCAACCAGATGGACGCCGAAGTCGGCCTGCGCATTACTGAAATCCCACATCTGGCGATGGAAGGTAAGGTCAAAGCCTATTACATCATGGGCGAAGATCCGTTGCAGACCGAAGCCGATTTAGGGCTGGTACGCAAAGGGTTCGAGGCACTGGAATTCGTGGTGGTGCAGGACATCTTCATGACCAAAACCGCTGAACAGGCGGACGTGATTTTACCGGCAACGTCATGGGGCGAGCACGGCGGCGTGTTCTCCTGCGCGGATCGCGGCTTCCAGCGTTTCGAGAAAGCCATCGAACCGAAATACAACGTCAAGCGCGACTGGGACATCATCAGCCTGCTGGCGACCGAGATGGGTTATCCGATGCATTACCGCGATAACCAGGAAATCTGGGACGAAATGCGCAACCTGTGCCCGCTGTTCTACGGTGCAACCTACGAAAAAATGGGCGAACTGGGACATGTGCAGTGGCCCTGCACCACGCTGGAAAGTCCGGGGACACAATACCTGTACGCCGACAATCATTTCGATACCCCGACCGGCAAAGGCCAGTTGTTCGCCGCACCGTGGCGCGCACCGGCGGAAGTGCCGGACGGCGATTATCCGCTGGTGCTGTGCACCGTGCGCGAAGTCGGTCACTACTCCTGCCGTTCGATGACCGGTAACTGCGCCGCCCTGCAAACGCTGGCTGACGAACCGGGCTTTGTGCAGATGAATCCGGTGGATGCACAGGCGCTGGGCATTCGCGATCAGCAACTGGTCTGGGTGGCATCGCGTCGCGGTAAGGTCATTTCCCGCGCTAACTACAACGAGCGTATTAACCTCGGTGCGGTGTACATGACCTATCAGTGGTGGATTGGTGCCTGTAATGAACTGACACAGGACAACCTCGATCCGATTTCCAAAACGCCGGAAACCAAATACTGCGCCGTGAAAGTCGAACAAATCGCCGATCAACGCTGGGCCGAAAACTATGCCCAGCAAAGCTACAGCGACATGAAAGCGCGCCTGCGCAGCGCCGTTGAAGATGTGATCCCGGTGGTTGAGATTTAGCTTTTAAGCGCCTCACCAAAGGGGTGGGTTCTTAGCTCCTCCCCCTGCGAAGGGGGAGGCTGGGAGGGGGTTTAGCAGGCAACGCCAGATCCGGAGTTGCCATTAATACCCCACCCCAACCCTCCCCTTCGCAGGGGAGGGAGCAAAAACCAATCCCCCTTCGCTGGGGAGGCAGCAAAACCCTCTTTTCGCTGCCCTCTTCATAAACGTTTTTAAAAGGTTTTTTATGTCTGGTTTACTCATCCGCATCAGTGGCAAAGTCCAGGGTGTCGGTTTCCGGCCTTTTGTCTGGCAACTGGCTGACCGGTTGCGGCTTCGCGGCGAAGTGTGCAACGACAGCGCGGGTGTGGAAATCAGGCTCCTTAAACCGGTAGACATTGAAGCCTTTATCGAACAGTTACAGCGCGATTGCCCGCCGCTGGCGCGCATCGACAGCATCCGTTTTACCCCTTTCGACTGGCGAGCGTCGCCTCAGCATTTCACCATCACTGACAGCCGTCACAGCCAGATGGACACCCAGGTGGTGCCCGATGCGGCGACCTGCCCCGAATGCCTGAAAGACATCACCCGTGCGGGTGACCGGCGCTTCGGCTATGCCTTTACGAACTGCACCCATTGCGGCCCGCGCTTTACGCTGATCCGCGCCATGCCGTATGACCGGCCGTCCACCAGCATGGCGGAATTCCCGCTGTGCCCGCAATGTCAGCAGGAATATCAGAATCCGGCCGACCGGCGTTTTCACGCGCAACCTGTCGCCTGCCCGCACTGCGGCCCCCGGCTCAGTGCGACATTCTGCGATGGCAAAACACAGGCGCAGGATGATGCCGCGCTGGCATGCGCCGTCGCCGCATTACGCGCGGGGAAAATCATTGCTGTCAAAGGGCTGGGCGGTTTTCATCTGGCCTGTGACGCCACGCAGCAGAACGCCGTGATGCGTCTGCGTGAACGCAAACAACGGCCGTCAAAACCGCTGGCGGTGATGCTGCCGGATACCGGCTGGCTGGCGCAATGCAGTGATGACAGCCCGCAGTTTGCGCTGCGGGAACTGCTGG
This sequence comes from Rahnella victoriana, assembly GCF_004330295.1. Lineage (GTDB taxonomy): Bacteria > Pseudomonadota > Gammaproteobacteria > Enterobacterales > Enterobacteriaceae > Rahnella > Rahnella victoriana. The sequence goes on from NZ_SJOJ01000022.1 coordinate 72,222, forward strand.
CGTCCCCCGCTGCGCCGATTGTGCTGGTCAGCAAAAGCGCGATGTCACCGCTCTGTCCGTCCGTTGCGCCTGAGCTGGATGAAGTCGGGGTGATGCTGCCGTTTACCCCGCTGCATCATTTGCTGATGCAGGCGTGCGGGGTGCCGCTGGTGATGACCTCCGGGAATGCCGCCGGATGCGCCCCCGCGCTGACCAATGAAGCCGCGCTGACGCAGCTCAACGGTATCGCCGATCTGTGGCTTTTGCATAACCGCGATATCGTTCAGCGCGCCGATGATTCGCTGGTGCGCCTGACGCCTCAGGGCACCGAAGTGCTGCGCCGTGCGCGCGGTTACGTGCCCGATGCCCTGCCGCTTCCCGCGGGTTTCGATAGCCAGCCGGCCATTCTGGCGCTGGGCGGCGATCTCAAAAATACCTTCTGTCTGGTGCGGGGTGGCGAGGCCATTCTCAGCGCCCATTTTGGCTCTTTGACCCGCAGCGATATCGCCGGACAACAGCGGCAGGCGATTCACCATTTCCTGCAGCTTTATGACTGTACGCCGGTGGCGGTGGCGCGGGATGCGCATCCCGGTTATGTCAGTCATGAAGCGGCTGAACGCCCCGGCATACGGGTGGTGGATGTCCTTCATCATCATGCCCATATCGCCGCCTGTCTGGCCGAACACCGCTGGTCGCTGGATGGCAGCAAAGTGATCGGGCTGGCGCTCGACGGGCTGGGTTATGGCATTACTGAGGATAAAACCGGCGCGCTGTGGGGCGGCGAATGTTTGCAGGTGGATTATCTTCATTGTGAACATTTAGGGGGATTGCCTGCCGTTGCGCTGCCGGGCGGTGATCGTGCCGCACGCGAGCCATGGCGCAATTTACTGGCGCAATGGCAGGCATTCGTGCCGGACTGGCAGTTGCGGCCTGAGGCACAGGTTCTGTTTTCACACCCGTGGCAGCCGTTGTCAAAAGCCATCGCCGCCGGAATCAATGCACCGCTGGCGTCCTCCTGCGGGCGTTTGTTTGATGCGGTTGCCGCCGCACTCGGCTGCGCCCCCGCGCACCTCAGCTGGGAAGGGGAAGCCGCCTGCCGTCTGGAGGCGCTGGCGCATCACGCGCAGGGCATCTCACATCCGGTGTCGCTGCCTTTGCGCCACACGCCTGCGGGCACCCTGTTGGATCTCGCCACCTTCTGGCAGCAATGGCTTGGCTGGCAGGCCGCGCCCGCCGCACGGGCTTTTGCTTTTCATGATGCCCTTGCGCAGGGCTTTGCCGCCCTCGCCCGCTATCACGCGGTGAGAACCGGCACCCGCACCGTCGCACTGGGCGGCGGCGTGTTGCATAACCGTCTGCTGCGCCAGCTTTTACACCACTATTTAGCGCCCCTCCGCGTTCTGATGCCGCTGGCGGTTCCGGCCGGTGACGGCGGGCTGGCGCTGGGTCAGGCGGTGATTGCCTGCGCCCGCCTTCAGAGTTCCCCTTCCGTGCTCCATTCAAATAATGCAGAAAAGGATCGTCATGATTAACCGCGAATTTTTCCATACTCACCGCCGCGCCTTCTGGCTGTTAACCGGACTGGTGGCTGTCAATTTACTGGCCTGGGGCTGGGCACTGGTGGTGTTCCGCCACAATGCTGCGCTGGTGGCGGCGGCGTTGCTGGCTTACGGTTACGGGCTGCGTCATGCCGTCGATGCGGATCATATTGCGGCCATTGATAACGTCACCCGTAAGCTGATGCAGCAGGGTCAGCGCCCGGTGGCTGTTGGGGCGTTTTTCTCCCTCGGACATTCGAGCATTGTGGTGCTGGCCTGCGTGGCTATCGCCGCCACTTCACTGGTGTTTGGCAATAACATCGGCTGGCTGCATGAGTACGGCAGCACGATCGGCACCCTGGTCTCGGCGCTGTTTTTGCTGATGATGGCGTTACTGAATGCGCTGATCCTGCGCGACGTGTATCGCCGTTTTCAGAAAGTAAAACAAGGCCACACATTCAGCGACAAAGAAGAACAGCACGCAGTACAAGGCGGGGTGATGAGCCGGTTATTCAGCTTTGCCTTCAATATGGTCAATAAAAGCTGGCAGATGTATCTGGTGGGTTTTCTGTTCGGGCTGGGTTTTGATACCGCCACGGAAATCGGCCTGCTGGGGATTTCCGCTGCCGGTGCCTCTTCCGGCATGTCCGTGTGGAGCATTCTGGTGTTTCCGGCACTGTTTGCCAGCGGCATGGCACTGATCGATTCGCTGGATAATTTTGTTATGGTCGGCGCGTACGGCTGGGCGTTCGATAAACCGGTGCGCAAGCTCTATTACAATATGACCATTACGGCCACCAGTGTGGTGATCGCCCTGTTTATCGGCGGGCTGGAAGCACTCGGACTGATGGCGGATAAGCTGAATTTACAGGGCGGCCTGTGGGCGGTTGTCGGACGTCTGAATGAGAATATGGGCAGCGTCGGGTACGCCGCCGTGGCGATTTTCGTGGTGTTCTGGGCCTGCTCTGCGATCCATTATCGTCGCAAAGGCTATGACAATCTGGCGATGTAACGCGGCCTGCTGTCAGGCGTCGTTCGGCAGGGTGAGCTGTTTTTCCAGCCGCAGTTTGTCGCCATCGGTCACGGTGATCAGTATTTGTGTTTTTCCGCCGGGCTGGACGGCAAAACGCATCTGTCCCAGAGGCTGCGGCTGGTTGGCGGAAAGATTCATATTGTGGCTCTGGCGGCTGGTGCTGCTCCCCGCTGCGCCCTGCTGTGACACAGAAACCGCCACCTGACAGGCGCAGGCTTTAGTGAGACTGACCATCGGGGTAATCACATAAGTTTGCGCATCGTTGTGTGTATCGAACCAGAGCTGGTTAGACATCACGGCGGCAATCAGGAGTAAATGCATAACGTTTATGCTCCGGTTTGGTCGAAAAAAAACAGGGCTAGTGCCCTGTTCTGAGAAGCTTTTGCCATGACTCATGGCAGAAGCTAAACCTGTTTTTTGCTCCTCCCCCTGCGAAGGGGGAGGTCGGGAGGGGGTTTCGCAGGCAACATCAAATTCGACGTTGCGATTAATACCCCACCCCAACCCTCCCCTTCGCAGGGGAGGGAGCTGAATCAGTTTTGTGAAGCGTACGCGAGGTTGCCGGTACCAGACTGAACAATATTGGTCAGAGCACCGTTAGCCCCTTGCGAAGCCTGAGCATAGTTGCCAGAACCATTTTGGGAAACCAGCACTTTGCTGCCGTTTGCAGTTTGTGCAACGTTAGCATTGTTGAAGTCACCCTTCTGAGAAACGCTCACCAGACTGCCGTCGCCGGTCTGATTGGTGCTCGCGGTATTTCTGTAACCATCCTGACCGATGGAGGTCAGCGATTTTTGCGCGCCGGATTGCGTGGCATTCGCCAGGTTTGATGTCCCCTGTTGGTAAATCTGAATTTCAGAATTCCACTGAGTCGCTGTGAATGTCGGCACTGTGGATACCGGAGGCGTCGGCGTATAATCGCCACCACCACCGTGACCTGCGAACGCACTGCCACTGACGACTAAAGCGGAGACTGCCACAATTTTCCAAAGTTTCATGATGCTACCCCATTGGTTTAATATCGGATGTCATAAGAACGTATGTTTATTAATGCTGTGTCACTCTAATCGCCATTCCTGACGAGTTTTGTACGACGCCGCTGGTCTGGTTCGTACCATTCTGGCGAATCTCGGTCACACTCCGGCCTTTTTGCAGAATGTAAGCGGTATTACCAAAATTTTGTTGCGTGATGGATGCATCCCCACCGCCGCGCTGCGATATATAAGCAAAGTTATCGCTGCCGCTTTGGGATATATCCGCGTTATTTCCATTACCTCGCTGATTGATCACCGCGGTATTTTCTGACCCTGACTGACGGATAACGCTGGAATTGCCATAACCCGTCTGATTATTCGCGGCCAGATTGCTGTTCCCGTTTTGATAAATCATTGATGAATTCCCTGATGAACTTCTCGCGCCAGCAAACACTTGCTCCGGATTACCCGTTCCTATCTCCGGATAAGCCATATCAAACTGCTGAGCGTGAACGACCCAGGAGACTGAAAGTAACGCCAGGGTCAATAAAGTCTTTTTCATTTCGTCACCCTGTATATCGCCGGTAACTGGTTATTGGCTCACCGGGTTATTGCTGTTGACGAATTGATTATGGAGTTTACGGAAAATAAGGAACTCACCCGCACGTCGTATTTTAATTTCCGGCTTCAGCAAAAAGTATGAGAAGCCTTTTATCATACATTGTGACCACCGGGTGACAGTAAAAGGTCAGCAGGGCTAATAGACCCCATGGCATTTATCCTAAAGTTAACGACGCGGCAGGCGTTAATAATCACACAAATGCAACTATTCTTAATTCCCTGTGAAATATAAATCAGGGGTAAAAGAGATCTCCCGCACATTTCCATCCCTTAACAGTGCCCTGAAACCACCATTCCCTGGTGTTATTACGCCTTTTAACCCTGCATAAAAGGGCCAGCGAGCATGCTCACCTAAGTGAAATCAATAATTAAACCGGTACTGATTTGCGTTATTAAAGACGAAGCATGAAGCCGGCTGGTGTTTCATCAGAATTATTAAGCACCGGTATTGTTCAAATGTGCAGTTTTAACAAGGCTAAACGTTAAGATAGTGTAAAGCCGTTACTTAAGTTCTGTTTAAGAGGGGCGTATTGAGTTTTACTCAATACATAAGGAAAACTTTATACATTTTAAGTTACATTTTGAAACATAAATAAGCCTTGCGTAAGGGAAGCCAAAAGCTAAATTGAGTCTGTACCGCACATAAGCCACCTGAAAATATTATGTGCCTCATGCTGCGTTTATTTGCTATTTTCAGATATGCACAGCGAACATACAGCTATAGATTTAGCAAAATAAAATCACGGTCTATTTCCTGCCTTTTCTATTATCAGGCAATGGCAGACTGTGGCTATAAAAAATCAGGGCAGGGTTTCATTATGAGTAATGAAGCAGCAATCAATAATAATATTCTTTTATTAGTGACTAAACCATCATTACAGGCCAGCGCTTTATTGCAGCAATTAAAACAGCAACTTTGTGTCAATACCCGACTTCATAACATCCATAAATCTCTGGAGGATCAATATCTTCATCAGACATTAATTCTCTTCGATATGATGGAAGCCGATCGCCGGACTATTGAGCTATGGCAATCCGCTATTACCCGTTATCACGACAGCGTGAAGTTATTATTATTAAACACCCCTGATAATTATCATTTTCGGGAAATAGAAACCTGGCCGGGGATCAGCGCCGTGTTTTATCTTTCCACCGATGAAGAACATCTGGTGGAAGGCATCCGCAGCGTGATCCGCGGTGAGTGCTATTTCTCACAGGGCTTCGCCAGCTACCTGATCAATCAGTCCGGTGCCTTCCGCCATCTGCATTCAGAAGATACCGGCCTGACCCATCGCGAAAAAGAGATCCTCAATAAGTTACGTGTGGGCGCCTCAAACACGGAAATCGCACGGTTGCTGTTTATCAGCGAGAACACCGTGAAGACGCATCTCTATAATTTATTTAGGAAAATCTCGGTTAAAAACCGCACCCAGGCGGCGTCCTGGGCTAATGACAATCTCAAGCGCTGACATCATGACGATATGCATCAAGGGCTTCTGGCTCTGGCTGGCGCTGCTGTGCGCCACCTGCCTGCATGTTCAGGCGGCGGATATAAGGGATCCCGGGTTAATCACCGACCGCACGGTGACGTCGGTAGGCCACGATTTTTACCGGGGTTTTACCGCTAAATGGGAAGAGAACTACCCGGAAACCATCACGATTTCAGAAAGACCCAGCGCCCGCTGGGGCAGTTGGATCACCATAAAAATAGGTCAGGACACCTTATATCAGACCCTGCTTTTTCCGAACCGTCGCAATTTTGATAAGGACGTCGATACCGCCATTGCCGGGGTCACCGAGGCGTTATCACGGCGGCAGTTAGACAAAGCGTTACTTGGTACCGGGGATCTTGCCCATGACGAATTTTAATGCACAGCCTCTTCTAAGGAGAGCATCGTGAATATTCCAGTCTCAGCTCCGCGTTCAGTCATGCTGCTGGCATTACTGACGGCGTCCCCGGTTTCCTGGGGCGGCAACATGGTTTACCAGTTCATCAACCCGAATTTCGGCGGCAACCCGAATAATGGCGCATTCCTGCTTAACGAGGCTCAGGCGCAGAACTCTTATAAAGATCCCGACGCCTATGATTTCGGCACGACCAGTACCTCCGCGCTGGATAATTTCACGGCGTCGATTCAGTCGCAGCTGCTGGGCAGTCTGATGGGCAACATCAATCAGGGGAAACCGGGACGGCTGGTGACACAGGACTTTATCGTGGATATCCAGAATACCGACGGGCAACTGGTGATGAACGTCACCGACCGCAAAACCGGCAAAGTTTCCACTATTCAGGTTCAGGGTTTGTCTGCCACGACCAACTGATTCCGACGACAAATAAAAAACAGGAACGACATTATGCGCAGCTATTTAGTTCTCATCGCAGTTTTTGTGTTGAGCGGGTGCCTCACAGCAGCACCGAAAGAAGCCGCAAGACCGACCTTATTACCCCGTGCGCCCAGCTATAGCGATCTGACCCATCTGCCTTCGCCGCAGGGCAGGATTTTTGTGTCGGTCTATAACATTCAGGATGAGACGGGCCAGTTTAAACCGTATCCGGCCAGTAACTTCTCGACGGCGGTGCCGCAAAGCGCCACGGCGATGCTGGTTTCCGCCCTGAAAGATTCGAAGTGGTTTATTCCGCTGGAACGTCAGGGGCTGCAAAACCTGCTGAACGAACGCAAAATCATCCGTGCTGCGCAGGAGAATGGCAGCGTGGCCATCAATAATCAGCGGCCGCTTTCTTCACTGGTGGCGGCAAATATCCTGATTGAAGGCTCGATCATTGGATATGAAAGTAATGTGAAATCGGGCGGCGTGGGGGCGCGTTACTTCGGTATCGGTGCCAGTACGCAATACCAGTTGGACCAGATAGCCGTGAACCTGCGTGCTGTCGACGTCAATACCGGGGAAGTGCTGTCGTCTGTGAATACCAGCAAGACGATTTTGTCCTATGAAGTGCAGGCCGGGGTGTTCCGCTTTATCGACTACCAGCGTCTGCTGGAAGGCGAGCTGGGCTACACCACCAATGAGCCTGTGATGTTGTGTCTGATGTCGGCGATTGAATCCGGAGTGATTTATCTGGTGAATGATGGCATCGAACGTAACCTGTGGCAGTTGCAGAACCCGTCGGAGATCAACTCGCCGATCCTGCAACGCTACAAAAACAGTGTTGTCCCTGCCGAATCCTGATGAGAGGCAGGGACAACGCTCTTTTTATAGTGCTGTCCCTGCCAGACCCTGTCGATGAGGCTGCTCCTGGTCAGAAGCAGATATGACTCAACTTATCATGCCGGAGTTCAGAGGCTAGCGGCATAATCAATCTTCAGATTTTTAGTGCATCGATCACTATTCTCAACGCGGGTGACACATTGCGATGAGGATAATAGAGGTATGAACCTTCCAGACGTTGGCTGTAACGCGGCAATACTCTGATAAGTTTCCCACTTTCTAAATCATCACAAACCAGCTCCTCAGGAACATAAGCCAGCCCCAGACCTAGCCTGGCGGCTTCTGCTTCCATATAGCTATCAGAAAAAACCCACTGCCCCTGCGGCTGGTGCGTCACTTTTTTCTCATCCTGATTGAGTTCCCAGGCGTACAAACTGCCATCGGCAAACTGATAGGCAATACAGGGATGTGCCACTAAATCAGCCGGGGTTTGTGGAAACCCGTAACGACGAAAATGTTCGGATGTGGCAACAACAGCCATCTCCATATCGGGTGTAATGCGTACCGCTATCATGCCGTTTCCTACTTCGGGTCCAAGGCGTATGCCAGCATCGAACCTCTGGGCAATAATGTCGACGAACCGGCTTTCACTGATCAGCTCCAGCCTGATGTCCGGGTAACGTTGTTTAAATATCGCGAGCCTGGGCAGAAGTACTTTATCAATAGCATGCTGGCTGGCATTGATACGAACCGTGCCGGAAGGGGTCTGGCGATAATGTGCGAGTGTGGCAAGCCCCGTATTTAACGCATCAAATCCAGACTCTGTCGTCTGGTAAAGTTGCTCACCAGCCTGTGTCAGCGATAACCTGCGCGTGGTACGAACCAGAAGCTGTACACCCAACCTCTCCTCAAGTTCGCGAACAGAACGACTGACCCCCGATTGCGCAAGTCCAAGCCGGTGCGCCGCAGCAGTGAAACTGCCTTCGCGCACGACCTGCATAAACAGATAAAGCTCATTATAGTTTTCCCGTTTTGCCATCACTGTGTCCTTGCCGTCTATATATAACAATTTGGTATTAATTCTAGCAGTGATCGCCTACTAATCAGCACTATTTATGCTGACTATAATACCCCCTATCGATACCAGACACTGCAGTGTTGTCCGTATGAGGCCTGTACCTACACATCGTTTTTCAGGGGACTTTTTTATGAATGTTTTCGCCAGAAAACTGACAGCCGCGATACCTGCAATGCTGCTATTTACGACATTAAGTGGAGTCACAACAATGAGTCACGCGGATACAATCAACCCGAATGCCCCAGTCTCGATGGTAGAAAAATGGGACAAAACCTTTGCTGAGAGCAATAAAGTTGATCACCGGAAGGTGACATTCCAGAACCGTTACGGAATTACGCTGGTCGGTGATCTGTACATTCCTAAAAAACGTGGAGACAGCAAACTTGCTGCTATTGCATTAAGTGGCCCCTTTGGTGCGGTCAAAGAGCAATCCAGCGGTTTGTATGCCCAAACACTGGCGGAAAAAGGGTTCGTGACATTGGCATTCGATCCCTCTTATACCGGTGAAAGCGGCGGCTATCCGCGCAATGTTGCCTCTCCGGATATCAATACCGAGGACTTCAGTGCTGCGGTAGATTTCCTTGGATTACAAAAAGAGGTGGATCGCAACCGCATCGGTCTGCTGGGCATCTGCGGCTGGGGCGGGATGGCGCTGAATGCAGCAGCAATGGATACACGTGTTAAAGCGGTGGCGACCAGCGTTATGTACGACATGAGCCGGGCAATGGGGCATGGCGTTGGAGACGGAAAAGACCGGTATTCAACCGCCGATCGGCGTGCCGTATTGCAGTATCTGAACGAGCAACGCTGGAAGGATGCAGAAAACGGGACTCCCGCCCATGCAGGCCATGATATTTATGTTGATCAGCACGGCAAGGTCAGTACTTCTGAACGTATTTTACCGGAAACTTTACCGGCGGATCCCAACCCGATACTGAAAGAATTCTTTGATTATTATCGTATGCCGCGCGGTTACCATGCGCGCTCAGTTAACTCTACTGGCGCATGGACTGCGACTACCCCCTTATCGTTTATGAATATGCCTCTGCTTAGCTATGCAAATGAAATCACCATCCCTGCGCTGATCGTTACGGGTGAAAATGCGCATTCGCGCTATTTTGCAGAAGATGCATTTAAAGCGGTTGGCAGTAAAGAGAAAGAACTGGTGATTGTGCCGGGCGCCAATCATGTTGATTTATACGACAACGTCGCCGGTAAAATACCTTTCGCCAGGTTTGAGCAGTTTTTCAAAACCAGCTTAAAATAATTCATTAAGATATAAACATTTAAAAAGCTGCCTGTACCAGACAGGTGGCTTTAATTCTGACCTCAGCCCCGCCAGCTGCCACAGAGAACACTTCTTTTCCTCCCTTTTTTAATCGTTATTCCATGAACAACGGCCTTCACTGGTTTGCCTGAGCAGGTCGGGATGATATGTAGAGATGCTGACAATATGTCCACACTGAGCCTTAAAACACCACATGATAAAGTACACGCACACTGGAGTGGAATTTTTGCCATGACCTTGTGCGTTTTTGTACTGGTTGCATCGGAATTTTTGCCGGTCAGCCTGCTGACACCTATAGCCAGGGATTTACACGTAACGCAGGGGCAGGCCGGACTGGGAATCGCTATCTCAGGTGCTCTGGCGGTCCTGACCAGTCTGACCATTTCAAACATTGCCGGTAATGTGAACCGTAAATATCTTTTGCTGGGGATGACGGTACTGATGGCAATATCGGGGATCATCATTGCACTGGCCCCAAACTATCTGATTTATATGTCAGGGCGCGCCCTGATTGGTATTGCTATCGGTGGATTCTGGTCAATGTCTGCAGCAACGGCCATTCGCCTTGTACCTTCACACAAGGTAGGCCGGGCGTTGGCCATTTTTAATGGCGGTAATGCACTTGCGACTGTCGTAGCGGCGCCGCTTGGCAGCTATCTTGGCGCAACCATCGGCTGGCGCGGAGCCTTCTTGTGCCTGGTTCCTGTTGCGACAGTTGCCTTCATCTGGCAATGGTTTAGCCTGCCTGACATGGCGGGTAACAAAGGACATCAGACACGCGGCAGGGTTTTTCGATTGTTACGTCGCCCTGTAGTGTCAACTGGCATGCTGGCTTGTGGATTATTTTTTATGGGGCAGTTTGCGTTATTTACCTATGTACGCCCGTTTCTGGAGACCATCACCCGGGTCAATACATCCGGCTTATCCCTGATTCTGCTCACCATAGGTGTAGCGGGTTTTGCTGGCACGCTGATCGTTGCCACATTCCTGAACGCAAGGTTTTACCAGACGCTGGTTGCCATCCCTTTTCTTATGGCTACCCTCGCCGGGACGTTAATGCTAACCGCACATAACGTTTGGTTTGTTACGCTGCTTTTGGGGGTTTGGGGAATGCTTGCAACAGCGGCTCCAACCGGATGGTGGACATGGGTCGCGCGTACGCTGCCGGAGAATGCCGAGGCAGGAGGTGGACTTATGGTCGCCGTCGTCCAGCTTTCCATTGCGTTGGGTTCGACAGCCGGAGGCATTATGTTTGATAACCTTGGCTGGCAGAGCGCTTTCGGGCTGAGTGTCATGTTGCTCTTCAGTGCTGCAGGACTGACCTTTTACACATCACGTCAGGACCACACGCCTCGTTAAAGAGGAAAGTGACTGGCGAAGGGAAGTGGCGGGTTGACGCCGCTTCCCTTCTTTTTTCCGGCAACCTCAGGTTTTGTTTTCCTCCGTTTTCACCACCTGACGGTAATTGTTCACCCGCTTTTTATCCTCGAGATTAAAGTCAGGATCGAGATAAATGCTCACCCGCTTGATCAGCAGATCGTCAAAGACAAAGACGCTACAGAAATGATGGCTGCCGGCTTCCGATGTCGGCCAGCGGTCGCCGTTTTGCATTACGCCGCGCATCTGCCCTTCCAGTACAATGACATCTCCGTCACTCAGAAACTGAAATGCATCCTGAATGTGCTGGATTTTGTCGATTTCGAGCGCAAAACGTTTACCGAGTTCTCCTAAAGAAGTCTTGCCCTGCGCGGTGCCAAATTTCGGAAAAAACAGCACCACATCTTCGGCAAAAAGATCCAGTAATGACGCGTCAGCCTGATCCAGTTTGGCGTAGAAATTCTTAACAATTTCAATGCGTTTTTCTTTCAGTTCGTGTTCTGCCATTTTCACCTCGACTTTCTCCATCTGATCACTAAGCCTAGTGACTGCCGCTGATTTTGCCAGTTATGGGAGACGCTCACATCACACGGACACCGCGCTGATGAAGAGTTTTCTGCACCGGAGGCCGGAACCCACTACACTGGCATGAGTTTTTAACAACATGTCCTCTTACATTTTTGGAGAGTCACGGATGTCTCAGTTCAACAGAGCGGGTCGCGCCATGCCGCACCTGCCCGTTCCCGCACGTTGGGTAATCTTTGCGATTTGCCTGCTCCAGGGGCTCCTGCTGCATTACTTCTTTTCCGATCTCGCGCCGGTGGGGTTCGCAAGTTTCTCCCACAATATTTACGGCCAGACTATGGCATTAACATTACCGGTGCTGATTTCGTTGTCTGTCACGCATCTCAATGACCGCCGGTTCTGGGGTGGAATGGCGCTTCTCACCCTGCTGCTGGCCGGGATGGCAGCCTGGGCGAAAAGCAATATCAGCGGGACGACGACCGATTCGGTGATGATGCCGTTTAATCTGTCGCTGGTGTTGCTGGTCTTTTTTGTACTGCCGTGGCTACAGGTGCAGGCGTTCCCGGCGGAAAGCCGTTACCGTTACGCCAATCTTTCCGCCTGTTACAGCCAGAATACGCTGTGCGCCTTGCTGACTCTTCTGATGATGTTGCTGGCCATCGGCGTGATGGCGTTGTGTGCCGCGCTGTTCCGGGTGATCGGAATTGAATATTTCCACGAGCTGTTTTTCGATACGCCGCTGTTTATGAATCTGGTGTACGGCGTGCTGCTGGGCATCAGTATCATCACCTGCCGGACGCAACCGGCATTGATGAATACCACCCGCAATGTGATCCGTTTTATTCTCAAAGGTCTGCTGCCGCTGGTGGCATTTGTGGCGCTGATTTTCCTGTTCGCCCTGCCGTTCACCGGCCTGACGGTGCTGTCGCAAGCCTGGTCTGCGGCCAGTTTGCTGACCACCATGGCGCTGAGCATTTTGCTGCTGGTTAACGTGGTGCGTGAAACCGATCACGCTGAAAAGCCGTATCCGCGGGCGATCCGTCTGCTGGTCAATGCGGCAGTTCTGCTGCTGCCGGTGTATGCCGCGCTGGCGCTGTATGCCACCGGCCTGCGCGTGTCGCAGTACGGCTGGACGCCACAACGTCTGTGGGCCGTGCTGGTTATCATCGTCACGCTGGTCGCCGCGCTTTGCTACAGCTTCTCGGTGATCGATAAGCGCCCCGACTGGCTGCCACGAATTACCCAGTTCAATAAGCCGTTGTCGCTGCTGGTGGTCATTCTGTTGATCGCGGCCAACAGCCCGCTGCTCGATCCGTACCGGATCAGTGTGAACAGTCAGATCGCGCGCCTCGACAGCGGCAAAACGCTGGCGAAGGATGTCGATCTGAAGATGCTGCGTTTTGACACCGGACGCCGTGGCAACGAGGCGCTGGTGAAACTGCAACAGCATCCGGCCTTTACCGGCGATCCCCGGCTGCTGGTGATACTGAAAAACATGATCAGCCTGACATCCCGCTGGGGGGCGTACAGCGATAAAGACTCCGCCGCACTGACCAAGAGTTATCGGGTGGAAGACGCCAAAAAGATGATAGTGCTGGCGAAAGGTGCCACGTCGCCGGATGACGGCTGGTGGAACACCCTGCCGCAGCTTGAGCAATACACCAACACGCTGCGCGACTGTCTCAGCCTGCACGGCGCGTGTATCGTCAATACGCTGGATCTGAACGGCGATAAACAGAAAGAAATTTTCTTATGTAATACGTTAGATAGCGCGTCGGCGAACTGCCGTATTTATGTCCGGCATGACGCAAAATGGGCGCAGGCGGGTGAACTTTATCTCTATGACGATAAGGAGAAACCGGCGCTGAACGCCGCCCTGCGCAATGGCGAGGTGAAGCCGGTGCCGCGCAAATGGGCGGATATCCAGATCAACGGCAAACGTCGCGTGATCCATTACAATCTCAGCGAAGAATAATCTCTCAACTTTCACCGGCAGGCGTTCTGCCGGTGAATTCCCGCCTTACTTTCCCGGCGTCATGCGCAATAAGGTGTCATCTTTACGCACGTAATGATGATAAATCGCCGCCAGCGCATGCAGGCCAATCAGGTAATACCCGCAGCTCGCCAGAAATTCATGGGCAGTTCTCACCGTACGGCGCACCGCCGGATCGGGGGTGACAAACTGCGGCACGTGCCAGCCGAACAGATACCAGTCCCGCCCGCCGAATTCCAGCATCAGCACGCCCAGCACCGGCAATGACAGAAACAGCAGATACAACACGCCATGCACCGCGTGCGAGGCAGCAATCTGCCAGCGCGGCAGCGGCGGCGTGATAACCGGGGTGGTATGGCGGGTGCGCAGATACACCCGCACAAACATCAGCAGCCAGACGCAAATCCCGAAATTAAAATGCAGCAGACGCACCAGCGGCTGATTGTCTTCCGGAAAATAATCGCGGGTCAGCATCGCCGTGTAGGTCAGAATAATCATCAGCAGCGTCGCCCAGTGCAGGCTGATCTGAGACAGCGAATAACGGGTTTTCATGAGTGATGCCCTGGCCGGAGAATAGCGTGAAAAAACAGGAATATTGCCCTGAGTATAGGAAGGAAATGCGCAGACTTTGTGGATAAATGCGGCCGCGAAAGTAAAGAAGTTAAATTAATGTTATAAAAAAACCGGGCGTGTGCCCGGTCTGGTTGTCTGACGGCGTATTACGCGAGGCTGGCCGGATCCTGTTCCACCGGCGGTTCGCCTGCCGTTTTTTTCGGTGGCAGCAAGCCGTCGGCGCGGAACATCGCTTTAATGCCACGCACGGCCTGACGGATCCTGTCCTGGTTTTCGATCAGCGCGAAACGCACGTGCGTATCGCCGTAATCACCGAAACCAATGCCCGGCGACACACACACTTTGGCGTCGGCCAGCAGGCGTTTGGCAAATTCCAGCGAACCTAAATGCGCATAAGCTGGCGGAATTTTAGCCCAGACGTACATCGAGGCTTTCGGATTTTCCACCATCCAGCCCGCCTCATGCAGACCGCGCACCAGCACGTTGCGGCGCTGACGATATTGCTCGGCAATGTCTTTCACGCATTGCTGATCGCCTTCCAGCGCAGCAATCGCCGCCACCTGCAACGGCGTGAAGGTGCCGTAATCGTGATAACTTTTGATGCGCGCCAGCGCGCTGACCAGCTCCGGGTTACCGACCATAAAGCCGATACGCCAGCCCGCCATGTTGTAACTTTTCGACAGCGTGAAGAATTCCACTGCGATGTCTTTTGCGCCCGGCACCTGCATGATCGAAGGCGCTTTCCAGCCGTCATACACAATATCGGCGTACGCCAGATCGTGGATCACCAGCACGTTATATTGTTTGGCCAGTGCCACCACGCGCTCGAAGAAATCCAGTTCCACGCACTGCGCCGTCGGGTTGGACGGGAAGCCGAGGATCATCATTTTCGGACGCGGAATGGTTTCGCGAATGGCTTTTTCCAGCTCAGCAAAGAAATCCACCCCTTCGGCCAGTGGCACGGAACGCACCTGCGCACCGGCAATCACCGCGCCATAAATGTGGATCGGATAACTTGGGTTAGGCACCAGCACGGTATCGCCGTGGTCGAGGGTCGCCAGCATCAGGTGTGCCAGCCCTTCTTTCGAACCGATGGTGACGATAGCTTCGCTTTCAGGGTCGATATCCACCTGATAACGATCGGCATACCAGCGGGAAATCGCGCGACGCAGACGCGGAATACCGCGTGAGGTCGAGTAACCGTGAGTGTCTTCACGCTGCGCCACCTGCACCAGTTTTTCCACAATGTGTGGCGGTGTCGGGCCGTCAGGGTTACCCATGCTGAAATCGATAATGTCTTCGCCACGATGACGGGCGGCCATTTTCAGCTCAGCAGTAATGTTGAAAACATAAGGGGGAAGACGATCAATACGTGAAAAACGACGGGGTGAACTGGAATCAGCCATAATTTCCTCTGGGATACGTAAGCGCCCGGACCGTCCGAGCGACGCTGGCCGCGGAACGGCCTTCAACGAACATAACGCAGGGGAAAAGCACTGTCGAGAGAGTGAGCACTCTTTTTTTTCTACGGGCGCGGATCGGTCGCCAGCAGTCCGAGCAGCCAGTCGTTTTTCCACTCATCGCCAATGCGGTAGCTGTCCCGCAACCGGCCTTCCATCTGAAACCCGCACTTTTCCAGCACGCGGCGCGACGCCTCGTTGCCTTCCAGCACGTTAGCCTGCAAACGGTGAAAGCCGCAGTGGTCAAACGCAAAGTTCAGCACTTCGCGCAGGGATTCCACCGCATAGCCTTTGCGCTGATGTTCCGGTGCCAGAATGAAGCCGACTTCGCCCTGCTTATACGGCCGCCAGTCCGGGAAAAAGCCGGTCAGCCCCACCGCCGCGCCGGTCTCTTTTTCGCGGATCAGCAAACACAGCCAGAAATCACTGTAGCGATCCCAGTTACCGAGACGCTGTTCAAACCGGCTGTGAACCTGCGCGTGCGTTTCAATATCGCCGATAAAGCGCATAACGTCCGGAGTCTGGTACAGCCGCAAGAAAAACGCCCAGTCGTCAGCCTGGAGGGGCTGCATGATCAGCCGCGGCGTGGATAACGAAATCATGTCGGAATGTGCTCCTGTGTGTGCCGATGGTGAAAGTCTGACCTTTTACATATAATAACCGCTGAATCCATTTGGCATGCTTATCTTTCAAGCGTGCAAAGAGTTAAATCTGCCATGCCTCACATGTTCGACATGCTGCTGGCGGTCTTTGACCGTGCGGCGCTGATGCTCATCTGTCTGTTTTTCCTCACGCGGACCCCGCTGTTCCGTAAACTGCTGCACAAAGAAAATGAGACCCACACGCCGCTGGAACTGACGGCGGTCACCGCCATTTTCTCGCTGTTCGCCATTTTCGGTACGCTGTCCGGGATAAACGTCGAAGGGTCGCTGATTAACGTGCGCACCATCGCCATCATGTCCGGCGGCATCCTGTTCGGGCCGTGGGTCGGCATCATTACCGGCGTGATTTCAGGCACCCACCGTTTCCTGATCGACATTCACGGGCCGACCTCCATCCCCTGTCTGATCACCAGTATTACCGCAGGTTTCCTCTCCGGCTACATCAATAAAAAAGTCAAAAAAACGCTGCACTGGAAAGTCGGCATTATCGCCGGGATGTTGTGTGAAACGCTGACCATGATCCTGATTTTGCTGATGGCGCGGCCGTTTTCGCTCGGGCTGGATATCGTGATGAATATCGCCGCCCCGCTGATCCTGGGGGCGAGCTCCATCGGTCTGATCGTGCTGCTGGTACAAAGTGTCGAGGATGAAAAAGAGGTGATCGCCGCCCGGCAGGCACGGCTGGCACTGGATATCGCCAATAAAACGCTGCCCTATTTCCGTAATATCGAGGGCCGTAATATTAACGCCGACTCTCTGGCCAGCATTTGCCGGATTATCCGCGAGGATATCGACGCCGATGCAGTAGCCATTACCGACACCAAAAACATTCTGGCGTACGTCGGTGTGGGCGCGGAAGAATACAATATCGGCCATGAAACCCTCAGCGACATCACCAAAGCCACGCTGGAAAGCGGCCAGATCACCGTCAAAAACAATGACGAAATGCACCGCACGCCGCAGATCCACTCGCTGATCATCATCCCGCTGTGGGAAAAAGGCGAAGTGACCGGCTCGCTGAAAATTTATTATTGCGACCCGCACCGCATCACCTATTCGCTGAAAGTGATGGCGATCGGGCTGTCGCAGATTATGTCGACGCAGATGGAAGTGTCGCGCACGGAACAGTTGCGCGAGATGGCCAACAAAGCCGAGATGCGGGCATTGCAGAGCAAGATAAACCCGCATTTTCTGTTTAACGCGCTGAATGCCATTTCATCCTCAATCCGCGTACGTCCTGACGTGGCGCGCCAGCTGATCATCAACCTTTCCCGTTATCTGCGTTATAACCTGGAACTGAATGACGAGCTGATTGATCTGCGCAAAGAGCTGCATCAGGTACAGGATTATATCGCCATCGAACAGGCGCGGTTTGGCAGCAAACTGACGGTGATTTATGACATTGATGATGATATTTCGGTGAAAATCCCCAGCCTGCTGATCCAGCCGCTGGTGGAAAACGCCATCGTGCACGGCATCCAGAAATGCAGCGGCAAAGGCGTGGTGGTGATTTCGGTGAAACATCAGGCCGAAGGCATTAAGGTTTCCGTGAAAGACACCGGCCACGGCATTAATCAGGAAACCATTGACCGCGTGGCGCGCAATGAAATGCCGGGCAATAAAATCGGCCTGCTGAATGTGCACCACCGTGTCTCGCTGTTGTACGGCCAGGGTCTGACGATCCGCCGTCTTGAGCCGGGCACCGATATTTCGTTTGTGATTACCCATGCGCCTGCGAAGGTCACACAAGCCCCTGAGAGCAAAATCGCCTGACCCGCAGAACGCCTTTTGATTTACCCGCCCGCCTTTCGGGCCATCGCACCAGGGAGATAATTCAGTGAAAGCAATTATCGTCGAAGATGAAGTACCGGCTCAGGAAGAGCTGAGTTATCTGATCAATACGCACAGCAGCATCACCATCGACGCTGTCTTTGATGACGGGCTGGACGTGCTCAAATACCTGCAATCGCATGAAGTGGACGCGATTTTTCTCGATATCAGCATCCCTTCCCTTGATGGCGTCTTACTGGCGCAGAACATCAGTAAGTTCGCGCATAAGCCGTATATCGTGTTCATCACGGCATATAAGGAACACGCCGCCGAAGCCTTTGAAATCGAGGCGTTTGATTACATTCTCAAGCCTTATCACGAGTCACGTATCGTCACCATGCTGCAAAAGCTGGAGATGCATTTTCGTCGCGATAAAGAGCTGGCGGTGAAGGAGCCGGGCGATAAACAGGAAGGCATCACGCCCGTCGCGGGCAATACGCCGCGCGTCAGTCACAGCATCAATCTGATCAAAGATGAGCGGATAATCGTCACCGACATCAATGATATTTATTACGCCGCCGCGCAGGAAAAAGTCACGCAGGTCTACACCCGCAAAGAAGAATTCACCATGCCGATGAATATCACCGAATTATGCAACCGCCTGCCGGAAGAGCATTTTTTTCGCTGTCACCGGTCATATTGCGTGAATCTGTCGAAAATCCGCGAGATCGTGCCGTGGTTTAATAACACCTATATTTTGCGCTTAAGTGATCTGGATTTTGAAGTGCCGGTGAGCAGGAGCAAGGTGAAGGAATTCAGACAGTTAATGCGGTTTTGATGTGGGGCTGACGGGTTTTGAGGCGGAGGGCGTTATCTTTTGGCGTCCGACTCTGAATTATTACAAAAATGTCATTAACCCGTCATCCTCAGGTTAGCCAGTAATAAGTAGACTTTGTTTCGTCAGGACAGAGGATATTTTGCACTTTCTCATGTCTGTGATGAGAAAAACCTAAATATACCTCTGCCAAATATTCTGCGTTATTAACAAATAACATTGAGTTCAAAAGGACGAACATATGTTTAAAAAGAAATTATTACTCGCCGGTATTATCAATGCGCTGTGTCTGACCTCTGCCTTTGCAGCAAACCCTCTTAGCGTCCACGTTCTGAACCTGCAAAACGGACTGCCATCACAGGGGGTAAGCGTATCGCTTGAGAAGCAGGAAGGTAACAAATGGGTGCAACTGAGCAGTGGCGTGACCAATGAGCAGGGACGAATTCCGGCGCTGTATCCCAATGAAAATGTGATGGAGAAAGGTAATTATCGGGTAACGTTTAAAACCGGCGAATGGTTTGAAAAACATCATACCGCTTCATTTTTCCCGGAAATCCCGGTTATTTTTAAAGCCGATGGCTCAGTGCCTCACTATCACATCCCTCTGCTTGTCAGCCCTTACGGTTTCTCGACCTATCGCGGGAATTAAAGTCAGAAAAGAAATCATGATGGGCAAGATGAACCTGAGTGCGGCTTCATGCTAAATCTCGGGTGAGGTTCCTTGCTCCTCCCATACTAAATCTCAGGCGGGTTTTATTGCTCCTCCCCCTGCGAAGGGGGAGGTCGGGAGGGGGTTTTAAGGCTAAACCTTGCTAAAGCACACTTCAACTTATTGAATTTGACCTTAATACCCCACCCCAAC
>NZ_SJOJ01000023.1 GCF_004330295.1 Rahnella victoriana
AAAGTACACTAATCACATATGAAATAACAAGACTGCTTTCATCCATTTTTATAAAACCAAGGAAGGCTCCAAATACATAAACAAATAAAAGTGAAGCCATCGAGCAATTGGAGGTGTTTTTGTTTTCAAAAAAACAATAATCAAAAAATCGCAAAGGAGCCATTGCATCCCCAAAAGGAATGTTTCTATAGCGGCAAAAAATAATGAAGCATGTAATGAAAATTATTAAGCTGAAAGTCATTAAGGTAAAAACGATATATAACATTATTACTTTCTCCCTTCAAAATTATAATTATATATTTCTGAGCCTGCGGAACCATTCATGTCCACGTCTCCTAATGGGGTATTTTTTGAAACCCCAGCCCATCCCAAAGATGGTCCAATACCAAATGATAGTCCAATCCCATCTTTCCCTGCTGATATGCCAACCGTGCCATAACCCAATCCTAGATCGAAAGAGTAGCTTTTATCAGGTGATCCTAATGCACCAGAAAAATATGGTCCAAATGTTAAACCAACGGTTGCACTTCCTTTCACACCAAGAGCCGATGTCATTCCACCGTTAATTGAAAATTGGTTTGGATCAATAGTTGCTTCGGCAAATCCAGCATGTCCTAAACCTCCAGCAGCATCAGTTTTAGCATAAGGTTTAACCTTATAAGTTACCCCCCAAGATGGCCCTTCTCCTATAGCAATACTATCCAGCCCAGCCTGTGTCTGTTCTGCCGTCAGATTATTATCTACAGCATACTGATTCCAGGAAGCTGCCGCCTGACCATAACCCATCATCCCTGAAGGCAGATTAAGATTGTTATTCTCAACCGCATTCTTCCCACCCTGCGCACCGGCAATAATACCCGCCGTATCATCACCCGCAATTCCACCCGCCAGACCCGCGGCCAGCGTACTCAGCGCCACGATTTTCTGCTTCTGCGTTTCATCCAGATCTTCGCGTTTCACACCCGGATAAAGCACCTGGGCGATGAGCTCACCGGTGGCCGCGCCTGCGGCACCCGCTGCGGCGTCACGTCCCTGAAGCTCTGCGATGACACCGCCGACAATGGCGTGGGCGATGGCATTGGCGGCAACGTTATCTTCGCCGACCTGCTTCTTGATTTGCTCCGCCAGATACGGTGCCGCACCGCCTGCCAGTGCGGCTGCCATATCGCCGCCCGCCAGCCCCTGAAGTGCCATCGTCGCTGCGCTGATACCTTGCTGGATGTCACTGCCGGTGCCGTACTGTTTCTGGGTGTCTTTGTACTCTTTTGTCTCCAGCAGCGCTTTACCGCTCAGCTCAGGATGCGCGGCTTTCGAGGCTTCCAGCCCTTTAATCTCGCCAGCCGTCCGTGCAATATCCATTGCCTGACTGCCCACGTCCCCCAGCGCCTGCGCGATTTCCAGCCGCTTCTGCTCTTTCTCCTTTAAAAGCCGGGATCGGTGACTTAATGAGATTATTTATCAGGATCGGTTGGAGGCTTTTTTCGGGCGTTGTATTCGTCTATTTTAGCAAATATCCATGACCCTAACCCTGCCGCAAAACCCGCTACCCCGCTCATTTTGGCTAAATATATAAATCCTGTAATGCTGAAATCAAATCCTTTCATATTAATCAGCATTACAACAACATCAATCACAAGGCCCAAACAAAAGAAGCATAGCCAACAATAAGCTATGGTTAGAACGAGAATAAAAAATGATG
This sequence comes from Rahnella victoriana, assembly GCF_004330295.1. Lineage (GTDB taxonomy): Bacteria > Pseudomonadota > Gammaproteobacteria > Enterobacterales > Enterobacteriaceae > Rahnella > Rahnella victoriana. The sequence continues at coordinate 1,700 of NZ_SJOJ01000023.1, forward strand.
GTTTCTTCTTCATTAGTTATTCCTTCTCCATACTATCTTTCATTTTTTTATTGAAATACTCGAAAGTAAATGCACCACCAATATCCCCAATAAAACCAGAAGCATTACCCGCATACGGTGCAATCAAATCAGGCGCATACTTCCCAAAACCCCCACCGAACACAGAGCCTGCAATGGCTCCACCCTGACCAGACAAGCTCGGTCCATCCGTCATAAATGCGCCACCCATATTAATAAGCGTGTTGCCACCGATTTTATAACCCGGAGCAAGATAGCCCGCTCCTGCCGCAACCGCTGCACTGTAATAACTGAACTCACTGCCCGGTGCCATATTCATATACTGGAATGCAGAGTTAGCACCGCCACCAATCACCGCCCCGGTAATGCCTTTTCCTATGGCTATTGTCGGACCAAGGTAAAAAGCACCGGCCATAAATACGCCATCCTGATAACCTTCGACTATCGCTTTGGTGATATTCGCTCCTTCCGGCAAATCTCCTTTCGCTATTTTATCCAGCCCGGCCTGTATCTGTTCGGGCGAGAGATTATTATCTACCGCAAACTGATTCCACGAGCCTGCTGTATCAATATAATCCATCATCCCTGAGGGCAGATTAAAGTGATTGTATTCCGTCGCATTCTTCCCACCCTGTGCCCCAGCAATAATACCCGCCGTATCATCACCTGCAATTCCACCCGCCAGACCCGCGGCCAGCGTACTCAACGCCACGATTTTCTGCTTCTGCGTTTCATCCAGATCTTCGCGTTTTACGCCCGGATAAAGCACCTGGGCGATGAGCTCACCGGTGGCGGCACCTGCCGCTCCGGCTGCGGCATCACGTCCCTGTAGCTCTGCGATCACACCGCCGACAATGGCGTGGGCGATGGCATTGGCGGCAACGTTATCTTCGCCGACCTGTTTCTTAATTTGCTCTGCCAGATACGGTGCGGCGCCGCCTGCCAGTGCCGCTGCCATATCACCGCCTGCCAGCCCCTGAAGTGCCATAGTGGCTGCGCTGATACCTTGCTGGATGTCGCTGCCGGTGCCGTACTGTTTCTGGGTGTCTTTGTATTCTTTAGTCTCCAGCAGAGCTTTGCCGCTCAGCTCAGGATGTGCGGCTTTCGCGGCTTCCAGCCCTTTAATCTCGCCAGCCGTCCGTGCAATATCTGCCGCCTGACTGCCCACGTCGCCCAGCGCCTGCGCGATTTCCAGCCGCTTCTGCTCTTTCTCTTTATCAAAGATAGGGCTGATGCTGCCGTTGGCATGTTCCACGTCGCGGCTTAAATCTGCCACGTCCTGCTGCTGGTTTTCGGTATCGCGGATGGTGATGTTGCCTTCACTGATGGCCGCTTTCGTGGTGCCTGATGCCTCACCTTCACCGCCTGCGCCGACCAGTACGCCATTCGCCATATTGCCGATAAAGTTCTCTGCAATACTGCCACCGGTGCTGATACCTGCGCCCTGATGTTCGGTGCTGTATTCCGCTTTATTGCCGATGTCGCTGAAGCCCAGCGTGCCGGTATCGAGGCTGTTTTTATCAGCCGAACCTGTGCTGGCAATCACCGCGCCATCGAGCTGGGTATGCCCGCCTACCGTGATATCAAAGCCGCCGTCACCGGCATAAATACCGGACTGCTCAACCACCGAGTTATAGTCGCTGTCCATGCCGTCGTGACTGGCACTGATGCTGCCGGAGCCGGTCATGGTGCCGAAGGAGAAGCTGGCACCGCCGCTGATGCTCTTCTGGCTGCTGTCGTAATAGTCGCTGTCCTGCAGGCTGCTGATGGTCAGGTTGCCGCCGATATCCGCCACCACGCTGTTGCCGCTGACCTGCGCACCGGCAATCGTGGTGTCGTCGCCGCTGTTGATGCTGATACGGTTGCCCGCATCGATTGTGGTTTCGTTATGCTGCGTGCCGTTGCCAGACTCGCTGCCTCTGGAGGCGTTACCGCTGGCGGAGATGTTTATCCCGGCACCGTCCTTGCCCATGCCGATGCCCATTCCTATCGCGCCGCCGCTGCTGCTGTTTTCTCCGTCCAGCCACTGCGTGTTCTGTGAGGAAATCAGGTTGATGTCGTCTGCGGCGTTCAGCGCCACGTCCAGCCCGGCTTTAATCTGGCTGCCGATGACCGTGATATCGCCGCCCGTGGCGATTATCGACAGGTTATCGCCCGCCGTCAGCGTGCTGCCCGTGGCCGTATTTTGTCCGCTGTGGGTCTCGGATTTGGATGACTGTGTCCCCAGCGAGGCGCTGATGCCGAAGGCGGTGGAAGCATCGCCGGTGGTGGCCTGCGCCAGTTCCATCGCCTGACCGGTTGATGCGCCGTTCATCACGGCCTGAGCGATTTTCAGCGCGGCGAGCCGGTCGTCACTTTCGTCACTCACCGACTGCGCCGTTGTGACTGCGCTGTTTACGGCACTGCCTGCCGCACCCGAAAGGGCAATCGTCAGCCCGCTCTGTTCCTGCTCGAACGATTCATCGTGAGTGCGCGCATCGCGGCCCGGTTCAATCAGTACGCTGTCGCCACGAATGCTTAAATCCTTTCCGGCGATAATATCTGCGCCACCGATATGCGCCTGACCGCCGGCGTTAATACTGACGTTTCCGCCCGTCGAACCGACGGTGCTGAAGCTTTCGCTCTGGGTGGTGCCTTCATCGTTCATTTCATAGCGTGATTTACTGGTGCCGATGGTGACGCCAATGCCGCCGCCGCTGAACATGCCGCTCTTTTTCTTCTCTTCGAGACGGTAGGTTGAATCGGTGTTGGTCGCCGCCACGATGTCGATATTGTTGCCCGCATTCAGGCTGACATTGCCGTCGCCCACCACCGCAGAGCCTTTCACCCGCAGATCATTTCCGGCGACGAGAGTCACGTTATCGCCGCTGAGCAGCGTGCCTGCCTCGCGGGTTGCACTGTCTTCCTCCACCGTGTGCGTGGTGGTTTTTTTCATGAACCCTTTTTTGGTTTTGGTTTCTTCTTTGAAGTGGTAATCGCTCTCTGTCGCGGTGTCGAGATTGATATCACGGCCTGCGCCGATGCTGATATCGCCGCTGGCAATCACCTGCGCCGCTGCGCTGTTAACGTCGCGTCCGGCGACAATCGTGGTGTTGCCGGAGCTGATGATTTCGGTGCTTTGCTGGCGTACCGATTCATTGATTTCGACTTTTTTCTTCGCTTTGTAGCTGTTGCCGTCGGTGATTTCTTCCGCCATCAGATTCACATCGCGACCAGCCTGCATCGCCACATCGCCTTCTGCGGCCAGCCCTGCGGCATGGCTGTTGATGTCCTGCCCGGCGACCAGTGTCAGATCGTTACCGCTGGTGATCGTCGTGGTTGCGACATCCGTGCTGTGGGTTTCACTTTTGCCCTGGCGGCTGTTTTCACGCGTTCCCGCTGCGTTCAGGTTCAGGTCGTTGCCGGCAATCAGGACCGCGTTTTCACCGGCATTAATCTGGCTGGCTTCAATGGTCACATCATTCCCCGCCTGCATACCCAGACTGCCTCCGGCGGTGATGCTGCTGCCTTCAGACGTCACCGATTCACTGTGTGTGGCGTCTTTACGCCGGAAGCCAGACTGGCTTTCGCTGTCGGTCATTGTGTTGGCCGTGACATGAATATTGCCGTCTGCCAGCATCAGCAGATCGTCTCCTGCTGCCACATTCGAACCGGTGATGTTGATGTCCTGTCCGGCCTTCAGGATCATGTCGTCCTGCGCGATGATCCCCGCCATCGGGCCGCTTTGAGTCTCGCTGAAACTGACAGACTCGCCGCGTCTGCCCGTTCCGCCTGCCTGCCATTGTTCGGTTTGCGTGATGTTATTGATGCTGCCGCCCACGCTTTCGAGCTGGACGGTTTTGCCGCTGATGGTGGAGCCGATGTTATTGATATCGCCCAGGGCGCTAAGCTGCAGACCACCGCCTGCCTGCATCAGACCGGCATTCAGGTTGCTGATGCTGTTCTGGCTGTCGAGGATCAAGTTGTTGCTGGCATTGATGCTGCTGCCGCTATTGGTGATGTTGCCGCCCGTAAGCTGAACGTTGTTGCCGGAAATCACACTGCCGTTATTCACCGTTACGTCTTTGGGTGACAGGTACACTTTCGGCACCATCACCGTCTGACCGTTGATGGTGGCCGATTCCCACCACAAAATACTGCTGTCGAGCGCGGCGATTTGTTCCGCCGTCAGCGCCACGCCGAACGCTAATCCAAGCGACTGCTGCGCACCTGCTGCGTTGTCCATCAGGTATTGCATCTGTTCCAGATCGGAACCCAGGCCGTTGATGTAACGGTTACCGGTCTGGTTGAGCATCACGTTGCTGACGTAGCGCGTGTCGAAGGCCGCATCCCCAAGGAAGCGGTAATCGTATTCCGGGTGCAGGTTGAGTCTGTCGAGGAAGTACGCCGAACCGAGGAATTGATTCTGGTCGGTGTACGCGCTGTTGGTTTCACGCGGTGCGCTCCCCGGCTGCATTCCGGTCAGAGAATACAGTTCACCAAACAGGCTTTGATCCAACTGGCCCAGACCATCAAGTTTCGGGTTAGTGGTGATCAGATACGGGCTGTTCGCGTCGGTTGCAGGCACGAAATAGCCGTTATTCCCCGACGGCAGCGGATACAAGCTGCCACCACCGGTGATGTTCGCCACTGCATCGGTGAGGCTGTCGTACCACTGCGGCGAAGTGATATCCGCGCTATCTGTGTTGGCGAGATCTTGCTGCTGAGCGCCATCAGGCTGGCTAAGCGTGTCGAGGGTCGGAACCGTGAGGGTGTTGCTGGTGCTCCCGGCATTTGCCGTGGTCGTGGTGTTACTGATGTTGCGGGTGAAATTGGCAATGACATTCCCCCCCGCCTGAATGACGGAACGGTAGAGTGTCGAGTCATTGTTTTCAGTTCTGTTTTCACCGTTTGCAACAAAATGAAGAGAGCCTCCTCTGAAATCCACGGAAGGATCTAAAAAATCCGTTTCTGCATAGCTTGTTGGAGTGAAAATTTCATAAGTCTGATAGCGGGTGCGACTACCTGAAATATATGACTCATTTCTCAGCGTTGTTCCGGATAAGTTAATATTTCCATTCGCCAGCACAATACTGGCAATATTCTCCAGAGAATCGGCTGCTAATAGCATATTGCGGCCGGATGAAATCCGTCCGGCTGCACCTTTGCTATCCACGGTGACGGAATAACGTGAAACTGCAAATTCTCTGTCAGGCGTATTGATGTAAGGCGCGGCCACAGCGTAGTCGTGGCAGGTTGGTGAAGCACCATGCCCGGGGCTACCGCCTCCGGAGCACGACTCTCCATAAATATACCCATAGTCGCTCTCTGTAAGCATATCCAGAGGAATATAGGCTTCAGTTGTTGTCAGCCAATCATACTGCTGAGTAAGATCCTCTTCGCCAGAGCTTGTCACTTCCAGTTTTTCCCGCTCATTCAGTAAATGCCCGGTTTTCACCGTAATATCGCCATTTACCGTCTCGATATTCCCGGAAGTATTCACCACCTCGGCGTTGGCATGGCCCGCCATATCACGCTGCATCCACAGGCTGTCACCGGCCAGAATATCGCCGTGGTTATTGCGGATGCTGTTGGCCAGCAGATACATATTGTTGCCTGCATAGAGCAGGGCGGTATTGAGAATGCTGCTGGCGGCATTCAGGGTCAGTGAGCCTGCGGTGCCGACAAAACCGTCCACCGTAATATTGCCACGGCTGTTCAGTGTCACGTCGCCACCGGCCTGTAAGGTGCCGGAGGCGTTCATCGCCATACTGTCAGCGGAAAGGGTGCTGGCGCCGCTGCCGGTGGTGATTTGCCCGTCATTGGTGAGCGCCGCTCCGGCCGTCAGATTCACTGCCTGACCTTGCATCACGCTCTGATTCGTTATCGCGCCATTGCTGGTGATATCCAGCACGTTACCTGCTGCCAGCACATTTTTAGCGGTGAAGGCAGCGGTGAGTTTCAGGGTCAAATTACCCAGCGCGACCACCTGACCAAGCTGATCAAAAACGCCGCTGGTCAGCAGAAGATTGCCGCCGCTGTAAAGTTTGCCAGTGGTTCGGTGTTCAATCTGGTCAGCATGAATCGTCAGATTCGAGGTGCCAAACAGGGTTCCCGTGTTATCAAGGGAATTGGCATTCAGCAGCAGGGACGTGGCCTGTAGCCAGTTGTTGTTGGTCAGCTTCGCCGTGTGAAGCGTGAGTTCGCCGCCGGAAAGTATTCTGCCGTCGTTGCGGGCGGATGCTGAGGCATCAATCTTTGTTGTCCCGCCACCCTGAATCAAACCGTCATTCTCAAGCTTTGCCATGGCGAGGTTCAGGGTGTTCTGACTCAGCACGCTACCCGTCGCGCGGTTGGTCAGATTGCCGCTCAGGGTGAGGTCAGCGTTCGCCTGAATACGCCCGCTGTTGCCGACAGCATGGCTTGTCAGCGCAATATCGGCCCCCTGAATTTGCCCGGCATTATTGACGGTCTCCGCGCTCAGCTCCAGAGTTCCGCCCGTTAACAGCGTTTTGTCCTGCTGCTGGGTAAATGCGCCGGTCAGTGCCACAACCAGCCCGTTGACGCCGCTGATGTCGCCATTGTTATTCAGCGACGCGCCGTGAATCACCAGATTACTGGCGAGCCACTGGCCGTCGTTGGTCAGGTTTAGCGCCTGCAACGCCGCGTTGCCATTGGCGATAATTTTGCTGCCGGCAGCGGAGGTCAGGTCACCGGTCAGTTTTAGCGTCAGCGCATCGGCGCTCTGCAATGTGCCCCGGTTCACCAGCTGGTGCGCATCCAGCACAATGTTCTGTCCCTGCCAGATGCCGTTATTGGTGATGTTTTCGCTGCGGATCGCTAACGCGCCGCCACTCAATAACTGCCCGTCATTAAGGAGTTCATGTCCGGCAAGCTGCAACAATTGCAAGCCAACCGCCGTGCCGGAGTTCGCGACGGAGATCAGATTCATCAGCAGATTATTGCCCTGCAACGCGCCACGGTTATCCAGCATATCGCCCGTCAGGGTGAGGTCTGTATTGCTCAGCAGCGAGCCACGGTTCGTGATGCTTTGCGCGGTCAGGGTGGTGTTGCCCTCGCTTAAAATGTCGCCGCTGTTATCCAGTGTACGGGCGAGCGAGACATCCACATCGCCGGTTCCCAGCAGGGAACCGCTGTGCATCCAGTCGCGGGCAGAGATAACAACATGTTGCCCCTGCAACGTACCTGCCGTATTGAGTAAACCCGCATTCAGGGTCAGATCGCCTGCGGTCAGCGTGCGGCTGGTGTTACCCGTGCGCAATTCCTCCGCCGTCAGAGTCAGCGCAGAGGTTCCTTGCCACAGGCCCTCGTTACTGAGGGTTTTTGACGTCAGAGACAGGTTATCCCCCATGATCTGCCCGGTGTTGAGAAGGGCGTTTGCGCTGACGTCCAGAGACCCCTGACTTAAAAACAAGCCTTCACTCAGGTTATTAAATTGTCCGCTGCTGACTGTCAGGTTCGCCGCTGTGGTTACGCCGCCGTGAACCAGACTTTGTGCCGTAAGCGTCAGGGCGTCCTGTGCCGCCTGCGTCCCGTAAAGCGTCGCATCCGTCGCTGTCAGCGTCATTGACCCATCGGACTGAAGCCGGGCATCGCGCTGGCTGGTCAGACTCTCTGCCTGCACGGCAAGGTCACCATGAGCAATAACGTCGCCACCCAGATTTGCCTCATGGGTTTTCAGGGAAACATCGCCCAGACTGGTCGACAGTGACCCTTTCGTCGCGGTCAGTGAGCGTCCGCTTATCGCCAGTGATTTTTTGCCGGACAACGTTCCGCTCTGCCGGGTATCTTCCGCAGACACGACCAGCGCCTCATCTGAGAGGATTTCTCCTCCCGCTGCGTTGCTCAGGGTTTTTGTGGCGGTGATCGAAGTGGTGCTTTTGGCGGCGATTTTACCGCTGTTGGACAGGGAACCGCTGCTGATGGCAGCGCTGTGACCGGCTATCAGCTGGCCCTGATTGGTCGCGGTTCCTGTGACGCGCGCGGAGATATCACGGGCCGTATTGACGCTGCTTCGGCTGTCCTGCGTGAAATCCTGCGCGGTGAGACTGAGGTTGTTTCCGGTGGTTAAACGGGTGTTATTGATGGCCAGTTTGCCCTCGCTGTTCAGGACAATATTGTTATCGCTGGCAAAGGTCCCGTTGCTGAGAGTCATGTCGTGCCCGCTGACAGTCATATTGCCACTGGCTTTATGTTCCCCGCTCAGCGTCACGCTTTCCCCTTTGGCATTCAGACTGCCACGGGCAAGGCTGTTTTTTACCGTGAGTTTGCCGTTAGCCTCCAGAGTGATATCGCCCTGACGGGCATCCAGATTGCCGAGGTTGACGCCCACGCCTTTATCACTGGACACCAGATGAATACGATTGGCGTACATGCCGCCGAGCGCACCGGTATCCACCGCCACGACCGGTGCCGCGCCTTCACCTTTTATCGCGGTCACACGGCCCTTTTTATCCACACGGTTAGCGCCCGCGATAACGTTCAGCGCATTAGCATGAATTTCAGCGTTCACTTCGGTCGCCCGCGAGATGATTGACAGCGCATCCGTCTGACTGGCATTCAGCCCCTGGCCTTCAAGGGTGATGGCCCCTTTTTTCACCTCAAGGGATTGCACGTTGCCACTGGCATCGAATACCGGTTTACCGGTGGTGAGCGTGACATTCGGCGTGTTGATAAATCCGCAGCCGTTACAGGTAATGCCGTAAGGGTTGGCGACCATCACGTTTGCCGCTTTTCCGGCCACTTCGGTGTAGCCGTTCAGTTGTGAGCGGTTCGCGCCCGTTACTTCATTAATGATGCCGCGCGCTTCATGGCCTGCTTTCAGATTCGTGTTGTTCTGAATCAGCCCGCCTAACTGTGTCTGGTTTAGCTGACCGGTGGCATTGTTGAGGATCAGCCCCTCTTTGCCGACGTTGTAATTCTGAAACTGGTTATGGGAAATTCCCGCCCCGTTAGGGGTGGCGATATTCACCACCGGCACACCGTTTCCGGCTTTATCGATGCCGGTGGCAGCATTCGCCGGGGTCGGTGCGGCAAACGCCGGGAAAACCGGTTGTCCTGCCAGCAAGCCGCAGATCAGGTAACTCAACAGGTTTTGCGCAAAACACGTTGGTTTTTGATGATTATCCATAATCGTTTTCCCTTAAATAACAAACGCGATGCGGTAATAAATAGTGAGATGATCAGGCGCGAGCCAGTCGGGATATTTCACCGGTGTGCCGACGGTCAGCTGGCTGGAGTAATAACGATTTGCCGCGGAAAGTCCGGCGGCGGCGCCCCACAACGTGCCGGAAGCCCAGGGGTCTTTGGGATCTTTTTGCAGCCAGCCGCCGTCGAGGGCAACCACGCTGCTGACCTGGCCGATAAGCGGTAGCGTGAACAGTGTGTAGTTCAGCTCGTTACGCCAGTAACCGCCTTTATCGCCGGAGAGATATTGTTCTTTGAAGCCGCGTACCGAGCTTTCGCCGCCGAGGGTCAGGCGTTCGCTGCCGTACAGGCGGTCCGGCGACCACTGACCGTAGAAGCTGGTCAGCCATCCTAAATGGTTCGCGACGGGCAACTGGAAGCTGCCATTCAGGTTCCATTTTTTAAAACCCGCTTTCGGCATATCGTCATGTTTACCGCTGTCGTCTTCCGCACCGAGCCAGGACACGCCGTGGCTGAATGTCGGGTTTAACGTTGCGACACCGCCGAAGATTTTTTGCGTGTGGTTCAGGCCAAACAGCAGGCTGGAAAGTTTGCGGCTGCTGCTGTCGAGCAGCACGTCATTGAGGTAGTTATTGCTGATTTGATGTGTCAGCCCGACGGAGGCACCGGTTTTGATATCACCATCGCGGAATAACACACGTGAGGCGGTAAAACGGTGGCTGATGCTGTCACCGGTCGATGCCCAGCCAAAGCCATTGTTGTCAATCGTGCTGAGGTAGTTGCTCCAGCTATAGCTGTAATCAAACAGGTTATAACCGTAGGGAATGCTCAGCCCGGCCTGAACATTTTGTGCGTCATGCGAGGTAGCCCCGTCGCTGCTGCGCCCGCCGCTGATGAACCATTTATCCGCAATACCCAGCACATTATTGGCTGTCAGTGAGCCACCAAATTGCCCTGTACCGGTACTTTTCTGCCCGCTGTTATCAAAGTTAAGTGAGAAACTGAGGGGGAACTCCGGTGTGGCGGTGAGATTAACAATGGAATAGCCTGATTCCTTGCCCGGAAGAATGTCTATTTGCACCGGCTCATTGCGCAACCGGTTGATTTGCTCCATACCCTGTTCGATGTCACGCAGGTTAAGAATGCCGCCTTCCAGCCCCGGAAAAGCCATGGTGAGCTGCGAAGATGAACCGCCTTCGAGGGTGATTTTCTCAAGACGTCCCTCCAGCACCGAAATATGTAATTCCCCCTGAGATAAATCTTGCTCAGAGATAAATGCGCGGCTGGTTATATATCCCTGATGAATATACCAGTCAGAGATTTGACGGGTTATTTCTGCGATGCTGTTCATCCCAACACATTGGTTAAGATGATATTGCGTGATCTCGTGTTGTTTTTTATCTGATAGCAGTGTTGTGTTATTTATATATATTTTATGAATGTTAAAGCAAGGGCCATTATCTTTTTCTGAATGAGAGTCGTCGACGGGGCGGGGAGAGAAACTACGTTGAAGATCATCACGTTGTTGCTGGCTCTGCCTTAAAATATCTTGTTGTTCCTGACGGATCAGGCCCCGGTCAGCCGGGCTCAGGGGCGCAGCCATTGCAGACAGGGCGACCCCGGAGACAACAATAGATAATAAGCATTTAAAAATATAATGTTTACACAACACAAAATTCATTCCATGAATAATTTAAAAGTAATATTTTGACATGATTTCCAATATGATGTTATGGACTCATAAATAAATCAAATACTATAATTATATTAATAATGAAATAAACTTAATTCACCTCCGTGTTGGTGAGTTAATGAATGATTTTTATCTGTAAATTATCCGATTCTGTTATAGGTGGGTGACGGCAATACCGGGAGGCGGAATTGCCGAAATAAGTTAATTGCTGCACTCACTCCGCCAGTCCGAGATGCGCCCATAATGCGTCGAGCGGCATCGTCGCCAGCGCGATACATTCATCGGCCGCGCCGTAGTAAATCTTCAGCACGTCCTGTTCCACCAGCGCGCCGCAGGTAAAGACCACGTTGCCGAAAAATCCTTCTCTCTCGTAAATCGCTTCCGGCTGTAACAGCGGTTCGGCGGATTTGGCGAGGATGTTGAAGGGATTATTCAGGTCGAGCAGCATCGCCCCCAGACAATAGCGCTGGTCTTTATCCACGCCATGATAAATTTGCAGCCAGCCGCGCGGTGTGCGGATTAACGGTGCACCGCCGCCGAGTTTCAGCGCATCCCATTCGCCGGAGGCACTGCCCAGCAAATGCTGATGGTTGCCCCAGTGCAGCATGTCCGGCGATTCACAAATCCAGATATCGGGTTTGCCAAAATGCTTAGGCGAAGGACGGGTCAGCGCCAGATAGCGGCCCTGAATTTTCTCCGGGAAGAAGCAGACATCGCGGTTATCCGGGCAGAAAATGACGCCCTGTTTGGTCACGGTGACAAAATCGGTGGTGGTCGCCAGCGCGGTGGAAATCCCGTACGGTGAAATCGCAGAATAATTGATGTAGTAAATACCGTCGATCAGGGTGATACGCGGATCTTCGCAGCCAAACTGCTCGTATTGCGTATCTGCCGTCAGGAACGGCTGGTCATCCACCACGAAATCTTCACCGTTCTGGCTGCGGGCTAACCGCAGGTGCGACATGGAGGTAAGAAACACCTGTGACGGATCGGCTTTCAGCACAATCATGCGTGGATCGCTGAAATCATACGTCGGGTCATCGCGCTGAAACCGTTTGGTCCCTGCCTGCCAGCCGCCATTCACCGGCAATAACAGTGGCACCTCCAGACAATTTTCCTCTGCGGATTTCACGCTTTCTGCCACGCGCAACAGCAGCAGGGTTTCCCCCTGATACGAGCACACGCCGGCATTAAAGACGCACTCCACTTTCCAGCCCGGCTGGGAAGGCGTCACGTCGGCAGGCGTTAACAGCGGGTTTTTCTCACTTCTGTGCATTTTCATGGCGTACCTTTTTGATAAGAATGTGATTTTTGTTCAGCACCGGTGTGTCCGCGCCGAATAAGACAGTGTTGCCATCGCCGTAACCTACGTTGACGACAGGGGGACCGAAATTGATCATCACTTCCAGACATTCCCCGCCGAGCTGGCGGCGGAATATCAGGCATTGCTGAAACAAGGTGAGGTACGGATAACTGCCCTGCTGAAGGGCCGGATGGCTATTTCTGATGTGGATCAGCTGCTTATACCGCGACAATATTGATTGTGAGCACTTACTCTCATTTTCAACACTCAGCGGTTCCGTTCCTTCACCGGCCGGTGCCCAGGGGATCAGCGAACGCGAGGCATCACGGCAAAATGGCAATGCATAAGTGAGTGCTTGCTTATCGTTCATGCCTTGTGAAATGGCGTTGTGATAGTGGGTGATGCCCTGAACATCCCGCATCTGCTGCACATTCTCAGGAATAAAATCGGTCATGCCGATTTCTTCTCCCTGAAAAATAAAAGGCAGACCCCGCGCTGTCATTTGCAGCGCAAACACGGCTACCGCGCGGCCGGTGTCACGGGGCGATTCACCAAAGCGGCTGATCATGCGGGACATATCGTGACTGGAGAAAAACAGGGTCGGTAAACCTGACATAGTGGCTTCCATTGCCTGCATTTCGGCGAAAATGGCTGCAATGTCGAACGTTTTCTGACTGCCCAGATTAAAATTGAACACCACGTCCAGCCGTTCCTTGTCCTGATAAGGCACCAGCAGAGGCAGCGATTCACTGCCGACTTCGCCAATCAGTAAGAAATCGCCTTGTGAACGGATGTGCCGGCATAACCGTTTCACCACTTCCAGCACGCCGGGCTGATTGATGTCTTTCTCATGCGGCGGCTCAGCGCCTGCTTCGGCTGGCGGGTGATCGTCGCCAATGCCGTCGGTGGTCAGAAAATTAATGACGTCAAAACGGAAGCCGTCCACGCCGCGGGCAATCCAGAAATCGAAAATCTTTTTCGTTTCCTGTTCGACGGCCGGATTCGACCAGTTCAGGCACACCTGCTGCGGGGAAAATTTATGGTAATAATGCGTCGTGCCATCCGGTGTCAGAGACCATGCCGGACCGCCGAAAAAGGACGTCCAGTTGTTGATTTCCTGACGAAAGAAGAAAAAATCACGATACGGGCTGTCGGGTTGGTCAAGGGCCTGCTGAAACCACGGATGCTGGTCTGAAACGTGGTTAATCACGACGTCTGTCACCACCAGAATATCGCGCGCATGGCACGCGGCGATCAGGGCATCGAAAGTGTCCAGCGTGCCAAAACGCGGATCTACCGCGCAGTGATCGCTGATGTCATAGCCGTTATCCACCAGCGGCGAAGGATAAAACGGCGTGATCCAGATACCGCCAATGCCCAGCCCGGCCAGATAATCCAGTTTCGAAATCAGCCCCTTAAAATCCCCCAGACCGTCGTCATTCCCGTCGCAGAAAGAGGGCAGGTACACCTGATAAAAGACCCGTTCAGGCCATGTTTTCTGACAGTTCATCATTCGCATCCTGCTATTTGAGTGAAAGTGACATCCCTTGCAGAAAATGTTTTCTGAACAGAATGAAAAGTATCAGGATCGGCAGGGTCTGTACGACGGAGCCTGCCAGCACCGGGCCGACATAAATGCTGTAGGATTTACTGAACGTCGCCAGCAGCACGGAAAGCGGCATTTTGCTGGCGTCCTGAATGACGATCAGGGGCCACAGGAAATTGTCCCAGGCGCTGGTGAAGGTAAACAAGGCGACGATGGCGAGAATGGATTTATTCAGCGGCAGCATGACGTGAAGCAGAATTTTCACCAGACCGGCGTGGTCGAGCCGGGCGGCATGAATATAATCGTTCGGCGTACCTTTGAAACTTTGGGAGATCATAAATATCCCCCAGCCGTTCATCACAAAGGGCAAAATTAATGCCCCGTAGGAATTCATCAGGCCGAGTTCACGGATCAGCACGAAATGCGGAATAATAAACATGAAGGCCGGAAATACCATTTGCAGGATCAGCAGGTTTTTAAAAATATCCCGCCCTTTGAATTCCATTTTCGCCAGTGCATAGCCAATGAAAGACGACGTGAGGGTGACGCAGACCGTGATCGTCAGGGTAATAAATATTGAATTGAATAATGTGCGCAGAAAAGGTTTTTCCGCTTTTCCTGAACCGTCAAATAAAAAGACATAGTTATCGAAAGACAGATGGCCGGAGAAAAGGCCGGTGGTATATATTTCCGATGTCTTTTTCAGTGACCCCATGAACATCCAGATATAGGGATATAACCAGGTCAGTGCCAGCGTGAACATCAGCAGATGGATCACGAGGGAGGAAAACCCGAATTTTTTGCGTGTTCCCGGCGCAGAAAGTGACGTGGATGGCTTCATCATACAACCTCGATTTTCTTTTCAAGACACCGGCGGACAATCCAGATCAGTGAGAAACTGAACAGGGCGACGATGATAGACATCGTGGCCGCCCAGCTCGGCTGCATCTGCCTGAACGCGGCTTCATACATCACCACCATCGGCGTGGTGGTGCTCTCCAGCGGCCCGCCGCCGGTGATCAGATACGGCTCGGTGAAAATGGCAAAGGCGACGGTAAGGGCCAGCACCAGCACCATGACGATTTGCGCATTCATCATCGGTAAGGTGACGTGCCAGATTTTCCCCGCGCGCGAGGTCCGGTCGAGTTCTGCTGCGTCGTAAATATCTTTCGGGATGGTGATCAAACCGGAATAAAAAATAAGCCCGTAATAACCGACAAATTTCCAGGTGATAATCAGCGCAACAGATAACATCGCCACATCAGGATGCGTAAACCAGGGAACCGAGATCCCGAACCATTGCATCAGAAACGTATTCACCGGGCCGGTCTCACTGAATAACTTCGAAAAAACGATGGAATACGCCACGCCCGATGACACATTGGCCAGTAAAAAACTCAGTGCGACAAACGCCTTGCCGTATTTTATCCGTTGTAATCCAAAGGCGAACAATAATGAAGAAATCAGCACGATCGGCAGATAATAAAGCAAAAATTTAAATACGTTATAAATCGACGTCCAGAATAAAGGATTCTGCATCACCGCCAGAATATTTTTCACACCATTGAAGGAAGGAACACCAATAAATTTCCAGTCTGTAAAGCTTAATATAAATAGCCAGATAAAAGGATAGAGCCAGAATATCAGGGAATATCCCAGATAAGTGGAGGCCAGAAGGCCTCCGGTGGTGGAATCTTTCAGTTTTATCATCGGTTTACTGCTCCAGCACGCGGTCAATCTCTTGCGACGACGCATGCAGGGCGTCCGGCACTGGTTTGTTATCAAACACCAGTTTTTCAATCATTTGCGTCATTGCCCGCTGGACTTCCACCGTTTTGGTGACGGCGGCAGGGGGTACGGCTTTCGGCAGATAAGATGCGATGTCATTCACCAGCGGATGCTGTTGCAGGTAACCGCTGAATACCGGGTTACTTTGCAGATCTTCCCTGGCCGGAGGCATCCCCGTCAGTTCCAGCCAGCGCAAGTCGTTCTTCGGATTGCTGTATACCCATTGAATGAATTTCCAGGCATCGTCCTGCACTTTCGAGGTACTGAACATCACGATCCCTTTGCTGTCTGCCATCGTCGCTCCGGGTTCTCCTGACTGCGTCGGCATCGGGCCGATACGGATGGTTTTTAACACCTCAGGGAATTGCTTCTGATAACGCTCGATATCCCACGGACCGCGTACCGCACCCAGCACGGTACCTGCCGCCAGCGGATCATCCGCAGCGGTAAAGTCGTAGCTCGTCCATTTGTTGGCGAACATTTTCCCCATAAAATTCAGGGCTTCCACACCCGCTTCGTTATCGAACGTGGATTTATTATCCGTAAGATACGGGCTGCCCCCGGAGGCGGCGTAATACAGCGGAATAAAATCAAACCAGCGATCCCACCAGTTTTTACCGCTGGTGAGTTGCAGGCCATAGCCTTGCTTACTTGACGCCATACGCCCGGAAAGGGTGTAAATCTCGTCGTAGGAGGTCGGCACATGATCAAATCCCTGAGCGGCCAGCAAATCACCGCGCCACCAGTAGACGATCGGGCTGATATAAATCGGGATGACGGTTTGCTGGCCCCCGAACTGCCAGCTGGAAACGGCTTTGCCCATATGGCGGGTTTCTACCAGCTCCTGAAAACCGGGCATTTTAGAATAATCATTAAGCTGTTTAAGTTCGGATAACTGTTTAGCGAAACCAATAAAAATATTGGTGGAGATGTCGGGTTCGGTCCCTGAGGCCAGCGCATTCATAATGGCTTCTTCAGAACTTCCCGCCGCCGGAATTGCGGTGAATTCCACTTTTCTGTTTTCCGGATGGCTGTTCCATTCTTTGACGATTTCACCCCAGTATCTTTCCTGGGTAATATTAGGCGCCACCCACATCTTTATCGCCGTCTGATCTTTCTCGTCCGGTCCGCAGCCTGAAATTAATAGCGTAAGCCCCGCAATAGCAGCCAGTTTGAGTGTTTTCATCCGAATTCCTATTTCCGTTAGGTTTGGATTTATAATCCGTAATTATATTTATGGATTATTCATATTTTTATTATATGAGTTAGTTTCTATTTAAACGCTAGCATGGACATTTGGTGAATAAATGTTATTGCCGTCACACAAATGATTTTGTTTAACGTTAAACTTTATTTTTATATTCATTGCAAAACACAATTTCTTATGACTAACTGTGGGCGGTCTAATACTGTGCTTGTGTTTTGATTGTATTATTTAAACATCAGGGAGTATTCACACTGAGTAAGATAACACTGAAGTCGATTGCCAGAGAATTAGGCGTGACGCACACGACGGTATCTAATGCCTTTAATAATCCGGGGAAGTTGTCAGAATCATTAAAAAAACGAATTATCGATTACGCTCACTCGGTGAATTTTTATGGTCCGGATAATGTGGGGCGGGCATTACGCACCGGTAAATCGAATGCGATAGGTATTATCTTTAACGACACCCTCAGTTATGCGTTTACCGACAGGCATGACGTACAACTGATGCAGGGCATTGCTGCGGAATGTGACAAAGAAGGCGTAAGCCTCATCCTGATCCCGTTACATAACCAACAAGGCCCGCGCGTGAGCGCCATCAATACGGCCGTTGATGGCTACATACTCAATGCGACGCACAATAACGATCAGATCATCGCCAAAGCGCTGGCTAAAAAGGTGCCGGTCGTGACGACGGATTTCCGTATTCCGCCGCACAGCAGCGTGTCGATTGATAACCGCAAGGCGATGCATGAAATCTGCCAGCACTTGCTGGAAAAAGGCCACCGCGAATTCGGGATTATTTCATTTCCGTCGTTGCAGGGCAGTAAGGGAATAAAGCCGCTGACCGATCCTGTTGCCGGGGATAATGACGTCATGCTCACCCGGGTAAATGCCTGCGTGGAGACTTTTCTTGCCGCAAATATTGCACTGAATTCCTGTTTTCTTTGTGAGACACGTCACCATGAAGAATGTGGTGAAATGGCCGCCAGAGAATTACTGGCACGCAATCCGGCCATCACCGCGTTGATTTGTCTGTCCGACCGATTTGCACAGGGTGCGGCGAATTATTGCCGCAAAGCGGGATTATCTGTCCCACAGGATATCGCTATTACCGGTTTCGATAATATACCGCGCACCGATAATGAAATTGCCCTGACGACCATTTCACAGGATCCGGTTAAAAAAGGCGAAATGGCCGCCAGTCTGTTATTAAGCGGAAAGTCGAATATTGATTACGATCTCGGATTTACGCTGATTATACGTGGCTCGACCTGATATTTCCGGTATTGCCATGAAGTCTGAATTACTGATGTCAATTTTCAGGATGAAATATGGCCTTATTAACCTGTTTTAAAGCTTATGATATTCGTGGTGTGCTGGGTTCTGAACTCAATGAAGATATTGCCTGCCGTATTGGTGCCGCATTTGCCCAATTTTACCGTCCGCAGCGGGTGGTGCTGGGGAGTGATATCCGCCTGACGTCTGCTGCACTCAAGCAGGCCGTCGCACGGGGATTAATGGATCAGGGAACGGACGTCATCGATATCGGTATGACCGGCAGTGAAGAGGTCTATTTCGCGACCCGTGATTTCCAGGCCGATGGTGGGATCCAGATCACCGCCAGTCATAACCCGGATAATTACAACGGCATGAAAATCGTCGGCAGAGAGGCGAGGCCGGTAAGCCGCGACAGCGGATTAAAGGATATTCAGCAACTGGCTGAAAACCCGGTCTTTGCGGTGGCGGCGCAACGCGGCCATTATCAGCAAGTGTCGAACCGCCGGGCGTACCTTGCGCATCTGCTCAGCTATTTTACGCTGCAAAACGGACGACTTCTGCGCGTGGTGGTCAATGCGGGAAATGGTGCGGCGGGGCCGACACTGGATGCGCTGGAAGAGGCATTTCAGCAACGCCGCATTCCGCTGACACTGATAAAAATTCACCATGAGCCGGACGGCACGTTCCCCCACGGTATTCCCAACCCGATGTTGCCGGAGAACCGCATGGCGACACGCGATGCGGTACGGGCGCATCAGGCGGATCTGGGTATTGCCTGGGACGGCGATTTTGACCGCTGCTTCATCTTTGACGAGCAGGGCGACTACGTGGAAGCCTATTACATTGTCGGATTACTGGCGAAATGGTTTTTGCAGCGCGAGCCAGGTGAGAAAATCCTTCATGATCCGCGACTGGTCTGGAATACCCGCGATGTGATCCATGCCCATCACGGCGTTGCTATCGAAACCAAAACCGGTCATGCCTTCATCAAAGAAAGAATGCGTAGCGAAAATGCCCTGTACGGCGGCGAGATGAGCGCGCATCACTACTTCCGTGATTTCGGCTACTGCGACAGCGGAATGATCCCGGCCCTGCTGGTGTTACAGCAACTCAGCGGCGGTTCTCAGAAAATGTCAGAACTGATCGCTCAGCGAAAAACCCTTTTCCCGGTATCGGGAGAGCTGAACATTGCGGCTGTGCTGCCAGAAACGGTGATCGCAAGGGTTCGTCAACATTACGAAAATCAGGCGCTGAACATCAGTGAAACGGACGGACTCAGTATGGAGTTTGCGTGCTGGCGTTTTAATTTACGCCCTTCCAACACCGAACCCTTGCTGCGTCTTAACGTGGAAACGCGGCAGTCTCCTTCATTGCTGGCTGAAAGTACCCGGGCGCTTCTCGCGCTTATCCATGCGTAATCCCTTCACTCCATACAGGACAACGTTATGTCAGGCTTATCGCTGAAAAATATCCAGAAATATTATGATAAAGCGCCGGTTATCCCTGATTTATCCCTCGATATTCATGCCGGGGAGTTTCTGGTTCTTGTCGGGCCGTCGGGGTGCGGGAAATCCACGTTATTACGTCTGATTGCCGGGCTGGATGAACTGACGTCCGGCAGCATCAGCATTGGCGAAAAAGATGTCACGGATTTGCCCGCCGGTCAGCGCGGGCTGTCGATGGTTTTCCAGTCTTACGCGCTGTATCCCCACATGACTGTGCGTCAGAATCTTTCCTTTGGCCTGAAGAATATCCGCACACCGCCGGATGAAATTGAACGACGCATTCAGCAGGCGGCGCAGATCCTGCGCCTTGATGAGATGCTTGACCGGCTGCCACAAAATCTGTCCGGCGGGCAGCGTCAGCGGGTCGCCATTGGCCGTTCGATAGTGCAGCAGCCGGAGGTGTTTTTATTCGATGAGCCTTTGTCGAATCTTGATGCCGCGTTGCGTGTGCAGATGCGGCAGGAAATCAGTCAGCTGCATACCCGTCTGAAAAACACCATGATTTACGTGACGCACGATCAGGTCGAAGCCATGACGCTGGCCGACCGGATTGTGGTGCTGAACAAAGGGCACATCGAGCAGATTGGTACGCCGGTGGAACTCTACAACAGTCCGGCCAGTCTGTTTGTCGCCGGTTTTATTGGCACGCCGAAAATCAATGTGATCCCGGCGCAGGTAATGGACCGCCATCTGGTGATTGACGGAAAAGCACGATTTCCGCTGGGGGATAAATTTCCGGCGGCGCGGGAGGGCCAGTCCGTTTCGCTGGCGATCCGACCTGAGTTGTTGCGCCTGAACGAAGCCACGGATCATCATTTTGACGTGACGGTGGATTTCACTGAATTGCAGGGCGACTCAACACTGGTGTATGCGCGATTCGGTGAGCATGGCGTAAAAATCAAATCCTCCAGACAGCTTTCTTTTGCCCAATCCGAGACGCTAACAGCCGGGTTTAATACGTCCGGTATGTTGCTGTTCGATGAGGAACAGCGGCGGATCCCCGCAGTGTCGCGTTAAATAGAAAAAGGCACCTTTCGGTGCCTTTTCGACGAACATCAACGTTAATTAAGCATTTTTCGCCAGCTGCGCTTTATGTTTGTTCTCACTCAGCATGGTCAGTAACAGCAGCAGAACGGCCAGCACACAACCGGCGATCATCACGATAAATCCGCCGTCCCAGCCAAAGTAATCCACCGTATACCCGACGATGGCGCTCGCAGCCACCGACCCACCCAGATAACCAAACAGCCCGGTAAAGCCTGCGGCGGTACCCGCCGCTTTTTTCGGTGCCAGTTCCAGCGCATGTAAACCAATCAGCATCACCGGCCCGTAAATCAGGAAGCCGATGGTGATCATACAGGCCATATCAATGCCCGGATTGCCGACCGGATTGAGCCAGTACACCACCGTCGCGATGGTCACCAGCACCATAAAGAACACGCCGGTTGCGCCGCGATTGCCTTTGAAGACTTTGTCCGACATCCAGCCGCACAGCAGCGTGCCGGGAATGCCTGCGTATTCATAAAGGAAATACGCCCACGAGGATTTATCCAGCGCAAAATGTTTCACTTCTTTCAGGTAAGTCGGTGACCAGTCGAGAATCCCGTAGCGCAGCAGATAAACAAAGACGTTAGCCAGCGCGATATACCACAGCAATTTGTTCGGCAAAATGTACTGCATGAAAATCTGTTTTGCTGTCAGTTCCTGCTCGGCAGACTCTTTGACATAGTCCGGCGGGTAATCGTTTTTGTATTCTTCAATCGGCGGCAGACCGCAGGACTGCGGCGTATCGCGCATTGTCATGAAGGCAAACACCGCCAGCAAAATCGCGCCGAAAGCGGGCATATACAGCGCCGCGTGCCAGTCGTTAAACCATGCCATGCCGAGCAGGAACAGCAGCGGAGGAATACCGCCGCCGACGTTATGCGCGCAGTTCCACACCGACACCACGCCGCCGCGTTCTTTCTGCGACCACCAGTGCACCATGGTACGTCCGCACGGCGGCCAGCCCATTCCCTGGAACCATCCGCACAGGAACAGCAGCACAAACATGATGGCGATGCTGGAGGTCGCCCATGGAACGAAGCCCATAAACAGCATCACCGCGGCCGCCAGAATCAAACCGGCGGGCAGAAAGACGCGCGGATTCGAACGGTCAGACACCGAACCCATGATGAATTTTGAGATGCCGTAAGCAATGGAAATCCCGGAGAGCGCAAAACCCAGATCGCCTCGCGAGAAACCCTGATCAATCAGATAAGGCATAGCCAGTGCGAAGTTTTTGCGTACCAGATAATAGGCCGCATAACCGAAGAAAATCCCCATGAAGATTTGCCAGCGGAGACGGCGGTAAAGCGGATCGACGTGAGCCTCATCAACAGGAGCTTTGTGAGGCGCGGGTTTAAAGATACTGAGCATAAATGCCTCCGATGGCATAAATCAGGTCGGACTCATCATGAGCCACGGACGAAATGGTGGATCCAGTGTGTTCTAAAACGAACATCACTTTAGCCATTCGCGCACAAACGAACTGTGATTTATGACGGAAATGTTACATTTTTATTACAGAGGGAGGCGATTTTGTGAGCGAGGGTGACAATAAGAAACAAAAAAGGCGGAGCCAAAGCTCCGCCTGGCAGGTTCGTGACATATCAAAAGACTCATTCTAAATCGTCAGACATTCTTTTCGGCATTAAGCTGTCATGCGCTCATTCCACGTATCCTTGTATATTATATTCCCTTCTACATTTTTCCATGTTATGGCTTGATAACGTAATTCGATATTTTCTATATGTGTACTTGTCATACCATTTGGGAGCAAATAGGGGGAAATAGAGGTGATTTTGACGTTTTCTAAAATAATATGGAAGTATTCACTTTCAATCCCCGCATCCAATATGTGATACATTTTTATGATTGCGGATTGCAATGTGCGGCCTTCACATAATGCCCGGAAAAGAATAGGTGTGGTTTGGTCAAACTCTTTTTGCATAATAATCGGTGAATGAATTCTTGTTCCTGTTAATTTTCCCATGTGCTGATCAACAGGAATATTAACATTGTGTGATAATGATTTTAACTCAATGGAACCGAGCCTGGCGGGTATCAGACATCCCCCAACAATAGGCGAGCCATTTTCATCAGTTAACCAAATGTGAGCTGGGTTTGACATATTTTATATCCTTATATAATCCGAGCGTGTAAAATTTACCGCGAGAATAAAAAAACGAAAACTAGCATTAGCAGGAAAAACGCGCCAATTGACTGTATCGCAATGTCAGGAAAAAAACTCACCATAAACACACCGAAGATCACAGTTATAATTAATGGAATGTAAGTCCAAAAAAAATAAGACAGTTGATGTCTAAACCATCGCTTTAAAAAATTAATCATGATGTTCACCTTACCATATCAATTATTGTTTTGGCGACTTCATCATCTGATGTAAGATTCGTGCTAAAGGCGTGAGCTTTCATAAAAAGAGGCTCAACTAAAAAATACATCATTTCTAATTTTCGCATATATAACGCATAGTAATATGCAGGACTCAGAACCTGCAAACGTTCCGCACTTTCTGCGGCTTCCTGTACGTATCCGTAAAAGCCTATTCCGGCAGCGGCAAGTGCGGACACCTTCCCAATTTTCTGGCTGAAGCTGGTATGAATATTGAATCCAAGGCAAATGGATGTTGTTATGCCCAATGCAAATGATTGTGTCGTCAGAGAACTCGTTGATATATTTACGCTTGCTTTCATTAAGGTTCGTTGGATATTGTGTAGTTGACTTTGGTTTCTATTTTTAATAAGTGATTCGATATAAATCTGTATCATGTCAGATATGATTCTTCTGTCTTTAATTAACTGCTGTAAAGACTCAAGGAATCGAACATCTTCTCGTTTCAGCTTTGCGCAAACATCTTGATAATTCTCCGTAAAACAAGAAGTGTAATACACTAGCCTTGTTGCGCCATCCTGAATTCTGTGAGATTGATCGAGAATCTGCTCTTTAACTCCGATAACAGCTGTATCCAATTTTTTTGCAAGTATTTCGTCATTTGCCAACTTATTAATAATGAAATCACTATGGTACATAACTTATTCCTTAAGTTAATTATTCCATTTTATGATATGTGCTGGTTAAAATATATGATAATACTATCAGTTACTCTCTGTTATATACCACTGTACTTCATTGTAAATAATATAACGATATATTTTCACCTTATAAATGAGGCAGGTTGGTGAGGTTGAGTAATGGCATAATACAAAAAAGGCGGAGCCAAAGCTCCGCCTGCTGTTTTCGTACGCACTGAATTTATTGAATTTTCAGCGTACTGATAATGGTTTCAGCGTCAGTTTGCGCCTGTTGCTGATTATCGGCTGGCAGGGTGATTTGCAAAGTCAGTAAGTGGCTGTCGACTTTACCCAGCACGATAGAAGAATAGGCTTTCTGACCGGCAGAGGTGATCACCGTATCCAGCTGTTGCAGATCCTGACCATTCACCTGAATGGATTTATTGGTCACTACTTGGAGATTGGTATCACGGGCTTTTTGCTGATCCTGTAAACGACCCGCCAGAACCTCGAGCGATTCCGTGGTGTTATCACCCAGGATCACAATCACGGCTTTCTGACCGGTGCTGTCAGCGTAAACGTGCATATTGTTGGCCTGCGTGCCCAGCTTACCGCTCTGGTCGCTCATTCCCTGCGGCAGGGAGAAGGTGACTTTGCCTTCCAGCAGGCTGACCGGCGTGGTGGCTGCCGTTGCTGCGGCCGCTGGCGCGCCTTTATCCGCTGCAGGTGCGTCGGTGGTTTTACCGTCACACGCAGCCAGACCGGCGATCAGTACTGCCATTCCCATCATTTTCGCGATATTACGCATCGGGCTTCCTTAAGTGGCCTGTTCACCAGGCTTACATGTTGACTTAACAGTCTTTATGGCAACCTATTCAGACCACAAATGCAAGTCAGATTATGGCGCGATTTGTGTCTTTCCGGCGGCCCGCTTTAGTGCGCGCTGACGGCAGAATGCGGGTTGTTGCCGTGAGCGGACAAACGTTTGAGCAGCATATTCAGCAGCATGCCGTACATCGGCAGGAAGAACACCAGACAGATCAGGACCTTGAAGGTGTAATCCACCATCGCGATTTCCACCCAATGCTGCGCCATAAAGGCATCGGTACTTTTGTAGAAGGCGATAAAGAAGAAGGACAGGGTATCGCTGATATTGCCGAGGAACATCGAGGCGACCGGTGCGATCCACCAGCGGCGGTTCTGGCGCAGGCGGTTAAACACATGAACGTCGAGGATTTGCCCCAGCACATAGGCCATAAAGCTGGCGGTGGCGATGCGGGCGACCATGATATTCAGGCTGTTGAGCGCATCCACGCCCTGCCACTGCGCTTCAAAGAACAGCGCCGAGATGATGTAGGAAATGGCCAGAGCCGGCACCATCACGGACAGAATAATCCGTCGCGCCAGCGGTGCGCCAAAGATACGCACGGTCAGATCGGTAGCCAGAAAGATAAACGGGAAAGTGAACGCGCCCCAGGTGGTATGGAAACCAAAAATGGAAACGGGCAACTGAACCAGATAGTTACTGGAGGTGATGATGGCGATGTGGAATAGCGAAAGCCATATCAGCGCGGAAAACCGCTGCTGAGCAGTAAAGGAATACATAGATGTGACCTTTTTTTGTGAAAAATTGGGGTGAGGGAACCCAAGAAAATTTTTACTTTCACACCCGTAATGGCGTGCGGCGCGCATAGTACCTGTTTGCGCACCGTTTGCGCAACAGATCCCATGGTTAATTTTAGCGCAATGAGCCGTGTTTGTTGCGCCAGAAAACCAGCGGGTTAAACTATCCGCCTTTGCCAAACAACCGCCCATTCACGTATGTAGATGTTGAGACACGAAATGACCGACCCCTTTATCAATCCTGACCATCAGCTTGATGCGTTGGGTCTGCGTTGCCCCGAGCCAGTGATGATGGTTCGTAAAGCGGTACGCACCATGCAAGACGGCGAAACGTTGCTGATCATCGCTGATGATCCGGCCACCACCCGCGATATCCCCGGTTTCTGCCGTTTTATGGAACATACGCTGCTGGCGTCGGATACCGAAAGCGTGCCGTACCGCTATTTGCTGTGCAAAGGGTTGGCAGAAAAACAGGGCTGATGGCTCAGCCCTGACGGGTTATTTCGACTTATTGCGCAACAGCCTCAGCGCATTGGCGGTCACCAGTGCTGTTGCACCGGAATCCGCCAGCACCGCCAGCCACAATCCGGTCAGCCCCATCAGCGTGGTGACCAGAAAAATCGCTTTCAGCCCCAGCGCAATCGTGATGTTCTGACGGATATTCGCCCGCGTGGCGCGTGACAGGCTGATCATCTGCGCCAGCCCGCTCAGACGGTTGTGGGTCAGCGCCGCATCTGCGGTTTCCAGCGCGACATCCGTCCCGCTTCCCATCGCAATACCGATCGTCGCGGCTTTCATCGCCGGGGCATCATTAATGCCGTCCCCGACCATTGCCACCGGTTTCTGCGCATTGAGCGCGGTGACCGCCGAGACTTTATCCGCAGGCAGTAAACCCGCGCGGAAATCAATGCCCAGCCGGTCAGCGATGGTTTTTGCCGCACGCGGATTGTCGCCAGTCAGCATGACCGCGGATACGCCGAGCGCCTTGAGTTTCTGCAAGGCTTCATGGGCGTCATCGCGCAGACGATCCTGCATGGCAATCAGCCCGATTGCGCTGTCTTCCTGCAATACCACCACCACGGTTTTTCCGCTGGATTCCCACGCTGTAATTTGCGCAAGGGTTTCTGCCGTCAGGCTGTTTCCGGCCACACTTTTCGGTGCCAGCACCTGAATTTTACGGCCTGACACCACGCCTTCCACGCCGGAACCGGCCAGCGCGCGCCGATCTTGTGCGGTGAGCGGTAACGGATTGCCGGTTTTTGCGCGGGCTAAAATCGCCTGCGCCAGCGGGTGATGCGAACCTTCTTCCACCGCCGAGGCCAGACATAACACTTCGCCTTCACTGGCACCGTTCAGCGGTAACACGTCGGTGACTTCCGGTTTGCCTTCGGTCAGCGTGCCGGTTTTGTCCAGCGCGACGGTTTCAATCAGCGCCAGTTGTTCCAGTGCCGCGCCGCCTTTGATTAACGCGCCCTGACGCGTGGCGGCCGCCAGCCCGGAGGTGATCGCCGCAGGTGTGGAGATCACCAGCGCACACGGACAACCGATCAGCAGCAACGTGAGGCCGCGATAAATCCAGGTTTCCCACGACAGTCCCATCGCCAGCGGCGGAACGATAATTACCAGCAGCGACATCAGCATAATGACCGGCGTGTAATAACGGCTGAAAGTATCGAGGAAACGCTCAATGGGCGCACGACGCTCATCGGCTTCTTCGATAAGTTGCAGGATGCGGTCAATGGCGCTGTTGCCCGGTGCGGAAGCCACTTCAAGGCGTGCCAGCCGGTCAACGCACAGGCTGCCCGCCGGGACTTTTTCGCCGGGCAGATGATCCACCGGCACCGATTCACCGGTCAGTGCGCTTTCATCGAAACTGGCCGCGCTTTGTAAAATGGCGTCGGCAGGCAGACGTGCGCCTGCCGCAATTTCAATGATGTCGCCGGGGCGTAAACTGCTGACCGGCACGGTTTCCGCCTGGCCATTTACCACGCGAACGGCGGTATCCGGGATCAGCGCCATCAGCGATTTCACCCCGCTGCGCGCCCGGCTGGAAGCAAAAGCTTCCAGGCGTTCGCCGACCATAAACAGCAGCAGCACCATGGCGGCTTCGGCAGTGGCACCGATAAACAGGGCACCGAGCGCGGCGATGCTCATCAGCGTTTCGATGGCGAACGGCGAACCGGCGCGGGTCTGGCGGATCGCCTGACGCAGTACCGGCCACAGCCCGACCAGCGTGGTGGCGATAAACGCGATCTGACCGGCCTGCGGACTGACGTGATCGAGCACCCAGCTCAGCAGCATCAGCGCCGAGAGGGCGATCAGCGGCAGCGCCTCTTTCAGGCGTGACGCTTCCGGTTGCGGGATATTTTGTTTTTTATCGAGGGATTGCAGGGTGAAACCTGCGGCCATCACGGCATGCTGCACGGGTTGGGTGATATCCAGACCGGCATCAATCACCAGTTTTTCCGTGGCGAACAGCACTCTGGCGCGGCTGATGCCGTCAATGCCGGACACGGCCTTTTCGATTTTACGCGCACAGGCCGGGCAATCCATCCCTTCCACTTTCCAGCTGTATTGCTGGCTGCCGGAAAGCGGTGCGCCGGGGGCGTCTTCGCCCGGCGAGCCTTCTGCGCTGCCATCGTCAGAGGTTTGTGAGTGCTCACCTGTTTCTGGCGCGCAGCAACTGTCTGTGCTGGTGCAGGCGGAAACCGCCAGTGTGGCCTTTTCGCTACAGCAGCCCGCCGGATGTGTGCCGGGCCGGGCCATCGCGCCAATTTTGTTGATACGTAATGCGGGCGCATGTTTGCCCTGACATCCGCAGCGACAGCCGTTGTTTTTTTGCATTGGGATCATAAAGCCTCCGGTTCAACACCGAGTGGAATTACCCCCAGTGTAAACGTTGGAGTTAGCTCTAAGGTCAACCCTTATTTTATCAGCGGAACCAGAACGGTTCCGCTGAGGGAGGTTACAGGTACAAAGACCGGACGATCAGGAAGTGCCCGCCAAAATAACAGGCGGCGACCAGCGCGTCGGCAGCGCGGAAGGTGAAGCGGTAGCGGCTGAGCAGCCAGAAAATATTGCCCAGCAGTAACAGCGCCGCGCCGCAGAACAGCGAAAACGCCATGTCGGTGCTGCGGGCAAAATATTGCTCACCCGCCAGCCAGACCATCAGCAGGGTCATGGCGATGTAAGTGGTCACTGGCCATCTCAGTTCGGCCAGTCGTGTCCAGATCACCGCAAGAAGTATCGCGCCGATGATCAGCAAGGTCAGCGGCAGCGGCCAGAAAAACGTAATGGTCATCTGGCTGGCGAAACTCAGCGTATACAGCAGATGCGAGAGGAAGAACGCGCCAATGGCGTACATAAAGCGTTCTTCAGGCAGCAACAACAGGCTGTCCGCCACCAGCGTCGCCGCCAGACCCAGCAGGATCAGATAGCTGTAAACATTCAGTGTCGGTGCCTGCCAGGCCAGCAGAAGCAGCAGCAATAACGTGACGGGCTTGAATACCCAGCGTTGCCAGCGCGGGCCGCGATAGCTGGCATCAACGAACAACCAGCCGGAGAAAAATACAGCGAGGAATGGCCAACTCATTGTTTATCCTTTTATATTTCAGAACAGAACATAAAACCGATGCAAGGGTCTGCCTTCAGGAAAACACATCCTGTTTTCCTGTACTTGTTTTCAGTGTAGGAGAGAGGGCATACCGGCGACAATCAGAAATCCCCGTAACGGCCGGTCTGATTCACGTTGGTTTAGAATAGCGGGACAGTTTACGGCGCAGGACGCGCCGTAAAAGCGGGAATCACTTTTTGGTCGGCAACGGCGGCTGTTTTTTCTGCCAGGCCATCAGTTCGAACACGCCGAACAGGAAAATGCGGGTTTGCAGCCACGGGCCGATGGTGTCCTTTTCCTTGCCCTGCGTGGCTTTCAGCAGCATCACCTGCAGGCCGTGCATAAAGAACATGAACACAATCGCCACGTCTAAAAAGTATTTGATCGGTTTCGGGAACGGGTGGATCAGGTTAAACGCCAGAAACGCCCAAATACATAACATCAACAACCGACCAATATTGATCAACATCTTACTGCTCCTGTTCTGGTGAGCCGGTTTCAGGCGTCACATCGCGATGGTAGAGGCGATAAGCAACTTGTCCGGCGACTTTTTCACGGTGTAAACGCCAGCTGGCGGGCACATCCAGAGTGTCGTGTTCGGCTTCTGTTTCGACATAAATCCAGGCTTCGTCAGCCAGCCACTGGTTTTGCTCCAGCAGGTTCAGCGTATCTTGCAGAATGCCTTTGCGGAAAGGCGGATCGAGGAAAACCACATCAAAGGCATTTCCGGCTTTTGCCAGCCAGTTCAATGTATTGACGTTAAATACTTTCGCATCACTGGCGTTTAGCAGCGCCAGGTTTTTCTCTAACTGTTGCGCAACCGGGCGTTCAAACTCCAGCAGTGTGGCGCTGGCCGCATAACGGGACAAGGCTTCCAGACCGAGTGCGCCGCTGCCTGCAAAACAGTCCAGGCAATGCGCGCCTTGTAAAACCGGTGCCAGCCAGTTGAACAGCGTTTCGCGCACGCGATCGGTGGTCGGGCGCAGCCCCGGGCTGTGTGGAACCGGAAGTTTGCGTCCGCGCCATTGTCCGCCAATAATTCGGATCTGGCCTGCGGCGGGAGTGTTGGGTTTCTTTGCCATAGTTCGCTTGTGTCATTCAAAGCCGTCGGGCTTCGTTGCATATCGTTTGGAGGGCTATTCTACCGGTGTGCGGGCAATGGGCAAATGTTTAACATTGTCGATTGAAAAGCCAGCGGAATTCAACACGCGGGCGTGTTGCCTGAAGGGGAAAGTGATAGACTGCCTGACCATAACCCTATTAATAATCCGTTCGCCAGTCATTAACGGCGAGGAGTGAAGTTGTAAAATGGCAAAAGACAAAAAACGCGGTTTCTTCTCCTGGTTCGGTCGTGGCCGTCAGGAAGAAGAGCAGCAGAAGGAAGAAACACGCGAAGAACAGCCGGTTGTCGAAGAGCAACTGACGGAAGCACCGGGTGTCCCGCTCGTTCGCGAGCCTGTTGCAGAACCTGAAGTTGACGCAGAGCCAAAAGCTGAACCTGCACCGGATGTCGAACCTGAACCCGAAATCCTGCCTGAGCCACTCGTCGAGCCGGAACCGGAGATTGAACCGGAACCGCTGACAGAGCCTGAGCCGGAAGAAAAACCTGAGCCGGTGCGTGAGCAGGCGGCGGCTGAACTGGCAGAAGAAATCGTTCACATCACGGAACAGGTGGCTGCCCGGCCTGATACTGTTGAAGAAGACAGGATTGAAGCACAGATCGCGGAAGACGAGTTCGTTGAATCGGCAGAAGAAATTGCCGAAGACCAGCGTCAGGACGCCATTGATTCGGTTGACGATGTGGTCGCCGAAGAAGAACCGCTGCCGGTGGCGCTGGATCCGATCGTTGTGCTGCCCGCCGGTGAAACTGAGCAGGAACGCCCGACCAAAGAAGGCTTCTTTGCCCGTCTGAAACGCAGCCTGGTCAAAACCAAACAGAATCTCGGCTCCGGCTTTGTGGGGCTGTTCCGTGGTAAGAAAATCGACGACGATCTGTTCGAAGAGCTGGAAGAACAGCTGCTGATCGCCGACGTGGGTGTCGAAACCACGCGTAAAATCATCACTTCACTGACCGAGCATGCGTCGCGTAAGCAACTGAAAGACGCCGATGCGCTGTACGGCAAGCTGAAGGAAGAAATGTCCGAAATACTGGCGAAAGTTGACGAGCCACTGGATGTCAGCGGGAAAACCCCGTATGTCATTCTGATGGTTGGCGTGAACGGCGTCGGTAAAACCACCACCATCGGTAAGATGGCACGCCAGTTTGAAGCACAGGGTAAATCGGTGATGCTGGCGGCGGGTGATACCTTCCGTGCCGCAGCCGTTGAGCAGTTGCAGGTCTGGGGTCAGCGCAACAAGATCCCGGTGATTGCACAGCATACCGGTGCGGACTCCGCGTCCGTTATCTTCGATGCCATTCAGGCGGCGAAAGCCCGTAATATCGACGTGCTGATTGCCGATACCGCCGGGCGTTTGCAAAACAAAGCGCACCTGATGGAAGAGCTGAAGAAAATCGTCCGCGTGATGAAGAAGCTCGACGAAGATGCACCGCATGAAGTGATGCTGACGCTCGACGCCAGCACCGGCCAGAATGCAGTCAGTCAGGCGAAATTGTTCAACGAAGCCGTCGGGCTGACCGGGATAACGCTGACGAAACTGGATGGCACCGCGAAAGGCGGCGTGATCTTTGCCATCGCCGATCAGTTCAGCATTCCGATCCGCTACATTGGTGTCGGTGAAGGTATCGAAGATTTAAGGCCGTTTAAGGCAGACGATTTTATTGAGGCACTTTTTGCCCGAGAGGATTAATACGGATGATTCGCTTTGAACAGGTCAGTAAAGCTTATCTGGGCGGACGACAGGCGCTTCAGGGCGTCAACTTTCACATCCAGCAAGCGGAAATGGCATTTCTGACCGGACACTCAGGCGCAGGGAAAAGTACCCTGCTCAAGCTGATTTGCGGCATTGAACGCCCGAGCGCCGGTCACATTTTGTTTGGCGGTCATGACATCAGCCGTCTGAAATCCAGCGAAGTGCCGTTCCTGCGTCGCCAGATCGGCATGATCTTTCAGGATCACCATCTGCTGATGGATCGTACCGTCTATGACAACGTGGCAATGCCACTGATCATTTCCGGGGCCAGCAGCGAAGATATCCGCCGTCGCGTGTCGGCTGCGCTGGATAAAGTGGGATTACTGGATAAAGCGAAGAATCTGCCAATCCAGCTTTCCGGCGGGGAACAGCAACGTGTGGGCATCGCCCGTGCGGTGGTGAATAAACCGGCGGTGCTGCTGGCGGATGAACCGACCGGTAACCTCGACGGCGAATTGTCGGAAGGCATTTTGCGTTTATTCGAAGAATTTAACCGTGTCGGCGTCACCGTTCTGATGGCGACGCATGACGTGGGTCTGATTGCCCGTCGTAATTACCGCACGCTGACGCTGAGTCAGGGGCGTATGTCGGGAGGGATGTACTAATGGCGAACAGTCCGAACCCGGCGAAAACCGCCAAAAGTGCCCGCGCCGCGAAAAGCAAAGCGTTGCAGGGTGGCTGGCGCGAACAGTGGCGCTATGCGTGGATGAACGCGCTGGCTGACATGCTGCGTCAGCCGCTGGCGACGCTGCTTACGGTGATGGTCATTGCCATCTCCCTGACGTTGCCGAGTGTCTGCTATCTGGTGTGGAAAAACGTCAGTACCGCCGCAGAACAGTGGTATCCGACGCCGCAACTGACCGTGTATCTCGACAAAGCACTGGATGATGACGCCGCAGAAAATGTGGTGAAAACCCTGAAAACTGAAGCGGGCGTGGATAAAGTCAATTATCTCTCCCGAGAAGAAGCGATGGGTGAATTCCGCAACTGGTCAGGCTTTGGCGGCGCGATGGACATGCTGGAGCAAAATCCGCTGCCTGCCGTCGCCATTATCACGCCGAAAATGAATTTCCAGGACTCCGCCACACTCAACACCTTGCGCGACCGCGTGGCGGCGGTGCATGGCGTGGATGAAGTGCGTATGGATGACAGCTGGTTTGCCCGTCTTGCGGCGCTGACCGGTCTGGTGGGGCAGATTGCGGCGATGATTGGCATCCTGATGGTGATCGCCGTCTTCCTGGTGATTGGTAACAGTGTGCGACTGAGTATCTTCAGCCGTCGCGATACCATCAACGTGATGAAGCTGATTGGCGCGACCGACGGATTCATTTTGCGGCCGTTCCTCAACGGGGGGGCGATGCTCGGTTTCACCGGCGCGTTGCTGTCGCTGATCCTCTCGGAAGTCCTGGTGCTGCGCCTTGAGAGCGTGGTGACTCAGGTCGCACAAGTGTTCGGCACGACGTTTGACCTGCACGGTCTGGGCTGGGATGAAAGCCTGCTGCTGCTGATCGTGTCCGCAATGATTGGCTGGATTGCCGCCTGGCTGGCGACGGTTCAACATTTACGGCGATTTACACCACAGTAGTGAGAATTTGCTATAATGTTCCCCTGCTGCTCAGTCTTTGTGTTCAGGGGAACAGCCGATTCTTGCTATATCGTCCCGTCATTTTCCTGCTTCCCCTGCAATGGCACAAATTCACTATCCAATAGTCAGTCTGTCACTTACAGTCATCAGACTGTTGAATCTGTCCGTGAACTTTATGTAAAATTCGTGGTCGTAGAGCAGCGAATATGAAGGGCTCGGCGTTGCTTTGTTGTCGCCCCTTAAGGCCAGCAACGTAGCGGTATCATCCCGCAGCAACGTGGTATAAAACCTGCATTACGTCATACATGAGAGGCTTGAATGACCAAAGAAATGCGCACTTTAGCATTAGTACCCCAAGGTAGCCTGGAAGCCTATGTTCGGGCCGCCAATGCCTATCCTATGCTCACCGCAGAGGAAGAACGGGCACTGGCTGAACGGCTGCATTACAACGGTGACCTGGAAGCAGCGAAAGAGCTGATCCTGTCTCACCTGCGCTTTGTTGCTCACATTGCCCGCAACTATTCAGGTTACGGTTTGCCACAGGCAGACCTTATCCAGGAAGGGAATATCGGCCTGATGAAAGCGGTTCGCCGTTTTAATCCGGAAGTCGGTGTGCGTCTGGTGTCCTTTGCCGTGCATTGGATCAAAGCTGAAATTCACGAATATGTGCTGCGTAACTGGCGCATCGTGAAAGTCGCCACCACCAAAGCGCAGCGTAAATTGTTCTTCAACCTGCGCAAAAACAAACAGCGTCTGGGCTGGTTCAGCCATGACGAAGTGGAGCATGTTGCCCGCGAACTGGGTGTCACCAGCAAAGATGTGCTGGAAATGGAATCACGCATGGCAGCACAGGACATGACGTTTGATCCGACCCCGGATGATGAACCACGCGACGGCGCAGCGATGGCACCGATGCTGTATCTGCAAGACAAAAGTTCTGACTTTGCAGAAACCATCGAAGAAGATAACTGGGATCAGGACGCGACCGACAAACTTTCCAGTGCAATGGAAGGTCTGGACGAACGCAGCCAGGATATCATCCGTGCCCGCTGGTTAGACGACGATAACAAATCGACCCTGCAGGAACTCGCCGACAAGTACGGTGTTTCCGCAGAACGTGTTCGTCAGCTGGAAAAGAACGCGATGAAGAAACTGCGTATGGCGATCGAAGCCTGATAAACGCAGATTTACTCTGTTAAAAAGCGACCTTTATGGTCGCTTTTTTTATACCTGAAATTCAGCCTTCAGGATTTTTTCCAGACATTCCCTTCACGCACAAAACCACAGGCCTGCATAAAGGCATTCAGCACGGGTTCCGGCTCTGCGTGCATCGTCCAGCTTTTCACTTGCGGCAGTTGCGCCTGCAACTCTTCCATCAGATACAGCCCGACACCGCGACGGCGCGTCACTTCCCGCACCCGCAGATCGCTGAGTTGCCCCTGATCGCCGTCGAGGGTGATTTTCACTGCGCCCAGAATGCGTTCATTAAACACCGCCGCAAACAGCGCAAGGTCGTTTTGCAGGCTGGCTTGCCAGTCACTTTCGGTTTGCTCCGGCCAGATTTTTGCCAGATCGATCAGGTCCTGCGCGCTGAGTGACGTCAGTTTTTGGATAGTTAGTTTCATGATGCGGAAGGTCAGAAAAAGGAGGCGATCAGTGTAGCGGATCGTTCTGCAGAACGGGCGTAACTTTTTTTGTACAGTAACAGGTCGAAAAGTTTTTTAGCGATCTCTGCATAAGCGATAAATGTTGGCTTTAATCAATAAAGCCAGTGTTAACGACTGATTGTTTACATCCACTCCGCCTTTTCACCCAAATAAAATTCTGTTTACACCTCATATTTCTGATTGTGCTATTTGATTTGCAGAAGAAAATTCCTGTTTAATGATATGAATTATAAAGTCTTATTCGAAAATAAGACGAAATAAGCCGTTAACTCGTTATTACTTATACTAAATTTCCTAAGTGATGAAGTTTTAAACAGGCAACAAAGAGCAAACCACAACACACACATGAACGGGGTAATCGGATGAAAGCAATGAAGGGTAAGATCTGGCTGGCAGGGTGTATTGCATTAGCAATGAGTCAGGCGGCATTCGCCAAAGATATTAAAGTCGCCATTGTGGGTGCTATGTCAGGTCCGGTCGCCCAGTACGGTGACATGGAATTTACAGGTGCAAAACAAGCCATCGCTGACATCAACGCCAAAGGCGGCGTGAAAGGTGACAAACTGGTTGGCGTGGAATATGACGATGCCTGTGACCCGAAACAAGCGGTGGCGGTAGCGAACAAAGTGATCAACGACGGTATCCGTTATGTGATCGGCCACCTGTGCTCTTCCTCTACTCAGCCTGCTTCTGACATCTATGAAGATGAAGGCGTGCTGATGATCACCCCGGCTGCGACCAACGCTGACCTGACCACCCGTGGTTATAAAATGGTGATGCGCACCACCGGTCTGGATTCCGATCAGGGTCCGACTGCCGCGAAATACATCCTCGACACCATCAAACCAAAACGTATCGCTGTTGTGCATGACAAACAGCAATACGGCGAAGGCCTGGCCCGTTCCGTACAGGACGCGCTGAAAAAAGGCGGCGGCAACGTGGTGCTGTTTGAAGGCGTGACCGCAGGCGACAAAGACTTCTCCACACTGGTGGCGCGTCTGAAGAAAGAAAACGTCGATTTCGTCTATTTCGGCGGTTACTACCCGGAAATGGGGCAGATCCTGCGTCAGTCAAAACAAGCGGGTCTGGCAGCGAAATTCATGGGTCCGGAAGGCGTAGGCAACTCCTCACTGTCTAACATCGCCGGCGATGCTTCCGAAGGCATGCTGGTAACCCTGCCAAAACGTTACGATCAGGTTCCGGCTAACCAGCCAATCGTCGATGCCCTGAAAGCCAAGAAACTGGATCCAACCGGTCCGTTCGTCTGGACGACTTACGCTGCATTGCAGGCGCTGACCACCGGTATGGAACGCAGCGGCAGCATGGAACCGGCAGATATCGCCAAAAACCTGAAATCAGCGTCAGTGGATACCGTCATGGGCCCGCTGAGCTGGGATGAGAAAGGTGACCTGAAAGGATTCGAATTCGGTATTTTCGAGTGGCATAAAGACGGCACGTCTACCCCGATCAAATAAAACCGCACCAAAGTGGTTCTCCGCTCCCTCCCCTGCGAAGGGGAGGGCTGGGGTGGGGTATTAATGGCAACGGCGTTGTTTGCAAAACCCCCTCCCAACCTCCCCCTTCGCAGGGGGAGGAGTAGCACAAGTTATCAAACCCTTGATTAATAAGGATAGGGTATGTCAGAGCAGTTCCTCTATTTCATTCAGCAGATGTTCAACGGTGTCACGTTGGGCAGTACTTATGCGCTGATCGCCATTGGTTACACCATGGTTTACGGCATTATCGGCATGATCAACTTCGCCCACGGCGAGGTGTATATGATCGGCAGTTATGTCTCCTTTATCGTAATCGCCGCTCTGATGATGATGGGTATCGACGCCAGCTGGTTGCTGATCGGTGCCGGTTTTATCGCCGCGATTGTGATTTCCAGTGCCTACGGCTGGAGCATTGAACGCGTGGCGTATAAGCCGGTGCGTAACTCCAAACGACTGATTGCACTGATTTCCGCCATCGGGATGTCAATTTTTCTGCAAAACTACGTCAGCCTCACGCAAGGCTCACGCGATCTCGCTTTACCAAGCCTCGTCACCGGCCAGTGGAAACTGGGCGAAGCCAACGGCTTTGCGGCGACCATCAGCACCATGCAGTTAATCATCTGGATCGTCACGTTTGTCGCGATGCTGGCGCTGACCCTGTTCATCCGTTATTCGCGTATGGGTCGTGCCTGCCGCGCCTGTGCGGAAGATCTGAAAATGGCCAGCCTGCTGGGGATCAGCACTGACCGCGTAATTTCCCTGACCTTCGTGATTGGCGCGTTAATGGCGGCCGTCGCGGGCGTTCTGCTCGGTCAGTTCTATGGCGTGATCAACCCGTACATCGGCTTTATGGCCGGCATGAAAGCTTTCACCGCTGCGGTTCTCGGCGGCATTGGCAGTATTCCGGGCGCGATGATCGGCGGCCTGATTTTGGGCGTGGCCGAAGCGCTGACCTCGGCGTATCTGAGCACTGAATATAAAGACGTGGTGTCCTTCGCATTACTGATCGTGGTGCTGCTGGTGCTGCCGACCGGTATTCTTGGCCGTCCGGAGGTTGAGAAAGTATGAAGCGCCTGAATCTGTTAAATGCGCTGGTTTCCGCTTTCGTCCTGCTGGTGCTGGCGGCGTTCATCATGGGCCTGCAACTGGGCCTTGATGGCACAAAACTGGTGGTCAACGGCGCGGGTCAGGTTCGCTGGACGTGGATTGCCATCGGCTGCGCCATCGTCTTCGTGTTCCAGTTATTCCGTCCGATGGTCAGCAGCGGCCTGAAAAAAGTCTCGGGGCCGGGCTGGGTGTTGCCAAGCTTTGATGGCTCGACGCCGAAACAAAAACTGCTGGCGCTGGTGCTGATTATCGCTGCCATTGCCTGGCCGTTTATCGTCTCGCGCGGCACGGTGGATATCGCCACACTGACCCTGATCTACATCATGCTCGGCCTCGGTCTGAACGTGGTGGTCGGGCTGTCCGGCCTGCTGGTACTGGGTTACGGCGGCTTTTACGCCATCGGCGCTTACACTTACGCGCTGCTCAATCACTATTACGGCATCGGATTCTGGGAAGCCTTGCCGCTGGCCGGACTGGTGTCAGCAGCCTTTGGTTTCCTGCTCGGATTCCCGGTGCTGCGGTTGCGCGGAGATTATCTGGCGATTGTGACGCTCGGATTCGGCGAAATCGTCCGTATCCTGCTGCTCAATAATACCGAACTGACCGGCGGGCCGAACGGCATCAGCCAGATCCCGAAACCGACGCTGTTCGGGCTGGAGTTCAGCCGGACGCCACGCGACGGCGGCTGGGATACCTTCAGCAACTTCTTCCATGTTGCCTATGACCCGAGTGACCGCATTATCTTCCTGTACATGGTGGCGCTGCTGCTGGTGATCGCCACCTTGTTCATCATCAACCGTCTGTTGCGGATGCCGCTGGGCCGCGCGTGGGAAGCGTTGCGTGAGGATGAAATTGCCTGCCGTTCGCTGGGGCTGAACCCGACCCGAATCAAACTGACTGCGTTCACCATCAGCGCTGCGTTTGCCGGTTTCGCCGGTACGCTGTTCGCCGCGCGTCAGGGCTTTGTCAGCCCGGAATCCTTCACCTTTGCGGAATCTGCCTTCGTGCTGGCTATCGTGGTACTCGGCGGGATGGGCTCGCAGTTTGCGGTCATTCTGGCGGCGATTCTGCTGGTGGTTTCCCGCGAGCTGATGCGTGATCTCAACGAATACAGCATGTTACTGCTCGGTGCGTTAATGGTGCTGATGATGATCTGGCGTCCGCAGGGCTTGCTGCCGATGAAACGTCCGCAGCTGAAACTGAAATTATCGAAGAAACAAATCGCGGATCAGGGGGAACAGGCATGAGCACGCAACCTCTGTTAGCGGTTGAAGGTCTGATGATGCGTTTTGGCGGCCTGCTGGCGGTCAACAACGTGGCGCTGAACCTCAACCAGGGCGAAATTGTTTCGCTGATCGGCCCGAACGGTGCCGGTAAAACCACGGTATTTAACTGCCTGACCGGTTTCTATAAACCGAGCGGCGGCACCATTAAGCTGCGTGATCAGCATCTGGAAGGCTTGCCGGGGCAGAAAATTGCCCGCATGGGCGTGGTGCGTACTTTCCAGCACGTGCGACTGTTTCGTGAAATGACGGTGATTGAAAACCTGCTGGTTGCCCAGCATCAGCACCTGAAAAGCGGCGTACTGGCGGGGCTGTTCAAAACGCCGGGTTTCCGTCGCGCCGAAGCCGATGCGCTGGATCGCGCTGCCGACTGGCTGGAACGTGTCGGATTACTTGAACTGGCCAACCGTCAGGCGGGCAATCTGGCCTACGGCCAGCAACGCCGTCTGGAAATCGTCCGCTGCATGGTCACGCGGCCGGAAATCCTGATGCTCGATGAACCGGCTGCCGGTCTTAACCCGCGTGAAACCGAAGAGCTGAACCAGCTGATTGCGGAATTGCGTAACCAGCACAACGTGTCGGTGCTGCTGATTGAGCACGACATGAAACTGGTGATGGGCATTTCTGACCGCATCTACGTGGTGAATCAGGGCACGCCGCTGGCACAAGGCACACCGGCTGAAATTCGTAATAATCCTGACGTGATCCGCGCCTATTTAGGCGAAGGTTAAGGGACAGAACAAGATGTTGTCATTCAATCAGGTATCAGCCCATTACGGCAAAATTCAGGCGCTGCATGAAGTCAGTCTGAGTATTAACAAAGGCGAAATCGTCACGCTGATCGGCGCGAACGGCGCGGGTAAAACCACGCTGCTCGGCAGTTTATGTGGCGAACCGCGTGCCTCCCACGGCGCGATCATTTTCGAAGGGCAGGACATCACGCAGTGGCAGACCGCCAAAATCATGCGCGGCGATATCGCGATTGTGCCGGAAGGCCGTCGGGTGTTTTCCCGCATGACGGTGGAAGAGAATCTGGCGATGGGCGGATTCTTTGCCACCCGCGATCAGTTTCATGCCCGGCTGGAGCGCGTGTTTACGCTGTTCCCGCGCCTGAAAGAGCGTCGCGTTCAGCGTTCCGGCACCATGTCCGGCGGTGAGCAACAGATGCTGGCAATCGGCCGTGCGCTGATGAGCCAGCCGCGTCTGCTGCTGCTCGATGAGCCGTCGCTGGGGCTGGCCCCGATCATCATCCAGCAGATTTTCGACACCATCCAGCAGTTGCGCGAAGAAGGGATGACCATCTTCCTGGTCGAGCAAAACGCCAATCAGGCGCTGAAACTCGCCGATCGCGGTTATGTGCTGGAGAACGGTCATGTGGTACTGGAAGATACCGGCGCGGCCTTGCTGGCGAACGAAGCGGTGCGTGCGGCCTATCTCGGCGCATAAAGTGGCTTCACATTTTAAAAATCTGTGATAAATCTGGTAAACCGCACGGCAAGCGCTTTGCGGTTTTTATTTTGTCTATAAATTAACATCTCTTACATTCGTATAACTTTGCACATCATCAGGAACATGTCATGAACACAGAAGGTTTACTCGCCGCCCGTATGGTCAGGCTCAAAAGTTCAGCCATCCGGGAATTGCTGAAACACAGCAAGATGGAAGGCGTTATTTCGCTGGCGGGTGGTATTCCTTCTTCGGCGCTTTTTGATTTCGACGGTCTGCGTGAAGCCACCCAACTGGCGATTACCGAACAACCGGAACACGCATTCCAGTATGGTCTGACCGAAGGCAGTTATACGCTGCGTGAGCGTATTGCTGAGCTTTGTCAGCAACGTGGCGTGGTCGCAAGCCCGGACGATATCGTGGTCACCGCAGGCTCTCAGCAGGCGCTGGATCTGGTGATGCGCGCTGTGGTGAACCCGGATGACGTTTTCGTGGTGGAACGCCCGACCTATCTGGCGGCGTTACAGACGCTGGAACTGGCCGAAGCCAAACTGCTGTCCGTCGGTTCTGACGGCGACGGCATGATTGTCGACGAACTGGCGGAACTGCTGAAAACGCAGAAAATCAAAGGCGTGTATCTGGTGCCCACGTTCGGCAACCCGAGCGGTGTGACCCTGAGCCGCGCCCGTCGTGAGCAACTGGTGAAACTGGCGGCAGAGCATGAATTCCTGATCGTCGAAGATGACCCGTACGGCGAACTGCGATTCACCGATGAACGCCAGCCGACGCTGTTCGAGCTGTCGAAGGCGCTGTTCGGTCACGCGGAGAACATCATCTACACCTCGACGTTCTCCAAAATTCTGGCACCGGGCCTGCGTCTGGGCTGGGTAATTATGCCTGACTGGTTGCTGCATAAAGTCGCCATCATCAAACAGGCTGCGGATCTGCACGCCAGCGCGCTGTCGCAGACTATCGCGGAATACTATCTCGGTCTGGGCCGTCTGCCGAAGCAGATCGAAACCATCCGTGCGGCGTACAAAAAGAAATGTCAGATCATGGCCGGACTGCTGGAAAGCGAACTGGGAGACGTACTGACCTTTGAATACCCGAAAGGCGGTATGTTCCTGTGGGCGCGCTTCCGCGAACCGCGTAACTGCGCGGAGTGGATGAAAAAGACGCTGGAGCAGGGCGTGGTGTTTGTGCCGGGCGAATTCTTCTATGCCGATAATCCGGATCACTCGACCTTCCGTCTGTCCTTCGCCACCGCGACGGAAGAACAAATGCACGAGGCGGTCGCCCGTCTGAAACGCGCACTGTAATTCCTCTTTTTCGTCTTCCCTGAGGCGCATCGTTAACCCGATGCGCCTTATTTTTTGCCATCTGTTCGTCACCTGCACTTCATGCTGCTGTCACTTCATTGTCATTTAACGGTTATTTTTCTGTCATTTAGCCGTGTCATTTTACCAGCGATTAAAAACGTTTCTTAACATCCATTATTTCTCTGCACTTGCAGCACACCAGCAGAATTCAGGAGACAGGCATGTTCATCAACCTCAAAAAAACGGTCATCGGCACCGCGCTGACGCTGGCTTTCAGCGCCAATGCATTCGCTGTGACAGAAATTCCTTTCTGGCACTCAATGGACGGCGAATTAGGCAAAGAAGTGAACTCGCTGGCCGACCGTTTTAACCAGACGCACCCTGATGTCAAAATCGTGCCTGTCTATAAAGGCAAATACGACGAAAGTCTGGCGGCCGGTATCGCGGCATACCGTACCGGTAATGCTCCGGCGATTTTGCAGGTTTACGAAGTGGGCACCGCGACCATGATGGCCAGCAAAGCCATCAAACCGGTTAACGAAGTGTTCAGCGATGCAGGCATTAAAGAAGACGTTTCTCAGTTTGTGCCGACCGTTTCCGGTTATTACTCCGATTCCAAAGGCCGTCTGCTGTCGCAGCCTTTCAACAGCTCCACGCCGGTGCTGTATTACAACAAAGATGCCTTTAAGAAAGCCGGTCTTAACCCGGATCAGCCGCCAAAAACCTGGCAGGACATGGCCGCGTACACCGAGAAACTGCGTGAAGCGGGCATGAAATGTGGTTACGCCAGCGGCTGGCAGGGTTGGATCCAGATTGAGAACTTCAGCGCCTGGCACGGTCTGCCGATCGCCACCAAAAACAACGGTTTCGATGGCACAGATGCGGTACTGGAATTCAATAAACCTGAGCAAATCAAGCACATTCAGATGCTGGAAGACATGAACAAAAAAGGTGATTTCACCTATTTTGGTCGTAAAGATGAATCCACTGCCAAGTTTTACAACGGCGATTGTGCGATGACCACCGCGTCTTCCGGTTCGCTGGCGGATATCCGTCAGTATTCCAAATTCAACTACGGCGTAGGCATGATGCCTTACGACGCGGACATCAAAGGCGCGCCACAAAACGCCATCATCGGCGGTGCAAGCCTGTGGGTGATGAACGGCAAAGACAAAGACACCTACAAAGGCGTTGCCGAATTCCTGCAATTCCTGACCACGCCGGAAATCGCCGCCGAATGGCACCAGAAAACCGGTTATCTGCCGGTCACCACGGCAGCGTATGAGCTGACCAAAAAAGACGGCTTCTACGAGAAAAACCCGGGTTCTGACGTTGCTACCCGCCAGATGCTGAACAAGCCACCGTTACCGTTCACCAAAGGTCTGCGTCTGGGCAACATGCCGCAGATCCGTACCATCGTGGATGAAGAACTGGAGAGCGTGTGGAGCGGCAAGAAAACGGCTAAAGAAGCGTTAGACACTGCAGTACAGCGCGGGAATTTGTTACTCCGTCGCTTCGAAGCTTCTACTAAGTAATCCCGTTTTGCTCCCTCCCCTGCGAAGGGGAGGGCTGGGGTGGGGTATCAAAGACAACTCAGTCGCTTGCCAAACCCCCTCCCAACCTCCCCCTTCGCAGGGGGAGGAGCCAAAAGCTAAATTCAAAACCAACCTGGTTTGCTCCCTTTCGGGGAGTCTTTTATATCAACGAGTAAACCATCATGAGTTCACACCGTCCCGGTTTTGGTTGCAGCTGGTTGCCCTACGCGCTGGTGTTGCCGCAGCTGTTAATCACCGCGATATTTTTCCTGTGGCCTGCCGGTCAGGCATTGTGGTATTCGGTGCAGACGCTGGATCCGTTCGGCTTATCCAGCGAGTTTGCCGGTCTGACTAACTTCACGCAGCTGTTTCAGGATCCGTACTATCTCGACTCTTTCTACACCACGCTGAAATTCAGCTTTATGGTGGCCTTTATCGGGCTGGCGGTTTCGCTGTTTTTCGCGGCGCTGGTCGATCATGTGGTACGCGGCAGCCGGATTTATCAGACGCTGATGATCCTGCCTTACGCCGTTGCGCCTGCGGTGGCCGCCGTCTTGTGGATGTTCCTGTTCAGCCCCGGTCTGGGCCTGATCACCCATTTCTTAGGCTCGATGGGCTACAACTGGAACCACGCGCAAAACAGCGGTCAGGCGATGTTCCTGGTGGTGCTGGCGTCGGTCTGGAAGCAAATCAGTTACAACTTCCTGTTCTTTCTCGCGGCGTTGCAGTCGATCCCCAAATCACTGGTAGAAGCGGCGGCTATTGACGGGGCAGGCCCGATACGACGCTTCTTCCATCTGGTGCTGCCGCTGATTTCACCGGTGAGCTTCTTCCTGCTGGTGGTCAATCTGGTTTACGCCTTCTTTGATACCTTCCCGGTGATTGATGCCGCGACAGCCGGTGGCCCGGTGCAGGCGACTACCACGCTTATCTACAAAGTGTATCGCGAAGGTTTTGCCGGTCTGGACCTGTCCAGTTCCGCCGCGCAGTCCGTGATCCTGATGATGCTGGTGATCGGCCTGACGTTCATTCAGTTCCGTTTCGTCGAACGTAAGGTGCGTTACCAATGATTGAAAACCGCAGAGGGCTGGATATCTTCAGCCACATCATGCTGCTGCTCGGCGTGCTGGTGATTTTATTCCCGCTGTACGTCGCGTTTGTGGCGGCTTCGCTGGATAACACACAGATTTTTGATGTGCCGATGACGCTGAT
The DNA here is from genome assembly GCF_004330295.1 of Rahnella victoriana. Lineage (GTDB taxonomy): Bacteria > Pseudomonadota > Gammaproteobacteria > Enterobacterales > Enterobacteriaceae > Rahnella > Rahnella victoriana. The sequence goes on from NZ_SJOJ01000023.1 coordinate 46,017, forward strand.
CCCCGGCACGCATTTGTGGGAAAACATCAGCACCATCTGGACGCAGGGCGCAGGCAACAACAGCCCGGCGTTTGGTCGTTTGCTGATCAACAGCTTCATCATGGCGATGGTGATCACCGTCGGTAAGATTTCGGTGTCGATGCTCTCGGCTTACGCGATTGTCTATTTCCGTTTTCCGCTGCGTAACCTGTTCTTCTGGCTGATTTTTATGACGCTGATGCTGCCGGTGGAAGTGCGTATTTTCCCAACCGTACAGGTGATCGCCAATCTGCATATGCTCGACAGCTACACCGGCCTGACGTTGCCGCTGATGGCCTCGGCGACCGCGACCTTCCTGTTCCGCCAGTTCTTTATGACCCTGCCGGATGAACTGCTGGAAGCGGCGCGTATCGACGGCGCGGGCGCGATGCGCTTCTTCTGGGACATCGTGTTGCCGCTGTCGAAAACCAATCTCGCGGCGCTGTTCGTCATCACCTTTATTTATGGCTGGAACCAATATTTGTGGCCGATTCTGATCACCAGCGATGCCTCGATGGGGACGGCGGTGGCGGGGATTAAAAGCATGATTTCCTCCGGCGATGGCTCGACGCAATGGAATCAGGTGATGGCGGCCATGATCCTGACCTTATTACCACCGCTGGCGGTGGTGCTTCTGATGCAGCGCTGGTTTGTGCGCGGCCTGGTAGACAGTGAGAAGTAACTGAAATGGCAAATTTGAAATTACAGGCAGTGACCAAGTCCTACGACGGCAAAAATCAGATCATTCAAAGTATCGATCTGGACGTCGCCGACGGCGAATTCATCGTGATGGTCGGGCCTTCCGGCTGCGGAAAATCGACCCTGCTGAGAATGGTGGCGGGGCTGGAACGTACCACGTCCGGCGATATCTATATCAACGACCAGCGCGTCACCGAGCTGGAACCGAAAGACCGTGGCATCGCGATGGTGTTCCAGAACTACGCGCTGTATCCGCACATGACCGTGTTCGACAACATGGCATATGGCCTGAAAATTCGTGGCTTCGGTAAGGCGCAGATCCTCGCCCGCGTCGAAGAAGCGGCGCGTATTCTGGAACTCGGCCCGCTGCTCAAACGCAAGCCCCGCGAGCTTTCCGGCGGTCAGCGTCAGCGCGTGGCGATGGGGCGCGCCATCGTGCGTGAACCGTCGGTATTCCTGTTCGATGAACCGCTTTCCAACCTCGACGCCAAACTGCGCGTGCAGATGCGCCTCGAGCTGCAACAACTGCACCGTCGTCTGCGCACCACCAGTTTGTACGTCACGCACGATCAGGTCGAGGCCATGACGCTGGCCGAGCGGGTGATCGTGATGAACAAAGGCATCGCCGAGCAGATCGGGACGCCGTCGGAAGTCTACCGCCGTCCGGCCAGCCTGTTTGTCGCCAGCTTTATTGGCTCTCCGGCCATGAATCTGTTGCCCGGCCAGCTGACCACTGACGGTACGTCGCTGGTGATGGAAGGCGGATTTGAGTTGCCGCTGCCGGTTCCGCGTCCGGAATGGGGCGGTCGTGAGCTGACGATCGGTATTCGCCCTGAACATATTCATCTGACCGATGACACCCAAAACGGTATTCCGATGGTGCTGAATACGCTGGAACTGCTGGGTGCGGATAATCTGGCGCACGGCAGGCTGGCGGGCAGCGGCGTGGTGGTGCGTTTATCGCATGAAGTGTTCCCGACAGCCGGATCGCTGTTGCGCTTGGATTTCCCGGCGAAAGCGTTACACTTTTTCGATACTCACAGCGGATTACGGATGGAATGAACATGAAAGCCTGGCCCTATCCACGCATTGTGGCACACCGTGGCGGCGGCGCACTGGCGCCGGAGAATACGCTCGCAGCCATCGACACGGGCGCAAAATACGGTCACACCATGATCGAATTTGACGCCAAACTGGCACAGGGCGGGGAAATCTTCCTGCTGCATGACGACACGCTGCAACGCACCAGCAACGGCTGGGGTGTCGCCGGGGATTTGCCGTGGGAAAAACTTCAGCAACTCGACGCCGGTGACTGGTTCGGTGCTGCGTTTAAAGGCGAGAAACTGCCGCTGCTGGCGCAGGTGGCAGAGCGTTGCGCCCGTCATCACATGATGGTGAATATCGAGATCAAACCGACCACCGGTCTGGATGAGAAAACCGGCACCGACGTCGCGCTGGCCGCCCGAGAATTATGGAAAGATCAGGCGATTCCGCCGCTGCTTTCCTCGTTTGAATTCGACGCGCTGATGGCCGCCAAAAAAGCCGCCCCGGAATTGCCACGCGGTCTGCTGATTGACGAATGGCGCGAAGACTGGAAAGCGCTGACCGACGAACTGGAATGCGTTTCGCTGCATCTCAATCATAAATTGCTCAACGCAGAACGCGTTAAAGCCATCAAAGACGCCGGACTGCATATTCTGGTGTATACGGTGAATAATCCGGCGCGCGCCCGCGAATTACTGGGCTGGGGCGTGGACTGTATTTGTACCGATAAGATTGATGTGATTGGACCGGATTTTACCTAGAACATGGCGCTAAAAGTACACAACAGGCGCAGTGACCACCGCGCCTGAAAGATTAACTAAGGTGTCTGATTCAATTTCTGGCCCAGCGTCTGGTTATTTTGCTGGATCTGCAAACGCTGCTGATTGCTCTGGATTTGCGACTTCAGCTTGAGTTGTTGCTGTTGCTGACTGTTACGCAGATCCTGCTCCTGCTGACGTTTCTGCATCTGCTGATTGTTTTGCTGTTGCTGCTGCATACGCTGTTGCGACGGGTTGGTCAGCAGCGGATCGTTAGGATTCGGTACCTTTTCGGCGGCGCTGGCGGTTTGCACGGCAAACAGCAATGGCAGCGCGGCGAGCATTCCATATAAACATTTCATCAGGTCATCCTCCATTTACAGTCATCGTTTAAGTGTATGCCATCCCGGCGGCGGGCGTGTCATTTGAGCGCACGATTCCCTCAAAGCGTGGCGTGGCTCTCGTTTGCTCTATAATTGAACAGACGTCAACCACCTTCACCCGTCGCGGTTTCCCTCATTCCGTTACAATCGTGCATCTTTCACACTTTTCACTGACAAACAGGGCGAACTGCCGTGCCTTTACTTATTATCACCACCATTTTGTGGGCCTTCTCCTTCAGCCTGATCGGCGTCTATCTGGCCGGACAGGTCGACAGCGTGTTTTCCGTGCTGGTCCGTTTAGGGCTGGCGGCGCTGGTCTTTCTGCCTTTCCTGCGCTGGAAAGGCCATCAGCTCACCACCATTTTGCTGTATATGGCGGTCGGGGCGATGCAGCTTGGGATCATGTATCTCATCAGCTTCGAGGCGTATCTCTACCTGTCGGTACCGGAATTCCTGTTGTTCACGGTGATGACGCCGCTGTATGTCACGCTGATTTATGACCTGATCAGTGGCCGCAAAATCCGCATTGGCTATGCGCTCAGCGCCCTGCTGGCGGTGGCCGGAGCAGCGATTATCCGTTACGACCATATCAGCGAACACTTCATCATTGGCTTGCTGCTGGTGCAGGCGGCAAATATCTGTTTTGCCATCGGGCAGGTGGGCTACAAACGACTGATGGAAACCCGGCCGATGCCGCAGCACACGGCGTTTTCCTGGTTCTATCTTGGCGCGCTGCTGTGTGCCGTCGTGGCGTGGTTCCTGTGGGGCAATCCGCAGAAACTGCCGACCACGAATTTACAGTGGGGCATTCTGGTGTGGCTGGGGATCGGCGCTTCCGGGCTGGGATATTTCATGTGGAACTACGGGGCGACGCAGGTTGATGCGGGAACGCTGGGGATTATGAATAACTTTCACGTCCCGGCCGGGCTGCTGGTGAATCTGGCGATCTGGCAACAGCAGCCGCACTGGCCGAGCTTTATCATCGGTGCGGCCGTGATTATGTCCTCACTGTGGGTACACCGGCGTTGGGTCGTGCCGCGTCGCGAACAAACGGCAGATGATCGCACGCGTGCTGCCGCGCCGAACGAATAAAGGCTTCGGTCACCGGCTGACGCTGTTCGCCGTCACGCACGGCAGCGTACAGGCGGCTCCATAAGCCATCGCCCAGGGTTTTGGTCACCACCAGACCCTGGCGCTCAAAACTCTCTACGACCCAGTGCGGTAACGCCGCAATACCCATTCTCGCCGACACCATCTGAATCAATAACAACGTGTTATCGACACTTTTCAGTGACGGGCTGACCCCTGCCGGTTGCAGAAAATGACGCCAGATATCCAGACGCTGACGCTGTACCGGATAAATCATCAGCGTTTCTGTGCTGAGGTCTTCCGGCGTGATCACCGTTTTGGCCGCCAGCGGATGGTCCGGAGCCAGCACCAGACGCACTTCAAAATCGAACATCGGCGAATAATGCAAACCGCTGCGCGGCAGGATGTCGGAGGTTAATACGATGTCCAGCTCGCCCTGTTGCAGCGCGGGCTGCGGGTCGAAGGTCACGCCGGATTTGAAATCCATCATCACCTGCGGCCAGTTCTGATGGAAGTTATCCAGCGCGGGCGTCAGCCACTGAATACAGCTGTGACATTCAATCGCGATGCGCAGTGAAGTCTGGTGCGGCTCGTTGCAGGCCTGTAACGCCTGCTGGATTTGCGGCAGCACCTGTTCAGCCAGATTCAGCATGATTTCGCCCTGCGGGGTAAAACGCAAAGGCTGACTTTTTCGCACGAACAACCTGAAACCGAGGCGTTGCTCAAGGTCACTGAACTGGTGCGACAGGGCCGATTGTGTCTGATGAAGCTGCGAGGCGGCTGCGGCCAGTGACCCGGTGTTGCGCAGTGCTTGCAACGTTCGCAGGTGTTTCAGTTCGATCATGAGAGTCCTTCACTGTGTCATGAATAATTTGCGCTTGTGGAATATACAGTACCTGCGGATTATGGATGTGTAAACATCTGGATGGCTAAACAGGAATTAAAAAGATGACGATACTAAATCACACTCTGGGTTTTCCACGCGTTGGTCTGCGTCGTGAACTTAAAAAAGCACAAGAAAGCTACTGGGCAGGCAATTCCACTCAGGAAGAACTGCTGGCAACCGGACGTGAACTGCGCGCCCGTCACTGGAAGCAACAGGCTGAAGCAGGCGTGGATTTGGTGCCGGTGGGCGATTTCGCCTGGTACGATCACGTACTCACCACCAGCCTGTTACTGGGAAACGTGCCCGCACGTCACCAGAATGCCGACGGCTCTGTTGATCTCGATACCTTATTCCGTCTTGGCCGTGGCCGCGCACCGACCGGTAAACCGGCTGCCGCTGCGGAAATGACAAAATGGTTTAACACCAACTATCACTATATGGTGCCGGAGTTTGTCAAAGGGCAGAAATTCAAACTGAGCTGGACACAACTGCTGGAAGAAGTGGACGAAGCGCTGGCGCTCGGCCACAAAGTAAAACCGGTTCTGCTGGGGCCGCTGACCTATCTGTGGCTCGGCAAAGTGAAAGGCGAACAGTTTGACCGTCTTTCCCTGCTCAACGACATTCTGCCGGTCTACCAGCAGGTGCTGGCTGAACTGGCAAAACGTGATATCGAATGGGTGCAGATTGATGAACCGGCTCTGGTGCTGGAACTGCCGCAGGAGTGGCTGGATGCGTATAAACCGGCTTATACCGCGCTGGAACAGAGCAAAACCAAACTGCTGCTGACCACTTATTTCGACAGCGTCGGGCATAACCTCGACACTATCCGTCAGTTGCCGGTACAGGGGCTGCACATTGACGCCGTCGCCGGTCGCGATGACCTGCAAACCGTCATCAGTAAACTGCCTGAAGACTGGCTGATTTCTCTGGGTGTCATCAATGGCCGTAACGTCTGGCGCGCCGATCTGAGCACCTGGTTTGACCGCCTGAAACCGCTGGCGGCGGGGCGCAATATCTGGATCGGCAGCTCCTGTTCGCTGCTGCACAGCCCGATCGACTTAAGCGTCGAAAACCGTCTGGATGAGGAAGTGAAAAGCTGGTTCGCCTTCGCCCTGCAAAAATGTGCAGAACTGGCATTGCTGACCTCGGCACTGAACAATCCGACCGCTGAAGCGCAGCAAAAACTGGCGGAGTACAGCGCGCCAATCCGCGCCCGCCGTGAATCTGCCCGTGTGAACAATCCGGCGGTCGGTAAACGCGTGGCGGCAATCACTGCCGCAGATATTGAACGCCCGAATGTTTACACCGAACGCGCCAAAGCGCAGCGCGCCCGTTTCAACCTGCCAGCCTGGCCGACGACCACCATCGGTTCATTCCCGCAAACCACCGAAATCCGTGGTCTGCGTCTGGACTTCAAACAGGGTCGTCTGGACAACACCAGATACCGTACCGGCATCAGCGAGCACATCAAACAAGCCATTAAAGAACAGGAACGTCTGGGTATCGACGTGCTGGTTCACGGCGAAGCTGAACGTAACGACATGGTGGAATATTTCGGCGAACATCTGGACGGTTTTGTGTTCACGCAAAACGGTTGGGTACAAAGCTACGGTTCACGTTGCGTAAAACCGCCGGTGATTATCGGCGACGTCAGCCGTCCGCAGGCCATCACCGTTGAGTGGGCGAAGTACGCGCAGTCGCTGACTGAAAAACCGGTGAAAGGCATGCTGACCGGTCCGCTGACCATTCTCTGCTGGTCCTTCCCGCGTGAAGATGTCAGCCGTGAAACCATCGCCAGACAAATTGCGCTGGCGCTGCGCGACGAAGTGGAAGATCTGGAAAAAGCCGGTATCGGTATTATCCAGATTGATGAACCGGCACTGCGCGAGGGCCTGCCATTGCGCCGGTCTGAGTGGAACGCCTACCTGCGCTGGGCCGTGGATGCGTTCAAACTGAATGCGGCGATTGCCCGCGATGACACGCAGATCCACACCCACATGTGTTACTGCGAATTCAACGACATCATGGACTCGATTGCCGCGCTGGACGCGGATGTGATCACCATCGAAACCTCACGCTCCGATATGGACCTGCTGGAGTCGTTCAAAGACTTCGAGTATCCGAACGAAATCGGGCCGGGCGTGTATGACATTCACTCACCGAATGTACCCAGCGTGGAATGGATTGAAGACCTGCTGCGTAAAGCGGCGGATCGTATTCCGGCAGAACGCCTGTGGGTGAACCCGGACTGCGGCCTGAAAACCCGTGGCTGGCCGGAAACCCGCGAGTCGCTGGAAAACATGGTGAAAGCCGCCAGGCGCCTGCGCGCTGAGAAAGCCTGATTTTGCACTGAGTAAAATGACGTTGTGTTGTTGCTGACACGTTTGGGGTACTCCGGTGCCCCTTTTTTATTGTTCTCATTCGCACTTTGTTACGTCTCTTTCAGCCCGCGTCCAGCGGTGGCTGTGGCGCGGTTGCTGTTCTTATCTCCGGCCGGCTTCCACGCGCGGCGCGGTTCTCCGCTAGGCTTAAGACAGGTTTCGCAATCTTAAGCCTCATCAGACAGGGAGAGAAAATATGAACCGATTTAAAGATAAAGTGGTGGTCGTGACCGGTGCAGGTTCGGGCATGGGCGCTGCCTCGGCACGGCGTTTTTCGTCGGAAGGAGCCATTGTGGTGCTGGTCGGCCGGACAAAAGAAAAGCTGGAGAAAGTCGCCAAAACCTTAAGCAGTACGCAGTATTACATTCATCTGGCGGATGTTTCGAACCCGCAAGATGTGGAGCGTATGGCAGAAGTGATTGAGGATAAATTCGGCCGCGTTGATGTGCTGGTGAACGGCGCGGGCGTCGTGGTGCAGGGCAAAGTGACAGAGGCCAGCCTCGATGACTGGCAGAAAATCATGGGTATCGATCTCAGCGGTGTTTTCTACTGCACGCGCTTTTTCATGCCCGCGCTGATTAAAAGCAAAGGCAATATCGTCAATATCTCCTCGGTGTCCGGCATGGGCGGCGACTGGGGCATGAGTTTTTACAATGCGGCCAAGGGCGGCGTGACCAACTTTACCCGCGCCATCGCCATGGATCACGGTAAGGACGGCGTGCGCGTTAACGCGGTGTGCCCGTCGCTGACGTTCACCGATATGGCGGCAGACATTAAAGACAATAAGCCGCTGCTGGCAAAATTTGCCGAACGCATCCCGCTGGGGCGTGGCGCAGAGCCGGAAGAAATTGCCGATGTAATTGCCTTTCTCGCCAGTCATGACGCCCGTTTTGTTACCGGGGTAAACCTGCCGGTGGATGGCGGTCTTTCTTCCTCTAACGGCCAGCCTCCGCAGGCGTAATCCCCTGAAACGGGGTGTTTACCGGCGCGTCACTTCTCCGGCGCGCCGGATTTTCCATTCCCTCCCGCAAATTTGCGACTTCCTTTTCAGTCTCCGGCGCAGGTTGGTTATCATAGAAATATTCTGCTGACAGGTGGCGTGACGATGACTGCTTCTCTTTTTCCCCTTTTGTCTCCGGTACTTGAACATCCGGCCGGTATCCGACAGGTGTATTTTGCCGGTGCTCAGCATCCTGTGCCGGAACTGGCTTATCAGGTGGATTTCCCGCGACTGGAACTGATCCTCGACGGTGAGCAGCGGATGAACTGGGAAGATGAGCAGGGGAATAATCAGCCCACCCGGCTGCGGGCGGGCGATGTGTTGTTCGTTCCCGCAAAAGGCTGGAACAGTCCGCAGTGGGAAAAACCGGTGCGGACGCTGAGCCTGTTATTTGGCAAGCAACAGCTGGGTTTCAGCCTGCTTAACTGGGATGGTGCGCAGTTCACCGCCAGCGAAAAAGGCAATGTCGCCAGACGCGGCCCCCGGGTCGGGGCGTTTATGTTGCAGGCGCTAAATGAACTGGCCTGGCACCACAGCGATCAGGCGACGGCGCAGTTTCTGGTGAAAGGCTTACTCAGCCACGCGCTGGATTTGTTCAGTTCTTCCGTACAAACCGCGTCACGCAGTCAGGCGCTGTTTGAGGCTATCCGCCAGCATATTGAGGAACATTATCGCGAGCCGCTGACCCGGGATTCTGTTGCTCAAGCCTTCTATATTTCACCGAATTATCTGTCGCATTTGTTCCAGAAAAGCGGCGGTATCGGGCTGAACGAATACCTGAATTATGTGCGACTTGAGCAGGCGAAGAATTTGCTGAAAGGCTATGACATGAAGGTCAGGGAAGTGGCGCATGCCTGCGGATTTGTCGACAGCAACTATTTTTGCCGCCAGTTCAGGAAAAGTACCGAGCGTTCTCCTTCGGAGTACCGTCGGCAGTACCGCAGTCAGCTTGAAAATATTGAGCCGTAGCCGTTAAGACAACACGATTTTTGTGCCCTGCGGCGAGGTGGCGATTTTTCTAACGGCCGCCATCACTTTTTCCGGTGTGCGCAAAAATGGCTGAATGCCGGTTTGAACACAGCGGCTATGCGTAAACCGCCCGCTGTTTTCCAGCTGGATTTCGGTGATCAGCAGAACAAGATCCGCCTGAGCAATATCACTTTCCGACAGCGCATTTTCCACGCCCAGCGCACCCTGCGTTTCGACTTTCACCTGCCATTTTTCGTGCTGGCACAGTTTTTCCAGCTTTTCTGCCGCCATATACGTATGCGCCACACCGCTGATACAGGCAGTCACGGCAACCAGTTTGAGCGACATATCATTTCCCCTGATTAAAAAATTTATCCACCGAGTGTCACGTTATAACCGTATTTTTCGGCCATCGCCTGAAACGGTGCAATAGTTGCGGCATCCGGCACAGGGATTTTGTGCATTGAATACGTTTTATCCAGTAACGGGTATTTCGCTTCACCGTATTTATGGAAGGGTAGCAGATGGATTTCATGTAAGTTGAAGGGCTTAAGGAAATCGAGAATGTGTCGCATATTTTCCAGCGTCAGGGTGAAACCGGGGATCAGCGGTAAGCGGGGCAGCAGTTTAACGCCGCGTTGAGCCAGTGCCGTGAAGTTTTCCAGCACCCGTGGCTGGTTCATATTGAGCACGGATCTCGCCTGAGCGGGATCCATGATTTTAAAGTCATACAGTACCTGATCGCAGTGATCGGTGAGCGACAGCAGGTGATCCTGCGGTGCATCGCCCGCCGTTTCGATTGCTGTATGAATACCTAAATTCTGCAACGCTTTCAGCAACTCACCGGCAAACGCGTGTTGCATCAGCACTTCGCCGCCGGAAAGCGTCACTCCGCCGCCCGATGAGCGGAAAAACACGTCATCTTTCAGCAGTCGCGTCATTAAAGCGGACTGCGGGATGTCTTCGCCGACGTATTCCATCGCACCACTCGGGCATTCGCTGGGATCCTGCAGACAGGTGCGGCAGTTCAGACATTTTGCCTGACGTTTGATGATCTGAATGCGTGGCGACATGGATTCAGGGTTGGCGCACCACGGACAGCGGTGCGGGCAGCCTTTGAAGAACACCAGGGTACGGATACCCTGACCATCGTTGAGGGAAAAACGCTGGATATTGAAAATACGTCCCTGTCTTTCCGGCGCATTGATTACCGGAATGCGCAACTCAGAGCTGATGCGCGGTGCGGCCAATGATGTCATCCTGAATCTCCTTTGACAGCTCCACAAAGAACGCGCTGTATCCTGCCACCCTGACGACCAGCCCCGCGAAATCCTGCGGTCGTTTTTGCGCTTCGCGAAGCTGTTCGGCATTCACCACATTGAACTGCACATGTTGCAACTTCAGGCGGGTGAACGCGCCGAGAAAATCGGCCAGTTTATTCAGCCCCTGCTGACCTTCGAGCGTGGAGGGTGTGAATTTTACATTCAGCAGCGTGCCGTTGGAGAGCAGCATATTGTCGAGTTTGCTGACGGATTTAAGCACCGCTGTCGGCCCCTGATGATCCTGTCCCAGCATCGGCGAAAGGCCGCCGTCCGCCAGTTGCTCACCGGCATAACGACCGTCCGGCGTTGCGCCGACCACCGCACCCAGCGGCACGTGTGCGGAAACCGTATAAGACCCCGGTGTGAACTGACCACCGCGCGGGTTGCGGTACTGCTCGACTTCCTTGCAATAAAACCGCAGTAAATCGGCACTGATCAGATCAACCTCATCAATGTCATTGCCGTATTTTTCAAAGCGGTTAATCAGACGGGCGCGGATGGCGCGACCTTCCTCGCTGGCGAAATTTTCTTTCAGTGAAGCCAGCAGCTCATCAAAGGTCAGGCGTTGCTGATCAAACACCATGCCTTTCAGCGCATGCAGGGAATCACTGAGGTTGGCGATGCCAATCCCCTGCACGCCGGAAAAGTTGTAACGCGCGCCGCCTGCGGTGATGTCGCGCCCGCTGTCCAGACAGCCGTCGATGAAAGAAGACAGCAGCGGAACCGGCGCCCAGTCGCGGTGGCCGATATCGCAGATATTGCTGCCCTGCGCCATCAGCCTGACGTAATGGCTGATTTTCTGCCGGATATGTTCCACCAGTTCCGGATAGGTGATCGCCGCGTGGCCTTCGTTTTCATGCAGCGTCAGTTCCATGACTTTCAGCAGGTTAAACATGGCAATATCGTGCAGCCCGTAGGTTTTTCCGGGGATCGACAGCTCGACGCAACCGACCACGGCATAATCGCGCGCATCCTCAAGACGCACGCCGCGATTGAGAAACGCCGGAACCACCACTTCATCATTAAATATCTGCGGAATGCCGGTGCCGAGCCGGATGGTTTCGGCGGTTTTCAGCAGGAACGGACGGTCGATCAGTTCATTGACCCGCACGCCCAGATTGGGCTGTGGCAGGCAAATATTCTGATAAGCATCCAGACATAAAAACGACAGCACATTGACGGCGCTGCGGCCGGTATCAGTCAGGCCACCGAGTAAAATGGTGTAGCCGGTCGGGAATCCGGCGAAATAACGCGCGCTGGCGGTCGAGCGCAGCAGCACGATGTCGTTGCATTTCACCCACAGGCTTTCCAGTAACTCTTTCAGGAATGCCGGTGATTCGCCATGTGAAAGGGAATGCTGATAGAAGGGCAGCATGTACTGATCGAAACGGCCGAGCGACAAAGAACTGGCGTTGGATTCGTATTGCAAAATGATGTTCATGTACCAGAACAGCTGACAGGCCTGATAGAAATCCTGCGGTTTGTGAGCGGAAATCTGGCGTGAAACCCCGGCAATACGCGCCAGTTCCTGTTTTCTGGTGTCGTCCTGACAAGTTTCCGCCAGCGATTCTGCCAGCGTGGCGTAGCGTAAAATATGCCGCTGCGCCGCCTGCAGCAAAATCAGAGCTGACTGATAAAACGCATTGTCCGGTGCCTGTTCAACGTGTTGCACAAGCTCCGCCACCAGATTATCCAGACCGGTATTCAGCAGCCGTGGATAATCAATAATGATATGCCCCTGGCCTTTGTCAGTCTGGTTGATGCTGAATATCTGCGTTTGGGTGGCGGCTTTCACCTCTTCCGGCATCTGGCTGTTGATGAAATCCTTCATCGAACGCGATTCCCAGTAAGGGAAAAGTTGCTGGCGGTAAATCTGTTTATCCTGCGCCGAAATCGAGAAGCGATCCTGCGCACGGGTGGCAAACCCATCCAGTTCTTTCAGCAGCCAGTAGGGATCCATTTCAGGAGAGACTATTCCCGCACGCGGTTTGACCGTGCGGTTACCGGCAATCAGTTCATCATCCCGCAGGGCAATTTCCACGTTATCCAGAATGTAGGCCGTGGCTTTCGCGCGCCGTAAAAGCGTGGGTTCGCCTTCGGTGCGGCGGTGGCTTTCGGTATACAGCAGGGCACGTTCCAGCGAGATTTCACGCGGGCTGGCGAAAAGTGCGGCTTTCAGACGTTCGGTACGGGAAGTCATCTTGTTCTCCTTGTGATCAATCCGTGACGGCGGCTTTGGCGAGGTGCGCCTCAATTTTTTCCATGATGGCATCCGCACGTTTTACGGCATCGCTGATGGCGACGCGCACCGTCACTTTGCCTTTAAAGCGTTCTTCCTGTTTGATGCCGATATCTTTGGTCAGGATCACGATATCTGCGGCCGCCACATCTTCCGGCGTCAGTTCGTTTTCCAGACCGATTGAACCCTGCGTTTCCACTTTGCATTCCCAGCCTTTGGCTTTTGCGGCGCGTTCAATGGCTTCAGCGGCCATATACGTGTGGGCAACACCGGACGGGCAGGCAGTCACAGCAATAATGTGAGTCATGATGTTTTCCTTCTATTTTTGGCAGAGAAATCAGTTAATTTCGAAGTCCAGATCAAGGTCAGATTCCTGACGTGTTTTCGCCGACTGCTTTTTGGCGGCCAGATATTTCAGTGTGTTGACGCACAGTGCGGTGACAACCATGCCAACCAGCAGCGCGCCGATATACCCCAGTTTTCCCTGCACAACCGGCAGCACAATCAGACCGCCCCAACCGGCGTAGCATTGCGCCCCCACCAGCGCGGCGGTGACCGCTGCACAGGCAGAGCCCATCATGATGGAAGGAATGACCCGCAGCGGGTCGGCGGCAGCGAAAGGAATGGCCCCTTCGGTGACGCCGACGCAGCCCATTAACATCGCGGCTTTGCCTGCTTCACGTTCTTCAGTGGAATAATATTTGCGGCCAATCAGCGTCGCGAAACCCAGCCCGAGCGGCGGGGTGGCAATCGCCACCGCAGCAATCGCGACCACCGTATACACGCCCTGCGCCACGCAGATCAGCATGAAGGCGTAGGCGACTTTATTGACCGGTCCGCCCATGTCGAACGCCAGCATCAGCCCCATGATAATGGCGAGCACAATGATGCTGCCTTGTTGCATGCCTTGCAGCCAGTGAGTCAGGGAAGCCGTCAGCAACCCGACAGGCTCACCCAGCCCCCACATCATGATCCCCGCCGTCAGCAGGGTGCCGATGATCGGGATCACGAAGATCGGCATCACGGAACGCAGGATCTTCGGCACACGGATCTTTTTAAGGTAGAACACAATAATCCCACCCAGCAGACCGGCGATAATGGCGCCGAAGAAGCCTGCGCCAAAGGAAGCGCCGACCCAGGCACCGATCGCCGAAGGCGCCAGCGCGGACCGGTCAGAGATGGAATAACCGATGTACGCCGCCAGAAAAGGCACCATCAGGGTTAAACCGGCGACGCCGATATCAAACAGCTTTTTCAGGTTCGGATCGGTGGCGGCATCCGGCACGGCACCTTTGCCATACAGCATCACGGACACAGCCAGCAGAATGCCGCCCGCGACCACGAAAGGGATCATATGGGACACGCCGGTCATCAGATGCTGGCGGGTATTTTTTAGAATATTGAGCAGGTCTTTCATGATGAGCTCCGGTGTCGGGCGAAAAGAACGGAATATCTTTCGAAAAAAGCCCCGGATACAGAAAGGCTATCGACCTCAACAATAGGCTGCTGCCGGGGGCGCTAATAGTGGACAAAATTGTGTTTTACTGGACTTTTGTAATGTCCGAACAAAAATGCGAGCAGGTTCAAATAACCTGAAACAGTGCGAGGTTTCTGCCCCCTGGTGGCGTGTGAGCTGGCTCGCAAAAAACAACAGACATTACATTTATCCAGTGTTTGTCATTTTTGTCTGGTAGCCAGCGGATCCGTCTGACTCTTATTCTGCAAGTAGCCGGTGCATTACACCGGAATTTGGGATGAGGATTCAGAAATGACCAAGAAGTTGAGCTTCACCTGCATGCTGGTTAATGGGGTTCATGCCCGACCGGCCAGTCATATCGAGACGTTGTGTAACGGCTTCGGGTCAACCTTTCAGTGGCACAATGCGCGGTCAGACCGCATTGCCGATGGCAAAAGTGTGCTGTCGCTGATTGGTGCCGATATTCTGCTGGACGATGAATGTCATGTGACGATTGAAGGACATGATGAAGAGGCCGCACATGCGGCACTGGCGCATTTTATTGAACATCAGCTTCCTCATTGCGATGAAGCCCTGCCTGAACTGGATGAAACCGCCGGACTTGAGCCGCTTCCTGAATCTCTGGCGCATCTTTCTCCTCTCCTTTTCCGTGCCCGCTCCGTCAGCGAAGGCTGTGCCGTGGGGAAACTGGTCAGCCTGTCCAGTGTGGATCTCGCCGCACTCACCGGTTTGCCTGAATCTCAGGGCAACGATAAAGAGCAGGGTTTGCTGGCCGGCGGGCTGGCCGCGCTGGAAAAATCCCTTGATTTACAACTGATGGCGGGCAGCGGCACGATCACCGCCGTGCTGGAAGCGCACCGTTCCCTGCTGCGTGATAACAGCCTGCGTGAGGCTCTGCTGAACCGCGTGGCGCAAGGCCAAAGCTGTGCGCAAAGCATTGTGGAGACCGCCGCGTATTTCAGTGCGCAACTCGCACAATCCTCCAGTGCCTACTTGCGTGAACGTGAACTGGATATTCGTGATGTCAGCTTCCAGCTGTTGCAGCATATCTATGGCGAAGCGCGCTTCCCTTCGCAGCAGGCACTGAGCGAAGCCAGCATTTGTCTGGCCGATGAACTGACGCCGAGCCAGTTTCTCGAACTGGATAAAAAACACCTGAAAGGGTTGTTGCTCGGCAGCGGGGGGAGTACCTCGCATACGGTGATCCTCGCCCGATCGTTTAATATTCCCGCGCTGGTGGGGGTCGATCCCCGGCCATTGCAGCCGTATTTGCAGCAGGAAGTGCAGATCGACGGCGATCTGGGGCTGATTGCCTGCGCGCTCAGGGAACCGGTGCGCCGTTATTACCGTCAGGAACAGGCGGTACATCAGGCTTTGCGTGAGCAGCAGAGCGAATACCTTGAGAAACCCGGCTACACCGCCGATGGCGTGCGGCTGGAAGTGGCGGCCAATATCGCGCATTCGGTGGAGGCCAGCGCGGCCTTTGCCAACGGCGCGGAAGCCGTCGGGCTGTTCCGTACTGAAATGCTTTATATGGATCGCGTCAGTGCGCCTTCCGAAGATGAACTGTACAACATTTACTGTCAGGCAACGGAAGCCGCCAGGGGTAAAACCATTATTATCCGCACCATGGATATCGGCGGCGATAAACCGGTTCATTATCTGAATATCCCTGCCGAAAATAACCCGTTCCTCGGCTATCGCGCCGTGCGTATCTATCAGGAATTCCTGCCGTTATTCCGCACCCAGTTGCGTTCAATTCTGCGTGCGTCGGCACACGGACCGCTGAAAATCATGATCCCGATGATCTCCTCCATGGAAGAGATTTTATGGGTGAAAGATCAGCTGGCGGAAGCCAAACAGTCGCTGCGCGGTGAGCAGATCCCGTTTGATGAAAAAATTCAGCTGGGGATCATGCTGGAAGTGCCGTCGGTGATGTTCATCATTGATCAGTGCTGCGAAGAGATTGATTTCTTTAGCATCGGCAGTAATGACCTGACGCAGTATCTGCTGGCGGTTGACCGTGATAACGCCAAAGTGACCCGCCATTACAACAGCCTGAATCCGGCATTTCTGCGCGGGCTGGATCACGTCGTGCGTGAAGTGCATCGTCACGGGAAATGGATTGGCTTATGTGGCGAGCTGGGGGCGAAAGGCTCGGTGTTACCGCTGCTGGTCGGGCTGGGGCTGGATGAAATCAGCATGAGTGCGCCGTCCGTGCCGGTCACCAAAGCGCGTCTGGCAAAGCTCGACAGCCGCGAGTGCCGTCTGCTGCTCAACCGCGCGATGCAATGCCGTACCTCGCTGGAAGTGGAACACCTGCTGGCGCAGTTCCGGATGACTGTTAACGACGCGCCGCTGATCACCGCCGAATGCGTGGCGCTGAATGCCGACTGGCGCAGCAAGGAAGAAGTGATTAAAGGCATGGTTGATAACCTGATGCTGGCCGGGCGATGCCGCTATCCGCGCAAGCTCGCCGCCGATGTCTGGGCGCGTGAAGCGGTATTTTCCACCGGGCTGGGATTTGGTTTTGCCATTCCGCACACCAAATCGGAACACATTGAGCAATCGACCATCAGCGTGGCGAAATTACCGCAACCGGTGCAATGGGGCGATGAAGAGGCGCAATTTGTCATCATGCTGACCCTGAATAAACACGCCGCGGGCGACCAGCATATGCGGATTTTCTCAAAGCTGGCGCGGCGGATCATGCATGACAGTTTCCGCGATGCACTGATGCATTCGACCACCGCAGCACAAATAGAAACGCTGCTGAAACAAGAACTGGAACTCTGACAGGAGAGGGTATGGAACTTTATCTGGATACTGCGGATATCAGCGCAGTGAAACATTTATCACGTATTTTGCCGTTGCAGGGCGTGACCACCAACCCGAGCATTGTTGCCAAAGCGGGCACCTCATTGTGGGAAGTGTTGCCAGCCCTGCGTGATGCGCTGGGCGGTGAAGGCAAACTATTTGCTCAGGTGCTGGCCAACCAGACGGAGCAGATCGTGGAAGAAGCCGAATTGCTGCATTCCCGCGTGCCGGGGCTGGTGGTGAAAGTGCCGGTGACGCCAGCGGGGCTGGCGGCGATTAAGATTCTGCGTACCCGCAAAATCCCGACGCTGGGCACGGCAGTGTATGGCGCGGGGCAGGGATTGCTGTCGGCGCTGGCGGGGGCTGAATATGTTGCGCCTTATGTCAACCGGGTGGATGCCCAGGGCGGTGACGGCATTGCAATGGTGACGGAGCTTCAGCAATTACTGACGCTTCATGCGCCGCATGCCAAAGTGCTGGCGGCCAGCTTTAAAACGCCGCGTCAGGTGCTGGCTTGTCTGCTGGCGGGGTGTCAGTCCGTGACTCTTCCGGTGGATGTGGCGGAGCAATTTATCAGCGCGCCCGCCGTGCAGGCGGCAGTCGATCAATTTGAGCAGGACTGGCAGGGGGCTTTCGGGCAACTGTCGTTGTAACGGATGTCATTGCGATAAAAAGCCCGGCAGGAAAACCTGTCGGGCTTTGTCGTTTTTCACGCTTTAAATGATTTCACGCGGACTTTTTATTTCACACCGTACTGAGCAAAGAATGCCAGCATCCGTTGCCAGCCATCGGTGGCCGCTTCGGCATGATAGCTTGCGCGGTAATCAGCATTAAAGGCGTGGCCCGCTTCGGGATAGACCACGATTTCTGCCGTGGCATTGGCGGCCCGGATGGCTTGCCGCATCGTTTCAATGGTATCCGGCGGAATGCTGGAATCTTCCGCGCCATACAAACCCAGCACCGGGGCATCCAGCGCCGCCGCGCGGTCTACCGGATTCGACGGGCTGGTCAGCGTTTTGTCGCCGACCAGTTTGCCGTACCACGCCACGCCCGCTTTCAGCTGCGGATTATGCGCCGCATAAAGCCAGGTAATTCGCCCGCCCCAGCAGAAACCGGTGATGCCTAATTTGGAAATATCCCCGCCGTGCTGGGAGGCCCAATGCGCGGTGTGGTCGAGATCGGAAAGTACCTGCTGATCCGGCACCTTGCTGACCAGTTTGGCAAACAGTTCGCTGATTTCGGTGTAATCACGCGGGTCGCCCTGACGGAAATACAGCTCGGGTGCGATGGCCATATAGCCCTGTTTTGCCAGACGACGGCAAATGTCCTGAATATGTTCGTGTACGCCAAAAATTTCCTGCACCACCAGAATGATCGGCAATTTACCGGTGAACTGTTCCGGACGGGCGAGATAAGCGGGCATATCTTCGCCCTGTGAGGGAATGGTGGTCTGGCCTGCGTGCAACCCGTCGGTATCCGTGTGGATCGTGGTGCTGGCGACGGGAGTGACGGCAGGGGCAAAGCTGGTCGGAGCCTGTTTCAGGGTAAGCAATTCTTCTTTTTTCATCGGGGGTCTCCAGGCAAGTGTCCATACGAAAATTTGTTGCTATGGATTAAAACTATAGCCGGAAAGCATGAACAGCAAGGCACAAGAGATGTTCTATAGTTAAACGTTAATCAGGAAAACTGTCATGGAAGAGTGAAAGAACACCCAAACCTTTGTCTGAGGAGTTATGTCCAATGTCAAAATCACCATCAAAAGTGAACAAGAAAAGTGAGCCAAAACCGGTAAGCCGCGCCCCCGCCACGGGCATTGAGTCTTCACAACCAGGGCTTGGCGATCTGGCGCCCGATGATCGCGCTTATCAGCCTTCGCCTCAGCCGACGCCGCCGGGAAAAGAGCCCACGGCTTCCGGCAGTGCCAAAAGTCCGAAAAATACCAATGCCAAACTTGATGCTCTGGAACGTCATCGTAAAAACGGTGAAAAACAGCCGCTGACCACCAATCAGGGCACCAAAATTTCTGATGATCAAAATTCGCTGAAAGCCGGAAGCCGTGGCCCGACACTGCTCGAAGATTTCATTCTGCGCGAGAAAATTACCCACTTTGACCACGAACGCATTCCTGAGCGTATCGTTCATGCGCGCGGCGCAGCGGCACATGGCTACTTCCAGCCATACCGCAATATGAAAGACGTGACCAAAGCCAGTTTCCTTTCCGATCCCGAAAAGAAAACGCCGGTCTTTGTGCGCTTTTCTACCGTACAAGGCTCCCGTGGTTCGGCAGATACCGTCCGTGATATCCGCGGCTGGGCGACCAAATTTTACACGGATGAAGGGATTTATGATCTGGTGGGCAACAACACGCCAGTGTTCTTTATTCAGGATGCGCATAAATTCCCGGACTTTGTGCATGCGGTCAAACCCGAGCCGCACAACGAAATTCCGCAGGGCGCGAGTGCGCATGATTCCTTATGGGATTACGTTTCCCTGCAACCGGAAACCTTGCATAACATTTTCTGGGCAATGTCTGACCGCGGCATTCCGCGCAGTTACCGCACAATGGAAGGGTTTGGTATCCATACGTTCCGCTTCGTGAATGCTGAAGGAAAAGCCACGTTTGTCCGCTTCCACTGGAAACCGGTGGCCGGAAAAGCCTCGCTGTTATGGGATGAGGCCCAGAAACTGGCCGGGAAGGATGCCGATTTTCACCGCCGTGATTTGTGGGAAGCCATCGAAGCGGGGGATTACCCGGAATACGAACTGGGGGTTCAGCTGATCCCCGAAGAAGACGAGTTCAAATTTGATTTCGACCTGCTCGACCCGACCAAGCTGATCCCGGAAAAACTGGTGCCGGTGGAGTTGATTGGCAAAATGGTGCTTAACCGTAATCCCGATAATTTCTTTGCCGAAACTGAGCAGGCCGCATTCCATCCGGGGCATATCGTGCCCGGCATTGATTTCACCAATGATCCGCTGTTACAGGGGCGTCTGTTCTCTTACACGGATACGCAAATCAGCCGTCTGGGCGGGCCGAATTTCCATGAAATTCCGATTAACCGTCCGACCTGCCCTTACCACAACTTCCAGCGTGACGGCATGCACCGGCAGGATGTGGATACTAATCCGGCGAACTATGAGCCGAACTCCATCAACAATAACTGGCCGAGGGAAACGCCTCCCGCAGCGTCCGGCGGCGGCTTTGAAAGCTATCCGGAACGGGTGGATGCAGAGAAAATCCGCCAGCGCAGCCCGTCTTTTGCCGAGTATTACGCCCACCCGCGTCTGTTCTGGCTGAGTCAGACCACGACGGAGCAGGATCATATTGTCGGCGCCTTCTCCTTTGAACTGTCAAAAGTCGTGCGACCTTATATCCGCGAGCGGGTTGTGGATCTGCTGGCGCATGTTGATCAGGAACTGGCGCAGAAAGTGGCGAAAAATCTGGGTATTACGTTGTCGGCCGATACCCTGAAAATCAAACCACCTAAGCCCGTGAATGGCCTGAAAAACGATCCGTCGCTGAGCCTGTATGCCAGCGGTAAAGGCACGATCAAAGGGCGTCAGGTGGCGATATTGCTGGGTGAAGGCGTGAATGCAGCAGATGTTCTGGAAATCTTGCAGGCGCTTCAGGCTGCCGGTGTGCATCCGAAACTGCTTGGCAGTCATATGGGGAATGTGACGGCCGATGACGGATCATCCTTGCCGGTTGATGCCACCTTTGCCGGTGCGCCTTCCATTTCCGTCGATGCCGTCATTGTTCCGCACGGGCATATCGATGCGTTACTGATGAACGGCGATGCGCGGCATTATCTGCTTGAGGCCTATAAGCACCTGAAAGTCATCGGGTTAAGTGGTGATGCTCGCCGTTTCAAATCACTTCTTGGGCTGACGGATGATGTGCCGGAAGAAGGCGTTGTCGAAGGCGAAAAAGCCGAAGGCGCATTGCTGAAAACCTTCCTCGAAGACATGCATAAACACCGGATCTGGTCGCGCAGCGCGGCGGCAGAAGCCGTCCCTGCCTGATTGTGTTCCGCGTTAACTGAAAAACAGGCAACCTTCGCAAAGGAGGTTGCCTGTTTATTCTTTCCGCAATCGCCTGTTAATTTGTGATGCTTGTCACAAATTAAATGTATGCGCAATTCTTGTTGTTACATCATAGTGACGGTCGTCACGAAATAACGTCACAATGTTCAGTACAGTTGCCGGGTGTTCCTCCTGCCAATAAATGACCTTACACACAGAGGAGTTTGTTATGTCTCAGCCTGAAGTTTTCCACCTTGGCCTGGCCAAAAAAGATTTAAACGGCGCGACGCTGGCGATTGTGCCCGGCGATCCTGAGCGCGTGGAAAAAATTGCCAAACTGATGGAAAATCCGGTTCGTCTGGCTTCCCACCGCGAATTTACCTCATGGCGTGCTGAGCTTGATGGCAAATCTGTGATTGTTTGCTCAACCGGTATTGGTGGCCCTTCAACCTCTATCGCGGTGGAAGAACTGGCTCAGCTGGGGATCCGTACCTTCCTGCGTGTCGGTACCACAGGGGCGATCCAGCCACACATCAATGTGGGCGACGTTCTGGTGACAACTGCTGCCGTTCGCCTTGATGGCGCGAGCCTGCACTTTGCGCCGATGGAATTCCCGGCCGTGGCCGATTTTGCCTGTACCACCGCGCTGGTTGCTGCGGCTGAAGCCGTGGGCGCTGCCACTCATATTGGCGTTACCGCCTCTTCTGACACCTTCTATCCGGGTCAGGAACGTTATGACACCTTCTCCGGCCGCGTTGTCCGTCGCTTCAAAGAATCGATGAAAGAGTGGCAGGAAATGGGCGTCATGAACTACGAAATGGAATCTGCAACCTTGCTGACCATGTGTGCAAGCCAGGGCCTGCGCGCCGGGATGGTGGCCGGTGTCATCGTGAACCGTACGCAGCAGGAGATCCCTAATGCGGAAACCATGAAGAAGACTGAAAGCCATGCGGTGAAAATTGTTGTAGAAGCGGCTCGCCGACTTATCTGATTTCCCGTCATCCTTCGAGCCGCAGGTGCGTTGGCTGCGCTCGCGAACCCGAATCACTGACTAATGTCAGCTCATCGGGATTCGTTCGGTTGCCGTCTTCCTGCAACTCGAATGATTTAGGGAAAGGATCGGATTATAAAGAAACTACATCATAGTGATGGGCTGCCGCTGGCGGCCCATTTTTTTGTCCTGTTAAGCAGATCTGTTAAGGTCATGTTAGTAATACATCTGGAATAATTGATGCATTCCGGCTTCGTATCCCTGACAAAAGGAACTGTATTTTTGACTGTTCATGACCTTCTTGAGTACACCACGACCTTTATCCGTGCGCATCAGGTGTGGGCTGCACCCATCGTTTTCTTTCTGGCTTTTGGTGAGTCTCTGGCATTTCTTTCCCTGTTGCTTCCTGCGACGTTTATCTTATTAGGGCTGGGTGCGCTGATTGGCGAAACCGGCATTCCTTTCTGGCCCGTCTGTGCCGCCGCCGCTGCGGGGGCTTTCTTCGGTGACTGGCTTTCCTACTGGGTGGGCGCACATTATCAGGATCGCGTGGGTCACTTCTGGCCTTTCTCCCGCCATCCGCAGATGTTGGTTCGCGGACATGCATTCTTTGAAAAATGGGGCATGCCGGGAGCGTTTATCGGCCGTTTCTTCGGTCCGCTGCGCGCCGTTGTGCCGCTGGTGGCCGGTATCTGTGGTATGCCACAGAAATATTTCCAGATTGCCAATGTCACCTCTGCGCTGATCTGGGCGTTTGGCATTCTGGCACCCGGTGCTTTCGGCATTCAGTGGCTGAGCCGCTGGTTTTGAATCCTGCTCCCTGTGGCTGACCGCGGCAAGAGGGTAACGGCAAAGAAATTCCCTTTTGGAAGACGTCTCGCAAAGGCTCAATGCAACAGAAAATAGACTGGACATCCATACAGCATGACATTACCTTGGCCGCAAGAGACTTTAAGAGGGAAATCGCGTGGATATCAGCATTCTGACAGCCCTGGGGGCGGGGTTAACGGGCTTACTGGTGGGCTGGCTGATCGCAAGTTTGCGACTACAGCAACAGCAGACGGAGTATGAAACGCAGCATCGTTTGCTGGAGCAATCGCTGGAACAAGCCAAAGCGGAAAATGACACGCATAAAAATGAGCGGCAACTGGCTCAGCAGCAAATGCGCGAGGCAGAGCTGGAGCTCAGAAAGTTGCACAGCCTGCAGGCCGCCAGTCAGGAAAAATTACAGCTGCTGGCGCACTGGCAAAACGAGTGTGAGCAACTGAATCAGGAACTCCGTGCGCAGCGGGAAATCAACAGCGCGCAGGAAGCAGAATTACGTGAGGTTTCCACCCGTCTGGATGAAACCCGCATGGCCGCTGAAGATAAACAACGTTTGCTGATCAACAGCGAACAGCGCCTGAGCAGCCAGTTTGAAAATCTGGCTAACCGGATTTTCGAGCAAAATGGCCGCCGTGCCGACGAACAGAACAAACAAAGCCTCGATAAATTACTGCTGCCGCTGCGCGAGCAACTCGACGGGTTCCGCCGTCAGGTGCAGGACAGCTTCGGACAGGAGGCCCGTGAGCGGCATACGCTGGCGCACGAAATCCGTAATCTGCAACAGCTGAATGTGGAGATGGCGCGTGAAGCCGTCAACCTGACCAAGGCCCTGAAAGGCGACAATAAAACGCAGGGTAACTGGGGCGAGGTGGTGCTCAGCCGCGTCCTGGAAGCGTCCGGTTTGCGGGAAGGGTATGAATATCAGACGCAGGTCAGCGTGCAGGTAGACAGCAACAGCCGGATGCAACCCGATGTGGTGGTGAGATTACCGCAGAATAAAGACGTGGTGATCGACGCCAAAATGACGCTGGTCGCCTACGAACGCTATTTCAACAGTGAAGACGACAGCGAGCGCGAAGCGGCGCTCAATGAACACATTGCGTCGGTGCGCGGTCATATCCGTCTGCTGGGGCGTAAAGACTATCAGCAACTTCCCGGCCTGCGCAGCCTCGATTATGTGCTGATGTTTATCCCTGTTGAGCCTGCTTTTCTGCTGGCAATCGACCGGGAGCCCGAATTGATCAGCGAAGCACTCCGCCACAATATTATGCTGGTCAGCCCGACGACCTTACTGGTGGCGTTACGCACTATCAGCAACCTGTGGCGCTACGAACATCAGAGCCAGAATGCCAAACGTATTGCCGATCGCGCTGCCCGTTTGTATGACAAACTGCGGTTGTTTGTCGATGACATGGAGTCGATGGGGCAAAGTCTCGACAAAGCGCAGGGAAGTTATCGATCCGCGATGAATAAACTCTCGCAAGGCCGTGGTAATCTTATCGGGCAGGTGGAAAGTTTCCGCGCACTGGGTGTTGAAGTTAAACGACCGATCAGCCCGTCACTGGCTGAGATTGCGAAAGCGGAAAACGAACCTGAAGACACCGCATCTCTGCCCGATACCTCTGATGCGGAAGAAGAACAGACGCTGAACCCGGGTGAGTTTAATTCTGCTGGCCAGGCATAGCCGGTCGGGGAAGACCCGCACTGTATTTGTGATTCAACATATGAATCTTTGCAATATGTTGAATCACCATCGGTGATGGGGCTTTCGAGCGGGTTCTGATACACTTCTCCCCAAGAGTTCGACTGAAAAAGCAGGCATATAAAATGGAAAAGCAGACGCCGGAAACCACCCATTTTGGTTTTCGTACAGTAGCCAAAGATGAAAAACAGGAAATGGTGGCAGAAGTCTTCCATTCCGTGGCCGCAAAATACGATTTGATGAATGACCTGATGTCTTTCGGTATTCATCGCATCTGGAAACGCTTCACGATTGATTGCAGCGGCGTCCGTCAGGGACAACGTGTGCTCGATCTGGCCGGTGGTACAGGCGATCTGACCGCAAAATTCTCCCGTCTGGTGGGTGAGAAAGGCGAAGTCGTTCTGGCGGATATCAACGATTCCATGCTGAAGATGGGCCGCGAGAAGCTGCGTAATCTCGGCATCGTGGGTAATGTCAGCTACGTTCAGGCAAACGCCGAAGCCCTGCCTTTCCCTGATAACTATTTTGACTGCATCACCATTTCTTTCGGTCTGCGTAACGTGACTGAAAAAGAGAAGGCGCTGCGTTCGATGTTCCGTGTGCTCAAGCCAGGCGGCCGTCTGCTGGTACTGGAATTCTCCAAACCTGTTCTGAAACCGCTGAGCAAAGCCTACGACACCTATTCCTTCCACATTCTGCCGCGTATTGGTGAACTGGTTGCGCAGGACGCAGAAAGTTACCGTTATCTGGCCGAATCAATCCGTATGCATCCGGATCAGGAAACGCTGAAAGGCATGATGGCGGATGCGGGTTTTGAAAATGTGACGTATCACAATCTGACCGGCGGCATTGTGGCTTTACATCGGGGTTTCAAATTCTGATATGAGTATGCCGATGTTGTTAACGCCGTTACTGACTGCTGCAATCGAGACGCCGCTTAATTATCTGCTTTTCAGAGATCGCAGCATGAAGGCGGCACGGACACGTCTGGCCGGTAAAGTTTTGCGTGTCGAATTGCAGGAACTGAGTGCCCCGCTGACCTTTGTGTTCAGTGAGCAGAAAATTGATGTGCTCGGGCAATGGGACGGGGCAACTGACTGCACCGTCACTTCCACGCTTTCCGTGCTGTATAAATTGCGTGATCGTCAGCAATTGTCGCCACTGATGCGCAGTGGCGAGCTGGTGGTTGACGGCGATATCTCCGTTGTTCAGCAGTTTACGTCATTGCTGGAGATGGCAGAGTTTGAGCCAGCAGAATTCCTCGCGCCTTATATCGGTGATATCGCGGCTCAGGGGTTGAGTCAGGCCGTGCAGGGCGGTTTCCGCTTTCTGCAAAAAGGGCTGAAGCATCAGCAGAGCTATGTGGCGCAAACACTGACCGAAGAGTGGAAAATGGCACCCGGTCCGCTGGAAGTTGTCTGGTTTAGCGATGAGGTTTCTGCCCTTGTGCGGGAGCTGGATGCGCTGGATAAACGTATCGAAAAACTGGAGGACAACCCGTGACGCCTAGGGAAATGCGACGTTTATACCTGATTATCCGCATGTTTCTGATCTACGGCCTTGACGAACTGATCCCTAAAATCCGCTTAACGCTGCCGCTGCGCATTGGTCGTTATCTTTTTTTCTGGTTACCTAATCGTCATAAAGAAAAGCCGCTGGGTGAGCGCATGCGTATGGCGCTGGAAGAGCTTGGGCCTGTCTGGATCAAGTTCGGTCAGATGATGTCCACACGACGTGATCTCTTCCCTCCGCAAATTGCCGATCAGCTTGCTCTGCTTCAGGACCATGTTCCGCCATTTGATGGCGCGAAAGCCCGTCAGCAAATTGACTCCGCGCTCGGCGGCCCGCTGGAAAACTGGTTTGATGAATTCGATCAGACGCCGCTGGCTTCTGCGTCGATTGCTCAGGTTCACACGGCAATCCTGAAAGAGAACGGTAAACCGGTGGTGCTGAAAGTGATCCGCCCGGATATTTTACCGACCATCGTGGCGGATATTCGCCTGATGTCGCGGCTGGCGGGCTGGTTACCGATCCTGTTGCCGGATGGTCGCCGTTTACGTCCGCGTGAAGTGGTGCGTGAATACGAGAAAACGCTGCTGGATGAGCTGAATCTGCTGCGCGAAGCCGCCAATGCAATTCAGCTTCGCCGTAACTTTGAAGGCAGCCCGATGCTGTATGTGCCGGAAGTGTATCCGGACTACTGCAGTGAGCGTCTGATGGTGATGGAACGCATTTACGGCATCCCGGTTTCTGATATTGAGGCGCTGAAAAAACAGGGCACCAATATGAAATTGCTGGCGGAACGCGGGGTGCAGGTTTTCTTCACTCAGGTTTTTCGCGACAGTTTCTTCCATGCAGATATGCATCCGGGCAACATTTTCGTGAGCTACGAAACGCCTGAAGACCCTTGCTACATTGGGATCGATTGCGGCATAGTGGGTTCGCTCAATAAGGAAGACAAGCGCTATCTGGCGGAGAATTTCATCGCATTCTTTAATCGCGATTACCGCAAAGTGGCTGAACTGCATGTTGATTCCGGTTGGGTTCCTCGCGATACCAACGTTGAAGAGTTCGAATTTGCGATCCGTACGGTGTGTGAGCCGATTTTTGAGAAGCCGCTGGCGGAAATTTCCTTCGGTAACGTTTTGTTAAACCTGTTTAATACGGCTCGCCGTTTTAATATGGAAGTCCAGCCTCAGCTGGTGTTGCTGCAAAAAACACTGTTGTATGTTGAAGGCCTGGGACGTCAGCTTTATCCTCAACTGGATTTGTGGACGACGGCGAAACCTTTCCTCGAAAGCTGGGTTCGCGATCAGGTCGGTTTACCGGCGATGATCCGTGCGCTGAAAGAACGTGCGCCGTTCTGGCTTGAGAAAATGCCTGAATTGCCCGATCTGGTTTATCAGAGCCTGCATCAGCACAAGCTGATGCAATACAACATTGAGAAGCTTTCCTCCCAGATCCATAACCAGGGATCCCGTCAGGGGCAGTCCCGTTATCTTCTGGGTATTGGTGCGACGCTCCTGTTGAGCGGAACTCTCTTACTGTTAGGCGGCGTCGAAGTGTATCCGGCGTGCCTGATGGCCGCAGGTGTCGTTTCCTGGTTAATTGGCTGGAAACGCGCCAGCTAAACATTTGCTGTATATTGAATGCCGTTTGCGAACGGCAATGAATGTCGTTCCTTCCTATTGAGGTGAAAATAATGGGTGGTATTAGTATTACAAAAATCCTGATTCTCGTTGTTCTTGTGGTGCTGCTGTTCGGTACGAAGAAACTGCGTGGTCTGGGTTCTGATCTGGGTGCGTCCATCAAAGGCTTCAAAAAGGCCATGAGTGACGACGACAGCCAGCCTAAAAACAAAGACGCTGACATTTCTCCAACCGATGCTGATTTTGTAGCGAAGTCTGTTGAGAGCAAGCCAGAAGCGAAAGCAGAAGACACCAAGAGCCAAAACAAAGAGCAGGTATAAGCCGTGTTCGATATTGGATTTAGTGAACTGCTGCTGGTATTGGTGATTGGCCTGGTTGTCCTCGGGCCGGAGCGTTTACCTGTAGCAGTCAGAACAGTAGCAGGCTGGATCCGTACGCTTCGTGCCATGGCCGCGTCGGTTCAGAGCGAATTGTCGCAGGAACTTAAACTTCAGGAACTGCAGGATAGCCTGAAGAAAGCGGAAGAATCCGGTCTGAAGAACCTTACGCCAGAAATCAAAGCGTCTATGGACGAGTTGAAGGAAGCGGCAGAATCCATGAAACAGTCGATCAATTCAGGATTGAATCCTGCTGAGAAAGCGGTGGAAGAAGCCAAAGCGGAAGGTAATACCATTCACAATCCGGTTCTGGATGAGGCGGAAGCGCATCACGATGCGGGAGTGTCGCCGGCCAAGGCGGATAACGTGGTTTCTGCACCGGCAACGGCGCCGCAAAGTGCGGTGGATGCCGCGCTGGCATCGAATAAAACGGCACATGCTGCGGCCGTGACGCTGGAAAAAACGTCCGAATCCGCTGCTGATGCTGCTGATGCTGCTGTTGAGGTTACACCGGCGGTGAAAACCGCAGCTGTTGAAGCACCTGTTGCTGAACCCGCAGTACCGGTTAAACCGGCTTCATCAACTCAAACGACAGGTGAGCGCTAAACATGGCCGTTGAAGATACTCAACCTCTTATCAGCCATTTGATTGAGCTGCGTAAGCGTCTGCTGAATGCCATTATTTGCATCATTGTGGTGTTTTTAGCGCTGGTTTATTTTGCGAATGATATCTACCAGCTGGTGGCTTCACCGCTGATTAAGCAAATGCCGCTGGGCGCGAGCATGATTGCGACTGACGTCGCGTCGCCGTTCTTTACGCCTATTAAGCTGACCATGATTGTGTCGGTGTTTGTGTCTGCGCCCTTCATTTTGTATCAGGTCTGGGCATTTGTGGCACCGGCGCTGTACAAGCATGAACGCCGTCTGATGATGCCGCTGCTGTTCTCAAGCTCGGCGTTGTTCTATCTCGGTGTGGCGTTTGCTTACTTCGTGGTGTTCCCGCTGGCGTTTGCTTTCTTTGCGAAAACGGCACCGGCTGGCGTACAGATCGCCACGGACATTAACAACTATCTCGATTTCGTGATGGCGCTGTTTATGGCATTTGGTGTGTCTTTCGAAGTGCCTATCGCCATTGTGTTGCTGTGCTGGAGTGGGGTGACAACGCCCGAAGACCTGAAAAAGAAACGTCCTTATGTACTGGTCGGGGCTTTTGTGGTCGGGATGTTGTTAACGCCGCCGGATGTTTTCTCGCAGACGTTGCTGGCCATTCCGATGTATCTCTTGTTTGAAATCGGCGTGTTCTTTGCCCGTTTCTATGTCGGAGGTCGCCGCCGGTCGGATGTCGATAACGAGACCGATCCGGATCAGCCTGCGTAAAAAATCTTTCGTTTTTAAAAACCGCCCTTGTTTGGGCGGTTTCTGTTTCAGGACTTCCCATGTTTGAAATTGGTATTAATCTCACCAGCAGTCAGTTTGATAAAGACCGTCCGCAAGTGGTGGAAAGAGCCAGAGCTGCCGGTCTGAGCGGGATGTTGATCACCGGTACGTCAGCGCAGGAAAGTGTGGATGCGCAGAAAATGGCGTCTGAACATCCTGATTTTTGCTGGTCTACGGCGGGTGTGCATCCGCATCAGGCGAGCGACTGGAATGCGCAGGTGGAAGAGAGTATCCGGCAGCTGGCCGGAATGCCCCATGTGGTCGCCATCGGTGAGTGCGGGCTGGATTTCAATCGTAACTTTTCTCCGGCAGATCTTCAGGAAGCCGCTTTCACGGCGCAGCTTGCATTGGCGAAAGCATTGCAGTTGCCGGTATTTCTGCACTGTCGCGATGCCGGTGAGCGTTTCGCGGCCTTGCTGAAACCCTGGCTGTCTGATTTACCGGGCGGCGTGGTGCACTGTTTCACCGGTACCCGACAGGAGCTGGATCTCTACCTGTCGCTCGGGTTGTCGATCGGTATTACCGGCTGGGTGTGCGACGAGCGTCGCGGACTGGAACTGCGTGAAATGTTGCCGCTGATCCCGTCGGACAGGCTGATGCTGGAAACCGATGCCCCGTATTTACTGCCACGTGATATGGAAAATAAACCGAAAAACCGCCGCAATGAACCGGCTTTCCTGCCGCACATCGTGAAGCAGGTGGCGCTGTGGCGGGGTGAGGATCCACAGTGGCTGGCGGATACCACGGATGACAATGCGCGCAGACTTTTTGCGTTGCCCGTCCGCAACTGAAGCCCGTAAAAAAGGCACCGCTGAAGGTGCCTTTGTCTTTTTCACTGACCGGAAAGGCCGGTCAGAGTTTCTGAAAGTGCGTATTTTCGATGCTCTGGCGAACCGGCTGATTGATGAGGTTCAGCATCAGCAGCGACCGCGCCTCGCCGTCAGGTTCGGTATAAATCGCTTCGATACCGGCAAATATCCCGTCAGTGATCACCACAGCATCGCCTTCATACGGCGTCTCAGGATCACGTACTTCGACCGATGGCGGTTCCATCAGTTGTTTAATCACGTCCGGCTGTACCGTCGCCAGTTTCGCGCCAAAGCGGATGAAGTGGCTGACGCCACGCGTCGCGTTGATCGTCGTGGTGTGGATCCGCTCGGGGTCAAACTCGATGAACATGTAATTCGGGAACAATGGCTCGCTGACGGCTGTACGGCGTCCGCGCACTAACTTCTCCAATGTGATCATCGGCGTCAGACAGTTAACGTGCTGGCGCTCAAGATGTTCCTTTGCGCGAAGAAGCTGACCACGTTTGCAATAGAGTAAATACCAGGATTCCATAGTTTCCCACATAAAAGCGTCGAGCGGGGCAGCATACCAAAAGCCGCTCATGAGATACAGACAGTGCAAGTCTGTGCAGACTGTCGGCCCGTTATCTTTTATTATCGGAGAAAAGCGCGTTCTTATCCCCTCTATTAGTCTTATTTTATCAGGAGAAGTCTCATGGAGTTGTTCTTACTGAGTAACGGTAAGCTCTCAGGTGAATCAGAGTTACTGGGCTACGCGAAAGCCCGTATCCAGACCCTGTTGCAGGCACGCAAGATCACGTCTGCGGTTCTGATCCCTTACGCCCTGATCCGCAGTGATTATGATGCCCGTGCGAAAGAGCTTTCAGATGTGCTGGGCATTGACGTCAGCAGCATTCATCACGCAGAAAACCCAGCAGACGCCATTGCCAGCGCGCAATGTATTCTGATCAGCGGCGGCAACACCTGGATGCTCAATCAGATGCTGCATGAAAACAGCCTGATCGTACCCATCCAGCGCGCCGTGCGTGAGCGTAATGTGCCGTATATTGGCTGGAGCGCGGGCTGTAACGTGGCGACGCCAAGTATCCGCACCACTAATGATATGCCGGTTCGTAACTCAGTGGTTCTGCCGTCGATCGGGCTGTTCCCGGTGCAAATCAATCCGCACTACATTGACGCGCATTTAAGCGGACATATGGGAGAAACCCGTGATGAGCGTATTGCGGAATTCTGTGCGGTCAATCCGTCCGAATCGGTGATTGCCCTGCGTGAAGGTAGCTTGTTGCAGGTGTCCGGCAATGATCTGAGTTACTTCAGTGCTAAAGATCAGGGCTTTAAAGTTTTCCGTCACGGACAGGAAACACAGGAATATCAGGATACTCAGGCGATTCAGTCTCTGGTGCCTTTTAACTGCCTGTGATGAGTGGCGCGATATCACTTCCGCACCGTCAGTCCAGAAATACCGGGGCTGACGGTTATACTGCTTTTTCGTTATGAGAGATTGTTTACTAATAACAAACCTGCTGATAACAAAAAGGCAGCAACAACCCCGGAGAGGCTCTATAATGCCCTCCTTCAACCCGGCGACTCAGAATCAGCATGAAATACCGTGATTTACGTGACTTCCTCTCGTTACTCGAACAGAGAGGCCAACTGAAACGCATTAGCCAGGAAGTCGATCCTTATCTGGAAATGACCGAAATTGCCGATCGTACCCTGCGTGCAGGCGGCCCGGCGCTTTTGTTCGAAAATCCAAAAGGCTACGACATGCCGGTTCTGTGCAATCTGTTCGGCACACCTCAGCGTGTGGCGATGGGCATGGGAAAAGAGGACGTCAGTGCGTTGCGTGAAGTCGGTGAATTGCTGGCGTTTCTGAAAGAGCCTGAGCCGCCGCGCGGTTTTCGCGATTTATACGATAAAGCGCCGAAGTTTAAACAGGTGCTGAATATGCCGACCAAGGTGCTGCACTCCGCGCCTTGTCAGCAGCAGATCTGGGAAGGTGATGCGGTCGATATCACTAAAATTCCGGTGATGCAGTGCTGGCCGGAAGATGCCGCGCCGCTGATCACCTGGGGGCTGACCGTCACCCGTGGCCCGAACAAGCCGCGTCAGAATCTGGGCATTTATCGCCAGCAGGTGCTGGGCAAAAATAAAGTCATCATGCGCTGGTTGTCCCATCGCGGCGGCGCGCTGGATTTCCAGGAGTGGTGCCAGCAGAATCCGGGGCAACGTTTTCCGGTTTCCGTGGCTCTGGGCGCCGATCCGGCCACCATTTTGGGGGCAGTGACGCCGGTGCCTGATACGCTTTCTGAATATGCTTTCGCCGGATTGTTGCGCGGCAATAAAACGGAAGTGGTGAAGTGTATTTCAAACGATCTGGAAGTGCCTGCCAGCGCCGAAATTGTGCTGGAAGGGTATATCGAACCGGGCGAAATGGCGCCGGAAGGCCCTTATGGCGACCATACCGGCTACTATAATGAAGTGGACAGTTTCCCGGTGTTCACCATTACACACATGACGCAGCGGAAAGACGCTATCTATCATTCCACCTACACCGGACGTCCGCCGGATGAACCTGCGGTACTGGGGGTGGCGCTGAATGAAGTGTTTGTGCCGATTCTGAAAAAGCAGTTTCCGGAAATTGTTGATTTCTATCTGCCGCCGGAGGGTTGCTCCTACCGTCTGGCTGTCGTTACCATGAAGAAGCAGTATGCCGGTCACGCGAAGCGCGTGATGATGGGCGTCTGGTCATTCCTGCGTCAGTTCATGTACACCAAGTTTGTGATTGTGTGCGACGACGACGTGAATGCCCGCGACTGGAACGACGTGATTTGGGCGATTACTACCCGGATGGATCCCGCGCGGGATACGGTTCTGGTAGAAAATACGCCGATTGATTATCTCGATTTCGCCTCCCCGGTATCGGGCCTCGGCTCAAAAATGGGGATGGATGCGACCAACAAATGGCCGGGTGAAACGCAGCGTGAATGGGGGCGTCCGATTGTGAAAGATCCGGAAGTCACCGCGCGTATCGACGCTATTTGGGATGAACTCGCTATTCTTAATGATAAAGACGATGTGAAAAAATAATCGAACCTTTGTCCTACGCTTTGATTTGACGACCCACAGAGGGAACGCATGACAACATTGAGCTGTAAAGTGACCTCGGTTGAGGCGATAACCGATACGGTGTATCGGGTCCGGCTGGTTCCGGAAGCGCCTTTCTCGTTCCGCGCGGGTCAGTATCTGATGGTAGTGATGGATGAGCGCGACAAGCGTCCGTTCTCACTGGCCTCCACGCCTGCTCAACATAATGTGATTGAGCTGCACATTGGCGCGTCTGAACTGAATCTGTACGCGATGGCGGTAATGGATCGCATCCTGAAAGAACAGGCCATCACCGTGGATATTCCGCACGGCGATGCCTGGCTGCGGGAAGACGGCGAACGTCCGCTGGTGCTGATTGCGGGGGGAACCGGGTTCTCTTACGTACGTTCCATTCTGATTACCGCACTCGAACAGCAACCTCACCGCGACATCTCCATTTACTGGGGCGGCCGTGAGCTGAAGCATTTGTATGATCTGTCTGAGCTGGAAGCGATAAGCATCAATCACCCGAACCTGAAAGTGATCCCGGTGGTTGAACAGCCGGAAGACGGCTGGCAGGGCAGGAGCGGCACCGTGCTGAGCGCGGTTTTACAGGATTTCTCCTCACTGGCTGAACACGATATTTATATCGCCGGTCGTTTTGAGATGGCTAAAATCGCCCGTGAACGTTTTGTCGCGGAACGCGGTGCGCTGGAAGATCGTTTGTTTGGTGATGCCTTCTCGTTCATCTGATTGAACAACGAAAAAGCCCGCCCCTGACAGGCGGGAAAACGGCAACTAAAACGGGTAAGACAGATTGATCAAAGCGGGCTGAATGCCCGCTTTTTTGTTTTTGCAGAAAGGGAGGGTCAGACGCGTTCGAAAACGGTCGCGATGCCCTGACCTAAACCGATACACATGGTCGCAACGCCAAACTGGACATCGCGGCGTTCCATCAGGTTCAGCAAGGTGGTGGAAATGCGCGAGCCGGAACAGCCGAGCGGGTGACCGAGCGCGATAGCGCCTCCGTTCAGGTTGACGCGATCTTCCATGCTTTCCAGCAGCCCCAGGTCTTTCACACAAGGCAACGCCTGTGCGGCAAAGGCTTCGTTCAGTTCGAACAGGCCGATGTCCTGCACGCTCAGTCCGGCGCGTTTCAGTGCCAGACGCGTTGCAGGAACCGGGCCGTAACCCATGATCGACGGGTCGCAGCCGACCACCGCCATCGCACGGATGCGGGCGCGGGCTTTCAGACCTAACGACGCCGCGCGGGATTCGCTCATCAGCAACATCGCCGATGCGCCGTCGGACAGCGCCGAGGACGTCCCCGCCGTGACCGTGCCGTTCACCGGATCGAAGGCCGGACGCAAGGCCGCCAGCGTGGCGACTGTAGTTTCCGGGCGGATCACTTCGTCGAAATCATAACGGGTCAGCACGCCGTCGGCGTTATGGCCTTCGGTTGCCACGATTTCATTGGCGAAATGCCCCGCGATGGTGGCCGCATGGGCACGCTGGTGTGAACGTGCGGCGAATTCATCCTGCATTTCACGGCTGATCTGGTGCATTTTCGCCAGCATTTCAGCGGTCAGTCCCATCATCCCCGCCGCTTTCGCGACAGTTTTGCTCAGGCCGGGATGAAAATCGACGCCGTGATTCATCGGCACATGGCCCATATGTTCCACGCCGCCGATCAGGCTGACCTGCGCATCGCCGACCATAATGGCGCGCGCTGCGTCGTGCAGTGCCTGCATGGAAGAACCACACAGGCGGTTAACGGTGGTCGCCGGGACACTGTGCGGGATTTCCGCCAGCAATGCGGCATTGCGGGCTATGTTGAAGCCTTGTTCCAGCGTCTGCTGCACACAGCCCCAGTAAATATCATCAATCTCTTTGGCGTTCAGTGCCGGATTGCGGGCCAGCACGGCGCGCATCAGATGTGCGGAGAGATCTTCAGCCCTGACGTGGCGGAATGCACCGCCTTTCGAACGGCCCATTGGCGTGCGGACTGCGTCAACAATGACTACGTTTTCCATGATTTCGGTCCTTATGCCTGATTACCGGTGCTGAAGTTTTCCAGCGGAGCCGCAACCGGATAATAACTTTCATTGGTTTGCGCTTTGGCGCGTAACCCGGCCGGTGCCTGATACATCGGCCCCAGATGGGCGTACTGTTCGGTCATTTTCAGATATTCGGCGGTGCCGAGGGTATCGAGATAACGGAACGGACCGCCGTGGAACGGAGGGAAACCGATGCCGTACACCAGCGCCATGTCGGCTTCCGCCGGGCTGGCAATAATGCCTTCCTCAAAACAGCGCACCACTTCGTTAATCATCGGGATCATCATGCGGGCGATGATGTCCTGCGGTGAGAAATCCGCGTGTGCCGGTTTCAGGTTGTCGGCCAGCAGGCTGATCGCCTGTTCATCGACGTCCTTACGCGGCTTGCCTTTGCTGTCTTCACTGTAGCGGTAGAAACCGAGCTGATTCTTCTGGCCGAAACGACGGTTATCAAACAGTACATCGACGGCATCACGGTAATCCCGCGCCATACGGTCAGGGAAACCGGCGGCCATCACCGCTTGTGCGTGATGCGCGGTGTCGATACCGACCACATCCAGCAGATACGCCGGGCCCATCGGCCAGCCGAACTGTTTTTCCATCACTTTGTCGATCTGGCGGAAATCGGCACCGTCACGCAGTAACAGGCTGAAACCGGAGAAATACGGGAACAGCACGCGGTTAACGAAGAAGCCCGGGCAGTCATTGACGACGACCGGCGTTTTCCCCATGGTCAGCGCGTAGGAGACGATGCGTGAAATCGTTTTGTCTGAAGTTTTTTCGCCACGGACGATCTCCACCAGCGGCATCCGGTGAACCGGGTTGAAGAAGTGCATGCCGCAGAAGTTTTCCGGACGCTTCAGCGAGGAGGCCAACTGATCGATGGGAATGGTCGAGGTATTCGACGCCAGCACGGTATCGGCATCGAGCAGCGATTCCGCTTCCGCCAGAACGGCAGCTTTGACTTTTGGA
The DNA here is from genome assembly GCF_004330295.1 of Rahnella victoriana. Taxonomy (GTDB): domain Bacteria; phylum Pseudomonadota; class Gammaproteobacteria; order Enterobacterales; family Enterobacteriaceae; genus Rahnella; species Rahnella victoriana. Next base: position 82,527 of record NZ_SJOJ01000023.1, read on the forward strand.
TTCTCTACCACGGCTTCAACGACTACGCTGGCGCGTTCAATGCCGCTGTAATCCAGCGTCGGATGAATGGTGGACAGCACTTTAGCCATCTTCATGCCGTCGAGTTTGCCGCGCTCGAGTTGTTTGTTCAGTAATTTGGCTGCTTCGTTCATGCCGAGCGTCAGCGACTGGTCGTTGATGTCTTTCATCACCACCGGCACGCCTTTCAGCGCCGACTGATAGGCGATCCCGCCGCCCATAATCCCTGCGCCCAGTACCGCAGCCTGTGTCGGTTTATCACTGCCGTGAGCCAGTTTTTTGGCTTTGCCTTTCACAAACTGATCGTTGAGGAAAATGCTGACCAGCGCGCGGGCTTCTTTGGATTGCGCGAGAGGCACAAAACTGGCAGTTTCCAGTTGCAGGGCTTCATCACGGCCAAGACGCGCCGCCGCTTCAATGGTTTTCACGGCAGTTATTGGCGCCGGATAATGTTTACCGGCATTTTGCATGACCATGCTTTTGGCGACGCTGAAGCTCATCGCCGCTTCAATCTGGCTGAGTTTCAGCGGCAGACGTTTCGGATCACGGCGGTTATGCCAGTCCAGTTTTCCGTCGACGGCATTTTTCAGCATGGTAATACCGGCATCGCGCAGTTTGTCGGCGTCTACAACGGCATCCACCAGCCCGATTTTCAGGGCCTCTTTCCCGCTGATATTTTTACCGGCGGCGATAATTTCCAGCGCACTGTCGGTGCCGATCAGACGCGGCAGGCGTACCGAGCCGCCGAAGCCCGGCATAATGCCTAAGCTGGTTTCCGGCAAGCCAATGCGGGCATCGGCGGTGCTGATGCGAAAATCAGTCGCCAGCACACATTCACAACCGCCACCCAGCGCATAACCGCTGATGGCAGACAGTGTGGGCACCGGCAGGTCTTCCAGACGGTTAAAAATGCTGTTGGCGAAGTCCAGCCACTCATGCAGTTTTTCTGCGGGTGCGTTGAATAAAGAAAGGAATTCAGTGATATCTGCGCCAACGATAAACGCCGGCTTGGCCGAACTCAGCAGCAAACCTTTCAGCTCAGACTGCTTTTCAAGTACGGCAATCGCTTCGCCCAGGCTGGCGACCGTTTGGGTGTCGAGTTTGTTGACCGAGCCTGGAGCATCAAACACCAGCTCCGCGATACCGCCGTCGAGCCAGTGCAGGTGTAATGTTTCGCCTTGGTAGAGCATGTGTCTCTCCTGAATCATCGGGGATGATCTGGTATGACCAGATGCTTTGGAGTGTGGTTTTTATGTTAATAATTTGCAAATGAGATGTGTTTTATTTGCAGGCAAGATCACAAACCTTCGGGGACTATGGTCGCGGTAAGGCTGTGGTAAGATGCTGCATCGTCTTTCAGGTGAAAAAAGGACAGTTGGATGGAATCGCTTACTACGCTTTATAAAGAACATATCGCCACGCTGCAGACGCGTGCCCGTGAAATTCTGCAACGTTCTCAGCTTGATGCGTTACTGATTCACTCCGGTGAATTGCTGACGACCTTCCTTGATGACCACAGTTATCCTTTCAAAGTAAACCCGCAGTTCAAGGCCTGGGTGCCGGTCACGCAGGTGCCAAACTGCTGGCTGTGGGTGGATGGCGTGAATGCGCCGAAGCTGTGGTTCTATTCTCCGGTGGATTACTGGCACAGCCACGAGCCGCTGCCGGAGTCCTTCTGGACCAAAGAAATTTCCCTGACGCCGCTGGCCAATGCCGATGACATCAAAGGCCAGTTGCCGGTTGATCTCAAACGTGTGGGATATATTGGTTACAGTCAGGATCGCGCGATCAGCATGGGTATCCCTGCCGGGAACGTGAACCCGAAAGCGGTGCTGGATTTCCTGCATTATCATCGTGCCGACAAAACAGATTATGAACTGGCCTGTATGCGTGAAGCGCAGAAAGTGGCCGTCAGCGGACATCGCGCGGCGAAAGAAGCCTTCCTGTCCGGCATGAGCGAGTTCGACATTAATCTGGCGTATCTCACCGCCACCGGACACCGTGATACCGATGTGCCTTACAGCAACATTGTCGCGCTCAATGAACACGCGTCCATTCTGCACTACACCACGCTCGATAATCAGCCGCCTGCCGAAATGCGCAGTTTCCTGCTGGATGCCGGTGCGGAATACAACGGTTATGCCGCCGATCTGACGCGTACCTATGCCGCCAAACCTGACAGTGATTTTGCCGCGCTGGTGAAAGATCTCAATACCGAAGAACTGGCGTTGATCGATACGATTAAAGCCGGTGTGCGCTATACCGACTATCATGTTCAGATGCATCATCGCATCGCCAAATTGTTGAAAGCGCACAAGCTGGTGGTAGATATCAGTGAAGACGCCATGGTGGAACAGAACCTGACCGGGCCTTTCCTGCCGCATGGTCTGGGGCATCCGCTGGGGTTACAGGTTCACGATGTCGCCGGGTTTATGCAAGACGATACGGGGACACATCTGGCCGCGCCTTCGCAATATCCTTATCTGCGTTGTACCCGCATGCTGGAGCCGGGGATGGTGCTGACCATCGAGCCGGGGCTGTATTTCATCGATTCGTTGCTGTTACCGTGGCGCGAAGGGCAGTTCAGCAAGCACTTTGCCTGGGATCGTATCGATGCGATGAAGCCATTTGGCGGTATCCGTATCGAAGACAATATTGTCATCCACGATAACCGTATCGAAAATATGACACGTGACCTGAAGCTGGCCTGATGCAGCCTTACTCCGTCCCCGCTGAGCCAGTCAGTTTCAGTGAAGAGATAAAGAAAAGCCGCTTCATCACCTTGCTGGCGAGAACGGAAGGGATTGAGGCGGCAAAAGCCTTTATTCAGGATGTCAGACATCAGCACCCTGCAGCGCGACATCACTGCTGGGCGTTTGTGGCTGGCGCGCCGGATGATTCTCAGCAACTGGGCTTTTCTGATGATGGCGAACCGGCGGGCACAGCCGGTAAACCCATCTTAAGTCAGCTGATGGGAAGCGGGGTGGGAGAGATCACAGCCGTCGTGGTGCGTTATTACGGCGGCATTATGTTGGGCACCGGCGGGTTGGTGAAAGCCTACGGTGGCGGTGTTCAGCAGGCATTAAAACAACTTGTCGTGCAGCAAAAGGTGCCGCTGGCCGAGTTCGCGGTGCAGTGTGATTACAGCCAGTTACAGCTGGTGGAAACGCTGCTTTCGCAGGTGGGCGGACATATTTTACGCAGTGAGTTTGGCGCTGCGGTGGATCTCGTTCTGGCGTTGCCTGCGGCGGATGCGCCGGCAACGGTCAGTCACTTATTCGATATCAGCCGTGGCACGCTCATTCTGCGTCCGGTTTCTTAAATTTTTCTATGGTTAATTCGCTGAGGAACGCACCAGCATGCATTTTCGTGCCATAACACGCATTGTGGGGGTGCTCGTCATCCTTTTCTCGGGAACGATGATTATTCCCGGCCTGGTCGCTTTAATTTACCGCGATGGTGCGGGGCGTGCGTTCAGTCAGACCTTCTTCGTGGCGCTGGTGATCGGCCTGCTGCTCTGGCTGCCAAACCGGAAGCAAAAAAGTGAGCTTAAGCCACGGGAAGGTTTCCTGATCGTGGTGCTGTTCTGGACGGTGTTGGGCAGCGTCGGGGCACTGCCTTTTCTGTTTTCCGAGCGGCCAAATCTTTCCCTTACCGATGCTTTCTTTGAATCCTTCTCCGGTCTGACGACCACGGGCGCCACTACGCTGGTCGGGCTGGATTCGTTACCGAAAGCCATTCTGTTCTACCGGCAGATGCTGCAGTGGTTCGGCGGGATGGGGATCATTGTGCTCGCGGTGGCGATTCTGCCCATACTCGGTGTCGGTGGGATGCAGTTGTATCGTGCCGAAATGCCGGGGCCGCTGAAGGATAACAAGATGCGCCCGCGAATTGCTGAAACCGCCAAAACGCTGTGGCTTATTTATGTGCTGCTGACCATTGCCTGTGCACTGTCCTTATGGGGCGCAGGCATGCCGGTCTTTGATGCGATTAGCCACAGTTTCTCAACTATCGCCATCGGCGGCTTCTCGACGCACGACGCCAGCATCGGGTATTTCCACAGCGGAACCATCAATACCATTGTGGCAGTTTTCCTGCTGATCTCCGGTTGTAACTATGGTCTGCACTTTGCGGTGCTGAGCGGGCGAAATCTCAAGGTGTACTGGCGTGACCCGGAATTCCGTATGTTTATCGGCGTGCAGTTCACGCTGGTGATCATCTGTACGGTGATTCTCTGGATCCACAATACCTACGGCTCAGGGCTGGAAACGCTGAATCAGGCATTCTTCCAGGTGGTTTCCATGGCTACCACGGCGGGATATACCACGGACAGTATTTCCAAATGGCCGCTGTTCCTGCCTCTTCTTCTATTATGTTCTGCCTTTATCGGGGGTTGTGCCGGTTCTACCGGTGGCGGCCTGAAAGTGATCCGCATCCTGTTGCTTTACTTACAGGGCTCACGCGAGCTGAAAAGGCTGGTTCACCCGAATGCGGTTTACACCATTAAATTGGGTAACCGCGCATTGCCGGAACGTATTATTGAAGCGGTGTGGGGTTTCTTCTCCGCTTACGCGCTGGTGTTTATTGTCAGTATGCTGGCGATTGTGGCGACCGGCGTGGATAACTTCTCCGCTTTTGCCGCCGTGACCGCGACACTCAATAACCTCGGGCCGGGCCTGGGGGTCGTGGCGGATAACTTTGCTTCGATGAATTCGGTGGCGAAATGGATCCTGATCGTCACCATGTTATTTGGTCGTCTGGAAGTCTTCACATTATTAGTGCTGTTCACGCCGACGTTCTGGCGGGAATGAGTTTAGGAAAGGGAAACCAGTATGAAAGCGTTGATACTCTATTCAAGTCGTGACGGACAAACGCATGCTATCGCTTCTTATATAGCGAATGAGCTGAAAGAGAAGTGCAGCTGCGATGTGGTCGATCTGGCTCATGCAGAACGCGTCGATCTGAAAAGCTATGACCAGGTCATGATCGGTGCCTCTATACGTTACGGTCATTTTAATCCGGTGCTGGATAAATTCGTTAAAAAGCATGCCGGTATCCTTAACCACATGCCTTCGGCATTTTTCGGCGTTAACCTCACTGCGCGTAAACCCGAGAAACGTACGCCGCAGACGAATGCCTATGTGCGTAAGTTCCTGCTGGCGTCACCGTGGGAGCCGGCAATGTGTGGTGTCTTCGCCGGCGCATTACGTTATCCGCGCTATCGCTGGTTCGACAAGGTGATGATCCAACTTATTATGCGTATGACCGGCGGTGAAACGGATACCCGTAAAGAAGTCGAATATACCGACTGGCAGCAGGTGGCTAAATTCGCTGAAGATTTTGGGCAAATATCGTATAAAAAATCGCACTAATGCGGGCTAAATAGTCGTTTAGACCAAAAAGAAAGCATTCAGAAAGTTTTTTGAAATTAGGGGTTGCGGCCTTCTGAGAACTCCCTATAATGCGCCTCCACTGACCGGGAACAACGACTCCTCTAACGAGAACCAAGTCGCCCAGTCAGGAAGAATCAACCCGGTGAAAACACCGCATCTTGTAAAAGAAAATGGTTGACTCTTCAGGGAGAAAGAGTATTATCTGCCTCCCACGTTGCTGAGTTAAGTCTCGCAACGTACGCTCTTTAACAATTTATCAGACAATCTGTGTGGGCACTCACAAGACGATATCAGCCACTTCGGTGGCAAAAAATATCAAGTCTTAGAGTGACCAAGCAGTAATTCATTTAGTTGAATTATTACGAAGTAATCTCTGAGCATCGCTTCACTTGTTGAAGCAAATCGAACTTTTAATTGAAGAGTTTGATCATGGCTCAGATTGAACGCTGGCGGCAGGC
>NZ_SJOJ01000024.1 GCF_004330295.1 Rahnella victoriana
CCGCCGAGGCGTTCGGCGCGGGTGAGCGAGTTGCTCAGCCCGCCGAGATAGGCAATTTGTTTGTGGCCGCGTTTGATCAGATATTCCGTGGCCATTTTCGCCGCGAGCATATTATCAGGGCGGACAACGTCGACGCCTTCAATGCCGCCGGAACGGGCGGCGCAAATCAGCGGCACGCCCTGCTCCTCTGCTTTTTCCCTTAACCCGGCGATCGTATTTGCCCCCCCGGCGATCACAATGCCGTCCACGCCGTGCGTGAGTAAGGTATCAAAGCAACGCATCAGTCCTTTGCCCGCCGGACCACTTTGCAGCAGGAACAACACCTTGCCCTGCGCTTCAAACATTTCGCTGAGACCGGCGGTCATTTCGGCATAAAAGGGTTCGCAGATATCACGCACAATCAGCCCGACCACGCCGGACTCACCGCCGCGCAGCGTACTGGCCTGACGGTTACGCACAAAACCCAGTTCATCCACGGCGCGGTTAACCCGTTCAGCCGTCGTCTGGGAAATACGCCCTTTTCCGCTGAGCACCAGCGAGACGGTGGTCACCGAAACACCGGCGTGCTGTGCCACATCAATAATGGTGATTTTTTTAGGGTTCATCAGAGGTTGTCGTTCGTATCAGACTGCATAAAACGGGATCCTTTCCCGCCCGCGGTATCCGCTCGTTGGAATACTTAGCGTGGTCAAACAGTTATACCTAATTCCCGCTATTGAGTAAAACGTTTAACCTTGATTTAAGCCACGCAGGACAGGCATTGTTTAATATTGTGAGTTACAACACGTATTAATCAGGTAAAACGTTTTATCTTAGCCGCCGTTATAAGCAGCTATTAAAACAACTCAGGGAGCGGGTATGCCTGCCAACAAAAAACAACGTGTCACACTTTGGGAATTCTTCCAGAGCTTAGGGAAAACTTTCATGCTGCCGGTCGCCTTGCTGTCGTTCTGCGGCATCATGCTGGGCATCGGCAGTTCATTAAGCAGCCACGACGTCGTGACGCTGATCCCCACATTAGGTAATCCGGTTCTTCAGCTGATTTTCGTCTGGATGAGCAAGGTCGGTTCATTCGCGTTCAGTTTCCTGCCGGTGATGTTTGCTATCGCCATCCCGCTGGGTATGGCACGTGAAAACAAAGGCGTCGCGGCGTTCTCCGGCTTCGTCGGTTTCGCGGTGCTGAATCTGGCCATCAACTTCTTCCTGACCGCTAACGGCACGCTGCCGACAGTCGATCCGATGGTGCTGAAAGCCAATAACATCCAGATGATCCTCGGTATCCAGTCCATCGACACCGGTATTCTGGGCGCGGTGATTGTCGGTATCATCGTGTACATTCTGCACGAGCGTTACAACACCATCCGTCTGCCGGATGCACTGGCCTTCTTCGGCGGTACCCGTTTCGTGCCGATCGTCACCACGGTGGTGCTCGGTCTGGTCGGCCTGCTGATCCCGTTGATCTGGCCTTTCTTCGCCGCAGGGATTAACGGCCTGGGCCGTCTGATTCAGGGCGCAGGGGTATTTGGCCCGATGATTTTCGGTTCCGGCGAACGTCTGCTGTTACCGTTCGGTCTGCATCATATTCTGGTGGCGCTGATCCGCTTCACCGAAGCCGGTGGCACGCTGGATGTCTGTGGCCGCGAAGTCAGCGGTGCGCTGACTATCTTCCAGGCGCAGCTCTCCTGCCCGACCACTCACGGTTTCGCGGAAAGCGCGACGCAGTTCCTGTCTCAGGGCAAAATGCCAGCCTTCCTCGGCGGCCTGCCGGGTGCGGCACTGGCAATGTATCACTGTGCGAAACCTGAGAACCGTCATAAAATTAAAGGCCTGCTGATTTCCGGCGTGGTGGCTTGCGTGGTTGGCGGTACAACGGAACCGATCGAATTCCTGTTCCTGTTCGTTGCGCCGGTGCTGTATGTGATCCATGCATTGCTGACCGGTCTGGGCTTCACCATTATGTCCGTACTGGGCGTAACCATCGGCAATACTGACGGCAACATCATCGATTTCGTGGTCTTCGGTATCCTGCACGGTACAGCAACCAAATGGTATCTGGTGCCGTTGGTGGCAGCGATCTGGTTCGCGGCTTACTACGCGATCTTCCGCTTCTCTATCACGCGCTTTAACATTAAAACGCCGGGTCGTGAATCCGAGAATACGCCAGCCGCAGCGGCCGTACCGTCTTCCAGCAAATCAGGTTATAACGTACCGGTTATCCTGAGCGCGTTGGGCGGTGCCGGTAATATCGTTTCACTGGATAACTGCATCACCCGCCTGCGTCTCTCGGTGGCAGATATGTCGCTGGTTGACGATGCAACGCTGAAAGCCAACCGGGCGATTGGGGTCGTGCACCTGAACGAGCACAACCTGCAGGTGGTCATTGGTCCGCAGGTGCAGTCAGTAAAAGATGAACTGGATTATCTGATCCGTACCGCGGCGAGTCAGTCCGCGCCAGAACCGGTCATTGCGTAATAAGATTAACAGGGGCGACATATGTCGCCCTTTTCTGCTTTATTCAGGGAGTGAAACGAATGTCTTTTGATTTCTCCACCGTCACCGACCGTCACGGCACCTGGTGCACACAATGGGATTATGTCGCTGACCGTTTCGGCAGTGCCGACCTGTTGCCGTTCACCATCTCCGACATGGATTTCCCCGCTGCGCCGTGCATTCTCGACGCACTGCAAAAACGTCTGCAACACGGTGTGCTGGGTTACAGCCGCTGGCAGCATGATGATTTTCTCGGCGCGGTGGCGCACTGGTATCAGCAGCGTTTTAACAGCCAGATTGACCGCGACATGGTGGTGTACGGCCCGTCGGTGATTTATATGGTGGCGCAACTGATCCGCCAGTGGAGTCAGCCGGGCGATGGCGTGGTGACGTTCACCCCGGCCTATGATGCGTTCTTTAAAGTGGTAAATGGCAATCTGCGCAACATGCTGGCCTGTCCGCTGATAAAAAACGGCAACGACTGGTCGCTGGATGCGCAACAACTGGAAAGCCTGCTGGCGCAACCGACCTGCTCACTGCTGTTGCTGTGCAGTCCGCACAACCCGACCGGTAAAGTCTGGACGCGCGAAGAACTGACGCTGATCGCCACCCTGTGCGAACGTCATAATGTGCGGGTGATCAGCGATGAAATTCATATGGATATGGTCTGGGGCGACAACCGGCATACGCCATGGAATGAAGTGGCGCGCGGCGAATGGGCATTGCTGACATCCGGTTCGAAAAGCTTCAACATTCCGGCGCTGACCGGCGCTTACGGGTTGATCAGCCATAAAGCGCAGCGCGATGCGTACCTGCATCAGCTCAAAGCCTGCGACGGCTTATCCTCCCCGGCGGTAATGGCCGTTCATGCGCATGTTGCCGCCTATCACCACGGCGAACCCTGGCTGGATGCGCTGCGCGACTATTTGCAGGCCAATCTGCGTTACGTCGCAGACCAGCTAAATGCCGCTTTCCCGCAGCTGAACTGGCAACCGCCGCAATCTACCTATCTGGCATGGATTGATTTGCGTCCGCTCGGACTTGATGACAAACAGCTGCAAAAAACGCTGATCGAACATCAAAAAGTCGCCATCATGCCGGGTTATACCTACGGCGAAGAAGGCAACGGTTTCCTGCGTCTGAATGTCGGCTGCCCGAGATCGAAAGTGGAAGCCGGTGTTGAAAAATTAATCAATGGCATCAGAGAGTTGGTCTGAGCTCCTCCCCCTGCGAAGGGGGAGGTTGGGAGGGGGTTTTAAGGGCAAACACCCGGTCAATGAACACTTCAACCTCCTGATATTTCTTTAATACCCCACCCCAACCCTCCCCTTCGCAGGGGAGGGAGCAAATTCAAAACCCTTCTTGTTGCGCAACTAAATACAGTTATAATGCCCCGCACATTTCAATAATAATGAGTGCACACCATGATCGACACACGCCTTCCCCTGACCGATATTCACCGCCACCTTGATGGCAACATCCGCGCTCAAACCATTCTCGATTTAGGCCGTCAGTTTACTCTGTCCCTGCCTGCTAACGAACTTGAAGCCCTGCGCCCGCACGTGCAGGTGATGCATACCGAACCGGATCTGGTGAGTTTTCTGCAGAAACTCGACTGGGGGGTCAAGGTGCTGGGCGATCTGGATGCCTGCCGCCGTATTGCTAAAGAAAACGTCGAAGATGCGGCGAAGGCCGGTCTGCACTATACCGAACTGCGTTTCTCCCCGTATTACATGGCAATGAACCACAAACTGCCGGTGGCAGGCGTGGTGGAAGCCGTGATCGAAGGGATCCGCGAAGGTCAGCAGAATCATGATATCGATGTGCGCCTGATCGGCATTCTGAGCCGTACCTTTGGGGAAGACGCCTGCCTGCAGGAACTGGAAGGATTGCTGGCGCACCGCGACGGCATTACCGCGCTCGATCTGGCCGGCGATGAACTGGGCTTCCCGGGCAGCCTGTTCCTCAGCCACTTTAACCGTGCGCGTGACGCAGGCTGGCGGATCACCGTCCATGCCGGTGAAGCCGCAGGGCCGGAAAGCATCTGGCAGGCGATCCGTGAACTGGGCGCTGAGCGCATCGGTCATGGCGTGAAAGCCGCGCAGGATCCGGCACTGATGGATTTCCTGGCAAAGCATCAGATTGGTATCGAATCCTGCCTGACCTCCAACATTCAGACCAGCACCGTCGCGTCGTTTGAACAGCATCCGCTGGCGATTTTCCTGCGCCACGGCGTGCTGGCATCAATCAATACCGATGACCCGGCGGTTCAGGGGATTGAGATTGCTAACGAATATCTTGTTGCCGCCCCGGCAGCCGGTCTGACGCAGAACGAAATCCGCAAAGCACAGGAAAACGGCCTGACCATGGCATTCCTGACCGAAGCTGAAAAGCAGGCGATCCGCGACAAAGTGTCCGCATAACCGTTTCTCAGACCATAAAAAAGGGCGGGATAAACTCTCCGCCCTTTTCTTTTTCCGCCGTGGTTTACACGGTTTTGACTTCTTCTTTTTTCACCAGCGCCGCCGCTTCTTCACGCGCCACACGTTTGGCATAACGCGAGGCCAGCACCGCGCAGACCATCAGCTGGATCTGATGGAAAATCATCAGTGGTAACACCATCGCGCCCACAGCCGCCGCCGGGAACAGCACGTTCGCCATCGGAATACCGTTCGCCAGACTTTTCTTCGAACCGCAGAACACGATGGTGATTTCGTCTTTGGTATTAAAACCAAACAGACGCGCCACGTAGGTATTGATTACCAGCACGATGGTCAGCAAAACAATGGAACAACCGAGGATCGCCAGCAGCGACCAGCCGTTGATCTGATGCCAGATCCCCTGCACCACCGCCTCGCTGAATGCGACATACACCACCAGCAGAATCGATGAACGGTCAGTGACGTTAACGATTTTTTTATGACGTTGCACCCATGCGCCGATCAGCGGACGGCAAAGATGCCCGATAATAAATGGCACCATCAGTTGCAATACGATGGAGCCAATCGCGTGCAGGGTGTCGCTGGTGCCGCCCTGCGTGTGCATCAGCAGTCCGACCAGCACCGGCGACAGAAACACGCCCAGAATGCTGGATGCGGACGCGCTGCAAATCGCTGCCGGAATATTGCCGCCCGCCACAGAGGTATAGGCGATCGCCGACTGCACGGTAGCGGGCAGTGCGCAGAGATACAGGAAACCGTAGTACAACGTCGGCGTCAGAATGCCCACCGGCACCAGCCATTTCATGCCCAGCCCCAACAGCGGGAACAGCGCGAAGGTGCTGAGGAACACCACCACGTGCAGCCGCCAGTGGCTGATCCCCGCCATGATCGCTTCACGCGAAAGCTTCGCGCCGTGCATAAAGAACAGCAGCGCAATGGCGGCGGTGGTCAGGTAGCCGAAGAGGGTTTTATAAATCCCTTCACACGGAAAGAATGACGCAATCACCACCACACACACCAGAATCAGCAAAAACTTGTCAATTTTCAGACGTTGTAACCAGGACATGAACCTTCCTTGCAAAGTGAATAACAAACGAAAAGGAAAGATGCCACCGTGGTGACATCTTAAAAGCGTAGACGACGTGTTAGTTCTTGATGACTTTCAATGTCGCCTGTTGTTCCGAGGACTGCATCCCCAGTTCGAGCATTTCCATCACGCGGATCGCATCAGCGGCAGGGACCGGATTGTCGCCCTGTCCGTTAATCGCATCACGCACACCGGCGTAATAAGCCGGATAATCACCCGGAATGGTCAGCAGGGATTTCTCGGCCAGCACGCCGTCATGGCTCAGCGTAATCACACCGTCGCGCTTGTCGAAGCCCCAGTCCGGCTGAGGCAAACGCTCACCGGCTTTCAGACGATCTTCCTGCGGATCCAGCCCAAACTTCACGTAGCTGCCCTTTTCGCCCTGCACGATAAAACGTGCCGTTTCCGCCACCGCATACACGGTGCTGTGCAGCACCACGCGACGGCGCGGATAGGTCAGCACGGCGTTGAAATAATCCACCGCTTTGCCGCCCGGACGCAGCACCGCCAGATCTGCCTGCAACGCATCCGGCGTACCGAACAATTGCAGCGCCTGATCCAACAGATGCGAACCTAAATCGAACCAGATGCCGCTGCCCGGCGCATCACTTTCGCGCCAGCGTTGCATCACCTGCGGCTTGTAACGGTCATAATGAGATTCGAAATAAACGATATCGCCCAGCGCGCCTTCGTTGATCAGCGCCTTTACAGTAAGGAAATCCGAATCCCAGCGACGGTTATGGAAGACCGACAGCACTTTGCCTTTCTCACGCGCCAGCACATCCAGCTCGCGGGCCTCTTCCAGTGTCACGGTGAAGGGCTTATCGACGATAACGTGCTTACCGGCTTCCAGCGCCAGCTTCGCCAGCGGGAAATGGGTGGTGTTCGGGGTCGGGATCACCACCAGATCAATGGACGCATCAGCGAACAGTTTTTCCGGCGAATCAACCACTGCAACATGGGGCCAGTCGGCATGAACTTTGCCCGCATCGCTGCTGGACACGACCGCCAGTTCAAGGCCGGGGGTGCCATCAATCAGGGGAGAATGGAAGGTTTTGCTGGCAAAACCATAGCCAACAAGGCCAACGCGGAGGGTCTGGGTCATATGATTTCCTTTATTTAACGGGCTTACCCGCAGGACGCTAATCATCTGATTTGACACCAGCTTACAAAGCTGGACAAGAGAAATTTTTCGTGGGATTGCCAGCCGAACTGGCCAGATGCTTGGGCTCGCCGCCCAAACGGGCGCAAAGGGTTTTAAACGAAACCCTTTGGAATCCTGCGTTTTTTAACTGCGCGCTATCGCTTGCTGGCCATGTTTCAGGTACCACAGCGACAGGCTGGAAATCTTGCCGCTGCGCGGTTCCTTCTCTCGGTCCTGGAGCCTTAGGTCTCCAGGCCGCTCCGTTCAGCAAGATTTCTGAATCGCCCGCACGATCTTAAAATCAACGGCAGATTGTTTTTCATCTTTGCTCCTCCCCCTGCGAAGGGGGAGGTTGGGAGGGGGTTTTAAGGGCTAACACCTTGTCAAAGCATACTTCAACCTATTGATTTTACTTTAATACCCCACCCCAACCCTCCCCTTCGCAGGGGAGGGAGCAGACCGAATTTTTAACTCCTCACCCTTCTCAGCGAGGAGGAGAACGGAGTCTTACTCGTAATCTGACATCGGTACACATGAACAGAACAAATTCCTGTCCCCGTACACGTCATCCAGACGTTTTACCGTCGGCCAGTATTTGTTGTCGTAACCGGCCGGGAAGACTGCCACTTCGCGGGTGTACGGGTGGTTCCAGTCGCTGACCAGCTCGTTCTGCACGTGCGGTGCATTCACCAGCGGGTTATCTTCCAGCGGCCATTCGCCTTTCGCTACGCGATCAATTTCACTGCGGATTGCCAGCAGCGCATCGATAAAGCGATCCAGTTCCACCTTGCTTTCGGATTCGGTCGGCTCAACCATCAGCGTACCGGCCACCGGGAAGGACATGGTCGGGGCGTGGAATCCGTAATCGATCAGACGCTTGGCGATATCCATTTCACTGATACCGGTGGTTTCTTTCAGCGGACGAATATCCAGAATGCATTCGTGCGCCACGCGACCATCACGGCCGGTATACAGCACCGGATAGGCGTCTTTCAGACGGGTCGCAATGTAGTTGGCATTCAGAATTGCCACCTGGCTGGCTTGCTTCAGGCCTTCCGCGCCCATCATGCGGATATACATCCAGCTGATGGGCAGGATGGAAGCACTGCCGAACGGAGCCGCAGAAACCGCGCCGTTTTGCGTCAGTACGCCGTCAATCTGCACCACGCTGTGACCCGGAACGAATGGAGCCAGATGCGCTTTCACACCGATCGGACCCATGCCCGGGCCGCCGCCGCCGTGCGGGATACAGAAGGTTTTATGCAGGTTAAGGTGCGACACGTCCGCGCCGATGTAACCCGGCGTGGTGATGCCGACCTGGGCGTTCATGTTCGCGCCATCGAGGTAAACCTGACCGCCGTACTGATGCACAATCTGGCACACTTCGCGGATGGTCTCTTCGTAAACGCCGTGCGTTGAAGGGTAAGTCACCATGATACAAGACAGCTCATCGCCCGCTTTCGCCGCTTTCTCACGCAGGTCACTCAGATCGATGTTGCCCTGTTTGTCACACGCGACAACCACTACGGTCATGCTCGCCATCTGCGCGGAAGCTGGATTGGTGCCGTGCGCTGAGCTTGGGATCAGGCAGATGTGACGACCACTTTCGTTACGGCTTTCGTGGTAGCGGCGGATGGCCAACAGACCCGCGTACTCACCCTGCGCACCGGAGTTCGGCTGCATGCACACCGCGTCATAACCGGTGAGCTGAACCAGCCATTGTGACAACTGACCAATCATCTGCTGATAACCGCCAGCCTGTTCTGTCGGGCAGAACGGATGCAGCTCGGCAAATTCCGGCCAGGTAATCGGGATCATTTCTGCTGCGGCATTCAGTTTCATGGTGCAGGAACCCAGCGGGATCATCGCCTGATTCAGCGCCAGATCCTTTTTCTCCAGACGGTGCATATAACGCATCATCTCGGTTTCGCTGTGGTACTGATTGAATACCGGATGGGTCAGGATCGGATCCACACGCAGCATCGCCGCTGGAATGGCATTGCTGTCGGTCGATGCGGCTTTGTCCAGTTTGTCGATATCCAGACCGTTGTCGTCACCCAGCAGGGCAGCAAACAGAATCTGAACGTCTTCGCGGGACGTCGCTTCATCAAGGGTGATACCGACTGCGCCATGAATGTCAGTACGCAGGTTCAGACCGAAACTCAGCGCACGTTCCAGCACAGCGGCTTTGTCTTTCACTTCGACGGTCAGCGTATCGAACCAGGTGTTGTGACGCAGCGTCAGGCCACCCTGTTTCAGGCCAGCGGCCAGAATGTCGGTCAGACGATGAATGCGTGAGGCAATGCGTTTCAGGCCTTCAGGGCCGTGGAATACCGCATACAGGCTGGCAATGTTGGCCAGTAAAACCTGCGAGGTACAAATGTTGGAGTTGGCTTTTTCTCGGCGGATATGTTGCTCGCGGGTCTGCATCGCCATACGCAGTGCCGTTTTGCCGGCAGCATCGCGGGAAACCCCGATGATACGGCCCGGCATGGAACGTTTGAATTCGTCTACGCAGGCAAAGAAGGCCGCGTGCGGACCGCCGTAGCCCATCGGCACACCAAAGCGTTGCGCGGAACCAAAGACCACGTCAGCGCCCTGCTTGCCCGGTGCGGCCAGCAGCACCAGCGCCATAATGTCAGCGGCGACGCTGGTAATAATTTTGCGTTTTTTCAGTTCGCCCAGCAGCGCGGTGTAATCGTGCACTTCACCGGTGGTGCCAACCTGCTGCAACAGCACGCCGAACACGCCTTCCAGCTCGAGCACTTTTTCGGCTTTATCAACAATGATGTCAAAACCGAAGGTTTCCGCACGGGTACGGACCACGTCCAGCGTTTGCGGATGCACGTCGTCAGCCACGAAGAAACGGTTGGCATCTTTCAGTTTGCTGGCGCGTTTTGCCAGTGCCATGGCTTCGGCGGCGGCAGTCGCTTCATCGAGCAAAGAAGCAGACGCCAGATCCAGACCGGTCAGATCCAGGGTCAGTTGCTGGAAGTTCAGCAGCGCTTCAAGACGGCCCTGCGACACTTCCGGCTGATACGGCGTGTACGCGGTATACCAGCCCGGATTTTCCAGCATGTTGCGCAGGATAACCGGCGGCGTCAGCACCGCGCTGTAACCCATACCGATGTAGGATTTATAGCGTTGGTTCTGGCTGGCAATGGCTTTCAGCTCAGCCAGCGCCTGATGTTCCGTCACGGCATCGCCGACGGCCGGTGGCCCCGGCAACTGGATATCGACCGGAACGATCTGCTGGATCAGCGCGTTTAAGGAATCCGCACCGACCGTTTCCAGCATCTGTTGCTGTTGCTGAGAAGACGGACCGATATGGCGGCCGATAAAGGCTTCGCTGTGTTCGAGTTGGCTGAGAGTCTGAGTCATTTGCTACGCATTCCTGAAATCTGCTGGAGGTGTCTTGGGATACTGACAAAAGCTACGGGTCGGGATCTGCCCCGCAAGCGGGTTGCGGGGCGGGTAAAACAATGTGTAATTATTCGTCGATGGAAGCTGAATAGGCTTCTGCATCAAGCAGCTTAGCCAGTTCGCTTTCGTCTGACGCTTTAATCTGGAACAGGAAACCGCTGCCATATGGCTCGCTGTTGACCAGCTCCGGGGAACCTTCCAGTTCGCCGTTCACTGCAACGATTTCGCCGCTAACTGGAGAGTAAATGTCGGAAGCCGCTTTGACGGATTCAGCCACGGCGCAGTCTTCACCGGCAGCCACTTCGCGGCCGACTTCTGGCAGATCAACGAAAACCATGTCGCCCAGTAATTCCTGCGCGTGTTCGGTGATGCCTACGGTGTAAACGCCGTTGCCTTCTGAACGTACCCACTCGTGGGAAGAGGCGTATTTCAAATCTGCTGGAACATTGCTCATGTTATTTTCTCCAAAAAGTGCTTAATTCAGCGTTAACTGGATAATTTTTATCTCGAATTCGTTACTGCGCCAGAGGTTTGCCGTTACGGACAAAACCTGGCTTGGTGACTTTTACCGGCATTTCGCGGTTACGGATTTGCACAATGGCATGTTCGCCAATGCCCGCCGGAACGCGTGCCAGAGCAATACTGTAGCCCAGCGTCGGGGAGAACGAACCGCTGGTGATCACGCCTTCCAGCGTGTTACCCGCGCTGTCGGTGAATCGCACCGGCAGTTCGTTACGCAATACGCCTTTCTCGGTCATCACCAGGCCGACCAGCTGTTCGGTGCCCTGCTCGCGCTGTCTTTCCAGCGCATCACGGCCAATAAAGTCACGGTCTTCCGGTGCCCAGGCGATGGTCCAGCCCATATTGGCCGCCAGCGGCGAAACACCTTCGTCCATTTCCTGCCCGTACAGATTCATGCCTGCTTCCAGACGCAGTGTGTCGCGCGCGCCCAGACCGGCAGGTTTTACCCCTGCGGCCAGCAATTTCTGCCAGAAATCCGCCACCTGTTCTTGCGGCAGTGCGATTTCATAACCCGCTTCGCCGGTATAACCGGTTGTCGCGATAAACAGGTCGCCCGCCTGAACGCCGAAGAACGGCTTCATGCCCGCGACAGCCTGTTTTTGTTCTGCGGTAAACAAGGTTTCCGCTTTTTCTTTCGCCTGCGGCCCCTGCACGGCAACCAGCGCCAGATCATCACGCACTGTCAGTTCAACAGCGTACGGTTCTGCATGCTGCGAAATCCATGCCAGATCTTTCTCGCGGGTCGCGGAGTTAACCACCAGACGGAAATAATTTTCGTTGAGGAAATAGACGATCAGATCGTCAATCACGCCACCGGAGGCATTGAGCATGCCGGTGTACAGGGCTTTGCCGGGAACGGTGAGTTTGGCGACATCGTTCGCCAGAAGATAACGGAGGAATTCACGGGTACGGGCGCCGTGGAGGTCGACGATGGTCATGTGCGAGACGTCAAACATACCGGCATCCTGACGCACAACGTGGTGTTCATCCAGCTGAGAGCCGTAATGCAGAGGCATCATCCAGCCGTGGAAATCGACCATACGCGCGCCGCACGCAACATGTTGTTCATAAAGCTGAGTCTGCTTAACCATCTTATTCCTCATTTAATTAAGTGCATAAACAGCACACCGCGCAAACGATACCCTCGCTCGAACTTACCACTGAATAAGCTCACTAACCATAAGTTAAAATATGCAGAGCAGCGGGAATGTCAGTGATTTCACAAGGGCATTGTGCAGAGTTTTTGACTGGTAAACTGGGGTTTGCGGCGCAAAATCTACAAATAAACCGCAAAAGTATCGATGTTATATAACGACAAGGCCGGATTTCTCACCATTTGCAGAATGAAAAATCCGGACCCGGATTAGAAAATGTAATGGAAAAATTGAGCTGAAATTAGATTATTTCAATCGAAGTGAATCGTCCCGTAACCATTCGGGTAAATCGTTCAGCCCCATGGCCTGACGGACCAGTTTCGGTTTCACACCCGGCAGGGAATCCGCCAGCGTCAGGCCGATGTCGCGCAGCAGTTTTTTGGCTGGATTATCCCCGGCAAACAGTTCGCGGAAGCCCTGCATACCCGCCAGCATCAGCGCCGCGCTGTGTTTACGACGACGCTCGTAACGGCGCAGGTACATGTGCTGGCCGAAATCTTTGCCTTCTTTTTGCAGACGTTTGATTTCAGACGCCAGTTCAGCAGCATCCATAAAGCCTAAGTTCACGCCCTGTCCGGCGAGCGGATGCACGGTGTGTGCCGCATCGCCGACCAGCGCCAGGCGTTGTCCGGCAAAGCTGCGGGCATAACGGCCGGTCAGCGGGAAGGTCAGGCGCTCACTTTCTACGCGACACACGCCCAGTCGCAGGTCAAAAGTGCTGGCGAGGATTTTGTTGAACTCTTCAGGCTCCAGCGCGCTCAGGCGCTGTGCTTCATCCGGTGACACTGACCAGACGATGGAAGACAAATGCGCATCCGCCAGCGGCAGAAATGCCAGAATACCTTCACCGTGAAAGACCTGACGTGCAACAGACTGGTGCGGCTCTTCCGTGCGGATGGTCGCCACCAGTGCATGATGACGGTAATCCCAGAAAGTCAGCGGGATGTCGGCATGCTGGCGCAGCCATGACTGTGCGCCGTCCGCGCCGACCACTAAACGCGCGCTGAGCTGGCGATCATCATTAAGGGTGATAAACGCTTCGTTTTCGCCCCAGGCTACGTTCTTCAATGTGGCCGGTGCGAGCAACGTGATGTCGGAAGATTTTTCCGCACGCTGCCACAGCGCACGGTGGATCACCTGATTCTCAATGATGTGACCCAGATGGCTGAAGCCATATTCTTCGCCACGGAAGGCGATTTTGCCGAAGCTGTCACGATCCCAGACTTCCATCCCCTGATAGGCATTGGCACGCTGAGCAATGATGTTGTCCCAGACGCCGATATATTTCAGCAGACGTTCGCTGGCGGCATTGATTGCCGAAACCCGTAAACCCGGCTGTTCCGGTAACGGCGAATCGAGATCCGGTTGCTGGTTTTCCAGCACCGCAATGCGCAAACCGCTGCCCTGTAATCCGCACGCCAGCGCCAGACCGACCATTCCGCCACCGGCGATAACCACATCAAAAGATTGCATAATTTTTCCTGTAAGGCTTAACGGTCAACCCAGCCTAAAGTTCTTCGGGTAAACGCATCGCGTAATGGCGTAATGCCTTCCATCGCCAGTAAGCCGAGATTACGTCCGACCATTAACGGCAGCCAGCGGTTGGCAAAGAGGTGGATCAGGCCGTCGGTCACGCCGACGGTTGCCTGCTGATCGGGCTGACGGCGCTGCTGATAGTCACTCAGCACGCGGTAACTGCCAACATCCGCGCCTTGTGCCGCGGCATTGGCCAGCGTTTCGGCCAGTGTCATGACATCACGCAGACCGAGGTTAAAACCCTGTCCGGCAATCGGATGCAGTGTTTGCGCCGCATTCCCCACCAGCGCCAGACGGTGGCTGATATGGCTGTTGGCTCGCTGCAATTGCAGCGGATAACTGAACCGTTTACCGGCCTGTTTCATGGTACCCAGCCGCCAGCCGAAGGCTTTTTGCAGCTCACTGAGGAACTGTGCTTCACTCCAGTTATCGATCTCTTCTTTGGCTTCGCGCGGATGACACCAGACCAGCGAACTGCGGCCATCGGACATCGGCAGTAACGCCAGCGGTCCGTGCTTCGTGAAGCGTTCAAACGCCCGGTTGTGGTGTGGCTCACTGGTGGCGATATTCGCGATCACGGCAATCTGACCGTAATCTTCACGCTGCCAGCCAATGTTGCAGGCTTTGGCCAGTGAGGAGTGTGAGCCGTCCGCCGCCACCAGAAGTTGTGCGGTCAGCGTTTCACCGTTGTCGAGTGTCACGCTGGCAGACTCTTGCGAACGTGCGACATCCGTGACCTTGGCCGGACAATGCAGCGTGACGCCGGGGGCATTTTTCAGCATCGCAAACAGGCGCTTACCGACTTCATGCAACTCAACCACCTGCCCCAGCGCCTCAACGCCATAATGCGCGGCATTGAGGTTCACAAAGGCCGCGTGACCGCGATCGCTGACGTGAATATCCCGGATGGGCGTGGCGATATTCGCCAGCGCAGGCCAGATACCCACCCGCGATAATTGCTGGCAGGTGCCTTGTGCCAGCGCAATCGAACGGGCATCAAAACCCGGATGTCCGTGATGTTCAGGCGCAGTGGCTTCCACCAGATGCACCGGCAAGCGCCCCTCGGTCAGCGAGGAAATCGCCAGCGCCAGCGTTGCGCCGGTCATCCCGCCGCCAACAATGACAATGCTCATATTATTTCTGTGCCGCCGCCATCAGGGCTTCAATATCATCGGCTTCTTTCACCACATCGCCGGTCAGAATTTCAATGCCGGTGGCGGTGATCAGAATGTCGTCTTCGATACGGATACCGATGCCACGGTACGCTTCGGGGACGTCGGCGTCCGGCGCGATATACAGGCCCGGTTCAACGGTCAGCACCATGCCCGGTTCCAGCGTACGGCTGCGATCTGCCGAGCCGTAATGGCCGACGTCATGCACGTCCAGCCCCAGCCAGTGCGATAAACCGTGCATGAAGAACTGTTTGTGCGCCTGTTCAGCGTAAAGGGTTTCGACGTCGCCCTTCATCACGCCGAGTTTGATCAGGCCTTCAATCATCACGCGCACTGCGGCTTCGGTCGCGGCCTGAATGCTGCTGCCCGGTCCGAAGACTTCCAGCGCTTTGTATTCTGACGCCAGCACGATGTCGTAGATTTCACGTTGCGCTTTGCTAAATTTGCCGTTCACCGGGAACGTACGGGTAATATCACCGGCATAACCCTGATATTCACAACCGGCGTCGATCAGCACTAAATCGCCGTCACGCAGTTCGCATTCGTTTTCGGTGTAATGCAGAATGCAGCCGTTTACGCCGCCGCCCACAATGGTGTTGTAGGAAGGATAACGGGCGCCGTGACGGTTAAATTCGTGATGAATTTCGCCTTCAAGGTGGTATTCAAACATGCCCGGACGGCATTTTTCCATCGCGCGGGTATGGGCCAGCGCGGTGATCTGTCCGGCGCGGCGCATGATGGCGATTTCTTCCGCTGATTTGAACAGGCGCATATCATGCACCCACGGACGCCAGTCGGTGACCGTGGCCGGAGCAGAGAAATTCTGACGGAAACCTTTACGCAGTTTTTCCATCGCACGGTTCACGATGTCATCGGCATAGGCGTAATCGCCTTGTGCGTGGTACACCACGTCGAGGCCGTTAAGCAGAAGGTGAAGCTGGTCGTTGATATCGTCAAACGGCAACGCTTTGGTCACGCCAAGTTTGGCGGGTGCCGCGTCCTGACCCAGACGACGACCAAACCAGATTTCAGCAGTGAGATCACGAACGCGGTTGAACAGGACACTGTGGTTATGATTTTCATCACTTTTCACCAGGACCAGCACCGCTTCCGGTTCATTGAATCCGGTGAAATACCAGAAATCACTGCTCTGACGATACGGGTATTCACTGTCGGCACTGCGCGGTGCTTCCGGCGCAGAAAAAATGATTGCCGCGCTTCCCGGTGCCATCTTCGCTAACAGCGCCTGACGACGATTCTCGTACTCTTGCTGAGTCATCACCTTCTCCTGAAATCGTTTTAATTAATGCAATGTACGGTGATTTTCTGCAGCCGTCGGGCGGCTGTGACCGAATTCACCAAAGCACAGGATGGCCGCCACGCGGACGTACTCCACCACTTCTTCTAAAGACTGCGCTAATTGTTCCTGATCTTCATCTTCGTCGTAACCGAGTTGCGCGATGCTACGCAAATCGTCGATCGCTTCACCGACTTCGCCTTTCACTTTAGCGAGTTTTGGCTGCATCATGCCCAGCCCCAGCAGGAAATGGTTAACCCAGCCCGCCAGTGCATCAGCACGCTCAAAGACGTTTTTATCGTCATCCGGCATCATCATTTTAAATTCGAAGCTGTCATCTTCCAGCGTATCTGCGGTGACTTTGCGCAGTTGTTGCAGCAAATCCGCCAGCGTGTGCGGGAAGGCGATGCCTTCGTTGGTCAGATCATGAACCAGAGTCAGCCAGCTACCGTCGCGATTACCGCCGCACAGCAAGCCACTGATCAAACCGTGCATTTCTGCTGCGGTCAGAGCAACCGATTGTTGTTTCAGGTTTTGATCCAACGAATCGTAAGTAGGGTAAGTATTCTCAATAGACATGCGCATTCGCCATCGTTGGCAGGTTAAGTTCGTGTTATGCTACCACCAAGGTCTGTCGTAGTACCAGATTAGCAGCCCGCGATTGGGTGGTCTAAGGCATGAATGGCACGCCCTGAACAATCGGGCAGCAGTCAGTCGGTCATGGGGTTGTAACCTGGTATTGAGATAGTTATAGTGGCGCCCGCTTCCAACATCCTGCGCCAGGTCGTAGTGGTCACGTTGGGGCGGACGAATAAATCAGCAGGAAGGTGGCATGTCTGCACAACCGGTAGATATTCAAATTTTTGGTCGCTCTTTACGGGTGAATTGTCCGCCAGAACAACAGGAAGCACTGAATCTGGCAGCTGAAGATCTTAATCAGCGGTTGCAAGATCTGAAAGTTCGCACTAGAGTCACCAATACAGAGCAACTGGTCTTCATCGCGGCATTGAACGTATGTCACGAACTTGCTCAGGAAAGGTTGAAAACGCGCGATTATGCATCCAATATGGAACAACGTATCCGGATGTTGCAACAAACCATCGAGCAGGCATTGCTCGAACAAGGCCGGATCTCTGAACGTGAAGGGGCGCCTTTCGAATAACACACGTTGCTGACTGACTGGTCACAGGTCGTCAGAAACGGTAAAAAATTTCTCTGAGATGTTCGCCAGCGGGCCCGTCCCCTGAGCCGATAATTAGTACCAACAGAATGTGATGATCCGTAATCGGTGCGCATGCTCGGTCCGTCCGAGAAGCCTAAAGATTGCGACAGCACGTTCACCTTGAACCATGGGTTCAAGGGTTACAGCCTGCGACGGCATCTCGGAGATTCCCCTTTCTTTTCGGTACATCCCTTTCTGGTGTTTGTATCTATGCCTTACACACCTTTGTTCGCTTCAGCCCGACACCTCATCCGCAATGAAATACGCCAACGCAGAAACGCGCTGACCACTGAACAGCAAACCACTTTTGCCCTGCAGGCCGCAGAACGTGTCGCCACGCATCCTGAGATTCAATCTGCCATCACCGTTTCCCTGTTTCTGTCCTTTGATGGTGAACTCGATACCGCACCCGTCATCGCCCGTCTGTGGCGTGAAGGCAAACAACTGTGTCTGCCGGTGCTGCACCCTTTCGTCCCCGGTAACCTGCTTTTCCTGCGTTATACCCCTGACACGCCGCTGGTGCGTAATCGTCTCAATATTCTCGAACCGCAACTGGATGTCACGCAGGTCATTCCGCTGTCCCGGCTGGATGTTATTCTGACGCCGCTGGTGGCGTTCGACAGCGTCGGGCAACGTTTAGGCATGGGCGGCGGTTTTTATGACCGCACGCTGGAACGCTGGAAGAATGGCGGACCTTATCCGATTGGTCTGGCGCACGATTGTCAGCATGTCGATGCCCTGCCGGTGGAACACTGGGATGTGCCTTTGCCGCAGGTGATTACCCCCGGCAAAGTATGGACGTGGTAGAAAGAGGCGCTAAACCGCAGACAGCAAAAAGGCGCCCTCCGGCGCCTTTGTCATTTCAGGCTGAGATCAGTAAAGCAGACGGGCGCGGATGGTGCCCGGAATGGCCTTCATCAGCTGCAACGCGGTATTCAGTGTTGCGGTATCTGTTTCTGCATCGATAACCACATAACCGATTTCAGGGCTGGTTTGCAGATACTGTGCAGCAATGTTGATACCTTGCTCCGCGAAAATCTGGTTGATGCTGGTCAGCACGCCCGGACGGTTTTCGTGAATATGCAGCAGACGGCTGGCTTTCTCGGTGTGAGCGGGCAGCGATGCTTCCGGGAAGTTAACCGCTGACAGCGTAGAACCGTTGTCAGAGTATTTCGCCAGTTTGCCTGCCACTTCGAGGCCGATACCTTCCTGCGCTTCCATGGTGGAACCGCCGATGTGTGGCGTCAGCAGCACGTTATCGAATTCACACAGCGGTGAATTAAACGGATCGCTGTTGGTTGCCGGTTCTTCCGGGAAGACGTCGATGGCCGCGCCGGACAAATGTTTGCTGCGCAGTGCATTGCACAGCGCAGGAATGTCGATCACGGTGCCACGTGAGGCGTTGATCAGCAGTGCGCCCGGCTTCATCTGTGCCAGCTGCACTTCAGAAATCATGTCTTTGGTGCTCAGGGTTTCCGGCACATGTAACGTCACGACGTCGCTGGTGTTGAGCAATTCTTCCAGCGAGGCAATCGGCTGCGCATTACCCAATGGCAATTTGCTTTCGATGTCGTAATAGAAGACGCGCATCCCCAGGCTTTCCGCGAGGATCCCCAACTGCGTACCGATGTGGCCGTAACCAATGATGCCCAGACGTTTGCCGCGCGCTTCGAAGGATCCGACTGCCAGCTTGTTCCAGACACCACGGTGTGCTTTGGCGTTGGCTTCCGGAATGCCGCGCATCATCAGCAGCATTTCGCCCAGTACCATTTCCGCCACAGAACGGGTATTGGAGAACGGCGCGTTAAAGACCGGAACACCGCGACGGGTGGCGGCTTTCAGATCCACCTGATTGGTACCGATACAGAAACAGCCAACAGCCACCAGTTTTTCTGCTGCCTGGAACACTTCTTCAGTCAGCTGAGTACGCGATCGGAGTCCAACAAAGTGCGCATCACGGATCGATTCTTTCAGCGATTGCGTGTCTAAAGCACCTTTGTGAAATTCAATATTGGTGTAACCCGCTGCACGGAGTGTATCAACCGCACTTTGGTGGACGCCTTCCACTAACAAAAATTTAATCTTGTCTTTCTCAAGTGATACTTTTGCCATTTCCCGACCCTATATTTTCTGACTGAAATCTGACTGCAAGGTGACTGCTCCCCGTCAACATAACAAAAAATCCGCCATCATCAATACAAACGATTGCCTGCCCGGTAGCAGAAGGCTCACCGCGCGTGATGGTTTTTAGCATTTCATGCTGGTTAGATTTTGCGGAGCCAGACGTTCTGGAGGAGAAACACAGGAATGTGACATAAGTCACCAAATTAAGACTTCTGAAGAAAAGATGATTCAGTCAGAAAATTATCATCTTCATAACATTGCATTATGACAGGAGTGTGTCTGGCTGCTTTTGTCTGAGCAGCCAGATCTTCTGCTTATCGCTGTCTTATTTCAGCTTAACAGTTTTAACGCCTTCAGATGTCCCGACCAGCGCCACGTCCGCGCCACGGTTAGCAAACAGCCCCACCGTCACCACACCGGCAATGCTGTTGATCTTATTTTCCATCGCGACGGCATCGACGATATTCAGATTATGCACATCGAGGATCACGTTACCGTTATCGGTCAGCACATTCTGGCGGTACTCCGGCAGGCCGCCGAGTTTCACCAGTTCACGCGCCACATAAGAACGTGCCATCGGGATCACTTCCACCGGCAGCGGGAATTTGCCCAGTACATCGACCTGTTTGGAAGCATCCACAATGCAGATGAATTTTTTGGCGATCGCGGCAATGATTTTTTCGCGGGTCAGCGCCGCGCCGCCGCCTTTGATCATCTGCATTGAGCCGTTAATTTCATCGGCACCGTCAACGTACACATCCAGAGAATCCACTTCGTTGCTGTCGAAAACATGAATGCCTAAGCTTTTCAGTTTTGCGGTGGAGGCATCGGAGCTGGACACTGCGCCTTCGATCTGGCCTTTGACAGAACCCAGTGCATCAATGAAATGCGCGGCGGTAGATCCGGTGCCGACACCTACAATGGTGCCCGGAGTCACGTAATCCAGCGCGGCCCAGCCGACTGCTTTTTTCAATTCTTCCTGCGTCATAATGGCTTCTCTGTCTGATAACACGAAAGTGCTGTGAATAGTGGGATGAAACGAATTCTGCCGGTGATTATAAAGCATGTCCCGGCAAATTGGGCGACCAGGTGCGTGACCAGATCACACTTATTAAGTGCAATTGTGCTGCCATTCCTCCGATTTTCCTCACCACAAAACCTGACAATCTGTGGCATAGTGTCCGGATAAAATTAAATCCAAGGGACAGAATTCCGATGAAACGCCCGGACTAT
This sequence comes from Rahnella victoriana, assembly GCF_004330295.1. Classification (GTDB taxonomy): domain Bacteria; phylum Pseudomonadota; class Gammaproteobacteria; order Enterobacterales; family Enterobacteriaceae; genus Rahnella; species Rahnella victoriana. The sequence goes on from NZ_SJOJ01000024.1 coordinate 20,846, forward strand.
AGAACGCTACAGGCACTGGACGCGGTGATCCGTGAGCGCGGTTTTGAGCGCGCTGCGCAGAAACTTTGCATCACACAATCGGCGGTCTCTCAGCGTATTAAACAACTGGAAAATTTATTCGGCCAGCCGCTGCTGGTGCGTACCGTTCCGCCTCGCCCGACCGAGCAGGGTCAGAAACTGCTGGCGTTGTTACATCAGGTGGAATTGCTGGAAGAAGAGTGGCTGGGCAGTGACAGCAACAATGAAAGCAATGATACGCCGCTGTTGCTTTCGCTGGCGGTCAACGCCGACAGCCTGGCAACCTGGCTGTTACCGGCACTGAAATCGGTGCTGGTTGATTCCCCTATCCGCCTGAATTTACAGGTGGAAGATGAAACGCGCACTCAGGAACGTCTGCGTCGCGGCGAAGTGGTCGGGGCGGTGAGTATTCAGCCACAACCGTTGCCAAGCTGTCTGGTGGATCAATTGGGTGCGCTGGACTATCTGTTTGTCGGCTCCAAGCCTTTTGCTGACCGCTATTTCCCGAATGGCGTCACCCGTTCGGCCTTACTGAAAGCGCCTGCGGTGGCGTTCGACCATCTGGACGATATGCATCAGGCTTTCCTGCAACAGAATTTCGACTTGTCGCCGGGCAGCGTGCCGTGCCACATCGTTAACTCGTCAGAAGCGTTCGTCCAGCTCGCCCGTCAGGGCACCACCTGCTGCATGATCCCGCATCTGCAAATCGAGAAAGAACTGGAAAGCGGCGAACTGATCGACCTGACACCGGGTCTGTTCCAGCGCCGGATGTTGTACTGGCACCGTTTCGCGCCGGAAAGCCGCATGATGCGTAAAGTGACCGACGCGCTGATCGCCCACGGCCATCAGGTATTGCGTCAGGACTGACGGAATGATCCGGCGTGAAAAGTGGCGTTTAACCGCTTTTCTCCCGGACCAGATCTATCAATGCCCGCAGGCTCGCGGGCACATGCCGGTTGCCCGAGAAGTAAAGAAATAAACCGGGGATCGGCGGGCACCAGTCATCCAGCACCGTCTTTAAACGCCCTTCTTTCAGCGCAACCTGCGCATAATCCTCAGGAACATATGCGATCCCCAGCCCGTTCTGCGCAGCCTCCACCATCAGTTGCGTATTATCCAGTGTCAGACTTCCCGGCACGTCCATCGCCACTTCCTCTGCGCGTTTTTGAAATTCCCAGCGATAGCGTTTGCCACTGGGCAGGCGCTGGCGCAGACACTGATGACGGGCGAGATCATCCGGCGTTTCAGGGGCGGGATGCGCCGCAAGATAATCCGGCGAGGCCACGGCCAGAAAACGCATATCGGGACTGAGTCGTACCGCGATCATGTCCCGGGGAACCGCTTCCCCCAGCCGGATCCCTGCATCAAACCCTTCCCCGACAATATCCACCAGCTTTCCTTCCGCCACCAGATCCAGCGTAATGCCGGGATAACGCGCCATGAATTGCGGCACAATCTCTCGTAACAACAGGCGGATAGCGCCTTCGCTGCCGTTTATCCGCAATTCGCCGGTCAGCCGTCCCTGCTCGCCCGCCACATCTTCCAGCGCAGCATCAAGGCCGCTCATCAGCGGGTCAATCCGTTTAAGCAGGCGTTCCCCCGTGTCGGTCAGCGACACACTGCGCGTCGTGCGGTGTAAAAGTCGTGCACCCAGACGGTCTTCAAGCCCGCGCATAATGTGGCTGAGCGAGGATCGCGTGATGCCGAGAAGATCGGCGGCGCGGCGGAAACTGCGGTGTTCGGCTACGGCCATAAAGGCCCTGAGTTCTGCCAGTGTCGGTTTGCTCATTGGTGTGATTTTATTCACCTGTTCATGCAGTTTATGGGGTATTAACGCAACAATAGTATTGCCCTACCCTGAATGTCTGGCAACTCCTGCAACAGAGGCATTTGAGAATGGCAAAGACATGGTTTATTACAGGCACATCGACCGGCCTGGGACGGCTGCTCACTGAACAGCTACTTGAGCGCGGTGACCGCGTGATCGCCACCTTACGCAAGCCGGGTGCGCTCGACACCTTACAGGCACTCTATGGTGATCAGTTGCATATCATCACGCTTGACGTGACAGAGACGCAGCCAATCAGAACGGCCGTCGCCGGGGCATTCACTAAGATGGGGCGAATTGATGTCGTGGTCAGCAATGCGGGATATGGTTTGTTCGGTGCGGGGGAAGAAATCAGTGACGCACAAATCGACAGACAAATCGCAACCAATCTGGTCGGCTCCATTCAACTGATCCGCGCCGTTTTGCCGCACCTGCGCGCGCAAGGCGGCGGCCGGATTGTGCAGGTTTCATCAGAAGGCGGACAGATCGCCTATCCGAATTTCAGCCTTTATCATGCAACCAAATGGGGAATTGAAGGTTTTATTGAATCCGTTGCGCAGGAGGTGGCACCGTTTGGCATTGATTTCCTGATCATCGAACCCGGCCCGACCCGCACTGAATTCGGCACCGGGCTGGATCATGCAACACCCTTGCCTTGCTATGAAAAAACACCTGCCGGAGAGGTCCGCCGGGCGATAGCTTCCGGTGATTTTGCCATTAAAGGTGACGCGCTGAACACCGTCAGGGCGATGATCGCCGCTGCCGGTGAAGTGAATCCACCGCTGCGTCTGGCGCTGGGCAGTACCGCTTATGCCTCAATCAGCCACGCACTGACGGAAAGATTGCGGGCGCTGGAAGCACAGAAAGGCGTGACGTTTTCGGCGGATAAAGAGTCCTGACCGCGATGTAAATGTTCACAAATAAAAAACCCGCCGGAGCGGGTTTTTCCATTATGTGGGAAAGGTTAATAACTGCCTAAATATTCCCAGTCGTTGTTTGATGTGAGGTTAGTCGGGAAGTACCAATAGGTTGGCGTTTTCAGCATGAAGTAATCCTGGGTTCCCTTATTGGCATTTTTATATAAGTCACCGATCGTATTGTTGGTCGCATTGCTCTGCCACGGCTTGAATTCGGTTTTGCCATACCATGACAATAACTGCTGTTCCATATCAGCCTGAGAGAGTTGCTTCATCGCTTCCAGCGTTTTTTCGTCGCCAATATAATACCAGTCTGCATTCGATTTTTTATTGGTTGGGAAATAATGCCCGGACGTCCTGTTGCGCTGAAGGAAATACTCCTTATCTTTATTGTGAGGGTTCTGATAGACGAATATCTCTCTGTCTTGCGTGGTGGCCTTTCGCTGAGACCAGCTAAAAATATCCTCCCTGGAGAAATATTTTTTCAGCAAGCTTTCTGTTGAAAGAGATTTGTTGATATGTGCAAACAGCGGCGAAACGTCATTATGAACATATTGTGTCGCTGAACCTATATATCCCCAAACCTGAGTAGACTGCTGGCTGGTCGGGAAATACCAGTAGTTCTTTTGCTTAAGAATAAAGTAGTCGCGGGTTTTGGTGTACGGGTTTTCATAGACGTACAGGTCTCCCGGCATACCGCTGTCTTTACCTTTTGAGCTCCAGGTTTTAATGTCGCTTTTCCCATAAGAGGTGCGAACATCCTTTTCGAAAGCCTCAACAGTGGCATAGCTGTGAGGTTTTAGCTGAGCATTTTGTTCAAACCGGATCGTCTGTTCCAGCACCTGAGTGAAACCCTCAGATTTCCCGATGACGACAGCGGGCGCAGGTTCAACGGTGGCGGGTTCAATAGTACGCTGATCGAGTAATTCAACGCCCATACTGTCATAGCTTTGCCCGGCGAGTTCTGCCGCGAAAAGATCGTTCAACGCCTTCTCATTGGTCAGATATTCCCAATCGTTATTACTTTGTGTACCCGCAGGGTAATACCAATAACCCGGATGTTTAAGCTTGAAATAGCGGCCATCGGTGTCGAGGTAAACATCTCCCGCAACACCGTTTTTGTCGGCACTCCAGTTCTTAATTCTTTCCACGCCGAAGTAGTCATTTCTCCAGGTATCGTAAGCCGCACTCATGTCTTCTTGCGGACAATTCACGGAGACGGATTGCGGGTTGCTCGCGGTTTCAACATTGAAATGGAATTTATTCATACGCGCGGTGTTATGACGGGCACCTGCCAGCGGATAACGTTGTTTGTGATTGTCGGCAAAGGTCACTTCCGCCCAGCATTGCCCCCCTTTCACCGGCTGTGGCGCATAGACGTAGCCATAACTGCTGGTCATCGGCGGGTAAATGTAGCCTTTCACGTCCTTAGCAGGGTCGTAAAAACCGACCAGAGTCGTCACAGGAACGCCAAATTTCACCGGCTTAAGTCGGGTTGGATCATTACGTTCAACCATTTCATGCTTATCTTCATCCCAGATCAGATAACCCGAAGAAGCGGCCTCAGAAATGACACCGGTACTTTCCATTCCGGCCTGAATACGTTTTTGGGAATAGCCGGTATACAAGGTATAGGCAGAATAAGGAGAACTGGCTACCCCGCCCCCCATCGCATCGTTGTTGAAGCGATAGATACCCGCGAATGGCGGTGTGGTGTAACCTTCAGAAACTGTATTCCCGCTTTGATTCCAGAAAAAGTTCGCAATAAAACGGTTATTAAAGCTGTCCCAGCCCCAGCCCGAATTCGGATTATGCGTCGACCACATGCCGCCACCAGGGTAATGCCCTAACCCGTAAGCATGCCCCAGTTCATGGCTAAGTTCATTGCCGGTGGTCTGTGTCAGCGTTGCCATGCCGTTACCGCCGCTCATGCCATGCTGGACCACGCCATTCTGATAAAAACCACATGCCTCATGCACAGCATAAATATTAAACCACGCCGGTTGCCATTGCGTTGAACCTGCGGAATCATTAATGCCGAAGTTGGCATTATCAATGCCCATCGAAATCAGGTTCTTGGCGATATCCTCGCGCATATCACCGCTGTACACATCCCCGGTGGTATCGCTTTGATAGTCATAAACCTTGCCATCTGACAGCACAACTTTAGTCAGGTGCAGCGGGGAGTAATTTCCGACAATCAGCCGTGAGACCGGTATTTTCTGGAAATAATCCGCCGCTAAGGTGGAATTACCCTCAAGTTCATTGGTTTTCGCCGGTTCAGTCAGCATTCCGAGCCGGATATTCTGGATCATGACCTCATTTTCAGCGCCCACATCAATATCCGCCAGCAGGCCCGTGTGGCCATTTTCATCGGAAATTGAAATCACCATTCCGGGTTCGATCAGATCCCAGGAAAGTTTCGCGCTGTAGGCATTATCGGAATACACCACGTCGGGATGTGCGCTGTCAGCCGGATCTGCCTTGTCACTGGCTGGCAATGCGGAAGGCGGAGCAAGCGTAAACGGACCATGGCTGACGCCCTTTTTATCCGTCAGCTGTATTGTGTACTTTGTTCCCGTGCTGTCCGAATGCGGGATAAACATAAATAACGTGTCACGCAGACTGACCAGACGCGGCATTTCCTGCGCGCTGTTATTAGCAGGATCAATGGTATGGGTTTGAGCAAACTTCACTTGCCCTTTAAGGGAACCCGTCAGGCTGTTAATGGCGTCATCTTGTTGATGGAAAACTAACGGAGCGATGCTGGCACAGGCAGAAAAACTGCCTGCGCTTATTGCGATTGCCAGAAGTGTTTTATGAATATTCATATTCAGTCCATAGAATCAGAAAAATAATTGAGATGTTATGTCTTCATGTATCCCCATTATTCTCGCTGTTAATATCGCCTTCCCATACTGAATGTTATTTTTAAAACAGTTAATATATTAACGACAATTATCTCTCCTCAAACCATACGAAAAACTAATGAGTTGAAAAATAATAGAACTGACAACTTATTTAAAAGGAATAATAAAAAACCCGCCGGAGCGGGTTTTTCTCATTTTTACAGAATCATTATTACTGAGCAGGTGCCTGTGGCTGCAATTCAAATACCACATCGACCTGATCGTCGAAGTGAATACTCTGCTGTTCGTAGGTCTGCGCAACATCGCTCTGCCCTGCGGCTTCGGCGGTTTTATACATGCGCGCCACCGGCATTGGCTGGTAATTAGCCACGTGATAACGAATGCTGTAAACCGGCCCCAGTTTGGTATTGAAACCTTCAGCCAGTGATTTCGCCTGCTGCGTGGCGTTTTCGATGGCTTTCTGACGTGCTTCATCACGGAATTTATCCGGATTAGCCACGCCCAGTTCCACCGCACGCACTTCATTCAGACCTGATTTCAGTGCGCCATCCAGCAATTCGTTCAGTTTATCCAGCTGACGCAAGGTCACCTGCACCTGACGTACCGCACGATAGCCTTTCAGCTGTGAGGTGCCGTCTTTCAGGTAATTGTATTCCGGCTGAGTACGCAGGTTGGCCGCATTGATGTCTTTTTTCTCAATGCCGTTTTTTTGCAGGAACGCATAATATGCCGCCACGCGCTCATCAGCCTGCTTTTTGGCGCTGGCTGAATCGTTCGCTGACACGCTGACTTCGATTGCCAGCGTCGCGATATCCGGCGTGGCATCCACGCTTGCGGTGCCTGACGTCACGACGTGCGGCCCGGCAGGTAATTCTGCCGCCTGTAACGCCAGCGGTAATGTCCCTAATCCCAACATCGCTGCTACAGCCAATGCTTTCAGTTTCACAGTGCCTCCATTAATCATCAAAGATCTGGCAATAGATAGGTCAAACAATCTGCGAAACCGTAGCATAATCCGTTACAACAGAAACTAAGATTAGTGACAAAACTTAAAATAGCCCGGTCTGACGCGCCAGTTGTATTGCAATTCCCCACATAATTGCACCGACGATAAAGTTGATCACGCGCTGCACTTTACCGGTATTCAGCCAGGGCGCGAGCATGGCGGCGAGGATCGCCAGCCCGAAGAACCACATCACCGACGCACTGACCGCACCGAGTGCAAACCATGAACGCTCATCATGGCTGAGACTGCCGCCCAGACTGCCGAGTACCACGAAAGTATCGAGATATACGTGCGGATTCAGCCAGGTGACCGCCAGCATGCTGACCACGATTTTCCAGCGGCTTTGCTTCGCCACTTCGGCCTGCGCCAGTTCGGGATTTTTGCTGAAGGCAGTACGAAACGCGCCCCAGCCATACCAGAGTAAAAACGCCACGCCGCCCCAGCTCACCAGCATCAGTAAGGTCGGGGATTTGCTCAGCAGCGCGCTGCCGCCAAAGATGCCGCCACAAATGAGCGCAATGTCGCTCAGGGCGCACAACCCGGCAATCATCAGATGATACTGACGGCGGATGCCCTGATTCATCACAAACGCATTTTGCGGGCCAATCGGTAAAATCATTGCGGCGCTCATCGCCAGTCCTTGCAGGAAAATAGCCAGCATGGAGAACTCCTTCAGAGAATAAATAACAGAGATTGCGCGCAGTGTAAGGGCTTTGCTGGCATAAGAGGAAATGGATATTTCTAATCGGTCATTAGGCTGGCTTATCATCGGCGGGCGGGTGTTTCGGGTATGAAAAAGGCGCCCGCAGGCGCCTGAGAAAATCGGAATCTGGCAGGAATGTGTTATTCGAACGAGCGACGTTCTTCCTGCTGGTTGCCTGCCGCATTGGCGACCTGATAGAGATGAACATCCATTTGCGGATAAGCAATATTGATGTTGTTTTTATCCAGCGCGCGTTTGAACGATTCCAGCAGATCCCATTTCACGTTCTGCGCATCACCGTTGTTGGTCCAGGCGTAAACGATGAAATTCAGGGTTGAGGCCGCCATTTCGTTCAGGCGAACCACCACGTCTTTATCTTTCAATACGCGCTGATCGGCAGTGATGATGTCGGTCAGGATCTTCTTCACCAGATCGATATCCGAGTCATAACCCACGCCGATGGTCAGGTCGATACGGCTGGTCGGTTCGCGGGAGTTGTTGATGATGTTACCGGCGATGATTTTGCCGTTCGGCACCACAATGATTTTGTTGTCCGGCGTACGCAGGGTGGTGGAGAAAATCTGCACCTGAGTGACAGTCCCCGCCACACCGCCGAGATCGACATACTCACCGGCACGGAACGGACGGAAGATCACCAGCAAAACGCCTGCTGCAAAGTTAGACAGCGAGCCTTGCAATGCCAGACCGACGGCCAGACCGGCGGCACCGATCACCGCGATCACCGAGGTGGTTTGCACGCCTATCCGTCCCAGCACCGCAATCAGCGTGAACGCGATAATCGCATAACGCACCATGGCGGAAAGGAAGTCGGAAACCGTGACATCGATACCGCGAACTTTTAACACCCGGCTGACCGCGCCGGAAACGATGCGGGCGATGATCATCCCCACAATCAGAATGAAAATAGCGGCCACAATATTCACAGCGTAATGAAGCAGTAACGCCTGGTTTCTTACCAACCAGTTGCCAGCATTGTTAATGCTGCCCACAACGTTCAAATCATCCATTTAAAGTACCTCAAAATTACACCCTGACGGGCTGCAAGAAACCAAAGCTGCCCGACGATGCGGGCAGCAAGTGTGCTTTAAGGTTAACTAACAATGCGATGAAGTGCCAATCTGACGGTCAGGACTTCAGATAAATTAAGAATTTACAGCACTCTTATTCAGCGGCTCAGGGGTTTTGAATGCCTGAAGCGGTCCGCGTCCGGTCAGCGTAAAGGCAGAAATCACCGTGAAGGTCAGCGCGACCAAGCCGAGGATCAGATAGGTGCCGTGGAAGCCGATACGGTCATACATGTTGCCCGCAAACACCGACATAAAGATGATCGCCACCTGTTTGAAGAAGCAGAACGTCACCAGATAAATTGTTGCCGAGAAACGCACCTCAAAGACGGAGGTGATGTATTTGAAACAACCGACAATCAGGAACGGCACTTCAAACATATGCAGGGTTTTCAGTACCACCACTTCCAGCGGCGATGACGCGAAAGAGGAGCCGATGATGCGCACTGACATGATCGTCCCGGCCAGCAACAGCGCATTCTTGCCGCCAATGCGGTTAACGATCAGCGGCGCGAAGAACATGATGCAGGCGTTCAGCAGTTCGCCCATGGTGGTCACATAGCCAAAGACGCGCGTGCCTTCTGAAGAAGATGTGAAGAACGAGGTAAAGAAGTTAGCAAACTGCTGGTCGAACACGTCGTAGGTACAGGAAACGCCGATGACGTACAGCGCCAGGAACCACAGTTTTTTATCTTTCAGCAGTTCAACGGCCAGTTTCAGATTGAAGGGTTTGGTGTTCGCCCCCAGTTCATTAGCCACGCGGGCACTGGAGGTGACTTCCGGTTTGGCGATCAGCAACAGGATGGCGAGGATAACCGCACAGCCGGAGCCGAGCCAGAACACGAATTCATTATCGATGGTAAACATGATGCCAACCACCGACGCACACAGCGCCCAGCCGACACACCCGAACATCCGCGCGCGGCCAAATTCAAAGCTGCTGCGACGGCTGACTTTCTCGATATAGGCTTCAATCGCAGGCGCACCGGCGTTGTAAATCAGGCCGAGATAAATCCCGCCGACCACCGATCCCAGATAAATATTGATTTTAAGCAGCGGGCCAAATACGTAGATAAAGAACGGCGCGAACAGGATCAGCATGCCGGTAATGATCCACAACAGATGTTTTTTCAGCCCCAGTTTATCGGCCAGTAAACCAAACACCGGCTGGAACAACAGCGAGAACAGCGAAATGCTGGCAAAGATAATGCCGGTGTCACTTTTGCTGATCTGATTGATGTCATGCAGCCAGATCGGGAAGAACGGGAAGTAGGCTCCCATGATGAAAAAGTAGAAGAAGAAGAACAGCCCGAACATCCAAAAGTTAGTATTTTTCAGGTAATACATAAGCAGTTTCCTTACGTCTGAATACTGCGCTGCGGCGCGTTAACGCCACAGCGCGGGATGTCAGGCACGTTTCCAGGTGAGTGAATAACGATACTGGCCGGCGGTCAGCAGGAAATCAGGGCTGACGCTCGGACTCCACGAATCATCCCCCCCGACGCCCATATGGAAGCCGTCGATGTTCAGCCAGGTGCCCTCTTCTTCGCGCAACAGGTGGCGATGGCTGGTTTCCATCAGCTGTTGCAGGCTGTAGCGGCTCAGGCCAAAGTGGAAATTGCCGCGCAGCTTCCATCCGGCGTAATCCAGCTCGCGGGTTTCTCCACGCAGGCCGTTTTCGGTCGGGAAAACATAGGGCGTGTAGAGTTCGCCAAGTGGCAACGTCCAGCGCCCGTGTTGCGCAGCCAGACGACGATCCGGATAGTTTTCATGCGGTCCCAGCCCCAGCCAGCTGACATTCTCTGCCGTTTCCGCCAGCTGACAGGTAAGGCCGATACGTCCCGGCGAAGGCACGTTTGACGCCACGCGGACATCGGCGCTGATATGCAGCTCGCCCTGATTATCGATGCGGAAAATCTTGCGGCTCAGCAGGCGCGTTTCGTCCCCCGCCATGTACGCGTGGGTGGTGATGATCACCACGCCGTCCTGCAACTGATCGGCGGAAATGTTTAATAAACGCGATTCCAGCTGATACATCCCGGCGGCTTTCCAGCGTTCAACCCAGGCATTCGGATCGATACGGGTGACTTCGCTGACGCCGATATCGTTATCCACCGGCGCACGGACAAACTGGTCACGCAGCGCAGAAAGCAGACGCGGGTTTTTGCCATCAAACCACTGCTCCAGCAATCCGCTCTGATGGCTGAACTGCCAGCGTTGCGCGCCATGCAATACCGTGATCTGATCGCCCTGCTGATCCAGCACCGGCGCGGCGGCGGAGATTTTTTCGGGAACCGGCAACGTCAGCGGCTGCGGCAGCTGCCATTGATCCCAGGCACTGCGGTGACCGGCCTCTGACCAGGCCGTCGCCTGCGGCTGATGCACGGCGACGTTCAGCCACAGATCGCCTTCGGCCTGCGGGATATCGCCCAGGTTCAGGGTTTGCTTGCCGTTTGGCGCAATATTCAGCGCGGCTTCGCCCTGCGAAATCACCTCGCCGTCACGTTCGATACGCCAGACCAGTTGTTCGTTGTCGCTGTGACGGAACAGATATTCGCTGTGGATTTCCAGCGTCAGCGGCGCGGTGCTGATCAGCGAGAACTGGAAGAATTGCTGGGCGCGCTGCGCTTCAAACAACGACGGGTGCGGCGTGCGGTCAGCAAACACCAGACCGTTCATGCAGAACTGGCGGTCGTTTGGCGTATCGCCAAAATCACCGCCGTAGGCCATATAACGCCCGCCGTCTTCGCCGGTGCGCAGCAGACTCTGATCGACCCAGTCCCAGACAAAACCGCCCTGCAGACGCGGGAACTGGCGGAACGCTTTCCAGTATTTATCGAAGCCGCCAAAGCTGTTGCCCATCGCATGGGCGTATTCGCAGAGGATCAGCGGACGCGTTTCGTCCGGCATGCTGATCCACTTTTTGATTGACCATTTCGGCACTGCCGGGAAGGGCTGATCCTGCTCAACACGGGAATACATCGGGCAGATAATGTCAGTTGCCGCGCTGTTGGCGCCGCCGCCTTCGTACTGCACCGGACGGGTCGGATCGACAGATTTGATCCAGCGGTAAAGCGCATCGTGATTCGCGCCGTGGCCGGATTCGTTGCCCAGTGACCAGATGATGATGCACGGATGGTTGCGGTCGCGCTGAACCATACGGGTAACGCGTTCGCTGAAAGCATTGAACCATACCGGATCATCCGACAGACGGTTCATCGGCTGCATGCCGTGGGTTTCGATATTGGCTTCATCCACGACGTACAGGCCGTATTGGTCACACAGCTTGTACCACAGCGGATGGTTCGGATAATGCGAGCAGCGCACGGCGTTAAAGTTGTGCTGTTTCATCAGCACGATGTCGCGGCGCATCGTTGCTTCGTCCATCACCTGACCGTTTTCAGGATGATGCTCGTGACGGTTGGTGCCGCGGATCAGTACCGGCTGACCGTTCACTTTCAGCAGCCCGTTGCTGATTTCCACCTGACGGAAACCGACGTCGCAGGCTTCGGCTTCAAGAAGCTGCCCCTGCGGCGAAATCAGGGAAACCACCGCGCGGTATAATGCGGGCTGTTCTGCACTCCACAAGGCGGGCTGACTGACCGGCAGACGCAGCGTGGTGCGGTCAAAGGCCGCCCCGCGTTCATCAATGATGTCGCTGCCGAGCGGTTGCTGATGTTCCGCCACCGGTTTATCGCCCTGCCACAACTGGACGCGCACCTGATAATCCGCGGCGTTTTCCTGCGGCACGGCGGCGCTGACCTGCACTTCCAGTTCGGCCTGGGTGAAACCGTGGAACAGATGCGTGCGCACCTGCATGTCAGTAATTTGTTCCGCCGGTTTATGCAGCAAGGTGACATCGCGAAAAATCCCGCTCATGCGCCACATATCCTGATCTTCCAGATAGCTGCCGTCGCTCCAGCGCAGCACCATCACCGCCAGCCGGTTTTCACCCGCATGCAGTACGCCGCTGAGATCGAATTCGGCCGGTAAACGGCTGTCCTGCGAATAGCCGACCCACTGACCGTTACACCATAAGTAGAAAGCAGAATTCACGCCGTTGAACACAATGCGCGTCTGCCCGCAGGTCAGCCAGTCATTATCCACAGAAACTGTGAGCGAGTAACAACCGGTAGGGTTTTCTTCCGGCACAAACGGCGGATTGACCGGGATCGGATACTGAACGTTGGTATAAATCGGCGCGTCGTATCCCGCCAGTTGCCAGTTAGAGGGCACTTGCACAAGATCGGCACCGTCCAGATCCTGTTGCAGCCATTGCTCAGGCACGGCTTCGGGACGGGTGAAATAGCTGAATACCCACTCGCCATTCAGGCTGCGAACTTGCTCTGAAGCCTTACCCTCTCTGGCTTCCTCAGCATTTCGCCAGCTGCTGAATGGCGGATGCGCAGGTAATCTGTTGCACTGCGTCGAGGCCGGTTTTTCCCAGTCACGGCGGGCCAGAACAGTGGCCAGTGATGATAATGTATCTTCCGATGATGACGTCATAATGTTTCCCCGCTAAATTGTTATGCGCTCACAATCATATAAACATGCGTAACCGTGAGGCGTAAGTAAAGCGGAGGGATGCGGGAAAGGGACGCGGATCACAAATTCCGCGTCAGTCTGTTCTGAAAAGGGGGTTACAGCGCGCTGAGCTGGCGGGCGATGCGGATCAGTTCCTGCGACAAGGCTTCCTGTGACACATTGTCTTCGCCGGGTCTGGCGGTTGTGTGGCGTTCCACCAGGGACGTGGGCAGTAACAGCGAGGATTGCTGATGATCGCCATGCGTATGCAGATGCTCAACCAGCCGGTTAATGCTCTCGTGCCCGAGCAGGCGGAAATCCTGTTTGATGGTGGTCAGCGGCGGGAAGAAAAAGGCGCTGTCTTCGGTGTCGTCATAGCCAATCACCGAGATCTGTTCCGGCACCCGCAAACCAAACTCATGGACGGCACGCAGGACACCCAGCGCCATCTGGTCATTCGCCACCAGAATAGCCGTGGGACGTACCGGCTGACTGAGCAACAACAGGGCCTGCTGATAACCCGACGCCGCGCTCCAGTCGCCGTGCTGAACCGCACAGGGCGTAATATCGTGCGTCGCCAGCGTCTTCAGCCAGCCTTCATAGCGCAGACGCGCAGAAATGGATTCCAGCGGGCCGGTCAGCACCGCGATGTGCTGATGGCCAAGCGCCAGCAAATGTTCCACGCCCTGCTCTGCCCCGCAATGCGGATCGAACAAAATCTTGAACACATCCGCCTGCGGATCCACATCCAGAAACAGCGCCGGTAAATTGCCACAAAGCCGGGCGATCGCGTCTGCGTCGTCATTCGACAGCGGCACGTTGATCAGCACGCCATCGACCCGCTGCGACATCAGTTCATTCACCGCCGTCCGGCACGCAGCAAGGCTCAGGTTATCAATCATCGAAATCACGACGTTGAAGCCTAACTGGTTCGCGCGGGTTTTCATCGCCGAGGCAATTTGTGACGGCGCGTGCAGCGCCAGTTCGGTGGTCGCCAGACCCAGCGTGTAACTTTGTTTGCCCGCCAGTTGCTGGGCGACACGGTTCGGAACGTAATTCAGCGCCGCCATCGCCTGTTCGACTTTATTGCGCGTTCTGACCGAGACGTGCGCAGCCTGATTCAGGACGCGCGAAACAGTCTGATAAGACACACCGGCGTGGCGCGCGACATCATCGAGGGTGACAGATTTTGGCTTCATGGCTCTCTCTTCGGGGATTCTGGCGAAACACAGATAACGGGCTATTGTGGCCGGAAAGCAGGCAATAAAAAAGGGGCCGAAGCCCCTTTGACGATTATCCTCACATTCCGGTGGTCAAGCACCGGAAGCGTAAGAATTACAGTACGTCGATCGCGTTCAGTTCTTTGAATGCCAGTTCCAGGCGAGTCACCATGGAAGACTGTGCAGAACGCAGCCATACGCGCGGGTCATAGAATTTCTTGTTAGGTTTGTCCGCGCCTTCCGGGTTACCCAACTGACCTTGCAGGTAAGCTTCGTTTTTCTTGTAGAACTGCAGGATACCGTCCCAGTTAGCCCACTGGGTGTCGGTATCGATGTTCATTTTGATAACACCGTAACCTACAGATTCTTTGATTTCTGCTGCAGTAGAACCGGAACCGCCGTGGAACACGAAGTTCAGGCTGTTGTGTGGCAGGTTGTGTTTCTTGCACACGTATTCCTGAGAATCACGCAGGATCGTTGGGGTCAGTTTAACGTTACCTGGTTTGTAAACACCGTGTACGTTACCGAATGACGCAGCGATAGTGAAACGCGGGCTGATAGCGTTCAGTTTTTCGTATGCGTAATCAACGTCTTGTGGCTGAGTGTACAGTGCAGATGCGTCCATATGGCTGTTGTCCACGCCATCTTCTTCACCGCCGGTGCAACCCAGTTCGATTTCCAGAGTCATGTCGATTTTTGCCATGCGCGCTAAGTACTTGCTGCAAATTTCGATGTTTTCTTCCAGAGATTCTTCAGACAGGTCGATCATGTGTGAAGAGAACAGTGGTTTACCGGTTTTCGCGTAGTGAGCTTCACCCGCGTCCAGCAGACCGTCGATCCATGGCAGCAGTTTTTTCGCGCAGTGGTCGGTGTGCAGGATAACCGGCACGCCGTAATGTTCTGCCATCTGATGCACGTGGTGCGCGCCAGAGATTGCGCCCAGGATTGCCGCGCCTTGTGGCACGTCAGTTTTCAGACCTTTACCCGCGATGAACGCAGCGCCACCGTTGGAGAACTGAACGATAACCGGTGAACGGACTTTCGCAGCAGCTTCGAGAACGGCGTTGATGGAGTCAGTACCTACGCAGTTAACTGCTGGCAGAGCAAATTTGTTTTCTTTAGCAATAGCGAAAACTTTCTGTACATCATCACCAGTGATAACGCCTGGTTTTACGAAATCAAAAATTTTAGACATAGTTCTTTGTCCTGTATTCGTCGGCCGTAGATGGATTGAATCGGTTTGCTATGTCGCGCGGGTTCCACTGTGCAGCCCCCCGCGCGGCAAAGAAGAACGGACAGCGTTATGCTCCCCGTTCAGGGTTCATTACTTCTTAGCACGCTCTTCCAGCATCACAACCGCTGGCAGTGCTTTCCCTTCAACGAATTCCAGGAATGCGCCACCGCCAGTGGAGATATAGGAAATTTTGTCAGCGATACCGAACAGGTCGATAGCTGCCAGAGTGTCGCCGCCGCCTGCGATAGAGAATGCTTCGCTGTCAGCAATGGCCTGCGCCACAATTTCGGTCCCTTTACGGAAGTTAGGGAACTCGAACACGCCTACAGGACCATTCCACAGAATGGTTTTAGCGTTTTTAATGATCTCAGCCAGACGGTTTGCAGACTCATCGCCCATGTCGAGAATTTGTTCGTCATCTTTGATGTCTTTTACAGACTTCACGGTCGCGGTGGCCGTTTCAGAAAACTCGGTCGCCACGCGAACATCGGTAGGAACAGGAATGTCGCAGGTTTCCAGCAATTTGCTTGCGGTACCGACCAGGTCTGCTTCGTACAGAGATTTACCGACGTTGTTGCCCTGAGCCGCCACGAAGGTGTTCGCGATACCACCGCCAACGATCAGCTGGTCAGCGATTTTGGACAGGGAATCCAGAACGGTCAGTTTAGTAGAAACTTTAGAACCACCCACGATAGCGACCATCGGACGCGCCGGGTTACCCAGTGCTTTACCCAGTGCTTCCAGTTCTGCTGACAGCAGCGGACCCGCACAGGCGATTGGCGCAAATTTGCCCACGCCATGAGTAGAAGCTTGCGCGCGGTGCGCAGTACCGAATGCGTCCATCACATAGATGTCACACAGGGCAGCATATTTTTTGGACAGGGCTTCGTCGTCTTTCTTTTCGCCTTTGTTGAAGCGAACGTTTTCCAGAACAACCAGCTCGCCTTCGGCAACTTCAACGCCATCCAGATAGTCTTTAGCCAGACGTACAGGAGAAGACAGTTTGTCTTTCAGGTAGTTAACAACCGGCAGCAGAGAAAACTCTTCGTTATATTCGCCTTCAGTCGGACGACCCAGATGCGAGGTAACCATCACGCGTGCGCCTTGTTTCAGGGCAATTTCGATGGTTGGTAAAGAAGCGCGGATACGTGCATCTGACGTTACTTTGCCATCTTTAACTGGCACGTTCAGATCGGCACGGATCAGTACGCGTTTACCCGCTAAATCCAGATCGCTCATCTTAATAACAGACATGGTGAATCCTCTCGTTGATTCTCTTTAAAGTTGCTTGAAGGCAATTTCGGCCAGAAGGCCGAAACAGCCGTACTAGAAACCGCTGGCGGACATTGCCAATGTTGTATCCAACATTCGGTTGGCAAACCCCCACTCGTTATCGCACCAGACAAGTGTCTTAATCAGGTGCTGTCCACTTACCCGCGTCTGCGTTCCATCTACGATGGCGCTGTGGGGATCGTGGTTAAAATCTGTCGAGACTAATGGTAGTTCGGTATAGTCAACTATACCACGAAAAGCACCTGTTGCGGCCTTTTGCAGCAGCTGGTTCACCTCGTCTACCGTCACAGAACCCCCGACAAATACGCTCAGATCAATGGCTGTGACATTGATTGTCGGCACGCGCACCGAGATCGCTTCAAAGCGATCGCAGAATTTAGGCATGATGCGCGTGATCCCTGCGGCCAGTTTGGTATCGACCGGGATAATGGACTGGCTGGCGGCGCGCGTACGGCGTAAATCCGCATGGTACGCATCAATCACCGGCTGGTCATTCATCGAGGAATGGATGGTCGTTACCGTGCCGGACTCAATACCAAAGGCATCGTCGAGCAGCTTGATCACAGGGATAATACAGTTGGTGGTGCAGGACGCATTGGACACAATGCGGTGCTGACGTTCGAGCAACTCGTGGTTCACACCGTAAACCACCGTGGCGTCAAGATCATGACCGCCCGGATGCGCGAACAGAATTTTTTTGGCACCCGCCGCAAGCTGGGCTTCTCCGTCTTCACGGCTGCCATAAACGCCGGTGCAATCGAGCACCACGTCAATGCTCAGTTCGCCCCATGGCAACTGGCTGGCATCAGGCTGATGAAGTAAACGGATGGAGTCGTCGCCGACGTAAAGATTTTCACCTTCCTGGCGGACATCCCAGGCGAAGCGCCCGTGGCTGGAGTCGTATTTAAGCAGATGGGCCATGCCTTCTGGGCTGGCAATTTCATTGATGGCAATGACGGAGATTTCCGCCCGACGCCCGGATTCGTATAACGCGCGCAATACGCTACGGCCAATGCGACCAAAGCCATTAATTGCAATACGTATTGGCATACATCTCCCTGTTACACGGTTGTTACTCAATTTCAGTAACACCTATAGTAATGCAGCGTGCGTTTACGGTGAATCACCATCATCATCTGTTCGCACAAAGCGTGCGGCAGAAAAGTTTCAGTTTCAGGCACGATAACAACCTGGTGACGATGTTAAGCTCAAATAGCCCGACTGAAACGGTTCAGCTGAGAATAAACCAAACGATGATTAAAAGGAATAATTCCCAGAAAACAGACGCGTTAATCGCACCGATCGCTGAAAAAAACACCAGGCAATTCTGTGTATTCACAGTGATTTTACTTTTTCATCACCTTTTAGACAGTGATTTTTCGCAAAAACTGACTGAATGAAACACTTTCAGAATGCGGTCAGTGTAGCCGAGTCCGCCTTAGCGGGGTTTGACCTGCGTCATTTCGCAGGAAACTGAGAACCCGCGCAGGAAAATCCGGGCGAAAAAAAAGCACCCGAAGGTGCTTTTAAGCAGTTTTAAGAAAACGGAATTACTTCAGTAACGCCTGTGCCTGAGCAACAACGTTATCTACAGTGAAACCGAATTCTTTGAACAGCAGCTCTGCCGGAGCAGATTCGCCGAAGCTGTGCATACCGACGATAGCGCCATTCAGGCCCACGTATTTGAACCAGTAATCCGCGATACCGGCTTCCACTGCAACACGGGCAGAAACCGCTTTCGGCAGGACAGATTCACGGTAAGCCGCGTCCTGTTTGTCGAAGGCATCGGTGGATGGCATGGAAACCACACGGACTTTGGTGCCCGCAGCAGCCAGTTTGTCCGCCGCCTCTACCGTGATACCGACTTCAGAACCGGTCGCGATCAGGATCACTTCTGGTGTGCCGTCGCAATCTTTCAGCACATAACCACCGCGCGCCACGTTGGCTAATTGCTCAGCGGTACGTGGTTGCTGGGTCAGGTTCTGACGGGAGAAGATCAGGGTCACCGGGCCGTCATTACGCTCAATCGCGTATTTCCATGCCACAGCAGATTCAACCTGATCCGCAGGACGCCAGGTGCTCATGTTTGGCGTAACGCGCAGGCTGGCAATTTGCTCAACCGGCTGGTGCGTCGGGCCGTCTTCGCCCAGACCGATGGAGTCATGGGTGTAGACGAACACGTTGCGGATTTTCATCAGCGCAGCCATACGAACGGCATTACGTGCATATTCCACGAACATCAGGAAGGTTGCAGAGTACGGCAGGAAACCGCCGTGCAATGCAATACCGTTGGTGATAGCGGTCATACCGAATTCGCGCACACCATAATGGATGTAGTTACCCGCCTGATCGTCGCCGATAGACTTAGAACCGGACCACATGGTCAGGTTGCTTGGCGCCAGGTCAGCAGAGCCGCCGAGGAATTCTGGCAACACTTTACCGAACGCTTCCAGCGCATTCTGAGACGCTTTACGGCTGGCGATGTTTGCAGGGTTGGCCTGCAGCTGTTCGATGAATTTCTGTGCTTCGGTTTCCCAGTTTGCTGGCAGCTCGCCGTTCACACGACGTTTGAACTCTTTTGCCAGTTCCGGGTGCGCTTTAGCGTAAGCATCAAACTTGTCGTTCCATGCCGCTTCTTTGGCCTGACCGGCTTCTTTTGCATCCCACTGCGCATAGATGTCTTGCGGGATTTCAAACGCAGCGTATTTCCAGCCCAGTGCTTCACGGGTTGCCGCCACTTCAGCAGCACCCAGCGCCGCGCCGTGTACATCGTGAGTACCGGCTTTGTTCGGTGAACCGAAACCGATCACGGTTTTGCACATCAGCAGGGAGGGCTTATCGGTCACTTTATGCGCTTCTTCGATAGCCGCTTTAATCGCATCAGGATTGTGACCATCAACGTGACGCACAACGTGCCAGCCGTACGCTTCGAAACGTGCCGCGGTGTCATCGGTGAACCAGCCTTCTACGTGGCCGTCGATGGAGATCCCGTTGTCATCATAAAACGCGGTCAGTTTGCCGAGTTTCATGGTACCGGCCAGAGAACACACTTCGTGAGAAATGCCTTCCATCATGCAGCCGTCGCCCAGGAATGCATAAGTCTGGTGATCGACGATGTCATGACCTGGTTTGTTGAACTGTGCAGCCAGCGTACGTTCTGCGATAGCAAAACCGACGGCGTTGGCGATGCCCTGCCCCAGCGGACCGGTGGTGGTTTCAACGCCAGGGGTGTAACCGTATTCAGGGTGACCCGGGGTTTTGGAGTGCAGCTGACGGAAGTTCGCCAGTTCGCTCATCGGCAGATCATAGCCAGTGAGGTGCAGCAGGCTGTAAATCAGCATAGAACCATGACCATTGGACAGCACGAAGCGGTCGCGGTCAGCCCAGTGCGGGTTTGTCGGGTTATGGTTCAGGTAATCGCGCCACAGCACTTCGGCAATGTCTGCCATGCCCATAGGGGCACCAGGGTGGCCGGAATTCGCTTTCTGCACGGCATCCATACTAAGTGCGCGAATAGCGTTCGCAAGCTCTTTACGAGAGGACATGTTCTACTCCAGGTCGGATTAAAAAAGCAGTCAAGAAAGTCATTTTCTCAGACTCGGCATTAAAACGGCAATCTCTAATCACTCTCGTGATTAAGTTCACGAAATCCGCTTTTAAATCAGTGCGTTTTTTCGGACTTACACTATAGATCGCGCGCTGCGAAAAACCTACCTTAACGCTATCCTTACAGTAAGGGCCTTTTTCGGTCCAAATTTTCCGTTTTGTATACTCTCTTTGGGAACCTGAATTGATGAAATTTCATCCAGTTATGTTAAGTCTGTTTGCAGCCACGCTGGTCAGCGGCTGTGCCACGGTCAATACCGATACCTTAATGCAATCCGGCGCGCAGGCTTATCAGGCGTATACGCTGAGCGATGCCGACGTCAAAACGCTGAGCGTGCAGTCTTGTGAAGAAATGGATAAAAAGGCACAAATTGCGCCCGACAGCAGTGAATATGCACAACGCCTGAAAAAAATCTCGGCAGCGCTGGGCGATAATATCAACGGCACGCCGGCCAACTATAAGGTGTATCTGACTAAAGACGTCAACGCCTGGGCAATGGCGAACGGCTGTATCCGCGTTTACAGCGGTCTGATGGACATGATGAACGACAATGAAGTGGAAGGCGTGCTCGGCCACGAAATGGGCCACGTCGCACTCGGTCATACCCGCAAAGCCATGCAGGTGGCGTACAGCGCGACGGCGGCGCGATCTGCGATTTCGTCCCTCGGCGGTGTCAGTGCCACATTGTCGCAATCACAGCTGGCTGATCTGGGCGAAAAATATGTTAATGCGCAGTTCTCACAGAAACAGGAATCAGAAGCGGACGATTACTCTTTCGACCTGCTGAAAAAACGCGGTATCGATCCGACCGGTCTGGCAACCAGTTTTGATAAGCTGGCTAAACTGGATCAGGGAAGCAGCATCGGCTGGTTTGACGACCACCCTTCCTCAGAAGCCCGCGCGAAACACATCCGCGAGCGAATTGCTGCCGGGAAATAATGATAAAGGAAGAGATGCATCATCAGGTGTATCTCTTTTTTATTCAGAAAGTTATTTCTGCATGTTCCGTAAAACAGAAAGCGCCACTGCACAGAATCTGAAAATATTACGTCCCGCTGTATTTCCCTCGCTTACTTGTCCTGTTTGGTTATTCTTCCTGCGCTGTATCATTTAACTGTCAAAGGAAGATGGATTATGAATTTTCGTATTACCTCAATCGCGTTAAGCGTTGCCGTATTATTAACGGGCTGTCAGAACGGCTCACTCAATACGGATGCATTAATGAAATCCGGTTCAGATGCCTATAAAGCGGCAACGCTGACCGATCAGGACGTCATCAATATGACCGAAGGATCGTGTAAAGCACTGGACGCGGAATCTAAAATCGCCTCATCAAAAAGCAAATACACCAAACGTCTGAATAAAATTGCCAAAAATCTCGGTAATGACATCAACGGCAGACCGGCTAACTATAAAGTCTATCTCACCAGTGACGTCAACGCCTGGGCGATGGCCAACGGCTGTATCCGCGTTTACAGCGGTCTGATGGATCTGATGACGGATGACGAAGTCGAAGGCGTACTGGGGCATGAAATGGGGCACGTTGCACTCGGTCACAGCAAAAAAGCCATGCAGGTCGCCTACAGTGCTTCTGCCGCGCACAATGCAGCGGGCGCAGCCGGTGGCATTGCCGGGCAACTTTCCAGTACCCAACTGGCAGATCTGGGTGAAGAACTCATCAACGCACAATTCTCACAGAAACAGGAATCTGATGCGGATGATTATTCCTATGACTTGCTGAAAAAACGCGGGCTGCCAACACAAGGCCTGGTGACCGGTTTTGAGAAGCTGGCAAAAATGAGCGGCAGCAGCGAGAAGAGTTTATTCAGCTCGCATCCGCCCTCTCAGGAACGCGCTGACCATATCAAGGCACGCATTGCACAAGGTAAATAACGCCAGAGTTTGTCACGCATACGCCGTCACCGGCGCGTGATATCACTGCGTTAATCATTCAGGCACCTGCGGGTGCCTTTCTTTTCCCCGATGTTCCCACCTCCCGGCCGTTTACTGCGCCTTGTTTATTATTCACACAACTCATCACCCGTTGTCTTAATTCACAGCCAATAGCACAATTTGTTTATCATTCTCATAGATCGTAAAGCGTTACACATCATATATTTTGATAGGTGTTTCTGGCGGGATTTCCACTTCAATTAAATAAACTGATCCTCAAGATCTCTTAATCTGATAATTAATAACGACCGAAAGAACAAAACTCAATAGTAAAAACTTAATCATTAAATTGGGTTTACTTATTCTGAACAACCAATAAGAATTATTTAGTTACATTTATATCACATTAATTCCAATTTGATCTCAATATCAACGGGAATTACACTCCAACACCAATAAGCCGTTAAAAGCTTATTTAATTACTATCCCTTTATTTAATACCTTTGTTATTTTAATAATGAAAAGGACATTTCATGAAAAAGATTAATACGCTTCTCCCTTTATCCGTATTTTGTCTGGCGTTCGGCAGCCTATCTGCACAAGCAGCCGATATCGGGTTAATTACCTTTGATGGCGCGGTATCTGATACCACGTGCGAAATCACCACCAATAACGGTATTGCCGCCAATAACGTGACCATTTCTATGCCTGTTGTCACCAAAGCCGCGGTGGATGCCACCACGCTGGCAGCGGGCGGTGTCGGGGCGAAAGAGTTCGAACTGATGCTGAACGACTGTGGAGAATCCGTGACCAAAGCGACCGTCAGCTTCTCTTCTCAGCAGTTTGCCGAATTGTCTAATGGCACGCTGAAACCAGATTCCACGGTCGCTGGCTCGGCGCAAAACGTCAGTGTTGCGTTGTACAACAACACGACAACCAACGTGAACCAGGTACTGGTCGGTGATCCGACTGATGTGCCACAAAGCGTCACCCTGGCCGACGGACGTGGTGTGTTTGCCTATAAAGCGGCTTACGTTCCAAGCGCTGACTGGTCTGAAAGCAACTCGGTTCATGCAGGTAAAGTGAATACTAACGTCACCTTCACCATGGCTTACGAATAAACATTATCGCTGTTTAGCGAATGATTAAGCGAGCCACCGGCAGAGAGGTGGCGCGCTTTTATTATAAAATTATCCAGAGGGAACTATGAATTTTATATCTGCTAAAAAAATTATTGCATGCAGTCTGGCAATGCTGGGATTTATTGCATCTGATGCCAGTGCAGATATTGTTATCTCCGGCACCCGGGTTATCTATCCTGCTCAGGCAAAAGAGGTCACGGTAAAACTGGATAACCGTGGCGAGAAAGCGTTGCTGGTGCAGGCGTGGATGGATGACGGTCGTGAAGATATTAATCCGCAGGAGATGAAAATTCCTTTTCTGGTGACGCCACCTATTTCTCGCATGAATGCCAAACAGGGCCAGACTATTAAAATTGCCAGTCTTGGCGGAAACCTGCCACAAGATAAAGAAAGTATCTTTTGGTTTAATGTGCTTGAAATCCCCCCTAAAGCGAAAAGCACTACCGATGAGAATTTACTTCAGCTGGCTTTCCGTACGCGCATCAAAGTCTTTTATCGTCCGGAAGGACTGAAAGGATCGCCTTCAGAAGCGGCGACGGCCCTGACATGGAAAATCGTCAAAAAGGATCAGCAGGTATTTACCGAGGTTAACAATGCCTCTCCTTATTTTGTCACGGTGAATGAAGCGACCCTCAATGCCAATGGCAGTAAGTATGACATTGAAAAAAATATGGTTGCGCCAGGTTCGTCGAAGCTGATGAAAGTCAACGGATTAAGCCAGCCGGTCAGCGCAGGGAAAATAACCTATTCCGCCATCAGTGATTACGGCGGAAATATCAATCACGACTTTTCGCTTTAAACAAAACACATCCGAAGCGTCATTCCATTAGAAAGCCAGTAATATGATGAAATTAAATAAAATTATAAGTGGATTATTACTGCTTCCATTGACTCAGGGCGTGATGGCCTTGTGGTCGCCGTTATCCGTGGCGGAAACCGTGGCGGCAAAGGATGTCACTGCGGATGAAGATGAAACGGTAGAATTTGACAGCCAGTTTCTCTACAACACACTGGACAGTGACAAAATAGATACCCGGCGTTTCAGCAAAGGGAATCCCATTATTCCGGGTATTTATAGCGTCGGCATTTTTGTGAATGGCACGCTGAAACTCAATACAAAAGTCACTTTTATCGATAATGGCAGCGCCACGGCCAGCGCCTGCCTGACGCCAAAACTCCTTGAACAGCTCGATATTCTTCTGGAAAACGCCGACACGCCGGACACCGGTCCGCAAGACGCCGGGCAAAACGCCGCTTCCTGTGAGGATCTCAGTAACAAACTGAGCGGTTCACGGGTCCGGTTTGATACCGCCGAACAGCGACTGGATATCACGGTTCCGCAAATCTATCTCGCCAAACATCCCGCCGGTTATGTGAATCCGGCCCTGTGGGAAGAAGGCATCACCGCGTTCATGCTGTCGTACGATTTTAACGCCTACCGTTCTGCCGCTGACGGGGATTCCCGCGACAGTGCATACGGCGGTTTAAATTACGGTGCGAACTTTGCCGGCTGGCGTTTTCGTGCAAGAGGGTCAACCAACTGGGACCAGGAAAACGGTGTCACCTATTCCAGTCAGGATGCTTATGTTCAGCACGATATTACCGCGTTAAAAGCCCAGTTCGTGCTGGGCGATACCTACACCCAGGGCGACACCTTTGATTCGATCAGTCTGAGAGGATTTCGGATATTCAGTGACAGCCGCATGCAGCCGGGTTCAGCGAGCAACTATGCGCCGGTGATCCGTGGTACAGCAAACAGTAATGCGAAAGTGACGGTCCGCCAGAGTGGTTCGGTGATTTATGAAGTGACGGTTCCACCGGGTCCTTTTGTCATTGATGACATCAATCCGACCGGCTATGGCAACAGTATCGACGTGACTGTAGAAGAGTCTGATGGCAGCAAACGGACGTTTTCATTGCCCTACTCTTCGGTGACGCAGATGCTGCGCCCCGGTAATACCCGCTGGGATATCGGCGTCGGCAAACTCAATGACAGTTCATCCGGTAATTCCCCTGACGTGGCGGTGCTGACGGGCTATTACGGTATCAGTAATACCTTCACGGGCTATGCCGGTATTGAGGCGATGTCATCCGATTACGTGTCCGCATTAGCGGGACTGGCCATGAACACCCCTGCCGGGGCATTTGCTTTTGATATTACGCACTCACGCGCGGATATCGATAGCGATAAATCAATGGAAGGTCAGAGCTACCGTATTTCCTATAATAAGCTGTTAACCGAAACCAATACCTCGCTGAATGTGGCCGCTTACCGGTTCTCAACACAGGATTATCTGAGCCTGCAAGATGCGGCATCGCTGCAAGATGAGATGAATGATGATTCTTTGAATAAAGAAGAAACGTTTAAAAACTACGACAGAATGAAAAACCAGATTCAGATTAATATTAATCAGCCTCTGGAATATGCGGAACAAGATTATGGTTCGCTTTATCTGACAGGCAGTTGGGAGTCGTACTGGAATCAGAGTAAAAAAACCTCGCAGTTTTCTCTCGGATATAATAATGCCTGGCGCTGGATTAACTACAGCATTTCATTACAGCGTGACTATAACGAGAATGGCGATCAGGATAACCGCCTTTATATTAGCCTGAGCATTCCTTTAGAAAATCTGTTTGCGCTGGGTAAACGTCCTGGTGGATTTACCAATCTGAATACCGGCTTGAGCACTGACTTTAAGGGCACGTCGCAACTGGATATGAGCGCAGGCGGTTACAGCGAGGATAACCGTTATAACTACAGTGTTAACACCTCCTCTTCACTGGCTGATTCCCAAAGCTTAAATCAGATTGGTGGATACGGAAGTTATAACAGCGCGTATGGCCCCATGAGTCTTTCCGCCTCTTTAACCGATGACGGCGGACGGCAGGCTTCATTTGGTTCCAGCGGAGGCATGGTGGTTCATGCAGGTGGTATTACTTTTGCTCCCGGAAATATCAACGACACCGATACGCTCGCGCTGGTTAAAGCCAAAGGGGCAAAAGGCACAAAAATGAGTGTGGGTGAAGGCCGGATTGACAGTAACGGGTATGCGGTCACCCCTTATCTTTCGCCTTATCGGGAAAACAACGTCGGTCTGGACATCAGCACACTGGAGACGGACGTTAATATTGTTAACACCAGCACCATTACCTATCCACGCAGTGGTTCAGTGGTATTAGTTAATTTCGAGACTGATGAAGGTCGCTCGGTTATTATGGAACTGCAGCGTTCCGATAACGGTTTTATTCCTTTAGGCGCTGATGTCTTTAATGATAAAAATATCCTCGTCGGAAATATGGGACAAGGCGGAAGAGCTTTCATTCGTGGTATTGACGATAAAGGGACACTTCATGTTGTTTGGGGAAGTGAGTCTGACCAATCCTGTAAAATTAATTACTCTATTTCAGAAAACCCCGAAAAAGTGAACCTGACGGTCATGTTAAAAAATATCGCTTGTAAAATGACAGATTGATTTCTGAGAAAACAGAATAAACAGGAAAAAAGATGATAAAGGAATACAGAACATTATTATCGCCATGCGCTGCCTTATTTTTCGGCATGAATATGGCACCGGTTTACGCACAAAATGTCAATGTTACTTTTAGCGCCAACATAATTGAAACAACGTGTGAAATGAAGCTGGAAGGCGGCTCAGGCAATGGCATCAACAATACTATTCCTATTGGTTCCGGCGGAAAGGTAAGTTTAGATAAAATCATTGCCGGAGATAATGCCGCCACCGCGACCTTCAAGATAAAAATGGTGGAATGCCCCGCGGGAATAACCTCGATTAAAACCACCATCAGGGGTACGCCATCCAGTTATGTCAATACGTTACTCATCAATGGGACTTCAGGTGAAGGTTCCTCCTCCTTTTTGGGCGTTTCTATTGCGCGCGCCTCAGCGTCAAACCAGCCTTTTGTCATTAACTCCACAAATGACAGTCAGCGGCTTAACTGGAGCAGCGCAGAAATCAATGCAAAAGAAGTCGCCCTGATTTCAAGACTGCAAGAAACACAAGCTAATAAAGGGACAACTGGTAATTTCAGTGCTGTTGCCACTTTTAACTTTAACTATGAATAACGTAGAAAAACACAGGTTATAGAAGATCTGCATGGAGAAAAGTAACGTGAAACCTAAAAATTTTTTACTGCTGCCGGCTGCATTCCTCATGACATTTTCAGCGCACGCGGTTGAGCTCACACCAACGGAAAATCTGACGGCCACCTTTACGTCCACTATTGAAGCAGGCACCTGCGTCGCGCAGATTCAAAATGCCGCCGGCGCCCCGACATCATCCATCAACTTTAATGATGTCTATAAATCGGAACTGAAACAGAAAAGTAAAATACAGCCTTTCAAACTGGTTTTTAGTGCCTGTTCGGGCGTTAAATCGGCAGATATTACGGCCAACCCAACGTCAGGGGGATGTTCGGGGGCGGACTCAAATGGTGATTCTTTTTCCAATAACGGCGGCTCAGCCTCCGCCGCCGCGGTCGAACTCTGGCGCAATGCACCCGACAGCGGGAATCAATTTAGTTGTGCGAACAGAGCCACACCACAAACCATCGCGCTTACCCCGGCAGGCACAACGTTGAATATGAATGCCCGAATGGTGATTGCGGCAGGCCGCACGATATCAGATGTCACTACCGGGAGTTTTATTGCCCCAATCACATTTGTGATCATCTATCAATAAATGACCTGAATAAAATCAACGGAATTCTTATGACAAACCACCCGGCCAATAAAAATAAAATATTATTTCGGATATCCGCGTTATTGCTTGCGGGGTGTTCTTTTGGCGTTGGTGCGCAAGATGATCTCAGTCTGAATATTCAGGCCAATATTCTTGAGACAACCTGTCAGTTAACGGTACAGAATGGCGGTGCCATTCATTTGCCCACGGTCAGTGTCAATTATTTTTCCGACCGGGGTTCCCCGCCTTCGCCAATATTGCCGACCGATCAGTTGGGGGGTTATCCTTTTACCCTGAGCCTGAGCGAATGCAATGATCTGATCGAGAATGTTCATTTCAGTTTCGCCCCGCAGTCAGGTAATTTCGCACCGGGCTCTAAACAGGTATTTATCAGCGAAACAGACGGTGCCGCCGATGGCGCAAATAACGTGGGTCTGGTGATATTTTCTCAGGAATACAATACCAATGTGCTGGAGACGGACGGCTCTTCCGATGTGAATTTCCCGATAAATGCCGCAACGCCCATGGCTGAAAAAACGGACTATCACTTCTATACCCGTTATCAGAATACAGGTGCCGTATCAGCCGGCCGGGTTACCTCAAAAGTATTAGTGAGCGTAAGCTATGAATAATCATTTATCTTTTAATTCGGTATCTATACGTTCGTCTCGTTTCATCCGCGCATTCACTTTTATTGTTTTATTAGTACTAACGGGGTGTTTAATCGTTAAACCGGCTGATGCGGCAAAAGAATGTTATTTCAAGGATGCCCCCTACACCGCAACATTAAGCTTTTCCGGCTCTGTGGTTTCTCTGCTACCGCACGTGACCAGTACGCAAATGATTACGGACTTAAATCAAAAAGCAACCACAACGAAGAGTGCCCGTACTGATTGTCGCGCCGGAGATTCCGGTGAGATTTTATATGGCATAGCAGGCGCCGTTTCTCAGACTGGCTATTATTCAGATGTTTCCCCCACTGCGGGGTTATATGCTACCAACATCCCGGGGATCCTTTATTCAGTTCAAATCAGAGGCACTGGTGGCGCCGGCAACATTAAGGCTTTCATGCCTTATTTTTACGGTTCAAGTGAGAGGATGGCAATGAACACTGAAGACATGGAAAGTAGTATGGATTGGGGGCAATGGTATGATTACTATATTGTGCTTTTTCAGACACCCCAGTTTACCGGTATTCCCAGTGGCGTGACCTCCATTCAGCCGGCTACCCCAGGGTATATCGGCGCTTTCAGAGTAGGTAATGAGGATACTGACAATCATCGTATCAGCCTGAATATGAGTACTTTCTCCTTCCCGGTGAAAACGCCAACCTGTACTTCACTGGTCAGCAGTGTGGGCGGCGGTACCATCCCGCTGGGGGATTACAGTGCAGCAAAAGTCAATTCAGGTGCGACCAGTGTGATGAATTTCAGCCTCAATGCTTCCGGCTGTACCAATGTGAATATGTTTAAGACCCGGGTGACGACGAATATTGTCGCGCCGGGAAACAATATGTTGTTGGGTAATTCAGTGACGTCAAATGCGGCAACGGGTGTGGGGGTGAAAATCACTACAGGTTCTGGCAGCCAGTTAAAACCTAACGACACTAATTCCATTTACTCAGTGACTGATTTGAATATGCCTTCATCTAAACAATTGCAATTCAATGCGCAACTGGTCGGCGATTCCAAAAGTATTTCGGTAGGACGTTTCTCAGCTACCGGCACTTTTGTTGTTAATTATGAATAATTAAAAAAACGGCGAAGGGATCACCCTTCGCCATATGTTGTGACGGAAACACGGCGTATTATTTCGCCGCCTTATTCGTCTTCTTCCAGATACGTATAACCGTATAAACCGGATTCAAATTCTTCAACGAACTGCGCCTGCAGTTCTGCATCCAGATCGGTTTCTTTCACCTGATCGCGGAAACGGGCCAGCAACACATTCGGATCCAGTTGCACGTATTCCAGCATGTCGGCAACCGTGTCGCCTTCATCAGACTGCTGCACTTCAATGCTGCCGTCAGGGAACACAAACACATCCACCGCCGCGGTATCGCCGAACAGGTTATGCATGTTGCCGAGGATTTCCTGATAAGCGCCGACCATAAAGAAGCCCAGTACCGGCGGATCCTCCGGATCGTACGGCGGCATTGGCATGGTCGTGGCTACGCCGTCACCGTCGATGTAATGATCGATGGTGCCGTCGGAATCGCAGGTAATGTCCAGCAGCACCGCACGGCCAACCGGTGGTTTGTCCAGACCTTCCAGCGGCAGCACCGGGAACAGCTGATCGATACCCCACGCATCCGGCATCGACTGGAACAGCGAGAAGTTGACGTACAGTTTGTCCGCCATACGTTCCTGCAATTCGTCGATGATCGGACGGTGTGCGCGGTTGCTTGGATCCAGCTGATCCTGAATTTTGTTACAGATATTCAGGTAGATGTCTTCCGCCCAGGCGCGCTGGGTCAGATCCAAAATCCCGTGCGCATATTGCGAATGGACGTCGTGCAAATCCATCTGGCTGTCGTGCAGCCATTCACGCAAGGAGCGGCGGTTTTCCGGATCGTGCATCTCGTTCCAGGTATCCCACATGCTGCCTAAGGCGCGCGGCGCATCGTTTTCAGGCGCTACCGGTTCTTTGAACTCATTGCGCTCAACGCCAATCACGTTGGAGACCAGCACGGTATGGTGCGCGGTCACGGCGCGGCCAGACTCGGTGATCACCGTCGGGTGCGGCAAACCATGTTCATTACAGGCGTCGCCGATACCCCAGATGACGTTGTTGGCATATTCGTTCAGGCCATAGTTCACGGAGCAGTCAGACTGTGAACGGGTGCCTTCGTAATCCACACCCAAACCGCCGCCGACGTCGAAGCACTGAATGTTGACGCCCAGCTTGTGCAGTTCGACGTAGAAACGCGCGGACTCACGCACACCGGTGGAGATATCGCGGATATTCGCCAGCTGCGAACCCAGATGGAAATGCAGCAGTTGCAGGCTTTCCAGACGCCCTGCTTCACGCAGCATTTCGACCAGTTGCAGCACCTGAGACGCCGCCAGACCAAATTTGGATTTCTCGCCGCCGCTGGACTGCCATTTGCCGGAACCCTGCGAAGACAGACGTGCACGCACGCCCAGACGCGGGATCACGTTCAGACGTTCGGCTTCTTCCAGCACCAGTTTAATCTCAGTCATCTTCTCGATAACCAGATACACCTTGTGACCGAGTTTTTCGCCGATCAGCGCCAGACGGATATATTCGCGGTCTTTATAGCCGTTACAGACGATAACGGAACGGGTCATCCCGGCGTGTGCCAGAACGGCCATCAGCTCGGCTTTCGAGCCGGCTTCCAGACCCAACGGTTCACCGGATTCCACCAGCGATTCGATCACGCGGCGGTGCTGGTTCACCTTAATCGGGTACACCAGGAAGTAGTCACCCTCGTAACCGAACGATTCACGCGCACGTTTGAACGCGGCGTTAATCGAACGCAGACGGTGCTGCAAAATTTGTGGGAAACAGAACAGTGCCGGCAGACGCTGACCGTCCTGCTCACGCATATCCTTAACCAGTTGTGCCAGATCAACACGGGCAGAAGGCTCGTCAGGATCCGGGCAGACACTGATGTGGCCCAGTTCGTTGACGTCATAATAATTGTTACCCCAATAGGCAACGTTGTAAGTGCGCAGCATCTTGCTGGCATCACGATCGTTCACGGCAACCTCCTGCATGGAGCGCAAAGAAACAGTATCGCCCGCGAGTGACGGACGGTGGGACTGGATGTCATCAGACATAGGTAAATCCTCTTTCTATACTGACAACATGGCCAGCCACTATCGCAGTAACAACAGGTGAGAACAACCCGCAAGGCTGGCTTTCGGACAGGATAAAAACCTGCAAGCCACAGCCACGGGACTGTTTTCCACTCATATCATTGTAAAACACGTTTTTAGACTCCGTGTGACGAGTCGGAAGAAATCAGGGGTGAATGCCCCGGGAGGTTGCAGGCTACATCAGTTATATGTCGGGATGGCGATGTTCACGCAAACCGGACGTTACTGAGTAGCGTACCGATGTCGGGGACTGACCTGTCTATAGTCAGGCTGTCTGAAACATCGCAAAGAAGACAGACGCTTTTCGAAATGAGGGTCTGAAAGAAGTGCTGCAGAACGCAATAAAGGCTGCAGGGGATGCTGTTGAAATGTTACAAACGGTAAAAAGTGGGTCATTAAACTAACCACCTCCACACGTGCCACGCATCACCCGCGGGCATTCGAGCTGAGAAAACAGTAATTACTGGAATACGCTGCTTCTATAGGGCCTACAGAAATGTGCATAGCGCGCGCCGTTTATACCGGCAACCCGCTGTAATTGCAAAATGAAAATGCAGTACAAATAGTTTCAGACCGTGAATATCACTGGAATCCCGCACAATAACACTAACTCTGTCACAAAAATGACTGGCATTCAGAACGCCTGCTATCCTAAAATAGCCGTCCAGATGTTAATCCGTCTATCGGGTTAACTATGAAGCTGCTTCAGGCTTTGCCTAATGGGGACATGCAGGACGCATTGCGACAATGGCGAGCTTCGCTCCTCATCTGCCAGTCTCCCCAGTGCTATGCAGTGATATCTAACCCGTCGTATGTAAGGTAAAGAACATAATGGCTAAACACCTCTTCACGTCCGAATCCGTTTCGGAAGGACATCCAGATAAAATCGCGGACCAGATTTCTGATGCCGTACTTGACGCGATTTTAGAGCAAGACCCAAAAGCACGTGTTGCATGTGAAACTTATGTCAAAACCGGCATGGTCCTGGTTGGCGGTGAAATCACCACCAGCGCATGGGTCGACGTTGAAGAAATCACGCGTCAGACTGTTCGTGAAATTGGCTATATCCATTCTGACATGGGTTTCGATGCCAATTCCTGCGCAGTCCTGAGCGCTATCGGTAAGCAATCGCCGGACATCAATCAGGGCGTTGACCGTACTGATCCGCTGGAACAAGGCGCGGGCGACCAGGGTCTGATGTTTGGTTATGCCACCAACGAAACCGACGTGCTGATGCCTGCTCCTGTGACCTACGCACACCGTCTGGTGCAGCGTCAGGCAGAAGTGCGCAAATCAGGCACCCTGCCATGGTTGCGCCCTGATGCGAAAAGCCAGGTCACTTTCCAGTATGACGAAGGCAAAATCGTCGGTATCGATGCCGTAGTGTTGTCTACTCAGCACTCTGAAGACATCGCGCTGAAAGATCTGCAGGAAGCGGTGATGGAAGAAATCATCAAACCTGTGTTGCCGGCAGAATGGCTGAACGCCGGTACCAAATACCACATCAACCCGACTGGCCGTTTTGTTATCGGTGGCCCGATGGGTGACTGCGGTCTGACCGGTCGTAA
Source organism: Rahnella victoriana (assembly GCF_004330295.1). Classification (GTDB taxonomy): domain Bacteria; phylum Pseudomonadota; class Gammaproteobacteria; order Enterobacterales; family Enterobacteriaceae; genus Rahnella; species Rahnella victoriana. The sequence continues at coordinate 54,296 of NZ_SJOJ01000024.1, forward strand.
AATCATCGTGGATACCTACGGCGGCATGGCCCGTCACGGTGGCGGTGCGTTCTCCGGTAAAGATCCGTCTAAAGTTGACCGTTCAGCCGCTTACGCCGCCCGTTATGTGGCGAAAAACATCGTGGCGGCCGGTCTGGCTGACCGTTGTGAAATCCAGGTGTCTTACGCCATCGGCGTGGCTGAACCGACTTCCATCATGGTGGAAACCTTCGGTACCGGTAAAGTCTCTAACGAACAGCTGACCCTGCTGGTGCGCGAGTTCTTCGATCTGCGTCCATACGGCCTGATCCAGATGATGGATCTGTTACACCCGATCTATAAAGAAACCGCTGCCTACGGTCACTTTGGTCGTGAGCACTTCCCATGGGAAAAAACCGACAAAGCAGCCCAGCTGCGCGAAGCCGCCGGTTTATAAGAAACCCGCGCCTCGTAAAAAACCTCAAACCCCGCCGCAAACGGGGTTTTTTATTGCCCTCACCTTTCCATTTCGTTTCTGATCGCTTCCCTTTCGCCATTTCAATACCTGAACCCCTAATAACGACAAGCCAACACGGGTTTTTATCTCAATGATTTTAATGATGAATTTTTAAATACTCTTTATATGCACTTTACTTAATGCAGCATGAAGATATACGTAATATTAGATTTAACCGCCCTCTTTTATTTAACAATTCCGATAATAAAAACAAAATTGCGCATAAAATCCTTTCATTATCAGCAGGGTGAAAATCGCCCCAATTGTTATATTTGTGTTGAATATCATTTATACCGAAACAAATAACACAAATAGCTAATTTCTATGTCATTGACCTGAACATTCATTGAATCTATTATTCACCCCATCGAAAGCATCCAGACAAATATTTACTCAAAGGGAATTAACGACATCTTCTTCAGGATAGAGACTTATTAAACATTGAGAAAATGACAATGCAATTAATGAAATTAAAATCATGGACAATGATTTTAGCGGCCACCCCATTACTTTTATCAGCAGCATCATTTGCAGGAATAAGCGTCTATCCTATTTCGGTCCCGATGCAGAAAAGCGGCGGCGCACAAATAAGCGTAACCACAAACTCCGCCGATACGGAATATGTCAAAACAACAGTAAAGAAAATTAATAACCCGGCAACGCCGCAGGAAAATGAAACCACAATCAGTCAGTCATCAGGAAACGGTATTGTAGTCACACCGGAGAAATTCGGACTGGCTCCCGGCACGACCCGAATTATACGTCTGATTAATATTCAGCCTCCGCAAACCGAAGAAGCGTATCGCGTTTATTTCGAAGGGGTGCCGGGACTGAACAGCAATAATAATAAAAGTGAAGCAAAAAGCCCGGTCAAACTCGGCGTCAGCATGATCTGGGGCGTACTGGTTACCGTACCGCCTGCCGCGCCGAGGCTGGACTTCACGCTGAACCCGTCAAGCCGCGTGGTCAGCAACACCGGCAATATTCATCTGAAAATTAACAGTATCGGTTTATGTCCTCAGCAACACACTGATGATGGATGCAAATGGAGCAAACCGGTTAAAAACAGCATTTACCCAAATCAGCACGCCACATTAGATCCTGCCTTATTTAAAGGCGCTAATTATAGCGTGGTGAAGGTGAAATATTCCAACTGGACCGATAAAACCGTTGGCGTAAAAGAATTCAGTGCAAAATAAAATTCATTATTTCGCATAAAGAATAACTCTCGTTATAAACCCAGCATAGCAATATGCATCTTCTTAATTAGGAATTTAAAATGAAATCAATTATCAAACCATTGCTGGTCACTGCAATCATGGGCTTCGCCATTAATGCTTCTGCTGTACAGAAAGATATTACTGTGACTGCAAACGTTGATGCCACTTTGGATATGACCACTGACACCGGCGAAGTATTACCTTCAACGATGGAAATGGGTTATATGCCAGGCGTGGGTCTGCAACCTGTTACCCAGATGACTAAAATCTTCTCTAACGATGCAGAGAAAGACGTAAACATCAACCTGGCAGGTACTCCGCAATTAATGGATACCGTAGGGACCAACGCAAATATCCCACTGACCGTGAAATATGGCGACCTGACCCTGACTCAGGCTCAGCAGACCATGGCCGCAACTACCCTGTTCCCGAATGGCGATACCGCAAATGGTTCCATCATTCAGCCTCTGAAAGTCAGCCAGACCACTCAGGCACCGGTTGCTTCCGGTAACTACAGCGGTGTGGTCAGCGTTGTCCTGACTCAGGCAACTGAAACGCCATAAGCGTTCATTCCTCCTAAGTCATTCCTCATCGGCCTGTTAATCAGGCCGATTCTTTTCTCCTCTCCAGATTTTTGAATAAAGGAAAATAATGAAACCCAATCTGAAAGTCTCACTTTGCTTTCTGGCAATTCATTTTGCTTTGTTCAGCAATCTTGCTTTGGCGGGCTCTGACGTTCCGCCCGGCTTTGAAGAACTGGTCTCCGGTCAGAACGTCTGGCTGAATGTTAATTTACTCGGCCAGTCTGCCGGATTATATGAAGCCAGCGTCACGCTGGAAACGGTGCAATTCAAAGATCCGCAAGGCGTACTGAAAGCCTTAAATCTTCCGCTGAAAGCCGGTACGCCTGAGTATCAACAGATGCTGACAGCATTGTCCGCGCCGCTGGCACGTCACGGCAATCTGGCCTGCGGCAGTAACGCCAATGCCAAAGGCTGTGGTTATCTGGAAACCGATTCCCTTGCCCTGATCTATGATGAAAACAACAGCGCGGCCGACGTCTTTGTCAGCAAAAAGCTGGTGCCAGATGCCGGGAAAAAAGCCCTTTATTACACCCCTACCGCACAAACTGAAAATGCCCTGATTCATCAGCAAACGCTTAACATCGCGGCGCAAGATGAGTACCAGAGCCTGTCATTACAGGGCTCCGGCGCATTAGGTGTGCTGACCAACGGTTATGTCGGTTTTGACTGGTCGCTGGATTCTTACAAAAGTGATGACAGCGACAGCCAGACGGTGTCTGTCGATGATCTCTATTTCCGCCAGAGTCTGGGCAAGCGCCATTACGTGCAGGCCGGACGCATGGATTCACGCGACCTTTCCAGCAATCTCGGCGGGAATATCAGCTTCTCGCTGCTGCCACTGAACGCCATCGACGGTGTTCGCGCGGGCAGTTCCCTGAGCTATCTGAATCTTGAAGAAGCCAGCAAAGGCTCGCCATTAGTGGTCTTGCTTTCCAGCAAATCCCGCGTCGATGCTTACCGTGGCAACCAGTTACTCGGCACTTTCTATCTGAATAGTGGCTCGAATACTCTCGATACCGGCAACTTCCCGAGCGGCAGTTATGCGGTCACCTTGCGAATTTATGAAAATAACCAGCTCGTGCGCACCGACACTCAGCCTTTTACCAAAACGGGCGGGATCGGTGACGGGCATCTGCAGTGGTTTATACAGGCAGGTGAAACGGCAGATAACAAAGTCGTCAGTTCCACCAGTGACGATGACCAAAGCAGCACATCTCGCCAGCCGGTGATGCAGGCCGGGGCGCGTCTGCCGGTTTTTGCCGAACTGACAGCGACAGCAGGTATCGCCAATACCGATAATGAAAATTACGGTGAAGCGGGCGTGCAATGGACACACGGTTTTAACGGCAAACTGATCGACGGCGTGCTGGATATGCAGGCCAATGTGTTCAGCGGCACCGACGGTTCGAAAGGTAACGTGGAGCAAATCAGTTATAACGACGGTTTCTCCATGAGCGTATATCGCAACGCGGCTTACGGCAAAAGTTGCACCAGCGCCAATGTCGATGAGAATGATTACGCCGATATTGGCTGTTACGAATCGGTGAACGCCACACTTTCCGTGCCGGTCAAAGGCTGGTCCGCCTCACTGGGCTACACTTACAATAAAAACACCAGCCTTTCGCCGGACACGTCGTCATATGATCCTTCAAAGCCCTTTGAAGACAATATGATCAACAACACCGAATCGCAGAGCACGTCCAACACGGTGCAACTGAGCCTGAACAAAAGCTTCAACTGGAAGCAGATGACCATCACCACGCGCTTTGGCGGATACCGCCGTGAAAGCAGCAGTGCCAGTGATAACGATAAAGGCGTCTACATGGGTTTCTCCCTGTCACGCAACACGCCAAAAGATACGCAGCTTCGCAGCAGCAATACCTCCTTCAGTACGGATTATCAGGGCAGCCAGAATGGCGATGCGCAGATGACCTACAACGCCAGTCAGAACTGGGACTGGGGCAGCAATAACGAGCGCGAGCTGGGGATTGATGTCGGCGGCACGGATACCGATAACGCCAACGCCGCGGTTCACGGGCGTCTTAATGGTCAGTATGGCGACGGCGAAATGACGGTTTCTGACAGCTATGACAACCAGCAACAGACCCATCAGGGTGCTGTCACCGGCAGCTACAGTTCTTCCGTCGCAGTGTCTAAATCTGGCTTCTTCTGGGGGCCGGGCGGTACGGGTTCTCCGGGCGCAGCAGTCGCAGTGAAAGTGAAAGGCAGCGAAGAAGAACCCGATGCGGCAGACGATGCACTGATCGACGTTTCGGTTCAGGGCGGCGGTGCCACCAAAATGAAACAGAACAGCAAAGCCCTGTTCCCGGTGACCGGTTTTGAAGAAGGTAAAGTCTCTGTGAACGAAAGTCGTGATGTCAGCACCGGCAGCCAGGCCAGCATTACCCAGGGTGCAGGTAGCCAGAACTTATTCCTGCTGCCGGGGAAAATGAAAGTACGCGAAGTCACGATGGAATCTCATTACACCTATGTCGGACAACTGGTTACCAGCACGGGCGAACCGCTCAGTGGCGGCAACATGCTCAATGCGAATGCCTACAGCAGCTCAGAAGATGGCGGCTTTACCGCAGAAATGACGTCTTTAGCGAAGAACCTGTATGTTCGTAATGGCAATCAGAACTATCAGTGTGCGGTTACCGTGCAATCAAACCGTGATGTGGTGCGCTATGTCGGGAAAACGCTCTGCAAAACAGTTCAGTCTTCTGATCTGCCTGAAACTCGCCGGGAAATAAAATGAAACTCTCTGCATCTATAATTTCGACACTGCTCTTAGTAAGTGCTCAGCTTTTAATAACATCTTATGCGTACGCGGCTGTGGTTGAACCCACTGGCCGCGATACAAGTGTTAGCGTTAATTATGATCTTTCATCATCACCATCAAATTTTAATATTTGGAATCATGAATCTGGGGGATTTAACCCGGATAACCCGTCATTATGGGGGAGGAATAACTGGCGTTGCTTATCTAATACATCGCCTTCTACCGGACAATGTAAAAGTGGTGAAGCAAAAAATTCTCAGGGTGACTGGGGTGCGGGAGGGACGACATCCATCCCGACCCTGTTCATAGAAAAAAGGACAGGTTTACAGGCAGTCATTAATCTCGAAGGTTATCATGCTGGTGAGAACGGCAAATTTCAGGTCACTTCTGCTGATTCAGCGGGGAGCGGGAGCGAACAGTTTTTAAGTGTTTACATTACCTCTGCTGAGTTAAAAAAACTGCCCGTCGGCGGGATCTGGGAAGGCACGCTGGCTCTGGACTTGTGGCAATGGTCGCCCGGGAAAAACCTGGCAAGATGGACAGCGCATATCACACTTAACGCGACGGATAATAATAACCAGCAAATCTACTTACCTGAATTTGGTGAAGCCGCACCACGGGTTGACCTTAATATGCGCCCGCTGCCAGGCACCGGTGGTAATCAGACGCAAATGAATGGCGCTGCTACTCTGGATATGTGTTTATACGACGGTTATGGCTCGAACAGTACCAGCTTTACGCTAAAATTTGACGATCAACAGCAGGGAACGATTCAGCGTAACAGCGGCTATTTCTCTATTTATTCCGACCACGGCGACGTCAATCTGGATTCCGGCCGTATCGACTATTACGTGAAAATGCAGGCACCCGACGGCAAATACGTCAGCGTGAAACGTGGTGAAGATCTGGTAATCCCGGATATTCAGACCGCCCATGTCCGGCCGGTGCATCTTCCGGGGATCCCGCAGGCGGTATTGTGCGTCCCGGCGCCGTTGCAATTAAGCACCAAAACATTGGATATCAATAGCAAACAAGCCGGGCATTATACCGGGCACCTGATCGTGACGTTTACTCCACAGCTTTAGGCAGGCGAATACCATGAACCTGACAAAAACGTATTTTATCGTGGCCCTGTTAATAATGGTAAGTGGGTTAACCGCGCAATCAACAAGAGCTGAACGGGTAGAGCCCACGGGACGTGATACGCCGGTTACGGCAACATTTGATAAATCCAGCTTACCTTCGCAAATTGACATCTGGAAGAATGAAAGTGGCGGCTACGACACAAGCAATCAGGCTTTATGGGGGCGTAACTCCTGGGTATGTGTATCCAACAGTTCTCCAACAAATGGCCAGTGCGCAACATCTCCGCAGTGGTATGGATACGGGCATACACAGGTGGCAACAGAATTTAAAGAACAAAAAAGCGGCTTAACCCAGGTTATCAATATCACTGCATATCATAAATCAGGGGATTATGACGATCTTTTATCTACAGCGGCTGCATTTTGGAGCGGCATCTCCGAGACAAAAGAAAGTGCTTTCATTTCCTCTTCAGAATTACAAAAACTTCCTGTTGGCGGCATCTGGAAAGCTGAGTTAAAAATGTCTCTTACACAATGGGATCCGCGCCTCAAACTGGCAGACTGGAACGCCCATATTACCCTCAATGTCACCGACAATAATAACCAGCAAATTTATTTACCGGAATTTGGCAATGCCGCGCCGCTGGTAAGCCTCAATATGCGTCCGCTTCCCGGAACAGGGAATAACAAAGTGTCTGTGACCGGCACCGCAAATATTGATGTATGTTTATATGATGGTTACAACGCTAACAGCAGCACGTTTATGTTAACCCTGGACGACGACTTCACCGGGCAGAGTAACCGTTCGGGGATCAATTTTTCCATTGTCCGTCAGGGTGGTGATGCGAACAACGAAAGAGATCGCATGGATTACACGATCAATATGCTTAATCCTGATACGAATACCCTGCAAACCGTGAGCCGTGCCCGCCAGATGAATCTGACAAAAATACAGCAGGCCCGTATCCGTCAGGTACATTTACCCGGAATCCCGGAACCCGTTATCTGTGTCCCTGCGCCCCTCGAGCTCAGTACCGGATATTTAGCAGTGAGCAGTAAAAATGCCGGGTATTACCGGGGCACACTTAAGCTTAATTTCACCACCTCCCTTTACTAACTTCACCCGAAGGCGACACATATGACACAAAGGAATTTACCCGTCTCAGCTATGAAAATACTCCCGTTGCTGATGCTGGCAATGCCTGCCCTGTGTTTTGCCAATATCACCGTTTCTCCGATGAAAGTGATGCTTAATGAGCAGCATGCTGCGGCACTGGTCATCAGTTCAAAAAGTGAAACGACGCAATATATTCAGGGAAAAATCACCGAAGTTCACAATCCGGGCACCGCAGAAGAAAACGAGACACCCGCACCGCAAGGCGCGCAAAACAGCCTGGTGGTATCACCGCTGAAATTTGGCTTGCCTGCCGGTAACAGCCAGCCGGTCAGGATCGTCGGCCTTGGTGAAAGCAACGAAGAAAAAATCTACCGCGTGCATTTTCAGTCAATGACTCCGGAAGAATTCAAAAGCACTGCCAGCGACCAAAATTTCAGCAGCGATTTGAGCCTGACCATTGTCTGGGGCGTAGTAGTCATGGTGCCGCCTGCAAAACCCATCGCCAGACTGGGCTGGGATGCCTCGCGCCAACAAATCACCAATACCGGTAACATTCATCTGCTGGTGCAGCGTATCGGCCAGTGTGACAACGATAAAAAAGAGGCCCGCTGTCAGTGGCAGGAGCTGAAGAAAAACGTCTATCCGGGCAAACCTTTCACGCTTTCATCCGCCCTACCGGCTTCAGTTTCCTCTGAAAATGTCCGAATCGAGTATTTCAACGATTACACTCAGAAGCAGGAAGTGGAAAATTTCCCTGTCAGATAACGGCCTGAATGAAAACGGTTACAGATAATAACTTGTTATAAATTAAGTGATTATTTGTATGTGTAAAAGTTTGATACACAGTATTGATTGATATAAATCAATTTTCAGGCTATTACTCTCAGGCACATCCCCTTCCTGTTACGCTATCCGTTTGAAACCCTTCAAAAACAAGACACCCAATCACACCTATTAGTGTAAACGATTACAACACTGTGACCGGGTTCACGTTAAGCTGTGTACAGGGTTAATAACATAACAGCCTAAGCATTATTACAACTCAAAACGATTGCACTATTTTGGAGACCGGATGAACAACTCAACTTCGACCAAAGGAAAACGCTCGAATAAAAGCGTCACTTTCTTTGTCTGTTTTCTCGCTGCACTTGCCGGACTGCTGTTCGGCCTGGATATCGGTGTCATCGCGGGTGCCCTGCCCTTTATCAGCCATGATTTCCAGATCACCAACCACCAGCAGGAATGGGTGGTCAGCTCGATGATGTTTGGTGCCGCCGTCGGTGCAGTGGGCAGCGGCTGGCTGAACTTCCGTCTCGGACGTAAATTCAGTCTGATGATCGGCGCGATCCTGTTCGTTGTCGGCTCCCTGTGTTCCGCCTTCGCCCCTAACGCCGAAATCCTGATTGTCGCCCGCGTGCTGCTGGGTCTGGCAGTCGGTATCGCGTCATACACGGCGCCTATTTACCTCTCCGAAATCGCACCGGAGAAAATCCGCGGCAGTATGATTTCCATGTACCAGCTGATGATCACCATCGGTATTCTGGCGGCGTATCTGTCTGATACGGCCTTCAGCTACACCGGTGCATGGCGCTGGATGCTGGGTATCATCACCATCCCGGCCTTGCTGCTGCTGGTCGGCGTGTTCTTCCTGCCGGACAGCCCGCGCTGGCTGGCCGCGCGTGGTGACGACGGTAAAGCGCGCCGCGTACTGGAAAAACTGCGTGATTCCAGCGAACAGGCTAAACGCGAGCTGGATGAAATCCGTGAAAGCCTGAAAGTAAAACAAAGCGGCTGGGGCTTGTTCACCAACAACAAGAACTTCCGTCGTGCGGTTTACCTCGGCATTCTGTTGCAGGTGATGCAGCAGTTCACCGGGATGAACGTGATCATGTATTACGCACCTAAAATCTTCGGCATTGCCGGGTTCGCCAGCACCTCTCAGCAGATGTGGGGCACGGTTATCGTCGGTCTGGTCAACGTTCTGGCGACCTTCATTGCCATCGGTCTGGTTGACCGCTGGGGCCGTAAACCGACGCTGAAACTGGGCTTTCTGGTGATGGCCGTCGGCATGGGTGTGCTGGGTACGATGCTGCATATCGGCGTGGAATCTGATGCGGCGAAATACTTCTCTATCGCCATGCTGCTGATGTTCATCGTCGGTTTTGCCATGAGTGCCGGTCCGCTGATCTGGGTACTGTGTTCTGAAATTCAGCCGCTGAAAGGCCGCGATTTTGGTATCACCGTGTCTACCGCAACCAACTGGATCGCCAACATGATTGTCGGCGCGACCTTCCTGACCATGCTCGACAGCCTCGGCAACGCCAACACCTTCTGGGTGTACGCGGCGCTGAACGTGGTGTTCATCTTCATCACCATTGCGTTGATCCCTGAGACCAAAAACGTCTCTCTGGAACACATCGAACGCAACCTGATGAAAGGCGAAGCCCTGCGCGACATCGGTAAATAAGTTAGCAATAAATAAGTCTGCCGTTCCTCCCCTGCAAAGGGGAGGAATTCCGTATTGCATCTCTCTCCCGCCAGATTTATCCTTCGCCAGATGAAAACCTCACGCCTCCCCATTGCCCTGCAACAAGCCGTTATGCGCTGCCTGCGGGAAAAACTCCAGATGGCAAACCAGTTTTTTGGCACCGATTATCTGGAGCCGGAAATCACCTACCAGCAACGCGGCACCAGCGCGGGCAGTGCGTACCTGCAACACTGGCAAATCCGCCTGAATCCTGTGTTGCTGCTGGAAAATCAACAGCCTTTTATCGATGAAGTCGTGCCGCACGAACTGGCGCATTTACTGGTCTATCGCCGCTTTGGTCGCGCACCTGCACCGCACGGCAAAGAGTGGCGCTGGATGATGGAACATGTGCTGGGGGTTTCCGCCAGCAGAACGCACAAGTTCGAAGTCGCCTCCGTGCAAAGCAAAACCTATCCCTATTTATGTGCCTGTCGCGATCATCAGCTGACCGTGCGACGCCACAATAAAGTGATGCGCAAAGAGTCGGAATACCGCTGCCGTCATTGCGGCGAACTGTTACGTTTTAACGCTAACGGCACCTCTAACGGCTGAAAAATCAATCACTCAATCGCAGCAATGTCTGATTGTCACACCGCGCGCCATCCGTTACCCTTCCGCCCTTTTACACAGGGATTATTCGGAAACATGTTTCGTAAAACGTTCTTATCTTTTCTGTTTATCGGTGCGCTGGCGCCGCTGAGCGCCTTCAGTCAGACCGGTCACGCCATCAATAACTTCAGTCAGGCCAAAGCTGCTGCCGTGAAAATCAATCAGGGCGCGCCGACATTTTACTGCGGCTGCCAGATCAGCTGGCAGGGAAAAAAAGGCACGCCGGATCTGCAATCCTGCGGCTACGCGGTGCGCAAAAGCGAACAGCGCGCCAGCCGGATTGAGTGGGAACACGTGGTCCCTGCGTGGCAGTTTGGCCATCAGATGCAATGCTGGCAGGATGGCGGACGTAAAAACTGCGCAAAAAGCGCCGACTACCGTCAGATAGAAACTGACCTGCATAACCTTGAACCGGCCATCGGTGAAGTGAACGGCGACCGCAACAACTTCATGTACAGCCAGTGGAATGGCGGCGAAGGCCAGTATGGCCGTTGCGAGATGAAAATCGACTTCAAGGCCAAAGCCGCTGAGCCACCGGCCCGCGCCCGCGGCGCTATCGCCCGCACCTACTTCTACATGCGCGACCAGTACAAACTGAACCTGTCACGCCAGCAGACACAGCTGTTCGCCGCATGGGATCGTCAGTATCCGGTGACGGCCTGGGAGTGTGAACGCGATAACCGCATCGCGAATGTGCAGGGGAATCATAACCCGTATGTTCAGCAGGCTTGCGCGCAGAGAAAAAGCTAACCTACTATAGGGCACAATAGTCAGCGACAGGGCTGGCAACAGTTGCCAAAATAGCCCACTTCAACCGTTTAAGGACAGCAGCCTCACATGCGCATTCCCCGCATTTATCATCCCGAACCCCTGACCGCGCACAGCGACATCGCGCTGAGCGAAGATGCCGCGAACCATGTCGGACGCGTTTTGCGTATGCAACCCGGTCAGACGATCCAGCTGTTTGACGGCAGCAATCAGGTTTTCGACGCCAGCATCACCCAGGTTGATAAGAAAAGCGTGCGCGTCAGCCTGAGCGAGGGCGTGCTGTCAGACAACGAATCTCCGCTGAATCTGCATCTCGGCCAGGTGATTTCACGCGGCGAGAAGATGGAATTCACTATTCAGAAATCCATCGAGCTGGGCGTGAACACCATTACACCGCTGTTCTCTGAGCGTTGCGGCGTGAAGCTGGACGGCGAACGTCTGGAGAAGAAATTGCAGCAGTGGCAGAAAATCGCCATTGCCGCCTGTGAACAATGTGGCCGTAACCGTATCCCGGACATTCGCCCGGCGATGCCCCTCGAAGCCTGGTGCGCCGAACAGGATGACAGCCTGAAGCTGAATCTGCATCCGCGCGCCAGCCACAGTATTAATACCCTGCCGTTGCCGGTGAGCCATGTTCGCCTGCTGATCGGCCCGGAAGGCGGTTTATCCGCCGATGAAATTGCAATGACCTCCGGCTACGGATTTACTGATATCCTGCTGGGACCCCGTGTTCTGCGTACAGAAACCACAGCACTCACCGCGATAACGGCCTTACAGGTCCGTTTCGGCGATCTGGGTTAAGAGGAAACTAAATGATCAAGCTTGGCATCGTGATGGACCCGATCTCTTCCATCAACATCAAAAAAGACACCAGTTTCGCTATGTTGCTGGAAGCGCAGAGTCGCGGTTATGAACTGCATTACATGGAAATGAATTCCCTGTATCTGCGTGGCGGCGAAGGCCGTGCGACCACCAAAAAACTCAGCGTGAAGCAGGATTACGACGGCTGGTATGAGTTCGGCACTGAGCAGGATATCGCCCTGCAGGAACTGGATGTGATCCTGATGCGTAAGGATCCGCCGTTCGATACCGAATTCATTTATGCCACCTATATCCTCGAACGCGCCGAAGAAAAAGGCACGCTGATCGTCAACAAACCGCAGAGCCTGCGCGACTGTAACGAAAAGCTGTTCACCGCGTGGTTCCCGGAACTGACGCCGGATACGCTGGTGACCCGCAATGCCGCGCAGCTGAAAGCGTTCCATAAAGAACATACTGACGTGATCCTCAAGCCACTTGATGGCATGGGCGGCGCGTCCATCTTCCGTCTGAAACCGGAAGATGCCAACGTCTCCGTGGTGATTGAAACCCTGACCGAACATGGCAGCCGTTTCTGCATGGCGCAAAACTACCTGCCGGCCATCAAGGACGGCGACAAGCGCGTTCTGGTGGTCGATGGCGAGCCGGTGCCTTACTGTCTGGCACGTATTCCGGCACAGGGCGAAACCCGTGGTAATCTGGCCGCCGGTGGCCGGGGCGAAGCGCGTCCGCTGAGCGAAAGCGACTGGGCGATTGCCCGCACCGTGGCACCTGTCCTCAAACAGAAAGGCCTGATTTTTGTCGGTCTGGACATCATCGGCGATCGCCTGACGGAAATTAACGTCACCAGCCCGACCTGTGCCCGTGAAATCGAAGCCGCCTTCCCGATTTCCATTACCGGCATGCTGATGGATGCCATTGAAAAGCGTCTTTCTGCCCGCTAACTGTGTTGAAATGGCGTAATATTTTTATTACGCCATGTTTATTTCCTGAGGTTAAACATCCTACATACCATGAATCTACAACATCACTTTCTTATTGCGATGCCCGGACTGGATGAACCCCAGTTCAAACGTTCAGTCGTGTACATCTGCGAACATAATGAAGACGGCGCAATGGGTCTGGTGATTAACAAGCTGGTCGACGATTTCACGGTTGAAAGCGTGCTCGACAAACTGGATATCACACCCGAACCCCGTGACCTGAACATTCGTCTCGATCGCCCGGTATTTTCCGGCGGCCCGCTGGCTGACGATCGCGGTTTTATCCTGCATACACCGCGCGAAGGTTTTGGTTCCAGCATTCGTATTTCCGACTGCACCATGATCACCACTTCCAAAGACGTGCTGGAAACACTGGGTACGCCAGACCAGCCGAAAGATGTGCTGGTGGCGCTGGGTTACGCCGCATGGGAACAGGGCCAGCTGGAAAAAGAGTTGCTGGAAAATGCCTGGCTGACCATTGAAGCCAGCAGCGACATTTTGTTCCGCACCCCGGTTGCTGACCGCTGGCGCGAAGCGGCGAAAATGATCGGCATTGACGTCGGACAGCTCGCCACCCACGCAGGGCACGCATAATGGCTAACCGCACGGTTTTCGCGTTTGATTTCGGCACCAAAAGTATCGGTCTGGCCATCGGTCAGGAAGTGACCGGCACCGCCCGCCCGCTGACCTCTTTCAAAGCGCAGGACGGCACGCCGGACTGGCAGAAGATCGAAAAATTGCTGAAAGAGTGGCAACCGGATCTGGTGGTCGTCGGCCTGCCGCTGAACATGGACGGCACCGAGCAACCACTGACCGCCCGCGCCCGCAAGTTTGCCAACCGTCTGCATGGCCGGTTCGGCGTTCAGGTTGAACTGCACGACGAGCGTCTGAGCACCGTTGAAGCGCGTGCGGATTTGTTCGATCGCGGCGGTTTCCGTGCTCTGGACAAAGGCAGCGTCGATGCCGCCTCCGCCGTCATTATTCTGGAAAGCTGGTTTGAGAAACAATGGAGTCAGTCCTGATCGGCGGCCAGTAATCCGGCGTTTTGCCGCTGCTGGCGGCTTTGGGCAAACGTCTGCATTCCAGCCTGCGTGCCGGTTTGCAGGATATCCGCCAGCTGATGTGTCTTGCCTTCGCGAATCAAATTGCACACCGCAGGCGTGGACGTCAGCACTTCAAACAGCGCCACCCTGCCCGCTTTTTTGCCCTCCTTTGTTTGCGTCACGGCCAGTTTTTGCGCCACCACCGCACGCAGGCTGCCCGCCAGTTGCGCGCGGACAAACGCCTTCTCTTCTGCCGGAAACACATCCACAAGCCGGTCAATCGCCTGCGTGGCATTGCGGGTATGCAGCGTCGCCAGCACCAGATGGCCGGTTTCCGCCGCCGTCAGCGCCAGCCGGATGCTTTCGGTATCGCGTAATTCCCCCAGCAATAAGACATCCGGATCCTCGCGCAAGGCACCGCGTACTGCCTCGCCAAACGAACGGGTATGCAGACCGAGTTCCCGCTGCTGGATCAGGCACTTGCGGCTGAGATGAATCAGCTCAATCGGATCTTCCAGCGTAATAATATGCCGCGCCGTATGCCGGTTGAGATGATCGATGAGCGCCGCCAGCGTGGTGGATTTTCCGCTGCCTGTCGCGCCGGTGACCAGAATCAGCCCGTCGTCCTGCATGATGATTTGCTGCAGGCAATCCGGTGCCAGCAGACTCTCCAGCGCCGGACAGCTGGCGGGGACCGGCCTGAGCGCCGCCGACAACCCGTGCAGTTGCTGAAAGACGTTCAGCCGCATCCGCACGCCGTCGCCGAACGTCAGGGCTTTATCGACCTGCCCGGACTGCTGTAATGCCTCCCGCTGCGCAGCATCCAGCCACAAACAACTCAGTGTTTGCATCTGCGAAGCTTTCACCACCGGCAGGTCATCGCAGCGGCAAAGTTCGCCGTCAATGCGTAACATTGGCGGATAGCCGGTACAAAGGTGCAGATCAGAGGCATTTTGCTTTACACTACGCCCCACGAATCCATCAATATCCATGTTGAAATCCTCCTGAGTCCTTATGAGCCTTAGTCAGCAAAACGCTATTGCACAGAACTTACAGAATGTCCGCGAGAAAATCGCAGCCGCTGCACAGCGTTGCGGCAGGCCTTCAGAAGAAATTACGTTGCTTGCAGTCAGCAAAACAAAACCTGCGAGCGCGATCGAAGAAGCTATCGCCGCCGGGCAACTGGCGTTTGGCGAAAACTATGTTCAGGAAGGCGTCGATAAGATTGCTCACTTTGCCGGGCATCAGCCTGCGCTGACCTGGCATTTCATCGGGCCGCTGCAA
Source organism: Rahnella victoriana (assembly GCF_004330295.1). Lineage (GTDB taxonomy): Bacteria > Pseudomonadota > Gammaproteobacteria > Enterobacterales > Enterobacteriaceae > Rahnella > Rahnella victoriana. The sequence continues at coordinate 69,592 of NZ_SJOJ01000024.1, forward strand.
TCGAATAAAAGCCGTCTGGTGGCGGAAAATTTTGACTGGTGCCATACCCTCGACCGCCTGAAAATCGCCCAGCGACTGAATGAGCAGCGCCCGGCCGGTTTAGCGCCGTTGCAGGTGCTGATTCAGGTCAATATCAGCGATGAAGCCAGCAAATCCGGTATTGCCGTGGGCGAGGTCGCCGAACTGGCTACGCACATTATGGCGATGCCAAACCTGACGCTGCGTGGTCTGATGGCGATCCCGGCCGTGGAGACAGATTACCCGCGCCAGCTCGACGTATTCAGTCAGATGCGTGATGCGCTGAAAGCATTGCAAGGTATTTGTCCGCAGGCGGATACGCTGTCGATGGGCATGACCGACGACATGCCCGCCGCCATTGCCGCAGGCAGTACCCTGGTTCGTATCGGCACCGCCATTTTCGGCGCCCGTGATTACAGCGCAAAACAGTAACCCTTTTTATCCGGTTTACTGCTTTACTCTTGAGTGGCTCAGTTCAGCCCCCATTTAAGCAAGGAGCATCCATGCAACACCGCAAAATTTGTTTTATCGGCGCCGGTAACATGGCGGGCGCTATCGTTTCCGGTCTGGTCGAAAGCGGCTATCCGGCAAATCTGATCAGCGTTTGTGCCCCTTCCACCACGCATCGTGATGCGCTGGCTGAAAAATACGGTGTACACAGCAGCAGCGATAACAGCGGCTGTGCGAAAGACGCCGATGTGGTGGTTTTATCCGTAAAACCGCAGATGATGGCGGATGTATGTAAAGCACTGCAAAAAGACGTGGATTTTGGCCGCAAGCTGGTACTGTCGATTGCCGCAGGCGTCAGCGTCGCCCGTTTCTGCGAACTGCTGGGCGATAATCTGAACATCGTCCGCATTATGCCGAACACGCCGTCCCTTGTCGGACAAGGCATGAGCGGGTTGTTTGCGCCTGCTCAGGTATCGCAGGCAGATCGCGATTACAGCGGTGAACTGATGAGCGCGGTAGGTAAAATCTGCTGGGTTGAGAGTGAAGAAGGCATTAACCATGTGATCGCCGCCGCAGGCAGCGCACCGGCGTATTTCTTCCTGTTTATGGAAGCGATGCAGGCTGAAGCGCAGCGTCTGGGTTTCAGCGCAGAAACCGCACGGATGCTGATTGAACAAGCCGCCAGCGGGGCCAGCGCCCTGGTTGCCGCCAGCCCGGACACGCCATTGTCACAACTTCGTGAGAATGTGACGTCCAAAGGCGGCACAACCTTTGAAGCACTGAAGTTTTTCACCGACCATAAATTACCGGAGATTGTCTCCGGCGCCATGCAGGCCGCCATTACCCGCGCGCAGGAAATGGAAAAACTGTTCTAATTAAAAATATTAAAGGTAACAAATGTTAACGCTGACTTTTCTGGTTAAAACCCTCATTGATCTCTACGTGATGGTTCTGCTGCTGCGCATCTGGATGCAGTGGGCACGTACAGATTTTTATAACCCGTTCTCACAATTTGTGGTGAAAATCACGCAGCCGGTGATCGGACCGCTGCGCCGGATTATTCCGCCACTGGGGCCCATTGACAGCGCGAGTTTGTTGCTGGCGTTTATCCTCTGCACGATTAAATTCCCGCTGCTGTTGCTTATCCAGAGCGGCGCACTGTTTATCGGCCTGAGCAGTCTGCTGATTGGCCTGATCGGGCTGGTGAAAGCCGCCGGTTATCTGGTGTTCTGGCTGGTGATTATCCGTTCCCTGATGAGCTGGGTGAGCCAGGGCCGCGGCCCGATGGATTACCTGCTGATGCAACTGACCGAGCCACTGATGGCGCCAATCCGCCGCATTCTTCCGGCCATGGGCGGTATTGATTTCTCGGCGATGGTGGTCATTCTTATCCTGTATATGCTGAATTATCTCGGCATGGATCTGCTGGGTGCGTTGTGGTATCAGCTTTAACCCCGGCGTTCTGGCACGGCGATACGCTGGTTTTGCGGCTGGTGATCCAGCCCAAAGCCAGCCGCGACAGCCTGGTGGGTTTGCATGGCGACGAACTGAAAGTCGCCATCACTGCCCCGCCGGTGGACGGTCAGGCGAACACGCATCTGGTGAAATTTCTCGCAAAACAGTTTAAAGTCGCCAAAAGTCAGGTCAGCATTGAAAAGGGCGAGCTGGGCCGCCATAAACAAGTCCGCATTACCCATCCGCAAAATATCCCGACTGAGGTCGCGGTACTGCTCGCTGAATAACGTTTAAGTCAGGACTCTCCCATGCAGAAAGTCGTATTAGCTACCGGCAATGCCGGTAAAGTGCGTGAGCTCGCACATCTTCTGGCCGGTTTCGGGCTGGATGTGGTCGCACAAACTGAACTCGGCGTAGAATCCGCCGAAGAAACCGGGCTGACGTTCATTGAGAACGCCATCCTGAAAGCCCGCCATGCGGCAGCCGTGACTGGTTTGCCCGCCATTGCCGATGATTCCGGTCTGGCCGTCGATTTTCTCGGGGGTGCACCGGGGATTTATTCTGCACGCTACGCCGGTGCTGACGCCTCTGATCAGGAAAATCTTGATAAGCTGCTGGTCGCACTGAAAGACGTGCCTCAGGGACAACGCGGCGCGCAATTTCATTGTGTGCTGGTGTATATGCGCCATGCGGAAGATCCGACCCCGCTGGTTTGCCACGGCACTTGGGCAGGCGAAATCACCTTTGCCGAAGCAGGTGAAGGCGGCTTCGGTTATGACCCGATTTTCTACGTCCCGCAACTGGGCAAAACCGCCGCAGAACTGACCCGCGAAGAAAAAAGCGCGGTATCTCACCGTGGACTGGCGCTGAAATTGTTGCTGGCCGCGATGAAAGAGGCTGCACAGAACAATGCGTAAGTTGCCGCCGCTGAGTCTCTACATTCATATTCCGTGGTGCGTGCAAAAATGCCCCTACTGCGATTTCAACTCGCACGCGTTAAAGGGTGAAGTGCCGCATGACGATTATGTCGCGCATCTGCTGGCCGATCTGGATGCCGATTTGCATCTGGCGGGCGGACGCAGCGTGGGGACGATTTTTATCGGCGGCGGAACCCCCAGCCTGCTGAGCAGTGAAGCGATGCAAACCCTGCTCGACGGGGTCCGTGCACGTTTGCCGCTTGATGCTGACGCTGAAATCACCATGGAAGCCAACCCCGGTACCGTCGAAGCAGACCGCTTCAGCGGCTATCAGCGTGCCGGTGTGAACCGTATCTCCATTGGCGTGCAAAGTTTCGATGCACAGAAACTGGAGCGTCTGGGACGCATTCACGGCCCGGAAGAAGCAAAGCGCGCGGCGCATCTGGCCACCGGCCTGAACCTGCGCAGCTTCAATCTGGATCTGATGCATGGTTTGCCGGATCAGACACTGGAAGAAGCACTGGACGATTTGCGTCAGGCCATCGCGCTGAATCCGCCGCACTTATCGTGGTATCAGCTGACCATCGAGCCAAATACCCTGTACGCCTCGCGTCCGCCAACCTTGCCGGACGACGACGCGCTGTGGGATATTTTCGAGCAAGGCGATCAGCTGCTGACCGCCGCCGGTTATCAGCAATACGAGACCTCGGCGTATGCCAAACCGGGTTATCAGTGTCAGCACAATCTGAACTACTGGCGCTTCGGCGATTATCTGGGCATCGGTTGTGGCGCGCACGGCAAACTGACGCAGCCCGACGGGCAAATCCTGCGCACCGTCAAAACCAAACATCCGCGCGGTTATATGCAGGGGCGCTACATGGATAAACAGCATCCGGTCGAAACCGAAGATTTGCCGTTTGAGTTCTTCATGAACCGTTTCCGCCTGCTGGAAGCAGCCCCGCGCGAAGAGTTTGGTTTGTATACCGGACTGGATGAAAGCGTGATCCGAGCGCAGCTTGACCAAGCCATCGCCAAAGACTATCTGCTGGAAACCGGGACGCACTGGCAGATCACCGGTAAAGGTAAACTGTTCCTGAATTCGCTGCTGGAGCTTTTTTTGGCAGAGTAAGGTTTAGGGGCAAAAAAAAAACCGCGTAATCGCGGTTTTTTTGTTTCTGTCATTTAGCGGTTACTGTTTCAAATCCGCCAGTAACGCTTTGTGTTGGGTATCCAGCGCGGTCACGCGCTTGCAGACGTCATCGCCAAAGGCTTTGAACTCTTTTTCCTGCCTGTTCCACTCTTCCTGAACCGCCTGTTGCAGACCGCCCAGATTGCCCATCATCGCCTGTAACGGGTTACCGCCGCTGGCAGCTTGTTTGAGGCCCATCTCGTTGATGCTGTCCTGCATCACGCCGCCCATGGTTTGTTCCATCAGCTTCTGACCGTTCTGTTTAACCTGATCCACCGCTTTATGGTGGAAGGTCAGACCGTCGGCGCGGTGCTCAATGATCAGGTTCATCTGTTGCTTCAGTTGCTTGTCGAGCGTGACCAGGCGGTTACGCACGTTGCTGTCGCTGCCGAGTTTTTCGACAATGACACGGTCAACCGCCACGCGGCCTTTTTCGAGATGCGCCGTCGCGCCCTGATCAATCCACGGCAGATCGCGGCGCAAACCGGCCTGATAATCGATCGCTTCCTGACGCTGTTTGGCGCTCAGGGTCATGTCTTTACCGTTGAGGGTGACGTTGCCGTTGGGCGTAATCAGTAAATCACCGCTGTTCCCCACCACCTGCACGGTCTGCGGTTTGATGATCACGTCATCCTTCGGGTTTACGCCGCACTGGTAATCAGCCTGCGCACTCCATGCGGTCAGCGCCAGCAGCGCGGCCAGTCCGGTTTTTACCACTCCAGTTTTCACTAACATGTACTCTCCCTTAAGACAGCAAACTTAAAAAATTGAACGGCCAATACGTTGCGCCAGCAATTCTAAGGCAGCAATACCTGCCAAAGAGTTCCCTGCCGCATCGAGTTCCGGCGACCATACCGCGATACACATCTCGCCCGGTACCACGGCAATGATACCGCCACCGACGCCAGATTTACCCGGCATCCCGACGCGGTAAGCGAATTCACCGGCGCCGTCGTACATGCCGCTGGTCACCATCATCGCATTAATCTGCCGGGCCTGACGGGCATCGATGAGCGGTGTCTCGCTGCCGAGCGGATGGCCTTTGTTGGCAAGATAAACAAACGTCCGCGCCAGTTCTTCACAACTCATCCGCAGTGCACAGTAGTGGAAATAAGTATGCAAAACGGTGATGACGTCGTTGTCGAAATTTCCGAAAGACTTCATCAGATAGGCAATCGCCGCATTGCGGTCAGAATGGTCGAACTCTGAACGGGCAACGTGCCGATCGTAGTTGAGATCTGCCGATCCGGCCAGCTGACGCACCACTTCCAGCATTCTCTGTTTCGGTGCCGAGAGCCGGGTTTGCAGCATATCGCAGACCACCAGCGCGCCCGGATTGATGAACGGGTTACGCGGTTTTCCCTGCTCAAGCTCAAGCTGAACCAGTGAATTGAACGGCTGGCCGGACGGCTCTTTGCCGACGCGCTGCCAGATTTCGCTTTCCTGATAACGGGTCAGTGCCAGCGTCAGGCTGAGCACTTTGGAGATCGACTGGATCGAGAAACGCATGTCGGCATCACCGGCACGAAAGATCTCCCCTTTCGTGGTACACACGGCAATCCCTAAATGATCGGGGCTGACTTCCGCCAGCGCAGGAATGTAATCGGCAACCTTGCCGCGGCCAATCAGCGGCCTGACCTGCGCCAGAATATCTTCCAGCAAACTGTTATCAAGTTCGGTGCCCAACGTCCTGCCTCCAGATGTAACAAAGGTGCCGGAAAGGCACCTTTAAAAGATTCAGAATTTATCTGACCGGTGAAATCAATCCCACCAGATATCGAACAACTCTGAAACTTCCACGTCTTCCATTTTCTGGTCTTCCAACCATTTTTTGACCTGCGCGCGCTGTTCATCAGTGCAGTGACCGATGTCCTGACGGCAAACCAGACCTTCCCATTGCAGATAGCCACTGCCGTCGAAGGCCAGTTTGTTTGGCTCGATCACACCGTCAATGAATTTATCCAGTGATTCGTCAATGGTTTCGACCGCGGTACCTTCCGGGAAACGCCATTTTACAGAGAAGCCCAGTTCCTGGAACTCGGCAATGTGTAACTTCTTACGTAAACGACGACTGCGATTTGTAGCCATTATTGCTTCCTCTCAAACATCAGATCCCATACGCCGTGGCCTAAACGCTGGCCACGCATTTCGAACTTGGTCACCGGGCGGGATTCAGGACGCGGAACATAATTGCCTTCCTGCGACAGATTCGCCCAGCTTTCTAAACAGGTCATCACTTCCAGCATGTGCTCTGCATACGGCTCCCAGTCGGTCGCCATGTGGAAAACACCGCCCACTTTCAGTTTTTTGCGCAGCTTCTCTACGAATTCCGGCTGCACGATGCGGCGCTTATTATGACGCGCTTTGTGCCACGGGTCAGGAAAGAATAGCTGCACCATATCGAGCGAGCCATCCGGGATCATTTTTTCCAGCACTTCGACCGCATCGTGACACATCACGCGCAGGTTGCTGACGCCCTCTTCGTGCGCCGTCGCCAGACAGGCACCGACGCCCGGCGAGTGGACTTCAATCCCGATAAAGTTTTGCTCCGGGTTCTGCTTCGCCATGGTGACCAGCGATGTGCCCATCCCGAAACCGATTTCCAGCACCACAGGCGCTGAGCGACCAAACAAGGCATCAATGTTCAGGGTTTCAGCCTGAAACTCCACGCCCATCACCGGCCAGAAGTTGTCCAGCGCAAATTGCTGACCTTTCGTCAGACGGCCCTGACGGCGGACAAAACTGCGAATACGGCGCATCGCGCGACCGTTCTCGTCGAACTCCGGTGAAATGACGTCGTTTTTCATGGTGTTTCCACTCCGATTGGCAAGACGCGGTACCCGCGCGCGGATGCCTGTGCTTTGGTCACTAAATATAAGGAAAGGCGCATTATCCAAACTTACTCCCGATTAGCAAGGCTTGCGGGCAGGAAATCGGTCAATACAGTGCGGAAAGTTCCGGTTTACAGCCAGACGGCAACTGTGATGTGATCAGCCCCGTCTCTTAACCCTGCCGGACTGTCATTTACCCATGTTGGAAGCCCCTGGTTTTATGGAAGCAAAACGTTTTTCACCGCTGGTACTCGACTGGTATCAACGCTATGGCCGTAAAACACTGCCGTGGCAAATCGCGAAAACACCTTATAAAGTCTGGCTTTCGGAAGTGATGTTGCAGCAAACGCAGGTAGCGACTGTTATCCCGTATTTTGAACGTTTTATGCAACGCTTCCCGACGGTGTCCGACCTCGCGGCGGCTCCGCTCGATGAAGTTCTTCATCTGTGGACCGGCCTCGGCTATTACGCCCGCGCGCGCAATCTGCATAAAGCGGCGCAGGTGATTGCCAGCGAGCACGGCGGCGTGTTTCCGACCACCTTTGATCAGATCCTCGCCCTGCCGGGCATTGGCCGTTCGACGGCGGGTGCGGTTTTGTCGCTGGCACTCAATCAGCACTACCCTATTTTAGACGGCAATGTGAAACGCGTGCTGGCCCGCTGTTATGCCGTTGATGGCTGGCCGGGTGAGAAGAAAACTGAAAACAGGCTGTGGGCCATCAGCGAAGAGGTGACGCCCGCAGAAGGCGTGGCACAGTTTAATCAGGCGATGATGGATCTGGGCGCGATGGTCTGTACGCGCAGCAAACCCAAATGCGAACTGTGCCCGGTAAAATCCGGCTGTGAAGCTTACGCACAGCATAGCTGGGCAAAATACCCCGGCAAAAAACCGAAGAAAACCCTGCCGGAAAAAACCGCCTTTATGCTGATGATCCAGCAGGAAGATAAAGTCTGGCTGGAGCAGCGTCCACCGGTCGGTTTGTGGGGCGGATTGTTCTGCTTCCCGCAATACACCACCGAGGAAGAGCTGTCGCTCGGGCTGCAAAAATACGGTGTTACGCAAAATGCGTTGCAGCAGCAGACCGCTTTTCGTCACACTTTCAGCCATTTCCATCTGGATATCGTCCCGATGTGGTTAAATCTGCGAACAACGGCGGGTTGCATGGATGAAGGTGCGGGTCTCTGGTATAACTTAGCGCAACCACAATCCGTCGGGCTGGCCGCGCCGGTAGAACGCCTGCTGATGCAGTTAGCAAAACAGGCACCGGGCAAATAAAACCGCCCCAAAAGAATGATCGATAAGGAATCAGTATGAGCAGAACGATTTTTTGCACTTTTCTTAAGCGCGACGCCGAAGGGCAGGATTTCCAGCTTTACCCTGGCGAGATTGGTAAACGCATTTTCAACGAAATCTCGAAAGAAGCCTGGTCACAATGGATGGCTAAACAAACCATGCTGATCAACGAAAAGAAACTCAGCATGATGAACCCGGATGACCGCAAATTGCTGGAGCAGGAAATGGTGAATTTTCTGTTTGAAGGCCAGGATGTGCATATCGAAGGCTATACCCCGCCATCCCAATAACGCTGACTCAATAAAGCTTTATCATTAATAGCTTAGGCAGATTTTTTCGGGGATCTGCTTCTTTCACCAGAAATGGTTTCAAGATGAAGAAAATTTTAGCTTTGCTGGTTATCGCACCGATGTTGATCTCCTGCTCCGGCAGCAAGAAAGACCAGTTCAACGAAGCTTATGTTAAAGACACCAATGGATTCGATATTTTGATGGGGCAGTTCGCCCATAACATCGAAAACATCTGGGGCATGAATGAAGTGCTGATCGCCGGTCCGAAAGACTATGTGAAATACAGCGATCAATATTACACCCGCAGCCACATCAACTTTGATGCGGGTACCATCACCCTTGAAACGATTTCCGGGACCGATCCGGCCGCCAGCCTGCGTCAGGCGATCATCAGTACCTTGCTGGTCGGCGATGATCCGGGCAACGTTGACCTCTATTCGGACGCCAATGATATTCAGATCAGCCGCGAGCCGATGTTATATGGTCAGGTTCTTGATAACACCGGACAGCCGATCCGCTGGGAAGGCCGCGCCGCCAGCTTTGCGGATTATCTGATCCAGAATAAGCTGATGCGCCGCCAGTCCGGTCTGCATGTGATTTATTCCGTCACCATTCAGATGGTGCCAAACCACCTGAATCAGCGTGCGCATAAATACCTGCCGATGATCCGTGAAGCGTCTGCTAAATATGGCGTCGATCAGTCGCTGATCCTGGCGATCATGCAAACGGAATCGGCCTTTAACCCGTATGCGGTGAGTAACGCCGATGCCCTGGGACTGATGCAGGTCGTGCAGCATTCCGCCGGGGCAGACGTCTTCAAATCTGAAGGGAAATGGGGCAAACCAAGCCGCAGCTATCTGTTTGATCCGCAGAATAATATCAATACCGGTACCGCCTATCTGGCGATGCTGCAAAACGTCTATCTGGGAAATATCAGCAACCCGACATCGCGTCGTTATGCCGTCATTACCGCCTATAACGGCGGCGCAGGCAGCGTGTTGCGCGTATTCTCCGGCAATAAAACGCAGGCGTTTAACATCATCAACAACATGGCGCCGGGCGATGTGTATACCACGCTGACAACCAAACACCCGTCCGCAGAATCGCGTCGCTACCTGTATAAGGTGAACAACACGCAGCGTAGCTATCGCCGCGTGGACTAGCCTTTGGCGAGGTCAGCAGCATAAAAAACGGAGGCTTTCGGGCCTCCGTTTTTATTGCATAATCAGTTAGTTACTTGCTGACTCATACTTATAATACGCGTACTTGCCATAATTATAATAATTTGATGTCCTGTTGATGACGGAGTTTAAAATCACGCCGCTGACACTGATATTATGCCGTGCGAATATCTGAATACTGGACTCCATTTCCCTGACCGTGCTCATCTCAAACTTAGCCACAAGCAGTGAGACACCGGCATATTTCCCTATAATGGCGGCATCCGTCACCGCAAGGATAGGCGGCACATCCAGAATAATGACATCATATTTTTTGGATGCCCATTCTAAAAGTCCGGCGCATTCTTCTCGGAGTAAAAGCTCAGAAGGATTCCGTGGGATTTTCCCACGCGTGATAATATCGAGACCTTCGACGGCCGTATTGTGTATTGCGGAGGAAAACTCCACGGTCCCGGCGAGAATATCGGACAATCCGAACTCATTCATTTTATTGAATAAGATATGTGAATAACCTCTTCGCATATCCGCATCAATATATAATACCTTTTTGCCAACCTGGGTTATCACTGCCGCCAGATTGGAGCTGATAAATGTTTTACCCACATCGGGGCTGGCACCGGAAATCATCAATACCTTGGAGCCGGCTTCGAGCATCGTAAAATGTAACGATGTCCGCAGGTTCCTTAATGCTTCTATCGCGCAATCCGCCGGATTTTCCAGCGCAAGTAATCCTCCTGTCGGCGATGATTTTGTCCCTGTATGATGCTTTTTATGTTGCCATAACGAAACAGGCACGCTGGAAAAAACATTTAATCCGATATCCTCAAGCATTTCTGCTGAATTTACCCCGCGTATCAGCGCAGTTTTAGCCAGTATAAATATCACTGATGAAACAGCACCCAAAAATGTGAAAACGAGAATAATGAGAAATTTACCAGGATTGACCGGCTTACGGGCGGTAGTGGCAGGATCAATGATATGTACGGTGCCGATGGTGCTTGCCTTACTGATATTAAGTTCCTGCTCTTTGTCCATAAGTTGCATATAGACAATTTGTCCTGACTGGACATCGCGGGTGAGCCGGAGTATTTCCTGTTGCGTCAGCGGTAATTTATCCACTTTTTTTGCCAGCGCATTTTTATCATTTTCCAGAACCTGGATTTTCTCGCGCAACGCAGAATAGGCCGGATGTTGTTTTGTATACAGTTTAGAGACTTCAGTTTCTTTTAATATGAGCTGATTAATTTGCCCGTCAAGTTGCACCATATTCTCAAGCATTGACTTGGCTTCCAGCGTCAGGTCAACAGAATTATTCATGCTTCGGTATAAATTAAGTTTTGTTTCCGCCTTATCAAGTTTCTCTCTGACCACGGGAAGTTGAGTTTTTAAAAAACCTAAACTTTTCTCTGCTTGTTCTGATTTTCTTTGAATGCTCTGTTCAGCATAGTTTTCGCTAACTTTTTGAACAATATTTTTGATTTGCTCGGGGTCAGAACCGGTAATATTGATGGTCAGCAGGCCGGTATCTTTTCCCTGATCCCGGATCTGAATGCGTTTCTGCAATTCACCGATAACTTCACTGACATCCCGTTTTTGTAATGAGAATGTATCCCCTGCCGATGATCGCAACTGAGTCACTTGCAGAGTCAATTCCGGTGTCGTAAGACGTTCCCCGACATTGCCTTGCGCAACGGCACCCGAAGGGGTGGTCAGGCGGTATTGATTACGCCCTAAGTTTTCAAGCGTGTAGATTTCCCCGGTCACGCGGTCCGTTGTCTCGAATCTTTCTACCTGCAATTTCGGCACTTCAGCTGACATTAAACGATGTAACTTATTCCCCAGAAAGGGGAAACCGTTGAACCCAATTTGGGTGTCTAAATTCAGCTGGGCGACAGTTTTTCCAATCAACGTTCTCGATGTGATTAACTGGATTTCTCTCGCGGACACAGGCGTTTCAGCGGGCAACAACTCAGAAAGCGTGCGCATCACGCTGTTGCCGTTCGCCGGTTCGACCTGAACCAAAGCATCCGCATGATATACGGGGGTAGAGAGAAAAGCATAAAGCAGGCCAGTGAAAGAAAACGCAGCTGTCACCATCACAATGGTGCGGATCCTGTCGATAAGAAAGCCCACTATCTTTCGTAAATCAAGTTCATCGCACGCGTTTTGTTTTCCAGATTTACTTTCGGATTTACCAATCATGTTTCACCTGACGTTCTAAAACAGACTTCCAGCCGATAACAGATTCTTTTATAAGAGAGAACGCATATTCAAATGCGACAGCGCTTTTACCATAAGGATCGGGAATGTCTATTTTCTGGTTCCAGTAGCCTAATAACATGGTTTTGCCTCTGACTTCTGGCAAAAAATAACTGACCGATGAGATATGTGCCTTTTCCATAATAAGAATCAGATCAGAATCATGGCACATCTCACGGGTTAATTGCCGTGCTTTATGGTTTTGCAACGAAAAACCATGTTGTTCAGAAATGCGGCTCGCCATCGCATCAGCACCGTCACCGGCCAGCGCGGAAATACCTGCGGAGTGTATTGCTTTGGCAGGAAGTAATTGCTGAAGCATGGCCTCGGCAATAGGCGAGCGACATACATTTCCGATACAGACAATTAATACGGAATTAAACATAGTCACCTTTATTACCAGTTACGAAAATAATGAGCAGTCTCCGTCATATCATGGACACCGGTAATAGTCGGCAATAACTGGCCTATCACGCGGTTCCATTTTGTGAGGGGTGCTGTCGTCACATAAACAATATCGTAAGGCCGAAGCTGGAATTCGGTGCCCAATACCAGGGCTGTCGCATCGCTGGCATTTAACTGGTAGATATTGGCGATCTTATTTTTATCGCTGTTTTTCAATGTCCGTATGACAAAGATACCCGTCGCATCCGATGTGAGCTGATCGACACCTTCGGCGTTAGACAGCGCTTCGGTCAGGGTCATGCCACTGCGATCCATACGCAACGTGGTGGGCTTCTTCACTTCGCCCATGACAAAAATTTTCAGCTCGTCATTTCGCGGGATATACAAAATATCGCCGTCATTAAGCAGACGGTTCTGGCGCATGTCGCCGTTTTTCATTAATGCCTGCAAGGAAATCTGCTCTTTCCCGCCAGCATGGGACAAGACAACATTATTCCAGTCTGCCTTTTCAGCTAATCCCCCTGCCAGATTGACGGCATCCATCACGGTCATCGGGACATTTGTCACAGGCAATTGGCCGGATTTAACGACTTCGCCGGTGACATAGACCTTCTGCGAGCGGAACGCAGCAACATTGACATCAACCTGAGGCGACTGAATGAACTGTGCAAGCCTGCCGGCAATGTCGCTACGAATTTGCGCTGTCGTCTTGCCTGCCACTTTTACCATGCCAATGTAGGGATAGAATATTGAACCATCCGCATTCACCCAACTCCCTGATTCTCCGGCGCTTCGATACTGGCCAGCGGGTGTAGTCAGTTCGGGATGGTCCCAGACCGTAATGGTCAATATATCTCCAACACCGATCTGGTATTGGTAATTTCTGATATGTTGATCCAGTTCATTATTTACTGTTGCAACAACCGGCCGGTAAGCCAGCGTTTCGACAAGTTTCGGTGTTATAGGATATATATCAACAGCAGAGTTAATATCAAAAGGAATACCTTTTTCTTTAATGGTATTTTTATTTGATGTTTTTAAACTTATTCCCGGAGAAAGGGTGCAACCGCTCAACGCTACGGTAGCAGTTAATAAGATCATTGCGATCTTAACTGAGACATCCTTATGCATGGATTTCCATTGTTTTATTCGAAGTGGTTAGTTTGGCAATTTATAGGAACAGAAAGTAAAAAGCAACATAAGGAAACAAAACAGAACGCTAAGTTTCACGGAAAAATAAAACACTGTGATGGATATAACAAATAGCGCGCGAAGCATATAAAAAACGAATTGATTAATTCAGCTTAAAATACCATTCAGATTAATAGCATCACTCCAGACCCAATTTATTAACACCTCATTCCTGCAACAGATTTAAAATTCATATATATCCTATAACACCGAAAC
>NZ_SJOJ01000025.1 GCF_004330295.1 Rahnella victoriana
GGGGTGGGGTATTAAGGTCAAAAACCAAATTCAAAGTGTGCTTTAACTCATTGCTTTGTATTTAAAACCCCCTCCCAGCCTCCCCCTTCGCAGGGGGAGGAGCCAAAAACCGCCCCGGTCTGGCCGCCAGACGTTGTTGAGAAAGTGCTCAGTTAGCTCCCACCCCTTCGCAGGGTGAGGAGCAAAGATAAAAACCCTTTCCCCCTTCAGGACAAGTGAGAACAATTTGCAATTAAAAACCCACTTTTTAGCCATTAAGAAATCTAGATATCTAAACGTTCGTTTTGTAGAGTGGACGCCACCTGCTGAGTTAATAATTGATTCGGTTAAGAAAAATACGATGGCGGCGACACAATGATCAGTAACATTAAAATCCTCGATGGCGGCATGGGCCGCGAACTGGCCCGGATGGGCGCTCCTTTTCGTCAGCCGGAGTGGTCTGCGCTGGCGCTGATGCAGGCACCGGAATATGTGCGTGCCGCTCATGATGCGTTTATTGCCGCCGGTTCTCAGGTGATCACCACGAACAGTTACGCCGTCGTGCCGTTCCACGTCGGGGAAGAAGTGTTTGCGGAGCAGGGCGCGGCGCTGATCGCGCTTTCCGGCAAGCTTGCGCGCGTAGCGGCGGACGCGGCACCGGCTAAGGTGCGGGTCGCGGGTTCACTGCCTCCGGTGCTGGGGTCTTATCGCCCGGATCTGTTCGAGCCGGTGGCGGCGAAAAAACTGCTGCGGGTGCTGGTGGAGAATCTGACAGATCACGTCGATGTCTGGCTGGCAGAGACCCAAAGTTCTGTCGCAGAAGTCGACGCCGTACGCGATGTGCTGGGCGATGACCCGCGTCCGCTGTGGCTCTCTTTTACCCTGCAGGACAATCTTGATGAAAGCGGCAACGCGCTGCTGCGCTCCGGTGAGTCTGTGGAACAGGCGGTCAGCGCCGCGCTGCGGATTTCTGCCGGTGCCGTGCTGTTCAATTGCAGCCGTCCGGAAGTGATGGCGACGGCGGTGAAAACCGCCCGTGACGCGCTGACGGCGCAGGGTTCTGCGCTGGATATCGGCGTGTACGCCAACGCCTTCGAGCCTTCCGACAATACGCGCGGTGCCAATGAAGGGCTGAGCAAAATGCGTCAGGACACCGATCCGGCCGGATACCTTGATTTCGCGAAAGACTGGGTGGCGCAGGGCGCGACCATGGTCGGCGGTTGCTGCGGCATCGGGCCGGAACACATTACTGCGCTGAAACAGGCTTTCGCCAAAGAGCATTCATAAAAACAATAAAACGCATATCCATTCAGAAGGTTAATCCTTCGGAGACAGGGGAAAACACATGATTGATCGTCGTTCGTTTATTAAAAGTGCGGGGGCACTTTCCGTGGCTGCGGCTACCCATTCCCTGTGGCTGGGCAATGCCTTTGCCGCAGAGGCAGAAAAACCGAAAAAGGGCGGGCATCTGGTGGTTGGCGTGGATAACGCCTCCAGCACAGACCGGCTGGATCCGGCATTCTGGTTCGAAACCTACATGTATTTCGTCGGTTCGCAGATGTTTAACAATCTGGTGGAAATCGATGAAAACGCCAAACTGGCACCGTCACTTGCCGAGTCGTGGGCTTCCACTGATGGCAGCAAAACCTGGGTGCTGAAAATCCGTCAGGGCGTGCAGTTCCACGATGGCCGCTCGCTGGGCGCGAAAGACGTGGTCTATTCCCTGAATCACCATCGCGGTGAGAAATCCACTTCGCCGGTGAAAGGCTATCTGGATGCTGTCAGTTCGATAGAAGCCACCGGCGATCACGAAGTGACGATTAAACTCACCGCGCCGGACGTCGAATTCGTCTGGCTGCTGAGCGCCGTGCATTTCGCCATTACCGCTGAAAATGAAAACTTTGATAAAGGCATCGGCACCGGCGCGTTCATTCTGGAGAAATTCCAGCCGGGCGTGACCACGCTGACTAAACGCAATCCGAATTACTGGAACAGCGAACGCGGCCATGTGGATTCCGTCGAAACGCTGGCAATGAACGACTCCACCGCCCGCGTGGCGGCGCTGGTCAGCGGGTCGGCGCAACTGATTAACCGCGTGAATCCGCGCATCGTCAGCCGCATCGAACGTATGCCGAACCTGAAACTGGTACGCGCCAAAGACAGCATGATTTACACCTTCCCCGGCCTGTCGAATCTGGCACCGTTCGATAATGTCGATGGCCGTCTGGCGCTGAAATACGCCATTGATCGCCAGAAAATTATCGACACCGTGCTCGGCGGTTACGCCAGCGTGGCGAACGACAACCCGATCTTCCCGTCGAACCGTTACTTCGCAAAAGACATCCCGCAGCGCCCGTACGATCCGGAAAAAGCGCAATTCCACTGGAAGAAATCCGGTTTCAGCGGCCCGCTGACGCTCAATGTGGCGGATGCCGGTTTCCCCGGCGCGGTCGATGCCGGTCAGCTTTATCAGCAATCCGCTGCTAAAGCGGGCATTAACCTGAATGTGGTGCGCGTGCCGGACGATGCGTTCTGGAACGACATCTGGCAGAAGAAAGCGTTTGTGTCGTCGAACTGGGCGAACCGTCCGACCGCCGACGCGCTGCTTTCGCTGGTCTTTACCAGCCAGTCTTCCTGGAATGAATCGGCGTGGCATGTGCCGGAATTTGATGCGATGGTCAAAGCCGCACGCGGCGAAGCGGACGAAGCGCGCCGTAAACAGATTTATCATGATATTCAGGTGATGCTGGTCGATCAGGGCAGCGAAATCATTCCGCTGTACGCCGATGCGCTGGACGGGTGTTCCGCCAAAATCAAAGGGTTCACGTCTGTGCCGGGCATGCCGCTGAGCGGTAACCGTGCGGCGGAGAAAGTCTGGATCGAAGGCTGAACCGGGTAAAAATATGTCTGACTTATCTGCACAACAGAAAGCGACTCAACGGCCTGCGGGCCGTTTTTCGCACTTTCGTTCTTCGCTGCTGAGCATGATTCTGGTTCGCCTGTTTTATGGCGTGCTGGTGGTGCTGGCGGTTTCCATGCTGATTTTTGCCGGTGTGCAACTGTTGCCGGGCAACGCGGCGACGGCGATCCTCGGGCAGAGCGCCACGCCGGAAGCCATCCGCGAGCTGAATCTGCAACTCGGGCTGGATCAGCCGGCGGTCAGTCGCTATCTGAGCTGGCTGACCGGCGTGCTGCACGGCGATTTCGGCACCAGTTTTTCCACCCGCGAAGCCATCAGCGGTCCGCTGTTTACCCGTCTGGGGAATACGCTGTTTCTGGCCGGATGCACCGCCGCGATTGCCGTGCCGCTGGCGCTGCTGATCGGGTTTATCTCGGTACGTTATCAGGGCAGTGTCATTGATACGCTGCTCAGCGCCATCACCCGCGCCACCGTCGCGCTGCCGGAATTCTTCTCCGGTTATCTGCTGATCCTGATTTTTGCCATTACGCTGGCATGGGCGCCGAGCAACAGCAGTATCACGGCGGAGATGCCGCTGGCCGCCCGACTCTCTGCGATTTCCCTGCCGTGCGCCACGCTGGTGCTGGCGATCCTCGGCCATATGAGCAACATGACCCGCGCCGCGCTGATTGCCGCGCAAAGTTCTGCGTATGTCGATACCGCGCTGCTGAAAGGGCTGTCGCCGTCGCGCATTTTATGGCGTCACGTATTGCCCAACGCCGTGGGGCCGATCATTAACGTCGTGGCGATCAATCTGGCTTACCTGATGGTCGGCGTGGTGATCGTCGAGAACGTGTTTGTCTATCCGGGGCTGGGACAATATATGGTCGACAGCATCAGCAAACGCGACATTCCGGTGATGCAGGATTGCGCGCTGCTGCTGGCCGGGATTTATATCCTGCTGAATTTGCTGGCGGATGTGATGGCGCTGGTCGCCAATCCGCGTTTACGCCACAACCGCTGAATTTTAGGAATTGCTGCAATGCGTGCACTCCCTGCATTAAAACCGGTTTCGGTACTCGGTCTGCTGGTACTGAGTCTGTTTATACTTATCGCCATTTTTGCGCCGTGGCTGGCACCTCACGCGCCGGATCAGACCCTCGGCATGTCATGGGATTTACCGGGGCCGGATGCGCTGCTCGGTACGGATAATCTCGGCCGCGATCTGCTTTCCCGCCTGATCTGGGGCACCCGCGTCTCTCTCGGTGTGACGGCGCTGGCGGCGCTGGTGGCCTTTGCCGTCGGCTGTACGCTCGGTTTTATTGCCGGGCTGCGCGGCGGCTGGCTGGATCAGGTGATTTCCCGCTGTAACGATATCGTGATGGCCATTCCGACGCTGATCCTGGCGCTGATCGTCCTGGCGGTTTTGCCGAAAACCCTTCTGGTGCTGACGCTGGTGCTCGGCCTGCTGGAATCCGTCCGGGTGCTGCGCGTGGCGCGGTCGCTGGCAGTGGATATCGGCGTGATGGAATTTGTCGATGTGGCGCGTCTGCGCGGTGAAAGCCTTGGCTGGATCCTCTGGCATGTGATTTTGCCGAATGCGTTGCAGACGCTGATTGCCGAATTCGGCCTGCGTTTTATCTTTATTCTGCTGTTCCTCTCGGCGCTGTCATTCCTCGGGCTGGGCATTCAGCCGCCGACCGCCGACTGGGGCGGGCTGGCGCGGGATAACAAAGATGGCATTCTGTTCGGCGTCTGGGCGGCACTGCTGCCGGGTGGCGCGATTGCGGTGCTGGCGCTGGCGGTCAATGCCGTGGCGGACTGGCTGATGAGCGGTGAACGTCGCGTGTGGGGGAAGAAAGCATGACCGGACACTTACTGAAGGTCGAAAACCTGCGCGTGGTGTCGCAGGGGAAAAATCCCCGTGTGCTGGTGGATGATGTGTCGTTCACCGTGAAACGTGGCGAAGTGCTCGGGCTGATCGGCGAATCCGGCGCAGGGAAATCCACCATCGGGCTGGCGATCCCCGGCCATTGCCGTCAGGGGATGCGTATCCACTCCGGCAGTATCCGCTTCAACGGCCAGGAACTGACCGCGCTGTCTGAGCGTCAGTTGCGACAGGTTCGCGGCAGGCATATCGCCTATGTCGCGCAGTCTGCCGGGGCGGCCTTTAACCCGGCAATCACGCTGGGCGAGCAGGTGATCGAAGCTGCGCTTAAGCACCGTATCCTTCCGCGTCAGCAGGCGCAGGCGAGGGCCATTGAATTGTTCGCCCAACTCGGTTTGCCGGATCCTCAGCAATTTTATCAGCGTTATCCGCATCAGGTTTCCGGCGGCCAGTTACAGCGCGCGATGATTGCGATGGCGTTGTGCGCGGGACCGGAGTTACTGATTTTCGATGAGCCGACCACGGCGCTGGATGTCACTACGCAGCTTGGCGTGCTGAAAGCCATCAGTGACGTGATCCGTCTTTCCGGCGTGGCGGCGATTTACATCAGTCATGATCTGGCGGTGGTCGCGCAGATCAGCGATCACATTATGGTGTTGCAGCACGGCAAAACCGTTGAGCAGGCGGAAACCGCGCAACTGCTGACGCGGCCTGAGAAGGATTACACCCGCCGCCTGTTGCACGCGCAGGGCGGGAGCAAAACCCCGCAAACCGGCGATGCGCCGGTGGCACTGGAAATCCGCCATATCAGTGCGCGCTATCATGCGCAGCCGGTGTTGCAGGATATCTCGCTGAGCCTGCCACGCGGGCGCACTCTGGCGGTGATCGGAGAATCCGGCTCGGGAAAATCGACCCTCGGCAAAGTGATTTGCGGACTGCTGGCCCCGGAGGCCGGAGACATCCGTCTGGATCAGCAGGTATTGCCCGCCAGCTTGCGCCAGCGCAGCCGCGTGCAGTTACGCGATGTGCAGCTGATCCATCAAATTCCCGATACGGCGCTGGATCCGAAGGCACGCATTTTTAACCAGATTTCCCGCGTGCTGGAATGTTTTACTTCCCTGAACCGCAGCCAGCGTGAGGCGCGGGTGCGTGGCCTGCTGGCACAGGTCGGGCTGAATGCGGACATTGCGGAACGTTTTCCTGCTGCGCTTTCCGGCGGCCAGAAACAGCGCGTATGTATCGCACGGGCGCTGGCGGCGGAACCGAAAATCATCGTCTGCGACGAACCGACTTCGGCGCTCGACCCGCTGGTCGCCCGCGATGTGCTGGCGCTGTTACGCCAGATCCAGCATGACACCGGGATTGCTTACCTGTTTATCACGCACGATTTGCAGGTGGTGCGCGAAGTGGCGGATGACGTCGCGGTGCTCAGACTGGGCGTGATTGCACGGCAGGGACCGGCAGCCACCGCGCTGGCAGAGCCTCTGGACGATTACACCCGCGAGTTGCTGCGTTCGGTGCCCGAAATGCGGGCTGGCTGGCTTGAGGACATGTTTTCCTGATCACACTCCCCCTGCGAAGGGGGAGCAAAATAGTCATCCTTCTTTACACTTTCCAAATATTCTCTTCACTAAAGATTCCCTTATTTATACCGATAACCCTTTTGAAATAAATTAATCATTAGAAAGTGGTTCCGCTATGTAATCAATATTTTGAATTATTTTTCATTGTATTTGTTTTATTGGCCAGGAAATAAGGGAAATAAAATGTTTAAACTGATCAACAATATGCGCGTCGGCGCCCGTCTGGGTGCAGCGTTCAGCCTCGTCATCTTGCTGCTGATCATCGTCAGCGTGACAGCCGTAACCAAAATAAGCAGCATTAACAGCAGCATTGAACAAATCGTCAACGATCGTTATGTGAAAGTCCGGCTGGCATTTGATGTCCGTGACGGCGTGAATGACCAGATTAAATATTTACGCGGCATTGTTATTGATACTAAAAATCCGGAGCAAAATAAGAAGCGTTATTTGCAACTGGATGACACGGTTAAACAAACCAATCTGGCGATGGATAAAATCGCCGCCATCCAGACCACTGTGACCGGCAAGCAAAAAATCAAAGCCTTGCAGGATGCGAGCGAT
Organism: Rahnella victoriana; assembly: GCF_004330295.1. Classification (GTDB taxonomy): domain Bacteria; phylum Pseudomonadota; class Gammaproteobacteria; order Enterobacterales; family Enterobacteriaceae; genus Rahnella; species Rahnella victoriana. The sequence continues at coordinate 6,911 of NZ_SJOJ01000025.1, forward strand.
ACGTTTGAAGCGGCGAAAGAACAACTGGTCGCCTTAACCCGCGCCGGGGATATGGAAGGCGCAACGGAATATGTGCTGCGCAAACTGACCACCTCGCAAAATGCGTATCTGGATCTGGCGACCGCGTTTGCCAACTCTCAGGATCAGCAGTTGCAGGCCGAAGGCAAAAAAGCGGTGTCAGACGGGTCTGTCGCCATTCAGCTGACGCTGATTTTCTCCGCGCTGGCGATTTTAGTCGCTGCCGCGCTGGGCTTCTTCCTGACCCGTTCCATCACCCGTCCTCTGCATACTGCCGTGAAAGTGGCTGAAAATGTGGCGGCAGGGGATCTGACCACGCAGATCCAGGTGACGTCACATGACGAAACCGGTCAGCTGATGCAGGGTCTGAAAAACATGAACGAAAACCTGCTGAAAATCGTCACCGAAGTGCGTGCAGGCACCAACGCCATCACCAGCGCTTCCAGCGAAATCGCCGCCGGGAACCTGGATTTGTCTTCCCGTACTGAGCAGCAGGCCAGCTCGCTGGAAGAAACAGCGTCGGCGATGGAGCAGATGACCGCTACCGTGAAACAGAATGCCGATAACGCGCGTCAGGCCAATCAGCTGGCGGCGCAGGCTTCCCGTGTTGCAGTGCAGGGCGGTGAAGTGGTGGGCGAAGTGGTGAACACCATGGAAGGCATCAATACGTCTTCACGTAAAATTGTCGATATCATTGCGGTGATCGACGGCATCGCTTTCCAGACCAATATTCTGGCGCTGAACGCCGCCGTTGAGGCCGCGCGTGCCGGTGAGCAGGGACGTGGCTTTGCCGTGGTGGCATCGGAAGTCCGCAATCTGGCGCAACGTTCCGCCAGCGCCGCGAAAGAGATCAAAGTGCTGATCGACGATTCTGTGGCGAAAGTGGATAACGGTACGCAACTGGTCGCCAAAGCCGGGGAAACCATGGCAGAAGTGGTCTCCAGCGTGAAAAACGTCACCGATATCGTCGGTGAGATTGCCATTGCCAGCAATGAGCAAAGCACCGGCATTGAAGAGATCAACAAAGCCATCAACCAGATGGATGAAGTCACGCAGCAGAACGCCGCGTTAGTTCAGGAAGCGTCATCGGCCGCGTACTCACTCAATGAGCAGGCGGAGCGTTTATCGCAGGCGATCAGCATCTTTAAAGTCAGCGCCGGTTCGGCGACGGCGGCAGTGCGTAAAGCCGCTCAGGCCAAAACACCGGCCTTGCTGTCAAACCGTCAGGCTTTACCGGCGGGGAATGCGGATCAGGGCAACTGGGAAACGTTCTAAAATCCGGCTGAGTTTCTGAAAATAGTTCTGTATCCGTTCTAAAACCCGACAATTTTTGTCGGGTTTTTTACTTTCTGCTGCCGCTTTTGTCATAATCCCTTCGCCAATAAAAAGGAGAAGGCTTTGATGATGAAAAATACCCTGCGTAAAACGGTGCTGATGGCGGCGGCTGTGGTGCCCCTGCTTGCTTTCAGCGCGGCATCATGGGCGCAAACCGCCAGCAACATGACGTCCGTCCAGCAACAACTGGCGGCGCTGGAAAAAGACAGCGGCGGCCGTCTTGGGGTGATGCTGATCAACACGGCGGATAATTCGCAGATTGCTTACCGCGCCGATGAACGTTTTGCCATGTGCAGCACCAGTAAATTCATGGCGGCGTCCGCGATTCTCAAACAGAGCGAAACGCAAACGGAACTGCTGACCCGGCGTATCAGCCTGAAAAAATCCGATCTGGTGAATTACAACCCGATCACCGAAAAGCATCTGGACACCGGCATGACGATCGGTGAACTGGCGGCTGCCGCGTTGCAGTACAGCGACAACACCGCTATGAACAAGCTGATTGAACAGCTTGGCGGCCCGCAAAAAGTGACGGCGTATGCCCGCACACTTGGCGATAGCACCTTCCGTCTCGACCGCACGGAACCGACGCTGAACACCGCCATTCCGGGCGATGATCGCGACACCACGTCACCGCGCGCCATGGCGCTGAGTCTGCAACACGCCACGCTGGGCACGGCGCTGGCCGAACCACAACGTGCGCAACTGGTGGAGTGGATGAAGGGCAATACCACCGGCGCGATGAGCATCCGCGCCGGGCTGCCTGCGACCTGGGTGGTCGGCGATAAAACCGGCAGCGGCGATTACGGCACCACCAATGATATCGCAGTGATCTGGCCGGATAACAAGGCACCCCTGATTCTGATCACCTATTTCACCCAGCCGGAGAAAGACGCAAAATCCCGCCGCGATGTGCTGGCTTCCGCCGCAAAAATTGTCATGCAGGGATATTGATTTGCGGTGATAAAAAAAGGGTCCGCAAGGACCCTTTCTTGTTTCCGGTTAACGCCCGACCCGCGCCTGTAAGGCGGCAGGATAGCGGTCGCCCTGCACCTTGACGGTTTCCAGCGCGGTGGCGATGTTACGCAGTTCGCTGTCGGTCAGCGTTACGTCTGCCGCACCGAGATTTTCTTCCAGACGGTGCAGTTTGGTGGTGCCGGGGATCGGCACAATCCACGGTTTTTGTGCCAGCAACCAGGCCAGCGCGATTTGCGCAGGCGTCACTTTTTTGTCCTGAGCGATCTGATGCAGCATCGCGACCAGCGCCTGATTGGCCGCCAGCGCTTCCGGCGAGAAGCGGGGCACAAGGCTGCGGAAATCGTCGTTGCCGAAGGTCGAACCCGCGGCGATGGAACCGGTCAGGAAGCCTTTGCCGAGCGGGCTGAACGGCACAAAACCAATCCCCAGCTCTTCCAGCGTCGGCATGATGTCCTGCTCCGGCTCACGCCACCACATGGAATATTCACTTTGTAACGCGGTCACTGGCTGAACCGCATGCGCCCGGCGGATGGTGTGTGCGCCAGCTTCGGACAACCCGAAGTGCTTCACCTTGCCTTCGCTGATCAGATCTTTCACCGTACCGGCGACATCTTCAATCGGCACTTCCGGATCGACGCGGTGCTGATACAGCAAATCAATCACATCGGTTTTCAGGCGTTTCAGCGAGCCTTCAACGGCCTGGCGGATATGTTCCGGGCGGCTGTTGAGGATTTGCTGCTTATTATCATCACCAAAAGTGAAGCCGAATTTGGTGGCGATCACCACTCTATCGCGCAGGGGAGCCAGCGCTTCGCCGACCACTTCTTCGTTGAGATACGGACCGTAAACTTCAGCGGTATCAAAGAATGTCACGCCGCGTTCCACGGCGCTGCGGATCAGTTCGACCGCCTGTCTGGTTTCCGTGGCAGGGCCGTAACCGTGGCTCAGCCCCATACAGCCTAAACCCAGCGCAGAGACTTCAAGGCCCGATTTTCCCAGCGTACGTTTTTGCATGTGATTCTCCTCTGAAGCGTGGTTGCCGAAAAATCCTGTCATCACATAATCACAAGATGATGGGATTTCAGGATGTGCTTCACGGCAGGTATCAAGATGGCGTTAATAGTAGCCGCTGTTCTTTCATCAGATTAGAGGCTGTTATCCGCAAGACTTTATGAATTGAATTCATAAATCGCGAAGAGGGGATGGCAGGCAGGGGAGGCCGGTGGTTAAAAAGTCCTGCTTTTTAAACCACTTTTGAGAAAATAAATGCCCTGTCCGGGCTGTTATACGCTACTTTTCCTGTGGCGAGTTGTTTATGGAAATAAAGGAAGAAATATGACCAGAGCGTTTTCAGGATCGGCGCAGGCGCTGATGATGTCACTCCTGACGGGGCAGGCACTGCACTGGCAACGCGCGTGGACGCCACTGCCGTTTGCGTCTTGCGTCTGGCGGAGCGCCAGCCCGGTGCTGTTTCATAAAATACTCGAGCCGGTCTGGTGGTGTTGCCGTTGCCCGGAGCCTGCGGTGACGGTGCGAAAAAATACCGTCTACTGGCTGGCGCATCTGGTGCAGGAGCCGGGTCCGGCGGCGGATAAGTTGTGGGTGGATGCGGTGAGAACCCGTTATCAGATGCAAACCAGCCAGTCCCTTCCGCCGGAATCCGACCCGTTTCTGGTGCAGGTCTTTCAGGATTACGTGGCGCTGTATGATTTGTACCGCAGGGGCCGGATCGCGGAATCTGATATTTAAGTGAAATATCTCTGAAAGACGGGATATATAGATCATCGTCAGCAAGCATCTATTACCGGATAATAACCCGACGGGATATCCGTGTAATAGTTTTACACATCTTTATCCGGCTACTATTCAGCCATTTACTGCCCGTTTTGATTATTACGCCCTTCACTGAATACCACGGGGACTATAATAGAGAAGTGCGTTTTTCTTCCCCGCTGGCACGGCACAGTCACCGGCCAGTCTTGCTCCCTCAGCGCACGTGTTTACCCGTTGTTTTACGGGGTACATGGGCTTTTTAGTGCTTTATTAATGACCGCGTAACAGGCTTATGTCAGCACGATCGTTCATTAAATCAGCAACATATTGATTCGTATAAAAAAGAATAAACAATTCTATACAAAATAAATTATTGAGGTGGGGGCAAAAAAGCCATATATTGGCCGCGTTTTTCCCATGGCAGTCATTTTTTTAATCAAATTTATTCAATTGTGGCGTTCTAATAACCCACGGTTGTAGGAGAGATATGATGACGGATAAAGTCCGTATTGACAGTTTAGGTGCGAATTCATTAAACGGAAACAATGAAACCTATTTGGCGAGACAAGCTGAATTTGAATCGAATGTTAGGAGTTATCCACGTAAATTGCCTCTGGCAATTGCGAAGGCCAATGGCGTTTGGATCACTGATGTTGAAGATAATCAATATCTTGATTGCCTGGCTGGCGCGGGTACGCTTGCTCTTGGACATAATCATCCTGACGTGCTGCAAAGCATCCAAAATGTCATTACCAGCGGCTTGCCGTTACATACACTGGATCTGACAACTCCCCTGAAAGACCAGTTCTCTGAATATCTGCTCTCTTTATTGCCACAACAGGGCAAAGAGTATTGCCTGCAGTTCACCGGCCCGTCCGGTGCGGATGCTGTTGAAGCCGCAATGAAACTGGCGAAAAAAGTGACCGGCCGTACCGGTATCATCAGCTTCTCCGGCGGTTATCACGGTATGACGCACGCCACGCTGGCGGTGACCGGTAATCTGTCTCCGAAAGAAGCGGTTAACGGCATGATGCCGGAAGTGCAGTTCATGCCTTATCCGCATCAGTACCGCTGCCCGTTGGGCATTGGCGGTGACGCGGGCGTGAAAGCTTTAACCTATTATTTCGAAAACCTGATCAACGACGTGGAAAGCGGCGTTCGTAAACCTGCGGCTGTCATTCTGGAAGCGGTGCAGGGCGAAGGCGGCGTGAACCCGGCTCCGGCTGAGTGGTTGCAGCGCATCCGTAAAGTGACTCAGGAACACGGCATTCTGCTGATCCTTGATGAAGTGCAGGCAGGTTTCTGCCGTACCGGTAAGCAGTTCGCGTTCGAACACGCGGGTATTGAGCCGGACATCATCGTGATGTCAAAAGCCGTCGGCGGCGGTCTGCCACTGGCGGTTCTGGGTATCAAAAAACAGTTCGATGCCTGGGCACCGGGTCACCACACCGGTACATTCCGCGGCAACCAGCTGGCGATGGCGACCGGCCTGACCACCCTGAAAATCCTGAAAGACGGCAAGATCGCGGAGAAAGTGGCAGCGCAGGGCGAATGGCTGAAAGCCAGACTGGCTGACATGCAGAAACGCTATCCGGTTATCGGTCACGTGCGCGGTCTGGGTCTGATGATCGGTATCGAGATCGTCAAACCGAACGAAGCGCAGGATCACATGGGTTGCTACCCGGCTGACGGCGAACTGTCTGCGTTGTTGCAGAAAAAATGTTTCGAAGCGGGCCTGATCCTTGAACGCGGCGGCCGTAATGGTTGCGTGCTGCGCCTGTTGCCATCCCTGCTGATCACTAACGATGAGCTGGGTATTTTCCTCGACAAGTTTGAGCAGGCGCTGTTAGCGGCTGGCATCAAACCTGCCTGAGCGGAGTAAGAGACACCGATGTCCGAGTTAAACCCGATTCTGGCAGGCTCAGCGCACAGCACTGAAGCCTACCAGCAGGCCATTGCACAGAGCAGCGAAGCTGTTGTGCAGTGGCTGCAACAACCTGAGATGTATCAGGGCAAAACCGTTGCTGAACTGCGTGAACGTATTACCCTGGATTTCAATCCAAACGGTCTGGGTAACCAGGCCGCGATTGAACGCGCGATTGAGTATTTCCTGAAAGACAGCCTGTCTGTGCATCACCCGCAATGCGTGGCGCACCTGCACTGTCCGAGTCTGGTGGTCAGCCAGGCGGCGGAAGTGCTGATTAACGCCACCAACCAGAGCATGGACTCCTGGGACCAAAGCCCGTCAGCGACCATCATCGAGATGAAACTGATCGAATGGCTGCGTACTCAGGTCGGCTATCAGGCTGGCGACGCGGGCGTGTTCACCAGCGGCGGCACCCAGAGCAATCTGATGGGCCTGATGCTGGCGCGTGATGCCTTCTTCGCCCGTCAGGGGCATTCCATCCAGCAGGATGGTCTGGTCGGTAATCTGCGTAAGATTAAAGTGTTATGTTCTGAAAATGCGCACTTCTCCGTGCAGAAGAACATGGCGCTGCTCGGTCTCGGTTACCAGTGCGTAACGCTGGTGAAAACCGATGAGTTCGCCCGTATGGATCTCAACGATTTGCGCGAGAAAGTGGCGCAGGCGCAGGCCAACGGTGATCAGATTCTGGCTATCGTCGCGACTGCCGGTACCACCGATGCCGGTGCTATCGACCCGCTGCGTGCCATTGCTGAACTGGCGGCAGAGCATCAGATTTGGGTTCACGTGGATGCGGCGTGGGGCGGTGCGTTATTGCTGTCCGAAAAATACCGCCATTATCTGGACGGCATCGAGTTAGTGGATTCCATCACTCTGGACTTCCACAAACAGTTCTTCCAGACCATCAGCTGCGGCGCGTTCCTGCTCAAAGAAGAGCGTCACTATGAGCTGATGCGCTATCAGGCCGCTTACCTGAACTCTGAGTTCGACGAAGCCGCAGGCGTGCCGAATCTGGTGTCCAAATCGCTGCAAACCACCCGCCGTTTCGATGCACTGAAACTGTGGATGGGGCTGGAAGCGTTAGGTCAGAAACAGTACGCGGCGATCATCGATCACGGTGTGACGCTGGCACAGGACGTCGCGCAATATGTGACCGCTGAAGCCTCGCTGGAACTGGTGATGAAGCCACAACTGGCCAGCGTGCTGTTCCGCTATCGTCCTGCGCAACTGGCAGGCAGCAGCGATGCGGCTATCGCACTGCTGAACCAGAAAATCGGCGACGCATTGCTGGAATCTGGCCGTGCCAACGTCGGCGTGACCGAACATAACGGTGTCACCTGCCTGAAACTGACCCTGCTGAACCCGACGGTGACGCTGGAAGACGTGAAAGTGCTGCTGGCGCTGGTTGAGAAAACCGCGCAGCAACTGCTGAACCAGTAAGGTTGAGTTCTGCGCTCAGGCGCAGCGAAAAGCCGGTGATACGAAAGTGTCACCGGCTTTTTTATTGCTTGATTGGACATATTTTTTGTCGCGGATTGGCGTTTATCCTGCCCAGGGACTGAGAGACTTATTCGTGCCACAAACGGACTTTAAGCACCTTAGCCGCCCTGAGGGCGGCTCTCAATCTCAACTCATTTCTCAGAGTGAAAGGTCCAGTCATTTGCTGTTGCGAGCGACACAAACGGGCCAGCCAGAGTGACGTTGTGGTGGCTGATGATTTCATTTGCGGACAGGTAATTGTTATCCATTGTCGTGTGCGCATCTGAAATCAGCACGGTGCGGAATCCCAGTTCCGGTGCTGCCCGGCAGGTAGTGTCCACACAGAATTCTGTCTTCATCCCGGTGATAACCAGTTCCTTAACCCCTCGCTGGCTGAGCTGATGCTGCAGGTTCGTATCCCGGAAACAGTTGGGGTACTTTTTGATAAACACGACATCGTGCTCAGCGTTCACATTCATTTCGGGTATCAGTTGTGTTAACGGACTTTGCTCAGAGAAGTGAGAATCATCAGGTCCGGTGTGGCGGGCAAAAAATACGGGCACCTTAGCCTGCCTCGCTTTTTCAATCATCAGGCAGATGTTAGACAGAACCGAGTCTGCAAAATACGGTGAGGCAGGGCCACGGAAAAGTCCCTGCTGCATATCGATAACTAAAAGCGCATTTCCAGATGAAATCATGATGTATCTCCATTCAGTAAGTCATGAACGGAGAAATTTTCTTCCCCGTCCGGTTTGGCGGGGAGTGAGAGTCTGTTTTGTCAGGAGCCAGTCACAGATACGCCCACGCCGCCGAAAGTTCCGGTGGTGGTAACGGTTGTCGCTGGATGAACTGACTTAATCATTTTCTGAGTGTCTCTTATGGGTTGGGTATCAGGAACAGGAAACACAACGAATCTAAAAAAACTGCTCTTTTGTTTTAGCACTGAGGTTTATCGGATTCAACAAATATGTTTCCTGAATGTTGCCGGGCTTTGTTGGCACCCACTGACCCGCAAAGGAAAGCGATTTAAGTTGTCAGGGCTGCAACATCAGCCCTGTGACAGAAACGGAAGTTCCCGTAATGGTGACAATTTGGTAATCACGTCTTGTTTTCTACGATAAATATTCATTTAATTGCCAGACCATAATCGCTTTTTTCCTCTTAATGATTTCAGACAAGGCACATACATGATTCAGTTAAGAAAAGCTCAATACAGTGACGCCGGGGCAATTGCACATCTCCACGCAGCCGGATGGCGTGATACTTATGGAAATGTGATGTCTTCAGATTTTCTCGAAAATCATGCGCAAAATGAGCGCTTTTCCCACTGGCAGTCTCTGTTGAATCAGAGCAACCGAGATGTGGCTGTCTTTGTCGCAGAAATTGAAGAGAACATTGAAGGGTTTATATGTGTAATGCTAAAGAAGGATGCGCAATGGGGGGCGTACATTGACAGCCTGCATGTCAGTTCTGCACTGCGAGGCCAGGGTGCAGGAAAAAAATTGCTCCATCAGGCAGCAGAGTGGGTATGCAGCGAAGATGCTAAGTCACCGCTTTACCTGTGGGTTTTTGAAGATAACGTCAGGGCAACCAGTTTTTACCAAAGGCTGGGCGGAGTTATTACCGAGCATACCGTATCCGATATGCCTTCATCCGATAATGCCCCTGTATTCAGAATCAGCTGGGAAAATGCCGTTCAGCTTGTCATGAGCACCCGCTGACCCTTTCTTTAAGCCAATCTGCGCTTTTATAGAAAATCAGCATGCTGATAATAGCAGAGTCAAGATTTATGCAGATTTACTTGCGAGCAGTTCAGTCATAAAGACCAGCAGAATTGCCATTGCCAAACATGCTCCGACCACAGCGGTGGCGCTCCAGCCGCCGTGATAAAAAGTAAATGAACCCAGCGCCGAACCCACTGCACCACAAATGAAAATGACGGTCATATAAGCCGCATTTAGCCTTCCCCGCGCCCCGGTATCCAGACTCTGGATGGCTCGCTGGCCAAAGACCTGATTCGCCTGTGTTGCGGCATCGAGAATTATTGCGGCGAAGACCAAAATCATCAATGAATCTTCCGCGTGCCCCCAGCCTCTCATCAGTAGCGCAATACCCGCGCAACCTATCACTATACCGGTGCCGATTTTTGCCCCCCCACGGTCTGCAACTTTACCTGCCACGGGAGCTGAAAGTGCGCCTGCCGCTCCCGCCAGCGCAAAGGCAGCAATCCCCGCTTGGGCGAGACCAAAACGCAGATGTAGCATGGGCGGAGCGGCAGTCCAAAACATATTAAATATGCCGAACATCGTACCCTGATAGGCCGCCCGGCGTTGCAGAGTTCTGGAAGTTATCAGTAAGTTAAGCCTTACTGAAGAGGGAAGAATTTTCGCGATAGGTGCACGCCGACTGCTGGCCGAGGCCGATGAACTTGAAAGCCGCATCAAATCAGGAACACAAAAAATATCTGGCCCGATCAAGATCACCGCGCCCGTCGATTTAGGGCAAACCCGTGTTGTGCCCATTCTCGATCGGTTCCTTGCCCGTCATCCCGATGTCACCCTTGATCTCAACCTGACCGACAGTTTTGTTGATCTGGTGAGTCAGGGAGTCGATTTCGCCATACGTTATGGAACATTTTCTAACACCACACTCAAAGCCAGGCCGATTGGGGAAAATCGTCGTTTGATTTGCGGGTCTCCCGATTATTTGAACCGTAAAGGCATTCCATTACACCCCGATGATCTCTTAAATCACGAATGCATCATGATGCGCTTTACGCAGGGAATCGAGCGTACTTGGTCATTTCAAAACCATGGAGCACCCTATGCCGTCTCAGTTAACGGACAGCGGACAACCAACAATGGCCAGTTAATCAAACAGTGGGCATTGCAGGGACATGGGCTGTGTAAAAAGTCCATCTGGGATGTTGAGGATGATCTTGCTTGTGGCAGGCTCGTCGAAGTTTTGGCTGCCTACGCCCCTTCACCCACTGCATTGCATATCGTTTACTCGCCAGCCCCCGTTCAACCTCGTCGGGTAACAAAGCTGATCGATGTTATCGCGAATGAATTAGCGATATACAATGCAAATGGCTGATAAAAAGGTGTGCCAATTTCGCTCATAGCGGACCTGACATGCGCGTCCTCTTAGTGCCATAAGCGGACGTTACTGACACTCTTATATAAAATAATCAGCCTGAAATCATAGCTTCAATTTCCGCTTTGCATTTCATCAGAGATACGATGAGAAACTCCTTTTTTTCCTCAAACCGCAGGGACGGCACGGCAACGGAGACAGCATACAACTCGCTCAGAGAAGACTGTATATGAACGCTGAGGCCGCATACACCCTGCGCATGTTCTTGATAATCTACCGCATGTCCCGCCTTTCGAACTTTGGCGACTTCATTAAGAATATCTTCCACGCTGCTTAATGATTTTTGCGTCCTGATTTCAGGCGTATGGTTATAAAACGATACTATCTGCTCGTCTTCCAGACGGGCAAGCAGCGCTTTTCCCGGAGCAGTACAGTGGCCAGGGAAAGCTGTTCCAACCGGTGAAATGACACGCAACTCCTGATCGGAAGCATACTGGCTGATGAGCAGCGCATGGGCACCACGCATAACGCTGAGATCGACGGTTTCCCGCGTCCGGCGTCCCAGCATTTCCATAGGCGTACGCGCCAGAGCAACCACATCCGTATGCGCTGAAGCCGCAAGTCTTGTCAGCGCAGGACCCAGCCGGATAAAACCTGCCGTACTCAGTAAAAGTTCTTCAGCCTCCAGTGAACTGACCAGCCGGTGTACCGTCGTACGCGGCATTCCGGTATAACGCGACAAAGCGGCGATCGTCAGCCCGCGAGGATGTTCTTCAAGCGTCCGCAGCAGCAGAGCTGCCCGAACGATAACACTTGTACCTGAATCAGCAGATTTGGCCGGCATGGAGACTCCTTACTTTCAACTTACATTTTGCGCATTGACATCATCGGATAGAAGCCAGAATACTATATCCGAATGTCGGACGCTATCGTCCGAATATCGGTCATTATGGAGCGATTTATGTTACAGATAAATAAAATTGGGGGGGTTACGCTTCTGGCCGTGGCCTGCCTGACAATTATGGTGGGATGCGTAATCGTGCCGGGACTGACCAGTATTTCTGATGCGCTGAACGTGAAAGGTGCAGAGAGCTGGCTTGTTACCCTACCGTCTCTGGGAGTGGTGCTGCTTGGACCACTTGCCGGTAAATTCATGGAACGGGCGGGGCTTTACAGGGCACTGTGCCTCGGGCTTTTCCTGTACGGCTTGTTAGGTTCAGCCGGTGCATTTCTTTCCGGTTACATTACAGTCTTTGCCGATCGCTTCCTGCTGGGAGGGGCGACGGCGCTGATCATGACTGCAGGAACGGGTCTGATTTCAGTATTTTATAATGGGCCAGAACGTATGAAGATGATTGCGCGGCAGGGTATGTCGATTGAGCTGGGCGGCGTCATATTCCTGTTTATCGGTGGGTTACTTGCCGCTGCAGGGTGGCGCTGGCCGTTCGCGCTCTATTTATTTGCCTGGCTGATGCTGCTGATGGTACTGATGTTTGTTCCGCGACCTGACAACAGAGCGGAGTCTGAACAGATTAAAACGGATGTCAGCCACGGTGCCACTTCACCAGCCGTTCTGATGACCTGGGCAGCCGCGCTGATGTCCATGATTGTCTTCTTTACCGCCATTGTTGTCTTACCCCTGCACCTGCACAAAATGGGAAACACCGAGTCTCAGACGGGATATTTTCTCTCATTTGTTTCTCTGGTTGCCGTCTGTGGGGCCTGGCTGATGCCCAAGCTGGTAAGCCGTTACAGTGATTTTTCAACCTTATCCATTGCTTTCGGCTTTTACGCGCTTGCTCATCTGATCTTTGCTTTTGCGACTTCCATGCCTTTCCTTATCCCCGGGGGAATCGCACTGGGACTGGGATTCGGTTTTTCCGTTCCCCTGGTAAATCACCTTATTGTCGAACTCAGCAGTAACGCTGTGCGCGGAAGAAATCTGGCACGGCTATCAATGGCTATCTTTCTTGGGCAGTTTTTGTCCGCGTTCATGGCTTATCTTCCGGGTACCACTTCAACCGTATTTTTATCCGCTGCGGTAATCGGTGCGTTATTTTCAGTGTTTATAAAATTTCGCGCGCCGGCCAGAGTCGCACCCTATACATAACTCACCGTCCGGCTTCATGTGCCGTCAATGTGGTTACTGATCCAGTCGGTCAGCCTTTCAATATGTGCCGCAGCCTCCCGTCCCGGAGCGGTGAGCGCATATTCAGTATGAGGCGGTAAAACGGGATAAACCTTTCTGTGGACCAGAGACGCGCTTTCGAGTTCCTGCAGCGTTTTTATCAACATCCTGTCGGTAATTCCGCCCATTTTACGTTTCAGCTCCCCAAAACGATGAGTACCATCCATGAGAGTTATCAGCGTCAGGGTTCCCCACCGGCTTGTCAGGTGACTGAGCAGCCTTCTGGAAGGACACGTCGCATCAAATGTTTCTCCGTTGCGTAACCGGGTCGCCAGCACATTTTTTTTTACATCAGCAGATTCAGAGAATACAGACATTTTTGTAGGTACTTATCCTGGACGTTAAAGAAGGCTAAAGTCATAGTTTACTCTATCGGATACGGGGAAAACCTTCACGATGAAAGCTGTACTCCTTGGCAATGAAGCGGGCGTAGATAATATCGCCTTTACAGACGTTACCGATCCGGGCCAGCCAGGCAAAGGTGAAATACGCGTCCGCATTCATAATGTCTCGCTTAACTTTCACGATTACAACGTCGCTGCGGGTATCCTGCCCGCGCAGGCGGGTCGTATCCTGATGTCTGACGGCGCTGGAACCATCGAAAGCGTCGGAGAAGGCGTCACAGATTTTCAACCCGGGGATGCGGTGGTATCAACATTTTTTCCGGATTGGGACAAAGGAGAGTGCCCACTCGCCGGTTTCAGCCGAACGCCCGGAGACGGCATTGATGGCTATGCCACGGAATACGTTGTCCGTCCCGCCCGTTTCTTCACGCATTCCCCCGCAGGATGGACGCATGCCGAGGCGTCAACGCTCCCTACCGCAGCACTGACGGCCTGGCGGGCTTTGATTACCGAAGGCAATCTGCGCCCGGGGGAAGATGTTCTTATTCTGGGCACCGGGGGCGTATCCGTTTTTGCCCTGCAGCTGGCAAAAATGACCGGAGCCCGGGTCTGGGGCACGTCTTCCTCTGAAGAAAAAATGGCCTGGCTGCGTGATCAGGGTGTTGCCGGTGTAGTTAATTACCGTAAAGAGCCGCATTGGGGTAAAAAAGTCTTCGAGCTCACCGGTGGACGGGGGGTTGATCATGTCATTGAAATTGGCGGCCCCGGCACGCTGGCTCAGTCAATTGCCGCAGCGCGCATAGGCGGCCAGATTACGCTTATTGGCGTATTTACCGGCATTGCCGGAGAAGTCCCTACGGCGGCAATAATGGGCAAGCAGCTAACCGTCCGGGGCATCACCGTTGGAAGTCGTGAACATCAAAAAGAGATGATCCGCGCTTTTGAAGCCTCTGATGTACGTCCCGTTATTGATAAAGTTTTGCCGCTCGGGGAGCTGCAGGACGCATTCCGGCATCAGCTTGCCGGTAAGCACACGGGTAAAATTGTCATAGAGATTTAACAAGTCAGGCCAGCGGAAGCTGGCTTTTTTTTTGCACAAAATGCGGTCTCGTCGTGTTCCGGCACCAAGCAGATTGACTTGTAGACAATGCGCTTTAAAATTAAATCATCAACTGATGATTTATGGGGAGTGTGATGAATAAAATGAAACCAGCTGGCCTGGAAGTTTCACGACGCTCGCTACTGGCGGGTGCAGTGGGAATGGCCGTGACACATATGATGTTGCCGCGACTGGCATTTGCTCAGAGCGGCAGTACAAACGGGAATCGTATCGTGCAAAATACAAAAATTTATGGCGACAGCGCTTATCCTGTCTGGTATCGGCGTCCGCTGCCTCTTAATGCTCCCCGCGCTCGCTATCCCGGTTTTGCTCCGGGCACGACTCTGCTCAAAAAAGGGACCGTCCGGCGTGAAGGGGCAAAACCACTGCCCTGCGACATCATCTTTGAGCAGGACGTGGCTCTTAAAATGCGTGATGGAACAACCATTTATACGGATGTTTTTCGGCCGGTAGCGGAAGGAAAATACCCGGCTCTGGTAGCATGGAGTCCCTATGGAAAAGAGATAGGCGGTCAGTGGCTGGATGATATACACGAGCGCTCCGGCGTGCCGCTGGAGTGGGTCTCAGAACTTCAGAAGTTTGAAGGCCCCGATCCGGCCTTCTGGGTCAATGAAGGTTACGTTATTCTGAATCCAGATCCACGTGGGGCTTATAAATCTGAAGGTGATATCTCTTACTGGGGGCGGCAGCTGGCTGAAGACGGTTATGATTTTATTGAATGGGCCGCGCAGCAGTCATGGTCAAGTGGAAAAGTGGGTATGGCGGGGAACTCCTGGCTTGCCGTCTCGCAGTGGTTTATTGCAGCCGAGCAGCCTCCCCATCTCACGGCTATCGCGCCGTGGGAAGGGTTTGTCGATCATTTCAGAGAAACGGGTAATCGCGGAGGAATACCTGCGCCGGCATTTCCTGAAGTCATACTGAAATCTTTCGCCGGCGAGAACCTTGTCGAAGATCAGCCCCGGATGATTATGGAAAAACAGCTGATGGATGGCTACTGGGAAGACAAAAAGGCAAAGCTTGAGCGTATCAGCATCCCGGCGTACGTTGTCGCAAGCTATACCAATCACGCTCATACCCACGGATCGTTTGCCGGTTACCGTCAGATAGCTTCAGAAGAAAAATGGCTGCGGGTTAATAACACAAACGAATGGCTGGATTTTTATACGCCCGCCTATTCGCAGGAACTTCTGGCGTTTTTTGACCATTATCTCAAGGGCCAAAAAAACGGCTGGGAAAACACCCCCCGCGTGCGTATCTGCGTTCTGGATGATGGCGGTACAGATATTGTTGACCGGACTGAAGACAGTTGGCCACTGCCCCATACTCAGCTGAAAAAAATGTTTATTACTTCCGGCGCGCAGCTCAGCCCTCTGGGTCAGAACATACCGGCGTCTCTTTCCTATGACGTTTCAGGTGAAGGAAAAACGGAGCTTCACTTTACCTTCACGCAGGATACAGAGCTCACAGGCTACATGAAACTGAAGCTCTGGGTGGAAGCCCAGGGGGCTGATGATATGGAGCTTGAGATTGGCGTTGAGAAACGAAGTAAAGACGGAAAACCGTTTGAACGCCTGCTGGGAGAAGGCGTGAAAGGACCGGTGGTCGCATCAGGTCTACTGAGGGTTTCCCAGCGTGCGCTTGATCCCACGTTGTCAACTGAAACAGAGCCGTTCCACACGCACATCCGTGAAGAGAAGCTGCACGCTGGGGAGATTGTACCTGTGGAAATAGGTATCTGGCCGATGAGCATGCTTTATCATGCAGGTGAAAAACTGGTGCTGACCATTGCCGCTCACCGCCCAATACCCACAAGTATTGACATGGGGTTTGGCTCTGCCGTCATTGAACTGCCAGCTTCCGGAGGAACCTTTATGCCAGGTGAGAAAATTAAACGTATTTCCCTCGGCGGTCCGGCGTCAACGCTTCTGCCATTTGTCAGTGAACAGCAGGTAGCTACCCCGGTGAGCCGGAATGCAGGCCGGCATATCATTCATTTTGGTGGAAAATATGACAGTTATCTTCAGATCCCGGTTGTGAGTAAAATGGGCATGGTATTTTGATCAGTAAAAAGCACCGGTCCGGTCCGGTGCTTATCAAAAATGGAATCACATGAGCTCACAAGACAACAGACCTTCAGTACGGGGGCGCCGCCCCGGCGGGGCAGTTTCAGGGCGGGAAGCGCTTCTTCCCGTCGCTACACGTTTTTTTTCCCGAAACGGTTATGACGGCACATCTTTACGAAAAATCGCAGCTGAAGCCGGTGTGGATATGGCTCTGGTGGCGCGCCTTTTCGGTTCAAAATCCGATCTCTGGAATGCGGTTCTTGAACATCTGCTGGATAAGCAACGGCATCATCTTGAAGAAATCAGTGCAATTGAACACTCGTTCAGTATCAATCCTGCCGAAGGGTTTCGCCGGTTTATCCGCCACCTGACCGCTATCAGCGTGGAAATTCCAGAGTTTCCCTCGCTGCTGCTGAACGAGGCGGCGAGGGGCGACGAACGGCTTGAATACCTTCTCCTGCATCTGGTTACGCCGTTTCGTGACAGCTGCCTGCCTGTCATCAGACTGGCGATGGAGAAAGGCATCATCAGAAGTCATCAACCCTCACTGACTTTTGCTTTGATGATTTCAGCAATTTCGTTGCCTTTGATCACTCCCGGTCTGATCGATCCGGATGCCCCTCAATCCACCTCTCTTTCCTCTGATATTGCTGATGAAGCTATACGTCTGTTCGTCGTCTCTGAACATTCCTGAACCAATGACCTGTTGCATAAGTGCAGCGGTTGCGCGCTATCGGCAGTTTATAGCCCATCCAGGGCTGCTGGAATCAAGCCTCTGGTGACGGTCTGCTCCTCGCTCAATACTGCCCTATCTGGTGCCAGGGCAGTTTTGTGCCAAAAGGGTACATTTTCAAATCACGCTTTATTCATAAATGGGTACCCGTTCTTTAACCCCCAAAGACTGTATTTTTCATTTTTATACCTGTTTTTAAGAAAACTGTTGACCATGAAGAACGATCGTTCTACCTTCATCTCATGAACAAGAAGCCAACAGATACCCGCGAAAAAATCCTGACTACCGCTGAGCAATTGATTTATCGGAATGGAATTCATGCCACAGGCATGGACCTTCTGGTCAAGACCTCAGGCGTAGCAAGGAAAAGTATTTATCGCTATTTCGCGAACAAGGATGACGTGGCAGCCGCCGCGTTGAATGAACGTGATGAACGCTGGATGCACTGGTTCAGAACTGAATCTGATAAAGGTGATACTCCTCAGAAGCGCATTTTGAATATGTTCAGTGTGCTCAGGGGCTGGTTTGATTCAGAAGGCTTTCGTGGTTGTGCTTTTATAAATACAGCCGGAGAAGTTGGTGATCATAACGACCCCATTCGTCAGATAGCAAAGCTGCATAAACAAAAATTGCTGGATTACACGCTCGATCTCACGGAGCAATTAAACATTGAGCAACCTGTCGTTCTGGCCAAACAGTTGCTGATTCTGATAGAGGGCGCAATCACCATAGCCTATGTGATGGGCGATAGCAGCTCCGCCGACAGTGCAAGGGAAGTTGCGGAACGTTTGCTGGAACAGGTCTCTCCTTAAGTCCTGAGTAACACAACTGTTTCTATTTATATATCCAATTCTACGGGAGGCTTTACCATGTCCGATACACACACTCGCCAGCCACTTCCACCTTTCACTTACGAATCGGCGACTGAGAAAGTTCGGCTCGCTGAAGATGGCTGGAACAGCCGCGATGCCGAAAAAGTATCGCTGGCGTACTCAATGGAGACCAAATGGCGTAACCGAACAGAGTTTGCCAATAATCGTGAAGAAGCCAAAGAATTCCTCACACGTAAGTGGAACAAAGAACTTGAGTATCGTCTCATTAAAGAGTTGTGGACGTTCGGTAGCAACCGCATTGCTGTTCGCTACGCTTATGAATGGCGTGACGACTCAGGTAATTGGTTTCGTTCTTACGGGAATGAAAACTGGGAGTTTGAAGCAGATGGCCTGATGCACCGTCGCTTCGCCTGTATCAATGACATGCCTATCAAAGAAGGTGACCGCAAGTTTCACTGGCCCCTGGGGCGTCGCCCGGATGACCATCCGGGTCTGTCGGAGCTGGGTCTGTAAATTTGACGATTATCTCGCCAGAAGCCCAGGGCTACTGTCTTAGCTTGGGTTTTTTGACTCAAAAGCTATCCCGATTACCCCGGAAAATTCAATAAGTTAAACCCTGAGTAAAAACTATAATCAACGTTTTCATTACGTATTTCAGTGGACGTTCCCTATTCAGACCTGCACGAGACGCTTCAGCAACTCATGCAGGATGGACAAATAGGGTTACCGCATCACGTACAACTCCTGCTGCAATCTCAGCATTCTTTATTTTAAACTCACCGCTATTTATGCCTTGCTGAATAATCTGCTGAGCGGTTCAATCAGTGTGTTGCATCCATCGGTTGAACTCACAGCCAAAAGCAAAAGTTGAAAAATGAAGAGGAAAATAACCTTTTTCCGCTATGCCCTTATTTCTGAAGTCTGGCTGCTGCTTTTAAAGTTGCCTGCCGCCTTTTTTCAATAAATGGCGCAGCCTGTTCCTGTGCTTTTTTTAGCTGTTCTTCAGAGGCCGTGCGGGGTGAGCCACAGGTAAAGGGAGGTGCGGGGTCGTATTCCATATGCAGCTGAATATTCTGAGCGATATCACATCCGTAGATTTCTGACACGACGTTGAGAGCAAAATCGATACCTGAAGTCACACCTGCGCCAGTTATACGGTTTCGGTCACGAACTACACGCTCACTTACTGGCTCGGCACCTAACAAAGCGAGCTGATCCAGAGATGCCCAGTGCGTAGTGGCTTTGTATCCCTTCAGAAGCCCTGCTGCGCCCAACACAAGCGACCCGGTGCATACCGAAGTCACCAGCTTTGCATGTTGACTTTGAGTCCGGATAAACGAAAGGACTTCTTCGTCCTCCATCAGGTCAATCTGCCCTGGACCACCCGGGATACAAATGACATCCAGTTCGGGACATGCGTTGAATGTGGTTGTTGGCTGTATAGCCATACCACGATCAGAAACCACGAGGTCCAGGTTTTTCCAGATGAGATGAACCTTTGTGTTTGGCGCTCTTACGAAAACTTCATAAGGGCCGGTAAGATCAAGCTGAGTAAGAGCCGGAAACAGGAGCAGCCCGATTGATGTGCATGCAGAATCACTCATAAAATTCCTTTAACCTTAAAAGGATATAATGTCTCTCCGTGCAACAAAGGCAACCCTTTGTTGCACGGAGAGACGTGCACCTAGTCTTGCAGGCAAGCTGAGCGTTATTTAAAAATCATATTCCAGCGCCAGACGGTTTTGCCAGAAGGATTTGTCGGAGGTGGAGGTGGTTTGCACACCGGCAAAGTCGGTCAGGCTCAGCCCTTTGAGCACGCCGCCGAAACTGTAGGTACCGTACACCAGATATTCAGACTGATTGCTGCTTGAGGCACCTTTGGACGGGGTTAAATCCATAAAGGAATAACGGCTGCCCAGAGAGATGCTGTCGGTCGCGCTCCAGTTCAGATCGGTTGAATAGGCGTTGCCGCTGCCCAGATCCTGTGTGCTGGTGAAGAAGGGTTGCGCAAAGTACGGGCCGGAAGAGGTGTTATGTGCGTAAGGTGTCACCAGTGCGCCGTTGCCGTAAGCATCGCCATTGGCGGCAATATGGTTGTAATTCAGTGACCATTTCAGCACCGGCGTGAAATTCATCGCGAACTGCGCGCCGTAACTGGTGCTGTTCACGTTGCCCGCCAGCGCCTTGCCTTCGCTCACACCGCGAATAAACTGAATGCCGATCTTCGGCTGAGCAGGGCTGTCCGTCCACGACAGGAAACTGTCGGCGTACACCATTTTGGTGTAGTTGTGATACTCCTCGTACCACAACTGGCTGTTCAGTTTTTGGTTATCAAATTTAAGGGCGCGGCCGCCGCCAATCCCCCACATGCCGTTGGTGGTGCCGTCGGCGTCGGTATAAGCGGTGGTGTTCAGGAACTCATCGTCGCCCCACGGTTTATAACGGGTGATTTTGGTGGCATGCAGGAAGTTGTCGCTGTCGCCGTAGCTGCTGTCGATACCCCGGAACAGGATCGGCGTGATGCGCCAGTCATAGTCGCCGATGAACGGAATATTAATACGCTGGTCACCGGCGGTGATGCGGAAGTCCTGATAGTGGTAGCTCAGATAAGCTTCGCCCACGCCGGTCTGGTTAGAACCCAGTTCGGTGATCAGATGGTCGTCGTTGTGTGAAATTCCGCGCTGAAGAATACCGCTGACGCCCAGACTCAGGCCGTAATATTCCGCCGTGGCGTATTTCACGCTGCCGCCGTAGCTGACCGTGTCCTGAGAATAGCCCGGCACGAAATACGCGTTATGGGTGGAATAATACAGGGTGCGCAGGCTGCCGCTGACCGTGCCGCAGGTGAACATTTCGGTCAGGGAATCGGCTGCGCCTGTGCCGCAGTCAGACGTGACCGGTATGGCCGCCACCGCGTGGTTCATGAAGAACGCTTGTGACACGACAATTGCGCTTAACGTGAGCGCAAAGTTGAAGGTGTTACTTTTCATTAATCTCTTCCTGTCAAAAATGTAATAAGTTTCTCCGGCAGCAAAACTGCCGTTAATTGTTTTTATGAGGGCGCACGCAAACGGCTGCCTTCCCGTTTATTTTGTTGTTATCAATAAGCGGGGAGGATAATAGTTATTTTTATTTTACAGTCAATATTTACCCGTCAATAAAAGAGGATCGCTGTCTAATTCCAGCGTGTCGCGCATATCCCAGCCGCGCAGCTTGCCGGGGTTAAGTAACCCGCTGGGATCAAGACATTTTTTGACGGAAACAACGTCGGGCTTTATTTCTCCCTGCTTGCCGTCTTCTATCTGAAAGACATGCGGGTTATTTATCTTTACGTCATTATCACGGAAGGTCATCATTATTTCGTTCAGTCTTTCTTCGGTGGAATAACGTACTAATTGCAAACCGCTGGCAGTGATATTACCGTCATTGTCACGCAGGAATTCAATATGAGAAATAACCTCGTCGCCAAACATTTTAGCCATATCGATAATCTGCTGACGATAATGGGTATAATTAAACGCCGTTTGCAGATAGGTCAGCGTACTGTCAATTTTCAGCGCGTGCAGCGTGGTGTGGTTCCAGCAATATTCCATCAGTGAGGCATTGGCCTCGCGTGCTTCACCGGCAAACTGACGCACCGCGCTGTGCCCGCGATATTTTTCCAGCAGAGGGGCGCAAAACCCTTCGCTTTCCTGCGCAATCACGCTGATTACCGCGTGCTGACTGGCAAGATAATGTCCGTTCAGATGGCTGAAATATGATGGGATCGGCGCGGCGAACAGCGCAAGCTGCCGTTTCACCAGCCCCGGCGAGCGGGCAAAGGCGTTGGCGTAATCCAGCGCATCGGTGAAATCATCGAATACATCCAGCCGTTCAATCCACTGATGAACCGGTGCCAGCGCCAGTTCGACCTCAAGCACAATGCCGTTGCTGCCATAGGCGTGATGCAGTAACAGCGCCTGCGGAGCCGGAACGTGCAGAATGCGCGGTTCGGCTTCCATAGTCATGACCTTGACGCTGAGCACGTTGCCCGGCGCGCCGAGCGGACCGTAGTTGATCGAGCCGATGCCGCCAAAGCCGCCGCCGTACAGGCCGCCGAGGCTGGCGAGCCGGTAAGTTGACGGCATACAGCGCAGTTCCCAGCCCGCCGGACGGGTCAGGGTTTCAATCTCGGCCAGGCGGATCCCCGCCTGTGCCCGCACCACGCCATCAGCCATTTCACACACCTGATTAAACCCGGTCATATCCACCAGAATTCCGCCTTCCAGCGGGACCAGCTGGCCGTAGTTGCCGGTCGCGCCGCCGCGTAAAATCAACGGTAACTGGTGTTTAACGCAGGCCTGCACCAGTAAACTCAGCTCTTCTTCACTGCGCGGTTTGACCACAGCGTCGGCCTGTTTATCTTCCAGTTGCCGCTTCAGCACCGGGCTGAACCAGTGAAAATCGCGTGAGAGGCGTTTCACTTTGGGTGCCTGTAACGTCCAGTCGAGATCAGGGAGTGCCTGCTGTATCAGGGCAAGCGCGTGTTGACGTTGTTCACTGTCCATATTTTTCCTGCCTGAGTTGAATGAGGTTAATGAGATTGCACGGCTTCGCTTTCATGCCAGGCGCTCAGGGCGCGGCGCGAAATCCACGACATCACGCCAAACAGCGCGATACCGGTGAGTGAAATCAGCAGCAGCGCTGCAAACATCAGCGGGATGTCCAGCTGATATCCGGCCTGCAATATCTGATAGGCCAGACCGGTGTTATTGCCGCCGGTGCCCGCCACGAATTCAGCGACTACGGCACCGATCAGCGACAGGCCGCTGGAAATGCGCAGCGCGCCGAAAAAATACGGCAGGGCAGAAGGGATGCGTAAGCGGATCAGGATTTGCAGACGGCTGGCACGGTTAAGCTGGAAATAACTCAGCAGACCCGGCGATACGCTGCGCAGGCCCTGCGTGGTATTGGAAATGATTGGGAACACCGCCATCAGCGTTGAACACACCACCAGCGACAGCGTGGTGTCCTTGACCCAGATAATGATCAGCGGCGCGATGGCCACAATCGGCGTCACCTGCAAAAACACGATGTACGGGAACAGCGCGGTTTCGACAAAGCGGTTTTGCACCAGCACGAACGCCACGGCAGCGCCGATAACAATCGAGAGTAAAAACGAAATCAGGGTGATTTTCAGCGTAAACAGCAGCGACATCATCAGCGAACCGAAATTGGTCCACAGGCTTTGCAGCATCACACCCGGCGAAGGCACCAGAAACTGGGGGATTTTGAAATAACTGACCCAGCCCTGCCACAGTAAAATCACCACCACGGCGACCACGGCCGGATACAGCACCTTGCGAAACGTGGGGTTATTGATCCACGGAACGGATTTTTGAGTTTGCATACCGTTACTCCATACCTGATTGGCTGGCTTGCAGCAGGCTGTCCTGCAACTGCTTCGCATAACGTGAAAACGCCGGACTGACGCGGAAATCTTCGCTGCGCGGGAAAGGCTCAGTGATGGCGATATCTTCCACCACGCGTCCCGGACGGGCAGCCATCATGATCACCCGCTGCGACAGAAACACCGCTTCGTGGATCGAGTGCGTGACAAATACCACCGTCAGCCCCTGTTCCCGCCACAGGCGCAGCAGGTCGCTGTCGAGTTTATTGCGGGTGATTTCATCGAGTGCGCCAAAGGGTTCATCCATCAGCAACAGTTTCGGGCGCGTCACCAGCCCGCGGGCAATCGACACACGCATCTGCATGCCGCCTGACAACTCGCGCGGCAGGACGTGGGCAAACTTCCCCAGCCCGACCAGTTCAAGCGCCTCGGTGACACGGGTGTTGGCTTCGGCACGCGGCACGCCCGCCAGATCCAGCGGCAAACGCACGTTATTCTGCACATTGCTCCACGGCATCAGCGTGGCTTCCTGAAACACGAACGACAGCGGCATCTGTGTTTTTTCCCGGCTGTCGCGCCGCCACAGCACCAGCTTGCCGTCGCTGGGTTCTGTCAGCCCGGCGACCATTTTCAGCAGTGTACTTTTGCCACATCCTGACGGGCCGAGCAGGGTGACGAATTCCCCCTGGTTGATGGTCAGATTGACCGGCAAAAGGGCGCGGGTGCCGTTGCTGTAAATTTTCTCCGCCGACAGCACTTCAATAGCCGGAACCGGCGGAGGATTGGCTGAGCGGATATCGCTCATCACGGTCAGTTTCGGGGCTGAATTCATGGCATTACCTTCGCGTCTTTGATCATGTCGAGGGTATAAGTCTGCTCAAACGGCACTTTGTCCGCGTCGATCAGCTTGTTTTTCACCAGCATGTCCCAGGTCTTTTTCAGACGCGGTTCAGTGATGATGCCGATACCACCGGTCTGTGCGTCGCCGCCGGTGACCAGCTCATACTTCTTCATCTGCGCGATGCCGAAAGCAATCTGATCGGCACCCATACGCGGGTTGTCTTTGGTGATAAGCGCGTTGCCCGCCGTCGGATCCTGCAGGTATTCCTTCCAGCCCTGCATCGAGGCTTTCACGAACGCAGCCACCGCCGCCGGGCGTTTTTTAACGGTGTCGGCCATACAAATAATCGAGTTGCCGTACGGCGGGTAACCCCAGTCGCTGAGCATGTAGACGTAGAACGGTTTGCCGCCTTTTTCGACAGAGAAAGGCTCGGAGGTGACATAACCCTGTTGCACCAGATTATTGTCCGCCAGGAAGGGTTGTACGCTGAAGGTGTACGGGCGGATTTTGGCGCTCGCCAGACCCAGTTCACTCTTCGCCCACGGCCAGAAAGAGGTGTACGCCTCGGTGGCCAGCAGGAAGGTTTTGTCTTTCAGCTCCTGACCTTTCTCCACTTTGTCATGGCTGATAAACACCGTCGGCGAATGCTGGAACACCGTCGCGACGGTCACCGCATGTACGCCCGCCTGCCAGGTTTCCAGCGCCTGGCCGTTATCGCCAAGCGTGCAGTCAGCCTGTCCGGCCGCCATCAGTTGCATCACGTTGACCTGCGGGCCGCCCATTTTGATGCTGACATCCAGACCGGCGGTTTTGTACAACCCTTTGGCCTGCGCCTCGTAAAAACCGCCATGCTCCGCCTGCGCGTACCAGTTGGTCAGGAAGGTAAATTTCTCTTCCGCCATGCTGGTGGTGGAAAATCCGGCCAGCAGCACGGCCAGCAGGCTGTAAGTGAAGGGACGCTGTGTTTTCATGGTGAGAATTCCTTTATTCAGAGGCCAGAGAAGACGAAGGAGGGGTGAAGCTGGTCTGCACGAAGCCGTTCCAGTGGTGTTTTCCCCAGGTCGGTTCGCTGCGGACTTTCCATTCCATATGATGGATTTCGGTGATGGCCTGCGCCCAGCTCGCCGCCAGCGAATCGAGGATCGCGTGGCCCTGTTCAGCGGTAGCGCCGGTCGGGTCGCCGATGACGCCACTCGGGCCAAAATCATAGGACGCCCAGGCGGCGGCAGGACGACCCGATGACAGCGTCGGGCACGGGAATTCCGGCGGATAATTGGCGACCGCATGTTCGATGTGCACGCATTCGGGTGCCAGCGCCAGCATCACTGCGGTTTCGCTGTGACCGGCGTGCATCGCCATTTTTTGCTCCTGTGCGCTCAGGAACTGGTTTTCGACATTTGGCACACGGAATACGTCGTGCGGGATCATGATCATGTCGCCGTGACGCAGGCGCATTTCACGCGAGGCCATTTGCAGCACCTGCGGCTGTCCGCCGTGACCGTTGATCATCAGCAGCTTGCGAAATCCGGCACGGTACAGGGATTCGGCAATTTCTAAAACGGTCTGCAACAGCGTGTCACCGGTTAAAGTCAGCGTGCCGGGGAAATTCAGATGTTCGTCCGATTTGCCGTAAGTGATCGGAGGAATGGCGTAAGCCGGAATGTCTTTTGGCAAACGCGCCAGCGCATGACCCGCCACGCCGGAAGAGATCACGCTGTCCACCGAGCACGGCAGATGCGGCCCGTGTTGCTCAATCGCGCCGGTCGGCAGGACGATCACGGTATTGGCTTTATCGGGCAGGGCAGCAATGGCTGTCCAGCTCAGGAAAGGGAGAAATCGGTCTGCGGGAAGATAGCCGTTAATCATGCTGTGCCTCGTGGTCGGACATTATTGGGTTAAGCGGGATTGCGGTAACCAGGCCGTGGCTTCCACTTCAATCAGTACGTCGGCGCTGGGCAGCATCTCGCTGACCTGCACCACCGTGGAGACCGGCGGTTGCCCGGCGTAAAAGAGTTTTCTGACCCGGCTGTAATACGGGAAGTGATCAAGGTTGCGAAAATACTGCACCAGCTTGATCACATCGCTCATTTGCCCGCCCGCGTCTTCAATGGTGTGGCGGATGCTTTCGAGTACATACCAGCTCTGGGCGAGGATCGGCCCCTGTTTGGCGTCGGTGGAAAACTCACCGGTTTCGCCCAGCAGCAGACGCGCTTCGGCGGGAATGTCCTGAAAACCGCGCACGATGGTTGCCGTTTGCGGGTTGACGGGGATGATGCCGGAGAGAAACACGAAATCACCGGCGCGACGCCACGCGGCATATTTGGCGAGCGGTTTTCCCGCTCCCGCTTCAAGACTCATGGGATAACTCCTGATTCCAGGTACGTTGATGCGTCAGCCTGCCGTGGTGAATAACCAGGCGGGCCGCGCTGTGTAAAGGCCAGGTCAGACTGTCGCTGCCGGGAAAGATCACCAGACTGGCGTCGCTGCCGGGGGCGAGCGGCAGTCCGCCCTGATCATCACCGGTCAGGGCGGCGACATCGCAGATAAGCCGCGACTGCCGGTCAAAGACGTTATCAAGCTGAAGCGCGAACAGGGCGCAGGTCAGCGTATCCAGCGGGTCATAACTGCCTGCCGGACAAAAGGCGTCCTGCACGTTATCGCAGCCGAGCAGCAGCGGAACACCTGCCGTCTGCGCTTCTTTCAGCAGGGTGATGCCCCGCTGGCGCGGCGTACGGCCGGTCACGGCATCCTGCAACAGCAGATTGGTCATCGGCAGGGCAATCAGCGTAACGCGCTGCGCCGCCAGCACACTCAGCACGTCCCGGGCCTGTTGTTCACTGCCGGAGGCCAGCGCACAGCCATGGCTGCAACAGATGTGACCGCTGAATGTATTCTCTGTCAGGTAATCCGCCAGCCAGCTCAGACCGTGTGCCACCGGGGAAAGCTCCTCGTCGATATGCAGATCCAGATTCAGCTGCCAGCGTGAGGCGCTGCGCATCAGATGGGTCATCGCCGTCGGATCCCAGTTTGAGGAGTGGATAAATCCACCCAGCAGGCAGTGTTTCCCGCTTTCTGCGACCGCACGGGCAATGCGGTCTGCCGCGTGTTCATCAGCAAAGATACTCAGGGGTGCCAGTGCGACGCGCTCCAGCGTGACGCCCGGCTGGTCAATATCGGCCAGCTCCCGCCAGGCCAGCGGCGGAACCATATCGAACCAGTCAATGTGGGTGCGCAAATGGGTCACGCCGTTAGCCGACGCCCACGCCATGCCTTTTGCGGCGCGCTGGCGAAGATCATCGGCGGTCCAGTGCTGACGGTCCTGATGCAGCGTTTCAATGGCGGCCAGCAGACCGGGTTTCGGCGGACGGCTGCGGTGGAGGGTGAAGGTTTTATCAAGATGCGCGTGGGGTTCCGTCAGCCCCGGCAATGCCAGCGCGCCGTGCGCGTTCCACAAATCATTTTGATCTGGCTGAGCAGGCGTCACGGATGCAATTTTGCCTGCGTCAAAACGCAGATCTGCCGTAACCGGTTCGCCTGCCTGCAAAGGCCATCCGGCGGGAAGCAGCCACGCGGGCAGACGAGCGTTGGCAATGCCGTTCAGCGGTGTGGTGGGATCCGGTAGGTTCATTGTGTCGCTCCGCGTTAACATCACAGGTCGAGGACCAGAACAGGACTTTTGGATCGCGAACAGCACAGCGTTATCTGCGTATTCTCCGCTTTCTCTGCATCCGTTAGCACGCAGTCCCGGTGGTCGGGAATACCGTCTATCACATCGGTAATACAGGAGCCGCAAATACCCTGTTCGCACGACAGCATAATATCGACCCGGGCGCTTAATAAGACTTCGGCGATGGTCTGGTCGCGGCCCACTAAATAACGTTGGCCGGTAGAACTGAGCTGAATATGAAATTCATTTCCGGCGGTGTCATTATTCATTCCCGTATTGCTGAACCGCTCGAAAGATAATTGATTTTCCTGCCAGTGATGGGTCCGCATAATTTCCTGCAGGCGTTGAATAAATCCGTCCGGGCCGCAGGCCATTACCCGCGTATTCTCATCCGGCTGACATAAGCTCAGCGGTGTGTGATGGCGCAGGGAATCGTTTGCGCCGCTGTCATGTATAAAGACATTTTTCGCTAAGGCAGGCGCCGTTAAGCGCGGCAGAAACGCGATCTGCTCACTGTCTGAAACAGAGTAATGCAGTTCAAATTCAATACCCTGATGTGCAATCTGTTCCGCCATTGCCAGCAGCGGCGTGATGCCAATGCCACCGGCAAAGAACAGATATTTACCGGCGTCGGGCAACGGGAAATGATTGCGCGGAGGCGAAATGGTCAGGTTATCGCCGGGGCGGAAATGATGGTGAATATAGTGTGAGCCACCGGTCGAATTATCCGCCAGTTTTACGCAGATTTCATAATATTCGCCGTTGCTGTTTTCACTGCAAAGTGAATATTGCCGCGGGCCGGTTTCCGGAATGAAAACGTCAATGTGCGCGCCGGGTAAATAAGGCGGTAATAACCCGTTCTGCTGCGGAACAAGCTGCAATGAAATATTCCCTGTTCCGTTTATTTCCATTGATTTTATCGTGACAGGAATGGATCCGGCATCTTTCATCGTCATTTACCGTATTTGCTGAATGAGGCTTTCATAAAAAGGGGGATCCCCCGGTTTGCCGCATAACACGCTGTCTTAACGCGTATTACTGCGCAGAGTCAGCCTGATGAGCGGTGAAACGATTGTTCCCGTTGCAATGAAAGCTACGTTATTGTTATAAAACTGTTGCGTCCAGCGCTTTGATTCGCACGTCCCGTTGCATAAAAGAGAGCACTCACTATGTTCGCATTCTCCCGGTTTCTGCTGTACTTCACTGAGGTTGCCCGCCAGGGATCGTTTCGTAAGGCGTCCGAAACCCTGCACGTTGCCGCATCGTCGATTGACCGGCAGATACTGCGGGTTGAAAAAGAACTCGCCATGCCGCTGTTTGAACGGCACCCCACCGGATTGCGGCTGACGGCGGCCGGTGAGCTGTTGCTGCATGCCGCCAGTAACTGGAAAAAGGATTTTTCGCGTGTTCTGGAACAGCTCGATGATCTGCGCGGGCTGCGGCGCGGGCATGTGCGCATTGCCACCATCGACGCCATCAACCGGCAGTTTTTCTCGTCGATGCTCAAAAAGGTGCATCTCGATTACCCGAATATCTCGTTTACCCTGACGACCATGAACAACGTGGATATCCAGCAGGCGCTGATGTCGGGCGACGCCGACTTCGGGCTGATGTTAAATCCGCAAAGTTCCCGCGAGTTGCAGGTGCGCGCCTTTGCTGAAATCGAACTGGGGATTGTGGTGCCGAAAGGGCATCCGCTCGGGGACAGAAGCGGCGTGCGTTTTAATCAGTGCATGGAGTATCCGTTTATCCTGCCCGCTGCGCCCCTGATGCTGGCCGAGCCGGTGCAGGCGCTGATGAATATCAACGGTGACATGGTTCGCGAAGTCGCGGTATCCAATAACATCCACATGATCCGCTCGCTGATTAAAGAGCAAATGGGCATCGGCATTCTGTGCTGGCTCGACATCATGGATGAGGTGGAAAGCGACGAGTTGCAGTTTATTCCGCTGACCGATCCGCAACTGAAAACCTTCACACTCTCCCTGTGCGTTGCCCCTTCACGCCAGCTTTCACTGGCAGCTTCGATGATGCTCAAACAGCTGGAGATGTTATTCAGCCAGATCCAAACGCCGGGCCACCAGCGCCACTGATTTGCACCGATCTGGTGCGCAGCGCTCTGTGGTGAATCAAAGGTTGCAGAGCGCGAAGACAAGATCCCCCCGCAAAGCGCAGGGGGAGCGGCTCTGCGAAGTTGGCATCCTTTTTGTATAGATAAACGTGAGTAGAAGCGGTCAGTGCAGGCAACTGCGCGGGACATTGCTCAGCAACCATTTCGCGGTTCATTTTGAGCCGGTCAGGGGGGCTGAGCCGCATTTGCTCGTCTTCCCTCCGGCGATGATTAGGAGAGGAGCAATGAAGTCAATTTCCCGCATTCCCCTGTCTTGCTGTGTGCTGAGCACGCTGATCACTGGCGCTTTCTCACTGTCGGCGCAGGCCGATGAGAAAATCGCGCTGCTGACTTCCTGGTACGCGCAGGCTGAACAGGGCGGCTATTATCAGGCGCTGGCGACGGGCATCTACAAACGTTACGGGCTGGATGTCAGCATTCAGTCCGGCGGCCCGCAGATCAACGGCATGCAGTTGCTGTTATCAAAACGTGCCGACGTGATCATCGGTTATGACCTTCAGCTGCTCGAGTCAGTGCAGCGCGGATTTCAGGCCAAAGCCATCGCCGCCCCCTTCCAGTTCGACCCGCAGGGGTTACTGACCCACGCTTCTGTCACGTCACTCGACGGCCTGAAAGACAAAACCATTCTGGTTTCCAGCTCCGGGCAATCGACCTGGTGGCCGTGGCTTAAGGCACGTTATCAGCTCAGCGATTCTCAGGTTCGCCCGTATACCTTCAACATTCAGCCCTTTGTCGCCGACGAGAACGTGGCGCAACAGGCGTACGTCAGCTCTGAAGTTTTTCAGGCACAAAAGGCGGGCGTGAAATCGAATTTCTTCCTGTTCTCTGAGCACGGCTATCCGCCTTATGGCGGCATTCTGATCACCCGTCCTGAGCTTATCAGCGGCCGCAAAGACGCGATGGCGAAATTTGTGCAGGCGTCGATGGAAGGCTGGGTGAGTTATCTGCAAAACCCGGCGGCGGGCAACGCGCTGATCAAAAAGGATAATCCGAAGATGACGGACGACCTGCTGGCCTGGGGCGTTCAGCAAATCAAAGAGCATCACCTGATTGACGGCGGCGATGCAGCGACGCAGGGCTGGGGCACCATGACTGAAGCGCGCTGGCAGAAAACCCGTGATTTCATGGTCAGCGCCAAACTGCTGAATGCGGATACCGACTGGAAGCAGGCGTATACCACCGAATTTGTTGACCACATGCAGGTTAAACCCTGAGGAGCGTTGCGATGTCATCTGACTCTTTACTGATTAAAAATGCACACGCCATCCTGACCGGTTTACCGGGAGACGAAGCGCGTCATGCCGGGCCGGATATCCGCGTCCGTCACGGCGTGATCGAGGCGATGGGCACCCTGACGGCGCTGCCCGACGAGCGGCTGATTGATGCCCGCGATTGTGTGGTCTATCCGGCCTGGGTCAATACTCACCATCATTTGTTTCAGTCATTGCTCAAAGGCGAGCCGCAGGGGCTGAACCAAAGCCTGACCGCGTGGTTAAGCGCCACGCCTTATCGCTTTCGCGCCACGTTCGATGAATCCACTTTTCGTCTCGCGGTGCGTATCGGCCTGACCGAACTGCTGCGTTCGGGTTGCGCCACGGTGGCGGATCACAACTACCTTTACTGGCCGGATATGCCTTTCGATACGTCCGACATTCTGTTCAGTGAAGGGGAAGCGCTGGGCATGCGCATTGTCTTATGCCGCGGCGGTGCGACGCAGGGGCGGGCGATTGAAAAAGATTTGCCACAGGCACTGCGTCCGGAAAACTTCGACCATTACATGACGGACATGGAACGGCTGGTCGGGCGCTATCACGATGCGAAACCGACGTCGCTGCGCCGCGTGGTGATGGCACCGACGACATTACTGCATTCGGCACCGGGTCCGCAGCTGCGCGAAATGGCGAAACTGGCGCGCAGTTTAGGGATCCGCCTGCACAGCCATTTATCCGAAACGGTGGATTATCTCGATGCGGCACGCGCTAAGTTCGACATGACGCCGGTGCAGTTTTGCGCGGAACACGACTGGCTGGGGGACGATGTGTGGTTCGCGCATCTGGTCAAACTGCTGCCGCAGGAGATTGCGATGCTCGGACAGACACGCACCGGCATTGCGCACTGTCCGCAAAGCAACGGGCGTCTGGGCAGCGGTATCGCCGATCTGCTGGCGCTGGAACAGGCGGGCGTGCCGGTTTCGCTGGGCGTAGACGGTGCGGCATCCAACGAGGCGGCCGATATGCAAAGTGAAGCGCATGCCGCGTGGCTGTTCCAGCGTGCCCGAAAAGGCATGCTGGCGACACCGCGCTATGACGGTGGCACTTTTGAAGGCGGCGGAGACGCAGCATCCATTGAAGACGTGGTGCGCTGGGGCAGTGCGGGCGGGGCGCACATCCTCGGGCTGCAACAAAGCGGCAGCGTGCAGGTCGGTATGCTGGCGGATATCGCCATTTACCGGCTGGATGACCCGCGTTATTTCGGTTTGCATGACATGGCCATCGGCCCGGTGGCCTGCGGCGGTCGTGCCTCGCTGAAGGCGCTGATGATTAACGGCCGCGTGATCGTCGAAAACGATGTTATCCCCGGTCTCGATCTGGACGCCATGCGCCATGAGGCGATGTCAGCCGTCCGTACCCTGCAACAGCGCGCTGCGCGCTAACCCCATTGATTAAGAAGGATAAAAATAATGACGCCATCACCTCAGACACAGTCCGCTCAAACAAAAAGCTATGCATTGCAGGAACTGGAAAAAGAAGCCGGAATGGGCGCGATGGGCGAAGAGACCTTTGCCCGCGAAGTGCGCTGTATTGACCTGTCAGATTTTGAAAACCGTAAAAGTGAGATCGCCGACGAACTCTGGCGTGCAGCCGTCGAAATCGGCTTCTTTCAGGTCAGCAATCACGGTATCGCGTTGAGCGATATCCGTCAGGCCTTCAGCATGACCGAGGATTTCTTCTCGCTGCCCGACGCGGTAAAAGCGCAGTATCCGCTGGCGCGTAACGCCGGATGGGAGAATAAATCGCAGGTGCGCCCGTCGACCCGAACGCCGGATCAGAAAGAGTCCTACCAGATCACCCGTCCGCTGATGGACACGCTGTGGCCAGACGAGCAGGAATTGCCCGCGTTTAAAAACACCATGCTGGGCTTTGAATCGCAGTGCTGGCAGTTGGGCATGAAATTGCTTTCCTGTTTTGCGCTCAGGCTGGGCTTTCCTGAGCATTTTTTCGAACAGGCGCACAATCCTGATCAGCAAACCTATCAGAGCACACTGCGCATGCTGCATTACTATGCCACCGAACAATCGGAGCAGGGGATGTGGCGTGCGGGCGCGCATACGGATTTTGACTGCCTGACGCTGCTTTTCCAGCGTCCGGGGCAGGGCGGATTGCAGGTTTGTCCGGGTAAAGACAGCGAAAGCCAGCAGTGGACCAGCATCGAACCGCGCGAAGAGGTGATCACCTGCAATATCGGCGACATGCTGATGCGCTGGAGCGATGACCAGCTGCCGTCAAATTTCCATCGGGTGAGAAGCCCGCTGCCCGGCGAATATCAGGGGGCGCGCTACAGTCTGGCGTTTTTCTGTCAGGCCAATAAAGACGTCGAGATTTTGGGGCCACAGGCGAAGTATCCGGCCATCAGCGCCGAAGATTATCTGCAACAGCGTATTCAGGCGAATTTCGCCAAAGGGTAAGCGGTCATAAAAAACAAAAAGCCCGCTGAGTGTGCTCACGCGGGCTTTTTTGTCTCTGTCAGGCGGTGGTATTGATATTGCGACCGATTGCCGGATTAGCCGGTAACGCGGGGATCGCGTCAATCATGCTGGTCACTGCCGTCTGCTGACTATCCAGCGACTTTTTCAGCAGGATGTTGTTGACCTGAGTGCTGGTATCCAGGCTATTAAGGCCGGTCGCCAGCGATGCAATTTGCGAAACATCCATTTTGTTCTCCTGTTCGGTACAACATAAAAGGAACTGATTACGGCCCGGAAATCGCCATTGCATTGTTATCGGCATATCAGGCAATAACTTGAGCAATAAATGCAGTTCTGCGGCAGTCGGGCGGAGGAAGGGTGCCCCTGATATAACCGCTGGCGGATTATTGACTATATTAAGCTAAGTATCTCAGGAGAAAGAATCACATCACGCGATCAGGAGCGGAACATGAAATTCATACAGGGGACTTTTTCCTGCTTTATCGCTGTCGTTTTCTTACTGGTCATCACACCCTCATTGGCTGCTGTTAATCTGACCGGCGCGGGGGGGACTTTTCCTGCGCCGATGTATGCGAAATGGGCCGATGCTTATTTTAAAAATACCGGTAATCGGGTGAATTATCAGGGGATTGGTTCTTCCGGCGGTATAAGACAAGTTATCGCGAAAACCATCGATTTTGGTGGCACAGATATCCCCATGAGTGAAGAAGATTTGAACAGGAATGATTTGTTTCAGTTTCCGACCCTGACAGGCGGTATCGTCGTGGTTGTTAACATTCCAGGTATCGCTTCCGGGCAGCTGATTCTGGATGGTGAAACACTGGGAGACATCTATCTCGGTAAGATTAAAAGATGGAATGACCCCGCAATCGTCAGACTGAACCCCGGACTCAATTTGCCTGGCATCAATATCGCGGTAGTCAGGCGTTCTGACGGTGCGGGTTCGACGTATGTATTCACCCGTTATCTGGAAAAAGTGAACAGCAGATGGAAAGCAAACGTCGGCTCTGGTGCGACAGTCAGGTGGCCAACCGGCCTCGGGGGAAAAGGGAATGACGGTGTGGCAGCATTTGTACAACGTCTGCGCGGCTCAATAGGTTATGTCGAATACACCTATGCGAAGCCGGGTAATATGGCATACACCAGACTGGTCAATGCGGAAGGTAAAGCGATCAGCCCGAATGAAGCCTCATTCCGGGCGGCAGGCGACGGGGCTGACTGGAGCCAAAGTTTCTCTCAGGATCTCACTAATCAGAAAGGGGATAACGCGTGGCCGGTCACTTCTGCGACGTTCATTTTGATTCCCAAAAAGCCGAGAAATATCGCTAAGGGAAAAGAAATCCTGAGGTTTTTTGACTGGGCCTTTAAAAATGGCGATAACCTTGCGACAGAACTGGATTTTGCGGCACTGCCTGACCCGTTAGTAGAGAAAATCCGTACCGCCTGGCAAACCAATATTAAAGACAGCAGTGGAGAACACCCTTTATATCCTTAAGAACTGCTTCCTCACTTTACGGTTCCGGAGCGGCCGACACACATTCTTTACTTACCAGACAGACAAATAACACCTGCGCAAAGAAGCGTTGTCGGCTTCTCAATGGCGTCTTTTGGGGATGCGTTTTTTCCGGAAAATATCCCCGTCAGGCTCGATCAGATTTTTAACTTTGACAGTCCGTTCTTCGCTCATAGCGGACTATGCGTCCACGTCAGGCTGCTTTGTGCCAACAGCGGACATTGCTCATGGTCAGTTATACCAACCAACGAAGATCAGGTCTGTTGCATTGAAGAATTTATGTCAACATAGAAACGCCTGAATACGTATTTCCCCCCTTATCAAACTCAGCGATGATCCGTTCTCCGGAAAATCATCCGGGCAACAACGCATAAAAGTTACGTTTCGCTATTTAACTTTGTGAATTTCATCTGCAATGTTTCTAAGGGTATTCTATGCAAAATAAAAGCACTCTGCTTTTACTGGCGCTGTCTGTGGCTGTTTTCGGGGTAATCACCACCGAAATTGCCATCATCGGCTTACTGCCAAAACTGGTTTCTCAGCTCCACGTCACGCCCACCCAGGTCGGTTTTCTGGTCAGCATCTATGCCATTATCGTGGCCGTTACCGGGCCTTTTATCACGCTGATGCTGTCTGGCTTTAACAAGAAAACGGTTCTGCTGAGCATTCTTGTCGTCTTTATTGTGTCGAACCTGATTTATGCCACCACTGACGTGTTCAACCTGATGTTGGTGTTTCGCATTCTGCCTGCGCTGGCTCATGCCGTCTTCTTTGCCGTTGCGCTGGTTGTGGCCGCTAATTCCGTACCGAAAGAAAAAGCCGCAGGCGCTGCAGCAAAAGTGTTTGCCGGAGTGGCCATTGGGCTGGTGCTGGGTGTCCCACTCAGCTCTCTGATTGCCGAGCATTTCTCTTTATCCGCAGCGTTTTACTTTGGTGCTGCAGCGTGCGTGCTGGCCTTCCTGGGCGTCCTGTTCCTGATGCCCTCAATGCCGACCCTGCATAAGGTTTCCTTTGCCAGCCAGCTTTCCGTACTGCGGAACGGTAAGCTGTGGCTGACCATCTCAACGGTAACGTTAATTTTCGCCGCAATGTTTTCCAGCTTTAGCTATGTTGCAGATTATCTTTCACGCGTTACTCACCTGAATAACAATTACATCAGCGCCATGCTAATCCTCTTTGGTGTCTGTGGTTTTGCTGGCAACTTCGTGTTCAGCAGTTTCCTGCAAAAGAACGTAGTTAAAACCACTCTGGTTTACCCGCTGCTGTTCACCTTGCTTCTGCTTTTGGTATGGTTCTTTGGCTTTTCACCGTTGGTGATGTGCCTGCTGACCGTGTTCTGGGGCGCATTCCACTCCTCCGGCCTGGTGGTCAGTCAGACCTGGTTGATGCGTGAAGCCAGCGAAGCGCCCGAGTTTGCAAACAGCCTTTATATGTCGTTCTCCAATCTGGGAATTACCCTCGGTTCACTGACGGGCGGATGGTTTATCGCCCGCCTGGGGACGCACTCGGTGGTACTGAGCAGCGTGATCTTCACTCTGCTGGCATTTGTCAGCATTCTGATTAAACACCGCTCTGATACTAAAGCAGTACCGGTTCAGGAAGAGATGGCCTGAAAAAATAAAGACGGATCGCTGCTCTAAGTAGAATCTATGGAACCTCTGTTCGGAACAGAACGGGGGTTTTATTCCCTCTTTCAGCACCGCATTATGGAGTTCAGTTATTAAAAGGAGTCTGTAATGGAAAAGTTGTTTACTTCATACACCGTCGGCGACACGACAATTCAAACCCGTATTGTCATGGCACCGATGACCCGTTCCCGGGCCAGAGAAGGGGATATTGCCGATAACCTCACCGCTAAATATTATCGTCAGCGCGCATCAGCAGGCCTTATCGTCAGCGAAGGCTCTCAAATTTCCGTTCAGGGGCAGGGGTATCTTTTTACGCCTGGTATCTACTCTGCTGCACAGGTAGAGGGATGGAAGAAAACGACTCAGGCGGTTCATCAGGCAGGCGGCAAAATATTCATCCAGCTCTGGCATGTTGGGCGAATTTCGCATGTCAGTCTGCAAAAGAATGGCGCCGCCCCCGTCAGCTCAGTTGCCGTCAGGGCTGAAAACTCGACGTGTTATGCCCGTGATGAAAATGGCATTGCTGGACCTGTTCCGGTTTCATTCCCGCGCGCTCTTTCAGCCAAAGAGATCGGTTTGGTCATTCAGGATTATGTAAAGGCCGCTGAAAATGCTATTGAAGCGGGTTTTGACGGCGTCGAAATCCACGCGGCAAACGGCTATCTGCTTGAACAGTTTATTAATGGCGCTCTGAACACGCGCAGCGATGAATACGGTGGTGAGAGAATTGAGAACCGACTGCGATTCGTGCTTGAAGTGACTGACGCTGTATCACGGGCGATCGGTGGAGGAAAAACCGGCATACGACTTGCGCCATTTGGTCGTCTGTTTGATATGCATGCATTCAGCGGTGAAGAACAAACCTGGCTGACGCTGGCAGAAGAGCTCACGACACGCCGGCTGGCCTATGTTCACCTGAGCGATCAACAGACTTTAGGTGAACAGGCTATTCCTGAAGGATTCATTGAGAAATTCCGAAAGGCCTACAGCGGCACGCTCATTATTGCAGGGGGATTCGATAAGCAACGAGCCGAAATTTACCTGCAGGAAGGAAAAGCGGATCTCATTGCTTTTGGCAGACCCTATATTGCCAATCCTGACCTCACAGAGCGGATGAAAAACAACTGGCCGCTGAATGAAGTTAACCGGGCAACAATGTATGGTGGGGCTGAGGAAGGCTATACCGATTATCCGTTCTGGCCAGACACAACGGCATAGTCGTCCCATCAGTCAAGTAAGCCGTCTTCTGCTGCCTTTATCAACGTGTCCACAACATAACGAATTTTAGGTAACAGTTGGCGGTTTTTAGGCCAGAGCGCACTGATGGGCATTTCTCCACCGGAATGTCCGACCAGAACCTCTTTCAGCTCCCCTGATTCAAGATATTTTCCAACCAGCCATAACGGCAGTTGTGAAAGCCCACAGCCCGCCAGCGTGGCCGATAACATCGCATCTCCGTCCGCAAACTCATGGGTCGGTGGCGGCGTATACCGCGAAATCTGACCATCATTTTCTTTGAGTAGCCAGGAGATCGGCTGATTCCGGCGAAACCCCACCACACACTGATGCTGGCTCAGTTCTTCAGATGAAACGGGTTCTCCACCGTACAGTAAATAGTCAGGAGAAGCGCAGATAACCAGTTTCTGCGTGGTCAGCCTTCTGGCAACCAGCCCACTGCTGTCGGCAAGTTCACCAATGCGGATGACAAGGTCAATACCCTCCTCAATGAGGTCGACAAATCGTTCGCTGAAAGTGACGGTCAATGCGAGTTCGGGATAACGGCGTGTAATCTGCAGCAGGATCGGCAAAATACGCTGTCTGCCAAAGGCTGCGGGTAAGTCCACCCGAAGCCGCCCTGAAGGCTGGCAGATATGAGAGGTCAACTCGGCTTCTGCCTGCTCAAGAATATCCATGGCATTTTGACAACTTATCAGGAAACGCTCACCATCCGGCGTCAGGCTCAGACGCCGCGTGGATCGCAGAAACAATTTAAGTCCCAGCCTGGCTTCAAGGCGACCCACACTTTTACCCACGGCTGATTTTGTCAGCCCGAGTCTCTCAGCCGCCGCGGTAAAACTTCCCTGCTGTGCAGTAGTGACAAAGGCGGTAATTCCGCCCAGGTGATCGGTATTTCGCATGTTGAATATTCCGTTAAGTGCTTCAGGACCAGTTTGCGTGACGAATGACGAGATAGCGGCCTCCCTCTTCAGCCAGTTCCAGGCTGAGTCTTCGTTCAGTACCGTCTACAGGGAGTAACAGGGTGCTCTTCATCGCCAGAATGTCTGTCTCTTCAATACTTATCCCGTCGGGATCGGCACTGCGTAAAAATGCGGGTAAATTCTGTCGTGTATTCTCATCGGCATTCCCGGAAACGATCGTTGAAACAGCCCCAGACCTTGCGGTCAGCATAAGCTGAAAGAAACGGGCTATAAACGAATGTACCCGGTTTTCACTGAATGACTCACGGAATACCTTATCAGGGTTATGATATACGGGAGTTTTCTGCATGAAAGTAAAAAAAGCGTCCTCTCCCTCACCGAATAAGAGCGTTGTCCGGTATTCCGAAAGTGCCCCTCCCACCGTCAAATCACTTTCGACCCTCTGGTAGCCAATATCCATATTAACGGTTGCCTCGTTTTCCTGGCCGGGAATAAATTCAAAGCGCCGGATAAAGTGCGAGCCCTTTTCGTATGGCAGGCTTTTCAACCAGCTATCCATTCCGTCTTTTCCCTCGGCCAGAAGATGCGTGCCGGCATGAACCAGCCTGACGCACGGAGTGAAAATATCCAGATGCCGGCTGACCTCCTCTGTTTGTCCCTCAAAAAAAGCAAACCAGCGATGGGCAATATCACATGCCGAGTAATACCGGGCTTTCCAAATCTGCTCTTCAGTCATGGTTTTTCCTTGTCTGTCGCGTCGTGTCGCAGGTGGTTTTGGTTTGTTGACGCAGAGTAAGACATCAAAGATACCCCTAAAGAAGACACAGGATTGTAGAATCTAAGTCCGCATAGATGCGACCGAAACCCGATTTATCATCCGTGTAAAAACAATCATAGTAATTTCCGAAATGATTAATTTACCTCCGGACGACTGTTCCGGCGATGTGGAGATAATGATGAAAGAGAAAACAATCCCCCTGTCACTGCTTGACCTGGCACCCATTACCGAAGGCAATACCCTTTCTGACGCCATTACCAACAGCGTGCGGCTGGCGCAGGCGGCCGAAAAAGCCGGGTATCACCGTTTCTGGATGGCAGAGCATCACAATATGGTCGATATCGCCAGCGCGGCGACGGCGGTGATACTCAGCCATATCGGCGCAAAAACTGAAAAAATTCGTATTGGCTCGGGTGGCATTATGCTGCCAAACCATGCACCGCTTGTTGTCGCTGAGCAGTTTGGCACGCTTGAGATTATGTATCCGGGCCGCGTTGATTTAGGACTGGGCCGTGCGCCGGGCACTGACCAGGAAACATTGCAGGCGCTGCGCCGTGAAACCCGCGCCAAGGGACTCGACTTCCCCGACATGCTGGATGAACTACAGCATTTTCTTGCGCCTGCACAACGCGGACAGCGTATTACGGCCGTGCCAGGTGCGGGACTCGATATTCCGTTGTGGCTGCTGGGTTCGAGTACCTTCAGTGCACAGCTGGCGGCGCAGAAAGGTTTGCCCCTTGTTTTTGCCTCTCACTTTGCGCCCGATGCCATGCTCGCTGCCATTGATACCTATCGT
The DNA here is from genome assembly GCF_004330295.1 of Rahnella victoriana. GTDB lineage: Bacteria > Pseudomonadota > Gammaproteobacteria > Enterobacterales > Enterobacteriaceae > Rahnella > Rahnella victoriana. The sequence continues at coordinate 47,403 of NZ_SJOJ01000025.1, forward strand.
TCAGGCTTCCGCCCATCAGAATCGCTTGCCGAACCGTATGTGATGATTTGCGTCAACGTCGTCGCCGCTGAAAACCAGAGCGAAGCAGACTATCTGGCGACTACCGAACTGCAGAAGTTTGTAAATCTGGGGCGGGGCGTTGAGGTGAAATTACCGAAGCCGGTAGACGATATAAATGCGCTCTGGCATCCGGTAGAGGCTCAGCGCGTACTGACTCAGCTGCGTGAATCGGTGTGGGGCACAAAAGAGACCGTCCGGACCGGCCTGAATGACCTGGTCCGCCGTACCGGTGCGGATGAAATTATGGTGAATTCGTGGATACATGATGCCGATGCAAGGATCAGGTCACATCAGCTCATCGCGGAAGCCTGGAACTGATGGCTATGAAAAAGCTATTTACCGGCTACAGGCTCGGCGATATCACGCTGAAAAACCGCTTTATCATGGCGCCCATGACGCGCTCCCGCGCACGGGACGAGCATGCTGATGCCTTAACGGCACTTTATTACGCACAACGTGCCAGCGCCGGATTAATTATTTCTGAAGGTTTACCGGTCTCTCGCGAAGGCACTGGCTATCTCTTTAATCCGGGGATCTATCTCGACAGTCATGTTGAAGCCTGGCTGCCCGTCACACAGGCCGTGCATAAGAAAGGAGGAAAAATATTTGCTCAGCTCTGGCATGTTGGACGGGTATCTCATACCAGCCTCCAGCCTGAGGGGCAGCCCCCTGTCAGCGCCGTCGCCGTTCAGGGTGGCAGCGCCTTTGCCTGGGATGAAAATGGTGAACCTGCAACGGTTACTGCAAGCCTGCCCCGCGCTCTGCTGACTGAAGAGATTAAGCAGATAGTCGCTGATTTTCGCAAGGCCGCTGCCAACGCCATTTCGGCGGGGTTTGATGGCGTGGAGGTGCATGGTGCCAATGGCTATCTCATTGAACAATTCATTAATCCTGTACTGAATACGCGCGATGACGGCTATGGCGGCGGAAGCCTGGCAAGCCGTACGCGCCTTCTTCTGGAAATTGTTGACGCCATTTCAGATGAAATTGGTACAAGCCGGACGGGCGTGCGCCTTTCCCCCTGTAATCAGCTTCAGGACATGGCTCCTTACGCCGATACCTCAGAAACCTATCTTTATATCGGTAAGGAGCTTAGCCGCAGAGGGATAGCTTATGTCCACCTGATGGCCCAGGGGCCCGTGATGTTTAACGGCCTGTTGCGCGATTTCCGAAAGGTATGGCGTGGCACGCTTATCCTCGCCGGTGGCCTTACTCCCGCTCAGGCCGCGGCACTTATCGACGATGGGCTGACCGATCTTGCGGCTTTTGGCAGTCCGTTTATCGCCAATCCAGATTTTGTTGAGCGGGTCCGCAAGGGCTGGCCACTGACTATGGCCAGGCGAAGTTCCTATTACGGCGGGGGGGAAGAAGGCTATACCGACTATCCCTTCCATGGTGAAGACCATAACTGAGGCGCAGCCAGTGAAATGTCCAGGCGCGGGCACATCAGGCAGCACTAACCTGCTGATGGTCATGTAAATGGCATTGAGTCCAGATGCACCAGATTAATCAATAACACCTTTTCAAACAATGAATTGCAGGACACTGCACACAGGAGAACACGATGACACCTTCAAACGGCTTCAAGCATGTGGGCTTTCTTATTCGTAAAAAAGGACAGAGCTTTGAAGACTTTGTTAAGCACTGGGATGAAGTACACACGGAAATCGCTCTGCGTTTGCCGGGATTACGGGGCTACGTTTTAAATCCCGTCGATCGGGAAAAATATCCGGATGCACCGGTAGATGGGTTTTCTGAATTATGGTTCGACTCCATTGAAGATGCCGTGGCCGCCTTTGACTCGCCAGTTGGTCAGGAAGCCTTCCGGGATGTGCCGAACTTTGTCGATAGTGCCGCCATTACCTACATCACCGAAATCAGAAAACGTTAGGACTTTACTCTTAGCCAGCGTTCGCGCTGGTTAACACCGGACCGTCAAAATGCCCACTTCAGACAGTGAAATATCGAAAACAGGCGCTGTACAGACAGGAGATATTCAATGATTACCCCTCTTAGCCGCTCAGATGCACTCAGTTTTATGGAAACACTTCGCAAAAGCTGGGAATCCGGCCACTGGGCCGATACGGATTGCTCTGTGGCTGAAACGGTCAAACTCAAAAGCAGCCACAAAGGCATACTTCATGGTAAATCAGCATTAATCACAGCGTTACGTGAAGATACATCCTCTGAAAAGCATCTAAATCTGGTGACCTCTAATTTTTACGCGGCTGCGGACGGAGAAGGGACCGCCATGGTAAGCGCCTATCTGTATGGTGAGGTAGCACCAGGCGCAAAATATAATCCCGTTGCCCTGTTTGGCGCAGTGTTGCGACTGACGCTGAAAGCAGAGTCTGATGGCTGGAAGCTGACCGAAGTGCTTATAAACATCGGCTGGGCGGAAGGTGATACTGATTATCTGGTTAACTGGCGTCTGCCTCCTGGGCAACAGGGGTGGCGTCCGGGAGATGCGCCACCTGTTCTGGTCAGTGAGCTGGATTCCCCCTGGCATTGCATTGCGCAGAACCAGATAAAGGCGACTGAAGAAGAGCAAATTGAGGAGTCCTATTCACGTTATTCGTGGGGGATCGACCAGAATGATTTTAGCCAGTTCCGGACCTGTTACACCTTAGATGCTTGCGGACAATTCCCTCCACTGGGACCATTAAAAGGTCTGCACAGTATTGTAGGATCGCTTAAAGAGTTTCGTCGTCACTGGCCCTGGATGCAGCATTATGGTGTCCCACTAAAAATCACCCTCAGAACAGACGGTACAACAGCTGAAATGTGGACGGGGCGCTTAATACCAGGACAGATAAAAAATAAGAATGGTGAGTGGATGTACGGTGCTCATTATCGAATTGAGCTTCGCAAAGAAGAGGGTTTGTGGAAGTTCAGCTGGAGCGAGTACGTTCCCGGCTGGTTCTCTGAAGAGAATCCTCCTTTTCTGAACTGAAACTCTTCGCGCATTCTCTGGCAATTAAGCTTTCTGGTTATGAAGGCTTAATTGCTGAGAAGTTGTTTGTTTGAGGTCCCCCCTCAACACCATACATTCCATAAACAAGGTCCGCTTTTCGCTCACAGCTGCCCTTGATCTTTGCATCGGGCTGCTTCGTGAGCATAACGGTAAAGTTGCATTGGCAGAAAGCGATCTGTGGTTGTGTTCAGATGGCTTCTCGTTCGGCTGTGATGACGACAGAAAAGGTTCGCACTGGACTGCTGCGACAGAGAAGCCATAGGGTGGGCTGCCAGTACAGGTGGTTACGACATCAGCACGGTACAGGATGTGATATTGGGTGCAATGGAAAAGCTGTTCGGTGATCCGTTACCGGAAAAATCGTTCGAGTCGCTGACGGACAACGGTTCTGCTTATGTCGTGCATGAAACCAGCAGATGCGCGACGGAATACTGAGTCCGTTAGATGACAATGACTTACATATAAAAACAGTCTGGATATAGCGGGTCAAGATCATAGGGGTTTCACCAGAGTAATCATGCCTGTCTGTTTTGGTCACTCTTAGTAATACGAGTCAGTATATTATCTCAACTGCAACTGCTTCATTATATGAAGCAAAAAATCATTTCAATTTTGATTCATCTCGCTATTCCAACAGTCCATCTCATCTCCCGAGATCTAATCAATATACTCGTCCTATACCTACTAAAAAGTCGTACCAAGACTGAGACCCTACCTACCCTCGGGAGTTGATATGGACAATACAGAGACCCAATACGCCACAGACTACAGCGGGGCTAGAGAAAAAGTGCCAGCCCGGCGCACAGCTAAAATCATGCTGTCGGCCGGTATCGGTCATTTTATTGAATGGTTTGATTTTGGACTTTACGGAACATTAGCCACCATTATTGCGAGCAATTTTTTTGCCAGTAGCGACCCGGCAATTGCACTGCTTAAATCCTTTGCTGTTTTCGGTTCTGGCTTCTTGATGCGACCGCTTGGCGGGCTGTTCTTTGGCTCGATGGGCGACCGTCTCGGACGGCGTAAAGTGCTGGTCACGGTCATTGTGATCACGTCAATTTCGACCTTTATAATGGGGCTTTTACCCACCTGGCACCAGGTAGGCATAATCGCGCCAGTCTTACTGGTATTCACCCGTCTGGTACAAGGGTTTGCCGCCGGTGGCGAAAGCTCTGGCGTGATTACTTATCTGGCGGAAAGCGCAAAGCCCCACCGCAGAGCCACCTTGACCTGCTGGAGTGAAAACTTCAGTTTTTTGGCCTTTGTCTGCGGTTCCGGGTTGGTTCTTTTTCTCACCCATACCTTAGGTGAGGAAGTGATGAACGACTGGGGATGGCGCATTCCATTTCTGCTGGCAGCGCCATTAGGTCTGGGTGGCCTGTATATGCGCCGTAACATGGAGGACTCCGCTGAGTTTCATAAACTTAAAGCCGCCGGAAAGATTGAAAAATCACCTTTGCGCACATCTCTTTCAACCTCGATGTCTGCCCTTTTGTTCTGCACAGGATTTGTGATTGTTAAAGCGGTAAGTAGCTGGGTTCTGCAATCTTTTATGCCCGGTTATCTCTCCACCTATTTGCATTACAGCCGTACCGACTCCTATTTAATTACCACCCTCGGGCTGCTCAGCGTCGCAATTTGTATGCCACTCACCGGCTATCTATCTGATCGTTGGGGACGCAGGCCACTGATGCTGATGGGATGTGGCGGATTCATGTTACTGACTTACCCGGCAATGCTGGTGATGAGTCAGGGATCAGTCGGCTCGTCCATTGCAGCGATGAGCATGCTCGGCGTCTTTGTCGCCATGTTTAATGGGGGCTGCGGCGCAGCTATGGTCGAACTGTTCCCGACCGCAATTCGTTACGGCAGTATTGCCATCGCCTATAACCTGACTGTCGCTGTCTTTGGCGGTGTAACACCATTGGCTTCAGCAAGCCTTATCACGCTAACCGGTGACCCCTTATCCCCTGCCTGGTATGTGATGATCACTGCCGCAATCTCGTTTATCGCCGTCTGGTTTGCCAAAGAAACCGCTGGAAAAAATTTGGATTAATGTGCCCAGGAGTCGCAATGAAGATAAGCCATATTGAATGTTTCCCGCTGAAAATTACGCCACAACAAGCCTATCTTGGAGGGAGTGTTGAAGGTCACAACAGCGATTATTACTATCGCCCGGAGTATCGCTGTGTCTATTCGCGAAAAATGGAAACGTGCCTGGTTAAGATCACGACCAATGAAGGGTATGTCGGTTGGGGAGAGGCGCTGGCACCGGTAGTACCTCAGGTGATCGCCGAATTAATTAACCATCTTTTTGCCCCGTTACTGATTGGCCAGTCGCCGTTCGCCAGTGGGGTACTGAACTCTAAAATGTACGATGCCATGCGCGACCGTGGCCATATTACTGGCTATCACATTGATGCTATCGCCGCGGTGGATATTGCCTTGTGGGATCTGAAAGGCAAGATCCTTCAACTCCCGGTCTATCAGTTACTCGGCGGCGCCTATCGCGAGACAATTCCTTGCTATGTCTCTGGGTTGCCCGAACCTGACCTGCCTACCCGCTGTCATCTGGCGAAGCAATGGCAAGACAAAGGTTTTAATGCCTTCAAACTGGCGTTGGGCTATGGGGTAAGGGAAGACATCGAAAACGTGAGCGGGATTCGTGAAACGTTGGGCAACGACGCTGATATTTTTCTCGATGCCCACTGGAATTACAGTGTGGCGCAAGCCGCTGAATTGGCAGCAGCCTTGCATCCATTAGGAGTCGGTTTCCTTGAAGCCCCGCTCCTGCCTGAAGATATTGCGGGTCACCGTGAATTGCGGGCGAAAAGTCCCGTCGCTATCGCGATCGGGGAAACCGAGCGCACCCGCTATCAGTTTAAGCCGTTCATCGAGCAACGCGCTGCCGATATTCTGCAACCAGATGTTGGCCGTACCGGCATCAGTGAAATGATGCACATTGCTTCCATGGCAGAAGCCTGGAATCTACAGGTTGCGCCTCATCTTAGCGTCGGCTTAGGTCCCTGCATTGCCGCTTCAATCCAGGTTGCAGCCGCGATCCCTAACCTCTTTATGCTGGAGTACCAGCCGCCGGTTTTTGCCATTGCTAATCAGCTACTCAACACACCACTGGTGTGTGAGCAGGGACATTACCAAAGACCTGAAGGCCACGGTCTGGGTATTGAAATTAATGAAGAACGTGTTCGTGAATATGTCATGGGGGCAACATGTTAAAGGGTAATGTGCCAATTCTGGCAACGGCATTTGATAAGCTAGGTAACGTTGATTTCACTTCAATTGAAAAACTGGTGCGGTTCTTGTTGAGCCAGGGTATTGACGGCCTGGCGCTGTTTGGCAATGCCTCAGAAGGCTATGCGCTAACCAGTGGAGAGAAAGAAGCGCTATTCCATTGTGTAAAACGACTGACCGGAAACTTGCCACTGGTCGCCGCTGCGGGAGGAGCCAGCTCAGCCGTTGCCATCGAGGATATTAATCGCGTTAAACAATGGGGCGCTCAGGTGGCGATGGTCAACCCACCCTCAGTGGTTAAACCCGGCCCGGATGAGATTTTCCATTTTTATCGCGACATCTGTCATGCCTGCGATATAGAGATAATGATCCAGGATGCGCCGATGATGACCGGGGTGACGATACCGGTCGCCACGCTGGTCAAACTCTGCCAGGCGTTTGCCGCGATCAAATACATTAAAGTTGAACAACCGCCGACGACTCTCAAAATCACAGCGCTCAAAAATGCCCTCGGTGATAGCGTCGGCTTGTTTGGTGGGCTGAATGCCGGCTTCTTGTATGAAGAGCTTCGACGCGGCGTGATTGGCACCATGCCTGCCTGCGAGTTCCCCGATGTGATCAATGCCATTCTGCGGGCCTTTCCGCGCAGTGAACTGGAAGCACAGGCGCAATTTTATCGCTATCTTCCCTTCCTGCGTTATGGGGTTCAACCGGGTATTGGCGTAGCCATCCACAAAACCGTTTTGCATAAAGCTGGCATTTTTGCCACGGACTACGTTCGCGAACCGGCAAAACCGATAGATGATATCACACGGGATGAACTGCAAAATCTCACTGCTGCATTGCCACTGGCAGTCTTCGGAGCGAGCCAATGAACTACATTGCCGTAGATTGGGGTACCAGTAATTTTCGCGCGCTGAGTGTACGTAATGGCGTCGTCACACGCATGGTTGAAGACACGTGCGGGGTGGGAAAATGCCAGCGCGAGCAGTTGCCTGATATTCTTCGCCAGCAATTGCTGCGCCTAAAGGATGCCTGGGACGCACAGCTCCCGGTTATTCTGTGTGGCATGATTGGCAGCAATATCGGCATTGCCGATGCCGGATACCTGGAGTTGCCACTCAGTTTTGCCGCCTTACTTGGCAAAGGTCGCGAGCTCAAGGGGGTACTCTCCAATCCTCTCACTCTGCGCCCGGGTATATGCGACCGCCGCGTTAATGAAGTGTGCCGGGGTGAGGAGATGCAACTCGCGGGTGCATTAACGTTAACCGATGCCAGCCGCTTCGCTGCGGTGGGGACGCACAGTAAATGGATAACCGTTGATCGCTCGAAACAGCAGGTTGAGAGCTTACGCACCCTCATGACCGGTGAACTTTATCATTTCGTTGTTAACCATTCAGTGGTGGGTAAAGGTCTGCCCGAACAAATAGATTCCACTTCGGCATTTATCGACGGGGTTAACACTGCGCAATCTTTTGATTACCCTGCCAGTGATATTATTACCGAGCTATTTCGTAGCCGCGGGCGATATATTCTTGGTGCCATAGAGCCACGCCATGCTGCAAGCTACCTTTCAGGTTTACTGATTGGCTACGAAATCCTGACCGGGCAGAAAGAGGGTGAAAGTATCTGCTTTATCGGCAATCGCACCTTGTTGTCACTGTATCGCCAGGCCAGCGATGTGCTATCTGTCAGTTGCACCACCCTTGAAGCTGAAACCACAATCATTGCCGGACTGAATGAGGTTTTTCGCGATGATCAATAGTGCAAAAGTCGTCGCCATTCTGCGGGGGATCACCGCAGAGGAGGCGATAGAACATGTCGCCTGTCTGCTGGAATATGGCATCAATACGGTGGAGATCACCACCAACTCCCCTGGCTGGGATCAGAGTGTGCAACAGATTAGTCGCCAGTTTGGCGAACGGGTGCGAGTGGGAGCCGGGACGGTGCTCACGCCTGAGCAGGTGGAAACCAGTGCCTTACGCGGAGCAGGGTTTATTTTAACGCCCAATCTTGATTTCCGTGTTGTCACTGCTGCAAAGCGTCATGGTCTGGATGTCTGTGCCGGCGTTTTTACCAGTAGCGAAATTTTCTCGGCCTGTGAGATGGGAGTGGATGTGCTGAAAATTTTCCCTGCTGCGGCGCTGCCGGTTAACTATCCGCAATTGATCAAGGGCCCGCTATCACAAGCAAGCCACTTCTGCGCAGTGGGTGGTGTTGATATTGAAAATGCAGCCGATTATTTACAGTATTACGACAGCGTAGGAATCGGTTCTGCACTCTACCGTTGTGGGCAAAGTGTGGTGACTACGGCTGAACGCTGCCAGCAGTTACTACAGGATGGGAAATGATTCTCTACTGATTTTCTGTGCTGCAGTCATTAAAAATTGGCGAAAACTATCAATATTGAGTTTGTCACCCTGAATATTAGACAATGCTATGGCTGCTTGCATGCCAGGAATAATACAGGCCAGTCGGTAATCTGTCTGGCTGTATACTTTTTCAAATACCTGATGTCGCCTTGCCTCTTGTATATCATTTTTCAACAAATTGTGGTCATGGACACCAATGCGAGCGACTATTTCTTCATCACTCATGGCTGAGAGTAGTTTAATGCCAATGACTGAATCATGAATCGGATAGGACTCATAATTCCCGATAGCACGGGCGATACTTTTCCCTCCACGGGTATGGATTAAATACGTCACATTCTTCCCGCTTAATATACCAACAACGATAGAAACAGAGTGACTACCAATTTCCTCTAGCATTCCCAACACTGCGCTATAAAAGGTTGAGTTATGTATCGCACGGGCAGAGAGCTGGTGGATACCCATCCCTAGACTATATTTTTTTCGTATATCTTGCTCCACCATTTCCAGTGACAATAAAGTCTGCATCAACCGAGTGACTTTTGCTGAATCCAGTTCCAAAGTCCGCCCCATCTCCCTGATACCTAAAGCACGATTTCCGGAGGACAATAATTTCAAACAACGAAATGCATCATAAACTGTGTTGTTCATCTCATACCTCAATTATGGGAAAGTGATATTTTTTCCCCCGTTTAAACAGTGCTAAATAGCTTCGCAAAATAGTAGATCACACTTAGAGGGGACTCAGCCCGGATTGTGCGATCTGGGGGCCGCTTGGAAAACGGAAAATATCCTACGCTAAGCCAGTGACTTAAGCAGGTATGACGGTCCGCTTTGTGCCAAAAGCGGAAGTCACGAACAGTAAAGTGCGTTAATCAAAGGGGTGCAGGTCAGTGAGATGGGTTGGCAAACCGGTCAGCGAATTCACCCACGAAGCATCTGAGCTGCTAGTCTAAGATATTTCATGTAAAAGCCCAGCGCTCGCCCACTGTAAAACCCAACACTCAGACCGGATGCAATCGCCAAGATTGTTAGTTGCATAAGAGATAGACTATGAGGATTAGCCATCGCCTCGGAGTACCCTAGATAATAACGCACCGCAAAATATAACAAAAAAACAATCAATACAGAAATTGTACCAGGTATGTTAATTGTATTAACTTTAGTTCCCAGACTTACAGCCGCTTTTTGAGTAAATTTGAATATTATGAGTGCGCTTATTATAAAGGACGATAACCAATATACTGACATAGTTAATGGTAGCGGATGGTGCCATATCGACCATAAAGAAAGGCTCAGGAAGATACAAGGTAACAAAATAAAGCTATGAATATCAACGTCCCTACGGTGGCGGGCTTTAAAACAGTAATATAGCGTGACAAAGAAAACGACAAATACCCAAGTAGGGGTATTCTCCAACGTTATCAACATAATAGGTCCATTTTAAGATTTAATAAAGGGGGAAGGGAAATAGTATTCTCCAAAATTAAATAAATACAAGGTCATTTGAATGAATTTGGCTATAAGTAGATAAAACGGTCATCAAGGCTTGAAACCGTCATTCGTGCCTTCCCTGGTATTCTGCAACAACTCGATCCCCAGTCATTCATTATGACCTGCTCCCCATTGCTCAAGACGCCTCGATGTAAGTATACATTCCGAACTTCCGCTGTTCGCTCATACCGAACCTTCAGCGCCACGCACTCGTCCTCTTAGTACCCATGCGGACCCCGCTCATGTCCCTGCCATGTCGGTCAAATGTGAGCCGGTCACTTCGGGCGTACAGGCACCTGTTTACACAGCGCATGAGACATAACTAACGACGTGGTCACTGAACGATGAACGGCAAGGGCATCGACCATGGCCTCAAGAACAGTCGGTTGAGAAAACGCACAACGTACGGTTAAGCCGTCCTCTCCTGTCATCCCAGCACTATCTCCGCAAGTTGATCCGTTCGCCCCTCGCGCACCGAACTGTCCTATTCTGCCGTCCTCTGAACTCTCATTTCCTATACTGGTAGTTTGTGAAAAAAACGGGGAGGGATGATGGATTTCTTATCACGCTTTGATGTCATCGCATTAGTGATGTCGCCGGTATTTTGGATCGGGGTGGCGACGATGTGTGTCGTGACGTTCGTGACCTACTGGCTGATTAACTGGTTGTTGTCGTTTCTGCGTAAGGGCGTCAGGACATGGGGAGATATGCATCCGGCGACCGACAGAATGCGGTTTATTCTCGGTGATATGCTTGACCGGACCAGCAGCCTGCTGATCTTTGTCGCGGCGTTCCTGTTCAGCCTGCGGTTCGTTAATTTACCCGATAATCTCTATAACACCATCAGTCACGCCTGGTTCCTGGTGCTGGCGTTGCAGATGGCGCTGTGGCTGGATCAGGGCGTTGTCTCGTGGCTTCGGCACATCATGCATCAGCCGGGAATGAATAAGAATCCGGTCACGCTGGTGATCACCGGACTGATATTCCGCGCGGTGGTCTGGTCGGTGATGCTGTTGTCGATTCTGGCGAATGTGGGCGTCAATATTACCGCGCTGGTCGCCAGTCTGGGGGTCGGCGGTATCGCCATTGCACTGGCTATCCAGACCATTCTCAGCGATGTCTTCGCCTCACTTTCCATCGGCTTTGATAAGCCTTTCGAAATCGGTGATTTTGTGGTGTTCAATGATGTCGCCGGGACCGTCGAACATATTGGTCTGAAAACCACCCGCATCCGCAGTTTAAGCGGGGAACAGATCGTCTGCGGCAATGCCATATTACTTCAGCAGACCTTGCACAATTACAAACGCATGCAGACCCGTCGTATCGTGTTTAATTTTGGGGTGGCGCTGAATACGCCGCCGGATAAGTTGCGCAATATTGGTGAAGCGTTGAAAGAGATTATTACCGAGATGGGCGAAACCAAATTCGACCGGGCGCATCTGCTGGGATTTGGCACTGACCGCCTTAATTTCGAAGTGGTGCATATCGTCAATACCGCTGATTACAATAAATATATGGATATTCAGCAGGAAATTAATATCCGGATTATTGAGAAGTTAATGGAGAACGGCATCGAAATGGCACTGCCAAATATGATTGTGAAAACGCCGGATGCCCGGATGCCGGGGGAGGCGCCGCAGCCTGCGGCGGAAGGGTGATGTACCGTTTTCAGGCAATTCCGCCATGCTTTGCTACGCTTTCTGAGCATTGAATTTTCTGAGCCTGACCCTGCATACCGTACTGTTTTCCCTTCAATTACCTGAGGAGTGCATACTATGCCATTTGTTAAAACCCAAGACGGCGTCAATATTTTCTTCAAAGACTGGGGTTCCAAAAGCGCACAACCTGTTGTTTTTCATCATGGCTGGCCGTTAAGCGCCGATGACTGGGATACACAAATGCTGTTCTTCCTGAAAGAAGGTTTTCGTGTGATCGCCATTGACCGCCGGGGCCACGGACGCTCAGATCAGACCAGCGAAGGCAACGATATGGATCATTACGCGTCGGATGCTTCCGCCGTGGCCGAGCATCTTGATCTGCACGATGCGGTGCATATCGGGCATTCCACCGGTGGCGGGCAGGTGGCGCGGTATGTCGCGAAATTTGGACAGCCGCAGGGCCGGGTGGCGAAGGCGGTGTTGATCAGTGCCGTGCCGCCGCTGATGGTGAAAACAGACAGTAATCCTGAGGGGACGCCGATTGAGGTGTTTGACGGTTTTCGCAGCGCGCTGGCGGCCAACCGTGCGCAGTTCTATTTAGACGTTGCCACCGGGCCGTTTTATGGGTTTAACCGCGACGGGGCGGAGGTCTCGCAGGGCACCATCAACAACTGGTGGCGTCAGGGCATGACAGGCAGCGCCAATGCGCATTACGAAGGCATTAAAGCGTTTTCAGAAACGGATCAGACAGAAGATCTTAAAGCGATCACGGTGCCGGTGCTGGTGTTGCAGGGCGATGACGATCAGGTGGTGCCGTATAAAGATGCGTCACTGCTGCAGGATAAACTGCTCGCCGACAGCACCCTGAAAATCTATCCGGGTTATCCTCACGGTATGCACACCACCCATGCGGACGTGATAAACGCTGACATTCTGGCGTTTATCCGCAGTTAATGTCTGTGTCGTGTAGGTCTTTCAGAACCCGCCCGTGGCGGGTTTTTTTGTCTTTCATATCAAATCAGCGGGCTGAGTTTTTGGTGTATCTCGTCCATCCCTTTGATGTCTTTTTCTGAATAATACACGGTATTCAGCGCGTCAAACTGTTCAAGACGGGACAGGGCGTTAAATGCCTGGGCGACATCCGTATGCGTATCAAATACCTCGTCGGTTCGGATCTTGTCTGTTCTGGCGGCTTTAATTTCCGCCCTGAGCCGGAGGATGATTAACTGATTACTGAAATACTGGTTTTCTAAATCGCCGGAGGAAATTTTTGCTGTCACGCTGACCGGTTGCTCCGAAGTGCGCGCCGGAAAAGAGAGCGCATTTATTGACTGAATTGTCTGCGCTTCGGGTGAGCTGCATCCTGTCAAAATAAATGCCAGTAAAATCATGGTTTTCTTCACGCGTATTCCTGTCTGTTCTTTGAGTTTCAATCGTTGCGACGCATTTTAACAGGGCAAAACAGGGTGGCTGAACCGCGAGTTTGTTTAAATCTGGACGTAACAACGGTTGTTTTAAAACGTGAATTACATTTTTCTGAAGCACTGACTGCACAGGCGCGGGAAGAAACAGACATGAAAAAACCCGTCAGGGGAAACGGGTTTTTGTAGGTTACGAGGGGAACTCGCGAGGTATCTGTAGGTTGCTACAGAGAGGTTCACTATACACGTCATGTGTGACGAAATTGTGTAGGAGAATTCTGTATCTCACTCAACCTGAGCGCGGGAATTGCCCTTTCTTCAGGCAATAAAAAAGGCCCGAAGGCTAATGCTGGTCACTTAAGGTGACCAGCATTGTTTTTTAAGGGATATTTCGACCTTTTTTCTCTCACTTCCCTTGCATATTCACGCTCACGCCTCGGGGGGAGTTTTAGCATCGCTGCGTTGCTGTAAAAATGCTTCAGATGACCCGGGATGGCTCCCGCTGATGCCCACGGCAGCCCGATTAACAACCGTAATATCTCCGACACTGCACCGCTAAAACTCAGCTGATAAGGCAGATAATCTCCCTTCAGGCTGAATGCCATCTTGATCATCTGGTAACGAACAAGGTTATAAGTCAGCAGGATACCCCACAGTTCCTGCCTGACCATTTCCGGCAGTTTGCTTCTCAACGCCCACCGGTTCCCCAGTAAAAACTGCTTAGCCTCCCGGTATCCTAACTCGATTTCCCAGCGATGCTTATAAAGCTCCGCCACGCTGGCGGCCGGATAACGCATCGCATCCGTCATTGACGTCACAACCTGCCGTTCAACGCCATTGACCTTCCGGCGGATAAGCCGCACGGTTATTTCTTCCGGCAGTCCTTCCCACTGTTTTCTGGCCTGCGGTGACGTTTTCAGCCGTATCAGCTCGTCCTGTTTGCCGAGCTTACACACCACCTCGTACTGCGTGTTCTTTTTCAGCGGCGTCAGCCAGTGGCGATTTTCGCCCGCATTATGCCAGTCATGTAGCAGTCCTAAAGAGTAAAAACCCTTATCAAACAGCGTAATACTGTTATCCGGCGCGCTGTCTGCCAGATGTGCCGCCAGGCGCATCTCGTTAACGTCGTAACTGTCCATCACACTGGCCCGCAGCAGGTGGCTGCTCAGTTCCATCAGGCATACCATGCGGACCTGAGGATATCCGCGTTCACCGTGCTGGTTAGAAGCCTTACCGAAGGCCTCTGCATTTTCAGGCGTGTCCTGCGTATGCCAGACTACGCCATCGACGGCATTGAGTGTCAGTCCGTGCCAGAGAGGATGTTTTACCTCTGCATGCCAGTGTTGCTGAGTGATATCAAACAGAACCCGGATGGCATCTTCACCTAACGTTTTTCTGCGGGCAATAACGGAGCTGGGTACGGTGAATGAGCGTCCGGTTCGGTCAACAATATCCATCAGATTAACGATATGACTCATAGGCTTATTGTTGAATATGGCCATAGCGATAACCAGCCAGACCATGGACTCGAGGGGGAGTTTACGCTTGCGTAGGGTGACGGTGTCAGTAAGAGAAAAAGCTTGCTGAATGAGGTCAGGAGACAGGAGGTCAGCGAGGCTTTGAACTTCATCGGGGGCAGTAAGATTGATAATACCGAGAGCTTGTGAAAGTTCCATTTAAAAAGGGTCCATGTTGAGCATGAACCCTTTTTACACGAGCCACCGGATCGGTCAACTGATCCTTAAACGATCGGCATTAGCCCGAAGGCCTTTTTATCGGTACAAGACGGTTTACTTACGACCCAGCAGTAACCCGAGCACGACACCAATTGCGCCGGCCGCGATCAGACCTGACAGGGGATTTTCTTTGATTTTCTCCGCGACGTCAGACACGACTTCACAGGCCTGAGCCGAGTATTTACGTGCTGCGCCTTTAATCTGGTGCTTAGGAGAATCAACAAAATCGCCAAATTGTTTCTGCGCTTCACCGGCAAGCTGGTTGTCTTTGTCTTCGAGCTTATCTGCCAGATGGTTTGCATCTGCATCGATATCATGTGAGGACATATCTCTATCTCCTTTAGTTAACCGTTATTAAGCGTAGTCGAGATTTTAAAATCTGGGTGTTAATACGGAATAAAAAACGGCCATGCTGTAAGAATATGTTAATAATACGGATTTCTCTTAATTAACTGCCCTGAGGAGATCGCGGTTTTTTTAGTGGGCCGTTTTATTTCAAATACAACATCAGCAGGTAATAAATAATCGCAAGTTACGTTAAATAATAATGTTGCCGTGAGATTATTCCTACAACGAATGTAATCCTCCTGACATATTTATTCACTTATTTACGTCATAGTTATTTCATCCTTCAGAGACCGCTATCCGGGTCCGACGGGAAGGAATAAAAGACGCTTATTTTAATTGATGTGCAGATGGATGATAGAATTATGAAAAAATTAAATATTGCTTTCGCAGCGACCACATTGGCGCTGATTTTGGGTCAGCAGGCATACGCGGCAGATGGCACCATTACTTTTAATGGTGAAGTTACTGACGTGACCTGTATTGTTTCTGCGGGTACAGGTGCGGATACTACTATCAAGTTGCCTACCGTTGCGGTAAGCGCATTCGGCAGCCTGGCCAATACCACCGCGGGCGCAACGCCTTTTGCTATCTCTTTGACCGGTTGTGCGAGTACGGCTGGCGCGCTGGCACAGCCAAAAAGCGTAGCGGTGTATTTCGAGCCGGGTAGCAATGTTAATGCGGACGGGCGTTTGAACAACACCGTTACGACCGGTGGCGCAACCAACGTTGATATTGCGCTCTATCAGGCTTCTGCGAATACCAAACCACTCGTATTAGGTCAGATCCCTTCTGCCGGATACTCCACTATTTCTAGCACTGCGCCTGCAACCACCATGAATTTCCTGGCGAAGTATTATTCCACAGATGTTGCTGTAACTTCCGGTTTAGTTTCTTCCAACGTCACTTATTCCATTGTTTATCCATAAGTATTGTTAGTTAACCGCGCGGGTTTATCCGCGCGGATCTGTTATTAAAAAGGATTTTGTATCATGACAAGGTTATTTCATGGCAAACGTATGCACATTGCCGTGCTGCTCTTCAGCTTTTTTATTCTCCCTGTGACCGCGCAGGCCTCTGTCGTCGTGACAGGAACCCGGGTTATTTATCCTGAATCGGCCCGTGAAGTGACCGTAAAACTCAATAACGGAGGCAGTACTCCTGCTTTAATCCAATCATGGATTGATAACGGCGACCCGAAAGCCACGCCTGACGTTGCCAGTTCACCTTTTATTCTGACACCGCCTATCGCGCGCATCGACAGCCATAAAGGTCAGGTGTTACGCATTCGTTTTGACGACGATAAAACGCTTCCACAAGATAAAGAATCTATTTATTGGTTGAATATTTTAGAGTTGCCACCTTCCGTCGAGGACGGCTCGAATAAACTTAAAATCGCTGTGCGTACACGTCTCAAGATGTTTTACCGCCCTTCAGGATTACAAGGGGATGCGGATAAAATGGCGGGGAGTCTGGAGTGGACAATGGTGCGCAGCGGAAATAAAACCACACTGGATTGTTATAATCCCGGTGCTTATTACGTGTCTTTAAATAGTGTAAAAGCGGGAGGTAAAAAAGTAGAATTAAATATGAATAATGGCACTATTGCACCAAAACAAACTCAGCATTTTGAAATGGATAACAATGCGACTCCCGGAGGTTCGATTAATTACACCACGATTAATGACTATGGTGCGGTTATGACATGGGATTCAACATTAAAAAATTAAAATAATATTCCTCTCACAAAATATCTGAGAATTTTTCCTTGGTGGAAAAAGCGCGGGTTACTTATGAATAAGCCAGTTTTTACCTTAAAAAGTCACTGCTGTATTAAATCTGACTGCCAACTTCATCCTCTGAAAGTTGCGGTTCTGATGGCGGCAGGTCTCTGGCAAATACCTTTCAGTGCTCATGCGCAATCGGGTGCCGATATGCTCATCGCTAATTTTGATAAATCTATGCTGTGGGGTCAGGGAGCTCGCAGCATAGACCTGACGCGTTATGCCGAAGGAAATCCTGTTGAACAGGGGATCCAGACGCTCGACGTGACGATTAATACGCGCCAGGCTGGCATGTTTGACATCAAATTCAACGAGGGTGATCGTCCAGGGCACGCGAGACCTTGCCTGAATACCACGTTGCTGGACAGTTTGGGTGTCAATCTTGAGAAATTAGCGACGGTCGCGGGTTCCATCAACAGCGAAGGATGTCTGGACTGGACGAAAATTCCTGACGCGACTTACGAGGTCAGCACGGGTGATCAGTCGCTGACACTCAGCGTGCCACAAATCTATATGCGCACGGATCCGCATGGTTACGTCAGCCCTTCGCGCTGGGAAAATGGGGTGACTGCCGGTTTTATCGATTATGCCCTGAATGGTTATCAAAATAGCCGGACAGGCCACACTGACCAGAGCCTGTATGCCTCGGCCAATATGGGACTTAATTTCGGAGCCTGGCGCTTGCGTCAGCGTTCTTCCCTTAATTGGAACGACGAAAGCGGTCACAAGCTCGATGCTATCAGCACCTATGTGCAGCGGGATATCGACGTGCTTCGCGCTCAGCTGACAATGGGTGACACATTCAGCGACGGAGATCTGTTTGATTCTGTTTCAGTCCGTGGCGTGCGACTTGCCTCAGATGATCGGATGTTGCCTTCTTCGCAAACGAGCTACGCGCCCGTGGTGCGCGGAATTGCGGCCACCAACGCGCGGGTCACTATCCGTCAACGCGGTTATGTCATTTACGAAGCGACGGTTCCGCCGGGAAATTTTGAGATTTCAGATTTAAGCCCTGGTACTAACAATGGCGATCTGGATGTCACGGTGACGGAAGCGAATGGTGAAGAAAAACGCTTTATCGTGCCATTTTCTTCTATTGCACGTTCACTGCGTCCCGGCGTCTCACGCTTTACCACCACAGCTGGCGTGGTCCGCAACCTTCAGTACAACAATCAGCCGCACCTTGTTCAGGGCACCTGGCAACACGGTTTAACGAACATGGTGACGCTCTACGGCGGGCTGACAGGATTTGAAGAATATAAAGCCGCCCTGGTCGGGATGGTGCTGGGTACCGAGTGGGGGGCAGTGGGGCTGGACGTTACTCAGGCCCATACCGACCTGGGACAACAGAGTTTCTCTGGCCAGTCCGTGCGTGTCAGTTATAACAAGATCCTCACGGATGTGGGCACCGACGTCACTCTGGCGGCTTACCGCTATTCAACGGATGGTTACTTCGGTCTCAGTGATGCCCTGACGGCGGTTGATCAGGTTAAGGCGCAGGGTGACGATACGGCTGACAATATCCGCCGTCTGAAAACCCGCAGTGAAGTCGTGATCAACCAGCGGCTTACCGACACGGATTATGTGTATTTCAGCGGTTCCCGGCAGGATTACTGGAATGGCAGCGGTTACGATAATCAGCTGCAGGCCGGTTATACCAGAACATGGAGCTGGGGAAATACCAACCTCAGCGTGGCTCGTGCTCAGGATCCTTATGGCAAAGACGATGACAACATTATGTTGAGTGTCTCGGTTCCCTTTGGTGCATCAGGATACCTGACCAGTTCTGTCAGTCGGGATAGTGACGGGGGCGCTAATCTGCAAACGTCCTTTAATTCCAACGCCGGAGAAAATAGTCGCCTGAGCTATGGGCTCAGTGCCGCCTACGACAGAGCCAATGACGCCACCCGTAGCAAAAGCCTGAGCAGTAATGCGCAGTACCGGACATCTTTCGGCACACTCAATGGTTCCCTCAGTGAAGGGACTGATTTCCGTCAGGTTTCAGCGGGTATGAGCGGTTCTGTGGTTGTGCATCCTATGGGCGTGACCTTCGGGCAAAGTCTGGGTGACACCATCGGGATCATCAGCGCGCCGGGAGCCAAAGGGGCTCAGGTTCTGAATGCGCAAAATGTGTCACTGGATAGCAGTGGTCAGGCCGTGGTGCCTTATCTTTCAGCCTACCAGCGAAACGAAGTGGCACTTGACCCGAAAGGGTTGTCTGACGATATCGAACTGAAAAATACCAGCCTTGAAGTCATACCTCGCAGCGGTGCCGTGATGCTTGTGCAATATGACACCCTCAACGGTCATGCCATTTTGATCCAAAGTCGTCGTGCCGATGGTACGGCGTTGCCATTTGGTGCCAGCGTTTTCGATTCTACGGGGCAGGAAGTCGGAATCGTCGGACAGGGTGGGCGTATATTTGCCCGCCTGAAAGAAAATAGCGGAAAACTGTTTATTACCCTGGGAGATAAAGAAAAACCACTTTGCATAATTCCTTATCGCTTAAATCCACAGGATGAGAATAAAAAGAATATGGTGAAAATAAATGCCGTTTGTAACTGATTACACTGGAGTTAATTCTTCTGGAAATAAAAGGTAATAAGTCATCATGAAAGATTTATTGGCTCTGAAAGTATTGCGGATCCTGCTGCTGGCACTGGCATCCTTATGGACGTTGCCCGTTATTGCAGGTGTGTCCTGTACGTCAAACCCTGCAACTGCCACTTTAACGGCCACCATTCCGGCAGTCAGCACCGTGGTTACGGTCGGCAGCCCGGGGAATCGCTATTTAACGGACTGGTTTTCTGCACCCGCATCAGGCTACAGCAGTCTCTACACAGGATGTGTTGTAGGAAATATTACTCTGCAAGGGAAAATTGCATTGCAACCCGCCGGGAGTAGCATTGATGGTTATGCCATCTTCAAAACTAACGTTGATGGGATAGGCATTATTGTTCAGGGGCGTAACCGTAACAACACGGGGCCAGCGCTAGGTACAGATTGGGTTGATATCATTACAGGAAGTACCAGCTACTGGGATGGAAGTTTTACAGCACGGCTGGTTTCAACAACAACAACCATTCAGTCAGGCTCGGTGACATTACCCGGAACAATCGGTTACTTACGCATCGTCGATAAAAATGATGTGGCGGGCAGCAGCACTATCATTCCGGTCAATCTTGTGGTCAGCGGGAGTATGACATTTACGTCGCAAACCTGCACTGTGAGCGCGAACTCTAAAAACATTGGGGTGTCCTTAGGCAAAGTGAACAGCAACGCGATCACCACCGGCGGGAGTTCTCTGGTCCATTCACCCTTCACGATTAATCTGGACTCCTGTTCTGTCACGTCAGGCTTAAGCGTCAATATGACGTTCACGGACAATAACAATCCGGCCAATACCAGTAATATCCTTTCGCTGACGAATGATGGTAAGCAGGCGACCGGTCTTGGGATCCGCATTATCAATCAGGCCACCCAGCAACCCGTTAGTTATGGTCCTGATAGCGCGGTAGTCGGAAATCCCGGGCAATTCAGGGTGACGACAACCACCGGCGGAAGTCTGTCTATTCCCTTTATGGCGACCTATATTAAATCAGGCTCAGAGCCGATTGTCGGAGGAACGGCAAATGGTGTGGCGACTTACACAATGAGTTATCAGTAAACCGGTCCTTCGAAGATTGATGACTAAAACTGGGTGATACAAAGCGTGCAAGAATAAATATTGAAGCTTAATTATTAAGGCTTCAATATTTATCTGGAGGAGATTTTAAGGATGTCACTCGGAGGTCATTAATATGACATGTGGATATGAAATATTTGCAACAACCTAAAAATTTCGCGCCACAATCCCCGAAAGTTCAATCACATTCTTGGCATTCAGTTTTTGCATTAATCGCATTTTATAGGTGCTAACCGTTTTATTACTGATTAATAAGTCTCTGGCAATTTCTTTATTGCTTACGCCACGGGCAAGGTAACGCAGAACAGTGACTTCACGGTTGGATAACAAAGTTAATAATTCCTGTTCGCGAAGTTTTGTTCCGGGGCTGTGAAAGTGAAGAGAGTCTGTTGTCGGAAAACAGCTGAACCCCATCTGTACCGCCTTGATGGCCCCAATGAGTTTGTTCAGATCGTTGTTTTTACTGACGAAGCCATTAGCCCCGACACGAATGCAGCGCGCGATGTAAATATCCGGGTTAAGGCCGGTAAGAACAATCACCTTTGCGTCAAGGTTTGAATCCTTAAGACGCTTAATCACTTCAAAACCGTCTAACCCCGGCAGGTCGATATCCAGCACGATGATGTCGGGATGCAATTTTCGCGTCAACTCCAGTGCATTGATCCCATTGTTAGTTTCCCCCACCACCCGATATTTTTCCTTTTCCAGTAATATATTCAGAGCAAGGCGGATAATGGGTTGGGCGTCTACAATAAGAATATTACACATCATGGTTCCTAAGGTTTGGATTAATTTTTCTGACCTGCTAGGACTGATATCGTCCGGTGTGAATCTTCTAAAAGAATACTGCCCTGATATCCCGCGTTAATCAGGGATAGACGTTATGTAGTAAAACCACATAAAAAATATTGATAAAACCAGTATGACAGTATTATTTGTAGGGGTATGTCAGGCTTGTCCTGAAAGCTGTAGGGCATTTCTGACGGCGCTGTCAGTTAAGTCAGAACAAGATTTCACTCATCTGCGCGGGCACTGGGTTCACAGCTATAATGTTTAAAGAAAATCTGAGCGGATCATGAAACGGGAGAAAGACGGTGAAAAGTGTTCTGATTGTCGATGACCACCCCATGATACGTTTCGCCGCCCGGTTACTGCTGGAGCAGCATGGTATGAAGGTAGTCGGTGAAACGGATAACGGTATTGAAGCCCTCAGCCTTGCCCGGACGATTCAACCGAATATCGTGATCCTTGATATCGGTATACCCAAGCTCAATGGACTGGAAGTCATCGACCGCTTACGGGCACAGAATCCCGCGATTAAAGTGCTGGTTCTGACCTCCCTCAGTCCGGCGGTATATGCGCATCGCTGTATCTTAGCGGGCGCGTCGGGCTTTGTGAGTAAAACTAATAACCTGAATGAACTGGCCAGCGCCACCAATGCTGTACTTTCCGGGTTCCGGTATTTCCCAGATACGACGAGGGTTACGCCTGACGCATTTACGGAGGCATCGCAGGAATTACCATTAATACATTCCCTTTCCGGGCGGGAAATCACTGTGCTCAAGTATTTAACCGCAGGGCTGACAAATAAAGAAATTGCCCGTGAAATGCTGATCAGTGATAAAACGGTCAGTACTTATAAATCCCGCCTTCTTGTCAAGCTGAATGCCAGAACGCTGGTAGATCTCATTGAGTTTGCCAGCAGAAACAGCGCCAGCCTTTAATGAATTTTGCATAGGATCGTAATGCCAAACCTTGAACAGTCCTTTCCCTGGGAAATCTGGCTCGCACTGGCACTGATATTATTTGTCAGCGTTGTCCTGTGGAACGGTTATCTGTTGCGACAAATACGTCTGCGTAAAAAGGCCGAAGATAAACTCGCTGAGCAGATGAACTTCCAGAAAGAATTTTTCAATATTATTCCCCATCCTGTTTATGTCCGCGATCGGGAAGGTCGATTAGTGACGGCCAACAGCTGTTTTTTTCAGGCGACGGGCGAACAGCAGGAAACTTTGCTGGGTAAGAAGATCACTGAAGTAAGCTGGTTTTCTGCAGAGGAAGGACCGTTTTATCAGACGCGGTATCTTGAGGCTTTAGCTGACGGAAAAAACATTCTGGAAGACCTCAGGTTAAAGATAAAAGACGAGTTCATTGATGCAGAAGTCTGGCTAATACCCTACAAAAATGCGCAGGGCGAAATCTCAGGCATGATAGGTGGCTGGACAGATGTCACCGAGCGTTACCGGCTATTGAACGAGGTGGAACATGCCAGACAACTGGCAGACGATGCCCGTGAACTGGCTATTCGCGCTAATCAAGCCAAAGGGATATTTCTGGCGACCATGAGCCATGAAATTCGCACACCGGTCAGTGCCGTGCTGGGAATGCTTGAACTGACACTCAGGCAAGCAGAGAAAGGGCATCTGGAAAAAGAGGCGATTGAAACCGCTTACGATTCGGCTAATTCGTTGCTGGTGTTATTGGGCGACGTTCTGGATCTGGCCAAAATTGAATCGGGACAATGGGTCTTATCCGCGCAAAGATGTAATCCCCTGCACCTCACGCAGTCAGTTATCAAAGTCTTTAGCGGGCTGGCCGGTGAAAAGAATATTTCATTAGCGTTCGTCACTGAAGGGCCTGTTGGCCACGATGTTCTGCTGGACGCCCAGCGTTTTCGGCAGGTACTCAATAATCTGATCAGCAATGCTGTAAAATTTACCGACACAGGTGGCGTCATCGTCACGTTAACGGCTGAGAAAGCTGATGAGGCGAATACCCTGCTGACTTTATGCGTGCAGGATACGGGAACAGGTATCGCGGTTGAAGATCAGGATAAGCTGTTTAAATCCTACAGCCAGCTTTACTCCGGCGCACAACAGCATCGCGGCGGCACGGGGCTGGGGCTGGTGATTTGCAAAGAAATCGTTGAGATGATGGGGGGTGACATCAAACTCACCAGCCAGGCCGGAAAAGGCACACGCATCGATGTCACACTTAAGGCTCACTGTCCTGGATCTCCGGCGGAAGAAAATACCATTTTAGCTCCGCAGAACGATGCGTCTGCCGATGGTTACCCGCTCAATGTCTTGGTGGTTGATGATCACCCTGCGAACCGTTTGCTGCTTCGAAAACAACTGGAATTCCTCGGGCATCACGTATGGCTGGCGCAGGAAGGGGAGGAAGCGTTTTCACACTGGAAAAAACAGTCATTCGACGTGGTTATCACGGACTGCAATATGCCCGGCATAAACGGTTATCAGCTAACCCGGTGGATCCGTGATTCTGAGCGTGAGCAGGGCCAGAAAACTTGCGCTATTTTGGGGCTGACGGCCAACGCGCAATACGAAGAAGTCGAACGGTGTCAGCTGGCGGGAATGGATACCTGCTTATTTAAACCGTTAAATCTGCAACAGTTACGCCAGCAACTCGAAATCCTGCACAGCGATCCTTTGCCCGTTCCCTGCTGTGACCCCGACGGACTGGAAGCACTGACCGGGGGAAATCGTTCCGCCACGGTTCAGCTCATCAATGGGATCATCAAAGCAAATCGTGACGACCTGAATAAAATCCGGCTCGCGGATGAGCAGGGGGATAGAGAAAAGGTGGCTGAAATCACTCATCGTATAAAGGGAATTGCGAATATGCTGACGGCTCAGCCCTTAGTGAGCCGGTGCGAGGAATTAGAATTGCAATGCGGCACCGCAGCAGACCTGACATCTGCAATTGCTTTACTGAGTGATGCGATGAACAATATAGATGACACTCTGAACGCCTGGGTGAGCCAATATAAGCAGAACAACGAATAGCGCGTTCAGTATCAGATGTTCATTTTACAGTGAAAAACCCCGCAAACCTGTTGAGTTCCTTCAGGTTTTTCACGCCGAATTTTCTGCACACGTAGTACCTCTGCGAATAAATAGTTTTGGCTGATCCGCCTAACTCACTGGCAATATGTCTGACACTTTTGCCTTTCAATGACTCATTAATAATGTAGTGCTGTTTATCTGAAATGACGACTGGTGGTGCTGGCAAACAGGTCACCGTATGAAGAGTTTCCAGAATATTTCCCAAAACATCTTTCACGGGTGCATGAATATCGAGGTAACTATAAATGCAGGATAAAGAAGGGCTTTTATTGTTGCCATCGCGACTCATTGCGATAATTTTTGGGTGTCCATGACATTTCATTATCCTGATAACCGGTTCTGGTATTCTTTCCGAGGCATCAATGAGGATGATATCATTTTCAGTGAACGGTATAATCCAGTCTTCATGCAGGAAGTTCATATCAGTGACATCCAGCCCCGCTGAGTTAAATAATAATTTAATACCATAATTTAAATAGTGGTTTCTGCTAATGAGATAAATCATTTTTAAACTCCCATCCAAAATGGATAAAAACAGATGAATAAATTCATGCGGTTTACATTCCGATATAACGATGAATAAACTCGCTGACCTGCATAGGCTCTGCCAGATAATCGCCCTGCAATCCATTAATTCCTGCCTTGCGTAACAGCGGCATTTGTTCGTATGTCTCTATGCCATCAGCGGTAACAGAAACACCCAACCGGGAAGAAAGGGTCATAATTGCATCGATGACATTTTCATAAACCAACTGTCCGTTAATGGCCTGGGTGAGGTCTTTATCAATCTTAAGGGCAGAAAGGCCGATGTTTTCTATATATTTCAGTGATAAGGAGCCCGCGCTAAAGTCATCAATGGCTAACCTGATGTCGTTTGCGACCAGGTGCTCAATGACCTGCATCGTCTTATCATCGAAATTCAACGCTGTTCTCTCAACCACTTCCAGCACAAGCGTGGCGGCATCCTTAAAAGTTCTGCTGAAATGAAGCGCTGCGTTGATCACGTCGTGTGAAGATATCTGCCCGGCAGTAATATTGAAGGAGAAATAAAAGTCCTCTGGCAGATAATTCATTATGTTTTCAAAAGACTTTTCAATTTCCTGAAACAGATGACAGATAATATCATCCCTGTAGCGACTGGCTTCCATTTCATGAATATATAAAACCGGCGAGTTATAATTATTCTCAGACTTCACCCGCAGTAAAATCTCACATCCTTTCAGCGTGAAACCATCCGCGCTAAAAACAGGCTGGATAAACGGATGAAATTCATCGCGCTTAATTGTTTTTTGCAAAACCCTCTCCTCAGCCACGTGCTGTAAGTTTTTTTTATTTCTGGAAATGACGTCGGCCAGCGAAAGAAGCGCGTTATAAATAATCATTACAGAGGCCCTTAACTGACGATCTGACAGAGACATTCATCTGTGAAGCTAATGACCACACAGACTTTGTTGGAAACAAGAGTATGGCAATATCGCTGAGAGAGATATGTCAGGGAGGGGCTAAAAGTTGTAGGAAATTTCTGCACTAACATTTTTTCTATCTGAAAATGCCAGCGCAGGTCGTGGGATTTATTTATCTGGATTGTTTTCAGTAAGACCGGACAAACTCAGCACTACCGGTTCATCACGCGGCCAGGTACTGAGATCTATCCTGTCGGTCGCACGGAGTTCCCTGCCACTGTGCAGGTCAGAATAGGTTCGGTTAGCCAGCGAAGCGGGCAGCAGTATCTGCATATCCCATCCGTCTTCAGTCTGATTAAAGTGAATTTTTTGCGCATCAAAAACCTGACGCGGTGCTGCGAAAATCACCGCATCGTTCCTGAAGGTTCGTGCAAATGCGATCACGTTTTTGGAGTGATCTCCCGCTGCGGTCAGCGCAACGTAATCACCCTGCAAAAACAACGCAGGTTTTTGCTGGCGGTAACGGGCGAGTACCGCAACCACATGTTGCTTCAGTTGTCCGCTTGTCCAGGCGGTTTCGTTATCCCACACCGGTTTTTCTCCCTGAATCAGCAGCCTTTCCAGCCCGGCAAAATCCGGCAGGCGGCGGTTATCCGGATCCACCAGACTGAAGTTCAGCGCTTCGCTGCCCTGATAAATATCCGGCACGCCGGGAGCCAGCATTTTCAGCGCGGTCTGCGTCAGGCTGTTGACCAGTCCGGCGTGGATAAACGGCTGTATCGCGTCATGAAAATCTTGCAGAAAACGCCGGTTATCCGGCGACAGAAGATGACGGGCATAATCGAGCACCGCTTTCTCATAGTCTTCGTTGCTGTTATCCCAGTTGGTGCGCAGCTTGGCTTCCCGCAGGGCTTTCTCCACGAAACCCTGAAAACGTTCATCCAGTGCCTGTAAACCGGCCGCATCGTCGGGATTAAGCGTCACCGGCCACGCACCGGCCAGCGCCTGATACAGCATCCAGGTCAGTGCCGGACGCGGTGCCGGACCGTCCGGCAGCATGATCACGTTTGCCTCATTCATCTTGTGCCAGCGGCTGACACACGCCGCCCAGCGTTCCGGCGCTTCGGTCAGGGTGAACAGCCGCGCACGGGCATCTTCGCCGCGTTTGGTGTCGTGGGTGGAGGTGGCGGAAAGCGCGTCCGGTTGTTCCTCAAGGCGTTTACGCATCTCGTCATGGAAGCGATCCGGGGAGAAGGTGCGCGGCAGCGGTTCGGCTCCCACTTCGTTCAGGGCCAGATCCATGTTCTGCCGGAAGAACAGCGTGTCCTCCACCGATTTCGCCATCAGCGGGCCGGTCAGTTGCTGGAAGCGGGTGCGGAATACCGTGGCCTGTGCGGACGTGGCGGGCGAGGTGCGGGCATAGAGAATGCGCGCCAGAAAACTGAGCGTCTCCGGCGCAATAAACAGCGCCGTGCTTTTGACCTTTCTGATAATCCGGCACAACAGCGCCGCATCTTCCGGCGGCAGACCCTGCGCGGTGCCGTAGGTGCGATACACCGGAAAGGCGATCAGCAGTTCCCGCAGCGCCAGCCGGACGGCGTTGTCATCCGTACTGACGCCTTCGGTGGCGGCAATCTCCAGCGCCAGTTTTTGCAGCGTGGTGAATTCGCCCTCGAAATTCTTATCGGTCATCATCAGTTTTGCCGCCCGCAATTCCTGTTGCATATCGACGGGCTGACCGACCACGTTGTCATAATGGTCGCGCAATACGGCAATGTGTTCGTCATTCACCAGCACATCGGACAGCGAGGCAATAAACTCATAACCGGTGGTGCCGGAAACCGGCCAGTCCGGCGGCAAGCGCTCGCCTTTGCCCAAAATCTTCTCCACGGTGATGTAGCAGTCTGCCCCGGCTTTTTCCCGCAGACGCATCAGATAGGCTTTGGGATCGGCGAGGCCGTCCACGTGATCGACCCGCAGCCCGTCTGCCTTGCCGGATTTCACCAGTTCCAGAATCAGCCGGTGGGTGTCGTCAAACACCGCGTCATCCTCCACGCGCACCCCGGCGAGACCGGTGATTTCAAAAAAGCGGCGATAAGAAAGTTCACGCGGCGCATCGCGCCATGACATCAGGCGGTAAGGCTGGCGGGCATGCAGTTCTGCGATGCCGGTTTTGCTCAGCGTTTTTTCATCCGCCTCCAGCGTGCCGGGGGCAACGGGATAAAAGGTGTCGAAATAGGCGAGGGCAGGCTCGCCGGTTTCAGGATCGGGGGCAAGGCGGATATCGCCTTTTGCCAGCGCGTCTTCAAAGGATTCGCCGAGAAAAGGCAGGGTCAGAGGCTGCGACCAGTCGATGTCAAAATGCCGCGCGTAACGGCTGTTTTCCCCGTGCTGCACCACATCGCGCCACCAGCGGTTTTCCAGCGAGGCCGCCATATGATTAGGCACGATATCGAGGATCAGCCCGAGTCCGGCGGCTTTCAGCGCCTGCGACAGGCGGTCAAACCCGGCCTGCCCGCCGAGCGCCGGGTCGATCTCATTGGCGTCGGTGATATCGTAACCGTGCTCAGACCCGGTGGTGGCGGTAAACACCGGCGAGGCGTACAGGTGGCTGATGCCGAGTTTTTTTAAATACGGGATCAGCGCCGTGGCGGTGTCAAACGTCAGCCCGTTACGGAACTGGAGCCGGTAGGTCGCAGTGGCTATCTTCACGTTTTAGCTCCCGGAGAAAGACGAACAATCAGCGAACCCGGCGCGGAGGTCGCAGCATCCTGCGGCCAGGCAAAAAGTGTGTCACCCGTCAGCGTCGGGAGAAGGTGATTGTCATTGCCGATATTCAGCGTCATTGACAGGGTGCCGCGCGGGAACGTCCATCTGACGGAAAGAAAACCTTCAGACGTTTGCAGGATCTCGCCGACGTCGCCCTTGGCGGGCGTCAGTAACGGCACAATATATTTCTGCCGCAGCGCCAGCAGCGTGCGGGTCAGGGACAGGGCGTGCTGGCCTTTGGGGTCAGAACATGTCTGCCAGCGGAGTGTCGATTGTTCAAAAGTGCTGAGCGCGTTCGGATCCGGCACCGCGTCCTGATCGTATCCGCTGTGCCCGGCAAATTCCCGGGCGCGACCTTCGCGCACTGCCTGCGCCAGTTCCCCTTCAAAATCGGTGAAGAACAGGAACGGCCGGGTCTCGCCATATTCTTCGCCCATAAACAGCAGCGGGATATGCGGCGATAACAGTAACGCAGCGAGCAGCAGACGGGTACGCTCCGCGCCCGCCAGCGTGATCAGCCTTTCCCCGTGCGCACGGTTGCCGATCTGATCGTGATTCTGGATGAAATCCACAAAGGCGACCGGCGGCTGTCTGTGGCTGACCGCGCCGCGTGGCTTACCGGTTTGCGGTGACATCTCGCCCTGATACGCAAACCCCTCCGCCAGCGCGCGGGCGGCCAGTTGTTCGGGATGCGTGGCGAAATCCTGATAGTAGGCATGGCTTTCGCCGGTGCTGAGCACATGGATCGCGTTATGGAAATCGTCATTCCATTCGGCGGTAAACAGCGGCACGTTGCCGTCGGCGTTGCGCGGGTGCAGAAACGTAACGTTGCGGCTGTCTTCGGTGGTCAGATGCACCGGGCGGTCGGTAATTTCTTCGCGGATACGCTCGGCGATCTCGATCAGGATATGCGGTTCTGAGACATCCTTCATCTGATCGACCGCGTCAAAACGCAGCCCGTCCAGGCGGTATTCCTGCAACCAGTAAAGCGGGGCGTCGAGAATATACTGCCGTGCGCCGTCAACCTGATAAGCGATGCCTGCGCCCCAGGCGGTCATGCGTTCGGGGTCGAAAAACGCCGGTGCCAGTCGCGGCAGATAATTGCCTTCCGGCCCGAAATGATTCAGCACGATATCCAGCACCACGGAGATGCCGACGCCGTGCGCGGCATCGACAAAGGCTTTGAACTCTTCCGGCGTGCCATAGGCTGAGTGCGGTGCGTAGAGCAACACGCCGTCATAGCCCCAGCCACGGTTGCCGCCGAACTGCGCCAGCGGCATCACTTCGATCATGGTGATGCCGGTTTCAGCCAGATACGGCAGTTTTTCTGCTGCCGCCGTAAAAGTACCTTCGGGGGTGAATGTCCCGATATGCAGCTCATAAATCACGCTTTCTTCCCACGGACGGCCTTGCCAGCGGGTGTGTTGCCATTCATATTGCGTGGAAGAGACAACCCGCGACGGGCCGTTCACCTCCGCCGTTTGCGCGCGGGAGGCCGGATCAGGCAAGGCGGTGCCATCGGCCAGCACAAACTGATATTCCTCACCGGCAGAAACGCCGGTCACCCGCGTGTCAAACCAGCCGTCCTCCGACGCGGTCATTTCCCGGTCGGTGCCGGAAAGCCTCAGTGTGATCTGTTGCTGACCGGGCGCCCAGACACGAAAATGCACCGTCCCGTCGGCCACGAATCTGGCTCCCCAGCGTGTCGCAAATGCGGTGTGTGGCATCTCTTTACCTCCCAAACAAATGAGTGAGTAAGCAGGCAGTTAGCAAACGAATAATAATGATAGACGAGGATGAGCAGGAGGGGATCTTATCTGACAGCAGGCCCCGGCAAATACCGGGGCAGTGAGAGATGCGTTGATCAGATATCAGGAAGAAGAGGTGAAAAACACGATGGATATAATGAAAGAGACCACGGTCCCGATCAGCAACATGCAGTTGTGCGGGGTGAAGAACTTCTTGTTTGCATTGCCTTTATGCGCTTTCACCAATAACCACAGCATCATGATGCCAAC
This sequence comes from Rahnella victoriana, assembly GCF_004330295.1. Classification (GTDB taxonomy): domain Bacteria; phylum Pseudomonadota; class Gammaproteobacteria; order Enterobacterales; family Enterobacteriaceae; genus Rahnella; species Rahnella victoriana. Next base: position 78,240 of record NZ_SJOJ01000025.1, read on the forward strand.
GATAATGAATATTACACCACCCGATAAACTCGCCACTGGCGCCATATAAGTATCCTTCTCAGCAGGTAAATTTTAATTATAGCTCAACCTGCCGGACGGGGATGTGCAGGCCGGGCGCGCCCGCGCGGATACGCCTTTGCCAGAATGTGTTTTCCCCCGGTGAAATCGCCTTTCCACGGGATATTAGCGGTCGGGAAAATATCTTGTGCTGGCGGCTGTATTTGAGCAATGATGAGGCCGCCGTAATGGGCTATTAAGCAGTCACTTAACGGCAATCAGACCGTCACAATAAAAATAATCTCTGCCACAGAGAATAATCACACAATACCTAAGGGAATTAAATGAAGTTACTTCATGGTTTACTTTTTATGTTGTCTGTCATGATGACCGGACAAGCCGCTGCCGCCAGCACCACCCTGACCGATGTCCTGGGAAATAAAATAACCTTAGATACCCCTGTTAAAAGAGCGGTATTAGGTTTCTATTTTGAAGATTATATGGCGGTCGGCGGTGAACAGGCGTTTGACCATATTGTCGGCATCTCCCGCGAGGCCTGGCATGGCAAAGTACCGGCGAACTGGGATATGTATATTAAACACCGTCCGTCCATCGCTGAAATTCCGGATATTGGCGAAATAGACCTGCACAACGTGTCACTGGAAAAGGTGATCAGCCTGAAGCCGGATGTGGTCATTCTGGCCAGCTGGCAATACGCCGCCCTGAAGTATGAAGTCACGCAACTTCAGAGCCTCAACATTCCGGTTGTCGTGCTCGATTACAACGACCAGACCGTGGAAAACCATGTTAAATCAACGGAAATCATCGGGGTATTAACCGGCCAGACTGACCGTGCGCACGAACTGGCTCAGCTTTATAAAAATAACCTTACGCTGATTGAAGACCGGATCCGACAGGCAAATCTGCCCAAACCCAAAGTCTACATTGAGTTCGGTAATAAAGGTCCGGCAGAGTATTCATTTACCTACGGTGAAAATATGTGGGGCGTGATGCTGCGTCTCGCCGGGGGCGAAAATATCGCGGCGCCGTTTGTGAAACAGTGGGGCGAAATTAATCCTGAGCAATTACTGGTCGCTAAGCCCGATGTCATTTTTATTTCCGGCAGGGAAAACAATAAAGTCGATACGGCGGCTGAGATGGGTATCGGTGTGAATGAAGCCACGGCCAGAGCGAAACTCAACGGATTTGCTCACCGCAACGGCTGGAGTTCATTACCGGCCATTCAAAATGACCGACTCTTCGGGGTTTATCAGGGGGCGTCCCGTACCCTTGTGGATTTCACCATGGTGCAGTTTATCGCGAAATCCCTTTACCCTGATTTATTTAAGGATATTGATCCGGTAAAAAACTATCACGATTATTATATAAAATACCTGCCTGTCATGCCGGTGGGGACGTTTGCGTTATCGGCCAGTGGGGATAATCACTAACATTTTTTATTATTAACCCCGCCAGAATAAATGAGCGGGAAACATCATGGCGGAGAAAATTCCTAAAAACGCCGGAATTGTCCCGATTTATGATTAATTTCCCGCTTACCTCCCGCGCTCTGCCGCACTATTTTTGTGACCTCCTTATTATCTTGTGCTGATTTTTTTCAGTTTCAGGCTAATTTTCATGATTTAAATAATATTTCCCGCCGCAATCTGGCGTAAAAATCTTAATGTTTTGGTTATGCAACTTATTATAGCGATATCAGGGAAGGTGTCAGTATATTGGTCTGGAATGAGAGGCATGTTCTCTCAGGTATAGCGAAAAATATCGCTTAACGTTTTTTTGCCAGTCAATATCTCAAGGATCTCCAATGTTTAATGGAAACACTATTCCCTCTGCTGTCGCGTTAGCCATCTTTATATCCGGTACAGCATTTGCCGCTGACGATCCCACGCCGCCGGTGGGATCCGATCAGGGTTCAGGCCGTATTCATTTCACCGGCACGGTGATTAATGCGCCTTGTTCTGTGGCCGCGGGCGATGAAGACATTAATGTCAATATGGGGCAGGTGGCGAATAAGGTGCTGGAAACCGGCAGCAAATATTCGCAGAACGTCAGTTATACCATTCATTTGCAGGACTGCGATCTGACCGCACAGACGGTCGGCACAGTGGCTTATCCTGTGGTGTCGAAAGTGGCGGTGTCCTTTAGCGGTACGCCTGACAGCAGCGCGTCGGAACTGCTGGCAAACACCGGCAGCGCAAAAGGTGCGGGCATCCGCCTGATTGACGCTAACGGCGATCTGCTGAAAGTCGGTGACACGTCTAAAGATATCAACCTGGTTACCGGCAATAATGAACTGGTGTTTGCCGCGCGTGTGGAAGCCAACGCACAACCGGTCGCGACCGGTACCCTTGTTTCTCAGGCCACCTACGCCCTGAATTACAAATAAGTCTTGTCATTATCGGGGGGAGTTTCCCCCCCTTTTTCTCTGTGCCAGTACCGGGTTTTCAATGTAATACCGTGCAAGAAACAAGTGATAATATTATGGCGTTGTTAAAGGAAGAAATATCAGCAGGGAAACGGCAGGCGGCTGGCATTATTATAATTATCTCCGGTTGCTTTATTTCCGACAGAAGCCTTGCGGTAGAATTTAACGTTAATTTCATCGATTCTGCCGATCGCAATAATGTCGATCTGTCACGATTTCAGGTAGCCCATTATATCGCGCCCGGTGAATACCTGCCGGATGTGGTGCTCAATGGCCGCACCCTCGGCGATCAAAGCCTGATTAAGTACATTCCCGCTGCAAATAACCCGGACAGCCGCCTTTGTCTGCCGCCCGCGCTGGTGGATAAATTCGACCTGACCCCGGTTGCCCGCGAGAAGCTGACGCTGTGGCATCAGGGCGAATGCACGTCGCTCGATCAGCAGAAAGAAGTGACCACCCGCTACGATCAGGAAAAACAGACCCTTAATATCAGCATTCCGCAGGCGTGGCTGACCTTTCACGATGAAAACTGGGTGCCGCCGTCGCAGTGGGATGAGGGCGTGAACGGCGCACTGCTGGATTACAACCTGCTCGGCAGCAAATACATGCCGCAGTCCGGCGACAGCACCACCAGCTTCAGCAGCTACGGCACCACCGGCGTCAACCTCGGGCCGTGGCGCGCCCGTGCCGATTATCAGTATGCTTCATCGCGCACTTCCGGCACCCCGGCCAGCGACAAATTCACCTGGACACAAACCTATGTTTACCGCGCATTACCGTCCCTTGGCGCGCGCCTGACCGGCGGACAGACCTATTTCAGTTCGGATATTTTCGACTCATTCCGCTTTCTCGGCGTGTCGCTGAACAGCGACCAGCGCATGCTGCCGCCGTCGCTGCGTGGCTACGCGCCGCAGGTGACCGGCATCGCCAAAACCAACGCCAAAGTGAGCATCAG
>NZ_SJOJ01000026.1 GCF_004330295.1 Rahnella victoriana
TGAAGGGTTAGAAAGAGAATATTTTAATATTATTTTAGAAAACGTAAAAATATCTTCAATAACTCCCGACTTATATCCCGATTCTTCAACAGGTACACATATGGAAACTATCTTACTTCGTTATGAAGCGATTACATGGAAGCATTGCGACGGTAATATTATTTTTAAAGATGGATGGAATCACCGCGCAACAGCGTGATTTAGTCAGAATGCTGCAGATTCTATACTAAGGAATGGCGGCTTAGTCGCTGCCATTATCAATGTTTCAAGGTTCTTACAATGATGTTCTCTACACCAAAGACAGTTTTATGTGTCCTTCGTGCAGAGATAATTCACCCTCTCTTATTTCCCCACATCCCCGTTCCATCCCCCGCCCAGTGCGGCGATCAGCTTGACGCTGGTGACCATCTGGGTGCTGAGCAGTGACAGGACGCTTTGCTGTTGCGTCAGGCTGGTATTTTCGGTCGTGGCGACGTCGAGATAGTCGATCATCCCGGCCTGATATTGGTTGTTGGTCACGCGGGCGGATTCTTTGGCGGAATCGGCGGCGTTCTGGCGGGCGACCAGTTCGCTGTCCAGCGTGTGCAGTTCGACCAGATAATCTTCCACTTCCTGCATCGCGGTTAACACGCTCTGGCGATAGCTGGCGACATCGGCGTCATACGCGGCTTCGGCTTGTGCCACTTTGCCACGGGTGGAACCGAAATCCAGTACCGTCTGGCTGAGTTCCGGGCCTAAAGACCAGACGCGGTTGGGCAGCGAGAACAGGTTGTGGAAGGCCGAACTGGCGAAACCGCCGCTGGCGCTCAGGGTCAGATCCGGATAATACGCGGCGGTCGCCACACCGACGGCGGCGTTGGAAGAAGCCATGGTGCGTTCGGCAGCCGCGATATCAGGACGGCGCTGCAACAGCTGTGACGGAATGGCATCCGGCATTGGCGGCAGGTTCAGTTTCACGTCGCGTGCCGCAAGGCTGAACTGTGCCGGTGGTTTGCCGATCAGCACGGCGATGGCGTGCTCAAGCTGGGCGCGCTGCCATTGCAGATCCAGCGCCGAGGCTTTGGTGCTTTCCAGCTGCGTCTGCGCCTGCGCCAGTGTGGCACGAGAGGTGTTGCCACCTTCATACTGGTTCTGGATCACGGTCAGATAACGCTGGTAGGCATCAATACTTTGTTTATAGAGCGCGATTTGCTGATCCATCACCCGCAGCTGGAAATAATCCTGCGCCAGTTCGGCCTGCGCGCTGAGCGTCGCATCAGCCAGATCGGCCTTGCTGGCCTGCGCGCTGGCATCCTGCTCTTCTGCCGTACGGCGCAGTTTGCCCCACAAATCCAGCTCCCAGCTGGCACTCAGTTGTGCGGACTGGCTGTTGCTGGTGGAGGCGGATGTGCCGCTGCGCGTGCTGCCGACGGTGGCATCGACGGAAGGATACAGGTCGGAACGCGCCTGTGTGACCAGTGCCTGCGCCTGTCGGTATTGCGCGGCATATTGCGCGACGTTCTGGTTGGAAATCTGCACCTGCGTCAGCAGCGATGACAACTCAGGATCCTGATACACCGCCCACCAGTCACCTTTGGCCTGATTATCTTTCGGGATGGCGGCGGTCCAGCCTTTGGCTTCTTTAAATGCCGTCGGCATCGCCACGTCCGGTCGTTTGTAATCAGGGCCGACAGCACAGGCGCTGACCAGTAACGCCAGCGCCAGCGGGGCAAGACGGAACACCATAGAACGTGTTTTTTGCAGAGTCATCAGATTCGCTTCAGGGTAATGAGTTTCAGTGTGATCAGTCATGTGTACGGGCCTCCGGCGGCGGCGTGTGAGGACGCAGTCGCTGCCACAGACGGTGCGTCGCGCGGCTGGTGCGATCCATATACAGGTAAACCACCGGCGTGGTGAATAACGTCAGGATCTGGCTCAGCGCCAGACCACCGGCAATCGCCAGCCCCAGCGGGCTGCGCAGATCAGCGTCACCGCCGCTGCCCATTGCCAGCGGCAAGGCACCGAAGAACGCCGCCAGCGTCGTCATCAGGATCGGACGGAAACGCATCAGGCAGGCCTGCGTGATCGCCTGTTGTGGCGTCAGGCCGAGCCGCCGTTCGGCGTCGAGCGCGAAGTCGATCATCATGATCGCATTCTTTTTCACGATGCCGATCAGCAGCAGGATCCCGATCAGTGCGATCACCGTCAGTTGCGTTCCCGTGACCAGCATCAGCAACAGCGCGCCAAGCCCGGCAGACGGCAGCGTGGAAAGAATGGTCAGCGGGTGAATATAACTTTCATACAGCACGCCGAGCACGATATACACCGCCGCCAGCGCGGCCAGGATCAGCCAGGGCATGGAGCTGGCCAGCGCTTCAAATGCCTGCGCCGTACCGGCATAACTGCCATGAACGGTATCCGGTAAACCGATTTGCGCCATGGCCGTTTTCAGCGCCGCCTGCGCATCTTCCAGCGCATAACCGTCGGCGAGGTTGAAGGCAATCGTGGTGGTCGCCGTCTGTCCCTGATGGGAAACCGACAGCGGCGCATTCGCCCCGCTGAAGGTGGCAAACGCCGACAACGGCACCTGATTACCGGCATCCGTCACCACATACAGCTGATGCAGCACATCCGGATTACTGGTGTAGTCGGATGTCAGGTTCATCACCACGTGATACTGGTTCAGCGTTTTGTAAATCGTGGCAACCTGCCGCTGGCTGAAGGCGTTATTGAGCAGCGTGTCGATCATCTTCACGTTCACGCCGAGCTGCGTGGCGCGATCCCGGTCGATATTGAGCATGATCTCCTGCCCGCCGGTCTGCGCATCGGAATCCACGCCGGTCAGTTGCGGCAGTTTCGCCAGGGCTTTCTGCACTTTCGGCGCCCATTCACGCAGCACGGAAAGATCGTCAGATTGCAGGCTGTACTGATATTGGGCGTTGGCACTGCGCCCGCCGATATGCAGATCCTGCGCGGCCATCAGGAACAGCTGCGCGCCCGGCTCTTTGCCGGTGGCCATCATCAGGCGGTTAGCCACCTGATTGGCGGTCGCGGTGCGTTTATCGAAATCTTTCAGACGCACGAAGAAAGTGGCGGTGTTACGTGATCCGAAACCGCCGCTGCCCGCTGAACTCATGACGGCTTCCACCGCCGGATCATCCTGAATGATCTTGCTGTATTTCAGCACCTGCGGCTGGATCGACTGGAACGAGGTGTTCTGATCCGCACGCAACATGCCCATCAGCATGCCGGTGTCCTGATCGGGGAAGAAGCCTTTTTCCACCACGGTATACAGATAGAAATTGAGCAGGATGGTCAGGAACAAACCGACCAGCGTGATCAGCTGATGACGCATCACCCAGCCGAGCGCCGCAGAATACGCCGCCAGCAGTTTATTCAGCCCGCGTTCGATCATGCGGTAAATGCGTGGCTGACGTTTTTCCACCGGCGGTTTGCGTTTGAGGAAGCGCGCGCACAGCATCGGCGTCAGACTCAGCGACACCAGCATCGAAATGATCAGCGAGACGCTGAGCGTGACCGCAAATTCGCGGAACAGACGCCCGACGATGCTGCCCATCAGCAGGATCGGAATGAACACCGCGATCAGCGAGAGCGTCATCGACAGCACGGTGAAGCTGACTTCCTGCGCGCCTTTCAGCGCCGCCCGCACCGGCCCCATTCCCTCCTCGATATGCCGCGTAATATTTTCCAGCACCACAATGGCGTCATCGACCACAAAGCCGGTGGAGATGATCAGCGCCATCAGCGACAGGTTATCCAGACTGTAGCCGAGCAGATACATCACCGCGCAGGTGCCGATCAGCGAAACCGGCAGCGCCACCGCAGGGATCAGCACCGCATTCCAGTTGCGCAGGAAGACAAACACCACCGCGATCACCAGCAGCGTGGCTTCCAGCAGGGTCATTTCGGTATCCCGCAGGGAAGCCGACACGTTCGGCGAGCGGTCCAGCGCCAGATTAAGCTGCACGTCGCCGGGCAGGCTTTCTTTCATCAGCGGCAGCGCGGCCTTGATCGCCTCGATGGTTTCCAGCATGTTCGCGCCAGCCTGACGCGTCACACCAATCATTACCGACGGCGTGCTGTTGTAATAACCGACGTTGTATTTGTCTTCGACCGAATCGTACACATTGGCGATGTCGCTGAGGCGGATGGCCGAGCCGTTGATGTAGGTGACGATCAGCGTTTTGTACTGCGCGGCAGTACTTTGCTGGCCGTTGCCTTCAATCATCCACGACTGATCCGACCCTTGCAGCAGGCCCTTCGGCAGATTACTGGTGCTGTCGGCAATAGCGGTGCGAATGGTGTCGAGGGAAATTCCGTAAGAGGTGATCGCTTCCGGACGCAAATCAATGCGCACGCCCGGCAGCGCGGAACCGACCAGCGAAACCTGGCCGACGCCGTTGACCTGCGCGATTTTCTGTTGCAGCTGGCTCGAGGCGATATCGTACAGCTCGCCTTTACTGCGCGTGGCAGAGGTCAGCGCCAGCATGATGATCGGCGCATCCGACGGGTTGGCTTTACGATAGGTCGGCAGCGACGGCATGCTGCTCGGCAGCAAGGCGCGGGAGGCGTTGATCGCCGCCTGTACGTCGCGCGCCGCGCCGTTGATGTCGCGATCCAGATCGAACTGCAAAATGACGCTGGTCGAACTTTGCGAGCTGCGCGAGGTCATTTCCGTCACCCCGGCGATTTGCCCGAGCGCCCTTTCCAGCGGCGTCGCTACCGTTGCCGCCATGGTTTCAGGACTGGCACCGGGCAGACTGGCGCTGACCAGAATGGTCGGGAAATCCACCTGCGGCAGCGGTGCCACCGGCAGCAGGCGATACCCGAGCAAACCGAGCAGGAGTATCGCCATCGTCAGCAGCAAAGTCGCCACCGGACGGAAGATGAAGAAACGCGAAATGTTCATTTATTCCGCCTGCTTCGCTGCGCGGCGATGACGCGGATTCAGACGGTGAGAAAGCCGGTCAAACATCAGGTAAATCACCGGCGTGGAGAACAGTGTCAGGATCTGACTGAAGATCAGACCGCCGACGATTACCAGCCCCAGCGGCTGACGCAGTTCCGCGCCGGATCCGCTCGCCAGCATCAGCGGCAGTGCGCCGAGCAGCGCCGCCATGGTGGTCATCATGATCGGACGGAAACGCAGTAAACACGCCTGATGGATCGCCTCACGCGGCGAGAGACCCTGCTTGTTTTCCGCATCCAGCGCAAAGTCGATCATCATAATGGCGTTCTTTTTCACGATGCCGATCAGCAGGATCACCCCGATCAGGGCGATCAGGCTGAACTCGGTACCGGCGAAGATCAGCGACAGCAACGCGCCCACCGCCGCTGACGGCAGCGTGGACAGAATGGTCACCGGATGAATAAAGCTTTCGTACAGAATGCCGAGCACCACATACATGGTCAGCAGCGCGGCGAGGATCAGCCACAGCGTGTTGCCGGTCGCACTTTCAAACGACGCCGCCGCACCCTGATAACGCAAAGTGATGCTGTCCGGCATGGCGATATCGGCCACAGTGGTTTTGATCGCCTGCTGCGCCTGTTCCAGCGAGTAATCGTCTTTAAGATTAAATGACACGGTCACCGCCGGGAACTGGTTCAGGCGCGCCTGCAACAGAGCGCCGGTGCGCATGTGGATTTTGGCGATCGACGTCAGTTTGATCATGCCGTTGGTCGCACCCGAATTCGTGGTCGGGTTACCGCTGTCCGATGTGGTGGACGTGGTCGTCGTGGTGGTCGCTGCCGTGCCGCTGGTCGAGGTGCTGTTGTTGGTCGCCAGATAGACATCGTCAAACGAAGCCGGTGACTGCTGGAACTGCGGCGCCACTTCCAGCACCACGCGGTACTGGTTCGCCTGGGTAAAGATGGTGGAAACCAGACGCTGACCGAAGGCGTTATACAGCGCGGTATCGACGTCAGAAGCGGTAATGCCGTAACGCGCTGCGGCGTCCCGGTCCAGCTCCACATACGCGATCTGCCCCTGATTTTGCAGGTTGCTGACCACGTCGCTGAATTCCGGCAAGGCACTGAGTTTTTCAATCAGTTTCGGCGTCCATTCCACCAGATTTTCGCTGTCGGAATCATCCAGCGTGAACTGGTACTGGCTCGGCGTCACCTGATCGTCCACGGTCAGATCCTGCGAGGCCTGCATGTAAAGCGCAATACCCGGTACACCGGCGGTTTCCTGCTTCAGACGTTCAATGATCGCCGGCGCACGTTCACTGCGCTCATCAAACGATTTCAGGCTGATCTGCAAACGCCCGCTGTTCAGGCTGGTGTTATTGCCGTCCACACCGATGGTAGACGACACGCTTTCCACATCAGGATCGTTGAGAATAGCGGCGGTCAGTAACTGCTGACGGCGCCCCATTTCACTGAAGGATACGTCCTGCGACGCCTGGGTGATCCCCTGGATCATCCCGGTATCCTGCGACGGGAAGAAGCCTTTCGGCACAATCACATACAGCAACGCGGTGAACACGAGCGTCGCGGCGGCGACCAGCAAGGTCAGCTTCTGGTGATTGAGCACCACGATCAGCATGCGATCGTAACCGGCAATCATCTTGTCGAAGAACTCGCCGCCTTTGCGGTAAAACTTGCTCTGTTTTTCTTCCGGCGTATGGCGCAGTAAATAGGCGCACAGCATCGGGGTGAGCGTCAGCGACACCACCATCGACACCAGTATCGACACCGCCAGCGTAATGGCGAATTCACGGAACAGACGCCCGACCACGTCGCCCATAAACAGCAGCGGGATCAGCACGGCAATCAGCGAGAACGTCAGGGAAATAATGGTGAAACCGATTTGCTGCGAGCCTTTCAGCGCCGCCTGCATCGGCGTTTCGCCCTCTTCCAGACGCCGCGAAATGTTTTCCACCACCACGATGGCGTCATCAATAACAAAGCCGGTGGCGATGGTCAGCGCCATCAGTGACAGGTTATTAAGGCTGAAACCGCACAGGTACATCACGCCGAAAGTACCGACCAGCGACAGCGGCACCGCAACGCTCGGGATCAGTGTCGCCGCGACATTGCGCAGGAACAGGAAGGTGACCATCACCACCAGCGCAATCGACAGCAGCAGTTCAAACTGAACATCGCTGATCGAGGCACGGATGGTTTGCGTACGGTCTGACACCACGCTGACTTTCACCGATTCCGGCAGGGCTTCCTGCAATTTCGGCAACTGCGCTTTAATGGCATCCACCACCTGAATCACGTTCGCGCCCGGCTGACGCTGCACGCTGATAATGATCGCCGGTTGCTTGTTCGCCCACGCGGAAAGGTACTGGTTTTCCGGCGCTTCGGAGAGCGTCGCCACATCCCGCAGACGCAGTGCCGCACCGTTTTCATAATTGACGATCAGGTTGCCGTATTCATCCGCGGTACGCAGCTGATCATTGGCATCAATGGTGATCGAATGGTTCGGGCCATCAAAGCCGCCTTTGGAGCCGTTGACGTTGCTGTTACCGATCAGCGTGTTGATGGTTTCCAGACTGAGGTTATGCGCCGCCAGCTTACGCGGATCCACCTGCACACGGATGGCAGGCTGATGGCCGCCCGCCAGTGTCACCATACCGACGCCGGAAATCTGCGACAGTTTCAGCGCCACGCGGGTATTCACCAGATCCTGCACTTTGGTCAGCGGCAACGATTCAGACGTTGCCGCCAGCGTCAGCACGGCGGCATCCGCCGGGTTCACTTTTTTGTAGGTCGGCGGGTTCGGCAGATCGCTTGGCAGCAGGCTGTCAGCAGCGTTAATTGCCGCCTGCACTTCCTGCTCGGCGACGTCGAGGGACAAATCCAGCGAGAATTTCAGCGTGATAATGGATGAACCGCTGGCGCTGGTGGAATACATCTGGCTCAGACCGGCCATCTGACCGAGCTGACGCTCAAGCGGGGCGGTGATCCCTGATGCCATCACATCCGGGCTGGCACCCGGATACAGCGTGGTCACCTGAATGGTCGGATAATCCACCTGCGGCAGCGCCGAGGTCGACAGCATGTTGTAGGCGAAAATCCCCGACAGCAGCACGGCGACCATCAGCAGAATGGTCGCGACCGGCCGGAGTATAAAGAGGCGTGAAGGATTCATTTAGACCCGCTGTCTTTACCGGCTGTGTTTTTGTCTGCATCAGGTGCCGTTTTGTCCGCGCCGGTGGTGGCTTTATCCACACCGCCGCTTTGCTCGCGGGCTTTAGACGAACCGTCTGCCGCCGCAGCCTCCCCGGCGTTTGGCGTGACAATCTCGACTTTGGTGCCGTTGTTCAGGCGGTCAATACCGGTGGTCACCACCTGCTCGCCCGGCTTCACGCCGGAGAGGATCGCCACCTGATTGTCGCCAAAGTCCGGCCCGGATTTCACGCTGCGGCGTTCAATGGTGTTGTCTGATTTCACCACATACACGAAGTCGCCGTCGCTGCTCAGCTGCAATGCCGCCGCCGGGATCACCGTCGCGTCTTTCAGCGTCGCGACCTGTAAGCGGGCATTCACAAACTGGTTCGGATAGAGTTTTTCATCGGCGTTATCGAACAACGCCTTCAGCTTGATGCTGCCGGTGCTGGTATCAATTTCGTTGCTGATAAATTGCAATTTGCCCTGCCCGAGCACGTCGCTGCCCGTCTGATCAAAAGCCGTGGTCGGCAACTGATTGCCGCCGCGCAGGGCTTTGAGCAGGGTTTGTAAGTTGCTTTGCGGCACGCTGAAGGTCACGGCAATCGGCTGCGTCTGGGTGATGGTAACGATGCCGGTGGTGGAACTGCTGGTCACCATGTTGCCCGGATCGACAAGACGTAACCCCACATGCCCGCTGACCGGCGCGGTAATTTTCGCGAACTCAAGATTCAGTTTGGCGGCGGCGATTTGGGCCAGATCGGCTTTCACCGCACCGGCGTACTGACCGGCGGTCGCAATCTGGCTTTCCAGATCCTGACGCGCGAGGGAATCCTGCGCATACAATTTGCGGTAACGCGCCAGCGTCAGCTCGGCACTTCTCGACAGCGCCTGATTCTGCGCTAAATCGCCCTGATATTGTTCCAGCGTGGCCTGATAGCTGCGCGGATCAATCTGCGCCAGCAACTGGCCCTGCTCCACTTTCTGCCCTTCGGTGAAATACACCTTCATCAGCTGGCCGTCGACCCGGCTGGTCACCGTCACCGTGGCGTTCGCCACCACCGTGCCCAGCGCACGCAGATAAACCGGCACATCGGCCTGCGTGGCTTTTCCGGCCTGCACCGGCGTAGCCATTCCTGCCATCATCTGGCCGCGCACCGCGCGCATACCGCTACGGCCCGGTTTTTTATGAGCAGAGGGATCAGAGGCACTTTGATGGAAAGCAAAAAACCAGACCAGGATCGCAGCAACGATAATGGCAACGATAACCCACACGAAGGTGCGCTTTTTGGAACGAGACGAGGCAGTCGGCAGCATAAATTTCTTGGTTTCGCAGTATTAATGAGGAGAAAACAGCTGAAAAATGACCTTCAACCAGAGATTTTCAATATCAGTCAAAAAACCATTATCCCTGAAAAGCCCCTGTGGCTGTTTTTAGGACAACGTAAAGATTTCGTTAGCAATTAAGAATTTCTATTTCATTCAGCAGGATGAATTATACCCGCTAATTTATCCCTTCATGGCCTGTCATGTTAAGAACTAAATGAGAATGAATATTGAAGAAGGGGGCAGAAAATTATCAGGAAGTGTCAAGCTACGCCGGAATTTTGTCAGGAAAACGCAGACTTAGGAGAAAAATAAATCTGCCGCGCCACCCGAACGGGTGATAAAACCAGCGGTAAATACTGAAAATACCACTTATTGATAATTTATATTGTTTGCCTCGACCACGGCTTGATATGGTGAAATTTCTGATTGTTTTTCATCTTCATGGCAGGGACTCAGGCGAATGCAGACAAAATTTCAATCCAGACCGGTGATAGGGGTAACACTCGACAGTGAGGAGGCCGGGGGCTATGCCGATTTTCCGTGGTATGCGTTACGGCAAAATTACATGAACAGTCTGGCAGAGCTGGGCGCCGTGCCGCTGGCCTTGCCACATCACGCCGCACTGGCCGATGAATATCTGGCGTTGTGCGACGGGATTGTCGTCACCGGCGGCGCGTTTGATGTTCCGCCTGAGCTCTTTAATGAGCAACAGACCAGCGATCAGGTGCGTCTGAAACCCGCCCGCACCGAATTTGAAAAAGCCATCGTCAAAGGTGCCATGCAACGCAATATGCCGCTGCTGGGGATCTGCGGCGGTCAGCAACTGCTGGCGGTTCTGACCGGTGGCACGCTGCATCAGCACATCCCCGATGCGCTGCCCGATGCCCTTGAACACAGCACGACTGTCGATACTGAAAACGCGGGCGGCAAAAAGCGCGCGCGTCATCCGGTGGAGATTGTCGAAGGCACGCTGCTCAGCCGCTCGGTAGATCGCGACCATTACGAGGTCAACAGCTCGCACCATCAGGCAGTTAAATCGGTCGGCCCCGGTTGTATCGTCAATGCGTACGCGCCCGACGGCGTGATCGAAGGCATTGAATGTGAAGGCTATGATTTCTGCCTTGGCGTGCAATGGCACCCTGAATATCAGCAACATGCGCAGGATACCCAACTGCTTAATGCCTTTGTTACCGCCGCTGCCCGCTATCAGCAGGGAATGCGCGTCGCGGGTAAGGCGATGAGTGAAGCCATGAACGAGGTGATTGGCCGCTCCGGGAACGAACCGGCATGAATCAGGCAGAACTGAAAGCCCGCACGGAACAGATATTGCGGGATCTGCATATCGACCCGACGGTGATCGCTCACCGTACGTTGCCCTACTTCGAAGAAGTAAGTGAGCACTTACTGGAGGATGTGGAAACTGACCCTGAAACCGGTAAAACCTACCGCCTGATCGCCCCCGCCTCTGCCGCCTGGCATAAGATGAAGCAGCAGGCTGCCGCCGACGGCGTGGCGATCTATCTGGTCTCTGCTTTTCGCAGTCTGGATTATCAGGCCGGGTTACTGCGTAAGAAGCTGGATCAGGGAATTTCACCGGCCGTCTTCTTCACCTCGCTGGCGCCCCCCGGATGCAGCGAACATCACACCGGCTGCGCGGTCGACATCAATACCCCCGGCTGCGATGAAGTGACCGGCGTGTTCGGCGACACTGAGGCTTTTCAGTGGTTGCAGGCCAACGCCGCTGGCTTCGGTTTCGTGATGTCCTTCCCGCTGAACAACCCGTGGGGCTTCATTTATGAGCCGTGGCACTGGTGCTGGCATCCGCAATAAAATACAGTGACCTGCTTCTCAGTTTCCATCACTAAAATTGTCGCCGAAACATTTATCTGTTAGGCCAGTTTTCTGTTCCATTTTTCGAACAAATAAAACACACTATGCCCTCAACAGACGTCTGCCAGACAGATGCCTGATCCCAACATCATTCTTATAAGTCATAAATTTCAATGCAATCAGATACCGTTTCGCGCAGGACAGCATGGCTCCGCGTTGTGATGATGGCTATTGCCGCGTTCATCTTCAACACCACTGAATTCGTGCCTGTCGGATTACTTTCCGATATCGCCGCCAGCTTCAACATGAAGACCGCACAGGTCGGTCTGATGCTGACCATCTACGCCTGGGTGGTGGCGCTGATGTCACTGCCGCTGATGCTGCTGACCCGCAATGTTGAGCGAAAACGGTTACTGATCATCATCTTTGTGATATTCATCGCCAGCCATATTCTTTCGGTTGTGGCCTGGGATTTCTGGAGCCTGGTCGCCTCGCGCGTCGGTATCGCCCTCGCCCATGCGATTTTCTGGTCAATTACCGCATCACTGGCCATCCGCGTCGCCCCTGCCGGTAAAAAAACGCAGGCGCTCAGTATGTTAGCCACCGGCACCGCGCTGGCGATGGTGCTCGGTTTACCGCTCGGTCGCCTGATCGGCCAGTATCTTGGCTGGCGCACCACCTTTATGAGCATCGGCATCGTTGCGCTGCTGACGCTGATTTGCCTGATCAAACTGCTGCCACCGTTACCGAGCGAACATACCGGTTCACTGAAAAGCGTGCCGATGCTGTTCCGTCGTCCGGCGCTGGTCGGCATGTATCTGCTGACTGCACTGATAGTGACCGCTCACTATACGGCATACAGCTACATCGAGCCGTTTATCCAGACCGTCGCCAGTATGGGTGAAAACTTCACCACCTTCCTGCTGCTGATTTTCGGCGGCGCGGGCATCCTTGGCAGCATTGCGTTCAGCGTGCTCGGCAACCGCTTCCCGGCGGCGATGCTCAGCGGCCCGATCCTGCTGGTCACCCTCAGCATGTTGCTGTTATTTGTGGCGGTGATGAATCCGGTTGCGATTTCAGTGCTTTGTGTGATCTGGGGACTGGCAATGATGATTATCGGACTGGCATTGCAGGTGCGCGTACTGGCGCTGGCGACAGACGCTACTGACGTCTCAATGGCGCTGCTGTCCGGCATCTATAACATCGGTATCGGCGCGGGCGCGCTGATCGGTAATCAGGTGAGTCTGCATCTTGAAATGAGCCACGTCGGTTACGCCGGTGGCCTGATTGGCTGCGTGGCCTTCGTGTGGTGTCTGACGATTTTCAAACGCTATCCGCAGCTGAAAGTGACGAACTGACACCTGAATGTGAAAAGAAAACCGGCATGTTTGCCGGTTTTTTATATCCCTATATTCAACTGATTAGCGCAATAATTTCAGATTCCCCGTCAGCGATTTTATCCACTTTTCCGGCCCCACCAGCCCGACACCGTCGATCACCTCATCGTATAAATCCCGCAGCGGAAACGTCATTTCGTATTGCTCAAACTGATGCATCGTGCGGGCAAATACCGGAAACGGCACCACGCCGTGCTCACCTTCCGCCTCCAGCGCCTTAAACATCAGCGCCTTTATGTGATCGGGCGTTGCCTGAAGAACGGGCAGCGGCGTTTTCGAGATGGTCGCGGTCGTGACGCCCTTCGCATCGGTCAGCGAACTGCCCGCCAGCATCGGGAATTTTGCCGCTAATCCGATACCAATTACGCCTGCCGTGTTCGCCAGTAATCCCGGTGGAAGCTCCGGGTTGAGGATAATTGCCACCCGCAGGTTGTCTGCCATTTTGTACGCCCTTTTCATCATTATTGATGACAAAAATGATAGCGGCCGGCCGCCGGAAGGTGCTTTCTTTTTGCGCGGTAAAATGCCCTAATCTGGTTATCCCTTTCTAAAAATCACACGTAAAAGGCAGATTATGTCCGTATCTGAAATTTCACCGGCAGACCTTCGCATTCTTAAACAACTTCAGAAATCAGGCAGAATGACCAATCAGGAGCTGGCAGAAAAAGTGGGCATGGCAGCCTCACCCTGCTGGCGGCGCATGAAACAGCTGGAAAACAGCGGCGTGATCACCGGTTATCAGGCAAACATCGACCGGAAGAAAATCGGGCTGGGGCTGCTGGCGTTTATCCGGGTAAAAATCGACAGCCACAGCGAGGAAGATGCGCAACGTTTCGAGCAGGAAGTCGGCGCTCTGCCTCCGGTGATTGCCTGTTACGCGATTGCCGGTGACGCGGATTTTATGTTGCAGGTGGTCTCAAAAGATCTCGACAGTTTTTCCAGCTTCGCGATGGAAGTGGTGCGGCGTTTACCGGGCATTAAAGAGATGCAGACTTCGTTTGTGCTTCGGGAAGTGAAACCGCTGGATGTGTTGCCGCTGGAGGGGATTTAAGGACATTCGAGGGTATGGCAAAATGCTGAACGATGTTGAATAAAACACTTCCTGGCCAACATGACAAGTAGATAGTTATGCGATAAAATTTACATAAATATGCAAAATGTCTTTTACCCGACGCCGGTTTTGCGATATCAATATAGGCATTGAAACCTTTAGCAGACAGACCCAATTCATACAGGATTTAACCGATGACAACTATTCTCAAGCACCTTCCTATCAATCAGCGTGTGGGTATCGCTTTCTCCGGCGGTCTGGACACCAGCGCAGCGCTGCTGTGGATGCAAAAAAAAGGCGCTATCCCTTATGCCTACACGGCCAATCTGGGTCAGCCTGATGAAGAAGATTACGATGCCATTCCGCGTAAAGCGATGGAGTACGGTGCAGAGAAAGCTCGCCTGATCGATTGCCGCAAGCAACTGGTTGCCGAAGGGATTGCTGCTATTCAGTGTGGCGCGTTCCATAACACCACCGCAGGTGTCACTTACTTCAACACCACCCCGCTGGGTCGTGCCGTCACCGGTACTATGCTGGTTGCCGCGATGAAAGAAGACGGCGTGAATATCTGGGGTGACGGCAGCACGTACAAAGGTAACGATATCGAGCGTTTCTATCGTTACGGCCTGCTGACCAATGCTGAACTGAAAATTTATAAACCGTGGCTGGATACCGACTTTATCGATGAACTCGGCGGCCGTCATGAGATGTCCGAGTTTATGATTCAGTCCGGTTTCGACTACAAAATGTCGACCGAGAAAGCCTACTCCACTGACTCCAACATGCTGGGCGCGACGCACGAAGCCAAAGATCTGGAATTCCTCGATTCCGGCGTCAAAATCGTTAATCCGATTATGGGCGTGAAATTCTGGGACGAGAATGTGGTCGTGAAAGCGGAAGAAGTGGTTGTCCGTTTTGAACGCGGTTATCCGGTTGCACTGAACGGCGTGACCTTTGACGACAGCGTTGAGCTGATGATGGAAGCCAACCGCATCGGTGGCCGTCACGGTCTGGGCATGAGCGATCAGATTGAAAACCGTATTATCGAAGCCAAAAGCCGTGGCATCTACGAAGCCCCGGGAATGGCGCTGCTGCACATCGCTTACGAACGTCTGCTGACCGGTATTCACAACGAAGACACCATCGAGCAATACCATGCGAACGGCCGCGTGCTGGGTCGTCTGCTGTATCAGGGCCGTTGGTTCGATCCTCAGGCTCTGATGCTGCGTGACTCCGCTCAGCGTTGGGTCGCCAGCGAAATCACCGGTGAAGTGACGCTGGAGCTGCGTCGCGGCAACGACTACACCATCATGAATACTGTGTCTGAGAACCTGACCTACAAACCAGAACGTCTGACCATGGAAAAAGGCGATTCCGTGTTCTCACCGGATGACCGTATTGGTCAGCTGACCATGCGTAACCTGGATATCACCGATACCCGTGAGAAGCTGCAAAACTACGTTGAGACAGGCTTGCTGACTTCTTCTGCCTCTACCGGTTTACCGCAGGTGGATAACAACAATCTGCCGCGCGGATTGCAGGTAAAGAATAAGTAATTGCTGTTGGTGTAAACCATTTGCTAGAACTTGCATGGATCCGTTCCTTGCTCCTCCCCCTGCGAAGGGGGAGGCTGGGAGGGGGTTTAGCAAATCATAAAATAGTCGATATTTCCGCATTGCGATCTGACCTTAATACCCCACCCCAACCCTCCCCTTCGCAGGGGAGGGAGCCGACCGAATTCTTACGCGGCAACCGTGCTTGAAAGCCTTCATGTTTCTTCTCTCCCTGCGCAGTATAGGCAGCTGATTTGCATCGACTTTTAGTTTTTGATTCAAAATTTGTATGCGCAGAAACGACGTACAGGAAATACGAATAAAAGAGAGTAGGTAGTGGATTTTTGAGAGTAGTGAACAGATTCGAGGAAGAAGCTTTTGGAGCGGGTGAAGGGAACGGTAATTTAAATATAAGCACATGATAATAATGAATTAAATATCATTAAGTTAATTTAGTATACACATTACTATACACTTCCCCTCACTCTGCCTTTAGTAGACAACCTTGCTCTATGCGGTTTTCTAATTTACTAACTGTGGTTCATCACAGCTCGTCTCTGTATGTGAAAATTAATATGTTGGCCTCGATATTTATCCCAAACGCGCTGTTATCACGACACGGCTATTTGCATTCGATTGGCCACCTGACACCCATTTGCGTTTTAGTTGACTATCGCCAACAGAATCTAACCCGACCAAACTACATTGACAGGCAGCTGTCAACGATAAGCTGACTTAGAAGTCAATTATTTAAATGTATCGGACTTCAAAAAAAGCTAAATAAAAAAATATCAACTAAAACAGATTTATCTGGCGGAATTACCACATTCGGTGAAACTTCCACTGACAGAGTAAACCCGAATGGCCGGAGGGACAGCGAAAGGTCAACGCTCCAACGGCGGGTAATTGCAATGTTCCCCCAGATACTCATATGGTAGCAAGTAACCCCTCGGAGACATGGCATATAGCATTTGCACGGAAACCATCCTTGCCATTTCGCGCACATTATTTTTCTGAAAAATTGCTACTGCGGGTGAGCGTCCTGCAGGGAGATCTCTCAGAGGCACATCGGTTGCATCATAAAAGAGAAGTTTTTAAAACATAGAATTAAAAAAGTCCTGTCGCGGCGGGTAGTCAAAAAAACTGAGAGTGCGGGGCTCTCGGAGCATTCGATAAACTGCCTGTAAACTCGAATGCGGCTAAGTTAAGATGTAGAAACCACTAAAAGCAGTGTTTAGGAGTAGTAAATGAACATTCGTCATTACCTTGCTAAATTCGAAAAGAAAAAAACACCTGACCGTATCACTCTTAACTATGAAACTGCCATCCATTATGATGCGTATTCCGTGTATATCACCCATCTCGATAGTGGTCAGGAGTATCTTTTTAAAGGTTATGAAAATAATAAAATTAGTGTACTGAGGTGGAATTCAGAGCAAAATATATTCAACATTCCAGAAAATTTAAATCCAGATGGTTTGGTCTCAGAGTCCTTTTCAGGGATTTATTACTACAAAGCCCATGAATTAAGATTTACCACCCTGAAAGACCTTACTTGGTGGCGTGAGATGAAATTTAAATTATCGGCTATTAAGGATAACTGGGTTAGCAGCCGAGAAAAATATCGTTATCGAAAACAGCGTAAAGAAATAAAAAATCTACATGATGTTTTATCGGCGGTAATTTCTTTATATCTTGACCAAAAAGAAGGGGGCGGTATTAGCCATATCAATATTATGTCAGTCGTTTTTGGTAAATTGTGGTTTTATCATGATGAAAAAGATAGAATGAGAAAACAATTAACCCTTACGCTTGAGGCATTTGTGATTAATGGCGAACTAACTAAAACTCATGGGGGTAACTATACTGTTAATGGAAGAGCACTAATGACACTTAACAAATATATCGAAGAGGAACAACGTTACGTTGAATCGACTAAAATCCAGAAACGTATGGTCTGGGCAACAGTATTCTCATTTATTGCTGCCTTCGCCAGTGCCGTGGCAGCGTTTAAAGCTTTGAAATAACACAGTTGAGATTTATCGACAAATAAAAAAGGCGAGGCCTATATAATGCTAAGGAAAATAACTAAAAACACTGGTTTCAACAGTTCTGAAGAAAAATTAATTGATTTAGCAGACACTGCTTTTATGGGACTATGGTCTTATGCAAATATTTATAGTGATGAGGGATATTCAAAAAACAAAACCGGCAAGGAAGTATGTGACTTAATTGTAGTTTTTGATAAAGATGTAATTATCTTCTCAGATAAGAACATCAAATTTAATTCTACCAAGACCTTAGAAGTTGCGTGGAAACGCTGGTATAAGAAATCAGTATTAGAGTCGTCAGACCAACTTTATGGGGCAGAGAACTTTATAAAGAGGTATCCAAGTAGAATATTTCTTGATAAAGAATGCAAAAACTCACTTCCTTTTGAAATACATAATGATTTTAAATTCCATCTAATAGGTGTTATTAACAACGTTTCAAGAGTTGCGCAGGATTTTTATGATAGCATTGCTCCGGGAAGTTCACCCACATTATTCAACGCCTTTGTATTTGATGGAGTGGAATGTTTAGAATTCCCTTTTTGCATCGGCGATATTGATAGAAGCAAAACCTTTATCCATTTTTTTGATGAAACTTCTCTTAGCATTGTATTGACAGAGCTAAATACCACTTCTGATTTCTTGGATTATATAAAAGAAAGAGAAAGAGTCGTAAGAATTGGTGCATTAAAAGTTAGCCCAGGGGAGGAGGAAATACTCGCCACTTATTTGATGAATAACAAAAAAATCCTTAATGAGGATTTTTTGAAAGATGAGAATTTTGCAATTCTTCCTGAAAATGAGTGGTGTTATTATCGATCAACACATTGGTTTAAATATTCACAAGCCATGAAAAAAGGAAGTGAGTATTGGGATGATTTAATAAGGATATTTTCTGATAGTATATTGTCGAGCAACGTTGGTTTTTTTAAAGAACATGACTTTATGACACACGAGCTAGCAGTTAGAGAGCTCGCCAAAGAAAGCCGTAAATCTAGATATTTTTTATCAAGAAGTTATGTGGAAAAATTTGAGAAATCTCATTCAAGAAAGCCTTCCGCAAGGCTCGTTGAGTCCTTAGATGAAAAAGGGAAGTTTTATTTATTTCTTTTCTTCCCAAGAAATATTTCAGATTCAGACGCCGACTACAGGCATGCCCGAGTAGGTTGCATCTATGCCTATATACCCTACGTATTAAATAAATATGATAGTGTAGATAAACTTTGTGTTATCGCAACAGAACCTAACGGATGCCCAATTCGTTCAGAAGATCTAGTTTACATCAATCGAACTTTTTCAAATAAAAAAATAAATCAAAGAGAGCTTAATGATTTGTTAAAAAAACATAGTGTTACTTTTGATGTGGAGTATACAAAAAACAATCATTTAGATGGTGATATTGGTTACTTGTTAACTATAGAAGAAGTTAAAAATGAAATTATAATGAAAGATTTGAGTAGAAGATTTTCTAGAAAAAATATAAACATGACAAAAATTAAAGTAGGTAGGAATGAGCCCTGCCCATGTGGCTCTGGTAATAAATATAAAAAATGTCATGGTAAGTAACCTTTCTATTAAACAAACCATAGAGAAGGTGGAAATGTTTCAGTTGGAGCAGGCCGGCCACCTTTTCTTCTGCCACACCTCGGCGCGCGCAATTCTCCCCGCCTGCCCGCTGCTGACTTAGCTCACTGGTTTTAATGCATGAAATAAAACCTCTGAAAGCCCGTGTAGCAAGGGTTTTGAGCCCTTTTTAGCACGCCGGATTGCATGCAAAACCATGCACCCTATGCATGCAGAGCTCACAAGGGCAGGCTAGCCAGAGAAAAGGCTGTCCGGAGGGACGGTTTTGCACTGCATTAATGAAAAATACCGCCTTCTTCGAAAGCGGCACTTGAGATTATTTTTTGGGGGATTGAGACAAGCCGAAATTTATATTTTTATGCTTTAGATTTTCTCTTTTAACGATTTTACTGACACTTTCATTTGTTTTAAATGCGCATGAGCATGCCAGCCTGGTGCACTGATAATAAGACTCCTTTGTCTGTTCGGTGATATAACGGCTTGTGCGAATGTGAGAAACAGAGCTGCAAAGCGGGCAGCGCATCATTTGCTATTACTCCTTATTTGAATTGATACGCTGGGAGAGTTTTTGAGCCAGCAATTGTCTTTTTATCGGGCTTTGCAGCAGCCCCATATCGACACCAGGCAGCGCAGGAGAATGCGTCCCGATTTTCTCCAACATAGGTTCTGCATCCATGTTGAACTGACCTATGCTAGCCGCCCCGACAAGCGCCTTGCCAATTTCAGCGCTGACAATTTTGGCGGGCTCTACATAATGACCGGATTGTGTTTCCTGATAACTGACGTTGGATAACGCCAGCACTTTCAGCTTTACCGCACGAACTAGCGCCGGACTGAGATTGTTGATGGCCATGCGCCACTGTGTATCAGCATAGGCATTCAGTGCGCTGCGGTGGGCGCTAATCAACGCTCCACCAGCATTAGCACAATGCAACATCGCCGACTGTTTCTCGACACTCAACTCCTCAATAAGGTCATCAAACTCTTTTACTAACCCCTGCTGGATAGCCCGCTGACTGTGCGCGTTCTTGAGTTCGTCAGTCATAACCCCGCGTGACTTGCGAAAACGTGAACGCCAGCTCTCTTCGTTCTCTTTGATTTCGCTGTTCGCCGTTTCTTTTTCCTGGGCGCATCGGGCAATTGAACTTTCAATTTCATCAAGTGCACGCTTTTTCTCAGCAAACGCCGCTTTGGCCTGTTCAAAGTGTTGGATGGCACCTTCCGCGTTTCCTGATGATGGCTTTTCGTTGTGACCGGCTTTGACCTGAAGAAAATCCTGGATAACGACTTCGACGGTTTTGGTTGAATCGGGTTTCATGGCTTACCTCAGCAATGTGTTGTCAATGTGAGGATATTGTGGGGAGGCTGGCACAACATTTCTATCTGATGGCGTTTGCTCAGCGTTGGTACAACGGGCAGGGAAGTAAACCAGGAAAGAGCAAAGAATTTATATTTCTATAAATACTATTCACTACTGTTCACTTTAAATTAAAAATGAATAAAATCATTAAGTTAAGCAGTGAACACTTCATCTAAAGGTATTCACTCACTATTCACGACTGTTCACTGTCTTCAAAAGCCTTTTTTCTGGCTAGCCCAAAATAAATTAATGTTTATTCCTATTGATACTGGAGTTTCAATCGTTAAAACAGCTCAACCAACTGAGCGTAAAATAACCTACTGAGTAGCATTGAGCATTATTGATTAACATTGGCAATCATTGGCAAAGTGGCTCAAATCCCATTAAAAAAAACACAAAGCATTTCAGGTATTTTGTCGTTCAAAGGCTTGTTGCTAAAAGAAAAAATATTCTCACAATAGGGGGCTCCTTAACGAAACAGCCGGTACTGGTCGCGTCCAGCCGGATACAAATATGAGGTAGCACCATGCTCTCCACCGCTCAAAATACGCCCCCTTCTTCTGCCCCCGTGATGCCACCGGTTTACCCACGCGATCGCTTTATGCGACTGCCTGAAGTGATCCACACCACCGGCCTCTCCCGCTCAACCCTGTACGACTTAATCAGCCGTCAGCAATTTCCTGCCCAGATTTCTCTCGGTGGCAAGAATGTGGCCTGGCTGGCCTCCGAGATTGAGAGCTGGATGAATGACCGCATCGCCGCACGCGCTCAGGAGACAATGCAATGATTTCTCTGTCTGTCGGTCATCATAATATTCAGCTCAATACACAAGAGGCGGCCTATCTGGCTGAAGGCCTGATGGCTGCCGCCTGCGGCAGAAAGAATCCTTTGCCTGCGTTCACCAGCAATACCCTGGGCGTGCTATCCGTAACAGCAGAAGACGTTAGTTCAGAGGATGATTCACACTTCCGATCAAATCCGCAGCAGTCCGATCAAGTCCTGACCGATTGCTAAGGAGAAACGGCTAATGCTTCAAAAAAGGCTTTTCTCTGGCGAGCCCCTGCTCTATAGTTTTTGTGCTGCCGCAAAATCGGCAGCCGGGCGTAGGAACCCGTGTTTCTCAATGGCGACACAACACGCGCCAGGCGTGTTTTTTTATGTCGATGCCTCAGCGCACCTGTTATTTACACAATGGTTTCTTAGCCGTGGTGTTTATCTAGCAATGGTGGCTCAGGCGGGGCAGCCTTCGGGCTGGCCGGTATTCATTGAGGCCGGTATTCCTACCCCCGTCTGGGCTACCACCCATAAGTGTAGGAACTTCGGTGGTAGCAATAACCATTACTCAATGGAGGCTGCCACCATGGCTACAACCCTCACCACCCCATACCCTAAATTTACGTTCCTGTTCGCCGCCGTGCGCCGTGCTGAACCCAAAGCACACGTCTGCATGCTGCGCTTCGCAGCCGACAGTGAACATTCTGCCCGTCGCCTGTTAGCCCGTGACTATGTGCTGTGTTTTGCCGGTCGCCTGCCCGCTGAGGAGGCCGCATGAACAAGCTCGCGTCCTTCTATTTCCCCAACACCCATTATCCTATCCCGCATGCTGATTTCCTGCGCCTGCAACATGCGCACAACGTCGGCGTATTGTTCCTCGACATGCTTGATACTCAGGACACGTTCGGGCATGTACCCAGCGGGGATCAGCTGAATTCCATGGCCTCCGTTGTTGCGCTGCTGACTGACCAGCTAGGCAAAGTGGTAGACACCTGCGAGACCGCCATCAAAACGCAAATGGAGGATGTCTACGAATGAATACGACTCAGCAATCCTGCCTGCCGGTTGAAGTGCTCACCGCCCTCTACCGGCGCGCCCTGGCACAGGCTTATCTCGATGCCTGTACCGCCTACGGCGTTGAAACCGGCTACTCGCTTGATGAACTGCAAATGACCATCGCGAAGGAAGTCGAAAGCTATTACGTCCGTCAGCACGGCGCACAGCTGGGTATGGACATCGCCTGCGCCATGCTGCGCGACATGGTGCAGCCCGATATTTTGGTGGCAAAACCCCGCCTGACACCGCTCGGAGAATCCATGATGGACGAGCTGTTCCGGCCTTGTCTTCACACCACTCCACATACCACGCTGCACTGACAGAGGCGCACATGACACAAATGATTGTTCAAAACACCGTGAGCGCCGCAAAAGGCCGCTGGCCTCAGCTTCTTTCCGCGCTGGGAATAACCGTTGCCCCTCACGGGCATCATTCTCCCTGCCCCGTTTGCGGGGGAAAAGACCGCTTTCGCTTCGATAATCGTGAAGGAAGAGGCACCTGGATATGTAACCAATGCGGTGCCGGTGACGGATTAAACTTGGTTGAGAGAAAACTGGATATCAGTGTGAAAGAAGCCGCCGTGAAGGTGGCTGAAATTCTGGGAGAGGTTCAGCCTCTTGCGGTTCATCACGACGAGGCCGCAGAACAAAAGCAAAAAGACAATGCCCGCCATAGGGCAGCCGGTCAGGCCAAAGCGCTGGTGAATGCCGCCCGTAAAGCGGCAGGCAATGCCTATCTGAAGAATAAAGGCTGGCCGGATAAGGAAGCGCTGAACTTACAGGGCAGCGGCCTACACGTGGGCGGCATAGATTTCGCGGCGGGTGACCTGGTCATTCCGCTTTATGATTTGTCAGGTCACCTGGTCAACGCCCAGCTCATTAACGGGGCGGGGAAAAAATGCACACTTGCAGGTGGGCAGGTAACCGGCGCCTCCCATCATTTTGAAGGCAACGACAACACCGTTATCTGGATGGCAGAAGGTTATGCAACCGGTCTGACAATACATGCGCTGACGGGTGAAACCGTGTATGTGACGATGGGTGCCAATAACTTCCCTCATCTGGCTGAGTGCCTGCGAGAGAAATACCCTGATGCCGTGCTGCTTATGGCGGCAGATAATGATGAGAACGGCACAGGACAGAAGAAAGCGAAAGAAGCCGCCAATCTGGTCAACGGAAAGATTGCGCTCCCCTTAGCCGCCGGTGACTGGAACGATGTGTTCACGCAGCAGGGACGTGATAAGACGGTTGAACAGCTCCGCGCTTTCACTCAGCAATCTCCTAAGAGCCCCTTTGAAACGGTCAGTGATGCTGACCTCAAGGCCATGAGCCAGAGTGAGAAGTGTGAACTGCTGATAGTCCATTATGAACACCGTCTGGCTATGCCTCCGGTGGGGGAAGATCTTTGCCGCTATGAGAACGGGGCTTGGCTGGTATTGCCGCACAGGATCCTCAGCCGTGAAATTGCCGCTCTATTTCAGAAAGCACAAGCGCCTTTTTCAGCGCCCCTCATTAGCGGCATGATCGAAACCCTAAAGCTCATGGTGCCTGAAATGAGCAAGCCCGCACGTCACTTAATTGGTTTTCGCAATGGCGTTTTTGACACCCGCACCGGAATTTTTAGCTCTCACCGCAAAGATAATTGGTTGCGTACCGTCAACAGCGTGGATTACTCGCAGGCCAAGCAAGGGGAAAATCTTGCCGAGCATGCCCCTCACTTCTGGCAATGGCTGACGCGGGCGGCAAACCAGCAAAGCGAAAAGCAAGAGCGCATTCTTGCGGCGCTTTTCATGGTGCTGGCGAACCGGTATGACTGGCAATTGTTCCTTGAGGTGACAGGACCAGGCGGCAGTGGTAAAAGCGTCATGGCAGCCATAGCGCGCATGCTTGCAGGGAATGACAATACCACCTCCGCCAGCATCGAAACGCTGGAGTCCTCCCGTGAACGGGCTTCCCTGGTGGGATACTCACTGATCATCTTACCCGATCAGGAGAAATGGAGCGGCGACGGCGCAGGGATTAAAGCCATCACCGGCGGCGATGCGGTAGCCATTGACCCGAAATACCGTGACGCTTATTCAGCACACATTCCGGCGGTGATCCTGGCAGTGAACAACAACCCGATGCAGTTCAGTGACCGCAGCGGCGGCGTATCGCGCCGGCGGGTGATCATTACCTTCCCCGAAGTCATATCGGCTAAGGAACGCGACCCAAAACTGATCGAGAAAATAGAGGGAGAGCTCGCGGTAATTGTCCGCCATCTGATGGAACGCTTTGCAGAGCCTGGCGAAGCCCGCGCACTACTGGAAGCGCAACAAAACTCCGACGAAGCGCTGGAAATTAAACGGAGTTCAGATTCACTGGTCGATTTTTGCGGTTACCTGCTCGCGGTTCCGTCACCGAGTGGTTTATATATGGGCAACGGAAACATACGTCCGTCGAATCCCCGCAAATACCTTTATCACGCCTACCTGTCATTTATGGAGGCGCGCGGGCATCAACACCCGATCACTCTCTCACACTTCGGCAAGTTCATCCCGCAAACGATGAAAGAGTATGAGATTGAATTTTTAAAGAGAAAGACCAATCAGGGCGTGCAAACCAATCTGATATTAAACGCGGACTGCGAAGCTGATTGGTTGCCAAAGAGCGACATCAATCGAGTTTAAACAGAAACCGGCTCAGGCCGGTTTTTTCATATGGCAAGGTAGGTGATCACCTGAAAGTGAACAGGAATGAACAGCTCAGCACAAGGTGATCACCACATAATCAATTGAAATATAATGAATAAATAGAAAAGTGAGCACTGTGAACACTTTTCTAATAAATCTTTTTTTTCTAAGTCACCTGTTCAGCGTGAGTTTGGATACAATGAAAACCGTTAAGGTATCGGACCTATATCATTCAGATGCCAAAACTATCCATATAATCCGCATACCACTGCATCATCTCCCGACGCCCATCCAAATACAAAGCGTGGTTATACGTGCCCCTAATGCTGTTCTTATCAACATGAGCGAGTTGTAGCTCGATCCAAGCAGAGTTATAACCTTTCTCATGCAATATTGTGCTCATGGTATGTCTGAATCCGTGACCGGTTGCTCTACCATTGTAACCAATGCGTTTCATCACCTGGTTTATAGAGGCTTCACTGATAGGTTTTCTAAAGTCTCGCCCTGGGAAAATGAGTTCATAACGGCCAGTCACGATTCTGATTTGTTCAAGTAAACCTATTGCCTGTTTAGATAACGGCACCAAATGAGGACGCCCCATTTTCATATGCTCGACGGGTACTTCCCACACCCTATTCTCCATGTCGATTTCAGACCATTGCGCCCTACGTACTTCACCTGGTCGTAATCCAGTGAGGATTAGAAGCTGGGTCGCAATTTTGGTGATCACGCTGCCGGTATATGCGTTTAACTCACTTAAGAACTCAGGTAATTCATGGGCGGCCAGATGTGCATAATTATTGGCCTTATGGGGTTTCATCGCTGAGGCGAGATCCGGCGCGGGATTGTACTCGGCGCGACCAGTGATAATAGCGTAACGGAAAACCTCACCACACCTCTGGCGCACCTTGCGTACTTTCTCTGTAGCTCCCCTGTTTTCAACCTGTCTAAGCATTGCCAAAAGCTCTAAAGGCTTAATTTCTGCTATAGGACGAAAACCAAGATACGGAAATACATCTTTCTCAAAGGTATCCATCATCTCAGTTCGGTATGATGCCGACCAACGGTCATAACGATGCTCATACCATTCACGGGTAATCGCTTCAAAGGTGTTAGTTGCTGAAAGAGTTTTTGCGGCTTTCTGCTCTTTCCTCAATGTGCTTGGATTAACACCTGATGCAACCATTCGACGAGATTCATCACGCCTTTGTCGCGCATCAGCCAGGGAAACGTGCTCATAGGTTCCTAATGACAGCATTTTGGGTTTACCGTCAAAACGATAGCGAAAACGCCAAGCTTTACTGCCGTTGGGCTCAACAAGAAGTGATAAACCCAGGCCATCGCTCAGGGTGTAAGGCTTTTCTGTGGGCTTAGCCTTTTTAATTTGTAGTTCTGTCAGAGGCATTGTGTATAGGAATCCGTGTGTATAGAAAAACTATACGCGATCATATACACATCAGACACTGGCTTTCAAGGGATGAGCTCGGACGCTAGCGGACTGAAAACCGGCTAATTCATTTGATTTTATTGGTTTTTTCGGATGCTTACGGAAGGTCTGGGAAGTACTTTTGGAGCGGGTGAAGGGAATCGAACCCTCGTATGCAGCTTGGGAAGCTGCCGTTCTACCATTGAACTACACCCGCATCGGTGTGCGACTGGCATTATAACCGGTTACGACGGCGGAGCAAGGCGTGATTGCGGATAAGCGCTGGAGTTTTAAGCAGTTAGCATGTGGCGTGATCTGCAGCATGAAAAAGGGCGCCGGAGCGCCCTTTTGTTGTTTCTGAGGAAACTTATTTCTGTGTCTGCGGACGCATTGCCGGGAACAGGATAACGTCGCGGATGGTGTGGCTGTTGGTGAACAGCATAACCATACGGTCGATACCAATGCCCAGACCGGCAGTCGGTGGCAGGCCGTGTTCCAGCGCTGTCACGTAGTCTTCGTCATAGAACATCGCTTCGTCGTCGCCTGCATCTTTCGCAGAAACCTGATCAGCAAAACGCTGTGCCTGGTCTTCTGCATCGTTCAGCTCGGAGAAGCCGTTACCGATTTCACGGCCACCGATGAAGAATTCGAAACGGTCAGTGATTTCAGGGTTCTCGTCATTACGGCGCGCCAGCGGAGAAACTTCTGCCGGGTACTCAGTAATGAAGGTTGGCTGGATCAGCTGTGCTTCTGCGGTTTCTTCGAAGATTTCAGTCACGATACGGCCCAGACCCCAGCTCTTCTCGATGTTGATACCGATAGATTCTGCGATAGCGGTCGCTTTAGCCAGATCGTCGAGATCAGCGACGTTGGTTTCCGGACGGTATTTGCAGATCGCTTCACGCATGGTCAGTTTGGCGAAAGGCTTGCCGAAATCGAAAGTCTGCTCGCCGTACTGCACAACGCTGCTGCCCAGAACGGACTCCGTCAGGGTGCGGAACAGGGTTTCGGTCAGAACGATCAGGTCTTTGTAATCCGCGTACGCCATGTAGAGTTCCATCATGGTGAACTCTGGGTTGTGACGCGGAGAAACGCCTTCGTTACGGAAGTTACGGTTGATTTCGAATACGCGATCGAAACCACCAACAACCAGACGTTTCAGATACAGTTCCGGCGCGATACGCAGGTACATGTCGATGTCGAGCGCATTGTGGTGAGTGATGAACGGACGTGCCGCTGCGCCACCAGGGATCACCTGCATCATCGGGGTTTCGACTTCGATGAAGCCGTTTTCCACCATGAAGCTGCGGATGCCCGACATGATCTGAGAACGGATCTTGAAGGTTTTACGGGAGTCTTCGTTAGCGATCAGGTCGAGGTAACGCTGACGGTAACGCGCTTCCTGATCCTGCAGGCCGTGGAATTTGTCCGGCAACGGACGCAGCGCTTTGGTCAGCAGACGCAGTTCAGAACAATGGATCGACAGTTCGCCGGTCTTGGTTTTGAACAGTTTACCGGTCGCACCCAGGATATCGCCCAGATCCCATTTTTTGAATTGCTCGTTGTAGATGCCTTCCGCGAGGTCATCACGCGCAACGTAAAGCTGGATACGGCCGCCGACATCCTGCAGGGTGACGAAAGACGCCTTGCCCATGATACGGCGGGTCATCATACGGCCACCCACGGTGACTTCGATGTTTAATGCTTCCAGTTCTTCGTTGGTCTTTTCGCCATATTTCGCATGCAATTCATCAGAGATGCTGTCACGACGGAAATCGTTAGGGAAAGCGATACCGGATTCACGCAGTAAAGCCAGCTTCTCACGACGAGATTTCAGCTCGTTGTTAAGATCTGGTACGTTTTCTGCGCTTTGCGCTGCTGGTTGTTGCTCAGACATTTTGGTTCCTCATAACCCGGCTTTCAAACTTGCCTCAATGAATTTATCCAGGTCGCCATCCAGTACGGCCTGCGTATTTCGCGTTTCGACACCCGTGCGTAAATCTTTGATACGGGAATCGTCCAGCACGTATGAACGAATCTGGCTGCCCCAGCCGATGTCAGACTTGTTGTCTTCCAGCTGCTGTTTGTCCGCATTTTTCTTTTGCATCTCATACTCATAAAGCTTCGCACGCATCTGCTTCATGGCCTGATCTTTGTTTTTATGCTGGGAGCGGTCGTTCTGACACTGGGTCACAATGTTGGTCGGAAGGTGGGTAATACGTACCGCAGATTCCGTTTTGTTGACGTGCTGACCACCCGCACCGGACGCGCGGTATACGTCGATACGCAGGTCGGCAGGGTTAATTTCGATTTCGATATCGTCATCCACTTCCGGATACACAAACGCGGAACTGAAAGACGTATGGCGACGGCCGCCGGAATCGAACGGGCTTTTACGCACCAGGCGGTGAACGCCGGTTTCTGTACGCAGCCAGCCGAATGCATAATCACCGATGATCTTGATGGTGGCAGATTTAAGCCCTGCGACTTCACCGTCAGACTCTTCGATCACTTCAGTTTTGAAACCCTTGGCTTCTGCCCAGCGCAAATACATACGCAGCAGCATGCTCGCCCAGTCCTGCGCTTCCGTACCACCGGAACCGGCCTGAATGTCGAGGTAGCAGCTCGCGCTGTCGTATTCGCCGGAGAACATGCGACGGAATTCCAGCTGTTCCAGTTTGGCGGTCAGAACATCGAGTTCGGCAACCGTTTCGTTGAAGGTGTCTTCATCATCGGCTTCAACAGCCAGTTCCAGCAGGCCGGTCACATCTTCCGCGCCCTGCAACAACTCATCGATGGTTTCAACGATAGCTTCCAGTGAGGAACGTTCTTTGCCCAGCGCCTGTGCGCGTTCTGGCTCGTTCCAGACGTCCGGCTGTTCCAGCTCGGCGTTTACTTCTTCGAGGCGTTCTTTCTTGGCATCATAGTCAAAGATACCCCCGAAGAACGACTGTCCGCTCGGACAGGTCCTGAATGCGGTTTTTAACCGGATTAATTTCAAACATGATTTTTCGCGTCTTACGTTAGATTCGGAGTTGGCCCAATGCCATTCGAACCGCCGATTCTAACGGAATTAGCGGTCTTTTTATAGCAAGGAGCCGTTTTTTTGCAGGGTTTATTGCGGGCGAAAATCGCTTATTTCGGCCATAAATGTTCGATGATCAGCTGAACGCTACGATTTCCCCGAAATTCATTGATATCCAGCCGGTAAGCAAGCTGCACTTCGCGGATGCTGCTGTCCGGCCAGAACGTCGGATCGATATTAAAGGCAATGCCGTCGAGCAACGGGCCGCCGCCGACAGGCTCAATCATCAGCTTGAGATGACGCTCTTTAAGCAGCTTTTGTTGCAGGATGCGGAACGTACCGTCAAACGTCGGTTCCGGGAACGCCTGTCCCCACGGACCGCCGTCGCGCAGCATCTCCGCGGTATCAATCGTCAGCTCACGGGCGGAAAGCTCGCCGTCCGACCAGACCACCCCTTCCAGATGGGAAGGATCCAGCCATTCGCCGACCAGTCCGGCGAACTTGTCGCGAAACTCGTCGAATTTACTTTCTTCCAGCGACAAACCGGCGGCCATCGCATGACCACCAAACTTCATCATCAGACCGGGATTGAGCGTATCGAGGCGCTCCAGCGCATCGCGCATATGCAAACCGGCAATCGAACGGCCGGAACCTTTCAGAATGCCGTCCCCTGCCGGTGCGAACGCAATGACCGGCCGGTTAAACCGTTCTTTCAGGCGTGATGCCAGAATGCCGACCACGCCCTGATGCCATTCCGGATGGTACATCGCCAGCCCGAACGGCAGTGCGTCAGTGCTGCGCTCCAGCTTGTCACACAACGCCAGCGCTTCGACCTGCATGCCCTGCTCTATCTCGCGGCGGGTCTGATTCAGCGCATCCAGATCACTGGCCAGCGCGCGCGCCTGTCCGATGTCTTCGCTGAGTAACAGCGCGACACCGACCGACATATCATCGAGGCGTCCGGCAGCATTCAGCCGTGGTCCGAGCGCAAAACCCAGGTCACTGGCACACAGCGTGCGGGCTTCGCGCCCTGCCACTTCAAGCAGCGCGCGGATCCCCGCCCGGCATTTTCCGGCACGGATGCGGTTCAGCCCCTGATACACCATGATGCGGTTATTGGCATCGAGCGGTACGACGTCCGCCACCGTGCCGAGCGCCACCAGATCCAGATGTTCCGCCAGATTGGGGATCGCCAGGCCGTTTTGCTCAAACCAGCCACTTTCACGCAGTGCACTGCGCAGCGCCAGCATCAGGTAAAACGCCACGCCAACACCCGCCAGCGATTTGGAGGGAAACTCGCAGCCAACCAGATTCGGGTTAATGATCGCTTCGGCATCCGGCAATGTTTCGCCCGGTAAGTGGTGATCGGTGACCAGCACCTGAATGCCTTTTTCGTGGGCAAGTGTCACGCCCGCGTGGGAAGAAATGCCGTTATCAACGGTGAGGATCAGCTCCGCACCGCGCGACGCCGCCTGTTCGACGACTTCCGGGCTGAGGCCATAGCCGTCTTCAAAACGGTTCGGTACCAGATAATCCAGATTCCCGCAGCCCATGCTGCGTAACGACAGCAGCGTCAGCGCGGTACTGGTTGCGCCATCGGCATCAAAATCGCCGACGATAATAATCCGCAGACGATCAGCCAGCGCTTTTTGCAGCAAGGCGACGGCGGTATCGATGCCATCGAGCTGCTGATACGGCAGCATGCCGCGCACGCCGCGCTCCAGCTCCTGACTTTGGGTCACACCACGGGCGAGATACAGGCGGCGTAACAGCGGGGAGAGTTCGGCGGGAAGATCCACGCCAGTCGCCGCCTCACGGCGGCGAAGTTGAGTCTGCAAGGTCACGAAAAATCAACCACCGGTTTTATGTGAAGGATCCTGCTGGTCGAGCATAGCGGCCATTTCTTTTGGCGGCTGATAACCAGGGATCAACGTTCCGTCTTCCAGCACGATGGCCGGAGTACCTGTCACCCCGAACTGAACGCCCAGCTCAAAGTGTTTCGCAATATCACTGGTTTTGCAGGTCGCAGGCGTGATGTCATCGCCACGCATTGCCGCATCAAAACTGGTCTTGCGGTTACCCGTACACCAGATCGACTGCATGTCTTTCTCGGTTTTGGAATTCAGCCCCTGACGCGGGAACGCCAGATAACGCACAGTAATGCCGAGATCGTTATAGTCCTGCATCTGCTGATGTAACTTGTGGCAATAACCGCAGGTGATATCAGTAAACACGGTAATCACGTGTTTTTCGTTTTTGGCTTTATAGATGATCATCTCGCTTTGCAGCGCATCCATCTTTTTCACCAGGGCTTTGTTGGTGACATTCACCGGATGATTACCGCTGACGTCATACAGCGGGCCCTGCAAAATATGTTTACCGTCGTCGGTGATATAGATTGTGCCGCTGTCGGTCGATACCGCACTCAGCCCGGTTACCGGCGTAGGCTGGATCCCGGCACTGCTCATGCCCAGTTTACCCAGCGTGGCTTTGATTGCGGCTTCGTCAGCATGGACCGCGGAGCTCATACACGCAGCCAGAAGTGTCAGCAGCATTAAACCTTTTTTCATCATGTCGTCCTTTTTCTCCGGCACATTACGCACGGGGATGATGTTGTTGATGTAGCAGTTTGAGTCGTTCGGTCGCTACATGGGTGTAGATTTGTGTTGTCGATAAGTCACTGTGACCTAACAACATTTGCACGACGCGCAGATCCGCACCGTGATTCAATAAGTGGGTTGCGAAAGCGTGGCGCAGAACGTGGGGGGACAAGCGTTCCGCATCAATGCCCGCAAGGATCGCATAGTGTTTGATGCGATGCCAGAACGTCTGGCGTGTCATTTGCTGCGCCCGGTTGCTGGGAAACACGATATCCAGTGACTGACCGTTAAGCAGCCACGGCCTGCCGTGTTCGAAATAATTTTCGATCCAGTACACCGCTTCTTCGCCCATCGGCACCAGCCGCTCTTTGTTACCTTTACCGATAACCCGTACCACACCCTGCCGCAGACTGAGATCGCTGAGCGTCAGCCCGACCAGTTCGGAAACCCGCAAACCGGTGGCGTACAGCAGTTCGAGCATGGCTTTATCCCGCAGTTCAAGCGGCACATCGACGCTCGGCGAGGCCAGTAAGGCGTCAACCTGTGCCTCACTGAGATCTTTGGGCAGACGCTGCGGGAGTTTTGGGGAAGACAGCAACGCGGTCGGGTCGTCCTGACGTACGGATTCGCGGTTCATGTACTGAAAGAGACGACGCATGGCGCTGAGCAACCGCGCAGAACTGGTTGCCTTGTATCCACCCTCAATCCGTTCGGAGAGGAAAGACTGTAAGTCTTCGGCGCTGACCTGCAGCAGATCCGTGTTGTTGTGATGCAGCCAGCCCAGCAGGGATTTCAGATCCTGACGGTAAGACGACAACGTATTTTCCGCGAGATTGCGCTCGATCCAGAGCATATCCAGAAACTGCTCGGTGAGGCTCTGATCGGCCTCGTTAACCGCTTGTGTCACCTGCTCAGGCGTAACATCCTGAGGGCTCACATTGTCTTGTTTTGGCATTCCGACTCCTCTTACTCACGACGGCCATTATGCCTTTCATGCGCCCAAATCTGCTACACTGCCTGCCATTCGTATTCTGATAACGTTATGGCAGCAAGTATGAAGATTGGACTTTTCTACGGTTCCAGCACCTGTTACACCGAAATGGCGGCGGAAAAAATCCGCGATATTTTGGGCGAAGAACTGGTCGATTTGCACAACATTAAAGATGTTGATCCCGACAGAATGGAAGACTACAGCATCCTGATCCTCGGCATCCCGACATGGGATTTTGGCGAAATCCAGGAAGACTGGGAAGCGGTCTGGAATCAGCTTCCGACGCTGAAATTACGCGGCAAAATCGTGGCCATGTATGGCATGGGCGACCAGCTCGGCTACGGCGAATGGTTCCTCGACGCGCTCGGCATGCTTTATCATCAGCTGGTGCCCCTTGGCGTACGCTTCATCGGTTTCTGGCCGACAGAAGGCTTTGAATTTACCAGCCCGAAACCACTGAGCGCCGATGGCAAACATTTTGTCGGCCTGGCGCTCGACGATGTGAATCAGTTCGATCTCACCGAAGAACGCCTGCAACAGTGGTGTGAACAAATCCTGCTGGAAATGGACGCCCTGCTGTAACGCCTGCCTTTCAGAACCGTCTAAAATGACAGTGCCTCAGCCCGGTCTGACCGGGCTGTCGGGCTGGTTACTGAGCAAAATCTGCCGCAACCGCCGCCACTCTTCCAGACTCATGCTGTCCGAGGCCAGCCATAACCGCTGCCTTGAACTGCGCATCGCCTGTGCCAGCCCGCCTTTGCGTTTTTCACGACGCAGGGAGAGCAGCACGCCACTGCTTATCATCCACACGGGCTGTTTAATCTGCCATTCATGACCGCGCCATAACAGACGGTGATCCTCCAGCAGAATAATTTCGCCGGTGCGCGCCGTAATACGCCGCTGGCTGCGGATGCATTCAAACAGCACCAGCAACAGCAGCGTCATCCATACCGGCCAGTAACCTGCAGGCCAGGGTGCCAGCAAAATCAGCAACATCACTGCACCATAACTTCCCAGTGAAATCAGCTGACTGCGCCAGGACACCCTGAGATCACATCGCCACAGGGCCACGGGCTTTGTTTCGTGTCTGAATGAGTGCAACCATGCGCTGCAATTCGCTGTCTTTCGGCTCGCCGTGGTTCATCAGCCAGTTGAATAAATCAGGATCATCGCAGGTCAGAAGACGCACAAAGACTTCTTTGTCGGCGTCGCTCAGCGAATCATATTCGTATTCGAAGAACGGCATGATGGAGATATCCAGCTCGCGCATGCCGCGACGGCATGCCCAGTGAACGCGTGATCGATTATTAATATCCAGTGGGTTTTTGCTTTCCATAACGAGACTCTTCTTTTTGGGATACAGAATGAGAATTCTTTTATATAGAAAGCGATTCTAACAGCCCGTTGCGCCTGCACGTAACTTTTCAGTGCCCTGATTTGTCAATCTACGTGATGTGCCGGAAAACCTGATGCAAACCTGTTGCCTGTCTGACATTCTCTGGAAGGCATCCCGTAAAAGGCACCAATAACTGTTTTCAAAGCCGGTGGGCTCTTTTACCATGAGGCATCAGTCACATTTCATAGACCGGGATTAGACAATGGCTAACGAATTTCCCTTTCCACCGCAAAAACCTTCAGCGTCTTCCCACCTGCCGCTGACATTAATTTCTCTGGAAGACTGGGCATTGGTGACAATGACCGGCGCAGACACGGTGAAATATCTGCAAGGGCAGGTCACCGCAGATGTCGATGCGCTGGCGGCGGATCAGCATATTCTCTGCGCGCACTGTGATGCCAAAGGGAAAATGTGGAGTGATTTGCGACTGTTCAAACGTGGCGACGGCATGGCGTTTCTTGAGCGCCGTAACTTGCGTGACGCACAGCTCACGGAAATGAAGAAATACGCGGTATTTTCCAAAGTCACCTTCACGGCCGACGATGATGTGGTGTTGCTGGGCGTGGCGGGTTTTCAGGCCAGTGCCGCACTGACAGGGCTTTTCTCAACGTTGCCGACGGCTGAACAGCAGGTTGTACAACAAGATGAAACCACCTTGCTGCATTTCTCGCTGCCCGCAGAACGTTATCTGATCATCACCAGCCCGGAAAAAGCCCGTCAGGTGGTGGAAGAACTGGGTGAACAGGCGCAGCGCAACGACAGTCAGCAATGGCTGGCGCTGGATATTGAAGCCGGTTTCCCGGTCATTGATACCGTTAACGCCGTCCAGTTTATTCCTCAGGCCACCAATATTCAGGCGCTCGACGGCATCAGTTTTAGCAAAGGCTGCTACGCCGGACAGGAAATGGTCGCGCGGGCAAAATACCGTGGCGCGAACAAGCGCGCACTGTACTGGCTGGCCGGTAAAGCCAGCAAAGTACCCGCCCCGGCGGACGATCTCGAACTGCAACTGGGTGAGAACTGGCGTCGTACCGGCACGGTTCTGGCAGCGGTTCAGCTCAGTGACGGCACCCTGTGGGTTCAGGCGGTGCTGAATAACGATCTGGACGCCGATGCCACCCTGCGTGTACGCGACGATGCCACCAGCCAGCTGAGCATTCAGCCGCTGCCGTATTCGCTGGAAGAAACTAAGTAACACTCACTGACATCACCGCCTTCGATCCACAAGGCGGTGATGATTCACTTAATCGTGATGGTGTTTGCCTTTGGCATTGAGCAAATCAACATACGCCTGATCCACCAGTTCCTGACGTTCAATGCCCAGTTTTTCCAGCAAGTCTTCGGCTATCGCAATGCCCTGTTCCGGCGTTTCGCTCTCGTCCAGCACCACCTCAAACTCAAGATAATCCCCCAGATGTCTGACCCGATCGAGATGCAAACGGGTCTGGCCGGTCATAAATAACGTCCGCTGTTTGATGACCCGCCCGGCAGCGCCGTAAGCCAGCGTCAGAGTTTCACGCAGACTGTCCGGATCCTGAGTTTCGGTCAGCTGGTAAAAACTGGTTTTCGGGCCTGCCTGATCCGGACGCTGATAGAAAATCAGTTCGCCGCGATCAGGCGAAAAAGTGCGTAATTTAAGCCGTCCGTGCGGGCAGATAAAAAAGGTATCGTCCTGATCAATGATGTCCGGCAAGCCGTCGGCAAGCAGAGCAAGTTTTTCATACATCGCTGAAAAATCATCAATTCTGGCTTTAATTTCAATGTTTCTGGCCATCCGTTACTCCTTTAATGGTTCACGACTTTAGCTGATTTCATCTGTATCCCATGACCTTACAATGACATTCTGCGAAGCGGGCGCAAATTCTTTGTCACTCCTTCACGTATTTCCTGTCATTAGCAGATAAACTCCCCACATCGGGTGTTGCATGCACCTTTCACATCACGCCAGAAAAGGCCGGAGGCCAGAGTCCAGAATGATATGGATTATGCTTGCTGCAATTGTTGTGGTTTTTATTGTGGGTTATTGGTTTATGACGGCAGACACCCGTAAAGCGAACGCGTCTCTCGCCAGTCTGTTGAAAATAAAGCCGGTTTATATTGATTCCATGTTGCTGGAAATGGGCAAACGTCAGAGCCAGATGTTTATCCGCTCAATCAGCGGGGGCTACGCTGAAGAGATCCGCAAAGCCGCCTACGTTGTGTTTATTTATCAGACATTCATTAAAGATCCTTCGGAAGAGAATATCGTCCGCTGGCGAAACATTCTGGTGCGCGCACATCTGTCGCCGCAGTTAAGCAGTGAACACGCCGAGCTGGCGCTGTTCTATTTTGCTGAACTGGATATTGAACCCTTCGAACTGGCGCAGTTTCGGCGCAACTACAACGAAACCTATAACCAGATCCATCTGGTTTAAACGTAAAAAAGCCGCTGATTCAGCGGCTTTTTTGCATCCCCGGCATCGCCAGAGGATTATCTGAAAACGTTATCCAGATAACTCGCCAGGATCTGGCGTGAACTGAAACCGTGGCAGATGCCATAGTAGGTTTCGTTGTCGCTGGAGACATCCAGCGGGAAATTCTTGTACGCATCACAGCTACGAAACGATGCTGTCGGTTCCGCAAAACGCTCACTGCGCTCTTTCAGCGCCGGGTGTATCACCAGGGCAGTCCGGCCAAACCGCGCTTCCCGGTTTACATACACATAATGCTCGCCACGGCGATAACCGTAAGCTTTATCATCAACAAAATCGCGTTCAAACCCTGAGGTTTCTAAAACACGTGCCACTTCATCTGGCCGTAAATACATGGTTGCTCCTCGCTTCTTTAACCGCAAGGCGACCTTACCGCAATAACTCTGCCAGACAATGCGTTTATCCCA
The DNA here is from genome assembly GCF_004330295.1 of Rahnella victoriana. GTDB lineage: Bacteria > Pseudomonadota > Gammaproteobacteria > Enterobacterales > Enterobacteriaceae > Rahnella > Rahnella victoriana. The sequence goes on from NZ_SJOJ01000026.1 coordinate 37,091, forward strand.
AATTTTGGCGTATTTAGGATTTATCTAAACGTCTTAACCCTGCCAGGAAAAAGGCTATTCTGCGGGAGATTGCCGCGAAGTGTTCACCCACAATCTGAGCGTCAGCAGCCAGGCAATCACCACCATAAATGCCGCAGCAAGATAAATAGACGGCGTACCCAGATGCGAAATAATCAGCCCGGCAACCGGCCCGGTGATACCCAGCCCGAGATCCAGAAACGCGGAATACAGCCCCAGCGCCGTGCCCTGATTTTGCGGCGGCACCTGTTTGACCGCTTCGACGCCCAGCGCCGGGAAGATCAGCGAGAAGCCTGAACCGGTAAGGAAGGCACCAAACTGTACCGAGAGCGGATCGTGTCCCAGCCAGATCATCAGCAGACCCGCCACTTCAAACACAAAGGACACCAGCGAGACGCGCAGGCCGCCAAAACGGTTAATCATGTTGCCGAACACGAGACGGGCGCCGACAAATCCGAGACTGAATAAGGTGAGCGTAAAGGCCGCCCCGCTCCAGCCTTTATCGGCGTAATACAGGGTAATAAAGGTGGCGATGACACCAAAGCCGATGGTGCCGAACCCCAGCCCGAGGCCATACAACCAGATGCGCCCGACCACCGCTTTAAAGGCAATCCGTTTACCGGAGGTGACGGAAATGGCGGCTTTCATACAGGCCAGGATCGCGGCGAAGGCGGCGGCAACCACAATTAACACCGCCACGCCCATCAGCCCGTAACCGTGATTAAGCAGTACCCCGAGCGGCGCGCCGACCGCCATTGCGCCATAGGTCGCCACGCCGTTCCATGAAATCACCCGCGCCGTGTGTTTCGCGCCGACCGCGCCAATCCCCCACAGCGTGGTGCCGGTGCTGCCGAAGCTTTCGCCGACCCCGAGGAAAATACGCCCGACGCACAGCAGCAACAGACTCGCCAGCGGAATGGCGGAGAGCAAATACGCCAGCACATAAAAGACGCCGCTGATGCCGCAGCAGATCATGCCAAAAATCACCACCCGTTTTGGCCCCAGCAGGTCGGCATAACGTCCGGCATGCGGGCGGCTGATCAGCGTCGAAAAATACTGCACGCTGATCACCAGCCCCGCCAGTACCGAGTTATAACCGAGGGTGTTGTGAACAAATCCCGGCAAGACAGCAAGCGGTAAACCGATGGTCAGATAGACGACAAAAGTGAACAGCATGAACGACAAAATGCGTTTGTTGAGCAGAGCGTTAGAGCGAAGCGTACTTAAAGACATGGGCGGACCCGAAATGAGATCACAGACAGTGGAATCAACAGTATAAACAGGTTTTCCTCTCAAATCGGGCTAAAAATGTTATTGGCTGTAACGCCGTTTCGTTTTGCAGAGAAATCTGAGCCGCGTCACGCCAGCCCGCGTCCGGCCTGCCTTTCTGCGACAGCGTCATGGTCTGAAAAGGCCGCTAATCACAGTCCTTTGTCCTTAAAGAACCATCTGGTACAACATTATGGTCTATGCTTAATCCTACAGTTCACACAAGGAGAGACGAAATGTTTAAGAAAACAGACAAAGTAGAAAAAAATATCGATCAGGACGTAACCCTGCTGGCGGACACGCTGGATGAAGTGCTTCAGTCCGCAGGTGATAAATCTAAGGATGAGTTGGAAAAAATTCGCAGTAAAGCGCAGGGTGTTTTGCGTGAGACTCGCGCCCGTTTCAACAGCGAAAAATTAAGCCAGCAGGCACGTGATGCGGCGGCCACAGCGAACGATTATGTGAAAGATAATCCGTGGTACGGCGTCGGTGCCGGTGCGGCTATCGGTATCGTTATCGGTGTCCTGCTGGGACGTCGTTAACGTAAAAAGGCAATTTGTGATGTCTCACTCCTGTGTCGGGAATATGCCTTAAAAAGCTGAGACCTCCGCGTGGCTCCCTCATTGCCGCGCAATTGCTAAAAAGAGGACGGAGCCTTCGGGCTCCGTTTTCTATTTTTGGATCCCGCCAACGTTAAAAATGAATGCGAAAACTCTTCGACTGACAGGGTTTAAATTCTCCCATCTGCCCGCTGCCATTTTCCGTGTTCACGTCCGTTTCATCCATGCGGACTTCCTGCCAGCCGGTGACTTCGGTATTGATCTGCACACTGTCCGCCAGGCTTTGCGTTTCCGACGGGTTATAGACCCGCACAATCAGCGCCTCGTCATCTTCGGCTTTTTTCAGCGCACTCAGCACCGTGCCCGAAATGCATTTTTGCATCAGGCTGTAACGCGACGGCGTCTTGTTGTCCGTCAGATTCAGCTTCATCGCGTCATATGGGATCTTGTTGTAGGTGCGCACCGGCGTCAGGTAATCCTGCGCATGTTGCATCACGCTGGCCTGAAGATGATCGCCGCTGAAACCCAACAGCGCGAAACGGTAACGCTGTTGACCGGGCATCTGGGAATCCGGCGTCGGCATTTTGATACCGGAAGGACGCCCCGGTCGCAGCAGCAGGTTTTCTTTGCCGAGCACGCCAACGGCACGGAACAGCGTCAGCGCGAAGGTATCGCGTTTTTCCCCCACCACTTCGAACTCGCGCAACCCTTCGGTAAACAACGCCAGTCCCTGATGCCCGTCCTGCAACGCCGCAAAATTCATCAGTTGCCACACCGGCACCGGCGCTTCTTTCCAGCCTTCCGCTTCCCAGTTTGCCATGGCCGCGTCATCCACCGGACGGGTGATGCAGCCGAACTGATTGTCAGCCACCACTGTCTGGCTGGCAAACGGCGTCGGGATCAGTACCCGCAGGCGGTGATCTTCAGCGCGGTTTTCCAGCGCCATGTCGATCTCAATCCGGCGGCTGTTTTTCGCCAGCGTCACGGTGATGGTCACTGGCATTTCACTGCTGAGCGTCCGCGCAGCGCGATCTTCCAGCGTGCGGGGGAGCGGCATGTTCAGCGAAATGGTCGCCGTGCTTTGCCACGGCTGATGCTGATAGCTGACCTCTGCCGTCAGGTGACCGGAAGTGAGCAGCCACTCGTCGCGCGCCGGAGAATAATCGTATTCGTCGCCGTCGTCAGAGCCGTTTTCCAGTTCCAGTACCTGCTGATAGCGGCGGAAAGTCTGTTTATCAAGAATATCCAGCGTGCCGTTCGGGTTAACCGTCACGCGGTAATAATCGTTTTCCAGCGCCTGATCGCCCTGTGGTGCGGGCAGTGAAATACCCGGCTGATGCGGCGTCACGTTCAGCGTCACGTACCCCATCGCAGGCAGCGTGGCGCAAAGCTGGATGTCGTATTCCATAAACGGATCGTAATTGCCGTAATGCACGATCTGTCTGTCTACCAGCCCCGGATCGATCTCCCGCGCGTCGCGGATGAAATACGGCACCTCATGACCCTGATCGTCCGTCAGGCTGAAAGACGAGGCGCGGATGCGGATCGTGGTATTGACCGTTTCCTGACGCGGATGCAGCGAGAAGTTGAACAGCGCCAGCCGGTCAGCGGTATGGCCGTCGGGTTGCAGGTTGTCGATGATTTTGCGCAGCGTGAACTGAATGAGGTTTTCGGCCATGTCGTCGGCAAGAATAAACCGCGACATAATTTCCTGATGAACCTTATCGCTGCAACAGCAACCGATGCTGTCGTGCGCGTGGTTCTTCATGATCTCTTTCCACATCTTTTCGATCAGGCCGTGGTGATAATCAAAACCTAAGCGCCAGGCGAGAGAACACAAGGGTTCGAGCACGTTGACGATTTTGTTCTCAATCGCCGCATTTGCCTGTTTGATGTCCATGCGGGTTGAGGAAATGGTGCGGTGAACGCGCATGTATTTACCGTCGTTGAACTCCCCGCGCAACAGCGCCAGTTGCGGTTTGATGGCGTCGATACGGTCAAAGATCTCTTCAAAACGGCTGAGCTGAAAACTGCGCTGCGGATAGATCCGGCGCAGCATCTCCATGATGGGAAAGATATTTTGTTGTATCGGCATCTGGTCATGGCCGTTGGGCAGCAAAATATCGCCGGTCAGCGATGCCGCTTCCAGCACCGGCAGGTATTTATCCAGCCGCTCGCGCAGCGCGTCTTCATCCTCCGGTAAATATTTGCCGATAGCGTAACCCAGCGGCAGCACCTGTACGGTGACTTCGCTGCCGTCGTGGCTCTGCCAGCGGAATTCGGTTTTATCCGTACCATGACGTTCCGAGCAGCCACGCCAGAACATGGCGTGTTGCAGGCCAAAACCGTTAAAGATGTGCGGTAGCTGGGAGGACATACTGAAAGAATCCGGCAGATAACCGATTTTCATGGGTTCGCCGAACTCGCGGCAATCGCGCATGCCATACAGCAGATTGCGCAGGATGGATTCGCCGCTGACCACCATCGTGTCGGTCTGCGTATACCACGGGCCGATAATCAGTTTTCCGGCTTCAACCAGCGTCTTCACACGTGGGCGGTTTTCCGGGCAGACGGCAAAATAATCTTCGAGGATCGCCGTTTGTCCGTCCATCACATAAAACGGATAACCGGCGTCGTTTTCCAGACGATCGAGGATCTCCGCCATATTGTTGACCAGCAGGATCCGCGAGGCTTCGGTAGTGAAATACCACTCGCGATCCCAGTGCATGTGCGGCGTCAGATGAACGCGGGAAACAGTCATAACATCGTTCCTTTCATGCCCTGCAAAGCAGGGCGCAATGTGAGTAAATCAGGGAGTTTATGCAGAGGCATCGTTAGAAAATTGCCCGTGCCGCACCGCGTAACCGCGCCAGCTCAGCAGCACCAGCGTGGAAATCACCGTGCCCGCCAGTGCCGCGCCCAGCCAGATGGCCGCCGCCTGCCAGCCGCCCAACCCGCCGTCGTGCAGCAGGAACATGGAGAAAATGCCCGCGCCCGGCGTGGAAAGGCCGATCCCTGCCGCACCGACGATCGCCCCGGTGACGACCGATCCCGTCAGGAAGGAGCCGATAACGCGCAGCGGATCTTCAATCGCCATCGGGATCGCCCCTTCGGTGATCCCGGCAAGGCCGAGCAGCCAGGTGGATTTTCCGGTTTCGACTTCAAAGGATTTGAACAGGTGCGGTGCGATCAGGGTTGAGGCAGTCACGGTGAAGGCCGAGACCATTTTGGTGGCACCGAAAATGGCGTACGGGCCGTAAACGCCGTTTGCCATCGCGCCGAGGCAAAAAGCATAGGCCGCTTTATTGATCGGCCCGCCCAGGTCAAAGGAGCACATGAAAGCAATCAGCGCGCCGAGCACAATCGCGTTGCTGCCGGATAATCCGTTCAGCCACGCGGTCAGGCTGCTGTTGAGCCACGCCACCGGTTCGCCGATTACAAACAGCATGATGCTGCCGGTCGCCAGCGTGCCGAGCACCGGATAGAGGTAAAACATCAGGAAGCCGTTGAAGCTGGCACTCAGACGGACGTGTTTTTTCATCCAGCGCATCAGATAACCGGCAATCAGCCCGCCCGCCACACCGCCGAGAAAACCTGCGCCGATCATGTTGGCGCACAGTCCGGCAGCAAATCCCGGCGTCAGCGCCGGTTTATCCGCCAGCGAATACGCCGTGTAAGCCGACAGCACCGGCACCATCAGGATGCCTAACATGCCGCCGCCGAGCTGACGGTACATCCACAGCCACGACTCTTTCTGCGCGTACAAGTCCTGCCAGCCAAACAGTTGCGCGATCAGCACGGTTACCGCCAGCAACGAGCCACCGGCGACAATCAGCGGAACCGCAAAGGAAATCCCGCTCAGCAGCGCCTGTTTTAAATCGGCTTTCACACTGGTTTTGTGCGGCTGGTCCGGCGTGCTGTCCACGGTTTCACCGGGTTTTCGCTGCATCGCCAGCGCCTGTTGCAACACCGCGCCGGCGCGGCGGATCGGTTCTGCAACAGGCACCTGCACGCAGGGGATCCCGGCGAAACGCTGGCTGTCTTTGATCGCCACTTCGGCGGCAAAAACGCAGGCGACGGCGCGATCACACTGCGCGGCCGTGATCGGATCCTCAATACCGTTGGCTCCCTGCTTTTCAACCTGAATGCGGATACCCAGTTTTTTCGCTGCCTTTTCCAGATATTCCGCCGCCATGTAAGTGTGCGCGATGCCTGCCGGACAGGCGGTCACACACACCACCAGAGGCGCATCGTCAGGCAGAACCTGCGGATGCGGGGTTTCCGTCGCGGGCTCCGCGCCCAGTAGCGCCAGTACCTGCGGCACATGTCGCGCCGCCAGCAGCGCCGCACGGGTGTCATCATCCACCAGCCGCGTGGTCAGCGCCGTCAGCAGATGCATATGGGTTGATCCGGCTTCCGCCTCGGGGATCGCCAGCAGGAAGATCATGTTTACCGGCTCTTCGCCGTCCACGCCCTGCCACGGCAGCGGGTTTTCCAGCGTGGCCAGGGCAAAAGCCGCACGCCGTACGCTGGCTGATTTGCCGTGCGGTACGGCCAGCCCTTCGCCCAGCGCGGTCGGGCCTTCGTGTTCACGTTCCGTCACCGCCTGCAAAAAATCCTGTGCGTTATCCAGGATCCCCTGCTGGTCGAGTTGCTGAACAAGAAACGCGATCGCCTGTTCGCGGCTGGCAAAGAGAGTATTGAGGTGTATCAGTTCGGGCGAGGTCAGTAATGTCAGATCCATAAAGTTGTCCTGTCTGAATCGATGAAAATTCAATATTTGTATTATTGTTGTATTGTATTTGTATTAAACATCAAACCCGCAAGAGATGAATGTGATCCAGATAGAAGATCTTTCGTTCAGTTGTCTGGTTTTTGTCATGTCGGCGAACTGCTACACTCGTGCGAAACAGCCAGACAGGAACCTGAAACGTGAGTAATCAGCCGCTTTACCGTCAGATCGCTGCGCAGATCCGCGATCAGATCCAGCGCGGGGAAATCAAAACAGGCGATGCGCTGCCGACAGAACTGCGTCTGCGCGAACAGTTTGGCGTCAGCCGCGTGACGGTGCGGCAGGCGATTAAGCTGCTGGTGGAACAGGGTGTGCTGGAAAGCGTGCAGGGCAGCGGAACGTACGTGAAGGAAGCCAAGGTCAATTACGATATTTATCAGCTGACCAGCTTTGACGAGAAGTTACAGCCTCTGGATATTCCCTCGCACAGCGAAGTGCTGGCGTTCTCGATTGTGAAACCCCCGATGGGCCTCGCCGAAGCGCTGGCGTTGCCGGAACAGGCGCGGGTGTATTACATCAAACGGCTGCGCTATATCGCCAGCAAGCCGGTGACGCTGGAAGAAACCTGGATGCCGCTGGATCTGTTCCCGGATCTGACGTACGAAGTCATGCAGGGATCAAAATATGCCTGGATGGAGCAGACCAAACATCTGGTGATTGACCGCAGCGAGCAGGAAATTATCCCGCTGATGCCGACCAAAGAGATGGTTTCGCTGCTGGGCGTGGCGGCGGATCAGCCGATTTTGCAGAAGATTTCAAAAGGATTTCTGGCGGACGGCACGGTGTTTGAATTCAGCCGCAATACCTTCCGCACCGATGATTATAAATTTACGCTGGTCGCCCGGCGGATGCCGCACTGATCAGCGGCTGCCTGCCACCACCTGCGCCAGCCGCTGCACCAGTTCGTCCGCCTGCGCCTGCGAGCTGATATTCGGAAACCCCATCAGCAGGCCGTTCGGACGTAACGCGTCGCCCCGTTCGCGGTGCTCAACCCGCCAGTCAGACAGCGCCTGCACCGCCAGCCCCTGTTCACGGGCATTTTTCGCGATCAGCGAATCATTCAGGCCGGCACTCAGCGTGGCGCAAAGCTGGATCCCGCCCACCTGCTGGCTCACACGTAACAGGTTCGCCGGAAACGCGGCGGTCAGCGCCTGCTCCAGATAGCCGCGCCGTTCGGCATACAACTGACGCATACGTTTCAGGTGCCGGTAAAAATGCCCCTGCTCGATGAACTCCGCGATACTGCTTTGCACCAACGGCGGCGTGCCGCAAATTCGCAGCGGGCAATACGCCTCGATTTTTTCCACCAGACTTTCCGGCACCACCACATAGCCGCAACGCAGCGCCGGAAACATCACTTTGCTGAATGTCCCTGCGTAAATCACCCTTCCCTGCGTGTCGAGGCTTTTCAGCGAGGGTAAGGGCTGGCCGTGATAACGGAACTCGCTGTCGTAATCGTCTTCGATAATCCACGCCTGTTGCTTTGCCGCCCAGTCCAGCAGCGCCATGCGCCGCGTTAAACTCATGGTCACGCCGGTCGGGCTTTGATGCGCAGGCGTCACCACCGCGAAGCGCGCATTCGCAAACTGCTTCACCGCCTGCGGCACGTTCATGCCTTCGTCATCGACATTCACCGCCATCGCCACCGCACCTGCCGCGCGGAAAAATGCCTGCGTCACCGGATAACCCGGATCCTCCAGCCAGACACCGTCGCCCGGTTGCAGCAGGCTGCCGATGATCAGATCCAGCACCGGCGCATAACCGCCGCAAATAAATATTTGTTCCGGACGGCAGGTAAATCCACGGGAAAGTTGCAGATAGCGGGCGACGGCGTGGCGTAAAACGTCCGTACCGGCCAGCGGCGGATGGCCTAAATCATTCATGCTGGTGTGACGGATTTGCCGCGAGACAATGCGCGACCAGATCGCGCGCGGGAACGCATCCAGCGCCGGAAGCCCGAGCTGGAAAGGCAGGGAAGAAACGGAAGGTAACATCGGATTGATCGGCTTACGCACGGCGTCTTTCCTGACCGGCGCGGGCGCGGGGGCGGACAAACTTTCCGGCGCACTGACCACGGTTCCGGCCTGCCCGCGGCTTTGCAGAAAACCTTCCGCCATCAGCAGGCCATAGGCATTTTCCACCGTGGCGCGTGCAACACCCAGTTCGCTGGCCAGCGCCCGCACCGAAGGCACGCGGCTGTCGCGTTTAAGCTGCCCTGCCATGATCGCCTGTTTTACCCGCTGATAAATCTGCCGGTAAAGCGGTTCTTTGTGCCGGGGTTCGAGCTGAAAGGAAAGACTGAAGCCGCGCATCATGACCTGTTTAAATAGACATTTTATGGCCCTGTAGTATAGACCATACGCAGCGTAAAGTAGCGGTCATTGAGGCGCACTGTGCGTCGCTGTTTAGCCCGAAAATCCCAGAGGAAATCATCATGACTGCACTTCGCCTGCCTTACTATTCTCTGTCTGCTTCCGTGATGGAGCCGATGAAAGCCGCGCTTGGCGCACTGGAAAACGGTCCGCTGGATAACGTCATCATTGAGCTGGCGTTCCTGCGTGTGTCACAAATCAACGGCTGTGCGTATTGTCTGGATATGCATTCCAAAGCGTTGCGCAAAATGGACGTCGCGCAAACCAGACTGGATCAGCTGGCGGGCTGGCAGGTCAGCCATGCGTATTCAGGACGCGAACGTGCGGCGCTGGCGTGGGCAGAATCGCTGACCTTAGTGGCGGCAACCGGCGCACCGGACACGGCCTTTGAGCCGCTGAAAGCGCAATTCAGCGACGTGGAAATCTCGGAACTGACCTTCGCCATCGGCCTGATGAATGCGTTTAACCGTCTCGCCGTGGGGATGCGCCAGTAAATTTTTGAGAATATAGTGTTTGTTTTTTGACCGTCGCATTGCCTTGCGTTGCGCAACAAATCCGGTCAAAAAAGTTTTTCCTCTCCAGCCCGCTGCCTGCGGGCTTTGCCGTTTTTGCAATAAGCAAATTTAGAAAATCTACATATTGTGTGGTTGAAAATTTAAATCACCACATCTAGTATTCACTTCATCGGGACGCCACGATGGCACCGACTCTCGCGTCTTTCCCCCGGCTCAGTCAGCCGCACAGCGGGAAGGCAAAAATTGTCTCTGATTTCTCACCAGATGGAAATACGAATCATGAGCATTATTATTTACAGTAAACCAGACTGTGTCCAGTGCAACGCGACTTACCGTGCATTAGATAAACAAGGCATCGCTTACCAGGTGGTCGATTTAACTCAGGATGAGCAGGCGCTCGGTCAGGTGCGTGCGATGGGTTATCAGCAGGTGCCGGTGATTGTGGCCGGTGACGACCACTGGTCTGGTTTCCGTCCGGACAAAATCAGCGCCCTGCGCCAGCTTCAGAACGCGTTCTGAGGACCGGCGGATGAATCCGTTGGTCTATTTTTCCAGCAGTTCAGAAAACACCCATCGCTTCGTCGGCAGAACAGGATTGCCGGCGATCCGCATTCCGACAGATCGTCAGCCTGAAAAATTGCGTGTCGACTTACCGTACATTTTGGTGGTGCCGAGCTACGGCGGCGGATCGGCCAAAGGCGCGGTGCCGACGCAAGTGATCCGTTTTCTGAACGATGAACATAACCGTTCACTCATCCGCGGCGTTATCGCTGCCGGAAACACCAACTTCGGCGCAGCGTATTGCATTGCCGGCGATATTATTTCCCAGAAGTGTCAGGTGCCTTACCTGTACCGTTTTGAATTGCTGGGAACGCCGGAAGACGTTGCAAAGGTCAGACAGGGAGTAACAGAATTTTGGCAGCGACAGAACTAGCAATCACCGACCCCGGCACCCGCAGCCCGGACTATCACGCGCTTAACGCGATGCTGAATCTGTTCGACGTTAACGGCCAGATCCAGTTTGATAAAGACCGCCTGGCCGCGCGCCATTACTTCCTGCAACACGTCAATCAGAACACGGTGTTCTTCCACAATCTGGCGGAAAAACTGCGTTATCTGGTGGAAGAAGGTTATTACGAAGCCGACGTGCTCAATCAGTATGAATTCGACGACATCAAGCGTCTGTTCAAACAGGCTTACGCCAAAAAATTCCGCTTCCAGACGTTTCTGGGCGCATTCAAGTATTACACCAGTTACACGCTGAAAACCTTCGACGGCAAACGCTATCTTGAGCGTTATGAAGATCGCGTGTGTATGGTGGCGATGACGCTGGCGCGCGGCGATATTCAGCTCGCCGGGCATTTTGTCGATGAGATCATCTCCGGCCGTTTCCAGCCTGCCACACCGACGTTCCTCAACTGCGGTAAAAAGCAGCGCGGCGAACTGGTGTCGTGTTTCCTGCTGCGCATTGAAGACAACATGGAATCTATCGGTCGCTCGGTCAATTCGGCGTTGCAGCTTTCCAAACGCGGCGGCGGCGTGGCGTTTATGCTGACCAACATCCGTGAAGTGGGCGCGCCAATCAAGCGCATCGAAAACCAGTCTTCCGGCGTCATTCCGATCATGAAAATGCTGGAAGATGCTTTCTCATACGCCAATCAGCTCGGCGCACGTCAGGGCGCGGGCGCGGTGTATCTGAATGCTCATCACCCGGATATTCTGCGATTCCTTGATACCAAACGCGAAAACGCCGACGAAAAAATCCGTATCAAGACCTTGTCGCTGGGCGTGGTCATTCCGGATATCACCTTCGAACTGGCGAAGAACAACGAAGATATGTATCTGTTCTCGCCGTATCACGTCGAGAAGGTGTATGGCGTGCCGATGTCCGAAATCAGCATCAGCGAGAAATACCGCGAGATGGTGAACGACAAACGCATTCACAAAAGCAAAATCAACGCGCGCGAATTCTTCCAGGTGCTGGCGGAAATTCAGTTCGAATCCGGCTACCCGTACATGATGTTTGAAGACACGGTCAACCGCGCCAATCCGATCAAAGGTCGCATCAATATGAGCAACCTGTGTTCGGAGATTTTGCAGGTGAATTCGCCGACGATCTACGGCGAAGACCTGTCTTATCAGGAAATCGGCAAAGACATTTCCTGTAATCTCGGCTCACTGAATATCGCCTCGGCGATGGATTCACCGGATTTCGGCAATACTGTCGAAATGGCGGTGCGTGCGCTGACGGCAGTGTCTGACATGAGCCATATCCGTTCGGTGCCGTCTATCGATCAGGGGAATCAGGATTCGCACGCCATCGGCCTCGGCCAGATGAATTTGCACGGTTATCTGTGTCGCGAGCGTATTTACTACGGCTCGGCAGAAGGTCTGGATTTCACCAATATCTATTTCTGCACCGTGGCTTTCCATGCGATCCGCGCATCAAATCAGATCGCTATCGAGCGCCAGCAGTCGTTTAAAGGCTTCAAAGATTCTGCCTACGCCAGCGGCCGCTATTTCGACAAATATGTCGATGACGCCTTAGCCGCGAAATGGCAGCCGAAAACCGAGCGTGTGCGTGAACTGTTTGCCGACGCCCGCATTGCCATCCCGACCACCGCAGACTGGGCGGCGCTGAAAGAGTCCGTGATGCAGCATGGCCTGTATAACCAGAATTTACAGGCGGTGCCGCCGACCGGTTCTATTTCTTACATTAATAATTCGACGTCGAGTATTCACCCGATCGTGTCCCGCGTGGAAATCCGCAAAGAAGGCAAGATTGGCCGTGTGTATTATCCGGCGGCATTTATGACCAATGACAATCTGGATTACTACCAGGATGCCTATGAAATCGGCCCGGAAAAAATCATTGATACCTACGCCGAGGCCACGCAGCACGTCGATCAGGGGCTGTCGCTGACGCTGTTCTTCCGCGATACCGCCACCACGCGCGACATCAACAAAGCGCAGATTTACGCCTGGCGCAAAGGCATCAAAACCATTTATTACATCCGTCTGCGCCAGATGGCGCTGGAAGGCACCGAAGTTCAGGGCTGCGTTTCCTGCACGCTGTAACCGATTGAAAGGACTTAAAAGATGAGCGCAGTAAAACAATTGTTAGTGCCACAACCGGTCAGCAAAGCCATTAACTGGAACAAAATCCAGGACGATAAAGATCTGGAAGTGTGGAACCGCCTGACGTCGAATTTCTGGCTGCCGGAAAAGGTGCCCTTATCGAACGACATACCGTCCTGGGCGACGCTGAGCGCCCAAGAGAAACAGCTGACCATCCGCGTGTTTACCGGCCTGACGCTGCTGGATACCGTGCAGAACGTGGTCGGCGCACCGACGCTGATGAAAGATGCGGTGACGCCACACGAAGAAGCGGTTTACTCGAATATCTGCTTTATGGAAGCGGTGCATGCGCGTTCTTACAGCTCGATTTTCTCGACGCTGTGCGCCACCGTGGACGTGGATGAAGCCTACCGCTGGAGCGAGGAAAACGTCGCGCTGCAAAACAAAGCCGCGATCATTTTGTCGTATTACGACGGCGAAGATCCGCTGATGAAGAAAGTCGCCAGCGTGTTCCTCGAATCCTTCCTGTTCTACTCAGGTTTCTATCTGCCGATGTACTGGTCGAGCCGCGCCAAGCTGACTAACACCGCCGACCTGATCCGCCTGATCATCCGTGATGAAGCGGTTCACGGTTACTACATCGGCTATAAATTCCAGAAAGCCCTGGCGCTGGAAAGCGAAGAACGTCAGCGTCAGATCAAGGAGCAGGCGTTTGATCTGATTCAGGATCTGTACGACAACGAGATCCGCTACACCGAAGAGCTGTACGACGGCGTAGGCTGGAGCGAGGACGTGAAGAAATTCCTGCATTACAACGCCAATAAGGCGCTGATGAACCTCGGCTACGAAGCCCTGTTCCCGGCCAGCATGGCGGATGTGAATCCGGCGATCCTCTCCGCATTGTCGCCAAACGCCGACGAAAACCACGACTTCTTCTCCGGATCCGGCTCTTCCTATGTGATCGGCAAAGCCGTTAATACCGAAGATGAGGACTGGGATTTCTGATTCTCCTCGCGAAGAGCAAGGTTTGCTTGTGCTCCTTCCCCTCTCACGAGGGGAAGGTTGGGATGGGGTGTGGGTCAGCGACTCAATGGCCATTAATACCCCACCCCAACCCTCCCCTTCGCAGGGGAGGGAGCTAAAACCCACTTTCTGATGTTGCCGTTATTTTTCTCAGCGTTAGTATAGAAACAGTGTTTCAAAACCCTACGCTCAGAAAAGGAAACATCATGCCTTATACGGCCTCCCCCTTCCGCTACGAAACCATGCAATTCCGCCGCTGCGGTCAGAGCGGTTTAAAACTCCCGGCACTTTCTCTCGGTCTCTGGCACAGCTTTGGTCATGTCAGTCAGCTGGAATCGCAACGCGCCTTACTGCAAAAAGCCTTTGATTTAGGCATCACTCATTTCGATCTGGCGAATAACTACGGACCGCCTCCGGGTTCAGCCGAAGAGAATTTTGGCCGTTTGCTGAAGCAGGATTTCGCCCCGTATCGCGATGAACTGATCATCTCCACCAAGGCCGGTTACGACATGTGGCCCGGCCCGTACGGTTCCGGCGGGTCGCGCAAATACCTGCTGGCCAGTCTCGATCAGAGCCTGCAACGCATGGGGCTGGATTACGTCGATATCTTCTATTCACACCGTGTGGATGAAGAAACGCCGATGGAAGAAACCGCGGCGGCGCTGGCTTACGCTGTGCAAAGTGGCAAAGCGTTGTATGTCGGGATCTCCTCTTACTCGCCGGAACGTACCGAGATCATGGCGGAGTTACTGCGTGAGATGAAAGTGCCGCTGCTGATCCACCAGCCGTCGTACAATCTGCTGAACCGCTGGGTGGATAAGAGTGGTTTGCTGGATACGCTGGACCAAAATGGCGCAGGTTGCATTGCCTTTACGCCGCTGGCGCAGGGGTTGCTGACCGGGAAGTATCTTAACGGCATCCCTGACGGCTCGCGTATGCAGGTGGAGGGGAATAAGGTGCGCGGGCTGAATGCTAAGATGCTGTCAGAGGCAAACCTGAACAGCCTGCGGTTGCTCAATGAGATGGCGCAACAGCGCGGACAGACGATGGCGCAGATGGCGCTGAGCTGGCTGCTGAAAGATGAGCGCGTGACCTCGGTGCTGATTGGTGCCAGCCGCCCTGGGCAACTGGATGAAAACGTCAGGGCGCTGGAGAATCTGCGTTTCACCGCGGAAGAACTGGCGGCAATTGATCAGCATGTGGCAGATGGAGAATTGAATCTGTGGCAGGCTTCGTCAGATAAGTAAAACGTGAAAACAGTCAGGGCGGATCCCCTCTCAGGGATCCGCCCTTTTTTTAGCTGATCAGTGCCAGACGTCGTGCCGTTTCGTAATGATCGATCCAGTATTGATTATCCAGTGACGAAATCGTAACGCCCTGAATTTTCGACGCATGAATAAACTGATTGTCCCCGACATACACGCCGACATGACGATCGCCCGGCGACGTTTTGAAAAAAACTAAATCTCCCGGTTCCAGGTTATTTTTACTCACCCTTTTGCCGTTTTTTATTTGCTGAAAGGTGGTTCTCGGCAGATGGGTTTGCAGGGAATCATTAAACAGATGCTGCATCAGCGACGAGCAGTCCACGCCTTTGTGGGTGGTGCCACCCCAGCGGTAATGGGTCCCCTTCCAGCGCGGATATTCCGCCAGCAGAGCGCTTTTAATATTTTGTGAATTGCCCGTATTGACCGCAGTCACGGTAGAACCTTTTCCATCAAAAAGTTCGCTATGGAAAAATTTGTAGGTGTCCATAGACTCAAATTCTTTTGGCATATCAAAGGCAAAGGTACTGGCGCTAAATAAACCTGGAATAAGAAGCAGTAAGGCAGAAACAAGCGATTTAATACGGAACATGCGTGGATTCTTTCATCAAAAAATAAAGCTTTTTCCTTACGTGGGAACCTGCTCACGGGGCGGGTGACTCGTCGCTGAGTGCGCAAATAATAACCAGCGAACAATAAATAATCAGGTCAAATCGAGTCCAAAATTGGACTCGGCATTTTTCCTCAGGAAAACCAACCCCTTCAGCTGAAGGGGTGGAGAAAGGCGTTATGCGAAGAACCTGGCGAGGACGAATAATCCGACCGCGACGTTGATCGCGCCGCCAATGCGGGTGGCGATTTGCGCGAATGGCATCAGGGTCATGCGGTTGCCGGAGGTCAGGATCGCCACGTCGCCCGTGCCGCCCTGCCCGCTCTGACAGCAGGAGACAATCGCCACATCGATGGGATGCATGCCGATCTTCTTACCGACGTAAAAACCGGTACCGACCAGCGCCAGCACGGTGGTGACAATCACCAGCAGATTCTGCAGGGTAAAAGCGTTGATCAGTTCCTGCCACGGCGTGATCGCCACGCCCACCGCGAACAGCACCGGATAGGTCACGGCAGTGCGGAAAAATTTATACACCGCCATCGAACCATGCTGAATGGTCGGCGAAATGCCGTTAGCCAGTTTGACCAGCACCGCCGCAAACAACATGCCGACCGGCGCAGGCAGACCGATCCATTTCTGACCGAGCATACCGACCATATACAACAGGATCGCCAGCAGCGCGCCGCAGGCCAGCGCATTGACGCCCGGATTACCGTCAAACTCGTCCGTGCCGCTGCCCGACTGCCCTTTATCCGACGGCATCAGCTGGCCTTCACCGGTCAGATGCGGGAAACGTTTTCCGAGCTGATTCAGTACGCCCGCCAGCACGATGGCCGTCAGACCGCCGAGCATCACGATCGGCAGAATGCGTCCGAGCGCCACGCCCTGCTCCATATGCAAAATCGTCGCGTAGCCCATCGACAGCGGGATCGCGCCTTCACCCACACCGCCCGCCATGATCGGCAGGATCAGGAAGAAGAAGGTCTGCATCGGCGGTAAACCTAAAACAGTGCCCATCGCCATTCCGGCAATCATGCCGACCACTTCGCCGCACAGCATCGGGATGAAAATCCGCATAAACCCCTGGATCAGCACCTGACGGTTCATGCTCATGATGCTGCCGACAATAATGCAGCAGATATAGAGGTAGAGAATGTTGGTGGATTTATAGAATTTGACTGTGGAATCCACCACCACATCCGGCAGCAGGCCGTAATGCACCATCGCTGAAGGGATAAAGGTGGCGCAGATGGCCGCCGCGCCGAGCTTTCCGACTACCGGCAGGCGCTTGCCGAACTCGCCACAGGCAAAGCCAAAGAAGGCCAGCGTGGCGACCATCACCACGATGTCGCTTGGCAACTTACCGTTCAGGCAGTCGAGCAGGATCAACACGCCCGCCAGCAGGAAGAAAGGCAGCGGAATAATCCCGATCTTGTAATGATCGAGAATGTGCCACCACTTTTGCCTGAGCGAAATGCCGGAGGTTTTTGTTTCTTTCACTGCGATGTAGGAATCGTCGGTTGTGCTCATGACATGGCCTCTTTCTTATAAATACTTTTCTTATTGAGGGTCTGAGCATAAGAAAACAGCCGGTCAGCCGGATGTGAGGTTGTTCAAATTAAAACCGCAGGGATAAAGGTTGTTATGGTGTTTATGGAGTTAATGCACCTTGTTTTATAAGGATTATCAGATTAGTAGTAAAAGCCGCTATTAACCCTGTTATTACTGTGAGAATTCATCGTTATTTTTATTGCCTGTTCACAACTCTGTCTTTGTCCGATTACCGCCCTCATTTCGCCGTGATACGCTTATTCAATGTGTGTCTTTGATTCGTGTTGCAGCAGGTCGTATGAAATTCAGATTACCTTTTCAGGTAAAACTCTTTTTGTCTCTGGTGGTATTTTCCTGCCTGTTGCTGGTGCTGCTGGGCGCTATTTTGTTTCACATCATCGACCGTCAGTTGCATCACGATCTCGGGCAACGCGCCCGCGTTCAGGCCAGTGAGATCGCGCTGATGCCGGGGCTGGCGCAGAAAGTGCAGGCGCGTGATATTC
Organism: Rahnella victoriana; assembly: GCF_004330295.1. Classification (GTDB taxonomy): domain Bacteria; phylum Pseudomonadota; class Gammaproteobacteria; order Enterobacterales; family Enterobacteriaceae; genus Rahnella; species Rahnella victoriana. The sequence continues at coordinate 54,650 of NZ_SJOJ01000026.1, forward strand.
CCGGCATCGCGAAACTTATCCAGCCCTTACGCGATAAAAGCGATGCCAGTTATATCGTGATCGGCGATACCCGCGAGCTGCATCTTTATCATTCAGAATCGCCGGAGCGCATCGATCTGCCGATGATTGGCGGTGATAACGCGCAAGTGCTGGCCGGTAAAACCATTATTTCCGTGCGGCAGGGCGGTATCGGGGTGTCATTACGCAGTAAGGCGCCGATCCTGGATGACAATAACCGGGTGATCGGGATTGTTTCCGTCGGTTACCTCACCTCTTATATCGACAATATTAATGGTCACCGTCTGGCGCAGGCCGGGTTATACGGCTTGCTGCTGTTATTACTGCTGTTTATTTTTTCGTGGATATTTACCCGCAACGTCAAAAAACAGATGTTCTGGCTGGAGCCAAAAGCTATCGCCCTGCTGGTGCGCCAGCAAAAAGCCTTACTGGAAGCCATGTATGAAGGCGTATTCGCGATTGATGCCGGAAAGCAGCTGATTTTGATTAACCGGGCCGCGCGCGAGTTACTTGATATCCGCCAGCCCGAAAACGAACTGCTGGGTAAACCCCTGGCGGAAGTGCTGCACACGCCGCCCGCGTTCTTTACTCAAAGTGGCATCAGTGACAACAACAGCCAGCATGATCAGATTACCGTGCTCAATCAGCGGCAGGTGATCGTCAACCGCGTGCCGATTGAGCTGGAACCCGGCGCGGAAAGCGGCTGGGTATTCAGTTTCCGCGATAAAAACGACATCAATACCCTGAGCAGCCAGCTAAGTCAGGTGAAACGCTACGCGGATAATCTGCGCATCATGCGTCACGAGCAACTGAACTGGACCGCCACGCTGGCCGGTTTGCTGCAAATGCAGCGTTACGACGACGCCATGCATTACATTCAGGCGCAGTCCGAAGGCGCGCAGGCAGTGCTGGATTTCGTCTCCGCCCGTTTTACCTCACCGGCGCTGTGTGGCCTGTTGCTGGGGAAATACGTCAGTGCGCGGGAAAAAGGCGTGGAGCTGCGTTTCGATCCCGCCTGTCAGTTGATCCGCATTCCGGCGGCCATCAGCGAAACCGAGCTGATGTCGGTGATCGGTAATCTGCTTGATAACGCCACGGACGCCACGCTCAATGCCCTGACGCCCTCTTCTCCGGTGGAACTGTATATTTCAGACCGCAATAACGAACTGCTGATAGAAGTGGCGGATCAGGGCAGCGGCGTGGATGACGCCCTGAAGCCGCGGTTGTTCGAACAGGGCGTCACCACCAAGCCGTCAGACGACCATCAGGCCACCGGCGCGGAACATGGTATCGGGCTGTATCTGGTGGCGGGTTACGTCCGTCAGGCCGGTGGCAGCATCGAAATCTCAGACAATACGCCGCAAGGTACGATATTTTCCGTCTTTATCCCGTATCCGGCGGATGCGTCAACAGGAATGAAACATGAATAACAGCAGCGCACTCGATGTCGTGATTGTGGAAGATGAGCCGCATCTGGCCGGTCTGCACCGGGATTTTATCGAGCAAAATTTCAATCTGCGCGTGGTGGGCATCGCCGCCACGCTGGAGCAGACGCGTTCCCTGCTGCGGTTACATCAGCCGCGACTGATTTTACTGGATAATTATCTGCCGGACGGTCAGGGCGTGGATCTGATCGACAGCCCGTTACTGAAGAGCTTCGATTGCTCGGTGATTTTTATTACGGCGGCCAGTGATATGCAAACCTGCAGTCAGGCCATGCGCAGCGGCGCGTTCGATTACATCATCAAGCCGGTGTCATTCCATCGTCTGCGCAGTTCGCTCGAACGCTTTATGCAACTGGTGCAAACCCTGCGCAGTGTCAAAGTGGTCGATCAGCGGGCGCTGGATAAACTGTTTAATCTGCCCGCCACCGATACGCCGTCAGCCCCTTCCGCCAAAGGCATCGAGCCGAATACGCTGGAACTGGTTCAGCGCGCTTTCACCGCAAAACCTGACGTCAGCTGGTCCGTGGAGCAGGTGGTGGAAGAAGTGGGGATCAGCAAAACCACCGGCCGCCGGTATCTGGAATATTGCGTGGAAATTGGCTTTATCGCCGTGGAGATGCAGTACGGAAATATCGGCCATCCGAGGCGTCTTTATCGCAAAATAGCAGACGGAGAAAAATCCGCATCCTGAGTCCGAATTATGGCGGTTTTGCGTGACGCATTTCACGTCCTCTGCCGGTGTTCTCACCGGCAAATTTCCGCCCTCCCCCCTGTTTCACGTCGTTATTTCGCTGTGCATTCACCTTTCAGACAACCGGTAAATTTGCGGCTTTCACGCAATTCTGAAATCTCTATTTACACCTGTAAATCCGCATCGGGAAATTTGCATTATCTCCCGATGGATCACGCAATTATCCCGTTCTAAATCCCCACAAAATCACAAGTTATTAAATCATTTAAAATCAACATCTTAGTTATATATTTGACAAAGATATGCAGCCGTAAATTAGGCGATAAGCGAAAATGTGAATAGCGGATAATTTGTCATTAATTGTCAGCACATTCTTACCGAAATTAAACAGTGCAAATACAGATAAATACGCCACCAGAAACACAATCACGAATATCCTCCGGAAACATTGAGACTTGTCTCAGAATGTCGATGTGTTAGGGTATATGCCGTTCACTATTTTGTTACAGGCAAAATCTTATACGGTCCAACACAAAAACTAGACATCGAGCCGATACGGCTATTTATATCCAAGGAATGCACATTGCATGGCAATTAAAATCGAAGTAAAGAATCTTTATAAGGTATTTGGCGAAAACCCGGATCGCGCTTTCAAGATGATTGACGCAGGCAAGGGTAAAGAAGAAATTTTTGAGAAAACCGGTCTTTCACTTGGCGTTAAGAATGCCAGTCTGGCCATTGAAGAAGGCGAGATCTTCGTCATCATGGGGTTATCCGGTTCCGGTAAATCCACCATGGTACGCCTTCTCAATCGTCTGATAGAGCCCACCCGTGGCGAAGTCCTGATCGACGGCGAAGACATCGCCAAAATCTCAGAAGCAAAATTGCGCCAGGTGCGCCGCAGTAAAATCAGTATGGTGTTTCAGTCCTTTGCGCTGATGCCACACCTGACCGTGTTGAACAACACCGCGTTTGGTATGGAACTCGCCGGTGTGCCGGTGGAGGAGCGCAATGCCAAAGCGATTGACGCGCTGCGTCAGGTCGGACTGGAAAACTATGCCAACTCCTATCCTGATGAATTGTCCGGCGGGATGCGCCAGCGTGTCGGTTTAGCCCGCGCCATGGCCAACAACCCTGACATTCTGCTGATGGATGAAGCCTTCTCAGCGCTCGACCCGTTGATCCGTACCGAAATGCAGGATGAGCTGGTGAAGCTTCAGGCTCAGCATCAGCGCACCATCGTGTTTATTTCCCATGATCTGGACGAAGCCATGCGTATCGGCGACCGCATCGCCATTATGCAGGGCGGCGAAGTGGTGCAGGTCGGCACACCGGAAGACATTCTGAACAATCCGGCCAACGACTATGTGCGCACCTTCTTCCGTGGCGTCGATATCAGTCAGGTCTTCAGCGCCAAAGACATTGCCCGCCGTCGTGGCGCGCTAATTCGTAAAACCCCCGGTTTTGGTCCCCGTGCCGCCCTCAAGCTGCTGGAAGACGAAGACCGCGAATATGGTTATGTGCTTGAACGTGGACAGAAATTCATCGGCGTGGTGTCGATCGAGTCGCTGAAAACCGCGCTGAAAGCCAATCAGCCGCTGGAAAGCGCCCTGCTGGAATCTCCGGCACCGGTGCAGGCAGACATGCCGCTCAGCGAACTGATTTCTCATGTCGCTGCCGCGCCTTGCGCTGTGCCGGTGATCAATGAGGACAACAACTATATCGGCATTATTTCCAAGGCCATGCTGCTTCAGGCTCTGGATAAAGAAGGGGGTAACGAATGAGCACTTCAACCATAAATAACACCATTACTCAGCACGCACAGGCCGCACAAACGTTAGATCCTTCGGTGGATCCGTGGAGTGCCGACAACGCCAGCGGCGGTGTTGCGCCTCAGGCGGATGCCGCCACAAATGCCGCGCCAGCCGATGCGGGCAGCAGTGATCCGTGGGGCGGCGGCAGCGACGCCGCGACCAGCACACCGGATGCCACGCACCACGCCGCCACGCAGACCAACGACTGGCTGAGCGTCGCACCGGAACATCATCAGCATTTTAATATTCTCGATCCGTTCCACAGCACGCTGATCCCGCTCGACCGCTGGGTCACCGACGGGATCGACTGGCTGGTCGGCAACTTCCGTCCGGTGTTCCAGGGGATCCGTGTACCGGTTGATTTCGTTCTCAGCGGTTTCCAGCACGGTCTGGAATCTCTGCCTGCGCCGATTGCGATCCTGGTCTTTGCCCTGCTGGCCTGGCAGATGGCCGGTTTCGGTATGGGTGCCGCCACGCTGGTTTCTCTGGTGCTGATCGGTGCGATCGGTGCCTGGTCACAGGCGATGGTGACGCTGGCGCTGGTTCTGACCTCGCTGTTCTTCTGTATTCTGATCGGCCTTCCGCTCGGGATATGGCTGGCGCGCAGCCAGAAGGCGGCCAAAATTATCAGGCCGTTGCTGGATGCCATGCAGACCACACCGGCGTTCGTCTATCTGGTGCCTATCGTCATGCTGTTTGGTATCGGTAACGTGCCGGGCGTGGTGGTGACGATTATCTTCGCCCTGCCACCGGTGGTACGTCTGACCATTCTGGGTATCAACCAGGTGCCGGAAGATCTGATCGAAGCTGCGAAATCCTTTGGTTCCAGCCCGCGTCAGATGCTGTTTAAAGTTCAGTTGCCGCTGGCGATGCCGACCATCATGGCCGGTATTAACCAGACGCTGATGCTGGCGCTGTCGATGGTGGTGATCGCCTCGATGATCGCCGTTGGCGGTCTGGGTCAGATGGTACTGCGCGGTATCGGTCGTCTGGACATGGGTCTGGCGTCCGTCGGTGGCGCGGGTATCGTTATCCTCGCCATTATTCTCGACCGTCTCACCCAGTCAATGGGTCGCGACAGCCGCAGTAAAGGCGGTCACCGCTGGTTCACCCGCGGTCCTGTCGGTCTGGTGATGAAGCCTTTCACGAAGAAAGCCTGATCCACACACTGCATTTTTCCCGGCGGTTCGCTGCCGGGAACTCTCAAAAGCTAAAACAACGCAGTCCACTCTTACGTATTCACCAGCAAGAATAAGGGTTCACCATGCGCACAACACTGATCAATAAAGCACTCATCCTCGCAGTATCCATGGCGACTACCGCCGCTTTCGCCGCCGATTTACCGGGCAAAGGCGTGGTCGTTAAACCGTTGCAAAGCACTATTGCAGAAGAAACTTTCCAGACCGAACTGGTTAACCGCGCGCTGGAAAAACTGGGCTACGACGTTCAGCAAACCGGCGAAGTGGATTACAACGTGGCGTATACCGCCATCGCCAGCGGTGATTCCACTTATATGGCTGTGAACTGGGATCCGCTGCAAAAAGATATGTATGCCGCCGCCGGTGGCGACCAGAAATTTTACCGTCAGGGCACGTTTATTGGCGGCGCGGCGCAGGGTTATCTGATCGACAAAAAGACCGCCGAAAAATACCACATCCACGATTTGTCGCAGCTGAAAGACCCGAAAATCGCCAAACTGTTTGACGCCGACGGCGACGGCAAAGCCGATATGGCCGGGTGTAATCCGGGCTGGGTCTGCGGTCAGGTGATCAATACGCAAATTAAAGCGTACGGCCTGAGCGATACCGTGACGCAAAACGAGGGCAACTATTCGGCCATTATCGCCGATACCCTCACCCGCTTTAAATCCGGCAAACCGGTGCTGTATTACACCTGGACACCGTACTGGGTCAGCAACGAAATGAAACCGGGCAAAGACGTGGTCTGGCTGACGGTGCCGTTCTCGGCGAATCCGGGTTCACTGAAAGACATGGATACCACGCTGCCGAACGGCAAGAACTATGGCTTCCCGGTCAATAACGAACACATCGTGGCGAACAAAGCCTGGGCGGAGAAAAACCCGGCGGCCGCGAAGCTGTTCGCCATCATGAAACTGCCACTGGCCGACGTGAATGCGCAAAACCTGCGGATGCATGAAGGGGAATCGTCTTCTGAGGATATCCAGCAACACGTTGATGGCTGGATCAAAGCACATCAGGCGACCTTCGATGGCTGGATCAAAGAAGCTGCCGCTGCAGCAAAATAACGCATGATAAAATCTGAGGAATTTATGAAAAAGACAGGAATCTGGGCGGTTGCCGCCCTCACAACATTTGCCACAGCCACCACCTTCGCCGCCGATTTGCCGGGTAAAGGGGTCACCGTGACACCTATCCAGAGCACCATCAGTGAAGAGACATTTCAGACCGAGCTGGTGAATAAAGCGCTGGAAAAACTGGGCTATGACGTTCAGCCGACCCGCGAAGTCGATTACAACGTCGGCTACACCACCCTTGCCGCCGGTGACGCGACCTTTACCGCCGTCAACTGGTCGCCGCTGCATGATGAAATGTACAAAGCCGCCGGTGGCGACAAGGTGTTTTATCGTGAAGGTACCTACGTGACCGGTGCCGCGCAGGGCTGGCTGATCGATAAGAAAACCGCCGAGAAATACCACATCACCAATATCGAACAGCTGAAAGATCCGAAACTGGCGAAACTGTTTGATACCAACGGTGACGGCAAAGCCGATCTGACCGGTTGTACGCCGGGCTGGGGCTGTGAAGCGGCGCTGAATGAGCAGCTGAAAGCCTACGGTCTGGAAGATACCGTGACCCACAATCAGGGTAACTACTCTGCGATGATCGCCGACACCATCACCCGTTACAAAGAAGGGAAACCGATCTTCTATTACACCTGGACGCCGTACTGGGTCAGCAATGTCCTGATCCCGGGCAAAGACGTGTTGTGGATGCAGGTGCCGTTCTCGGTAGTGCCGGGGGATAAAAACGCCGATACCAAACTGCCAAACGGCAAAAACTACGGTTTCCCGGTGAGCACCATGCACATCGTGGCGAACAAAGCCTGGGCTGAGAAAAACCCGGCGGCGGCAAAACTGTTTGCCATCATGAAACTGCCGCTGAAAGACATCAATGCGCAGAACGCCGCTATGCATGCCGGTAAAAATTCAGAAGCCGATATCGATGCACAGACCGACGGCTGGATCAAAGCCCACCAGGAACAGTTCGACGGCTGGGTAAAAGAAGCCGCCGCAGCAGCGAAATAACGCCGTTACAGACTCAGTAAGACCAGCGGGCGGGGAGAAATCTCCGCCCGTTTTTTTGTGTGCGAACATGTCTATTACAAAACCAGATAGTTGCCATTAAAACTATTCATTGGTTTAATATTTCAACCAAAACGATAATCGTCTTTCGCATTTCCCTGCTCCTTCAATAAGATCCGTTAAGTCTCATTATGAAAAAAACGACCACACATTCTCCGCTCAGCCCGGCGCTGATTATTCTGATGGCGGTGGCCACCGGGCTTGCCGTCGCCAGTAACTATTATCCGCAACCGCTGCTCGACACCATTGCGCGTGCGTTCAGCCTGTCGGTCAATCAGGCCGGTTTTATTGTGACTGTGGCGCAGCTCGGTTACGCCTGCGGCCTGATGTTTATCGTGCCGCTCGGCGATATGTTTGAACGTCGCGGGCTGATTGTGCTGATGACCCTGCTTTCCGCTGCCGGATTGCTGATCACCGCGATGGCACCGACGCTGACCATCATGCTGGTCGGGACGGCGCTGACCGGACTGTTCTCCGTCGTGGCACAAATTCTGGTGCCGCTGGCCGCCACACTGGCTGAGCCGGAGCGTCGCGGTAAAGTCGTCGGGCTGATTATGTCCGGCCTGCTGCTGGGCATTCTGCTGGCGCGAACCGTTGCCGGTGCGCTGGCGTCGCTGGGCGGCTGGCGGACGGTGTACTGGGTCGCCAGTGGGCTGATGATCGTGATGGCGCTGGTGCTGTGGCGTAAGCTGCCAAAGCACCATCAGAAAACCGATCTGAATTATCCGCAGTTGCTGAAATCCATTTTTACGCTGTTTATCCATACGCCGGTATTACGCACCCGCGCGCTGATTGGCATGTTCTGCTTCGCCAACTTCAGCATTCTGTGGACGTCGATGGCGTTCCTGCTGGCGGGTCCGGCCTATCACTATTCTGAAGGCGTCATCGGTCTGTTTGGTCTGGTGGGTGCTGCCGGGGCGCTGGCGGCGACCCGTGCAGGCAATCTGGCGGACAAGGGCAAGGCGCATCTGACCACCACGGTCGGGCTGGTGCTGTTATTGCTGTCATGGGCCGCCACTGCGTACGGGCAGCACTCAGTGATTTCGCTGATTATTGGCATCATCATTCTGGACCTTTCGGTTCAGGGAGTGCATATCACCAACCAAAGTGTGATTTATAAAACCCTGCCGGAAGCGCGTAACCGCCTGACCGCAGGTTACATGACGACATACTTTATTGGCGGTGCGGTGGGTTCCCTGGTATCCGCTTCGGCCTATCAGGCGGCGGGCTGGTACGGGGTCTCGGCAGCAGGCATCCTCATGTGTGTGCTGAATTTACTGGTCTGGTGGAAAGGCCATAAATACACGCTGGCCTGATAACGTACGAAACTACATCAGGAGGGAACCATCACCCCTCCTGATTAGCTTGCGAATAATCATTGGAGAAATTTATTTGAACCAAAGGGTGTTAACGATACTTACAGTCTGGTAATGTTTACGCCATGAATTATTCGCCGGCAACTATCCGGTTTCACAATGTTTTAAACACCCATGCAAACCAATCCAGATCTCGAAGCACCCGACCCCGTCCGTGTTTCCACCTTCGCACAAGGTATTACCGATAGCCTGCCCATTGTGATTGGCTATGTGCCTGTCGCGTTTGCCTTCGGACTCAGTGCAGTCAAACTGGGTTTCACTCCCGCTGAAAGTCTGCTGTTTTCCATTCTCATCTATGCTGGCGCCAGCCAGTTTGTGATCACCGCGCTGCTCAGTGCCGGAATGTCGTTATGGGTTTCCGCCCTGACCGTGATGGCGATGGATGTGCGTCACGTGCTGTACGGCCCGTCGCTGCGTAACCGGCTGGTGAGCAAACTCAATGGCAGAAAAACCGCACTCTGGGCATTTGGCCTGACCGATGAAGTGTTCGCGGCCGCCACCGCCAAACTGATCCGCGATAAACGCAGCTGGAGCGAAAACTGGATGTGCGGCATTGCGCTGTCTTCCTGGCTTTCGTGGGTGTTCGGCACCGCCATAGGTGCGCTGTTCGGTAATGGTCCGCTGCAGAATTTTCCGGCCATCGAAGCCGCACTCGGCTTTATGTTACCGGCGCTGTTTCTGAGTTTTCTGCTGGCGGCGTTTAAGCGCCAGCAAAGCCTGGTGTTTGTTGCCTCGCTGGCCGGTGCGCTGGGCGGGCTGCTGTTCGGGTCGATCCCCGCCGCCATCGGTTGCGGTCTGGGCGCGGGGTGCATTGCGGCCCTGCTGCAACGCCCGGTATCCCCTTCTGCCACGGAGATCACCTCAGATGAGCACTGATGTCATTCTGGTGTGTCTGCTGGTCGGCACCGTCAATTATCTGTTCCGGTATCTGCCTTTGCGTCTTGGCGCACGACAGAAATCAGGACTGAAAAGTGGCCCGTTATCCCGCGTGCTCGACAGCATTGGTATCGCCTCAATCTGCGCGCTACTGGTGGTGTCAAGCACGCCTGAAATCCTGCGCGATCCGCAAAAACTGCTGCCCTCACTGGCCGGTTTTGTGGTGCTCGCGCTGATTTTCTGGCGAACCAAAAGCATCATTATTGCCACACTGACCGGCGCTGTGGTGTACGGCCTGGTGTTCAAGGTGATGCTGCTGGCGGGATGAGGCTATTTTTTACCGTAAAGCAACAACCGGGCAAACTCTGCCTAATACATTAAACATCGAATAATTCACCGGAGTTATGAATAACACTAATTGCTAAAGAATTGGTGATTCATGACATTGATATTATTAATTACCGTCGTTACTATGTCATTCGTAACTAATGAGGCTTCTCATATGGACAGTTCATTCGCGCCAATTGAAAACATGTTAAATTTCCGGGCTAAGAAGCAAAAAGATTTCCCTTATCAGGAAATTCTGCTGACCCGCCTCTGTATGCACATGCAAAGTAAATTGCTTGAAAACCGTAATAAAATGCTGAAAGCACAAGGGATTAATGAAACGCTGTTTATGGCGTTACTGACTCTTGATGCGCAGGAAAGTCACAGCATTCAGCCTTCTGAGCTAAGCTCTGCGCTGGGTTCTTCACGCACCAACGCCACCCGCATTGCGGATGAGCTGGAAAAGCGCGGATGGATCGAACGCCGTGAAAGCGATAACGACCGCCGGTGCCTGCATTTGCACCTGACGCCCGACGGTGAAGCCTTTATTCAGAAGTTACTGCCGCCTCAACATAAGAGCCTGCATTTTCTCTGGTCGACCTTAGACGCCGATGAACAGAAGCAGTTAGAAACCCTGACGCGCAAACTGTTAACCCGCCTTGATCAGATGGATGCGACAGCACTACAACAATTCTAGATTTCAGTTCAGGTAAACCACACATGTCACTCCAAGCTCGCCGGAGGCTTACGCCGCTGTTTGCCGTTTTGATATTGGCTGGCTGCGCCTCCGGTAATAATATTGCTCCTCAGTCGTCGCTGCTGGATACGCAACAGCTTCATCTGCAGCAGGCAAAAGTCAGTTCCCTGACCCTCGGCCCTCAGTGGTGGCGCAGTCTGAATGACCCGCAACTCGATAATCTGATGACCACGACGTTGCAGAATTCGCCTTCATTGCGTCAGGCCGCCGCCCGCGTGCGCGAAGCGCAAAGCGTGATGGGAGAAGCCAATGCCGCCAATGGCCCTTATCTGGATTTGAATGGTTCAACGCGTCGTGAACGTGTGGCAAAAAACACGATCCCGCCGTTCCTGACCAGCTATCCCGAAGCGCCAATTTACGACAGCAGCAACAGCCTCGGGCTGAATCTGAGCTATGAGTTTGACTGGTGGGGGAAATACCGCAATCAGGTGAATGCCGCGAAAGCACAGGTGGACTCCGCCCGTGCCGAACAGGCTGAAGCCGCTCTGACGCTGACCAGTTCGGTGGCGTCAGCCTATTATGCGTTGCAGGCCAATCTTGCCTTGCAGGATGTTCTGCAACACGAAGTGGATAACAATCAGCGTCTGGCCGATTTGCGCAAAGCGCAGTATCAGGCAGGCGTGTACGGCATTGAAATTCCGCAACAAACCCAGGCGCAGGCCGACAGTGCCAAACAACAGATCATCAATCTGAAATCGCAAACAGAACAGCTGCGACATCAGCTTTCTGCGCTGGCCGGACGTGGCCCGGATGCAATGGACGGAGTGCACGCCGTGGCGCTGCCTTCCCCTGACGCGCTGGCACCTAAAGCGGAGCTGACGCTGGATTTACTCGGCAAACGCCCGGACATCGCTGCACAGCGTGATCTGGTGGAATCCTGGTCCCAGCGTGTCAGTGCCGCGAAAAAAGAATTTTATCCCAGCCTTTCCATCAGTGCCTTCGGCGGTCTGACGACCACCAATTACGGCGGCACCAGCCCGAATCTGTTTGAAGCGGCCAGTACCGCCTGGAATATCGCGCCCGCCATTTCGCTGCCGATTTTCCACGCCGGTGCACTGCGCTCCAAACTGGGCGAAGAGTCCGCGTTATATGACCAGTCTGTTGAGTCGTATAACCAGACCATCCTGAACGCCATCCAGCAAACTGCGGATGCCATTACTGTCTCGAAAAGCAGCGCTGAACAATTGCAGCAGGCGTCTTCTGCCGCTAAATCGCTGGATGAGGTGTATCGCGTTTCGGATGCAAGATACAACGCTGGCGTCATCGGACGGGATGAGCTGTTAACCAGCCAGTCAGCGCTTCTGCAACAACAACAGGCGCAACTTACGGCCAGCAGTCAGTTGATGCAGGCAAAAATCAGTCTCATCCGTGCGCTTGGGGGCGGCTATCAGGCCCCGGCTGCGGACCAAAAATCATAATAAAAGACTCAGTGTGGAGAAGACCATGAGCGCAAATGCCGATACTCAGGCAACGCCGCAAGCTCCGAAAAATAAGAAGAAAACGCGCAAAGTCGCGATGCTCTTGTTAACCGGGATTTTCATTATTATTGCCATCGCCTACCTGTTCTACTGGCTGCTGGTGTTACGTCATTTCGAGTCCACCGACGATGCGTATGTGGCCGGTAATCAGGTTCAGATTATGGCGCAGGTGTCGGGTAGCGTGACCGACGTCAATTTCGACAGCACCGACTTTGTGAAAAAAGGTGACGTGCTGGTGACCATCGACCCGACCGATGCTGAGCAGGCGTTCGAACGCTCTAAAACGGCGCTGGCGAACAGCGTGCGTCAGACGCATCAGTTGATCATCAACGGTAAACAATATCAGGCCAATATCGCGCTGCGTCAGACGCAACTGCAACAGGCGCAGACTGACCTCAAGCGCCGCATCGTGCTGGGTAATGTCGATGCGATTGGCCGTGAAGAACTGCAACACGCCCGTGACGCCGTCGATACCGCGAAAGCGCAATACGATGTCGCCGTTCAGCAATACAACGCCAATCAGGCGATGATTCTGGATACGCCGGTCGATAAGCAGCCGCAGGTTCTTCAGGCCGCCGCTCAGGTGCGCGATGCATGGCTTGCCCTGCAACGCACCAAAGTCCGCAGCCCGATTGACGGTTTCGTCTCACGTCGTGCCGTACAGATTGGTCAGCAAATTAGCCCGACAACCTCCCTGATGGCCGTGGTTCCGGCGCATCACATCTGGGTCGACGCTAACTTTAAAGAAACCCAGCTGGCAAATATGCGTATTGGCCAGATGGCGACCGTGGTCAGTGACATGTACGGCGATGACGTGAAATATCACGGCAAAGTCGTCGGTATGGACATGGGCACCGGCGGCGCGTTCTCGCTGTTACCGGCACAGAATGCCACCGGCAACTGGATCAAAGTGGTTCAGCGCCTGCCGGTGCGTATCGAACTTAACGATCAGGAAGTGGCTGAACATCCGCTGCGTATCGGTTTATCGACGCTGGTAACGGTTGATACGCAGAATCGTGAGGGTCTGGTGCTGGCCGATAAAGTCCGCAGCGAACCGCTGTATCAGACGACCGCGCTGACACTGGATCTGGCACCGGTCAACGCCATTATTGCTGACGTTATCCATGCCAATGCAGGCTAAAACATCCGGAGGCCTTCGTGGCAAATAAACCGCTGGTAGGCGCCCCGCTGGCCTGGATGACGGTGGCTTTGTCTTTGGCTACCTTTATGCAGGTGCTGGACTCGACGATCGCCAACGTGGCGATCCCGACCATCGCCGGGAATCTGGGTGCCTCGAACTCGCAGGGCACCTGGGTTATCACGTCGTTCGGGGTGGCGAATGCCATCTCAATCCCGATCACCGGCTGGCTGGCAAAACGCATTGGTGAGGTCAAACTCTTCCTGTGGTCAACGGTGCTGTTTGCAATTGCATCGTGGCTGTGCGGTATGTCGACCAGCCTGGAAATGCTGATTTTCTTCCGTGTGGTGCAGGGCGTGGTGGCAGGTCCGCTGATCCCGCTTTCGCAAAGTCTGTTACTGAATAACTATCCGCCAGCCAAGCGAAGTACCGCGCTCGCGCTCTGGTCGATGACGGTGATCGTCGCCCCGATCTGCGGGCCGATCCTCGGCGGGTATATCAGTGATAACTATCACTGGGGTTGGATCTTCTTTATCAACGTGCCGATCGGTATTGCGGTGGTGTTCCTGACGCTGAGAACACTGAAGGGCCGCGAAACCGCCACGCAGATCAGACCCATCGACAGTGTCGGGCTGGTGCTGCTGGTGCTGGGTATCGGTGCCTTGCAGGTGATGCTCGACCGGGGTAAAGAACTCGACTGGTTTAACTCGACGGAAATTATCGTGCTGGCGGTCGTGGCAGTGGTCGCGCTCTGTTTCCTTGTGGTCTGGGAACTGACCGACGACCATCCGATCGTCGACCTGTCACTGTTTAAATCGCGAAACTTCACCATTGGCGTGCTGTGTATCAGCCTGGCCTACATGCTCTACTTCGGCGCGATTGTCCTGCTGCCGCAGCTATTGCAAGAGGTCTATGGGTATACCGCCACCTGGGCCGGTCTGGCGTCCGCGCCGGTAGGGATTTTACCGGTACTGATGTCGCCGATTATCGGGCGTTTCGCGCACCGTCTGGACATGCGAAAGCTGGTGACCTTCAGCTTTATCATGTACGCCTACTGCTTCTTCTGGCGTGCATATACGTTCGAACCGGGGATGGATTTTGGCGCATCAGCGTGGCCGCAGTTTATTCAGGGCTTCGCGGTCGGCTGCTTCTTTATGCCACTGACCACCATTATTCTGTCCGGCTTACCGCCTGAACGTATGGCGGCGGCATCGAGTTTGTCGAACTTTATCCGTACGCTGGCCGGTTCGATTGGTACGTCGATCACCACAACCCTGTGGTCGAACCGTGAATCGCTGCACCACGCGCAGCTGACGGAAAACATCACGCCGTTTAATCCGGCGGCGACGCAGACTTATCAGCAGCTCGAAGGCATCGGGATGAGTCATCAGCAGGCATCAGGCTGGATAGCGCGGGAGATCACGAATCAGGGACTTATCATCTCTGCCAATGAGATTTTCTGGTTATCCGGCGGCGCATTCCTGGTGCTGCTGGTCTTGATCTGGTTCGCCCGACCGCCATTCACCAGTGGTGGCGGAGCCGGTGGCGCGCACTGAGTCAGGTATTCCCTGAATGTCAGAAAGCAAAACGGACGCATTATGCGTCCGTTTTTTATGGCTGAAACCGGGCAATTATGCCTGGTTCTGACGCCACCATTCTGCCAGCAAAATACCGGATGCCACGGAAACGTTGAGGCTTTCCACTTTGCCGGTACCGCCGATTGACACGCTCAGGTCGCCCTGTTGCCAGGCGCTGTCAGACAAACCGTCGCTCTCTTCACCCAGCACCAGCACCATTTTGGCCGGTAACTGTGCTTTGCCCAGCGCCGTACCTTTATGGCTGGACGTGGTCACGATGGTGTATCCCGCGTTACGGAAGGTTTCCAGCACTTCAAGGAAGTTATCCGCGCTGATGGCCTTAACGTGCTCCGCGCCGCCTTCCGCGGTACGGACTGCCGCGCCAGATTCCAGCTGAGCCGGATCCTGAACCATCATCCCGTTGATACCAAAATGCGCACAAGAACGCATGATACCGCCGAGGTTATGCGGGTTACCGACGTTTTCCAGCGCCAGTACGCAGTCTTTCGCCGGAGCCGTTTGCAGATAGGTTTCTGCATCCAGACCCTGACGTTTTTTGATCAGGAAACACACGCCGCCGTGGTGTTCGGTACCGGACGCTTTCGCCAGTTCGTCATCTTCAACCACATGGTAGGCTTTGCGGTTCGCCGCCATCCAGCGCAGTGCTTCACGAAAACGCGGGGTCACGGATTGCACAAACCATGCACGGACGATAGCGTCCGGACGGCTGGCAAACAGGGCCTTACAGGCGTTTTCGCCATACACGCGGGTTTCTTCCTGACGCTGACGACGCAGCTGTTCAGGATCGATAAAGCTTTTGCCGCTGATACCGCCGTGATCCGGGACGGATTCATCCGCCGGTGGACGGGAGACCGTTTTCCACGGCGAAGAGTACGGGCCGTCGTCGTCACGCGCAGGACGACGCGGGCGATCATCACCACGGCGTGGTGCCGGGCCGCGGGAATCACCACGGGAATCGCTGCTGCGACGCTCATTGCGGCGGGCATCGTCTGGACGGGAACCCTGGCGAGGTTTATCGCCCGGACGTCCTTTATTGTTAGAAGGACGTTTATCGTTATTGCGGTTATCGCCGTCGTCGTCACTACGGACGTACATCACTTTGACTTTGCCGTTCTTGCCACTGAATGAATCGTTCATTTTTCTCTCCACCTACGCGCAGGGCGCGAAGATTACCTGATGTCTGTGAGCTACGCCACAGGCTTTGGACCAAAAGCTAAAAACTATCGTAATCATTGAATAAACCACGTTGTTTACGTGACGTACCAACCCCATACTTACAACATACAAGCAACATATCAGCCGTGTTCTTTACCGCTTTTAAGGATAAAACCGGGGTTGTGGTTGATACCATTCTCACGTTAAGCAATGTAGAGGCTATTTTATGAATACGGTTTGTTCATCATGTCAGGCCACCAACCGCCTGCCTGAGGATCGTATCGACGACGGCGCAAAATGCGGTCGTTGCGGTCATGCACTTTTTGAAGGCGATGTGGTTCACGCAACCGCTGCCACGCTGGATAAATACCTGCAGGATGATCTGCCGGTGGTCATCGATTTCTGGGCACCGTGGTGTGGACCTTGCGTTAACTTCGCGCCAATTTTTGAAGATGTGGCTCAGGAACGCGCCGGTAAAATCCGCTTCATCAAGGTGAACACCGAAGCTGAACCTGAACTGAGCGCGCGGTTCCGTATCCGCAGTATTCCGACCATTATGGTGTTTAATGAAGGCAAAATGGTCGATATGTTGAGTGGTGCCATGCCTAAAGCGCCCTTCAACAACTGGCTTAATGAATCATTGTAACGCATAAGCCATCATAAAGCCCTGCCGAAGGCCCGTCACCGCACGGGCCTTTTTCCGTTCAGAACACAAGCCACTTGCCTGCTGCTGCCGGGCGATTAGAATAGCCGTTTTTCGCATACCGGAAT
The DNA here is from genome assembly GCF_004330295.1 of Rahnella victoriana. Classification (GTDB taxonomy): domain Bacteria; phylum Pseudomonadota; class Gammaproteobacteria; order Enterobacterales; family Enterobacteriaceae; genus Rahnella; species Rahnella victoriana. Next base: position 71,437 of record NZ_SJOJ01000026.1, read on the forward strand.
GCCTATGTCAGACAACGCCGTCCTTCGCCTGCGTGAGCAGCGTTTAGCCCGATCCACCCGCCCTTTTCTTGCGCGCGGTTCACGGGCCATCCGCTGTCAGTCGTGCCTGTTACCCAAACGTAACTGCATCTGCGCCACCCGCGAAATCCATCAGGCCGCCAGCCGTTTTTGTCTGGTGATGTTTGACACTGAGCCGATGAAACCGAGCAATACCGGCCGGTTAATCGCAGATGTCTTGCCGGATACTCAGGCATTTTTGTGGTCACGCACGCAAACCGATCCGGCGCTGCTGGAAGCGATTGCCGACCCGGAACGTCAGGCTTACGTGGTGTTTCCGGCGTCTTTCGCCGAACCGCCGCGTCAGGTGTTTACCGACGTGCCGGCAGGCAGCAAACCACCTTTGTTTATTATGCTCGACGGCACCTGGAACGAAGCCCGCAAGATGTTCCGCAAAAGCCCGTATCTGGATAATCTGCCAGTCTTCTCTCTCGATGTAAGCGCCAGCTCCGGCTATATCCTGCGTGAAGCCTCACGCCCGGAACTGCATTGCACCGTCGAAGTGGCCGCTGCTCTGCTGGAAAAAGCCGGTGATGTCGATGCCTCGGCAGGCCTTTCACGCCACTTTACCCATTTCCGCACCCAGTATCTGGCCGGGAAACCCCATCATCCGGTGCATCAGCTCACAGCAAAGAACGAAGAAAGCCTCTAGAATCATGGGAAGATGATGAACCGGAGACGTTATGAGTCAGCGCGGACTGGAAGCCTTATTACGACCTGAATCTATCGCGGTCATTGGCGCGAGCAATAAACCGGGGCGGGCCGGATATCTGATGATGCGTAATCTGCTCGACAGCGGATTCAATGGCCCCGTGCTGCCGGTTACGCCCGCTTATCGCGCGGTGTGCGGCGTACTGACCTGGCGGGATGTCGCCAGTCTGCCGATGTCGCCCGATCTCGCCATTCTCTGTACCCACGCTGACCGTAATCTTGCGCTGCTCGAACAGCTCGGTGAGCGGGGCTGTAAAACCGTCATTGTACTTTCCTCACAGCCGCAGCAATTCGCCGATTTGAAAACCTGCGCCCAGCGTTTTTCGATGCGCCTGCTCGGCCCCAACAGTCTGGGTATTCTCGCACCCTGGCAAAAACTGAATGCCAGTTTTTCACCCGTGCCCATTCTTCCCGGCAAGCTGGCGTTTATTTCGCAATCGGCGGCCGTCGCCAATACCATTCTCGACTGGGCACAGCAGCGCGCCGTGGGTTTTTCCTATTTCGTGTCGCTGGGTGACAGCCTGGATATTGATGTGGACGACCTGCTCGATTTCCTCGCCCGCGACAGTAAAACCAGCGCCATTCTGCTGTATCTGGAACACATCAGCGATGCGCGGCGTTTTCTTTCCGCCTCGCGCAGTGCATCCCGTAATAAACCGATTCTGGTGATCAAAAGTGGTCGCAGCGGTCAGGCGCAGCAATTACTCAACAGCCCGCTGAGCCTCGATGCCGCCTATGATGCGGCGATCCAGCGCGCCGGTTTGCTGCGCGTGCAGGATACCCATGAATTGTTTTCCGCCGTCGAAACCCTGAGTCATATGCGGCCTTTGCGGGGTGAGCGTTTACTTATCATCAGTAACGGTGCCGCTCCGGCTGCCATGGCGTTGGATCAGTTGCTTGCCCGTAACGGCAAACTGGCGAAACTGAGTGATGAGACCTGTAAAACACTGAGTGCCGTTCTGCCTGACAATATCGCCGTCTCGAATCCGCTGGATTTACACGATGACGCCACGCCAAAGCTCTATCAGGCGGTAATGACCGCACTGCTCGACAGCACCGATTACGATGCGCTGCTGGTGATCCACGCGCCCAGCGCAGCGGCACATGGCACAGTGACCGCCAGTCATCTTATTGACGCCGTCCAGAAGCATTCACGCGGCAAATACATCACGCTGCTGACCAACTGGTGCGGGGAGTTTTCGTCGCAGGAAGCCCGCAAGCTGTTCACCGAAGCCGGGATCCCGACCTACCGCACGCCGGAAGGCACGGTGACCGCGTTTATGCACATGGTGGAATATCGCCGCAACCAGAAACAGCTGAAGGAAACCCCGGCGCTTCCGGCGGATCTGGAACAAAACACCGATCAGGCGCATCAGCTGATCGCCCGGACGCTGGCGGAAGGCACCACGCAACTGGATACGCATGAGGTCCGGGCGATATTGCAGGCGTACGGCATGAATGTGCTGCCGACATGGATTGCCAGCGACAGTGCCGAAGCCGTTAATATCGCCAGTCAGGTGGGTTATCCGGTGGCACTGAAATTGCGCTCCCCGGATATTCCGCATAATTCTGAAGTTCAGGGCGTCATGCTGTATCTGCGTACACCGGCCGAAGTTGAGCAGGCCGCCAACGCTATTTTTGACCGCGCCAGACAGGCTTTTCCGCAGGCAAGGATCCAGGGACTGCTGGTGCAAACCATGGCGAACCGGCCTGGGTCGCAGGAACTCCGTGTGGTGGTCGAACAGGATCCGGTCTTCGGCCCGCTGATCATGCTGGCCGAAGGCGGTACTGACTGGCTTCCTGAAAGACAGGCGGTGATTTCCCTGCCACCGCTGAACATGACGCTGGCGCGTTATCAGGTGGTTCAGGCGCTCAAAAGCGGCAAAATCCGCGGCCGCAATGCCCTGCATCCTCTGGATATTCCGGCACTGAGTCAGTTGCTGGTGAATGTTTCGAACCTGATTATCGATTGCCCGGAAATCCAGCGACTGGATATCCATCCCCTGCTGATTTCCGGCAGTGAACTCAGCCTGCTGGATGTGTCGATGCAGCTGTCAGCGCAGGGAACGGCATCAGGGCTGGCGATCCGCCCCTACCCGCGTGAACTGGAAGAGCGCGTAATACTGAAAGACGGCTCACCCGCATTGTTCCGGCCTATCCTGCCGGAGGACGAGCCACTGCTGAAAGCGTTTATACTGAAAGTGACCAAAGAAGATCTGTATTACCGCTACTTCAGTGAGATCAATGAGTTCACGCATGAAGATTTAGCGAACATGACCCAGATCGACTATGACCGGGAAATGGCCTTCGTCGCCATTCGCACAGTGAATAATGAAAACGAAATTATCGGCGTCACCCGGGCGGTCTCAGACCCGGATAATATTGATGCTGAATTCTCGGTACTGGTGCGGTCGGATCTGAAAGGTCTGGGACTCGGAAGGCGGCTGCTTGATAAGATGATCCATTACGCGGCAGAGCACGGCCTGCAACGTCTGACCGGCATTACCATGCCCAATAACCGTGGCATGATCACGCTGGCCAGAAAACTGGAATTCGACGTCGATATTCAGATCCAGGACGGCATTGTGAACCTCTCACTGGCACTGGAAAAGACCCGCATTTCACAGCAGAAAACCGTGAGCCTGCGCCATGAACAGGCAAAAGATGCGCACATGGGACAGGACTAATGGTATTATCGACCGATTGTGCGGTTACCATCGTCTGCTTGTGCCGCTAAAGCCATTACATGAAGAGAGAAGAAGCGCACTGTGATGTTGTCAAAATTTAAACGTAATAAACATCAACAACACCTTGCTCAACTGCCTAAACTCCCCCAAACGGTTGATGCTGTAAAAACGCTCTACTGCCCTGCAGATTTCCGTAAGACGCTGCTCGAAGCCATTGCTCACGCCACCCAACGGATTTATCTGGTCGCGCTCTATTTAGAGAACGATGATGGCGGTCGTGATGTATTGTCGGCGCTGTATGACGCCAAGCAGCGTCGTCCGGAACTGGAGATTTATGTGCTGGTTGACTGGCACCGCGCTCAGCGTGGCCGCATTGGCGCGGCTGCAGCAAATACCAATGCTGACTGGTATTGTCGCATGGCTAAAGAGCACCCTGAGCTTTCCGTGCCGGTGTACGGTGTTCCGGTCAATACCCGTGAAGCGTTGGGCGTTTTGCATCTCAAAGGCTTTGTGATTGACGATCAGGTGATTTACAGCGGTGCGAGCCTCAATGATGTTTATCTGCATCGCCATGAGAAATACCGCTACGACCGCTATCAGTTACTGACCAACGCACCGCTGGCAAATACCATGATCGACTTTATGAAGAAATCGATCCTGACCGCGGCTGCCGTCCAGCGCCTTGATCGTGAAGATCGCCCGAAAAGCATTGAGATCAAAAACGAAACGCGTCAGTTCCGCCAAAACCTCCGCACCAGTGGATATCATTTCAAGGACAGCGCAGGAAATGATGAGCTGGCGGTGACGCCGATTGTTGGTCTTGGGAAGCAGAATGAACTGAACCGGACTATCCACCATCTCATGGCCAGTACGGATCATAAGCTGACGCTGTGTACGCCTTATTTCAATATGCCTGCTATGCTGGCACGCAATATTATTCATCTGTTGCGACGTGGAAAGCAGGTCGAAATTATCGTCGGTGATAAAACCGCGAACGATTTTTACATCCCGCAGGATCAGCCGTTTAAAATTATCGGTGCCTTGCCGTATTTGTACGAGATTAACCTGCGTCGCTTCCTGAGCCGTTTACAACGTTTTGTTGACAGCGGACAGCTGATAGTTCGCCTGTGGAAAGACGGCGATAACAGCTATCACCTCAAGGGAATGTGGGTGGATGACCGCTGGCAGCTGATCACCGGAAATAACCTCAATCCCCGCGCCTGGCGTCTGGATCTCGAGAATGCCATTCTTATCCACGATCCGCATAAAGAACTCGCAGAAGCGCGACATAAAGAGCTGGAAGAAATTCGCCAGCATACGCATGTGGTTTCTCATTATATGGAACTGGAAAGTATTCCAAATTACCCGGTTAAAGTCCGTAAGCTCATCCGGCGCCTGCGCAGAATACGTATTGACAGATTAATCAGCCGGATCCTGTAATTGGCTATACTGAAAGCCTGATTATTCTGATCGGGCTTTTTTTTATCTGGAATTCCACGTTATGACTCAACGTTCTATTGTGACCTTCAGATTATCTTTTATCGCGCTGATATTGGGATGCAGCGGATGTACGCATTATGCGAATGATCCGTGGACCGGAAAAGATAAGGCAGAACATTTTGTCGGTTCAGCAGTATTAGCCGCAGCAGGCACGGCCTACGGTGATCATCAGGGTTGGAATGAAGCGCGCAGCCGTTCATTCGGACTGCTGTTTTCTGTCGGGCTCGGCGCAACCAAAGAGCTGTACGACAGCCGGGAAGGAGGCAGTGGCTGGAGCTGGAAAGATTTCGCATGGGATATTGCAGGTGCCGCCACCGGGTACAGCGCGTATCATCTGATCCGTTATTAAAAGTGCGTCCCTGCACTTTCTTTTGCGTAAATTACAGCTGTATTTCCTTACCTTTGCGATGCAATTTCATCGAAACAATCAACGCGATTAAACACATTACGCAGACATACCAGAAAAAGACTTCCTCTATATTCCAGGATTTAAATGTCAGCGCGACATATTCCGCCGAGCCGCCAAAAACAGCATTCGCCACCGCATACGATAATCCCACGCCTAGTGCCCTGACTTCCGGCGGGAACATTTCTGCCTTTAATAATCAGCTGATTGAAGTATAAAAACTGACGATCAGCAACGCCAAAACAATCAAACCAAAAGCGATATAAGGGCTGGTGACAGTTTGTAAAATATATAAAATCGGGATGGTGAATACGGTCGCCAGCCCGCTGAATATCAGCATTGAACTGCGGCGACCTATTTTGTCCGATAGTCCGCCAATAATGGGCTGTAAACACATAAAGACAAATAAGGCGACAGTCATTAATGCGCTGGCGGTTTTGGTATCCATTCCGGCGGTATTCACCAGATATTTTTGCATATATGTCGTGAAGGTATAGAACGTCAGAGAGCCTGCCGCCGTAAATCCCAGTACCATCATGAACGCTTTTTTATGCTTCCATAATCCCGAAAGCGTACCTGCATCTTTGTGTTCACGGGTCTGTTTATCCGACGTTTCATTCAGTGAACGACGCAGGAATAAGGCGACGACAGCCAGCACAGCACCCAGTGCAAAGGGAATCCGCCATGCCCAGGATTTGAGTTCATCATTCGAGAAGATTTGCTGCAATATTACCAATACCAGAAGAGCCAGTAATTGCCCGCCAATCAGCGTCACATATTGAAAAGAAGCATAAAATCCGCGTCGGCCTTTAATCGCCACTTCACTCATATACGTGGCACTGGTGCCGTATTCCCCACCGACAGAAAGCCCCTGAAACAGACGGGCGATGAGCAATAAGATGGGTGCCCAGCTGCCTATCGTCGCGTAGGTAGGCAAACAGGCGATGACCAGTGAACCGCAGCACATCATGCAGACCGAAAATCATCATTGAATTCTTGCGGCCGTGTTTATCGGCGATATAGCCAAATAACCATCCGCCAATAGGACGCATAAAGAACCCGGCAGCGAAAACACCCGCCGTTTGTAATAACTGAGTTGTGCTGTTTCCGCTGGGGAAAAATGAAGAGGCAAAGTAGAGCGAGCAAAAGGAGTAGACGTAGAAATCAAACCATTCCACCAGATTTCCCGAAGACGCCCCCACAATAGCGAAAATACGTTTCTTCTTATCTTGCTGATCGTGATGATCAGGCTGGGATCCCAGAGTATCCATCATATTACTTTCTCCTGACAACGCTCACCCGGAATGTGAGACTGCTACTTATTATTCGATTAGAAATATTGAGTTAAGCAACGAATGAATAAATAAGGGAAATTAATTTGGTTATTACCTGGAGTTGCGTCGTTTTTTGTGACGGGAAGCGCGATTAAGGCTGTATTAGTCGTCAAATCCCCCATAGCAAAAAGCCCTGTACGTCAGTACAGGGCTTTCCACTTATTTGATGCCTGGCAGTTGATG
>NZ_SJOJ01000027.1 GCF_004330295.1 Rahnella victoriana
GCTCCTCCCCCTGCGAAGGGGGAGGCTGGGAGGGGGTTTTAAGGGCTAACACCCGGTCAAAGCATACTTCAACCTATTGATTTTACTTTAATACCCCACCCCAACCCTCCCCTTCGCAGGGGGAGGGTGCTGAGCGAGTTTCACTCGCCACCGTAAGTGTTTTTTTGCCCGGCGCCGTTACTGCTCCGGCACACTTCTTGCTTTACCCTCTGTACCTCTTCCCTGAACAGAATTCCTCTATGTCTCATTCGGCTCTCGGTTTTGTGCTGGCATCGAAAAAAAGTGAAATTGCCTGTCTGCAGCAGTTGCTGGAGACGGGCAGGCTGGTCGGCACGATCAGTCAGCTGATCCATGTGCTGCAACGTGAGCGGGGCACGGTGAACATCTTTTTGTGTTCGCACGGCAAACTCTGGGCTGACCAGTTGAATGAGCGGGCGTTGCAGGTGGAGAACGCGGAGCAAGCCGTGGGGCAGCAGCTGGCGGCACTGGATCTGAGCGGGCAGGGTGTGGCAAACGCGCCGCGCCTGTTCAGCCGCATCGCCGCTGTTCTGCACAGTCTCAGCACCCTGCCGTCACTGCGCGGTCAGGTTCAGGCACAGGCCATCAGCCAGCCGGACGCCATGCGGCAGTACAGCGAGGTGATCCGCAGCCATCTGGCGCTGGTGTTTGAAGCCGCGGATATCTCCGGTGATCCGTCCATTTCGCGGGCATTACTGGCGATGTTCAGCTTTATGCAGGGCAAGGAACTGGCCGGACAGGAACGGGCGCTGGGTGCCGCAGGTTTTGCGGCCCGTCATTTCGACGAGGCCGCGCATCAGCAATTGCAGGATCTGATCGACAGTCAGGAGCGTTGTTTCCAGACGTTCAGCGGGTTCGCCGATCCCCGTTGTCTGGCGCAGTGGCAACAGCAGGTGAACACGGACAGCAGTGAATTCGAACGTCTGCGGCGCATTGCCTGCACCCGCATGACACCGGCAGAGGACGCGCTGCGCTGGTTTGAGGTGACGACGGCGCGCATTGACGGCATGAAAACGGTGGAAGACAGTCTGGAAGAAAGCCTGATGGAATGCTGCCGTCAGCGGATCCGCGATGCGCAGAATGCCCTTGCGCGCCAGCAGCAGGATATCGGTGACATCCCGCCGCAGGAGTCGCACTACTCCGCGCTGATCCCCCCGCAGCTTAGCCGGTCGGTGCTGGAACTGGTCGAACAGCAGTCGCGCCAGTTACAGACGCTGGATGCCGAACTGACCGGACTGCGCGCCACGCTGGCCGCACAAAAACGGGTGGAACGCGCCAAAGGCCTGCTGATGCAGCATCACGGTCTGACCGAGCCGCAGGCGCACAAAACCCTGCGCGATATGGCAATGAAGCAGAATAAAAAGCTCTCCGAGATTGCAGAAGCGATGCTCGCGGTGGCGGAAGTATTGGGGAAAAAAATCCCTAATCCCTAAGGAGTAGCTGCACTGACGATGTGCCATCACGATGTGCAGGACGTGCTGTTGCGGTGCAGAAAAGCAGCAATGCCGTGACAGCGTGCCGCTAACCGGCTGATTTAATTGTGCGGCAACAAGTTGGCATACAAGCTGCATTGTTATACGACATAAGCACTAAACCAATGGCGGTTTAGTCAGGATTACGGATAAAGGCGTCCGTTAGCGTTCAGGAAACTGAGCGCTAACTGGACGCTTTTTTTTTGCTCATTTTTCAACTTTACAGGAAGCCGCAATGACGCAAGACAACACTACGCCGGGGCGATTCTCCCGCCGCCGTTTTATCGCGGCCAGCGCGGCGCTGGGCGGCAGCATGATGATGCCCGGTTTTATGAACAGCGTATGGGCGGCCGGCTCCGATGCACCGGAGAAAAAAGAGATCCGCGTCGGCTTTATTCCGCTGACCGACTGCGCCTCCGTGGTGATGGCGGCGGTGAAAAAGTTTGATGAGAAATACGGCATCAAAATCATCCCGAGCAAGGAATCAAGCTGGGCGTCAGTGCGCGACAAACTGGTGTCCGGCGAGCTTGATGCCGCGCATGTCCTTTACGGCCTGGTCTACGGCTTACAGCTTGGCGTTTCCGGCCCGCAGCATGACATGGCGATGCTGATGGCGCTCAACAATAACGGGCAGGCGATCACCCTTTCAAATCAGCTGAAACAGGCCGGTGTCACCGGCGCGGCCTCGCTGAAAAAAGCGGTCGATGCCAGTGCGAAAGGCACGTACACCTTTGCCCAGACTTTCCCCACCGGCACCCACGCCATGTGGCTCTATTACTGGCTGGCGAACGCCGGGATCCATCCGTTTAACGATGTCCGCAATGTGGTCGTGCCGCCGCCGCAAATGGTGGTGAACATGAAAATCGGCAACATGAGCGGCTATTGCGTCGGCGAACCGTGGAACCAGCGCGCCATTCAGGATGATATCGGTTTCACCGCCGTGACCTCGCAGGAAATCTGGCCGGATCATCCGGAAAAAATTCTCGGCACCACTCAGGCCTGGGTGACGGCGAATCCCAACGCCGCCCGCGCCCTGACGGCGGCGGTGCTGGACGCTTCGCGCTGGATCGACACCTCAGACGCCAACCGTATCGAGACCGCGCAGGTGATATCGGCACGCGCCTACATCAATACGCCGGTGGAAACTCTTCAGGGACGGATGCTCGGCGATTACCAAAACGGGCTGGGGAAAACCTGGAAAGACGCCCACAGCATGCGCTTTTTCAACGACGGCGCGGTCAACTACCCCTATCTCTCCGACGGCATGTGGTTCCTGACCCAGCACAAACGCTGGGGACTGCTGGATAAGGATCCGGACTATCTGGCCGTCGCCAGAAAAATTAACCGCACTGACGTCTACAAACAGGCCGCCACGGCGGTGGGTGGGATCAGCCTGCCGTCCGGCGAGATGCGCAGCAGCACGCTCATCGACGGGAAAGTCTGGGACGGCAGCCAGCCTGCTGAATATGCCAACAGTTTTGCCATGAAACGCTAAGTGAGGTCGCCAATGTCTGTTCACTCCCCATCCAAAATTGTCGTACTGGCAGAGCCGGTCAGCGCGCAGATCGTGCCGCTGACCCCCGCGCCGCCGGTCGTTAGCGTGAAAGCGCCTGTCACCGGCCGCGTACATGGCGTGCTGCGCCGGTGGCTGCAACAGGGCATTCCGGCCCTGCTGGGCGTCATTGTGCTGATTGCGCTGTGGCAGGTTGCCGCGCTCAGCAGCAAAGGTTTTCCGACACCGCTGAAAACCTGGGACGCCGCCAAAGTGATTTTCGCCGATCCGTTTTACATCGCGGGACCAAACGACATGGGGATCGGCTGGAACGTACTGGCCTCGCTGCAACGTGTGGCGACCGGGTTCGGGCTGGCGGCGCTGGTGGGCATTCCCGCCGGTTTCCTGATCGGACGTTTCCGCTTTATCGCCCGCATGCTCAACCCGGTGATTTCGCTGCTGCGCCCGGTCAGCCCGCTGGCGTGGCTGCCGATTGGTCTGCTGCTGTTTCAGCGTGCTGAACCGGCCTCGGCATGGACCATTTTTATCTGCTCCATCTGGCCGATGATCCTTAACACCGCAGAAGGCGTGATGCGTATTCCGCAGGATTATCTCAACGTCGCGCGGGTGCTGAAACTCAGTGAATTCACCGTGATGCGCAAGATCCTGTTTCCTGCCGTGTTGCCTTACATCCTGACCGGTGTGCGCCTGTCGATCGGCATCGCGTGGCTGGTGATCGTCGCCGCCGAAATGCTCACCGGCGGCGTCGGCATCGGTTTCTGGATCTGGAACGAATGGAACAACCTCAATGTGGAAAACATCATTATCGCCATCCTGCTGATTGGCGTGGTGGGCATGGCGCTGGAACAGGGGCTGATGGCCATTGCCCGCCGCTTCAGCTACGACAACGTCAGGAGCCTGAGATGAAAAATGACAAAGCCATTATCCGCGTGCAAAACGTCAGCCAGCAATTTCCGACCGCAAAAGGCACGTTTCTGGCGCTCGACAACGTCAGTTTTGATATTGCGCAGGGCGAAACGGTCAGCCTGATCGGGCATTCCGGCTGCGGGAAATCCACCTTGCTGAACCTGATTGCCGGGCTGAGTCGCCCGACGGCAGGGGTGTTGCTGTGTGATAACCAGGAGATTACCGGTCCGGGGCCGGAGCGCGGTGTGGTGTTTCAGAACCATTCCCTGCTGCCCTGGCTGACCACGACGGAGAACGTCGCGCTGGCGGTGAATCAGGTATTCAAAGGAGTGATGAGTAAAAGTGAAATGCGCGAGTGGATCGCGCACAACCTCGAGCTGGTGCATATGGGGCACGCCGCCGACAAGCGTCCGGGTGAGATTTCCGGCGGCATGAAACAGCGGGTGGGGATTGCCCGCGCACTGGCGATGAAACCCAAAGTGCTGCTGATGGATGAACCTTTCGGTGCGCTCGACGCCCTGACCCGCGCGCATTTGCAGGATGCGGTGATGGAGATCCAGTCGCGTCTGAACACCACCATTTTGCTGATCACCCATGACGTTGATGAAGCGGTGCTGCTGTCGGATCGCGTGATGATGATGACCAACGGCCCGGCGGCGAAAGTCGGCGAGGTATTACAGGTGGAACTGGAACGTCCGCGTTCGCGGCTGGCGCTGGCGAACGACCCGATGTTCCACCGTTACCGCCAGCAGGTGTTGCAGTTTCTGTACGAAAAACACCGGTCAGTGGCCTGATTCAACCGGCAGGATAAGCGCAATGGAAAAACCCACGTTGATGGTGATCGGCAACGGCATGGCGGGCGCGCGACTGGTGGAACGGTTGTGCGAACAGGCAGCGGACCGGTTCCGCATCCTGATGATCGGCGATGAAGCACAGCCTGCGTATAACCGCATCCTGCTGACGCCGGTGCTTGCCGGTGAAAAGCACTTTGATGACATCGTGACCCATGATGCGTCGTGGTATCAACGTCACAGTGTCACATTTATGGCCGGTGCGGCGGTAACGGAGATTGACCGCAAGGCCCGCAGGGTGCGGGCGGGCGGGCAGTGGTTGGCGTACGACCATCTGGTGCTCGCCACCGGTTCCCGGCCTTTTATGCCGCCTTTGCCCGGCGCGACACTGCGCGGCATTTATGGTTTTCGTGCTCAGCAGGATGTGGAAAACATCCTCGACGGGCATTACGCCGGACAACCGGCGGTGGTGATTGGCGGCGGGGTGCTGGGGGTGGAAGCCGCCGCCGCCCTGGCACAGCGCGGTATGCAGGTCAGCCTGCTGCACCGTGGCGCGTATCTGATGGACAGTCATCTCGATGAACACGCCGCCGGGCTGCTGCGTGACAGCCTGACGGCGCGGGGTATTACGGTGATTTTGCAGGCACAAACGCGGGCGTATGCCGGGGATGCACAGGGCAATGTGCAGGCGGTCAGGCTCCGCGACGGGCGGGACATTCCGGCGCAGCGCGTGGTGGTGGCGGCGGGTGTCCGGCCTGATATCGCGCTGGCGCAGGCCGCCGGACTGGCCTGCGATCGCGGCATTCTGGTCAGCGACACGCTGCACACTTCCGACCCGGCCATTTCCGCGATTGGCGAATGTTGTCAGCAGGGGGAGCTGACGGCCGGGCTGGTGGCACCGTGCTGGCAACAGGCCGATGCGCTGGCGGCCCGTCTGGCGGGCGGGCAAAAGGTGTCATCAGTGATCCCGCCGCTGCCGCTGCGCCTGAAAGTAACCGGCCTGGCGTTGTTCTGCGCCGGTGAACTGCATGCCGGTGACGGGGCGCAAATCCACACCGTCTCAGACCCGATCGACGGCCATTACCGCCGCCTGATCCTGCGCGATAACCGCCTCACCGGCGTGTTGCTGTGGGGCGATATCAGTGACGGACCGCAATACGTTTCACGACTCAGCCATCCCTGCGTGCAGCAGGCAAAACTCAGTGTTTTCAGTCCCGGTGACGTCCCGGCTACGTCCGGTCTCACGGCCATCACATCAGAACAGTTACCCGTTGAGGTGACGAGGAGCAATGCAATGTCGAAACCCGTTTTAGTCATGGCCGGACACGGCATGGTCGGTCACCATTTCCTGCAACAGCTGGTGGAGCGGGAACTGCATCTGCAATATCAGGTGATCGTGTTTGCGGAAGAAACGTCACCGGCTTACGACCGCGTACATTTATCAGAGTTTTTCTCCGGCCGCAGCGCGGAATCGCTGTCGGTGGTGGAGGACGACTTCTTTGAATCGACCGGTATCGAGCTGCGCCTGGGGCATTGCATCGGCCATATTGATACCCGCCACCGTTTTGTGGTCGATCATCAGGGGCGACAGACCCCTTACGATCTGCTGGTGCTGGCGACTGGCTCTTATCCGTTTGTGCCGCCCATTCCGGGCAACGACGCGCCGGGTTGTCTGGTGTACCGCACGCTCGACGACCTTGCGGCGATCCGCGACTGCGCAGCGGAAGGCAAAACCGGCGTGGTGGTCGGTGGCGGGCTGCTGGGGCTGGAAGCGGCAAACGCGCTGAAACATCTCGGGCTGCACACGCATGTGGTGGAATTCGCGCCCCGGCTGATGGGGGTTCAGCTCGATGAAGGCGGGGCGGCGATGCTGCGCCGCAAGATTGAAGCGCTGGACGTGCAGGTTCATACCGGCAAGGAAACCCGCGCCATCGTGGCGGGGGAAGCCAGCCGCTATCGCATGGAGTTTGCCGACGGCGGTCATCTGGAAACCGATCTGGTGCTGTTCTCCGCCGGGATCCGTCCGCGTGATCAGCTGGCAAAAGCGTGCGGGCTGGACGTCGGGCCGCGCGGCGGCATCGTGATTAACGATCAGTGCCGAACCTCGGATCCGGCCATTTTTGCCATCGGTGAATGTGCGTTATGGAACGGGCAGATTTTCGGTCTGGTGGCGCCCGGCTATCAGATGGCGCGCACGCTGGCGGATACGCTTTCCGGCAGCGAGGTGGCGTTTAAAGGGGCGGACATGAGCACCAAACTGAAGCTGCTGGGCGTGGACGTCGCGTCAGTCGGCGACGCGCATGGCCGCACGCCGGGCAGTCAGAGTTACAGCTGGGTGGATGGACCGGCGGAAGTGTACAAAAAAATCGTGGTCTCCCAGGACGGTAAACGTCTGCTCGGTGCGGTGCTGGTCGGCGACAGCAACGAGTACAGCACGCTGTTACAGATGATGCTTAACGACATGCCGCTGCCCGCCAGACCGGAAAGCCTGATCCTGCCTGCCGGGGCAGGCGCAGCGCCACAAAGTCTCGGCGTGGCGGCACTGCCGGATGGTGCACAAATCTGTTCCTGCCATAACGTCAGCAAATCCGCTATCTGTGACGCGGTGAAAGGCGGCTGTGGCGACATGGCGGCAGTCAAAGCCTGCACCAAAGCCGCCACCGGCTGCGGCGGCTGTGCGGCGCTGACCAAACAGGTGATGGAATTCGCGCTGAGTGAAATGGGCGTCGAGGTGAAAAAAGACGTCTGCGAGCATTTTGCGTACTCCCGTCAGGAGATGTACCACCTGGTGCGCATGGGCAAACTCCGCAGTTTTGCCGAACTGATTCAGAAACACGGGCGCGGCAGCGGCTGTGAAATCTGCAAACCGCTGGCCGGATCGATTCTGGCGTCCTGCTGGAATGACTACCTGCTCACACCGCAGCATTTGCCGTTGCAGGACACCAACGATCGTTACTTTGCCAATATTCAGAAAGACGGCACCTATTCCGTGGTGCCGCGTGTCCCGGCCGGTGAAATCACGCCGGACGGCCTGATTGCCATCGGTCAGGTCGCCAAACGCTATAACCTCTACACCAAAATCACCGGCGGTCAGCGGGTGGATTTGTTCGGCGCGCGCCTCGAACAACTGCCTGAAATCTGGCAGCAACTGGTGGAAGCCGGTTTCGAAACCGGCCATGCCTACGGCAAATCGCTGCGCACGGTGAAATCCTGCGTCGGCTCGAACTGGTGCCGCTACGGCGTGCAGGATTCCACCTCGCTGGCGCTGCAACTGGAGCACCGCTACAAGGGACTGCGTTCACCGCACAAAATCAAAATGGCGGTGTCCGGTTGCACCCGCGAATGTGCCGAAGCGCAGAGCAAAGACGTTGGCGTGATTGCCACTGAAAAGGGCTGGAATTTATATGTCTGCGGCAACGGCGGCATGAAACCGCGTCATGCGGATTTGCTGGCGCAGGACATGAGCACCGGCGATCTGATCCGCACCGTGGACCGCTTCCTGATGTTTTACATCCGTACCGCCGACCGTCTGCAACGCACCAGCACCTGGATGGATAATCTCGAAGGGGGCATGGAATATCTGCGACAGGTGGTGCTGGAAGACAGCCTGCATATCGGCGCGGAACTGGAAAGCGAGATGAACGCGGTGGTCGGCACTTATCAGTGCGAATGGCAAACCACGCTGGCCGATCCTGACCGGCTGGCGCTGTTCCGTCCGTTCGTTAACAGCACCGCGCCGGATGAGGCGGTGGTGATGGTCACCGAGCGTCAGCAGGTGCGTCCGGCGCGTGCGCATGAACGGGCGGCACGGGAGGGGATCACGATCAGTGAGCCGGTGATGGCGGTGCAGGGCTGGGTGGCGTTGTGCGATCTGACCGCGATCCCGGCCAATGCCGGTATGGCGGCACGGCTGGCGCACCGGCAGATTGCGCTGTTCCATTTACCGGATCATCCGCAGCAGGTCTTTGCCCTGAGCAACCGCGAGCCGGACAGCGATGCCAACGTGCTGGCACGGGGACTGGTGGGGGATGTGCAGGGCGAACCGGTGGTGATTTCGCCGCTGTATAAACAGCGTTTCCGCCTGCGGGACGGGCGCAACGTGGATGACGCGCAGTCCGCGCTGCACGTCTGGCCGGTGAAAGTGGAAAATGGCCGCGTCTGGGTGCAGGAACAGCCGGTGCAGACCGCCGCTGAAATCGCCGCGACGGTCAGCGTATGAAGACACCTTCCGTTACCGTTCCGGCACTGACCACCTGCGCCTATTGCGGCGTGGGGTGTGGCGTCAGCATGCGGCCCGAGGGAGACGATTTTTGTGCAGAGGGCGACCCGAACCATCCGGCGAACCACGGGCGGCTGTGCGTGAAAGGCAGCGCGCTCGGCGAAACGCTGGGACTGGCCGGACGGCTGTTACAGCCGGAAATCAACGGTCAGCCGGTGAGCTGGACACAGGCGCTGGATACGCTGGCGCAACGCCTGCTGGCGGTGATCCGCGAGCACGGGCCGCAGGCGGTGGCGTTTTACGGCTCCGGCCAGTTGCTGACCGAAGATTATTACGTCGCCAATAAGCTGATGAAGGGCTTTATCGGCGCAGGAAATATGGATACCAATTCGCGGCTGTGCATGGCTTCCGCCGTGGCAGCCTACAAACGCGCCTTCGGAGCCGACGCCGTACCGTGCAGTTATCAGGATCTGGAACAGGCGGACTGCGTGATATTAACCGGTTCGAATACCGCCTGGGCGCATCCGGTGGTGTATCAGCGGCTGGTGCAGGCTAAACAGGCGCGTCCTGAAATGCGTATCGTGGTAATTGACCCGCGTCAGACTGCAACCTGTGATATCGCGGATTTGCATCTGGCCCTGCGTCCCGGCAGCGATGCGGCACTGTTCTGCGGCGCGCTCAATGCGCTGGCTGAGAGCGGCAATCTTGACCGCGATTTCCTGCACCATCACACGCAGGGCGCGGAAGAGACGTTGCAGGCAGCGCGGGACTGGACGGTGGCGCGTACCGCCGCGTTCTGCGAATTGCCCGCTGAACAGTTGCTGGCGTTTTACCAGATGATTGCAGGCTGTACGCGGCTGGTGACGCTGTATTCCATGGGCATTAACCAGTCCAGTTCCGGCGTTGATAAATGCAATGCCATCATCAATCTGCATCTGGCGACCGGCAATATCGGGCGCGAAGGCTGCGGACCCTTTTCCATCACCGGCCAGCCAAACGCCATGGGCGGGCGGGAAGTTGGCGGGCTGGCGAATCAGCTGGCGTCACACATGGGCTTTACAGCGGAAGATATCGGGCGTGTCGGCCGCTTCTGGAAGAGTGACAACGTCACTCAATCCGCCGGGCTGAACGCCGTGGATCTGTTCCGTGCGGTGGAAGACGGCCGGATAAAAGCGGTATGGATCATGGGCACCAATCCGCTGGTCTCGCTGCCGGATGCGGACCGGGTACGCGCCGGACTGGCCCGCTGTCCGCTGGTGATTGTCTCCGACATCATGCGCGACACCGATACCACCCGCGCCGCGCATATCTGTTTACCCGCGCTGGGCTGGGGCGAAAAAAATGGCACGGTCACCAACTCGGAACGCTGCATCTCGCGTCAGCGGGCGTTTCTGCCCGCACCAGGAGAGGCGAAAGCGGACTGGTGGATCCTCAGTCAGGTGGCGCAGCGGCTGGGGTTCGGTCAGGCTTTTGCCTGGCAGCATCCGGCGGAGATTTTCCGTGAACATGCGGCGCTTTCCGGTTTTGAAAATCACGGCGCGCGGGCGTTTGATATCAGCGGGCTGGCGACGCTGTCGGATGAAGAATGGGACAACCTGCGTCCCGTGCAGTGGCCGGTGAACGCGGCGCATCCGCAAGGCACCGCGCGGTTATTTACCGATAACACTTTCTTTCACCCCGACGGCAGGGCGCGGCTGGTGGCGATCACGCCACGGCTGCCCGTCAGCCCGACGTCAGCGGCCTGGCCGCTGATCATGAATACCGGCAGGGTGCGCGACCAGTGGCATACCATGACCCGCACCGGGAAATCGGCGCGGCTGATGCAGCACATCAGCGAACCCTTCTGTCAGTTTCATCCCGACGATGCGCCGGACATTCAGGCCGGTGATCTGCTGCGCGTGGCCTCGTCGCACGGCTGGCTGCTGCTGCGTGCGCAACCGGACAACCTGCAACCGCGCGGCAGCGTGTTTGTGCCGATGCACTGGAACAGCCGGTTCAGCCAGCAGGCGCGGGTGGATGCGCTGATTGCGGCGCATGTGGATCCGCTCTCAGGGCAGCCGGAAAGCAAGCATATGCCGGTCAGCCTGCGGCGCTGGCAGGCCGCGTGGCAGGCTGAACTGTTTATCCGCGGTGAAGAGCGCGAGCCGCCGGTGACCGCTTACCGGAGCCTGATCACCCAGCCGGGCATCACGCATTTCACGCTGGCCGATTCGTCACTGCCCGCCGACTGGATGGCGTGGCTGGACGAGTCTTACGCCACCAACCAGATGGTCTGCCAGACCGCCCGGACGGGCGACGACGGTTTCAGTCTGCTGGCCTGGGCAGAGGGCGCATTGCAACTGGCGTTTTATGCCTGCCGCACACCGCCGTCACCTGACCGGCAGGCGGTGGTGGCTGCCTTTACCACGCCGCCGCACACCGCGTCGCAACGTCTGGCGCTTTTGGCCGGTCGCACCGCCCGCGATACCCCCCCGGCAGGCGCGATGATTTGCAGCTGCTTTTCGGTGGGTGAAATCCGCATCGCACAGGCGGTACAACAGGGCTGCCACAACGTGCAGCAGCTTGGCGAAACACTCAAATGCGGCACCAATTGCGGCTCATGCATTCCTGAACTCAAAAACATCATAGCCCGTCAGCGTGTCACGCAAACGGAAGGAGACAGCCAGTGAATATTCCCGAAACATTCTTACAGGTGCAGCAGATCGCGCACATCATGGCAGCCGCCACCCTGCGTCAGCCGGTATGTCGCGGCGAAGTCTGGCTGGTGGGTGCCGGGCCGGGTGATGTGGAATTACTGACCCTGAAGGCGCTGCGCGTGATACAGCAGGCGGAGGTGGTGGTGTTTGACCGGCTGGTCTCCGCGCCGGTGATGGCGCTGATCCCGGAGGACGCACTGCGCATTGACGCCGGTAAATCCACACGTCATCACACCCTCGGGCAGCCGGAGATTAACCAGTTACTGGTCGATCTGGCGCAGAACGGTCACCGTGTGGTACGTCTCAAAGGCGGCGATCCCTTTATTTTCGGGCGGGGCGGTGAGGAGATGGCGCACTGTCAGCAGCACGGCGTGACCTGCCATATCGTGCCGGGGATCACGGCGGCGATGGGGTGTGCGGCGGCCAGTGGTATTCCGCTGACGCACCGGGATCTGGCGCAGTCCGTACGCTTTGTCACCGGTCACGGCGCGCAGGGTGAGCCGGACGTTGACTGGTCTGCGCTGGCGATGGCGCGCCAGACGCTGGTGTTTTACATGGGCATCGCCGGCAGCGACAGCATCAGTCAGAAACTGATGGCCAACGGTATGCCGCCAGACATGCCGGTCGCGGTGATCGAACGCGGCACGCAACCGGAACAGCGGGTATTCACCGGCACGCTGGATTCACTGGGGAATATCATCGTGGCGAACCGGGTGGTTACGCCCGCGTTGCTGATTATCGGCGAGGTGGCGGGAATGTACCGGCAGCCTGCGCGACAGGTTCAGCGCGAAACTGAAACTGTCCGCTGATTCTTGATCCGCACAATATCGGCCATCACCGCCAGCGCGATTTCGGCGGGGGTTTTGCTGCCGATATCAATACCAATCGGGGCGTGAATGCGGGTCAGTTCTTCCGCGGTCATGCCGCC
Source organism: Rahnella victoriana (assembly GCF_004330295.1). Classification (GTDB taxonomy): domain Bacteria; phylum Pseudomonadota; class Gammaproteobacteria; order Enterobacterales; family Enterobacteriaceae; genus Rahnella; species Rahnella victoriana. Next base: position 12,544 of record NZ_SJOJ01000027.1, read on the forward strand.
GGTGGTTTCCAGCCTTCTGATGCGGTTCTGGCTGTTACGCAGCGACCCCATGACGCCGATGTAAAACGCGTCGGTGTTGACCGCTTCCATCATGGTCAGGTCATCCATTCTCGGATCATGGGTCAGCGCGACGATGGCGGTATTCGCGTGGCAGCCGTGTTGTTCGAGATAGCGCGCCGGAAACACCGTTTCAAGGATCGGCGAACCGCTGATTTGTCCGCGAAAATTCTCCAGAATGTCTTCCCTCGGCTCACAAATCACCGTTTCAAACCCCAGCCCGCTGGCAAACTCCGCGCAGAATACCGCCACGGCAGACAGCCCGGCGATGATAATGCGCGGTGCGCAGGCGAGGGTAATGACGATTTCAGACGCATCACGTTCAACAATGGTGCTGCTGCGCCAGGTTTCCTGCGTTAAGGAATGGCAGGCCGCAGGCGGCGTAATGCGTTTTTTCAGCGCAAAATGACAGTTCAGCGACTCGCCGATCCCGGCGATATAAGCCTGATTCGCCGCCGTGGGGGCGAGATACTCAATCAGAATATCCAGCACGCCGCCGCAGGGCAGCGCGCGATCCGGCGTTAATCCGCCGTCGCCGTAGCGCACCACCTGACTCGGCTGGCGAAAATCACCGTCGCGGATGCGCTGAATAAAATCATCCTCAATACAGCCGCCGGACAGCGAACCACAAAAATGGCCGTCGCGGTTTATCACCATTAATGTGCCCGGCGGACGGGGGGATGAACCGAAAGTGCTGAGCACCGTGCACAGCCATATCGGCTGATCGTTAATCCAGCGGGCTGACTGACTGATCACGCTGATATCCAGACTTTGCATTGGTTAACACCCTTGTTATGTCTAAAATAACCGGCATGTGGATTAACTCATCATTATAGATGTTTATGAAAATGGCTTCGGGAGCAATCTGAAATGAAACAACCCGTGGTGATATTGCTGGCGGCGGGCTTCAGCCGTCGTTATCAGCAGGCGACCGGTCGGCATAAATTACTGGAAGAGCTTACCGGTACCGGCATGACGATATTTCAGCACAGCCTCGGCAATGTTTTGCGAACAGGCTTGCCGGTCTGCGTGGTGCTGCGCCCCGGTTCACAGGAATTGCAGGCGTTCTGCCAGCGTGTGGATGTGCCTTTTGTCTGCGTGGAGAGTCAGGGCATGGGCGATTCCCTGGCGGCCGGTGTACAGGCCATGGGGGAAGCCGGTGGCTGGATTATCACGCTGGCGGACTTGCCCTATATCCTGCCGCAAACCTATGACGATATCGCTCAGGCCGTGCGCGCCGGGCAATGTGCCAGACCGGTGTATCACGGACAACCGGGGCATCCTGTCGGATTCCCCGCCTCCATGCGGACCTCGCTGGTCGCCTTACAGGGCAGCGGCGGGGCGCGCGACCTGCTGAAAACGCACCCGCCATTAAACATCGAAAGTGAAGATCCGGGCTGCGTGTGGGATATCGACCTGCCGGGTGATCTCAAAATTTGAACGGTTCGCCTTTAGTGACAGCTGTTTTTCTTATGCCTAATTCGTCCATATTTATATTTTTAAATTCGTAGTCGCTCATTCTTCCTTATGCAATTCTTTGACCTACAAAAGAAAAAATACCGGATCTTCATTTTTAACATTTGGGGCGTCACTGCCTCTGAAGACTATTCATAAGGAAAAACGATGGCTGTCATTAACGTAAATAAAACCCAGATTGCTGCCGGACTGTTTCTGGCGCTCAGCACGATTTCTACTTTTGCCGCGCACGCGGATCAGCTGGCGGACATCAAAAAAGCCGGTGTGGTGAAGGTCGCGACGTTCGATTCCAATCCGCCGTTTGGATCTGTTGATGCCAAAACCCATGACATCGTCGGTTATGACGTGGATTTCGCGAAAGCGCTGGCGAAAACGCTGGGTGTTAAATTGCAACTGGTGCCGACCAATCCGGCGAACCGTATTCCGTTATTACAGTCCGGTAAAGCCGATCTGATCGTGGCGGATATCACCATCACGCCGGAACGCGCAAAAGTGATCGACTTCTCTGTGCCTTATTTCGTCACCGGCCAGCAGTTCCTGGTCCCGGCCGGATCGCCGGATAAGCTGGATGCCTATGCCACGGCACGCATCGGTGCGGTGAAAGGCACCACCGGCGAGCAGGAATTGCATAACCGCTTCCCGCAATCCCGCGTGCTGTCTTATGACGATATTCCGCTGGCACTTTCTGCGCTGCGGAACGGCAACGTGCAGGCCATTACGCAGGACAGCACCATTCTGGCGGGGCTGCTGGATGGCGCGCCGGACAAAGCAAAATACAAAGTGCTGCCTGAATTGCTGAGCAAAGAAGAGATTGGCGTGGGCGTCAAAAAAGGCGAAACCAGCCTGCTGAAAGTGGTCAATGACGAGCTGCTGAATCTGGAGAAAAATGGTCAGGCGGTCAGCATTTATAACGTCTGGTTCGGTCCGCAGACCAAATCCCCTCAGCCGCGTCTGTTCAAAATCGAAGCCAAATAATCTGTTTTATGCAAGGTAAGACACATGCAGCAAGACACTCTCTCAACCGCAGCAGCGTCTGCGGTTTTTTCACATTCATCCGCCGGTAAAATCGCGGCCGTTGAATTCCGCCAGGTCAGTAAATTTTTCGGTCCGCATGAGGTTATCCGTAACGTTGATTTACGTGTGAACAGTGGCGAAGTGGTGGCAGTTTGCGGGCCCTCCGGTTCAGGTAAATCCACGCTGATCCGGCTGATTAATCAGCTGGAATCGGTCAGCAGCGGTGAAATTTTTATCGCCGGCCAGCCGACGCGCAATCTCAAAGGTGCCGCATTACGCCAGCTTCGAACGCACATCGGCTTTGTCTTTCAGCAGTTCAACCTTTACGCCCACCTCACCGCCGAAGACAACGTCAGTCTGGCGCTGATTAAAGTGCATGGCTGGAAGAAAATTGAGGCGCGCGAAAAGGCACGGGCATTGCTGGCGCGCGTCGGTCTGGGCGATAAAGCGCAGCATTATCCTGAGCAGCTTTCCGGCGGTCAGCAGCAGCGCGTGGCGATTGCCAGGGCGCTGGTCACGGATCCGGGCATCATTTTATTTGATGAACCGACCTCGGCGCTGGATCCGGAAATGATCGGCGAAGTCCTGCTGGTGATGCAGGAACTGGCGAAAAGCGGCATCACCATGATTGTGGTGACGCATGAGATGAGTTTTGCCCGCGAAATCGCTGATCGTGTGATTTTCATGGATGGCGGCGAAATCCTTGAACAGGCGCAGCCGGAAGATTTCTTCCTGCGTCCGCAACATCCGCGTGCGCAGCGGTTTCTGCAAAAAGTCCTGTTTCCGCTGCATCCGCAAACCGGAGTCGCGCTATGAACTGGCATCCCGACTGGGCTGGCGTGCTGTCCGGCCAGCCTCTGCACTGGATAATCTCCGGCTTCCTCACCACGCTGTATGTCAGCATTATCGGAAGCTTGCTCGCCACGTTACTGACGGTATTGCTGCTGGCGCTGCGCCTGAGTTCGACGCATCTGGCACGCGGTGCGGTGGCGGCGTTTGTCTCTGTTTTTCGTAACACGCCGCTGCTGGTGCAACTGCTGTTCTGGTATTTCGCGGCCTATGGCGCGCTGCCGCAAAGCTGGCGTTTTTATATCGGCGACACTCATCCGTGGGCGACGTTTCCGGGCAACATTGCCTGGCTGACCCCGGAATTTCTGTGTGCGGCCTGGGGGCTGGCGTTGTTCACGGCGGCGTTTTTGGTGGAAGAAGTGCAGGCCGGGCTGAATTCTGTGCCGAAAGGCCAGACCGAAGCGGCGATTTCTCAGGGGTTCAGCCGTAAAACCTTGCTGCTTTCGATCCTCCTGCCGCAGGCGCTGATCAACGCGTGGCAGCCGATCACCGGCCAGTATCTCAACCTGATGAAGCTTTCCTCACTGGCGACGGGTATCGGTTTTTCGGAACTGACGTATCAGGTCAGCCAGATTGAAAGCTATAACGCGCACGCCTTTGAAGGTTTCGCCGTTGGGACGCTGCTGTATCTGGCGCTCGGACTGCTCCTCGGCTGGCTGATGACGGTGTTTGGTCCGAAGCGACCGCAGCACAGGCCGCAGGTGGTTCTGAAAGAGGAAATTGGCGATGGAATTTGACTGGTCAGTTATACACGATAATTTCACTTATCTGCTGTGGGGAAGGCTGGCTGACGGCGAGCCGGGCGGCATATTGCTGACGCTTATCATGGCGGCATTGGCGGGCGTTTTGGCGTTAGTGCTCGGTGTGCTGATGGCGGCGCTGGCGTGGCGTTTCGGCGGCCTGACACGAAAAGTCCTGTTTGTCTGGGCGTCGTTTATCCGCGGCATTCCGTTGATTTTCGTGATTTTCTGGCTGTACTTCCTGCTGCCGGTGGTGTTTGGCGGTTCAATTCCCGGCCCGCTGACGGTGATTGTGGCGCTGGCCTGGTTTACCTCGGCGGCGGTGATGCACTCGACGCTGGCCGGTCTGGAAGCCTTGCCGCGCGGGCAAACCGAAGCGGGAATTGCATCCGGTATGGGTTACGGCAACGTGCTGTTGTTCGTGCTGTTACCGCAGGCGTGGCCGAATCTGCTGCCGTCGTATCTCGGGCTGCTGATCTCTCTGGTGAAAGACACATCGCTGGCGTTTATCGTCAACGTGCCGGAACTGACCACGGTGGCCGGGCAGGTGAATAACCGGGTACAAATTTACCCGGCAGAAATCTTCCTGCTGGTCGGCCTGATGTATTATCTGCTGTGCGCGACGCTGGCGTATCTGGCGGGTAAATCCATCAAACGTCATCAGGGGTTGCGCATGTAAACGAAACCCCCGCCTGTTTCCGGCGGGGTTTTCAGACGGGAGAGACGGTAAGTTTATTGCCTTTTGCTGACCGACGTTAATTCCGTGTCCACACTCAGATCCCGGTCAAACCACTTCTCAGAAATCTTCTTCAATGTCCCGTCTGCCCGTAATTCACCGAGTGCGACATCCACTTTTTGTTTCAGTGCTTCCCCGCGCGCATCTTTCCTGAACGGCAGGGCAACCTGTTTCAGGCCGAAGGGTTCACCGACAACTTTCAGCGGCAGATTTTTATGTTTGATCTGACCGAGCAGGATCACCTGACCGGAAACATAGGCATCCACTTTTCCCTGAGCCACGCTGTTGACCACCACATCCATGCCCTCGAAGGTCACCAGTTTGATTTCATTTTTCGGATCAAATTCTTTCAGGACTTTGGCATAGTTCGAACCGAGATCGGCGGCGACGGTTTTACCTTTCATGTCCTGCAGTCCGTGAATGGTGGTGTTGTTTTTACTCACCGCTAACTGCGCCGCAGAGTAATAGTAGGGCGCTGAATAATCGTATTTTTTTCGCCGCTCCGGCGTGTCGGCGAAATTGCCCACGGTATCCACTTTGCCGGTTTCCAGAGAACCCAGCACGCCCACCCAATCGGACGTTACCCATTCCACTTTGTAGTGGATCTTACTGGCGACGGCGTTGAGAATGTCCGCGCTGAATCCTTTGATGGTATCGCCGTCTTTAAAATAGTGGGGATAACCGTCCGGTGTCGCCCCCACCCGCAGAACGGGTTCATCATCGGCTTTTGCGGCGGGTTTATCGCACGCCGTCAGCAGCAGAGGAAGTGAACAAATTGCCAGTGTTAACAAACGCATATCAAGATTCCCTGTTTTAACCGGCATAAGGTTTGCCGAGATGTTTTTCGAGGCGACGCTGTAACTCACTGAAAATGATGGTCAGCGCCCAGTAGACCAGTGCCACGGCGAAATACGCTTCGAAGAATTTCAGCGATTCTGTGGCCACCATTTTTCCGGCGGCCAGCAGCTCGCTGACGCCTAATGTGAACGCCAGCGAAGAGTTCTTGATCAGGCCGATATACACGTTGCCGGTCGCCGGGATCGCATTGCGGCAGGCTTGCGGAAACAGGATACGGCGGGAAGCGGTAAACATGCTTAGCCCGGAGGCCAGCGAGGCTTCCAGTTGCCCTTTATCAACAGAGTCGATGGCGGCACGGAAGATTTCCGCCAGATAGGCGGACGTGTTTAAGCTTAAACCGAGGATCACTGCATTCATGGCACTCAGCGAATTCATTGAAGGAATAATTTGCGGCAGCCCGAAATAAATAATCAATAATTGCACCAGTACCGGTGTGCCGCGAAAGAAGGAAATATACAGGTGTGCAAACGCTGCGGGTATTTTACCGGCCCGGAGTAACAGGGCGAAAATAATCCCCAGTACGGTCGCCAGTAAAATGGAAAGCAATGAAATCAGCAAGGTCACGGGAAGATAAACGAGGATCTGCGGAATAACGCCGAGCATATAAGGAAAATCAAAATTCATTGTGCAAAGTTCCGTGTACGGCCATCAGGCAAAATCATGTAAGAAAGAACGGGTACGCTTCCCGGAAGCGGTCTGGAATATTTTTGCCGGTTCGCCTTGTTCGATAATTTGCCCGTGCTCCATGAAAAATATCCGGTCAGAAACATCCCGTGCAAAGCCCATTTCATGCGTCACGATCATCATGGTTAAGTCGCGCCCGGCCAGCCCTTCAATCAGGTTCAGGACTTCACGGCGCATTTCGGGATCCAGCGAAGACGTGGGTTCATCAAATAAAATGACCTGCGGATCAACGGCCATGGCGCGGGCGATGCCGACGCGCTGCTGTTGCCCGCCGGAGAGTGTGCCGGGATAAGCCGCCGCTTTGTGCGCCAGACCTACCTGCGCAAGCAATTCCTGACCCCGTTCGCCGGCCTGCGCTTTAGTCAGTTTTTGCGTAAAACGTAAAATCTCCGTGATATTTTCCAGCGCGGTTTTATTTTTAAATAAATTGTAGTGCTGAAAAACCATCGACGTCTGGCGGCGAAAACCGGCGGTTTGTTTGCGGGTGAGCGTTGCGGCGTTTATGTGTTTATCACCAATCTGGATCTGGCCGGAATCCGGCCTGACCAACAAATTCAGCGAACGTAACAGAGTGGATTTCCCGGAACCGGAAGGGCCTATTACTGATACCACTTCCCCTTTATTCACCGTGAAATTAATATCCGACAGGGCAGGGAATTGGTTAAATGATTTATTCAATCCGCTGACAGTGATCATGTGTGCTCCCGCTGGTTAATATAAATAACGCGCATATTTCCTTAAAAGAATATTAACTTTTCGGTCGCCTGCGACAAATGCTTTAAATCGCTAACGATATGCGGGGCGTAATATTATGCCGGTGTGAACTGACAACCGGCAGCGCATCAATCAGCTTTTCCGTCCACGGATGGACAGGGCGGTGGAACACCTCATCGAATTTTCCGTGCTAAAGGTCAACACCTTGGGTTGCCACCCAAACTGGCCTTAAGAGGCGCCTGTCGCCGCGCCCCTTGAGAATCCCGGGCTCTTTTACTGCGTGCTCCGCTCGCTGGCTATGTTTCAGGTATCGCAGTGACAGGCTGGAAATCTTGCCGCTGCGCGGTTCCTTCTCTCGGTCCTGGAGCCTTGGGGTCTCCAGGCCGCTCCGTTCAGCAAGCTTTCTGAATCGCCCGCACGATCATAAATTCAAAGACAGACTTTTTATCTTTTAGAAAAGTTGATTGGCGTGCTCAAAATTCAGCTGAACGGAGCGGCTTCAAGACCTATGGCTTGAAGACCGAGAGAAGGTAGTGCGAAGCACCTGGATTTGCGCCACTCACTATTGCACCAGAACATGTCCGTCATACCCGCGACAGCGCGCAGTGAAAAAGCGCGGAGTCCAGAGGCCCGCGCGTTACCGGGTCTCTGGTCGGTGTGGGCCGACGCCCACGACCTTGACCTTAATATCTTGATTTTAAAACGTCAGCGCGGTATCCCGCACGCCGATGCTATCGAAGAGCGTTACCGCGCCGGTGTGCTGGACGTGATTTCCCTGCACGGGCTGGGGCAGGCGGATCAGGAAGATTTGCTCCTCCTCCTGCGAAGGGGGAACCGATCTGCCGGGAGATGTAAAAAATAACCCGGCGAACTGAATGCGATAACAGGCGGGTGACGAGGCTTCTTCTTATTACAACACTTATTAAAATGTTCAGGTAATAAGATTACCGGTATGGCTAAACCTGTTAAGTAATATTGATTTTTTATTGAGTTTGATCAATAAATCGACAGTCCAATAATAGACTTTAAAATTTTAAAGCATATAAAGAGAAAACAGGACTGGCTCTGTAAAAATCAAGGAAAAGAGATGAAGGGAAAATGGGCGAATTATTTAATATCGCAGGTTAAATATAACGATCAGCATACTCACATTATCAATGTGGTGGTGCATGAGGATCTGGGAAATGCCGTTGGCGATGCGGTATTACAACCCCGGCAGTGGGTCATCTCTATGATTGATAATGACTATAGTTTCTGCACCGCGTTACAGAACAATCATGGCAAATGGGTAAGAGGACGAATAGTGGTGGCGGATCGGGTAATGGGCAACGATTACCTCACCACTCTCGCTGACGGGCAAGCCATAGATAACTTAGAAAACCTTCCTGAATATTTCTGATATTCATTTTGGTCTTAACAGACAGGTGCGCAAAAATACAGCACCTGTCTGTTATCACCGGCAACAAAACCCATATTACGGCAAATCTTAACCTCTCGGTTTATTATTCCCCCGGCGTTAAACCAGCGTCCGTAATTCAGCAACAGAGCGAACCAGCGGTGCCTGCTCGTGCGCTTCAAATGCCTGTTGATTGAGAATTTTGCGCAGATACACCAGTTCGACACCCAGCGGGTTAGTCGCAGTATGAAACGGCTCATAGCCGCGCCGCTGATACAGACCGGTCAGCCACGGATGTTTCACCGCCGTCGCCAGATACACCGCCGGTGATTTCAGTGTGTCGCGTAAAAATGTTTCTTCGACGTAGCGGATAATTTCATTGCCCAGCCCCTGACCTTTGGCGTGTTCCGCCACCGCAAACCAGTGCACAAACGGCCATGGCGCAAGATGGTTTTTGGCCGGTGTCCACAAAAAACGGGTGGTCAGCGTGGCCGTCAGTTCGCCGTCTTTCTCCAGCACATAGGTGGTTTCATTGCGGATAACATCCCGCACATCCTCCACGCTTGCGCGGGTGATGGTGAAATGAATGCCATGTTCCAGCAACGGCGCGTACGCCTTTTGCAAAAGACGGTGCAACGCCGCCGCTTCAGACTCGTGCGCAAGGCGGATCAGGTGGCTCATGTTCGGTTCCTATTGTTGGCAGCAGAGCGTTATCCCCGATTATTAAAGTCAGGAACCAGAGATGTAAAACAACAATAGTTGCTATGGAGTTGCGGGAGATGGAATAGGGGGCTGGCCGCCCCCATGCTCCCCGGGCTCTTCAGCGGGACATCCCGTCCTTATGAACCTTCGAGGTAGTCATTAAAACGCCTGCGCCAGTGTCCCGGTGAAATATGGTATTTACGGGAAAACGCCCGGGTGAATGACTGCTGCGAATCGAAACCATAACGGTGAGAAATATCGACAATAGAATCAGTATTTCTGACTAAATCGCAGGCAGCACTTTCAAGTTTTTTGTCGCGGATATAATTTGCAATAGTTTGTTCTGTTTTCTCGTGGAAGACGCGTTGCAAATGCCATTTTGAATAGCCAGATTTCTCGGCGACATCATTTATCTTCAGCGGTTTATCTATATTGTCGTCAATCCATAGCATGATTGAACGAACGATCTCATCGCGTATCACCATCATCATAGCCTCAGAGCATTTATCTATTTTCACTTGCAGTAAGAGAATAACAGTAAACAAAACACTAATTTACCCGCCCCATCCTGATTAAACTCATGAGTGACGTTAATTAATGCGGGTCCCGCCTGAGGTAATATAAGTTTTTCTTATCCTGAAATAAGTTCATGAAAATGAACAAAAAACCGAATACCAAGATATTCGGTTATATGAAAAGCATATAATTAAATTATAAATCAAACAGGCCAATGAAAGCCAAAAATAATAATGAAGCAACTCAACGTAACCGATTGCCCGCAAGCAAGGATTATCAAAATGTGCGATTTGAGTTAAGGGCTGAGATATTTATCAATCTGTGCTGACAAAATAAAACATTTATTTACACCCTGAGTTTAAAAATGATAAATCAAATGCGCAGCGTTTTTACTGCCTTGAGAAATAATCATTACAGGGGCCATAAGTGATAGTAAAGGCCCGAAACTTTATTTTGCCTAAAGCTCGATAAATAAGCAGTGGCGAGTTATCAATCATTGAGGGTTATGATGAAGCATAAAGCGATCTTTTTAGTGATGTCATCCGCATTACTTGCCGGTACGGCGCACGCAGCAGAAGTTTTCAATAAAGACGGCAATAAATTAGATATTTACGGTCTGGTGTCCGGCGAACATTATTTCTCCAAAGACAGCAGCATGGATGGCGACCAGACCTACGTCCGTCTGGGTTTTCGTGGTGAAACGCAGATCTCTGACAATCTGACCGGTTACGGCCAGTGGCAGTCACAGTACGACGCCAGCAGCGCAGAAAGTGAAGATTCCACACCGCGCACCCGTTACGGTTTCGCGGGTCTGAAATTTGGTGATTACGGCTCCTTCGACTACGGCCGTAACCGTGGCGTGCTGTACGATTCCTTAGGCTTTACCGACATGCAGCCTGAGTTCGACGGCATGACTTACGGTTCTGACCAGTTTATGTTCAGCCGCGCAAACGGTGTCGCGACTTACCGTGACAGCGGTTTCTACGGCCTGATTGATGGTCTGGATATTGCGATTCAGTATCAGGGTAAAAATGACGGCGGCGGTGAGCCGGGCGTGCGCAGCGTATTGCGTCAGAACGGCGACGGTTACGGCATGTCTGCCACCTACAATATTGGCGCAGGCGTCAGCATTGTCGGTGCCATGAGCAGCGCTGACCGTACCAATGAACAAAACAGCCGCACTAACGGCATCATGGGTAACGGCAAACGTGCTGAAGCGTATTCCGGTGCGATCAAGTATGACGCGCACGGCGTGTATTTAGGCGCGATGTATACCCAGGCGTATAATGCGTCCCGCTTCGGTTCTGTTTCTGATGATACGGCGTACGGTTATGCCAATAAATCTCAGATCATGGAACTGTACGCCAGCTACCAGTTTGACTTCGGTCTGCAACCGTTCGTGGCGTATAACGTCAACAAAGGGAAAGATCTGGGCCGTTCCGCCTCCGGTCGTAATTACGGCGATCAGGATCTGATCAAATATGTCGATTTCGGCGCGACGTATTACTTCAACAAAAACATCAATATGTTTGTTGATTACATGGTTAACCTGGTGGATGAAAACAGCTTTACCCGTGAAGCCGGTATCAGCACCGACGACGTGACCGCAGTCGGTATTGTTTATCAGTTCTGATGCGGGGATCTGATGCAGGGATTCTGGCTGAAAACATAAGCCATCTCTGAGAAAGGATATAAAAGGCGACTCATGTCGCCTTTATTTGTCTTTACTCTCTGTACCCTGACATTATTTTCCCCTTCAGTGAAAATACCCTAATCTGTTATTTTGGATATTCAGGGAAATTAGCTCACGCCAGTTTAAACAACGACACCACTTGCTGCAGTTCCAGCGCCTGTTCGTTAAGTGAAGAGGTGGCCGCCGCGCCTTGTTCCACCAGCGCCGCATTTTGCTGCGTGACCTGATCCATTTGCGTGACGGCAATATTCACCTGATGGATACCTTTGCTTTGTTCATTAGAGGCGTCGGAGATTTCAGAAATCAGATCCGACACATTGGCGATGGATTTCATCATCGCATGCATGGATTCACCGACCTGTGTGACCATCTTGCTGCCGTTGATGATCCTTTCCGTTGAGAGAGTGATCATCGTTTTAATCTCTTTCGCCGCGCTGGCACTGCTTTTCGCCAGTTGCCCCACTTCGGCAGCCACTACCGCAAATCCGCGACCTTGTTCACCGGCGCGGGCCGCTTCGACGGCGGCATTCAGCGCGAGAATGTTGGTCTGAAAAGCGATGCTCTCGATGGTGGAAATAATGTCACCCATTTTATCCACCTGATCATTAATCCCCTGCATGGTAGACACGGTGCTGTCGACCGTTTTGGTGGTGTTCTGCGACAATGAACGGGTGTCAGCGGCCAGATCCCGCGCCTGCCGGGCGTTATCGGCATTCAGTTTTACCGTCGAGGTCAGTTGCTCCATGCTGGCGGCGGTTTCCTGTAGGGAAGATGCTTGTTCTTCCGTGCGGCGGGACAGGTCATCGTTACCTTGTGAGATTTCCTGCGATGCCAGTTGCATCTGATCTGCGCCACGGCGCACGTCACCGACAATTTCCGCCAGCCGGTGCTGCATTCTTGCCATTGTTGCCAGCAGGCTGTTGTTGTCTCCGGCCTGCAAACAGATCGCCGTATTCAAATTGCCGTCGGCGATATGTTCGATAATCTCGCGGGCATACATCGGATCACCGCCCAGACTGCGCCGGGTCGAACGCATGGTCAGCAGCATCACGGCAGAGACTGCCAGACCGACCAGCAGGATCATGGTGAAATATTGCAGCAGGCTGTTATAGAACACGGTCTGCACATCGTTGAGGAATACCCCCGAACAGATATACCAGTCCCAGTCGGGATATTTACTGACATAACTGACTTTGTCAGCAGGCTTGCCGGTATCCGGCAAATTGCTGACATAATTCACGAAGCCACCGCCGGCATTGCCAGTTTTGAGGAATGCCTGATAATAGAACAGGCCATTGCTGTCAGTGCGATCTTTCACGCTCTGATTTTCCAGCTTCGCGAGGGACTGATTGCCGATCATCCGTAAGGTCAGGTTGCTGTCAAACACAAACAGATAGCCGTCCTTGCCGTATTTCATCGATTTCAGTTTTGCCAGCGCCTGCTTCTGTGCCTCGGCTGGCGACATCGCGCCTTTCGCGGCCTGCCCGGCATAATCTGCCACCAACGCCTGCGCGGCCTGTACCATATTTCTGACGCCATCTTCCCGCTCTTTCAGCATCACATTACGGCCTTCAAAGGCCGACCATGTTCCCAGCACCAGCAAACCCACCAGTGCCATGGCTAACGCGATGCGTAATCTACCCATAAATCCTATGCTTCTCATGCCTGTTTCCTTAAAACCTTTCACATAGTAGTGACTTTACTAACGGCATGAGAATACGAAACATTGACGCACGAAATGCATCAAAATGTTTCAATATCAAATGTTTAATGCATTATCAGTTAGTTAGCTAACGAAAATCAGAGGGTTTTAAGGGGAGGGCGGGATAAGAAAGGGCGCCTGAACAGCGCCCTGAAAGGTCTGCTGCTATTCGTCACAAAGAATAACTTTTTTCTTCGAGCGCATAGGCCTGTCGATAAACGTCATGGTCTTGGGATCATAATACCGGCTTGGCCAGATGACGCAGGCGGGGACGCCGACGGCCTGACTGATCAGTAATTCACCTTTTGGCCACGGACGGGAAAGTGCATTAGACAGGGTGGAAGAACATAAACCCGCCGCACGCGAAACGGCGGACAGGGTGGTGCCTTTCTTACGCAGCGCCGCAATAATGTCAGCGGGATGCCAGTCTTTACTTTTCACGGTTCCGCCCTCCGCTGGCTGGTTGAACGCAAGCAATAAAGGGCAGGAAAGTGGGGTCGCGTGATAATTTCATTGTGTATCTCCGATGTGATTAAAAACCCCCCACCGGAGCTGCGAAACTCTTGGGTGGCGGCTCAGACAAGGTTCGCAGTACCGGTCACATCGGAAACCGGCCAGCCCGTAAGCTGCCCCGCCAGAGCCACCATAGTTGTACAAATACCGATCATTTGTATCTGACAGGTGTGCCGAGGCCATACATAGATATTATATATGTATTTTCGATGTGATATTCAGGCTGCGAAACCTTGCTGCGGATTTTGCCGCAGCGGTGGGACTATAACGTAAGCGGGGTATGTAAACCAATCTGATAACGTGGAATGGGGCGTGCTTTCCAAAGAAATGTAATGGGGGCAGTAAGTTACAGCCCCCGCCCTCCCACTCCGGAGGAAGGTACGGGGACACATCGTTTACAGCACGTTGCTCTGTAAAACCCATACTGCCGCTTCGACGCGTGATTTCAGTTTCATTTTTTTCAACAAATGCTTAACGTGCACTTTCACCGTGCTTTCCGTGATATTCAGACGGCGGGCAATCATTTTATTCGGCAAACCTTCGGCGATCAGTTTGATGATATCGCGCTCGCGCGGCGTCAGGGACTGGATATCGCGGTCACCGCTCGGACGGCTTTCCCTCAGGCTGGCGGCCAGCACCGGCGTCAGGGCTTCGCTGAGCACCATTTTACCCGCCGCCGCGTTATGCAGCGCGGTCAGCAAATCTTCCGGCTCCATGTCTTTCAGCAGATACCCGTCTGCGCCGCGCTTCAGGGCGGTCACCACATCGTCTTCATGGTTTGACACGCTGAACACCACGATACGGCCTGACAGGGAGGTCTGGCGCATGCTGTCGAGTGTATCCAGTCCGTTCATGCCCGGCATGTTCAGATCCAGCAGGATCAGGTCCGGGTCGAGCTGTTTTGCCAGCTCAACGCCTTGTTCGCCATTGCTGGCTTCGCCAATCACTTTCAGGCGTGAATCGAGGGCAATCAGCTGTTTGACGCCGTTACGCAGCATAGGATGATCGTCAATCAGCAAAATGGTGGAAGGGGTGATGTCGTTCATACTTGCTCCTGGGGATTGATGGGCAATGCTTCCGGGCGGAAACGGACACAGACTTCGGTGCCGCCGTCCGGGCGTCGGGCAACCCGACACTGGCCATGTAAGGTGCTGGCGCGATCCTGCATGATGATCAGGCCATAATGATTTTGCCGCTCCGCATCCTGCGAAATGCCTTCGCCGTTATCGCGCACGCACATGTTGATCTCGCCGTCATGGCATTGCAGGGAGAGCGACACCTGCGTGGCGTGGGCGTGCTTGTGGACATTATTCAGGGCTTCGCGGGCGATGTGCAGCAGGTGAATGCCCTGATTCGCCGGTACCGAGCGCGGCGGGATCTGGTAATCGAAATCAATCGTCAGCCCCATCCGGCGCGAAAACTCATCAACGGTATGTTGCAGCGCGGCGCGCAGGCCGGGCGTGTTGAGTGTGAGACGGAAGGTGGTCAGCAGCTCGCGCAACTGACGGTACGCGGTGCCCAGTTCCTCACGCATCTGTTGCAGCAGAATATTGTCCTCTTCAGAGAAGGACTCCGCGTGCCTCTGCAAACAGGCCACCTGAATCTTCATGCAGGACAGCGACTGCGCCAGTGAATCGTGCAGTTCGCGCGCGATGGCGGATCGCTCTTCCATCAGCATCAGTTGTTGCTGATGTTCAGCCTGACGCGCCAGCATCAGCGTACTGGTGAGTTGTTCAAGCAGGGTATGAACCAGCTGCTGCTGATCGTCATCCAGATACTGTCCCGGCGGTAACTGCGCCAGCAATACGCCGTAATTCTCGCGATCGTCGCGCAGGCTCCAGCTCAGGGATTCGCCGCTTTCTCCGGCATGTTCCCCGACCTGCGGGCTGTCGGGCTGACGGGCGGAACCGTTGCTGAATTCGTTGAACACCTCGGCGCTGTTGTTTTCATATTGCCGCAGTTGCACACCGCTCAGCGGCGTCAGCAACTGCAACTCCTTCAGCACCGGTTCCATGCGCGCCTCAAGCGGGACGCTGGTATGCAACTGGCGGCTGACGCGGTACAGGTAATCCAGCATCTGGTTTTTCTGTTGCAGATCGGCGGTTTTTTCCGCCACGCGCTGCGCCAGATTGTCGACCATTTCCGCCAGTGCCAGCGACATGCTGTTCAGCGAGTCGCCGAGGATATCCATTTCATTATGAGCATCGCCATTCGCCACCCGCTTGCGCTGATAGCGGCGGCTGAAATCGCCGGCCGTAATGGCGCTGGCCTGCGCGAGCAGGCTTCTCCACGGCGTCAGCAAATGACGGCGCAGGAACCAGATCGTCAGCGCCATCAGCAGCAGGGTCACGGCCACCAGACCGCGCTGGATCAGCGAAATCTGCTGCAAATGGTATTCGGTTTTATGTTCAAGCTCGGCCACCAGCACATCCAGCTGACCGACAAATACCGCGATATTGGCGGAGACATCCTGCGGGCGTTTTGCCGCCAGCAACTGATCCCGCAAGGTGGTCTGCCAGTAATTGCGCAGTGCCAGAAACTGCGGTTGCAGGTTTTCGCGCTCGACCGCTTTCAGCAGATCCGCGCTGCTCTGGTCGTTCTCAAGCTGGCGGATATACGCGGAATTTTTCCCGCTCAGCGGCACTTCAGACAGCAGGCGGTAACTCTGCATACGCAGGGAACCCGCCTTGTTGATGGCATGGGCGTTGCCTTCGATGCTGCCCGCCATCCACGCCGCCACGCTCATTCCGCCAATACCCAGCAGGCCAAGCAGCAGCATCAGCAGCGTGATCTGGCTGACCAGTGACAATGAAGGCAGGGCGCGTTTAAGCATGAAATCGGGTTCCTGAATCTGATGAAGAAGCGGTGAGTGCCGGAACAATTCTATTACAAAGTGGGCATTTTTTATGATCAGCAGGCGTTTCCCTATACCCCTTTGTGATTACTCCTTTATTTCCAGTGGAAGGATAACTGCAAACAGGGAAGGGTTATATTTCTATCAACTTTCTGAATATTAGCACTTTATAAGCAGGGCGCAGAATACTCACAAAGGATTTGAGGGCAATTTCACGGTGATTTTGACCCGCCATTGCGTTGATTTGCATCAACATCCCGAAGCGGTGCTCTACCTAGTGTGTGCGGCATAACTGAATCATTACAACAACAATGCGCTACCACCCGAGGTACACATGTCACATACATCAGCTACACCTGCGGAAAAACCGTCCCGTCTGCTACAGGACTGGCGACCGGAAGATCCGCAGTTTTGGGAAAAAACCGGGCACAAAATTGCCAGCCGCAACTTGTGGATTTCCGTACCCTGCCTGTTACTGGGTTTCTGCGTCTGGATGCTGTTCAGCCTGGTTTCCGTCAACCTCAACAAAGTTGGCTTTAACTTCACGACCGATCAGTTATTTATGCTGACGGCGATCCCGTCGGTGTCCGGCGCGCTGTTGCGTGTGCCTTACTCCTTCATGATCCCGCTGTTTGGCGGCCGCCGCTGGACCGCCATCAGCACCGTGTTTCTGGTGCTGCCGTGCGTCTGGCTGGGCTTTGCCGTGCAGGACACCACAACGTCCTATAACGTCTTCCTGATCATCGCGCTGCTGTGCGGTTTTGGTGGCGCTAACTTTGCCTCCAGCATGTCTAACATCAGCTTCTTTTTCCCGAAAGCGAAGCAGGGCGGCGCACTGGGTATCAACGGCGGCCTCGGTAATCTGGGCGTGAGCGTGATGCAGCTGGTCGCGCCGCTGGTGATTTCACTCGGCGTGTTTGCGGCCTTCAGCGATAAACAAACGCTGGCTAACGGTGCGGATATGTGGCTGCAAAATGCCGCGTGGGTCTGGGTGCCGTTCCTGATCATCGGCACCATCGCCGCCTGGTTCGGCATGAACGATCTGGCGTCATCCAAAGCCTCTATCCGTCAGCAGTTGCCGGTACTGAAACGCGGCCATCTGTGGATCATGAGCGTGTTGTATCTGGCGACCTTTGGTTCCTTTATCGGTTTCTCCGCCGGTTTTGCCATGCTGACCAAAACCCAGTTCCCGGATGTCAATATTCTTCAATTCGCCTTCTTCGGTCCGTTCTTCGGCGCACTGGCGCGTTCTGCGGGCGGCATGCTGTCTGACCGTCTGGGCGGTATTCGTGTGACGCTGGTGAACTACATTGTGATGGCGGTGTTCGCGGGGCTGTTGTTCCTGACGCTGCCGGTGAACGGCGCGGGCGGTAATTTCCCGGCATTCTTTGCGGTATTCATGGTGTTGTTCCTGACGGCCGGTCTGGGCAGTGGTTCCACTTACCAGATGATTGCGGTGATCTTCCGTAAACTGACCACCGATCAGGCAAAAGCCCGTGGTGCAACGGATGATGAAGCCTTGCGTGAAGCGGTGACCGATACGGCGGCGGCGCTCGGTTTTATTTCTTCAATCGGCGCGATCGGCGGGTTCTTTATTCCTAAAGCCTTCGGGACATCGCTGGCGATGACCGGCTCTCCGGCAGGTGCCATGAAAGTGTTCCTGGTGTTTTACGTGGTCTGCGCGCTGATCACCTGGCTGGTCTACTGGCGCAAACTGAACAAAGGTTTTGCCACCAAACAGGTCAAAAAGTAAGGTTCAGCATGCAGTAACAGAAGGGGCTTCGGCCCCTTTTTGCATTCGGGTCTGCATGAAATACTTAACGTAATCAGTCATAAGCCATAACGATTCAGACTTTTTAAAATCGCGGCAAGAGGCTATAAATGACGGGATGACATTCTTAACAGGAACCCGTGATGAAAACTGCCCACCTTGTCGATCCCGAACTGCGTCCGTTACTGTCTCTGATGCCCGAACGTGTGCTTGAGGCGTCCGTCCTGCCGGCCATGCGCGCGCAGCGGCAGGCGGCGGCGCTGGAAAGTGTATTACAGGACGACGGGCTGGCGCTGACCGTCAGCAGTCAGTTTATTTCCGGCAGCGAAGGCGCGCCGCCTGTGCGGGTGGTGGTGATTTCCCCGCAATCCACACGCCAGGGCCGGATGGGGATCCTGCATATTCATGGCGGCGGTTATGTGCTGGGCAGCCCGGAACAGTCGATGCCGCTGACCCGTCCGACGGCAGCGCAACATGACTGCGTGATTGTCTCCGTCGATTACCGCCTCGCGCCTGAAACCCCGTTTCCCGGCCCGCTGGAAGACTGCTATGCCGCGTTGTTGTGGATGACCGCGCAGGCAGAGGAACTGGGTATCGATCCTGTGCATATCGGCGTGATGGGTGACAGCGCCGGAGCCGGACTGGCCGCGTCACTGGCCTTGCTGACCCGCGATCGTGGCGGTCCGGCACTGGCGTTTCAGAACCTGATGTACCCGATGCTCGATGACCGCACCGTGACGGACAAGGATCCGAATCCTTCGACCGGCGAATTCGCCTGGACGCGCGACGACAACCGCTTCGGCTGGCAGGCCTATCTGGGGCATGACGCCGGTTTAGCGGATGTTTCCTGCTATGCCGCGGCGGCGCGCGCCGAAAATCTCAGCGGATTACCACCGGCCTGGATTGGCGTCGGGTCCGTGGACCTTTTCCTGGATGAAAATATTGAGTATGCCCGCCGCTTGATCCGCGCCGGTGTACCGGTTGAATTCAGCATTTATCCGGGCGGATTCCACGGTTTTAACGGTGATCCGGCCTATGCACTGGCACGTCGCGCCCGCGAACAGCGTCAGGATTCCCTTTCAGGGTTTAATCCGCTGCGTCATATACATCACGATGGCTTATAATAAAATCCAATCAATCAGGCATAACTCAGGGCTGAAACAGACAATAAATTGGATATCAAACAACTCATTTACCTCTGTAATCTCGAACGCGAGCGGCATTTTGGCAGGGCGGCGGAAGCCAGCTTTGTCAGCCAGCCGACGCTGTCGATGCGTCTCAAAAACCTCGAAAAAGAACTCGATCTGAATCTGATCAATCGCGGTAATAACTTTGAAGGTTTTACCGCTGAGGGCCTGCGGGTGCTGAGCTGGGCGCGCGAAATCGTCGCGGTGTACGAAGGTCTGAAGCTGGAAGTTGAATCGCTGAAACAGGGCATGAGCGGCACGCTGCGTATCGGCGTGATGCCGCAGTGCAGCGTCTCGCTGGCGCAACTGATCAAAGCGGTCAGCGCGGCCCATCCGGGGCTGGATTATCGCGTGGCGGAAGTCAGCGCCGATCAGCTGATTGAAGCGCTGAGCAGCCACTCGGTGGATGTCGGTATCGGTTTCTTTGAGTTTTCGACGCTCAACGAGCTGCGTTTCCAGCTGGTGCCGCTCGATGACGGCGGGGTAGATGTGGTGTATCACCCGGATCATTTTCCGCAGTTGCAGGATATCGCGCTGATCACGGCGGAACAGGCCGCCGCGTTACCGCTGTGTTTGTCTGAGCCGAGCCGTTATTTCCGCCGTTATCTGGATAATTTCTTCCGTCAGGCCGGGCTGGAGTTGCATCCTCGGCTGGAAAGCACCTCGATCTTTCAGCTGATGCAGGGCGTTTATGTCGGCATCGGTTGCGCACTGGTACCGCGCGGTCATCTGATTGATGACATGCATCCGGCGCTGAAACGTTGTCCGCTGGATATCACCCCCATGAGCCGCCACGCAGCGCTGGTGGTCGCTGAACCGGGCAGGGCAACGCCGCTGGCGCAGCATTTCTTCACCGCCGCCGGGGTCTGGTTAGCAGAACAGCCGTTGCCCAAAACGGCCATCAAATAAGGCGTTACCGTCGGTTTATCTCCGCAATTCCTATTGATGTCGTGAATATTTAAGCTCAAGCTTTAGCGTAATACTTATGTGAATGAAGGAAGTTAAGCATGAAAGCATTACAAGCCGTTGTCCTGACCCTCGCCTCCGCCGGTTTATTCCTGTCAGCAGGCGCGCAGGCCTCAAATAATCTTCTCGGACAACTGCAGCAGGCTGCCAGCGACGGACTGAACGGCAGCAGCAAATCCGGTTCAACCGGCACCACGTCTTCCCTGACCTCGCTGCTCAGCGGCGGTGACAGCGCACTGACCTCGACCAGTGCCTCTAACGCGGCGGGCGTATTGCAATACTGCGTGAAGAACAATGTGCTTTCCAAAGCCAGCACGGAAAACGTAAAAGATCAGTTGCTGAATAAACTGGGGATCCAGAGTGCCTCCGGTGCAGAAAGTCAGGATTATCAGCAGGGTCTGGGCGGTTTACTGAAGACCGGTAAAGATCAGAGTGTGGATCTGAACAATCTGGGAAGCGGGCTGACGCAGGTGAAAGAAAAGGTGAAAACCAAAGCCTGTGATGTGGTGCTGAAACAGGCGAAATCATTTATCTGATTTTGACTTTCTCCTCCCCCTGCGAAGGGGGAGGTTGGGAGGGGGTTTTAAGGGCTAACACCCGGTCAAAGCATACTTCAAATTATTGATTTTTCTTTAATACCCCACCCCAACCCTCCCCTTCGCAGGGGAGGGAGCAGACCGAGCCATCCTGACCTCGCCATGTGATAACCGTTATTGAAAAACCGAAACTTACTCAATTCTATGTAAAGTCATTTATAGCTATTTAAAAGGGAACCCCTTTCACTCCGCATAAACCTTCTCTTTGCTCTCACACAAATCCTCGATCAGACACGACCCGCAGCGCGGTTTGCGCGCAATACAGGTATAGCGGCCATGCAGGATCAGCCAGTGATGGCAGTCCAGTTTGAACTCGCCCGGCACCACTTTCAGTAATTTCTCTTCGACGTCATCGACAGTTTTACCCGGCGCGAACTTCGTGCGGTTACAGACGCGGAAAATATGCGTATCCACAGCGATGGTCGGCCAGCCAAACGCGGTGTTGAGCACCACATTGGCCGTTTTACGGCCTACGCCCGGTAAGGCTTCCAGCGCGGCGCGATCTTCCGGCACTTCACCCTGATGTTTTTCCAGCAAAATCCGACAGGTTTTGATCACATTCTCGGCTTTGGCATTAAACAGGCCGATGGTCTTGATGTATTCCTTTACGCCATCCACGCCCAGCGCCAGAACCGATTCAGGGGTATTGGCGACCGGATACAGCTTTGCCGTCGCTTTGTTAACGCTGACATCCGTGGCCTGCGCGGAAAGCAATACCGAAATCAGCAATTCGAACGGGGTGGTGTACACCAGTTCAGTGGTCGGATGCGGGTTGTTATCCCGTAAACGGCTGAGGATTTCGATGCGCTTTTCCTTATTCATGAACACTTCCCTTTGGCAGACTTTCTTCAGCCGCAACATGCTGCGCGGCTTTACGCGCTTTCATGCGCTGATCGATAAGATATTTGCCCGCCAGCAACAGCCCGAGGCCGATAAATGCCCCCGGCGGCAACATCGCCAGCAGGAACGGGTTATCCAGATGCAGCACTTCGACGCGCAGCACTTTCGCCCAGCTGCCGAGCAGCAGGTCAGCACCGTTAAACAGCACGCCGCTGCCGAGAATTTCACGCATTGAGCCGAGCACAAACATTGCGCAGGTTGCGCCCAGACCGGTCATCGCGCCGTCAAGGGCCGCCAGATGGATCGGGCTGCTGGCGGCACAGGCTTCGGCCCGTCCGACCACAATACAGTTGGTGACGATCAGCGGGATAAAAATCCCCAGCGCCTGATACAAACCGAAGGCATAGGCGTTGATCAGCATCTGCACGGTACTCACTACCGAGGCGATAATCAGTACGTAAATCGGGATACGGATTTCATCCGGGATCCACTTACGGAATGCGGAAATCATGGCGTTGGTACAGGTCAGCACCAGCGTGGTCGCCAGCCCTAAACCGAGGGCGTTGGTGGCGGTGGACGTCACGGCCAGCAGCGGGCAAAGCCCCAGCAACTGCACCAGCGAGGAGTTATTGGTCCACAGACCCTGAACGATTATCTTTCTGGCTTCACTCATCACGTGCTCCACAAGGGGTGAGGTGGGAAAGCTGAGACGGTACCGTCCCGATAAACAGCGCCGTGCGTTTGACGGAGCGAACGACAGCGCGCGGTGTAATGGTCGCACCGGTAAACTGATCAAACATACCGCCATCTTTCTTCACCGCCCAGCGTTCATCGCTGGCGCCGTTGACGGTCTGATTGGCAAAATGCTTGATCCAGTCGGAAATGCGCACTTCAATTTTATCACCGAGCCCCGGCGTTTCATGCTGTTCCAGCACGCGGGAGCCGTACACTTTGCCGTGAAAATCGGCAGCTACCAGCAACTGGATCGCGCCGGAATAGCCGTCAGGCGCGGTGGTTTCCACCACAGCCGCCACCGGCTGACCGTTTTTACGTGCCAGATACAGGCGGTGCGGGGTGGCGGTGCCGAGTGATTCATCGGTGACGTTGTAACATTCATTCTGCATGTCGTTATCGTACACGCCAGCCGGGATCACCTGATCAAACAGCGATTTCTGCTGTAACAACGCCTGATGTTCAATGGTCGGCTTGGTCATCAGGTTGACCAGCGCGGTCATGCCGGTCATCAGTGCGCCAAAGAAAGCCAGGATCAGGCCGTGGCGTCGCATTGTAGCTAACATATTTCTTCCTCAGCGATGCCCGTAGACGCGTGGTTGCGTGTAGTGATCAATCAATGGCACGGTGATATTGGCCAGTAAAACCGCGAAGGCGATGCCATCCGGATAGCCGCCGTAACTGCGGATCAGCCAGACCAGCAAACCAATCAGCGCGCCGAAAATCAGGCGGCCTTTTGGCGTGGTGGACGCCGTCACCGGATCGGTGGCGATAAAGAACGCGCCGAGCATGGTCGCGCCGGAGAACAGCCCGACGAGTGGTGATGAATAGTGTTCAGGGGCCAGACCCCACGCGATACCGGCACAGACTGCCAGCATACCCAGCATGGCAACCGGAATGTGCCAGCTGATGATTTTTCGCCACATCAGGAACAGCCCGCCGGCCAGAAAACCGAGGTTGATCCACTGCCAGCCCAGCCCGGCGAGCGTCCCGCTGAACAGCGGCGTCCCGAGGATCTGATCGGCGGTATGACCGGAACGCAGCCCGGTTTTAAACGCATCCAGCGGTGTCGCCTGCGTCACGCCATCAACGTTCATGTTCAGCTGATAGGCGGTCAGATCCTGACTGTTATGGCCGGTGAAAATGGTCAGCAGCGTGTCGGTGAATCCGACATGATGATGTTGCAGGGCGTCCGGCGGCAGCCAGGTGGTCATCTGCACCGGGAACGAAATCAGCAGCACCACATAACCTACCATGGCCGGGTTAAACGGATTCTGACCAAGCCCGCCGTAAAGTTGTTTGGCGATGATGATGGCGAAAATCGTGCCGAGCACCACCATCCACCACGGCCCCAGCGGCGGCAGGCTGATGCCCAACAGCACGGCGGTCAGCAGGGCGCTGTTATCGCCGAGACGTTTTTTCACCGGCAGTTTGCGCAGCTGTAATACCGCGCCTTCTGCCAGCAGGGCAATCACGATAGCCAGCGTCAGCTGGACCAGCGTGCCGTAACCGAAAAACCACACCTGAGCGATCAGGCCGGGAATACAGGCCAGGATCACCATCATCATGATGGTGCTGGTGTTCTGGCGGTTATGCGTAAAAGGTGAACTTGCGATCCTGAAGGCCATCTATTCCTCGTTCGACATTGTCTGAGCGGCTTTACGGGCCTTAACTCGTGCGATCGCAGCAGCCACGGCGGCTTTGCGTGGATCGCTTTCTTGTTGTTTTGGTTCTGTTTCTTCGGCGTCTGCTTCCTGCGCCTCACTCTGCGCGGCGGCTTTTTTGGCTTTGGCACGGGCGATGGCGGCAGCCACGGCGGCCTTGCGTTTATCGTCTGCGGAAGGTTCTGCAGGTGACGCTGTCACGTTTTCCTGTGCATTCGCCGTCTGCGCGGCGGCCGCTTTTTTGGCTTTCACGCGGGCAATCGCGGCCGCGACAGCCGCTTTGCGGTCATCCTCAGCAGAAGCGGGCGCGGCAACGGCCAGTTCGCTTTCTTTCGCTTCGACCACAACGCCGCTGTTACCGGCTTTTTTGGCTTTCACACGCGCAATGGCGGCGGCGACGGCGGCTTTGCGGTCATCTTCTGCGGAAGGCGGCGTTTCAGGCACCGGCTCGGAGGCCACCGGAATTTCCTGTTCTGCGGCGGCTTTTTTCGCTTTGGCACGGGCAATAGCTGCGGCCAGCGCGGCTTTACGCGGATCGGCTTCAGCCGGTTTTTCTGCCACGGTTTCCGTGACCAGCGCTTGTTCTGCCGGGACGTCGTCCAGTTTCACGGCCGCTTTCTGATGTTTCTCTTCGCGCGCTAATTTCTCGCGCTCCATGCGCGCCTGTTTGGCTTCGAAACGCGCTTTGGCTTCGGTAGCGCGGGCGGTCTCTGCATCGATGGCGCGGATTTCGGCCTTTTCCTGCCGGTAATACTGCACCAGCGGAATATTGCTCGGACAGACATACGCGCAGGCACCGCATTCGATACAGTCGAACAGATTATGCTTGCGCGCTTTCTCGTGTTCTTCGCCTTTACTGAACCAGTAAAGTTGCTGCGGCAGTAAACCGGCCGGGCAGGATTCGGCGCACAGGCTGCAACGGATACAGGCTTCTTCCTGCTCCTGTTGACCCAGCTCGGATTCCGACGGAGCCAGCAGGCAGTTGGAAATTTTGACCACAGGGACATTGAGCGACGGCAGGGTAAAGCCCATCAGCGGACCGCCCATGATCACCATCTTTTTGTCGCCCTGCGGCTGCAACTGGCCTTCATGCATCAGGTGTTCAATCGGCGTACCGAGACGCGCCCAGACGTTGCCCGGCTTTGCCATGGCTTCGCCGGTCAGCGTCACCACGCGCTCGATCAGCGGCTCGCCGTCAATGATCGCGCGTTTGATGGCGTAGACCGTGCCGACGTTTTGCATCAGCACGCCAATGGCGGACGAGTGGTGGCCCTTCGGCACTTCGAGACCGGTGAGGATCTTGGTCAGCTGTTTGGCACCGCCGGACGGGTATTTGGTGGGGATCACCCGCACTTCAATCCGCACGCCGTCAGTGATCTCCGCCTTAATGGCCGTTTTAAACGCGGCGATGGCTTCCGGTTTGTTATCTTCGATGCCGATCAGCACGCGTTCAGGATGCAACATATGGCACAGAATGCGCGTGCCCTGCAGGATCTCCGCAGCGTGTTCCTGCATCAGCCGGTCATCGGCGGTGATGTAAGGTTCACATTCGGCAGCATTGAGGATCAGCGTGCGGGTAGACGTCAGGCCGCCGGCCAGTTTGCTGGCGGTCGGGAAACCGGCACCGCCCAGCCCGGCGATCCCCGCCTGACTGATGCGCTGATTCAGCTCATCGGCTGAAAGCTGGCGGTAATCAGCCACGAATTCACGCTCGCACCAGGTGTCCTGACCGTCGGCGGCGATCAACACGCACAGTTCTTTCAGGCCGGAAGGGTGCGCGGTGATGTGCGGCTCGATGGCGGTGATCACGCCGGACGTCGGGGCGTGAACCGGCACGGTGCGGCCGCGACCGGTGGTCAGCGGCTGACCTTTCAACACCCGGTCACCGGCTTTCACACACAGCTCGCCCTCAGGGCCGAGGTGTTGCTGAAGAGGGATGATAAAACGCTCAGGCAGCGGCACGTTGCGCAGCGGAACGTGGCTCGACTGAGTCTTCATTTCAGGCGGATGAATACCGCCGTCGAAGTCCCAGATTTTGTCTTTTTTGAGCGCGGCAAACAGATTGAACATGTTACTCCGCATGGATGATCTGAACCGGAATGGATTGCAAATCCCACTTCCAGTTTGCGGTGGTGGTTTTGACCGGCAGCATTTCGATGCAGTCCGTCGGGCAAGGCGCGACGCAGAGATCGCAGCCGGTACATAAATCGGTGATCACGGTGTGTACGGCGCGGGTGGCACCGACAATGGCATCCACCGGACAGGCCTGAATGCACTTGGTGCAGCCGATGCAGTTGCTTTCGTCGATATACGCCACTTTACGCACCGGAACGGCCGCAGCGGCGTCTTCGCCCATCGGCTGAGGTTCAACGTTCAGCAGGGTGGCCAGCTTAAGCATGACGGCTTCGCCGCCCGGCACACATTTGTTGATGTTGTCGCCATTGGCGACCGCTTCGGCGTAAGGTTTGCAGCCGGGATAGCCGCACTGTGCGCACTGGCTTTGCGGCAGGATATCGTCAATCTGATCGACAACCGGGTTGCCTTCCACGGCAAAACGACGCGAGGCGTACCCCAGCAGCAGGCCAAACACCAGCGCCAGTGCGGTCAGCGCGCCAATCGCTACCCATAATTCAAACATCAGAATTTCACCAGACCTGTGAAGCCCATAAAGGCTAATGACATCAGGCCAGCCGTGACCAGTGCAATCGACGATCCTTTAAACGGCGCAGGCACGTCAGCGACCACCAGACGTTCACGAATAGCGGCAAACAGCACCATCACCAGTGAGAAGCCCAGCGACGCGGCAAAACCGTACAGCGCGGATTGCATAAAGTTGAACTGCTGATTGATGTTCAGCAGCGCCACGCCGAGCACGGCGCAGTTAGTGGTGATCAGCGGCAGGAAGATACCCAGCAGGCGATACAGTGACGGGCTGGTTTTGCGCACCACCATTTCGGTGAACTGCACGACGACCGCGATCACCAGGATAAACGCCATAGTGCGCAGGTAGACCAGCCCCAGTGGCATCAGAATGAAGGTATTCACGATCCACGAGCAGATATTCGACAGGGTGATCACGAACGTGGTCGCCAGCCCCATGCCAATGGCGGATTCAAGTTTCTTGGAGACGCCCATAAACGGGCACAGGCCAAGAAATTTGACCAGCACAAAGTTATTCACCAGCACGGTGCCGACAAAAAGTAATAAATAAGAGGTCATGACAATTGCCCGGACATAATAAACATTAAAAACCTCAGGGTTATTCCGTGAAGGTTTCTTTTACCCGCAGTGAGCGTTTGAAATAAGGCACAAAGACTGCGGCGGCCAATAAAGGTAACAATAAGTTACGTACGGCCAAATCATCGGTAACTGGCGAGAATGCAAAGGCTTTTACCGCCAGAAGCACGGTGCACAACAACCAGATAATAAACATTTTGGGTAAGACGCGTGCGCGCTTACAAAATTGCCACAAAACCGCGACGGTAAATAACCCCATCGCCAGCGTGGTCACCACTGAAAAATACCATTGCAGGGTAAACGCCTGCGAATTGGTGATTAAGTATTCACGCGATTCCGGCATAAATAAGGCCATTGAAAACAGAAACAGCATTAATACCACGCTCAGCAGCGTTACAATCAGATACGCCATCGGGGCCAGTAACCACCCGCCAATACGTTTATAGCCCGGATTATTCGACATAAAAGCTTTTCTCACGCTGGTTTCGCCATCAAATCAGCACAGGGAAACTTCCCCGACCTTCAAGGCGCAGTAGCTTAACCTGTGAGAGACATTCTCGTTATCGTATTTATGTGATCAATACCTTAATCCTTCACGCCGTCTCTGCGTTGGCTGCCTTCACGCGCCCCGGTCACATACTTTTGTATGCTCCCGGGGACACGCTCAGTTGCCGCCTTGATACAGCCTGAATGCTTCAGGTATTAAAGCGGGAGAAGTTTTAATGCACCGGCACCAGAATTTCGGTGGCGACGATCACTACAATCAGACCGACCAGTACCGGCACGGAGGTGCGCTTAACCACTTCGAATGGCGAGATTTTTGCCATACCGGCCACGGCGACAACGACGCCGGAAACCGGGGAGATAGTGCGTCCGAGGTTGGAGGCCTGCAACATCGGAATGACCAGATATTCCGGGTTGATGCCCATTTTTGTGGCCAGTTTCGGGATCAGTTCAACGAAGGCGTAAAACGAAGCATTGCCGGAGCCGGTGGTCATCGCAGCCAGCACGGTGATCACCACCAGTACCAGCATCATCACAATGCTGCCGGAGCCAAAGTTTTGTGCCAGTCCGATCAGGCTGCTGATAAAGCCGACAGTGCTTAAACCCTGGGCGAATACGCCAGCCGCCACCAGCAGCATCACCACGTTGGCGAACGCATCCGCCATGCCGCGATAGGCGACGTCCAGCCCGGCAAACACGGCTTTGCCGTTACGGTTACGCACGGTTTCAATAATGGCGGTGAGCAACATACAAATCACCAGAATGGTGATGATATGCAGATTCGGCCCCCATTTGCCGTCAAAAATCAGCACACCAATAATCGGCGTGAACGGCAAAATGGCGTAGAAAGCGGGCGCATTGGTTTCAATCACATCATCTGCGTTGGAATCGACGGCGTCCGCGAGCGCGGTGGTATCGCGTTTATCCAGATAGCGTTGCCAGAAGAAGTGCGCGACCGCCATCGCCACAATGGCCGCAATGGAAATCGGCAGGGTGACTTTGAAGGCGAAATCCACCAGCGGCATGTTCGCCGCCTGCGCGGCCAGCACCACATCGCCGGAAGTCGGGGAAAGAATGATTGCCGCAGGGGAAGCACAAATCGCCGCCGCCGCGCCCCGGCTGATGCCGACGTTGACCATGATCGGGAACAGTGTCGCCATCAGCAGCACACCCAGACCGGTTGCCGACGATACCGCCAGTGACATCAGGCAGGCCAGAATATAGGCCGCGACCATCAGAATGTACGGTGAGTTGATCATCTGCAACGGCCGCGACGCCAGCTTCACGACGACATCATTGGCACCGATGTGGGTCATATACGCGGCAAATCCGCACAACATCATGATCATCATGCCGAGATCGCCACCGCGACTCATCAGCAGAATTTTGACGTACTCCACGATATCCGTCGCATTCCAGCCGGTGCTTTTGGTGCCTTCCGGCAGGATGCTGTGACCCATTATTGCGCTGATAATCAGCAATAATAAGCCGCCGACCATCAGTACGCCGGTGGGCGAATAGCCTTTGATGATGTAGCGCCCGACAAACACGGCGACCACCAGTCCGATCAGTAATTCCAGCATTATTGTATTCCCCGAGATTAAATTTGGATCCAAGTGAAAGGCGGGCACTTTGCCGAAATAACGGTGCGGGCGTTATGACACTTATCAATTATGGGTGATGAAAGGCGGGGGAATATTAAAATATGTGATGCCTGTTCAGAGGAGGAACCGGTGCGACTCCTCCCCCTGCGAAGGGGGAGGCGGGGAGGGGGTTTTAAGGGCTGACACCGGGTTTGAGCGAACTTCAACTTATTGATTTCGCTTTAATACCCCACCCCAACCCTCCCCTTCGCAGGGGAGGGAGTTGACCGTGCGCATCCTTATGTTTGCCTGAAAAATCAAAGCTTCGGGATTTCCCGATAAAACCCGACCCCAATCAGACGGCCGAACAAAAACGGAATGAATTTCCGCCCGCGCAGCCACAATTCCATACGGGATGGCGGTCGGGTGCGCTTCTTCTGTCCTGCCTTACTGATCATAATCTGTAACGCCTGCGTGGCCCAGGTCGGGAACGTCCGGCGGCGCTGGATACGTTTTAAGTGTCGCAGCGTCAGGCGTCCGGCTTTCAGCGGCTCAGTAATGATATTCGCCGTCGCCACTGCATCCTGAATCGCCAGATTCACGCCGACGCCGCCAATCGGTGACATCGCATGGGCCGCGTCGCCGATGCACAGCAATCCCGGTTTCGCCCATTCTTTCAGGCGGTCGATACGGATCACCAGCAGGCGCACATCGTCCCAGCCGGTGATGTCTTCCTCAAGCCGTGCGCGTTCGAAAGGTGACACTTCCGCCAGGAGGTCGAGAAAGGGCGCGATGCCCTGCGCTTTAAGCGTATCCAGGCTGTCTTTCGGGATCGAATAACCGCACTGCCAGTAATCGCCGCGGTCGATCATGATGAAGTTTTTCTTCGGCCCGCGATGCCCCATCGACCACTGCGGATCGTCCGGGCGTTTGTTGATTTTCAGCCACAGCACGTCGCGCGGTGCGCCATAACGGCGGATTTCCATCCCGGCCTGTTCGCGTACGACCGAATTACGCCCGTCACAACCCACCACTAAATCGGCGTCAAAATGCCGCGTTTCGCCGTTTACGTCTGCCACAACGCCTGAAACCTGACCGGTATTCTCCAGTAACGACAGCACCTGCGCGTTATGGATCAGACGGAAGTTCGGCAGTTGCGCGGCTTTGCTGGCGATAAAATTGAGGAAATCCCACTGCGGCATAAAGGCGATAAATTTGCATTGCGTCGGCAGGTGGCTGAAATCCGCCAGCGTGGTTTCCTTGCCGTTGATTTCGCCGTAAAGCTTCTCTGCGCGCTGATGTGGCAGGGCGAGAAACTCATCGAGAAAACCCAGTTGCCAGATGATGTCCAGCGTCGAAGGATGAATGGTGTCACCGCGAAAATCGCGCAAAAAATCGCGATGTTTTTCCAGCACCGTGACGTCAATCCCCTGACGCGCCAGAAGATACCCCAGCATTAATCCTGCGGGACCGCCGCCGACAATGCAGCAGGATGCCGCTGTGGAAGTCTCTGTGTTCGCTGTCATACCTGCCTGCCTTACCGGATGAATTCACATGATAACAATTATCATTTGCACCGGTGTGCGTCAATTCATCCCGTGCGACATCTCAGAACATTTCCTGCACAGGGGCGTAACAAATCCTGTCCTTTTTGCACCGTTGAGCAGGTGGAGGAGTTTTCTCATTTGCTCCTCCCCCTGCGAAGGGGGAGGTTGGGAGGGGGTTTTAAGGGCTAACACCCTTTGTGTTCTGGTCTATTAAAAGTTGACACCCCATTAAGCGGCTTTTGCCTCAGAAAGCCGCATCAACCGGACCCCGACGCCCACGCCGGCAATCAGCATCAGACTGATAAATCCGGTGATCCCGTACCATCCGTACGCGTGCCAGAAGAAGCCGCCTAATGTCCCGGCGACGCTCGATCCCGCGTAGTAGCTGAACAGATATAAAGACGAGGCCTGACCTTTCGCACGACGCGCACGACGGCCGATCCAGCCGCTGGCGACGGAGTGGGCGGCGAAGAAACCGCCGGTGACCAGGATCATACCGATGAAAATCAGCCAGACCGGTGAGAAGGCGGTGATCACAATCCCCAGCAGCATCAGCGCCGTCGCGCCGATCAGCACCGGCCCGCGGCCATATACACCGGTCAGCACACCGGCTTTCGGCGAACTGTAAGTACCCATCAGATAGACGATGGAGAGGATCCCAACAATCGCCTGACTCAGGTTGTAAGGCGATGACAGCAGGCGGTAACCGATGTAGTTAAACATGGTCACGAAGCTGCCCATCAGCAGGAAACCTTCGGCGAAAAGTAACGGTAAACCGCTGTCGCGCCAGTGCAGCTTGAAGTTAATCAGCAATTTGCGTGGTTTCAGCGAACTGGCACGAAAATGCTTAGACGGCGGCAGGATGCGCCAGAACATGATCGCCGCCGCGAGGGCGAAGAAGCCCACCACGGCCACGGCGATACGCCATGAGAAGAAATCGGTCAGTACACCGCTGACCAGACGGCCACTCATACCGCCGATAGAGTTGCCGCTGATGTACAAGCCCATTGAGAAAGCCACCACGCTGGGGTGAATTTCTTCGCTGAGATAGGTCATCGCCACCGCCGCCACGCCGCTCAGCGACAGGCCGATCAGGGCGCGCATAATCAGAATGCCATCCCAGCTTTGCATAAACGAACACACCAGTGTGCAACCGGCGGCAAGCAGTAACGCCACCACCATCACCGATTTTCGCCCGACAGCATCAGATACCGGCCCGGTGAACAGCAGGCCAATCGCCATTAAACCGGTAGATAACGACAGCGACAAACTGCTGGTCGCCGGTGAAACACCAAAATCATGCGAGAGCACCGGCAGGATCGGCTGAACGCAATACAACAACGCAAAGGTCGCCAGACCGGCTGAAAACAATGCCAGCGTGACGCGGATAAATTGCGGTGTACCACGTTTGATAAAAGGGGTTTTAAGACCGGAGCGGGCGACAGGGGTTTGGGGATTTAACTCGTCGTCGTTAACTGAATCACTGGCTGGTGCAGCGGAAATCCGCCGGGAGGTTTTCACTGTAAGTCCTTAATACGGGGCGCTGTAAAACTTAATTTTAAAATGTGTAAGAATTTTAACGCTGAGGCAGTTATTGTCTAATATATTAATTACTCGAAAACGATATGTTTAAAGTATCAATCAGGACACATTGATCGCCGCCATGAACCACATCGAACTGCGTCATTTGCGTTATTTCATCGCCGTGGCTGACGAGCTGCATTTTGGCCGCGCCGCAGAACGTTTGCACATTTCCCAGCCGCCGCTGAGCCAGCAAATTCAGGCACTGGAAACCCATCTCGGGGCGGCGCTGTTTTACCGTAATAACCGCAGCGTGCGGCTGACCCAGGCGGGGCAGGCTTTTTTGCAGGAAGCGCGGCAGATTTTACAGCGGGTGGATGAAGCCTCGGCGCAGGCGGCGCGGATACATCGCGGTGAGTCAGGCAACCTGACGCTCGGGCTGACCTCTTCAGCCCCGTTTCTGCGCCGTGTGTCCCGTACATTGCACCGTTTCCGTCTGACCTATCCGGGCGTCAATATCCGTATCGAGCAGCTCAACAGCAAACAGCAGATCGAGCCGTTGCTGGAGGGAAAACTGGATCTGGGCATTATGCGTAACGGCGAATTGCCGGACGAGCTGGAACATCATCTGGTGCTGTCCGAGCCGCTGATCGCCGTGGTGCATAAAGACCACCCGCTGAATGCACTGGCCGACGGGGAACTGACCTTTCAGCATCTGGCCGATCAGCCGTTTGTTTTTTTCTCCAAAGATGTCGGCACGTCACTGTACGACGATATTCTCGGCCAGCTGAAAGCACAGGGGATCACGCCCTTTATCACCCAGGAAGTGGGCGAGCCGCTGACCATCATCGGGCTGGTGGCGGCCGGACTGGGAGTCTCCATTTTGCCTGCGTCTTATCTGCGCATTCAGGTCGAGGGCGTGCGTTATTTGCGGTTTGGTGAAATGCAGGGGACGACGGAACTCTGGCTGGTGAATCACGCACGGCGTCCGGTGACCGCCGCGACACGCGCTTTTATGGATTTGCTGTTACACGAAGAGTGAAGGCGGCGAGGGCCGAACATGCTGTATTTCCAGTCAATTCTGAGTACCTTTTCACGTAATTTGTGCACCAAATCACATAACGAATCAAATAGTTGACGACATATGACAAAAACCCCAACATAGCCCTAATCTTTATTTTGAAGCGCGAAAATAACAGGAGTTCCTTGAGTGATCCCCGACGGGCAACCAGGACATATAGATCAAATTAAACAAACCAATGTCGGTGCTGTGTACCGCCTGATAGATCTGTTTGGTCCCATTTCGCGCATAGAATTGTCGAAAAAAGCACAACTGGCACCGGCCAGTATTACCAAGATTGTCCGCGAGTTATTACAGGCGCATCTGGTGTTGGAAACGGAATTTCAGGATCCCGGCAGCCGGGGGCGTCCGGCTATCGGCCTCGCGCTCGACACCCAGGCCTGGCACTACCTTTCAGCCCGTATCAGTCTCGGTTCCATCACGTTAGGTTTACGCGATCTCAGCAGTAAGCTGGTGGTGGAAGAAGTCCTGCCGCTGCCGGAGCAGGCCTCGCAACCGCTGCTTGGCCGCATCATTTCTGAAATCGATCAGTTTTTTATCCGTCATCAGCGCAAACTCGAGCGCCTTACCGCCATCGCCATCACCCTGCCGGGCATGATCGACGCCCGTCGCGGCATCGTTCACCGTATGCCGTTCTATCACGATGTGTTCGATATGCCGCTGGGCGATACCTTGTCTGCACATACCGGTTTGCCGGTGTATGTGCAGCATGATATCGGTGCCTGGACGCTGGCCGAATCGCTCTACGGAGCCTCGCGTGGCTGTAAAAATGTGGTGCAGGTGGTCATTGACCATAACGTCGGCGCAGGGGTGATCACCAGCGGACGGGTGTTACACGCGGGCAGCAGCAGCGTGGCAGAAATCGGCCATACGCAGGTGGACCCCTACGGTAAGCGGTGTTATTGCGGCAATCACGGTTGCCTTGAAACTGTCGCCAGTACCGACAGCATTCTGGAGCTTGTTCGTCAGCGGTTAACGGTACCGGTTCCAGCCAGTTTATTGCACGGTGTGTCACTGACCATCGAAGCGGTATGTGATGCCGCCAACCGGGGCGATCAGCTGGCGCGGGATGTGATCATCAGCGTCGGGCAGAGCGTCGGGCGTATTCTGGCGATCATGGTGAATCTGTTTAATCCCGAAAAAGTGCTGATTGGCTCACCGCTTAATTTATCTCAGGATATTCTGCATCCCGCGATAATGTCCTGTATTCAGCAGCAATCACTTCCCGCTTATAGCGAAAATATTAAACTGGAATCCACACAATTTTATAATCAGGGCACCATGCCAGGGGCGGCATTAGTGAAAGACGCCTTATATAGCGGATCACTTCTAATAAAATTACTGCAAGGCTAATATCCTTCATACTTAAAATTACCTCTGGGTGGCTGCGTTCTTTCGCCCGAATCACTGACTTATGTCAGCTCATCGGGACTTTCTCACTTGCCGCCTTGCCGTAATTTTGATTATTTTGGATATTCCTTTACTGTCTGTTTTAAATAAAAAAGCGATAACCGTTTCGCCGTCACCGCACTATCAGTCAACAAAACATTGCGCTAACGCAAACCGCTCTCATCCCGCATCGCCTAGACTTTCTGTCGTTACTTTGTCTCTGGCGCGGTTTTCTTACCGGAGACTATCTTTCAATAAGACGGAGAGATCCCGGAGCCTGAATTCCATGTTAACGCACTTTTTCGTCACGGGTACGGATGCCCGTGTAGGTAAAACCATTGTCACACGTGCCTTGCTTCAGGCCTTAGCCGCGCAGCATCGCTGCGTTTTAGGCTATAAACCTATTGCAACTGGCAGCCAGGAGCTGGCCGACGGGGTTCGAAATAAAGATGCGGTAACTCTCCAGCAGTCATCTTCTATTTCTTATCCTTTTAATAAAATAACGCCACTGGCATTAACGGATGAAGATATTTATGCCAGTCATATCCCGGATAATGTTTTTGAAATAATGACGAATGGCCTCAATTTCATGCGTGAAGAGGCGGATTCTGTTGTTGTAGAAGGTTGTGATGGCTGGAGGACATTGATTACCCCACATCTTTTATATTCTGACTGGGTACGCCAGCAAAATATGCCGGTGGTATTAGTGGTCGGTATTCAGGAAGGGTGTGTCAGTCATGCCTTATTAACCGCACAAGCGATTATTGCCGACGGACTGCCGCTGCTGGGCTGGGTGGCGAACCGCATCAACCCGTGTCTGGCACACTATCAGGAAACCATTGACGCCATCAGCGCCAATATTTCCGCGCCGCTGCTGGGGGAAATTCCGTATCTGCCCCGGGCGGAAAGTCGCGATATGGCGAAGTTTATCGACCTGTCCAGCTTCAATCTGAAGACGCTGGCAAAAGCCTGACGGTGACGTTGTCACGGAAAATCTGTCCTGAAGAGGCGCTGAGTGCACAACTCAGCGCCTCTTTTTTGTCTATAATCGGGTATCTGCCTGAGTGCATTCATCAAGACAAGTCTAAAGAAAACAGGGAACATGGCCGTCAATCATTCTGATGTAAACACATCTGCTGTTAAATCTTCTCACCGCCCCCTCATTCTGACCGCCTGCATGTTGTCGATGTTCATGGCCGCCGTGGAAGTGACCATTGTGGCGACCGCGATGCCGACCATTATCGGTGATCTCGGCGGCTTCTCGCTGCTGGGCTGGGTGTTTGCGGTCTATCTGCTGACGCAGGCGATCACTGTGCCGGTTTACGGGCGACTGGCCGATCTCTACGGATGCCGCAAAATGTTTCTCATCGGCACCACGCTGTTTTTGATCGGCTCCGTGCTGTGCGGATTTGCGCCTTCTCTTGGCTGGATGATTGGTTTTCGTGCCTTGCAGGGGCTGGGTGCCGGAGCGATCACGCCGATAGCCACCACGCTGATTGCCAATGTGTATGGCCCGCAGGAGCGGGCGAAAGCGCAGGGGTATTTGTCGAGTGTCTGGGGCGTGTCGGCAATCGTCGGGCCGCTGATGGGCGCGTTTATAGTCTCGCATTTTCCGTGGGCGGTGGTGTTCTGGGTGAATGTGCCGATCGGCCTGGTGGCGATGGTCATTCTGGTGAAATACCTGCCGCCCGACGGCCAGCGTAAACCGCATCAGCTGGATCTGGCCGGTACCGGTTATCTGACCCTTTCTGTCGCGGCATTATTGCTGGCGCTGTTGCAGGCCGAAGTGCTGGGTTACTGGGCGCTGGCGCTGATCGCGTTTGCCGTGTGCTGCGGATTACTGCTTATCCGTCAGGAGCGTAAAACGCCGGAGCCGTTATTCCCGCTGGCGCTGTGGGAAAGTAAGGTGATTATTGCCGGTAATGTCGGGGGTCTGATCATCGGCGCGACCATGATGGGGATCAGCGCGTTTTTACCCACCTATGTTCAGGGCGTTCTCGGCGGCACACCGCTACAGGCGGGCACCACACTGGCGCTGATGTCGATCGGCTGGCCGCTGGCGAGTATGTTCAGTGGCCGCCTGATGCGGGCAACCTCGTACCGCGCAACGGCGGTCACTGGCGGAGTATTGCTGGTGGGCGGCAGTCTGGCGTTGCTGCTGCTTTCACCATCGTCCGGTTTATGGATGGCGCGGCTGGCGGCCTTTTCGATTGGCGCAGGGATGGGGCTTTCTAACACCACTTTTATTGTTTCGGTACAAAACAGTGTGGAACCGGCTATCCGCGGCATTGCGACCGCGTCCACACTCTTTACCCGTATGCTTGGTTCCGCCATCGGCACGGCGGTGCTGGGGGCGACGCTGAATCTCAATCTTGAATACCGCCTGCCACAGGTAAACGATCCGGTGCAGCAACTGATGGAGAAAGCCACCCGCAGCACGATGGGTAGCCAGCAACTGAGCGCGCTGACCGACAGCGTGGCCGCCTCGCTGCACTGGGTGTTCGTGGTCTCGGCGGTGATTTCTGTGCTGGCAGTCGCCGCCGGTTTACTGATCCCGTCCGGCGACCGCCCGCATACTGAACCTCAGCGGGAAAGCTAAGCCGCAGGCCGTTGTTGCAGCCTGACGGCGATTAACATCAGCGTCAGGCTGATAAACACGGCCACCGACGCCATCGCCATACCATCGCCCACCGAACCCTGTTCAAACTGCCGCCAGACATACACCGACACCGTTTGTACGCCCGCCGGTGACAAGAGCAGGGAAGTCACCAGTTCGCGCGACGCCACGGCAAACACCATCATCATCGACGCCAGCAGGCTGGGAAATACCAGCGGCAGCAAAATCAGCCGTAATGTCTGTGCCGCCGTCGCGCCATGCACCCGTGCGGCGGCATCCAGATTGCCACCAATCTGCTTCAGCGCCGCGCTGACATAGCGCACCGGATAAGGCAGCAGCAGGCAGCAATACGCCAGCAGCAGAATGCCCCAGGTGTTATACGGCGTGACCGGCCAGAAGCTGCGGTTCCACGCCAGAATCAGACCGACACCGACCACAATCCCCGGCAACGCGGCCGGTAACAGCGACAACCCGTCGATCATCGCCGCCCCGCGAATTTTACGCGCCACCACCAGCCACGAGGCCAGAAAGCCTGTCGCCCCGGCGATCAGCGCTGTGCCCAGCGCCAGACTGAGGCTGGTCGACAACGCACCAAGCGCGTCGCCGTGGGCGGCAAACAGATTGCCAAAATGCCGCAGGGTCAGGTTTAATACCGACAAGCCGCCGGACAGGGTGCGCGAAAACGCCGTGGCCAGCATGGAGACCACCGGCAGCGCGACGGCGATCAGCGCGACACAGGTAAAGAGTATCAGCACCGGTAGCGTCCAGCCCGCCAGCGGTTTTTGTGTCACGTCCGCCGGTTTGCCGGTCATGCTTTCGACATTTTTGCCTGCCAGCACGGCGCGCTGGACGCTGTAAGCACACAGCGCCATTGCCACCAGCATCAGCGACAGCACCGCCGCGCCCGGCAAATCAACCGGCCAGTCGGCAAGGCGCTGTTCAATGCCGGTAGTCAGCATCAGGATACCGCTGCGCGACCCCAGCGCACCGGGTACGCCGTACTCTTCAATCGACAGGGTAAACGCCAGCAGCAGGCTGGAGGCGATAGCCGGTAACGCCATCGGCAACGTGATACGGATAAACGCCCGCCACGGCCCCGCGCCGTGAATGCGCGCGACATCGGCCAGACGACTACCGCTGGCGGCCATGCTGCGTGACACCGCGAAATACACCACCGGGAACACATTCAACGTCATCACCGCTACCATGCCCGGCAGGGAAAACA
The DNA here is from genome assembly GCF_004330295.1 of Rahnella victoriana. Classification (GTDB taxonomy): domain Bacteria; phylum Pseudomonadota; class Gammaproteobacteria; order Enterobacterales; family Enterobacteriaceae; genus Rahnella; species Rahnella victoriana. The sequence continues at coordinate 51,508 of NZ_SJOJ01000027.1, forward strand.
GAAAATCATTCAGATGCAGCCACGGCAGCAGTTGCTGCGCATAACCGTTGGTCTGTAACGCCAGCATCCACGACAGCGCGGCAATGTACGGCGGCAGCAGGAAGGGCACCAGAAACAGGATATCCCACAGCGCGGCGGCGGGCAGCGCGAACAGGCCACGCAAGGCACCGAGCGGTACGCCAATCAGCCCGCTGCACAGCGCCACACCCAGACCGACTTTTAATGTGGTGGCAAACAGTTCCTGTAACTGAGGTTCGGCGAACACGCGGCTAAAAGCACTGAACGGTGCGGAATAACTGCCGGTATCGAGATGGGGAAAGACCGCCTGTAAAATCACAAAACTGACCGGTACCGCGACCAGCAGCAACAGCGCAATACCCGTCACGACCGGCAGGAAAGCATTTCTATTCATTGATTACATCTCAGAAGCGGGCTGCTTTTTAACACAGCCCGGGAAGGAATTATTGCTGGCCGAACAGTTTCGCAAAGCGGTCGAGAACCTCTTTACGTGACGCAGAAGCCTGTGAGGATTCCGGTAATAATTTCAGTGATTTAAACAACGGACGTTTGGCCTCGATATCGCTACGGGCAGGCATCAGCCAGGCATCGGCGACCAGTTTCTGACCTTCCGCAGACAGTGCGTAATCGATAAAGGCTTTGGCTTCCTTCTGTTGCTGGCTGGATTTGAGGATCATCATCGGGCGCGGGGCGATCACCGTGCCGCTTTCCGGGAAAATCACTTTGACCGATTCACCGTCCTGCACGCTGGCGTAAGACACATAATCCACCGCGCCGAACACGGCGGCTTTCGCTCCCTGTAACACCGGCGTCAGTGCCTGTGCGTTTGGCCCTGCGATGATCATGCCGTTGGCTTTCAGATCTTCAAACAGCGTCCATGCCTGTTGCGCGTGAGCATTTTGTAACCCGATCAGCAAATCCAGAGAAGCACCGGAAAGCGACGGGTCCGGCGTGGTGACTTTGTCTTTGAATTCCGGTTTGGCTAAATCGCCCCAGTCTTTCGGTTCCGTGGTGCCGCTTTTGGTGTTCCACACAATCCCCAGTGCGGAAATTCCCTGAGCGACGTAATACGGCGTTTTGAACTGCGCCGGAACCTGTTCCGCATTCGGGCTTTGGTATTCGAGCAGCCAGCCGCGCTGTTCAAGATCGGTGGCGGTATCCCAGGACGCCGAAATTAACACGTCCGCGCGCGGGTTGGCCTGTTCGGCTTCCAGTCGCGCCATCACTTTGCCGGTGGTTGCCTGAAACACATCGACTTTCACGCCGGTTTGTTTTTCATAGCCTGCGGCCAGTTTTTTGGCCAGAGAACCCGGCCCGGCGGTATAGAGCGTCAGCGCCTGCGCATTGCCGGCGGCCATTGCGAGAGAAAGAGTCATTGCTGTCATTACGCCTGTTTTGGTACGGGAGAACGTGTGAGGAGTTTTATTGTGTGTGCGGTTCATCATTTTCATTCCATCAAAGGTTAAGCAACAAAAGGGGAAACAACGGAAGGGTCAGTCTGGTCAATGCTGACGATCGCACCTTTATCCATCCGCGCGATGCAGTGAGCGAGTGTGCGGGCTTCGTGCTGATCGTGGGTGACATACACCGCCGTGGTGCCGAGCTGGCGCAGCAGGGTCGCCATTTCGTCGCACAGACTTTCGCGCAGGTCACGATCAAGGTTCGACAGCGGCTCGTCGAACAGCAAAATGCGTGGCTCGGCGACAATTGCCCGCGCCAGTGCCACACGCTGTTGCTGACCACCGGAAAGTTCAGCAGGGCGGCGCGAGGCGAAATCCGCCAGCCCGACGCGGGCCAGTGCGGCGATCACTTTTTCCTGTTGCACCGCGCCACGGATACCGCGCATCTGCAACGGAAACGCGACGTTCTGGCGCACGGTCATGTGCGGCCACAGGGCGTAATCCTGAAACGCCATGCCGAGATTACGTTTTTCCGGCGGCAGGCTGAATGTTCCGCTGGCGACGATATCGCCGCCGAAACTGATCTGCCCCGACGCGGGATGGAGTAACCCCGCCAGCATTTTCAGCAGCGTGCTTTTTCCGCAGCCCGAAGGGCCAAGCAGCGCGAGAACCGTCCCTTCCGGCACGGATAAATTGACGTGATTGAGTACCTGATTGTTCCCAAAGAAATGGGACACCTGATGAATGGCGATAGCAGGAGGAGAAGACATGCGCGACGGCGCATTCCCGCTGGTATGAGCTGGAATGATCATGGTTGGTACTATCCTCTTTGGGATTTAATTGTGGGGGTGAGCGTAAAGGGGGAATGTGACGGACGGATGACAGTTTGTGTGGGTTCTTGTCGGGGAGGCGTACGAAAGGTGAAGACTGACTGGGACGACTCCCTCCCCTGCGAAGGGGAGGGTTGGGGTGGGGTATTAACGAAAAATCAAAGAGTTGAAGTGTGCTTTTACAGAGTGTTTGGCTTTAAAACCCCCTCCCGGCCTCCCCCTTCGCAGGGGGAGGAGCAAAGAAAAACGGCTCTTTGAAGTGGGAGGAGCAAATAAATCAGCGATTGCAAAGCTTGTAATACACCTCATTCCAGCGGATCTGATTCTTGAAGTCCGGCAGCGTGGTGTCGTTATCAATCACCAGCAATTCAATCCCGGTAAGTTCCGCATACAACCGCAGGGCGTCGATATCCAGCGCCTGTGAGAACACGGTATGGTGCGCGCCGCCGCCGAGGATCCAGGCTTCTGCCGCCGTGGCCAGTGATGGCTGGGCTTTCCAGATCGCGCGGGCCACAGGCAGTTTTGGCAACGGATGTGGCTGTTCAACGGTATCCACCAGATTGACCAGCAGACGGAAACGGTCGCCCATGTCGATGACGCTGGCATTGACCGCCGGGCCTGCCGGGGTGGAGAAGATCAGACGCGCCGGATCCGCCTTGCCGCCTATGCCGAGGTACTGCGCATCAAGCAGCGGTTTTTCTTCTTTGGCAATCGACGGACACACTTCCAGCATGTGCGAGCCGACCACCAGATCGTTGCCCGGTTTGAAGTGGTAGGTGTAATCCTCCATGAACGAGGTGCCGCCTTTCAGACCGCTGGCCATCACTTTCATGATGCGCAGCAGGGCTGCTGTTTTCCAGTCGCCTTCGCCACCGAAACCGTAGCCTTTTTGCATCAGACGCTGAACCGCCAGCCCCGGCAATTGCTTCATGCCGTGCAGATCTTCAAAGTTGGTGGTGAACGCACCGAATTTGCCTTGTTCGAGGAAACGGGTCATCCCCAGCTCGATTTTTGCCGCATCCAGCAGATTCTCACGACGTTCACCGTTGAGTTTCACGGCGTCGGTCAGGCGGTAGGTGGCTTCGTATTCTTCAATCAGCGTATCAATATCGCCTTTGCTGACTTCGTTGATCACGCTGACCAAGTCACCGATCCCGTACGCGTTGATGCTGTAGCCGAACTGGATTTGTGCCGCGACTTTATCGCCTTCGGTTACCGCCACTTCACGCATGTTGTCGCCAAAACGCGCCACTTTCAGGTGCTGGCTTTCGTTTTTCGCTGCTGCAACGCGCATCCACTGGGCGATACGGCGATGGGATTCGCCATCCTGCCAGTGACCGGCGACCACGGTGTGCTGCTGACGCATACGGGCGCCGATGAAACCGAACTCGCGGCCGCCGTGTGCGGTCTGGTTCAGGTTCATAAAGTCCATGTCCATGGTTTCCCAAGGAATTTCAGCGTTGAATTGCGTATGGAACTGCAACAGCGGTTTATGCAGGATGCTCAGACCGGCGATCCACATTTTGGCCGGGGAGAAGGTGTGCAGCCAGGTGATGATCCCCACGCAGGCATTGTCGTAGTTGGCTTCGCGGCACAGCGCAGTGATTTCATCCGGCGTGGTGACCAGTGGTTTAAGTACCAGTCTGACCGGCAAACCGGCTTCGCTGTTCAGGCTATTGACCACCTTCTCGGCGTTCTCTTTTACCTGACGTAATGCTTCCGGTCCGTACAGATGCTGACTGCCAATGGCGAACCACACTTCGAGATGTTTAAACGCGTCCATTTGTAACTCCTGAATATCGGATAGGTAAAATAGGGATTAATGCGCCGGTTTCGCTGCAAACAGCGGTTCTGTGCTGGCACACCATTGTTGATAACGTTCGTACAGGCGCTGATATTGTTCGACGCGCTGCGGGTCCGGCAGCAGGGTGCGTTCGATGCTGCAGGCCATTTTTTCCTGAGCGGCAGGCACATCGCTGAACTCTCCGGCGGCGACGGCGGCAAAAATCGCGGCGCCCAGCGCGCAGCACTGATCGGAGGCGACAATCTGCAACGGACGGTTCATGACATCGGCGCAAACCTGCATGATGACCGGCGATTTACGGGCGATACCGCCGAGCGTCAGGACGTTTTCCACCGGAATATCCTGCTGTTCGAAACACTCCATGATGGCGCGCGCGCCAAAGGCCGTCGCCGCGATAAAGCCCCCGAACAGTTCCGGCGCTTCGGTGCCTAAATTGATGTCGGTAATCACGCCTTTCAGACGCTGGTTGGCGAAAGGTGTCCGGCGACCGTTAAACCAGTCGAGTACCAGCGGCAGGTGATCGAGTTTCGGACTGGCTGCCCACGCGGCGGTAAGATCGGACAGCAGGTTTTTTTGCAGGCTGGTCAGTTGTGGTGCCATTTCAGGATGGGCTTTGGCCGCCTGAATCAGCGGCCAGCTCAGCAGACGACTGAACCAGGCGTACATATCACCGAAAGCGGATTGTCCGGCTTCCATCCCGATCATGTCAGGTACCACGCTGCCTTCGACCTGTCCGCAAATCCCGGCAATAGCCCGGTCGTTGACCCGTTCTTTATCGGCGATCAGAATGTCGCAGGTGGACGTACCGATCACTTTGACCAGCGTATACGGCTGTGCGCCCGCGCCGACTGCGCCCATATGGCAGTCGAATGCGCCGCCGGAAAGCACCACGCTGGCCGGTAAGCCAAGGCGCTGCGCCCATTCCGGCGTCAGGGTGCCCACGGCCTGTTCGGCAGTGACCGTGTCGGTAAACAGCGGGTATGGCAGATGTTCCACCAGCAGCTGATCGAGCGCGGCAAAGAAATCCTTTGGTGGCAGGCCGCCCCAGGACGGATGCCAGAGCATTTTGTGTCCGGCGCTGCAACGACCGCGCACTACTTTATCGGGTGCGGTCGTGCCGGAAAGCAGGGCGGGCACCCAGTCGCACAGCTCAACCCAGGAGGCGGCGGCTTCTTTCACGGAGGCATCGGCACGGGAAACGTGCAGGATTTTCGCCCAGAACCATTCGGAGGAATACACGCCGCCGATATAGCGGGAATAGTCAGGGAAATCGCCGCTGCGGCACAGGCGGTTGATCTCTTCGGCTTCTTCGATTGCCGTGTGATCTTTCCATAGCACGAACATGGCATTCGGATTTTCGGCAAACTCCGGCTTAAGCGCCAGAATGTTGCCTTCACTGTCTACCGGTGCCGGCGTGGAGCCGGTGGAATCGACGCCGATCCCCACCACACGCGCCGCACGCTCGCTGCCCAGACGCTGCACCACGTTTTTAATCGCCTGTTCCATGGCTTCTATATAGTCGAGCGGATGGTGGCGGAACTGATTTTTTGCCGCTTCACAATAGCGACCTTCATTCCAGCGCGGGTAGTACACCACGTCGGTTTCCATCTCGGCACCGGTCTGGCAATCCACTGCCAGGGCACGGACGGAATCGCTGCCAAAATCAAGACCAAGAGCAATCGCACCTTGCGTCATTCTTTCTCACTCCTTCAGGTTTGCCGTAGTCATTACGGCGGCGAATCGAATTGCTCTAACAGTAGGAGGATGGAAAAAAGGGAGTGAGGAGGCGTTAGCTGGAAGTATGCACAAATCTGCTCCCCGTGATGTTTCTGTGAGGTTGGTCAAATGTTAGCGTTTGGCTAAAATCGCTATATCTATGCACAATCCTGCTGTTTTCCTGCCGTGTGATAACGCTCTACATTCCTTTGCAAAATTACCGCTAAAACTTAACCCGTCTTACAAGAAAGTGTGACGTCAATCCGCTACAGACAGGACTTCGCCGCACATTCACTTTGTTTCCTTACGCTACTGATAACGTTTTCATGATTGCGCAAAACCACCAGATTTCGGACTGCGATTGTGAAAAACAACAATAAAAGTCGGAGAACATCATGCATAAATTCACTAAGGCATTAGCGGCGGTCGGGTTAGCTGCCCTTATGTCACATTCAGCTATGGCGGCTGAGAATCCGAAGCTTGGCTTCCTGGTCAAGCAACCGGAAGAGCCGTGGTTCCAGACTGAATGGCGTTTCGCAGATAAAGCCGGGAAAGATCTGCATTTCGACGTGATCAAAATCGCCGTGCCGGATGGTGAAAAAACCCTGAACGCGATCGACAGTCTGGCGGCCAATGGCGCGAAAGGGTTTGTCATCTGTACGCCGGATCCGCGTCTCGGGCCAGCCATCATGGCGAAAGCGCGCAGCTATGACATGAAAGTGATCCAGGTGGATGACCAGTTCGTGAATGCCAAAGGCAAGCCAATGGAAGAAGTGCCATTAGTGATGATGGCCGCGACCAAAATCGGTGAGCGTCAGGGGCAGGAACTGTATAAAGAAATGCAAAAACGTGGCTGGAAAGCTGCTGATACCGGCGTAATGGCGATTACTGCCGATGAGCTGGACACCGCACGTCGTCGTACTTCCGGTTCCATGGACGCGCTGAAAGCGGCTGGCTTCCCGGAAAAACAAATCTACAAAGTGCCCACCAAATCTAACGATATCCCGGGCGCACTGGATGCCGGTAACTCGCTGTTAGTGCAGCATCCTGAAGTGAAAAACTGGCTGATCATCGGCATGAACGACAACACCGTATTGGGTGGCGTGCGTGCAACAGAAGGTCAGGGCTTTAAAGCCGCTAACGTGATCGGCATCGGCATCAACGGTGTGGATGCGGTCAATGAGCTGTCAAAAAGCGCGCAAACCGGCTTCTACGGTTCCCTGTTACCCAGCCCGGATATCCACGGTTATAAAAGTATCCAGATGCTGAACGAATGGGTAACCAAAGGCGTTGAACCACCGAAATTTACCGAAGTGACGGATGTTGTGCTGATCACCCGCGATAACTTCAAAGATGAGCTGAAGAAGAAAGGCTTAATGTAATTTCCTCGTCATCCTTCGGGCTGCAGATGCGTTGACTGCGTTCGCTCACCCCGGTCACTTACTTATGTAAGCTCCCGGGGATTCACGAACTTGCCGCCTTCCTGCAACCCGAATGATTTAGAGGAATAGCGAGTTAAACGAGCATTAGATAACGCTGCTGCATGGCGGACGACAGGAAGTTTTACGAACTGCTTTCTGTTGTGCAGTGGCGTGCATCCATACTTACTCAACTTCCAGGTAGCCACTATGACTCAGCAATCTTTCGATAATAAGACGCCTTTGCTGACACCGTCACTGACGGAGTTTGATGCGGCCAGGCCGTATCTGGAATTCCATGACATTGGCAAAACTTTTCCGGGCGTGAAAGCGCTGGACGGTATTTCATTCAATTGTTACGCCGGTCAAATTCATGCGCTGATGGGCGAAAACGGCGCGGGTAAATCCACGCTGCTGAAGATCCTCAGCGGGAACTATCAGCCTTCGCAGGGCAGTATTCATATCAAAGGCCAGCCGGTCGCGTTCAGCCATACCACGGATGCGCTCGATGCCGGTGTGGCCATCATTTATCAGGAACTGCATCTGGTGCCGGAAATGACGGTGGCAGAGAACATTTACCTCGGCCAGTTGCCAAGTAAACACGGTTTCGTAAACCGTAAATTGCTGCGCTATGAAACCAAACTTCAGCTCGAACATCTCGGGCTGGATATCGATCCGGATACGCCGCTGAAATACCTTTCCATCGGCCAGTGGCAGATGGTGGAAATCGCCAAGGCACTGGCGCGCAATGCCAAAATCATTGCCTTCGATGAGCCAACCAGCTCGCTGTCTGCCCGTGAAATTGAACAATTGTTCCGCGTTATCCGTGAGTTACGGGCAGAAGGGCGCGTCATTTTGTATGTCTCACACCGTATGGAAGAAATCTTTGCATTAAGTGACGCTGTCACGGTTTTCAAAGACGGACGCTATGTGCGCACCTTTGATGATATGTCTCAGGTGGATAACAGCAAGCTGGTGCAGGCGATGGTAGGCCGTAACCTGGATGACATTTATGGCTATGCGCCGCGTCCGCACGGCGACATTCGTCTGGAACTGAATGAGGTGAAAGCGCCGGGCGTGAGAACGCCGGTTAGCCTGACCGTACGTCAGGGGGAAATCGTCGGCCTGTTCGGGCTGGTGGGGGCCGGGCGCAGTGAGTTAATGAAGGGATTGTTTGGCGGCACGCGCATTACCGGCGGCACCGTCCGGCTGGATGGCGCGGTGCTGAACATCCGTAAACCGGCAGATGCGATCCGTCAGGGCATCATGCTTTGCCCGGAAGACCGCAAAGCCGATGGCATCATTCCGGTGCACTCCGTGCGCGACAACATCAACATCAGCGCCCGCCGCAAAACGGTGAAAGCGGGGTGTCTGATCAACAACGCCTGGGAGGCGAAAAACGCGCGTAAACACATCGATGCGCTGAATATCAAAACCCCCAGCGACCAGCAGCTGATTATGAATCTTTCCGGCGGTAACCAACAAAAAGCCATTCTTGGCCGCTGGTTGTCGGAAGAAATGAAAGTCATTTTGCTGGATGAACCGACGCGCGGGATCGACGTCGGTGCCAAGCATGAAATCTACAACGTGATTTACGCACTGGCAAAACAAGGCATCGCGGTGCTGTTTGCATCCAGTGATTTACCGGAAGTGCTGGGTCTGGCCGACAGAATTGTGGTGATGCGCGAAGGCGCAATCTCCGGCGAACTGTTGCATGACGACGCCACCGAAGAAAAAGCACTGGGGCTCGCCATGTTGCGAACGCCAGACCTTGATTCTGCCCCTGACGCTGCCTGACTGAGGAGCAAAAATATTATGTCGAGTATGACAACCAATTCAGCCAAACCGGATCAACCTTCAGCCGCTTCCCGTGGCGGGCAAGGTCTGATGCGTATCTGGGACAGCTACGGCATGTTAGTGGTGTTCGCCGTGCTGTTTATCGCCTGTACCATTTTCGTGCCAAATTTCAGTTCCTTCATCAACATGAAAGGGCTGGGGCTGGCGATTTCGATGTCCGGCATGGTGGCCTGCGGGATGCTGTTCTGTCTGGCTTCCGGTGACTTCGACCTGTCCGTGGCCTCGGTGATTGCCTGCGCGGGTGTCACCACCGCCGTGGTGATCAACATGACCGAAAGCCTGTGGATCGGCGTGGGTGCGGGTTTGCTGCTCGGGATGCTGACCGGTTTGCTCAACGGTTTTGTTATCGCGCGTCTCAAAATCAATGCGCTGATCACCACGCTTGCCACCATGCAGATTGTGCGCGGTCTGGCGTACATCATTTCGGACGGTAAAGCGGTTGGTATCGAAGATGAGCGTTTCTTCACACTGGGTTATGCCAACTGGCTGGGGCTGCCTGCGCCAATCTGGCTGACTGTCGGCTGCCTGATCATCTTTGGTCTGCTGCTGAACAAAACCACTTTCGGGCGCAACACGCTGGCGATTGGCGGTAATGAAGATGCCGCGCGTCTGGCCGGTGTGCCGGTGGTACGCACCAAAATCATCATCTTTGTGCTGTCCGGTCTGGTGTCGGCGGCAGCGGGGATTATTCTGGCTTCGCGTATGACCAGCGGCCAGCCAATGACCTCACTGGGCTTCGAGCTGATCGTCATCTCTGCCTGCGTCCTGGGCGGCGTTTCGCTGAAAGGCGGCATTGGTAAAATTTCTTACGTGGTATCCGGGATCCTGATCCTCGGTACCGTGGAAAACGCCATGAACCTGCTGAACATTTCCCCGTTCTCGCAGTATGTGGTTCGTGGTCTGATCCTGCTGGCGGCGGTGATCTTCGACCGCTACAAACAGAAAGCGAAAAAGACCGTTTGATGCGGGTTTGTGATAACGCTTTCACAAAGTAATACCCACGGCATTTCGCGCTTTCAGGGGTGAAATGCCGTAAAAACGCGTGTTTGTTCACAAATCAGTAACCTTTACTGGCAGCGTTTTCACTGACGATTAGAATAGATGAAAAGTCCATAGCCCTATGTAGTTTCAGGAGGTTCGATGTATCACCGTATGATTCAGGATCAACAGCAAAATCCGCTGTTACCGGGTTACAGTTTTAATGCCTATCTGGTCGCCGGTATGACACCGATCCTTGCTGACGGGCCGCTGGATTTCGCCATTGACCGTCCCGGCGGCATGAAAGGTTACATCCTTAACCTGACGGTAAAAGGGCAGGGCAAAGTCTTCGACGGTGAAGATACCTTCTATTGCAATCCCGGCGATCTGCTGTTGTTCCCGCCGAAAGCCCGCCATCTTTACAGCCGCTCTGCCAATGCGGATTCCTGGTATCACCGCTGGGTGTATTTCCGCCCGCGCGCCTACTGGGCCGACTGGCTGGAATGGCACACCAAAACCCGTGACGTCGGCCGTCTTTCTTTACCGAATAACACCTTATTGCTGGAGTTCGACCGCCTGTTTGCCAACATCGAGCAAACGCAAAAATCAGGGCGTCGTTTCTGCGAAGAGTTAGGGATGAATCTGCTGGAGCGTCTGTTGCTGCGCGCAATGGAGGAAGATCCGCAGAGTCCGCAAAAGATTATGGATCCGCGTGTCATCGAAGCCTGCCAGTTTATTACCGGCAATCTGGCCGGTGAACTGCGCATCGACGAAGTGGCCCGCCACGTCTGCCTGTCGCCGTCGCGTCTGGCGCATCTGTTCCGCGAACAGGTCGGGATCAACATCCTGCGCTGGCGTGAAGATCAGCGGGTGATCCGCGCCAAATTACTGTTACAAACTACGCAGGAATCCATCGCGACGATTGGCCGCGTGGTGGGTTATGACGATCAGTTGTATTTCTCGCGGGTGTTCCGCAAACGGGTAGGGGTGAGTCCGAGTGATTTTCGTCGCAGAAGTGTGGAGATCAACTATCCGGCCAAACCCTATAAATCACATCCGTGGCCTGAGCAGGAAAATGCCGTGGCATATCATTTTTGAGTTTTGTTTTGCGCCCTCCCTGCGAAGAGGGAAAAGTGAAAGTGCCATACTGCTCCCTCCCCTGCGAAGGGGAGGGTTGGGGTGGGGTATCAGAAGCAACTCTGAATCTGAAGTTGCCATTAAAACCCCCTCCCGGTCTCCCCCTTCGCAGGGGGAGGAGAAAACATTACCCGGCGAAGAAACTCTGCTTCAACGCCCGCTCCACACCCCGCAGTTCTGCCAATCCACGTAAGCGTCCAATCGCCGAATACCCCGGATTGGTTTTCTTATGCAAATCATCCAGCATCTGATGGCCGTGATCCGGACGCATCGGAATGGCGCGCAGATTACCGGCGCGGCGACGGGTTTGTTCTTCGGTCAGAATCGCTTTGATCACCGCCACCATATCAACATCACCGTCCAGATGGTCGGCTTCATGGAAGCTGCCCGGGACGTCTTCGCGCTGGGTGGCGCGCAGATGGATAAAGTGCACGCGATCGGCGTAGGTGGACATCATCTTCACCAGATCGTTATCTTCGCGCACGCCGTAAGAACCGGTGCAGAAGCAGAAACCATTGTGGATGCTGTCGACGGTTTCTTTCAGCCATTGCATATCTTCAATGGTGGAGATAATACGCGGCAGGCCGAGAATAGGGCGCGGCGGATCATCCGGGTGAACCGCCAGACTTAAACCGCACTGCTCGGCAACCGGCACAATGCTGCGCAGGAAGTGCGCCATATTTTCACGCAGTTTCGCTTTATCGATGCCGTCATACGTCGCCAGACGCGCACGGAACTGATCCAGCGTGTAGCCTTCTTCTGCGCCCGGCAAACCGGCAATAATATTAGACACCAGCTGATCTTTCTCCGCCTGCGTCATCGCCGCAAAATAGTCGGCTGCCTGTTTTTGCTCATCCGCGCTGTAGTAAGAGGTCGCGCCTTCACGTTTGAGCAGATGCAATTCAAAGGCGGCAAACGCGATGTGGTCGAAGCGCAGGGCGCGCGAACCGTCCGGCAGCAGATAGCCCAGGTCAGTACGCGTCCAGTCCAGAACCGGCATGAAGTTGTAGCAAACCGTATAGATGCCACATTCCGCCAGATTGCGGATGGATTGCTGATAGTTAGCAATGTGTTTCTCAACTTCTCCGCTGCGGGTTTTGATTTCCTCATGCACCGGAATGCTTTCCACCACAGACCACACCAGACCTTTGGCTTCGATGATTGCCTTACGTTTTTTGATTTCTTCTACCGGCCAGACTTCACCGTTAGGAATATGGTGCAGGGCGGTGACCACACCGGTTGCGCCAGCCTGACGCACATCATCAAGTGAAACCGGATCGTTCGGGCCGTACCAACGCCATGTCTGTTCCATGTGTTTTCCTTAAAATTGTTAACTGACTCTCTGAATATAGTTGACGCATGGCCGGTGATAAGTTCAAGCTTAATGCGCGGTCTGGTCAGGTGGTCTGCTGGTCAGGCCATCAGACCGACATATAATTCAGCATCAAACCGATCATTAATGTGACCGGGATAACAGATCTGGGATTCAGCATGAGCATGGAGAAAATAATGGCATTACCTACCCTGAAAGTTGAACGGCTGTATCGCCAGATTTCTAATGTCTTGATTAACTGCATTAATACCGGCCAGTTCGCGCCGGGCGCGATGATCCCTTCCGAACGTGATTTATCGAAACAGCTGGGTGTCAGTCGTTCGTCGATCCGCGAGGCGTTGATTGCCCTGGAGATCACCGGTTGGGTGGAAATCCGTACCGGCAACGGGGTATACGTCAGCGATCCGCTGCCACAGCCGATGCCAGCCGTGCCAGCGACCGCCGTCGAAGAAGAGTTCAGTCTGCAATCTCTGGTAAAAGCCCGGCAGGTTTACGAAGCCATGACCGCCGAACTGGCGGCGTTAAACGGCACGGATGATCAGCGCGCCAGACTGAAAGAGATCGCCCTTGAATTAAACGAGCTGAATGCCAATAACGATGCGTTCCTCGAAGCAGACCGTCGTTTCCATCTGATGATCAGCGAAATGACCGGCAACGAAGTGCTGCACGATATGATGGGATACTTGTGGGATAAACGGCATTCACGCCGCTTTATGCGCCTGGAAAGCCATTACACCGAAGTGGATTTCGCCCGCGAAATGAACGCCGATCATCAGGGGATCCTGGACGCGATTCTGGCGAAAGATGGTGCGGGGGCGCGGGCAAGAATGAGCCGCCATTTACAGCATGTGTATGACCAGTTATTTGCAGAATAACTGCAGAAAGACGGACAACTCCCTCCCCTGCGAAGGGGAGGGTTGGGGTGGGGTATTAAGGTCAAAATCTAAAACCTGAAGTTTACTCTTACCCGGTTTTAGCCCTTAAAACCCCCTCCCGTCCTCCCCCTTCGCAGGGGGAGGAGCAAAGTCAAACCCGGTTTACCGGTTTCACTCAGCTCGGATAGGGCACCCATCCCCCGCCATTCAGCCGGATGTAGACTTTCCCCTGATATTCCATCACCACCGAGTTCTCATTTTCTGACACCAGCGGCGTTTGCGGCAGGTTGGCGCTGAAGGTTTTCCAGTCCATGGTCGGGGTGGTAAACACTTTGCCATCCACTGCGCGGGCCACCATTTCCGAAATCGCCTGATAGCTGCTCTGCGACTCGATTTTCATCGGAGACGGCGCATGCGGCGCCTGCATACCAAAGAACTTCACGCCGACCGGAATGTGGGTGATGGAAGGGCTGGGAATATCACGCAGCCCGGAGATCTGCATCTTGTCGCCCACCAGCGCCGCGCCATGCTCCGGCACCACCACCAGCATCACTTTGCGGCCGGATTTATCGAGCTGATCCATAAAGGTATTCAGCTGATTGAGCAAGGTCTGCGCCCGGTTGTGATAATCCGCGCCTTTATTGCTGCCGACATACCGGTTGCCGTCATGCAGCGGGATCAGGTTGAAGAAGGTTGCCGTACGTGCGGTTCCGGCCTTTTGCTGATTCTCCAGCCAGCGGGAGAACAACTGTCCGTCGTTGAAAATCGGCGATCCGTCAAATGACGTGAGTTCATAACCCAGACCGGCCTGCGACATCAGCGGTGCTTTCATATCGGCATCATCCCGCAGATTGCCGATGTAATTGCCGAACTCGCCGGTGTGGTCCATTGCCAGCTGGGAAGTAAAGCCCAGACGGGCCAGATCGTCGAACAGATAACATTGCTGACCGGCAGGCTGATACAGATTGTGGTGCGACGGCTGGCCGCAACTGGCGCGCAGCAGACGAATCGATGCCGGACCGCTGTAGGCCGTGGCTGAGTTGAAATTGCTGAACACATAATCGAAACGCGACCAGAGCGGTGAACTGGAAAGATTGACCGCATCCAGATCTGACCACGCCAGCGAACAGATGTTGATCACCAGCAAATCGAAAGGCTGAGCGTCGGCGGGCAGCGCATCCGGGAACGTCGTCGCCTTGCGGCTTTCGTTCTGATAGAACTGCTCTAAATAGGCGTTCAGATTGGCATTGGTCGGCGGGCCATTCACGGTATTATCCGTGCCGGAAGGGGCGACGTCTGCCGGGGCTGCGGCGGTATTTTGCACCACCGCCGGTGGCGCAGGATGCGCAAAGAACGGGGTGATCAGGCCGCTCAGGTTGACCCACAATAAAGCCGCGACCGTAAACGTGGTCAGACGGATCCACTGCGAGATGAACAGATAGCCCACCAGCAGCGCAAACCCCACGGCAATCCACTGCCAGTTGATAAAGCGGTCAGCCAGTTCGAGCAGATAACTGACACTGAATCCGGCGACGTCCGCCCCCTGGCTGACAATTGAACGCCAGCCCGGCAGCCAGGTGTCGTGATACAGCAGCGCCAGCCCGAAAGGCAGGGCGATCCATTGTCGCCAGCGGTGCAGCCGCAGCGAACGAAGCGGGAACAGCAGGATGGCCGCAAAGACCAGATTGCTCAGTGCATCAAAATTCAGATAACCCTGTGAAAGCAGAACAAATTTCAGCAGAAAATAGTAGTTCCAGGCACCCAGGCCGCGCCAGGATTGCCAGATCCGCAAACGCGGCGAAGAAGATTGCGATTCGTTCATAGTGACGTTTTGGAGTTCCCTGTAGCCGGAGAAGCCTCAGTCCGTTTTGGGGAGCCTGAGCGTTTCTTATTGATCATGCTGGCCGTCATCGGTGTTAAATAACGCGGCGAGAGAAAACGGGTGGCGAAGCGGTTTTTCCAGCGCGGCAGACGGCTGCGCAACGCATATCCGGCGGGGATGAAAATCACTGCCGCCAGAATAAAAATTTCAATAATATCCTGAATATCCATGTTGTTACTCCGGTGCCCTGGTCGCAGGCGAGTCACTCACGGCGAGCGTGATGGGAACAGGTTGATGCACCTGTGCGCGTCTGAGCGGCCCGGTTTTCTGGGGTGTGAACGTTTCTGCGGCGACCACCGGTTTTTCCATTGGCGGTTTCGCGGCCAGCCGGCGGATCTCCGTCTGGATATCCAGCTCCTGACTCCAGAACGTCTGGCTGGTGAATACCTCTTTCACCGGCAGAGTGAACAGGAAGGCCAGCACATTTTCCACATCGCTGACCTGACAGTTCGACAGGAACAAGTACAGATGGCGTTCCGTGACCGTCAGAATATCGCCGTCACGGCGCAGGGAACACAGAGACATCGCCTGCTGCGGGCTGATCCCGGCAGCAGGGCGCAGGGAAATCAAAATCCCGCGTGATTCGGTGGCCAGCGTGGCGTGGTTCCAGATATCGCGCATGACTTCACAGAACACCGGCAGCGGCAGATAGCCTTTATGATGTGTCGGCAAACGGCTGTCGAGCAGCAGTTCGATATCTTCCGCAACATGACGGGTGAAACTGAGATTTTGCAAATCATCCAGCAAGGTCAGGAAGTTGGAAAGCCGTGCCGCATGAGGCACCACCAGATTGGCACCGCAGGCCTGTAACAGACGCTGGTCAACGTAACGCAATGACGAATTCATCTCGCGCACCACAATTTTCAGCCCGTTGCCGCGCTGAATGCGCAGACGGTGAACCTGACGGGCCAGCACTTCCACCTCATCATTGCCCTGCAGGGCGAAAATCACGGTCGCGGAGCGCGCATGAGAGGCTCTTTCGGTCAGCGCATCATTGTCATCAAACAGGAACCAGCGTTCCGAAAGCGCGGGCGCGCCTTCCAGTACCGACCGCTCAGCCAGCAACATCCACTGATCATCGCCGGTTTGATCAGAGACAGAGGTCGCGGCGGTTTTGTGAATTTCCCAGCCGGTCTGGCGGGGCGTCAGCGGATACAGCGTATTGGCTTCGACACCCAGCGGGTCATGCCACCATGAAATGCCCCACTGGTTAGGCTCGACGTCCGTTTTTAAATCCGCAAGCCCGTATATATTGCGATGATATAAATGCAGCTGAGTTTTGACTGCATTTATACCAGTTCCGTAACAGATAATAAGGAGCGTCGCGCCCTTATTATTGGCCGACGCTTGCATTTCGCTCATCCAGCGGGCGAATTGTTTATCATTAAGATCCTGCCAGGCGCTGGCGGGAAGTAATAAAATCATGAAGGGCGACGGTTGCGCAGGCAAACGATTAATATCAGCAGACAGGGCGAGAAACGCTTTCTTTCCTTTGGCGAGCTGGTAATAAGAGGTTTTTTTCGGGTAATGATGTAAATGTGAGAGCAGAATATCCTCGTCTGAGAGTCTGTTTTCTTCCGACGTACACAGTAAATTGTGCTGTGGAAAAAATACACTGACCGGGCTCTCGCCTTGCTGGGCATCCACCGCCTGACCGCACAAACGATAAGCCGCATCCTGGCTGTCAGTATTGACCCAGTACAGCCCCTGCGCCTGCATCAGGGCTAATCCATTCCAGAATTGCTTCCTGCCCAATGAAAAGGAATGTGCCATATAGTTAATCTGCTTGTGTCATTTTTGATTAAAAGTCTGCTTGGGGCACACTGATAAATGTGAGTATAATAAATTCTATCATTGCTACATTAAATAATCATAATTCTTCACAATAATGTTTGATACTAAAATGCCTAGGCCGTCACGGCAATTTGCATTGTTTCAGGTATCAGTAATTAGATTGAAGCCGGGAGGAAAACAGGTGGAAGCCAATATTGTCGACTCAGATGATTCTGGGCCCGCGAAAGACGACGATTTCTTTGCGCTGAGTCACCTTTTTTCTTTGTCAGAATTAAATTACGTCGATATCGCCCGTAAAGAAAAAATTCCGCAACTCATGTCCCGCTGGCCGCTACTGGCCGAGCTGGCGCAATACAGTGAATCCGGCGCGGAGACGAAATAATATGGCGGTCATTGCCTTACAGGGGTTTCGTGGCGGTACAGGCACCACATCGGTGACGGCTGCACTGGCCTGGGGTCTCGCGCAATTACATGAAAAGGTGCTGGTGATCGACTTTTCACCGGAAAACGTGCTGCGCTTGCATTTCGGCATGCCTTTCACTCAGGGACGTGGCTGGTGTGCGGCGCACAATGCGGGCGAAGCCTGGCAGAACGCGGCCATGCGCTATCATTCCCATCTTGATTTTTTACCCTACGGACACCTTTCTCCTGACGCGACGCTTGCGTCCGCTTTCGACTGGCAAACCGCCATCACTCAGCTTAAAAACACCGGTGTTTACGACTGGATCCTGATTGATTCTCCGGCGGCTGATCCTGTGCCTGCGCAAAATATTGCCGACAGCACGGTAATGCTGATCCACGCCGATACCCAGTCGCATCTCCGTTTGCATCAGCATGCCTTACCGGAAAACGGCCGCTATTTGCTGAATCAGTTCATTCCTTCCAGCCAGTTACAACAGGATATTCTGCTGCTGTGGCAGGAAACCTTGCCAGCGTTAATCCCGGTGATTTTACACCGTGATGAAGCCATGGCGGAGTCGCTGGCCGCAAAACAACCGGTCGGGGAATGGAAAGATAACAGCAAAATCAGCCGTGAGATAAACACGCTGGCTAACTGGTTTCTGCTGAATCTGCGTGGCGTCAAAAATGCGTCGCGGAGTCCGGAAAAATGAACCGCGTGCTGAACCTGTTTCTGGTCCCGCCGGTGGTGGCCGAATTACAAAACCGCTACCGGCGTTATCGTGCCAGCCAGTCCTCACGATTTGCCGCCGGTACCATGATTGTTTGTGTGGCGCTGTGCTGGCTGTTTCTGCGATTTGAATCGCCGGTCTGGCAGCGCGTCAGCGCACAACGCACCCGCTGGTATCCGCATATTTCGCCGTCGCGTCCGCGTCTGGCTGATCCGCTGCGTTATCTGGTGCAGAGCCTGTGGCTGCTGGTGATTTTGCCGTCTGAAGGCGTGCGCGAGCGTTTTGTCTATACCCGCTGGCCGCAACGGTTACGCGAAAGGGCGCACCGCTGGCTGGAATCCCTGCCGAAACAGGTGACGCAGAATCCGCTGGAAAAGCGCGTCACGCGGCGCATTGGCAAAATGAGCCGTCTCGGTAAACGCCTGCTGATGTTGCTGGCAGGGCTTGTCGCCTTTACGCTGGCGATGTTCTGTATTTCTCAGCCGTTTGGCTATATCGCGCAGTTTGTTTTCGTGGTGCTGCTGTGGAGTATCGCGATGATCATCCGCCGCATTCCCGGCCGCTTCCCTGCGCTGATGATGATTGTCCTGTCGCTGACCATTTCCTGCCGCTATCTGTGGTGGCGTTATACCTCGACGCTGAACTGGGACGATCCGCTGAGCCTGATTTGCGGCCTGCTGCTGCTGGGCGCGGAAACCTATTCCTGGACGGTGCTGGTGCTGGGTTATATCCAGACCATCTGGCCGCTGAACCGTAAACCGGTGCCGATGCCTGCGGATGTCTCAACATGGCCGACGGTAGATCTGCTGATCCCGACTTACAACGAAGATCTCAGCGTGGTGAAACCGACCCTGTATGCGGCACTGGGGCTGGACTGGCCGCGTGAAAAACTGACTATTTATCTGCTTGATGACGGCGACCGGCAGGAGTTTGCCGATTTTGCTCATGAAATCGGGGTGAAATACATTGCCCGCGAAACCCATGAACACGCCAAAGCAGGGAATATCAACAATGCGCTGAAACAGGCCACCGGCCAGTTGGTGGCAATTTTTGACTGCGACCACGTCCCGACGCGCTCTTTCCTGCAACTGACCGTCGGCTGGTTCTTTAAAGATAAAAAACTCAGCATGTTGCAGACGCCGCATCACTTTTTCTCGCCGGATCCGTTCGAGCGTAATCTTGGGCGTATGCGCCGCACGCCGAATGAAGGCGAACTGTTCTACGGGCTGGTGCAGGACGGCAATGACTTGTGGGATGCCAGCTTCTTCTGCGGATCCTGCGCGGTGTTGCGCCGTGACGTTCTCGATGAAATCGGCGGCATCGCCGTGGAAACCGTGACCGAAGATGCCCATACGTCCTTGCGTATGCACCGGCACGGTTACAGCTCGGCGTATATCCGCATTCCGCAGGCGGCGGGGCTGGCGACTGAAAGCCTCTCCGCGCATGTCAGCCAGCGCATCCGCTGGGCGCGCGGCATGGTGCAGATTTTCCGTCTCGATAACCCGCTGTTCGGCAAAGGGCTGAAACTGGCGCAACGGTTATGTTATGCCAATGCCATGCTGCACTTTCTGGCCGGTATCCCGCGGCTGATCTTCCTTACTGCGCCGCTGGCCTTTCTGTTGCTGCATGCGTACATCATCTACGCACCGGCAGTGGCGATCGCGCTGTATGTGCTGCCACATATGGTCCACGCCAGCCTGACCAACTCGCGGGTGCAGGGCAAATACCGTCACTCATTCTGGAATGAAATCTACGAAACCGTGCTGGCCTGGTATATCGCACGACCGACCACGGTGGCGTTGTTTAATCCGCACGCCGGGACCTTCAACGTCACGGCCAAAGGCGGCCTGAACAAACAGGCTTATGTGGACTGGAAAATCAGCCGCCCGTATCAGATCCTGATGCTGCTGAATCTGGCCGGATTATTCTTTGGAATTTACCGCATCATGTACGGCAGCGCCGGAGAAATCCTGACGACGCTGGTGAGTATGGCGTGGGTCATTTACAACATGATTATTCTCGGCGGTGCGATTGCGGTGGCCTTTGAATCCAAACAGGTGAGACAGGCGCACCGCGTCGAAGCCAGAATGCCTGCTTCATTATTAAAGCCTGACGGACACATTTATGTCTGCACCGTGCAGGATTACTCCGACAGCGGCGTCGGGCTGGAAACCGAAAGTGCCAGCCAGTTTCAGGCGGGTGACAACGTCACGTTACTGCTGCACCGTGGTCAACAGGAATACACTTTCCCGATGCAAATCAGCCGCGTTTTCGGCAAAAACATCGGCATGCAGCTGTTGCCGCTGTCCACGCGACAACATATTGATTTCATTCAATGTACGTTCGCCCGGGCGGACAGCTGGGTACTGCGCGAGGACAGCTTCCCGGAAGACAAACCGATGGAAAGCCTGCGTGAAGTGCTGGGGCTGGGCATTCGCGGTTATCTGCGCATGCTGGATATCGCGCCGAAGCGATATCGCCCGCTGGCATCAAAAACCCAATCGTTTGGCAGCTGGCTGCTGTCTTTTGCTCCGCGCAATCCCCCGCTGGCCGTTCAGCCTGATGAGTCCAACCTGATGATGACAAAACAATGAAAAGACTTCCTTTATCGACTTTGATGGCATCCGCATTGATGACATTGGCTTTGGGTTCAGCGGCACCAGCATACAGTGAACAGGCTCCTGCGCCGGAAAGCGTCACGCCGTCACCGCAGGCCGTGTTACCGATGGTGGCGCCCGCGGTGAATCCGATGATTATTCCGGGTGCGCCGGTTCGCAGCCTGACCTTACCTTTTGCGGATGTGGCCCCGACACCGGGGGCGATCACCTTGCGCGGTATTCAGCCGAACGGACAAATTGAATTTGGGGTGCGCAGTGACGAAGTGGTCACCCAGGCGACCCTGAATCTGGAATTCACGCCGTCGCCGTCGCTGATCCCCGTGCAGTCGCATCTCAAGGTGTATCTCAATGACCAGCTGATGGGCGTTGAGGTGATCGATAAAGACCAGCTCGGTAAGAAAAATCACCTGCAGATGGCTATCGACCCGCGTTACATCACCGACTTTAACCGCATCCGTCTGGAGTTTGTCGGCCATTACCAGAACGTCTGCGAAAACCCGGCTAACTCCACGCTGTGGCTGGAAATCGGCAAGGGCAGCTCGCTCAGTCTGCAATATCAGAAACTGCCATTAAGCAACGATCTGGCGCATTTCCCGGTACCGTTTTTTGATGCACGCGACAGCCGTCCGCTCAGCCTGCCGATGGTGTTTGCCGCGTCTCCGGATGCCGGCCAGCAACAGGCGGCGGCGATCCTCGCCTCCTGGTTCGGCACCAAAGCGCAGTGGCGAGGGCAATCCTTCCCGACGCTGTACAACCAGTTGCCAGACAGCCACGCGGTGGTGTTTGCCACCAACGACAGGCGCCCTGATTTCCTCAAAGAGATGCCGCCGGTGAAAGGGCCGGTGGTGCAGATGGTCAGCCGTCCGGACAATCCGTACGTCAAAATGCTGCTGATTTTAGGGCGTGATGATCAGGATCTGCTGACGGCGGTAAAAGGCATCGCCCAGGGCAATATCCTGTTCCGTGGCGAAACGATTGGCGTCGATAAAGTCGAACAGATCCAGTCCCGCCAGCCGTATGACGCGCCCAACTGGGTGCGCACCGACCGGCCAATGAATTTTGGTGAGCTGAAACAGTATGCCGAACAGTTACAGTCTGACGGTCTGCAACCGAATCCGATCACGCTCAACATCAACCTGCCGCCGGATCTGTTCCTGATCAACAGCACCGGCATTGATATGCGGCTGAAATACCGTTACACCTCGCCGCAGCTGAAAAACACCTCGCGGCTGAGCATCAGTCTGAATAACCAGTTTGTGCAGGATCTGACCCTGAAAACCGGACACGATCAGGATTCGCAACTGCTGCGTCTGTCGCTGTTACAGGGGCTGCTCGATGGCAATAAAGACCTGAACATTCCGGCGCTGAAACTGGGTGCCGTCAACCAGATGCGCTTTGATTTTGATTACACCTCGTTGCTGGCAAGCGGCACTGAAGGACGCTGCGAAACGTACACCACGGTGCCTAATCATGTGGTGATTGACGACAGTTCGACTATCGATTTTTCCGGTTACCGTCACTTTATGGCGATGCCGGATCTGCGCGCGTTTGCCAATGCCGGTTTCCCGTTCAGCCGCATGGCCGATTTGTCGCAGACGCTGGTGCTGGTGCAACCGCAGCCGCAGCCGGTTCAGCTGACCACTTTACTGGATGCGATGGGCAATATCGGCGCGCTGACCGGTTATCCGGCGCTGGGTGTCGGGCTGACGGAAGATGCAGCGAAAGCCAAAGCCACCGATGCCGACCTGCTGGTGATCGGTAAGCTGCCAGCGGATTTACGTGACGACAGTATGCGTGACGACAAAAAAGCCAACCTGCTGATCGACGCGGCGCGGGATGCGGTGAACACGCCAATCCGCCAGACGCCGTTACCGGATAACACCGCACCGGCCAGTGATGCGCGGGTGGATGCCAGTGCGCAAATCAGCGCGCAAGGCCCGGTCGCCGCCGTGGTTGGCTTGCAGTCCCCGTACTTTGATCAGCGCAGTGTGGTGGCGCTGATGGCAAACGGTCAGCAGGGCTTTGAGCTGTTAAATACCGCGATGCAGGATGCCAAACAGCGGGCGCTGGTGTTTGGCTCCGTATCAGTGGTGCGTGATTCCGGCGTGAGCAGTCTGAAAGTGGGCGACACCTATTATGTCGGCCATCTGCCGTGGTGGGAACGTGTCTGGAATGCGCTGGCTACTCATCCGGTGTTACTGGCGCTGATGGCGGTGATTGTGGTGGTGCTGGCGGCTATCCTGTTGTGGACCGGTCTGCGTTCTCTGGCCCGCCGTCGTCTGTCTGATGATGATGACCAGGAATAAGTCCGTGAACACACGCCGAACACGCTGGTTTCCCCGCAGCAGACTGGCCCTGACATGGGGGCTGGTGCTGCTGGCCGCGCCTGCATTTGCCGCACCGGTTGTCTCTCCCGGGCAATGGTTGCTGGAGCAGGTGCGGGTAGGTGAAGCCAGCCATCAGGACGAACTGGTGCGTCAGTCGCTGTACCGGCTGGAACTGATGGATCCGCAGAATCCCAAAGTGCTGTCCGCCCGTTTGCGTCTCTTGTTACGCGAAGGCGATCAGGCAAAAGCACAGCAGCAACTGGAAAAAATCAAACAGGTCGCCCCCGGTTCTGAAGAATACCGGCAGGCACAGCTCAGCCTGAAAATCGCCTCGCCGGAAATGCAGCAGAAACTCCAGCAAACGCGACTGCTGGCGACGGCAGGGCGTCTGGACGACGCCAAAGCGCAGTACGACGATCTGTTTGGCGGTCAGCCGCCGACGCTGGATCTGGCGGTGGAATACTGGCAACTGATCGCCCGCCTGCCGGGGCAGAAAGCCCGTGCACAAGCGCAGCTTCAGGCGCTGAACACCCAGTATCCGGGGGATGTGCAGTTGCGTCTGCAACTGGCCCAAATGGCATTTGAAGAGGGGAATAATGCCAACGCGGTGGCGCTGATTAAACAAGTCGCCGCCACCAATGAAGGGCGTTCGCCTGCGGCTGATTTATGGCTGGCAAAAATTAAAGATCAGCCGGTGGGCAACGCGAGCGTTGATGCGCTGCAACAGTTTATCGCCACGTTCGACACCGGCCCGCAGGTGATTGCCGCGCAACAGGAACTCCAGCGCCAGCAGGCATTGCTGGCCGATCCACGTTATCAGGCACGGGTTCGCGGTCTGGCACAAATCGATAATGGTGGTTCGACAGGGGCCATTGCGCCACTGAAACAGGCCCTGCAGGCCAAACCCGACGATGCCGAAGTGCTCGGCGCAATGGGACTGGCCTATTCCCGCGCCGGTAACCGCCAGCAGGCGCTGACCCTGTTTCAGCAGGCAAAAGCCGCCGAAACCGACGGTTATAACGCCGGTAAATGGAACAGCCTGATCCAGACCAACAGCTACTGGCTGAAAATCGAACAGGGCGATAAGGCGCTGAAAGCGGGGCAGCTTGATCGGGCAGAAGCGGCCTATCAGCAGGCGCAGCGTCTGGACTCCCGCGATCCGTGGGCGTTAATTGGCCTCGGCGACGTGGCGGTTGAGCGCAAAAACGATCCCCGGGCGGAGCAGGCTTACCGCCGTGCGTTGGGGCTGGAACGCGATAACAGCAGCGCCCAGCGCGGACTGGTGAATATCTATCAGCGGCAGTCACCGCAGAAAGCGCTGGATTACATTAATTCCTTACCCGCAGCCTCTCGGGCGAAACTCAGTGACAAACAGCGTGGCCTGCAAAGTGACATTGTCACTGAACAGGCTGAAAAATACGCCGCTGAAGCGAACTGGAATCAGGCGGCGAACCGCTATGGCGAAGTGCTGAAACTGAATCCGGACGATGTCTGGATCACCTACCATTACGCCAATGCCTTACGCGAAGCCGGGGAGCCTGCGCAGGCCGACGCCGCTTTTGCGCGTCTGGCGGCTAAACGCCCGGCGGATCCGCAGCAGGTTTACGCCTATGCGTTGTATCTGTCCGGTTCTGACCGTGATGACGCCGCACTGCGCCATCTGAACACCTTGCCGCAGGCGAAGTGGGACGACAACATGCGCGACATGGCGCAGCGTATTCAGCTTGATAACACCCTGACCGCCATTGATGCGTCCCTTGCCGCTGGCAATACCACGCAGGCGAAACAGCAGTTACAGCAGGCCGATTTGCAGGATCTGAGTCTGAATCAGCAGCGTCGGGTCGCCATGGCGTGGCGCGACGTGGGGGAAACCACCAAAGCTGCGGCATTGTTACAGCCGCTGAAAACCGCTGCAAGTTCACAACCGGCCGGACAGGATAAGGCACTGATTTACCGTAACGCCGCCAACCTTGAACAACAGCTCGGGCAGCCACACCTGGCACGTCAGGATTACGAACAGGCAATGGTCGCAAGCGGCATCACCGACACGGCCCCGCAGGATAACGACAGCTATACGCGGCTGACCCGCAATAATGCGACCGATGACTGGCTGAAACGGGGCATACGCTCTGATGCGCATGACCTGTACCGTCAGCAGGATGTGAATTTCACCGTGGACACGGATTCGTGGACATCCAGCGGTACGCCGGGGAAATCCGATCTGACCGCAAATACCACCATGTTGCAGGCGGATATGCCGGTCTATCAGGGGCGCGGATTCCTGCGTGCTGACTGGGTGCGTATGGACGCGGGGACCTTCGATAATCAGAACGGAAACTATGAAGAGAGTTTCGGCACCTGTAGCGACCAGAACTGCCGGCGTTACCGCAGCCAGACAGCCAACGGCGTCAGCCTTGGCGCGGGCTGGGAAAATGACAAATGGAAAGGGGATCTGGGCACCACGCCGCTGGGCTTCCCGGTGGTCGACTGGGTTGGCGGGCTGGCCTACAGCGGTGACTGGGGGGATATCGGCTGGACAACCACCGTCTCACGCCGTCCGGTTTCCAGCTCCTTACTCTCCTTCGCGGGCGCAAAAGATCCGGGTACCGGCACCACCTGGGGCGGTGTTCGTGCCACCGGTGCCAGTCTGGGTTTAAGTTATGATCAGGGGCTGGCTAACGGCGTCTGGGCTGATCTGAGTGCGCATCAGCTCACCGGTAAAAATGTCGAAGACAACACCCGTGAACGGCTGATGGGCGGCTATTACTACAAAGTCATCAACGAAGACAACCGCCGCGCCACCGTGGGTCTCAGCTCAATGGTCTGGCATTACCAGAAAGATCTCAGCGGCTACACGTTGGGACAGGGCGGTTACTACAGTCCGCAGCAATACTTCTCGCTGTCGGTGCCGGTGAATTACCGTCAGCGCACGGAGAACTGGTCATGGCAGCTCGGCGGTTCCGTCTCCTGGTCGCGTTCCTCCACCAGCGATGAGAAACGTTATCCGATCCAGAACCTGATACCTGATTCGTTACCGGATAAAAGCGCCATCGAAACCGGCAGCAGCAGCTCCGGATTTGGCTACACCTTACAGGCGCTGGTGGAACGCCGCATCAGTTCCCACTGGACCGTAGGTGGCGGGATCGACATCCAGCAGGCGAAAGATTACACGCCAAGCCATTTCCTGCTTTACGCCCGATACTCCATGAGCGGCTGGCAGGGGGATCTGGATATGCCGCCGCAGCCGTTAGTGCCGTATGCGGATTTTAAGTAGGATTTGAGCCGAAAAGTATTGCGATTTGAAGTGTGAGTTCGGACAACTCCCTCCCCTGCGAAGGGGAGGGTTGGGGTG
>NZ_SJOJ01000028.1 GCF_004330295.1 Rahnella victoriana
ATACCAGTTGCCTGAGAAGCGAATTTAAAGATCCAGACAGATTAGAAGGATGTTTCGCCAGTTTAAACATTTATATTGCCAGTCGAACTGAATCGATAAATGAATATGACGAGACATATCATTCATCAAATGCTACAGAATCCAGCGAAGAGAGGCAAAACAGGGAGTATATCGATACACTGCGTGAACGTGTTATCAGGGCAAAAGAATACCTCAGACAAGTCGAAGCGGAGACAATCAAACGGGATAACGAGGGTGCCTCACTTTTATTACTCTTACAGTTTTTTGCCGGGGATGCGCCTCACGCTCGGTTTAATGACGGGAAAAGAAAAGTGTCAAAATGCTCTTATATTAAAGGAAAAGTCAATGGGAAGATTTTTTCAGGCTGGGTACGTCAAACCAATGTCCAGGTCAGGGATTATGTAGAGATGGCAGCAATGTCTGAGGAGAATAATTATTATATATACGCTTTAGCCACACCCAACAAGGGAATTATTTCGACAATTCCAAACTGTTATGCAGGCCGCATGCTATCCAAACATTAAGCAATTAGCAACGATGTATGGCAAGTTTTACACAATAGTTTTTCTTATCATGTGCCTTTTTGAAACACCCACTATTGAGCAACTTCTCTATGCTATTTTGGTCGTTTCTTCTTTTACTGCGGCAACGACTTACTTCGTTTACAGAGGCATGATTAATGACAATCGTGCTCTAGGGGAGTTATTTGAGTAAATTTGTGATGTGTTGAATATCCCAAATGAAAAAAAGTTAAACCTGAGTGAATATACTGATATGAAAAATAAATGTGAAATATAGAACCTGGAGTCGGTGAAATTTCTGGACCGCAAAAAGCCAAACAAAGTGATTTTAATATTAATTACTACCCTACAAAAAATTAATTAACAAAACGTTACCCTTTCTGACTCCCAACATTTAAACAGAGAAAAATATCATGCCAAAAGGAATTATACGGCTGGGCGATAAACTGACCAGCGGTGGCGTAGTGATGTCTGCTTCATCCACCATGATCATTGAAGGCATTGTTGCCGCGTTAATTGGCGATGTCGTCATTTGTCCCATTTTAGGTCATGGGGTCAATCGTATTGTGAGTACCACACCCACATGGCTCTCAGACGGCAAACAAGTGGCTTTCGATCAGGCCATCTGTGCCTGTGGTTGCAAAGTACTGAGCAGCCTGCCCACCACTCATATTGAAGGATAAGGATAATGTCCTGGGATATTCCCCTGCCGTATGTCGTCAGTCATCCGGCCCCCCTTCAGTGGAACGGATGGTGGCGTGGCCTTTCACTTCTGGTGATGCTTTGCGTTGCTGGCGGATGCAGCCTGTGGTTCTGGCTTAAAGATCCGCTGATTTTACTGCTGACCTTTGGCGCGGTGATTACCATCACCATGCTGTTTCTGGGTATTGCCGGCTGGCGGTTGTTCAGTTACGGCGTCAATGCAGAACACGCTGAAAGTATGGAGCAGCAAAATGAATGGCATCAGGAAAAATGGCAGGAATGGGCACAATCGGGTCTTAATATCGTGGATTTCAGCTACATATTCCCTTCCGAAGTCCCGCACCCTTTTGAACACCGGACATTAGTTAACAATGAGGTGGGATTTTCACTTCCATCACGCCCTCCCCTTCTGTATCTGTTCGAAGAATTACTGGCTCCTTTAGCCGCTTCCCTCAGGATGCTTCAGAACCCGCTTGACGTTTATCTACCCTGCAATGATGACGATGCCGCCCGGCAGGCTTTTGCCCTGACATGGGAAAAACTGGGTTTATCACTTTCAGCAGTCTCCGATTTCTTCAGTGGTGCCGTGACAAAACCCTGGGCTGACCAGACGACACAGTGGCTAAATGACGGCAATAAAAACGCTAAATTATTGATATTTTTCCAGTGGCCAGAAAATGATGAACCCCGGATCCATACCGACGGTGCTATCGCATGGTTAATTGCTGCGAATGAGTCAGGTACGGTCAGGTCACGTTGTCGTCTGCTACGTCCTGTGACAGGCACAAACGATGCAGCGGCAGATAACGCCAGCGTGTTCCTGAAATATCAGACATCGGCGATAAGCGTTTCAGATCAGTGGTATAACCAAAATGCCATTGCTGCACAGAATGACCTGACTCTCGAACGCTGCAGGAAACTGCGTGTGCAAAATCCGGCATCCAATCCTCCTGTGCCGGAACAACAGTTCATCCCGTACTGGCTGGGAAAACCCGGCCGCGCCACTGACTATTTTACAATAACCCTCATGATGCTGATGGCCGAATACCGTCACGCACCGCAATCATTGGTTCTGTCGCAGGATGACGCTTTGGTATTTGCGACTGTCTCTCCCGGAGAAGACATTTCATGATTAATCCCTTTGCATCCCGCCCTTCCGGAGCCAGTTTGCTGGCGATGGTATTTGGTGCGATTCTCGCTGCGGTTTTGTATTTCTTTAGCGAACGCTGGGGGCTCAACCCGTTGTTGCGCAGTCTGATCTGGGCGTTGGGCATGGCACTGTTATTCGGGGCGATGGCTATTTATCGCAACTCACGACGGAACCCTCCCGCTAAGAACCCCGTATCGAAAAAAGAAACGCACTCTGCCGGTGACGTCGAAACACAATTATCTTTCGCACAAGAGATTAGCGTCTATCTGCGCCACCGATATGGACGTTTCTGGCGGTCAAAAGTCCGGTTAGTTGTCCTGGTCGGTCAATCCAGGCTGGTGGGGATGATTGCGCCGGAACTGATCTCACAGCAGTGGGTTGAGGCCGATGGCACCGTACTGTTATGGGGCGGTAACATCAACTCAGCATCAGACAGCAATCGTATTTCTGCGCTGCGCAAATTACGCCGCCGCCCGCCTCAGGCCATCGTCTGGGTATGTGATGCCCGTCATCAGCAGGTGTCGCTGACCGACACCGCCGCCCGTCAGTTATGTGAGCGCGCGAAATTACTCGGCTGGCAGGTCCCTCTTTATGTCTGGCAGATTGAAAATAGTGAATCTCCCCCGACGTCCCGTGAAACACAACCCATCGGATGCTTGTTACCCGCAAACAGTACGCCGCAAATGCTGGAAGAAGCGCTGCGGGAACTGACACCACAACTGACGGTGCAAGGTACTCAGCAGGTTCTTCAAAAGCCCGCCGACGATTTCATGTTACGTCTCTCACATCAGTTACTGAACGGGGGAATTGCACGCCTGCGCGAAACCCTTACGCCCTTATTATCAGGCCCCTATGCTGCCCCTTTACGCGGCATCATGTTTAGTCAGCCATTACGCACCGCCGGAGGCATTGATAAATTTCGCTGGTTGCCGGATGCCAGCTGGAAGGGGATCCTCAATGACTTGTCCTCCGTCCGGCCAAAACGTATAGGGCTCCCCTGGGCTAAAGGTCTGCGTTGTTCCCTTGCCGGATTATTAATTTTCTGGTGTTTCGCCGCCGTGTTGTCGTTTACCGCTAACCGCGCCTTACTCAGGGAAAGTGCCGACCTCACTGTCAGGGCATCTGCTCATAATATCCCGCTGGAAAAACGCCTGATTAACCTGCAGGAACTGCAACGAAAAATCAGCCAGTTACAGTACCGGGCCGTCTCCGGCGCACCCTGGTATTTACGCTTTGGTATGAACCAAAATGAAGCGCTCCTGACCGCACTCTGGCCTCGTTATGAGAAGATTCATTCCGCACTGATCCGCGACGCCTCCGTGGCCAGACTGACGCAACTGATGAACGTCTTACTCAGCCTGCCCCCTGATGATCCACAGCGTAACCCGATGGCCAGGCAAGCCTATGACCAGCTCAAGGCTTATCTCATGATGGCTCGACCGGATAAGATGGACGCGCAGTACTTCACCACGACAATGATGCAGCAGTGGCCCCGGCGCAACGGCGTGAGTGACGCGGTATGGCGTAATTACGCCCCTTCGCTGCTGAGCTTTTATGCCCAAAACTTATCTGGGCATCCTCAGTGGAAAATCATGCAAGATGAAACGCTGGTGGATCAGGTGCGCGCCTTACTGTTACGCCAGATTGGCATGCGAAATGCCGAAGCGTCGCTATATCAGAAGATGCTGCTACAGGTTGCCCGCAACTACGCCGACATGCATCTTGAAGATATGGTGGGTGAAACGCCTGTCCACCAGTTATTTAGCACCGATAATGTGGTTCCGGGGATGTTTACCCGCAAGGCCTGGGAAGAGGCGGTACAGCCCGCAATTGATAATGTGGTTAACACCCGCAGGGATGAAATTGACTGGGTGTTGAATGACAATAAGCATCCTGTCAGAGAAGATATCTCACCGCAGGCGCTGAAAGCACGGCTGACTGAGCGCTACTTTGCAGATTTCTCCGGCGCATGGCTCGGCTTTCTGAACAGCATTCACTGGCGGCGTGCAGACACGTTATCTGATGCTATTGATCAGCTGACGCTGATGGCTGACATCAGACAATCGCCGCTGGTCTCCCTGTTAAACACGCTGGATTATCAGGGGAAAACCGGCCAGCATAATGAGGCATTGACCGAATCACTGGTCAAATCGGCTCAGAACCTGATTCATTCCGATCAAAAACCCGCCATTGATCAGCGTGATAAAGGCGTTAAGGGGCCACTCGATGACACTTTCACACCCTTAATGACATTGATGAACGGCAATGCCGGCGGCGACGGGTATAACTCACTGAGTGTGCAAAGCTTCCTGACGCGGATCACACGCGTACGTCTCCGGTTACAACAAGTGACCAATACCGCTGATCCACAGGCCATGACCCAGGCACTGGCGCAAACTGTCTTTCAGGGAAAATCGGTGGATGTCACCGATACCCGTGATTACGGCAGTCTGGTAGCCGCCAGTCTTGGTCAGGAGTGGAGCGGATTTGGCCAGGCTATGTTTGTTCAACCGATGGAACAGGCCTGGCAACAGGTGCTCGCTCCCACCGCAGAGAGTATTAATACGCAGTGGCGAAACGCTATTGTTCAGGACTGGAGCGACGATTTTAATGGCCGCTACCCCTTTGCGCCCGTGCAAAGTGAAGCCTCTCTGGCCCTGATGTCACAGTATCTGCGTAACGACACCGGACGTATTACCCGCTTCATCACCACCAATCTCAATGGCGTGATTAAACGTCAGGGGCGTCACTGGGAACCGGATCTTATCAGCGCACAAGGGTTACGTTTTGATCCGGAATTCCTCCAGGCACTGAATCAGCTTTCCGAACTGGCAGATGTGGTGTTCACCCATGGTGATGCCAGCCTGCATTTTGAACTGATGGCGAAACCGGCCAAAGATGTTATGCAAACCGAGCTGACCCTCGATCAGCAAAACCTGAAATATTTTAATCAGATGGAAAGCTGGCAGCCCTTCAGCTGGCCAGACAGCCAATGGAAACCCCGGGTAACCTTAAGCTGGGTAAGTGTCAGGGCAGGCACCCGTCTGTACGCCGATTATCCAGGAAGCTGGGGATTTATCCGTCTGCTGGAAAAAGCAAAGGTGACGCAGATTGATTCCAGCACCTTCAGGCTCATGTGGAAAGCTCCTGATGGTTTACCTCTTAACTATCTGATGCGAACCGAGGCGGGAGAAGGTCCGCTGGCGCTACTGGCTCTTAAAGGATTCAAAATGCCGCAATCGATTTTCCTTTCTTCACCGGCCAC
The DNA here is from genome assembly GCF_004330295.1 of Rahnella victoriana. GTDB lineage: Bacteria > Pseudomonadota > Gammaproteobacteria > Enterobacterales > Enterobacteriaceae > Rahnella > Rahnella victoriana. Next base: position 5,660 of record NZ_SJOJ01000028.1, read on the forward strand.
TGCAAATGATGCCGGATTGCAAATGACAGGGTCTGCTACGGGTGACCGACAATTCACCTCCGACACCTCAGATTAAGGGTTTTCATGGAAGATTTAACTTCACGATATTTCGATGCTGAAATGCGCTATCTGCGGGAAGCCGCCAGAGAGTTTGCTGTTGCCCACCCTGAACGAGCAAATGAAATAGGACTGATGACGCCCGGGAGTGCTGATCCGTCCGTGGAACGCCTCTTTCAGGGCTTCTCTTTCTCTATGGGACGACTGCGGGAAAAGATTGACGATGACTTGCCGGAACTCACCGAAGGTCTCATTAGTATGCTCTGGCCACACTATCTGAGAACGATTCCCTCGCTCTCTCTGGTGGAACTGGCACCTGTCTGGCAAGAGATGAAAATTACGGAAACGCTTGCAGCGCATTTTGAAGTCATATCGCAGCCTGTTGACGCTGAGGGTACCCACTGCCGCTACCGCACAACACGTGATTTGCAGTTGCAGCCCCTGTCATTGTCACATGCCTCGCTGGCAATGGAGCCCGATGGACAGCACATTATCCGCCTGCGTTTTCGCTGCAGCCGGCTGGCGAACTGGCAATTGGTTGATCTCTCATGCCTGTCAGTCTATTTGAATGGCGATGCTCCGTTAGCCTCCGCGTTGCTGCTGGCGCTGACGCAACAGGTGAGAAAATGCTACCTGCGCATGCCCGGACAGGTCGACAGACACCCCGTCACCTTGAATTTTCAGGCACAAGGATTAGAAGAGCAGGCTGACCTCTGGGAACGTGGTGATACAACCTGTAGCGGATACCAACAGTTGCTGGAATATTTTACCTTCCGCGAAAAATTTATGTTCGTCGCCGTCAATGGATTTGAGCAGGTGGACTTCCCTGCCACACTGGAATGGTTTGAAGTAGACATCGTGCTCAACACACCGTTTCCCTCAGATTTTTCCTTCGATGCCAGCCATTTACGTCTGCACTGCGTGCCGGTGATCAATCTTTTCTCGCTTGACGCCAAACCGTTAAACATCAGTGTTCAGGAAACTGACTATCTCTTGCAACCACTGCGGCAACAGGCAGCCTATACCGAGATATATTCAGTCGATAGTGTCACTTCATCCCGCCGCACGCATGAGCAGGTTTACACTCCTTTTCGCACTTTCCGTCATCGTGGTGGTTCGCTGCGCCGAAGTTTACCCGCTCGCTACTACCACACCCGTGTCAAACCGGGAGTCACCGGGCTGCATGATACCTGGCTGATTTTGGGCGGTGATGGATTTGAGCGAGAACGCCTGCTCGCTGAAGAAGCGTTGACCTTAAGTCTGACCGGCACACATGGCCAACTTCCTCGTCTTGCGCTGCTCAGCACATTACTGAACACCACTACGCAGGCTATGCCGGTACCGCTTAGCATCCAGAATCTTTGCCCCCCAACCCTGCCAGCGTATCCGCCAAAACGTGATCAGTTTCACTGGCAGATTTTAAGTCATCTCGGCACTCATTTTTTATCCATGATGGATAACGCAGAAGTATTGCGTAATACGCTGGCTCTCTATGACTGGACAGAAAGTGAAGCTAACCGGCGCCGTCTGGATGCCATCGTAAAGACAGAACACTTCAGGCTGCAGCGCTTTGAAAAAGGGTTACTCCTGCGTGGCGTTGATATTGAAGTCACCGTGGAAGCGCAGGGTTTTTGCGGTGAGGGGGATATTTATCTTTTTGGCGAGATACTTAACCGCTTTCTGGCACTTTACGCCGATATTCATTTGTTTAACCGACTCACTCTTATCGTTCAACCCTCAGGAAAATGTCTGCAATGGAAAGAGAATCACAGCCAGTATATTCCCGGCTGATACGGGATATGGGCGACAAACTGCCTTACACCAACTTTTACCGATTTTGTCAGTTGATTGAACAATCCACCCCTCAACATCCGCTTCTTGGCAGTACCAGTTCCCCAAAAGATGATCTGATACGTTTTCGCCCCCATCCGGGCATGGGCTTTCCAGTCAGCGAGTTCAAGGCACTTCAGTACGACGCGCAACATCCTGAACGCCCCCCGACTGTCAGAACCACTTTTCTTGGTTTATATGGCGTAGATTCCCCCCTGCCCAGCAGCTATGTGGATGACATCGCTCAACAGCGAGAAGGACATGATGCCGTCGAGGAATTCCTGGATATTTTCAATCATCGCATCATGACCCAGTTCTATCGGATATGGCGGAAATACTCATATCCGGCCAGCTTCGAACAAGGTGGCACAGACGAAACATCAAAACGCCTTCTCGGACTCATTGGTCTGGGCATTCCGGGGACAGCGAAAAATATCGCCACGCCGGTGTCTCGCTTTCTGGCGTTACTTGGCAATATGCGAATGCCAACCCGAACTGCGGAAGGCACTATAGCTCTGGTTCATTTGTTGTCGTCGGAGACAAAAGCCACCGTTCGTCCTCACTACCCGCGCAGCATCGCCATTAAACCATTACGATTTGGCGATAAAACACCACTTGGGCTGTGGCCAGTGCTCGGTAATTCGGCCAAAGAGGTCAACAGCATGTTTGAACTGCAGCTCTTCACGGAAAATCCGGCAGTGGCGCAGGCGTGGCTGCCAGGAGGGCATTTATCAGAGGATTTGCAGATTTTGTTAAGGGTGTATCTCGGATGGCGGGTTGATACCCGCATTCTGCTGACACTGCCGCGTCGGATACTGCCCCCGGCCAGGCTGCAAACCACCGCAGATAGTGGTTTCAGGGGGCAGCTTGGTTACACCGCCGTCATGCGCGCCGTATCCGAATCATCGCAAGCCACGCTGACACCCACTATCACCATCCGGCTGTGTGACTATCAGGGGCTAAAGCCTAATCGTAAAATCCGGGAGGTAACAAATGTGTGCTTTTAATTCCCGGTGGCGATATCCGGCAGTAATGACCCTTGTGATCTTGTCCGGACTGACGAACGGATGCGGGTTGACCCAGTCTATTTCAGATGGCACGTCCGCAATGACCAAAGCCATTTTCTACAAGCAAATTAAAACACTGCAACTGGACTTTATCGCCCGGGCCTCGGTCAATCCCGATGAAGAAGGCGCTTCACTGGCGACGGAGGTCTGGGTATATCAGTTAAAAGATCGAAAGGTTTTTGATCAGACGGATTATCAGACCTTGCTTACACAGGCCAGTACCGTACTAAAAGAAGATATCTTGGCCGGGAAAGACGTTCGTGTACGTCCGGATGCCGGTGCCACGCTTAATATGCCCATGGAGAAAGAGGCATTGTATGTCGCGGTGGTTGCGCATTTCAGAACGCCGGACCTTCAGAAAGAGTCATGGCGTCTGATTGTGCCACGCGAAGAACTCATTCCCGATACACCGCTGAAAATAGTACTTGAAGGAAGTACGTTGCAGCTCAAAGCCGAAAAATAATCAAAGCCCCCATCAGATATCAGAAACTCCAGCCGAAAAAAAAGCCGCGATAAGCGGCTTTTTCATGTCAGCGATTCAGCGATCAGTGATGCGCAGCGGTTTTCACGGCACGCAGGATCACGAATTTCTGGTTGGTGGCGATGGTGGTGCAGTTGCCGAACAGGCGACGCAATTTCTGGTAGTAATCCAGATGGCGGTTGCCGACGATGCGCAGTTCGCCGCCGGTTTGCAGGCAACGTTTGGCGTCGCAGAACATGCGCCACGCGGTGTCATCGCTGATCACCGTGCCCTGATGGAACGGCGGGTTACACAGCACGGCGTGCAGCGTTTCGCGCTCAACACCGGCCAGCATATTGTTCACGTCAAAATGACAGCGGCTGAGATCCTGCGGCAAATTGTTTTCGACGTTTAGACGGCTCGACTCTACCGCCATATACGATTCATCGACGAACAGCATTTCCGCATCCGGGTTCAGCGCCAGCGCGGTCATGCCGATCACGCCGTTACCGCAGCCCAGATCCGCCATACGCCCTTCGATACCTTCCGGCAGATGCTGCATAAAGAAGCGAGCGCCGATGTCCAGACCGCCGCGTGAGAACACGTTGGCGTGGTTGGAGATACGGAATTCACTGTCATCCAGCGCCCATTCTGCAATCACCGGTTCGGCGGTTTGCGCAGGCAAAGTGGCTTCACAATGGATCAGACGGGCTTTTTTCCACGCCAGACTGGTTTTGGTCGGCCCGAGGATTTTCTCGAACAATTGCAGCGTAGAGGTATGAATATCACGGGCTTTTGCGCCGGCGATAATCTGGGTGTCCGGCGTCACCACTTCACGCAGCGCCAGCAATTGTTGTTCCAGCAGCGCCAGCGTTTTTGGCACTTTGATGATCACCAGACCCGGATTGATTGGCAACGGCACCAGGCTGCTTTGCGCCGCCACGCTGTCTTCGTCAAACCCGTTAAGGCGCAGGTTATGGCGCATCGCCAGCTGACTCATAAAGGAGTCATTGATGCTGGTCGGATGGTGCGGCTGCAATGCGCAGGCCAGCGTGCCAAAGGCATCGTTGAAAATAAGCAGCGGACGGCCGTTGAGCGCCTCAGTGTTCAGGTTTTGCAGCAGATATTCATCGGCCGCTTCCCATGCCTGCAACTGTGTTGCCGCTTCTTCCAGCGGATAACGTTCCAGACGCAGTTGCAATAACTGACCACCGGTTTCGGTTTCAAATTGGCTCATTGGCCCTCCTCATATTCAATTTGCGCTGTTTATCCCTTAATTTGGTCTATCAGTAAAACGTTTTTTCAGTTAAAAAGGGGTTTATCTGCCGGATCCGCGCGATCGTGACAAAAATGGCGCTGACCGGTACAGCATCTTTTCCCCGGCAATAAGAGACAAAGCAAACAGTTATGCCTGAATTGACCTATCTGCAAGGCTATCCGGAGTCGCTTCAGGCTCAGGTGCGACAGTTAATCGACCAGGAACGTTTAGGTAAAGTCTTGCTGACGCGCTATCCCGAGCCGCACGAACTGACCACCGACAAGTCGCTCTATCAGTATACGCTCGACCTGAAAAACCAGTTTTTACGCAGTTCATCGCCGTTAAGCAAAGTGGCGTACGACAATAAAATCCACGTGATGAAACACGCGCTGGGGCTGCATACCGCGATATCCCGCATTCAGGGCGGCAAGCTGAAAGCCAAAGCGGAAATCCGCGTGGCGACGGTGTTTAAAAGCGCGCCGGAAGCGTTTCTGAAAATGATCGTGGTGCATGAACTCGCGCACCTGAAAGAAAAAGAACACAACAAAGCCTTCTACAGCCTGTGCTGTCATATGACGCCTGACTATCATCAGTTAGAATTCGACACGCGCATGTACCTGACGCATCTGGAAATATTCGGTAAGTTGTACCAATAATAATTCACTATAGGGATTTCACATGATTCGCTTCGCAGTCGTCGGCACTAACTGGATCACCCAGCGTTTTATTGATGCCGCACACGAGAGCGGTAAGATGAAGCTGACCGCGATTTATTCCCGCACGCTGGATGGCGCGAAAAAGCTCGGCGAGGATTATCCGGTTGAGCATTACTTTGATTCCCTCGAAGAGATGGCCGCCTCCGATCTGATTGATGCGGTGTATATTGCCAGCCCGAATTCCCTGCATTATCCGCAGTCGCTGTTGTTCCTCCGTCATAAAAAACATGTGATTTGCGAAAAGCCGCTGGTCTCCAACCTGCGTGAAGCCGAAAGCCTGATCGCCTGTGCGAAAGAGAACAACGTTGTGCTGTTCGAAGCCTTCAAAACCGCGTATCTGCCGAATTTCCTGCACATGAAAGGCGCGCTGAACCGCATCGGTAAATTGCGCAAAGCCATTCTGAATTACTGCCAGTATTCCTCACGTTATCCGCGCTATCTGGCCGGTGAAAACCCGAACACCTTTAATCCGGCGTTTTCCAACGGCTCAATCATGGATATCGGCTATTACTGTCTGGCCAGCGCCATTTCGCTGTTTGGCGAACCGGAGTCGGTCAAAGCCACCGCGACCTTGCTGGAAAGCGGCGTTGATGGTCAGGGGACGGTGATTTTGTCGTATGCCGGTGATTTCGAAGTGGTGATCAACCACTCCAAAATCAGCGACTCCCTGCTGCCCAGTGAAATTCAGGGCGAGGACGGCACCCTGCAGATGGAAAAACTGTCTGAATGCCAGACGCTCAGCCTGACGCCACGCGGCAGCCAGAAGCTGGATCTGACCCAGCCTCAGCACATCAACACCATGCTGTATGAAGCAGAAACTTTTGCGATTCTGGTCGACAGCCAGTTTGTCGCGCACCCGGGGCTGGAAGTCTCGCGCATCACCGCCAAAGTGCTGACGGAAATCCGCCGTCAGACCGGCGTGGTGTTCCCGGCAGACCAGCAGCCTTCATGATTCATTCCATTCGGGAGTAACAGATGAGTGCACCCAGCCAGAAACCGCTGTTGATTTTACAGACCGGCCACGCGCCGGAACCTATCCGTCGGGCGCACGATAACTTTCCGCAGATGTTTATCCGTCAGGGCGATATCGATGCGCAGCAGGTGGTGATTGTCGATTTACAGGCGGGTGAGCGCCCGTTGCCGCCGGAAAATTATTGCGGGGCGATCATTACCGGGTCGCGCAGCATGGTCACCGAGCATCTGGCGTGGAGCGAAGACGCGGCGGACTGGGTACGGCTGGGCATGTTGCAGGAATTGCCGATGTTCGGTGCCTGCTACGGTCATCAGCTGATGGCGTATGCGCTGGGCGGCGAAGTGGATTACCATCCGCAGGGCATTGAAGTGGGTACGCACGAGGTCACGCTGACGCCAGCCGGGCATCTGGATCCGCTGGTGTCACAGCTTCCGGCGCAGTTCGCGGCCAATCTGATCCACCTGCAAACCGTCATTACGCCGCCTGCGACCGCGACGGTGCTGGCGAAAACAGTGCACGATCCGCATCAGATCCTGCGCTACGGCCCGAATGCCATCAGCACGCAGTTCCATCCCGAATTCAGTCTGGCGGTGATGAAAACTTATCTCTCGTGGCTGGGATCCCTCGCCGAAGACGATACGGTGGATTTTGCACAACAGGCTCAGCAACTTAGCGAAACACCGCTCAGCCGCGGCCTGCTGCTGGCCTTTGTCGGCGCACTCGGCAAACGTCAGGCGCTGGCGGGTTAATGCGCTAAAATGTTTCTGAATGTTTGACACCAGACACATTTTGCATTAATTTGCGAACTGCAAAGGGGAGTAACTTCTTCGTCGGATAATCGTCATTACGGTGTCTGGACCCGCGCTCACGCAGCGCCGTCTCAGCCACCCGGTTACCGGGGCAAAGATAAGCATTCATAAGATGAATACTTATCTTTGTAAGTGAGACCTTGCCGGAAGGCGAGGTTTGCTCACAGCTCAAAAAATGAGCGGCTAACGTCTTCCGACGCTGGCCGTTTTTTTTTGATGTTTTTTCGAGGATATCGCAATGATGAACTCCGTAGGCAACCCGATGTTGTGGGGCTCCTTTGCCGTGGTAGTGATAATTATGCTCGCGTTCGACCTGCTGTTGCAGGGCCGCAAAGGCGCGCAAACCATGAGTATGAAAAGTGCCGCGATGTGGTCGCTGGTGTGGATAGGCCTGTCGTTGCTGTTCAACTTCGGCTTCTGGTGGTATCTCAACGGCGAGTTTGGCCGTGAAGTGGCCGATGCCAAGGCCACCATGTTCCTGACCGGCTATTTGCTGGAAAAAGCGCTGGCGGTGGATAACGTCTTCGTCTGGCTGATCCTGTTCAGTTACTTCTCCATTCCGGCCAACCTGCAACGCCGCGTACTGGTGTACGGCGTGCTCGGTGCCATCGTCTTGCGTACCGGTATGATTTTCGCCGGCAGCTGGCTGGTGGGGCAATTCAGCTGGATTTTGTATGTGTTCGGCGCGTTCCTGCTGTTCACCGGTATCAAGATGGCGCTGGCGAAAGAAGATGACGGCGAAGTGGGCGAAAAGCCGATGATCCGCTGGCTGCGCAGTAAAATGCGTATGACCGACGAATTGCAGGGCGAGAAATTCTTCGTGCGCCGTAACGGTATTCTGTTCGCCACACCGCTGCTGCTGGTGCTGATCATGGTCGAACTGAGTGACGTGATTTTCGCGGTCGACAGTATCCCGGCTATTTTCGCGGTGACCACCGACCCGTTCATCGTGCTGACGTCTAACCTGTTTGCGATCCTCGGCCTGCGTGCGATGTACTTCCTGCTGGCGGGCGTGGCAGAGCGTTTCTCGATGCTGAAATACGGTCTGGCGGTGATCCTGATTTTCATCGGTATCAAGATGCTGCTGCTCGATGTGTTCCACATTCCGGTGGGAATATCGCTGGGCGTGATCGCGTCGATACTGATCATCACCTTGCTGATTAACACCTGGGTGAACCGTCGGGCTGACCTCGCAAAATCCAAAAAATAAGCGGGCATCGATCGCAAAATACTGTCATCAGGCGGGCGCTAACAAGCGCCCGTTATTTTTTGAGCTAGATTCTGCTAGTCTCCTGCTTCGCCGTTCAGGACACGAACGGTGATAACGTATAAAAAAGGGAAAATCATGCAAACACCATCCTCTCCGTCATTTGTAAAACGCTTCACCGACAGCAGTCTGGTGATGCAAATTCTGGTCGGCTTAATCGCCGGTATCATCCTCGCGGCACTGGCGCCTGAAGTGGCACAAACAGCAGGTCTGCTCGGCAGCCTGTTTGTCGGCGCGCTGAAAGCCGTCGCGCCGTTGCTGGTGTTAGTGCTGGTGACCGCCTCCATTACCAATCATCCCAAAGGCAGGAAAACCGCGCTCGGCCCGATCCTGTTTCTGTATCTCTTCGGGACGTTTTCAGCGGCGCTGATTGCCGTCGTGGTCAGTTTTATGTTCCCCTCGACGCTGGATCTGAAAGTCGCGAACGTCGAAATCACGCCGCCGGGAGGCATTGCGGAGGTGCTGAAAGGGCTGATTATGAGCATTGTGTCTAACCCGTTCCGCGCCCTGATCGATGCGAATTATATCGGCATTCTGGCCTGGGCGATTGGCCTTGGGCTGGCGCTGCGTCAGGCTGCTGATACGACGAAAAATCTGGTCACGGATGTCTCGGTGGCCGTCACCAAAATTGTCCGTGTGGTGATCCGCTTTGCGCCACTGGGGATTTTCGGTCTGGTCGCCGAAACACTGGCCACCAGCGGATTTGGCGCACTCTACGATTACGCCCATCTGCTTGCCGTGCTGATCGGGTGTATGTTGCTGGTGGCGCTGGTATTTAACCCGCTGATCGTGCTGGTGAAAACCCGTCGCAATCCTTACCCACTGGTCTTTGCCTGCCTGCGTGAAAGTGGCGTCACCGCCTTCTTCACCCGCAGTTCTGCCGCCAATATTCCGGTCAACATGAACCTTTGCCGCAAACTGGGCCTGGATGAAGACACCTATTCCGTGTCGATCCCGCTGGGTGCCACCATCAATATGGCGGGCGCGGCGATCACCATTACGGTGCTGACGCTGGCGGCGGTCACGACGCTGGGTATTGAAGTGGATATTCTGACGGCGCTGTTGCTGAGCGTGATGGCGGCAGTATGCGCCTGTGGCGCGTCAGGGGTGGCGGGCGGTTCGCTGCTGCTGATCCCGATGGCATGCAGCCTGTTTGGCATTCCCAATGACATCGCCATGCAGGTTGTGGCTGTCGGCTTCATCATCGGTATTTTGCAGGATTCAGCGGAAACTGCGCTGAACTCTTCCACCGATGTGTTGTTTACCGCCGCAGCCTGTCAGAAACACTGATCCTTCCTGCACCGGGCAGCCCCTGCCGCCCGGTGCATTGCCTTACGGCTTCACGCCGTTCAGCAACACCTCCAGCGGGTACACCATCGCGATCACCAGTTCGTCATGGATCGCCGCCGCATCATCCAGCTGAGCCTGCGCCTGCTGGCGTTCCTGCTGTTCACCGGTATCAAGATGGCGCTGCTCGACGTGTTCCACATTCTTGTGGGAATATCGCTGGGCGTGATCGCGTCGATTCTGATCATCACCTTGCTGATTAACACCCGTGTGAACCGTCGTAACGATCTAAACAATACGCGAAAGTCATAGCATTAATCAGGAATAATGAATGGGCGGATATCACGCCCATTCATTATTTTACCTGTCTTATTTTCAATGAACTTTATCAAAGCTTATTTCCATCGGCATACCTCCATTCCGAGTACGAGCCCGGCCAACTGACCGAAGAGTAGCTTTGGCAGGCAATGCTACGCTGTGGCCCTCTCATTCCATTCATCCTTGTGTATGATATTACCGTCGCAGTGCTTCCAGGTAATCGCCTCATAAGCACCCACGCGGCCAGAAACTAACGAGCCGTCGATAATCGGAGAATTATTCTCATCTGTTAGAAATAAATAAGCTGGAATTGACATGTTATATCCTTATAAAGTTAATTATTACGTTTGTCTCTTCCTGTGATTTTATCAATCACTTTGTACAAGATGTATAGAAAAATTAACCAAGCTCCTATACCTACAAACTTCATCGGCCACGACTCGATGTACATAATGCAAAGTATTGTCCCAAATATAATCAATGGTGCAAATGCGAACTCAAATAAATAATAAATTATAAATGCGACTACTTTTTCGATTGCAGTAAGTACCATCTTGATGACTTTAAAAAACACCCCGTCTTTAGGCATTTATTTTCTTCCTCACCAACTCAATTATTTTTCTGAATGCAGGTTCGCCTTGCGTCATTCTGATATGCATCGCATCTACAAAAGGTTGAACGGTTGGCTCAAATAAGAAGTAAAGGAGATCATAGTCTTTCGCACTCAATAAATTATATATTTCTGGGTTCTCAGCCTCCAACCGTTCAGAGGTTCGTATTGAGCGCTCAGTCATACCACCAATTAACAACACTCCAGTTAATACAGCTATGGGTTTCGATTTAAATGTAGCTGAGATAAAAGAAACTCTTTCTAATACTGCAGCCGTTATCATAGCCATGATTGTATTAGTCCCCATCCTTCCCACAAATGATGTAATTACGCCTCTATATATATTGTCCTGCTCTGTTTCGGTAACGTAGATGTTAAACTTAGTAAAAATTATCTTAATCGCATCTATGATATGGTCATAATTCAAGATATCGTTTCTTATAGCGCCAGCCATTCTAATTCTAGCTGTTTCACGCCGGAACCGTGAGCCTGTATCAAACACACCATATGCCATATATCCTATATCAAGCGGCACGGTGAACGCACCGTTTATGAGGCCATTTACTGATTCGGGGGATAGAATAATCCCAGCAATACGCGTGGCTATATCATCAATGTCATCCATATTAGTCCCTTAGTTGTGATTCATTCCTATTCTAATGGTATTGCATTATACACGTACGCACTAGATTTTTTACTTACAATGTAGTTCAGAAAAAAAATCCCAGTTTAGTCGAACTCTAATTAATACTGGATCACTCGTTTTGATATATTAATTCATACGGCATATACATCTACCAACGTTTTACAAAAAAAACTTATGAGTGATGGCGTAGCCAAGGAACGGGAATTCATTACGCCGACGTTGGTCTGTACGCCCTACTATACCCTTTGCACCAACAAGCATTCAATCACATTACTCACTCGTTACTGGCTAACCTGACATTACTTGTTCTTGATTTTTTTATTTGAAAATTCACTTATTGTGTAAAATACACACTTATTAGAATTTCTTTAAACGAAACATATAAAATAAATCACTCGCATTAGAGTTTGATATCCGGCCACGGCATTAGCGGTAAATTCCCGGCTGGCGCGGCAAACGCGGAAAAGGTGAGAAACAGGGATGAAGCCAGAAGGGTACGACGGAAAGGCAATAACATCGGTGAAATTCCTCAGAGTAAAAAGCGCGCCATCTTAGCCCGCTGAATCTAAAGGAATAACTATAGTCGCTGGATAAAATAAAGGCGGTGACTGAGTTAACAATCACCGCCTTTATGATTAACGCGAAACCCTTATTGCCAGCCGTAACGGCGCACGAACCAGCCTTTCACGCACTGCGTCAGCACCATGTAACCGGCCAGGATCGCCACCAGCCACGGGAAGTAGCTCAGCGGCAGCGGCTGCAATTGCAGGAAACCGGCAACGGGTGAGTAAATCAGGGAGATGCCGGTCACCACCACCAGCAGCGTCATGATGCACAGCGGCCAGGAGGCGCGGCTCTGAATAAACGGCACTTTGCGGGTGCGGATCATGTGCACGATCAACGTCTGCGACAGCAATCCTTCAATGAACCAGCCGGACTGGAACAGCGTCTGCGCCTCCACCGTATTGGCCTGGAACACCCACCACATCAGGCCAAAGGTCATGATATCGAACACGGAACTGATCGGCCCGAAGAACACCATAAAGCGGCCAATGTCACCCGCGTTCCAGCGCTGCGGTTTTGCCAGTTGCTCTTCATCCACGTTATCAAACGGGATCGCCACCTGAGACACATCGTAAATCAGGTTCTGAATCAGCAGATGCAGCGGCAACATCGGCAGGAACGGCAGGAAGGCGCTGGCGACCAGCACGCTGAACACGTTACCGAAGTTAGAACTGGCGGTCATTTTGATGTATTTCAGCATGTTGGCGAAGGTTCTGCGCCCTTCTGTCACACCCTGCTCCAGCACCATCAGGCTTTTTTCCAGCAGAATGATATCCGCCGCTTCTTTGGCGATATCCACCGCCGAATCCACGGAAATACCAATGTCTGCCGCACGCAGCGCCGGGGCGTCGTTAATGCCGTCGCCCATAAACCCGACCACATGCCCTTCACCACGCAACACGCGCACAATGCGCTCTTTGTGCATCGGCGTGAGTTTGGCGAACACCGTGGTGTCGCGGGCGACCCGCAGCAACTGACTGTCATCCATGGCATCAATATCGCTGCCGATCAGCACGTTATCGGCCTGTAATCCCACATCTTTGCAGACTTTGCGCGCCACCAGCGGATTATCGCCGGTGAGGATTTTCACCGTCACACCCTTGCGTTGCAGCGCGTCCAGCGCCGGTGCAGTGCTCTCTTTTGGCGGATCGAGAAACGCGATATAACCGGCAAGGATCAGGCTGGATTCATCGGTCACGCCATAACCCTGCGTGCGCGATGGCATCACTTTATGCGCCACTGCCACCACGCGCAGCCCCTGCTGATTGAGATCGTCGGTAATGCGGCGGATACGCGCCAGCAACACATCGGTCAGCGGCACAATCTCACCGTTGAGCTGCACCAGCGTACAAATCGACAGCATTTCTTCCAGCGCGCCTTTGCAGATCAGACGATGGTTCTGATCATTTTCGGCCACCACCACAGACATACGGCGGCGGTCGAAATCGAACGGAATTTCATCGACTTTCAGCGAGTGATGCGCCTTGCTGGCATCACCGCATTCCAGCACCGCGACATCCAGCAGATTTTTCAGGCCGGTCTGATAATGGCTGTTCAGCCACGCCAGATGCAGCACGTCGTCGTTGGTTTCACCGAGCACGTCGGTGTGGCGCTCGAGCACGATTTTATCCTGCGTCAGCGTTCCGGTCTTATCGGTGCAGAGGATGTCCATCGCGCCGAAGTTCTGGATGGCGTCCAGACGTTTAACGATCACTTTCTGGCGGGACAGTTTGACCGCGCCTTTCGCCAGCGTCGAGGTGACAATCATCGGCAGCATTTCCGGTGTCAGCCCGACCGCCACGGAGAGCGCGAACAGCGCCGCTTCCCACCAGTCGCCTTTGGTGTAGCCGTTGATCACCAGCACGACCGGCGTCATCACCATCATAAAGCGGATCAGCAGCCAGCTGACTTTGCTGATCCCGGCCTGGAAGGCATTCGGCTGGGTATCTTCCTGAACCACACGTTCGGCGAGCTGGCCGAACCAGGTTTTGCCGCCGGTGGCAATCACCATGGCGATCGCCGTGCCGCTCACCACGTTGGTGCCCATAAAGCACAGCGTGTTCAGTTCAAGCGGGTCCGCCGCCACCGGTTTTTTCTCGCAGGCATGTTTTTCCACCGGCAGGGATTCACCGGTCAGCGCCGCCTGGCTGATGAACAGATCTTTGGCAGACAGAATGCGCAGATCCGCCGGGATCATATCGCCCGCCGACAGTTTGATCAGATCACCCGGCACCAGCTGGCTGATCGGGATTTCCACCGTTTCGCTGCGCCCGGTTTGAGCGTCACTGCGCAGCACCGTGGCGGTATTGCTGACCATGGCTTTCAGCGCATCCGCCGCTTTGTTGGAGCGCGCTTCCTGAATAAAATGCATAAACGTAGAGATCAGCACCATCGCGCCAATCACCAGCGCGGCGGTCAGATCGTCGGTAGCGTAGGACACCAGCCCGAGCACGGTCAGCAGCAGGTTGAACGGATTGCGGTAGCAGTGCCATAAATGCAGCCACCACGGTGCCGGTTGCTGGTCGCCGGTCTGATTGAGGCCGGACACCTCGCGGATCGCGTCGGCTTCGTGCGCCGTCAGCCCTTCAGGATGGCTGGCGAATTGCAGATACAGCTGGTCTTCCGTGGCACGGGCACAGGCCTGACAATGTGCCGACATCGCGGCAGGGATCGCCTGCGCAGCACGGGCCGGCACGTTTTCTAGCATCGGGTCACGACGGACTAAACGACGCGGTAAGTTACGGCTGAGCGCAGTGAGCAGCCGGGAAGTGAAATTTTTGAACATCATTCGCACCTTTGTTGCGCCCACGGCAAAGCCGCCGTGAGCATGGCAAAAGGGTTATAAAAACAGGGCGAACGAAAAAGACGATCGCCACTGCTTACCAGGTAACGTCACGGCAAGCAGCAGCAAAAATGCGGGTGCTTACCGGATCACAACGGACCTACTGAGTTGGGGTCGGGTTCCATGGGTTTTCACCTCCGGTAAGGAACGGTTGGGAAATTCATACGCATCGGGTATAAAAATCCGTTAGGGTAACGGCACGGATGACGCACACAGCATCTCCGGCGAGCGCACTATACGCCGGTTAACTACAACCAAATTTAAACCTGACCCTCTTTCACCTGAAAACATGACCCTACAAAATCGCCTGACCATTAATGATATTGCCCGCCTGAGCGGTGTCGGAAAATCCACGGTTTCCCGCGTTTTAAATAACGAAGGCAACGTCAGCCCGCAAACCCGCGAACGGGTGTTACAGGTGATTGAACAGCAACATTTCAGCCCGTCGAAATCCGCGCGGGCGATGCGTGGCTTCAGCGATAAAATTGTGGCGATCATTGTGTCGCGCCTGGATTCTCCGTCAGAAAATCAGGCGGTGCGCGCCATGCTGCCGCTGTTTTATCAGCAGGGTTACGACCCGATTGTGCTGGAAAGCCAGTTCAGCGCCGAACGCGTTAAAGAGCATTTACAGGTGCTGAAGCAGCGCAATATCGACGGCGTGGTGTTGTTTGGTTTTACCGGTTTATCGGCGCAAATGCTGACGCCGTGGCAGGACAAACTGGTGATGCTGGCGCGCGATATGCCGGGGTTGTCTTCGGTGTGTTATGACGATGCCGGTGCGGTACAACTGCTGATGAACAAGTTGCTGGCGCAGGATATCCGCCGCATCGGGTTTATCGGCGTTTCGCCACGGGACACCACCACCGGTCAGCGACGCAGTGAAGCTTATCAGGCGTTGTGTCAGGCGCAGGGGCTGACGCCGCACATGGCGCTTGGCGAACTGACCTATCAGAGCGGTTTTGACCTGATCCCGCGCTTACTGGAAAACGACATTCAGGCGGTGATTTGCGCCTCGGATACCATCGCTATCGGCGCACAGAAATACCTGCAACAGCAGCAAATCCGCGACATTCAGGTCTGCGGTATCGGCAATAACCCGCTGCTGCATTTCCTGTTCCCGGAATCGTACTCGGTGGAACTCGGTTATGGCGCAGGCGGCGAAGCGGCAGCCCGACAATTGCTGACGCAGCTCAGCGGTTCTGCGCCCGTGCAACAGCTGATTATCCCCGGAAAGCTGGCTTTCTGATCCCCTGCCTTTCTGCCCTGTACCTTTCTTAAAAGCAGAAACTTTGTGATCGTCCCGGCAAAACCGGGAACGTTCCCGGACAAGTTCCCGCCGCCTTCGCTATGCTTAAACCGTACCCTACACACTCACGCTACATCACAGGCCACTTCCCATGAGCAAAGTTAAGCAACAGGATGTTGATCAGCTGATCGCCCTTGTCGGCGGCAGCGACAATATCGCGATGGTGACTCACTGCATTACGCGTCTTCGTTTCGTCCTCAATGATCCGTCTAAAGCCGATCCGAAAGGTCTCGAAGCCCTGCCGATGGTCAAAGGCTGCTTCACCAATGCCGGGCAATTTCAGGTAGTGATCGGGCCGGAAGTGGACGATTACTATAAAGTTTTACTCGCCAGCACCGGTAAAAGTCAGGCGGGAAAAGAGCAGGCAAAAATCGCCGCCCGCCAGAATATGAGCTGGTTTGAACGCAGCATTTCGCACTTTGCGGAAATCTTCTTCCCGCTGCTCCCGGCGCTGATCAGCGGCGGTTTAATTCTCGGTTTCCGCAACGTCATCGGTGAAATCCCGATGAGCGACGGCCAGACGCTGGCGCAGATGCATCCGCTGTGGCAGTCGATTTACGACTTCCTGTGGCTGCTCGGCGAAGCGGTGTTTATGTTCCTGCCGGTGGCGGTCTGCTGGTCAACGGTCAGAAAAATGGGTGGCACCGAAATCCTCGGCATCGTGCTGGGTATCACGCTGGTGTCGCCACAGCTGATGAACTCCTACAACCTCGGTCAGCAAATTCCCGAAGTGTGGAATTTCGGCTGGTTCACCATCGAAAAAGTCGGTTATCAGGCGCAGGTCATTCCTTCCGTGCTTGCCGGGATGGCGCTGGCGATGATTGAAAATGGCCTCAAACGCATCGTGCCCAATTACCTGTATCTGGTGATTGTGCCGGTCAGCTCACTGCTGATTGCCGTCTTCCTGGCGCATACGCTGATCGGGCCGTTTGGTCGTATGGTCGGCGACGGTGTGGCCTTCGCCGTGAAATTCATCATGACCGGCAGCCTCGCGCCGGTCGGTGCGGCACTGTTTGGCTTCCTCTACGCGCCACTGGTGATTACCGGCGTGCATCAGACCACACTCGCCATCGATATGCAGATGGTGCAAAGCACCGGCGGCACCCCGGTCTGGCCGCTGATCGCCCTCTCCAACATTGCGCAGGCTTCCGCCGTGGTCGGGGTGATTATCGTCAGCCGTAAACACAACGAACGTGAGATTTCCGTCCCTGCCGCCATCTCCGCCTTCCTCGGCGTCACCGAACCGGCCATGTACGGGATCAACCTGAAATACCGCTTCCCGATGCTGTGCGCCATGATTGGCTCCGCCTGTGCCGGTCTGATTTGCGGCCTGTTCCACGTGACGGCCAACGGCATCGGCGTCGGCGGCTTGCCGGGCATTCTGTCCATCAAACCGCAGTTCTGGAGCATTTACGCACTGGCCATGCTGGTGGCGATTGTGGTGCCAGTGATCCTGACCGTCGTGGTGTATCAGCGTAAAGCGCGCCGTGGCGAGCTGGCCGTGGCGTAAGACATTCAAAAGGAAAATGGAATGAGCAGCGAATTGCCGTGGTGGAAAAACGGCGTGATTTACCAGATTTACCCAAAGAGTTTTCAGGACACCACCGGTAGCGGTACGGGGGATATCAACGGCATCACGCAGCGTCTGGATTACCTGAAAACGCTCGGCGTCGATGCCCTGTGGCTGACGCCGATGTACCTGTCGCCGCAGATTGATAATGGCTACGACGTGGCGGATTACTGCGAGATTGACCCGGCTTACGGCACGCTGGAAGATTTCGAACGGCTGACCGCAGAGGCGCATCAGCGCGGGATCCGCATCGTGATGGACATGGTGTTTAATCACTCTTCCACGCATCACGAATGGTTCCGCCAGTCGCAGGATCCGGGCAGTCCGTTCCGTCCGTTTTATATCTGGCGTGACGGCGCGGACGGAGGCGGGCCGCCGAATAACTGGCGTTCAAAATTCGGTGGCGGCGCCTGGCAGTGGCATGAAACCAGCGGTCAGTATTATCTGCATCTGTTCGCCACCGAGCAGGCCGATCTCAACTGGGAATACCCGCCGGTGCGCGAGGCGCTGAAAAAAGTCTGCCAGTTCTGGGCGGACAAAGGCGTCGACGGGCTGCGTCTGGACGTGATCAATCTGGTGTCCAAGCAGCAGGATTTCCCGTCTGACGACGCCGGGGATGGCCGCCGTTTTTACACCGACGGCCCGCGCATTCATGAGTTCCTGCAGGAATTCAGCCGCGACGTGTTCAAACCCCTCGGGCTGATGACCGTCGGCGAAATGTCTTCCACCCAACTGGAGCACTGCCGCCGTTACGCCGCCAACGACGGCAGCGAACTGTCGATGACCTTTAACTTTCATCACCTGAAAGTGGATTATCCGAACGGCGAAAAATGGACTGACGCGCCACCGGATTTTATCCAGCTTAAGCAGATTTTCCGCGACTGGCAGCAGGGCATGCACGGTCACGCCTGGAACGCGCTGTTCTGGTGTAATCACGATCAGCCGCGCATCGTGTCGCGTTTTGGTGATGAAGGCGCACTGCGCACCACGTCGGCTAAAATGCTGGCGATGGTGCTGCACGGTCTGCAGGGCACGCCGTACATTTATCAGGGCGAGGAAATCGGCATGACCAATCCGGGCTTCAGACATCTCGAGCAATACCGCGATGTGGAAAGCCTGAACATGTTTGCCGAACTGAAAACGGATGGCCGCGACACCGCAGAACTGCTGCGCATTCTGGCGAAGAAATCGCGGGACAACGCGCGTACGCCGATGCAATGGAACGCCGGAGATCAGGCCGGATTTACCACCGGCACACCGTGGATTTCCGTCAGCCACAATGCCAGAGACATCAATACCGAACAGGCGCTGGCCGATAAAGACTCGGTGTTTTATCTGTATCAGCAACTGATCCGCCTGCGCAAAACATTGCCGGTACTGACCGGTGGCGATTATCAGGATTTGCTGCCAGAGCATCCGCAACTCTGGTGCTATACCCGCACGGCAGACGGCAAAACCCTGCGGGTGATGGCAAACCTGAGCGCACAGGATCAGGCGTTCACCTTGCCGGAATTCAGCGGCAGCACGGTGCTGAGTAATTATGCGACACCGGCACTTTCCGGCACGCTGCGTCCGTACGAATGTCTGTGGCAACTCGCCGGATAATCTGAATTTTCCCTTCTGTCGGGTCGGTCACATCCGTGGCTGACCCGTTTGTTTTTTATGCATCCCCTTATAAAACAACAGGCAAAATTCAGGCCAGAATTTACATTTGGTCATCAATTCTTCCGCCAAAAAAATTCTTTGTTTCAGGTCAATAAAACGAGAATTATCACTCGCGTGAATGCTACATATAGTGTGTATAGTACACACCCAACCCAATATATAGCGGTTTACCGCGACAGCTACACAACCGGCCTGTAAGCCTTGTGCGGCGCGGGATCCGCCCAAAAGGAGTGTCATTGTGAAGGCAGACAGACTGGAAACCCTACCCGCAAAATCCACTACAATGCAGCCCATCGTGATTAAGCGGGATGGTTGTCAGGTCCCTTTCGATGAAGTTCTGATCAAACAAGCGGTGCAACGCGCTGCCGCTGCCGCAGGCATCGACAGCATTGGTTATTGCGAGCAGGTTGCCCGGATTGTCGCTGAAACGCTGCAAGATCAGGCGCGCGTCGATATCCATGAAATTCAGGATGCGGTTGAAAATCAGCTGATGGCTGGCCCATATAAAAAACTGGCTCGTGCCTATATTGAATACCGCCACGACCGCGATGTGAAACGCGAAATGCGCGGACGTCTGAATCAGGAAATTCGCGGTCTGGTCGAGCAAAGCAACATGGCGCTGCTCAACGAAAACGCCAACAAAGACAGCAAAGTCATTCCTACCCAGCGCGATTTGCTGGCCGGGATCGTGGCGAAGCATTACGCCAAACAGCATATTTTACCGCGTGAAGTGGTGCTGGCGCATGAGCGTGGCGAAATCCACTATCATGACCTCGATTACTCCCCGTTCTTCCCGATGTTTAACTGCATGCTGATCGACCTGAAAGGCATGCTCAACCACGGGTTTAAAATGGGTAACGCTGAAATTGACACCCCGAAGTCCATTTCCACCGCCACGGCCGTGACCGCGCAGATTATTGCGCAGGTCGCCAGCCACATTTATGGCGGCACCACCATTAACCGCATCGATGAAGTGCTGGCCCCCTTCGTCACCGCCAGTTTCAATAAACACCGCCAGACTGCCGAAGAGTGGCAGATTGCCGATGTTGAAGCGTTCGCTCATAACCGCACGGAGAAAGAGTGCTATGACGCCTTTCAGTCGCTGGAATATGAAGTCAATACGCTGCATACCGCCAACGGCCAGACGCCGTTCGTCACCTTTGGTTTCGGTCTGGGCACCTCATGGGAATCCCGTCTGATCCAGCAGTCAATCCTGCGTAACCGCATTGCCGGACTGGGCAAAAACCGCAAAACCGCGGTGTTCCCGAAACTGGTGTTCGCCATCCGCGACGGCCTGAATCATAAAGCCGGTGACGCCAATTACGACATCAAGCAACTGGCACTGGAATGCGCCAGCAAACGCATGTACCCGGACATTCTCAATTACGATCAGGTAGTGAAAGTCACCGGTTCCTTCAAAACGCCGATGGGCTGCCGCAGTTTCCTGGGCGTTTACGAAGAAAACGGCGAGATGATCCACGAAGGCCGCAACAATATCGGCGTGATCAGCCTGAACCTGCCGCGCATCGCGCTGGAAGCGAACCGCGACGAAGCGGCGTTCTGGGCACTGCTCGACGAACGTTTATTGCTGGCGAAGAAAGCCCTGATGACCCGCATTGCGCGCCTCGAAGGCATCAAGGCGCGCGTCGCACCGATCCTGTACATGGAAGGTGCCTGCGGCGTTCGTCTGAAAGCCGACGACGATATTTCCGGCATCTTCAAAAATGGCCGCGCCTCGATTTCACTGGGCTACATTGGCGTGCATGAAACCATTAACGCGCTGTTCGGCGACCATACCCACGTGTTCGACGCCAGCCAGTTGCGCGAAAAAGCCGAGGCGATTGTGGCTCGTCTGAAAGCCGCCACCGACAGCTGGAAAGACGAAACCGGCTACGGCTTCAGTCTGTACAGCACACCCAGCGAAAACCTGTGCGACCGTTTCTGCCGTCTGGACAAAGCCGAATTCGGCCTGGTGGCCGGTGTCACCGACAAAGGGTATTACACCAACAGCTTCCATCTGGACGTCGAGAAGAAGGTCAATCCGTATGAAAAACTCGATTTCGAAGCGCCATATCCGCCGCTGAGCAATGGCGGTTTCATCTGTTACGGCGAATACCCGAACCTGCAACACAACCTGAAAGCGCTGGAAGATGTGTGGGATTACAGCTACAGCCGTGTGCCTTATTACGGCACCAACACGCCGATCGATGAGTGCTACGACTGCGGTTATACCGGCGAATTCGAGTGTACCAGCAAAGGTTTCACCTGCCCGAAATGCGGCAATCACGAACCTTCCCGCGTGTCGGTCACCCGCCGCGTGTGTGGTTATCTTGGCAGCCCGGATGCCCGTCCGTTTAATGCCGGTAAGCAGGAAGAAGTGAAACGCCGGATTAAACATCTGGGTAACGGCCAGCTGGGTTAATGCTGTGAACTTCCATCAGTATTACCCGATTGATGTGGTGAACGGGCCGGGAACACGCTGCGTACTGTTCGTTTCCGGCTGCGTCCACGAATGCCGCGGGTGCTATAACAAAAGCACCTGGCGGCCGGATTCCGGCAAGCCATTTACGCAGGCAGACGAAGACCGCATCATCGCCGATCTGCAAAATCCAGTGATCCCGCGTCAGGGTCTGACGCTGTCCGGCGGCGACCCGCTGCATCCACAAAATCTGTCGGCGGTGCGCCAGCTGTTGTTACGTGTACAGGCGGAATGTCCGGGCAAAGATGTGTGGATGTGGACCGGTTATACACTCGGCGAACTGACAGTGGAACAGCAGGACGTGGTGGCGCTGATTAATGTGCTGGTCGATGGGAAATTCGTGCAGGAACTGAAAGACCCGTCGCTTATCTGGCGCGGCAGCGGCAATCAGGTGATTCATTATTTGCGGTAAGCACGTAACCGTAACGTTTCAGAGGGGAAATCATCCCCCTCACTTTTCAGATTCCATTCAGTAAAAAATCAAATGCGTTTTTCACTTCGTAGATTTCACCGTCGAGCTGCCTGACCTGATCACCGATTTCCCGAGGCGGGATCCCTCCGGGAATATGCGTCATCAGCACATAATGTTTGTGCTGAATTTTGAGTAACGGACACAGCTTTTTAGGGGGAGAAATCGCCATCCTTGCAAGGGGAACCAGTGGCACCATGACCGTATTACCGAAGCCACTGGCAGCAGGATGGAGAATATTAAGCAGGTACGGATAAGCGGCTTTGCGCTTACCCATATTTTTATAAATAGCAAAATGCTCCATTTATAATTTCCGTGGCGGATGGGTTAGCGTCCCATGTTTTTCCACATATTTCTTGATGGCCTCAAGCCCCGCTTTGTTTTCACGTCGCCATTGTTCAATGGCGGTTTCCTGAAGAGGTTGCTCCAAAGACGTTTTAAAATCCCTCTTATTTTCTAATGACATAACCGTTCCTTTTACGAGTTTTAGTATAAAAAACAATCAACTAAAACAAGTGTATTCCTTCACGCTCTTCCCGTAAGTCACCACTGTTAAATCCTGCGAGACGTCTTCCAACTCTTATTTCACACCATGACTTTTCCACCGATTTCAATGTGGGTGATGTGCAAATCCGCACTCGCCAGCATGTTGACCAGCATATCAATACTGAATACCGAGATTTTACCGCGTACCAGATCCGATATGCGTGGCTGAGTAACGCCAAAAAACGTCGCAGCCTGAGCCTGAGTCATTTTGTTCTTTTCGATATGGGCAGTGAGAACCATCATTAATCTGGAGCGTATTTTCATATTCTCAGCTTCCTGGGGCGTTTCTTCGATGGCATCCCAGACATTGTCAAAACTCTGAATCATGTTTCCTCCGGCTTACTTCTGATTTATAGCGTTTTTTAGCCAGCTCCAGATCATGGTGATTTGTGGCCTGGGATTTTTTCTGAAAGCAGTGCAGCACATAAATGGCTTCTTTAAATTTGGCGATATACAAAATCCGGTAGATACCTTCCGCATCTTTAATCCGTAATTCACGCACCCCCATCCCTACATCTGGCATGGGCTTCCAGTCAAAAGGAATTTCCCCATGTTGCACCCGATACAACTGGTGTCCTGCTTCCCGCCGGGCCTGCAAGGGAAAACGCTGTAAATCCGCCAAACTGCTGTCGACAAAGAAGATCCTTTTCATCATACCTCTGCGAATTGATTATACAAAATTTTATATAATCGCGTGAATAATAACCTTGAGGGTTTTTGCCATCGCCCGTGCCGCCGAAATGTAATTCTCTGCTGATCGCCGGTAAATCTTCCCTTTTCATTCCTGCGAGACGTCTTCCAACTCTTCATTTTCCTGCAACCAGACCTTCACCCAATTGTCACTTAGCACGGCCAAGATGATGCCAACGCCACACTGAGGTTTGCATCATGACCCTTTCAGAACGTTTTCAACTTTCCCCTGCCATTGCCCGTTTATCCCGTGCGAGGTATTCATTGTGATGAACTTATCTAGACATCCGACCAGTCATACAACGGTATATCAGCAAATCGCTGCTGAACTGGAACAGGAGCTGCGTAACGGTTACCGCTGCGGCGATTATCTGCCGCCGGAACAACAGCTTGCCGAACGTTTTCAGGTGAACCGCCATACGCTGCGCCGTGCAGTGGATGAACTGGTGGATCGCGGCTGGCTGCAACGCCGTCAGGGCATTGGCACGCTGGTGCTGATGCGGCCTTATGATTATCCGCTGCATTCGCAGGCACGTTTCAGCCAGAACCTGCTGGATCAGGGCAGTCACCCGACCAGCGAACGTCTGCTGGCGGTGTTGCGTCCGGCCACCGATCACGTTGCCGCGGCGCTGTCACGTCAGGAGGGCGATACGGTGATCCACCTGCGCACGCTGCGCCGCGTCAACGGCGTGCCGGTCTGCGTGATTGATCACTACCTGCCGGATCTCGACTGGTGGTCTGCGCTGCAAAATTTCCACAGCGGCTCCTTGCACGATTTTATCCGTGAGGAAATTAAGCAAAAGCTCAGCCGCCGTACCACCCGTATCAATGCCCGCCGCGCGCTGGCGAAAGAAAGCAAATTACTCGAAATCGTCCCGCAGGCACCGCTGCTGTGTGTCCGCACCCTGAACATCTGTGAAGGCAGCGATGCGGTGGCGGAATATTCCGTCAGCCTGACGCGCGCCGACATGATCGAACTGACCATGGAGCACTGAATGGATCACCTGCAAACCCGCCAGCGCTGGATGTCGGTGCTGGCTCACAGCCGCCCCGATGAACTGCTTGCGCACTGGCAGCCGCTGAATTTATCACCGCAATTCGAACGTATTCGTGCCCCTGAAACCGGACTGACTCAGCTTCAGGGCCGCATGGGGGCTACCGGCAAACGTTTTGTGATGGGCGATATGACCGTCACCCGCGCCGTCATTCAGTTAGACGGCGGCGTCTACGGCTACAGCTACGTCAGCGGGCGTCATAAACCGCACGCCGAACTGTGTGCAGTGATTGATGCGCTGCTGCAAATGCAGGGCATGGACGAATTGCTGCACAAACGCGTGATTGCCCCGCTGGCCGCGCTGCAACAGGAACGCCGCCAGCAACGCGCCCGTGAAGTGGCTTCCAGCCGCGTCGATTTCTTTACCCTGGTTCGCGGAGAATAACGCATGTCACTAGTTGCCAGTTTTCAACATCCGGTTGCCGATGCACAGTACAGTTTCCGTCGTATTCTCAAGGCGTTAAGTGAGCCGGGTGTCAGCGTGCCGTTGCCTGCCATGCCCGGTTTTGGTGCCTTAGGTTCCGCCAGCGCCTGCGTGCTGCTGACACTTATCGATCAGGACACGCCGCTGTGGCTGAGCGCATCGCTTAACGATGAAATTCTGCGTAAGAACCTGCGCTTTCATACCGGCGCGCTGCTCACCGATGATCCGTCCTCTGTCAGTTTTGCGCTGGCCGATCCGGCGCTCGACAGCGCCACCCTGCTGGCTTTCCCGTGCGGCGATGAGATGTCACCGGAACTGGCGACAAGCGTGATTGTTCAGCTGGAAAGCCTGACCGGCGGCACACCGCTGCGTCTGCGCGGGCCGGGCATTGAAAGCAGCCGCATGATTTCCCCGCAGTTGCCTGATTGTGTCCGCGATTATCTGCTCAACCGCCCTCACCGTTTCCCGCTGGGTCTGGACTTTATGTTCACCTGCGGCGAAGACCTGATTGCCGTGCCGCGCACCACGCGCGTGGAGGTGTGCTGATGTACGTCGCCGTGAAAGGAGGTGAGAAGGCGATTGCCGCCGCTCATCAGTTGCTGGCGCACGCGCGCCGTGGCGACACCGGGGTCAGTGAACTGGGCTGTGACCAGATCGAACAGCAACTGGGTCTGGCGGTAGATCGCGTCATGAGTGAAGGCGGAATTTACGACCGCGAACTGGCGGCGCTGGCGATTAAGCAATCCGGCGGTGATCTGGTGGAAGCCATTTTCCTGCTGCGCGCTTACCGCACCACCCTGCCGCGTCTGGCGACCAGCGAACCGCTGAACACCCGGTCGATGCGTCTGGAACGCCGTATTTCCGCCATTTATAAAGATTTACCCGGCGGTCAGGTACTCGGCCCGACCTACGATTACACCCACCGCCTGCTGGATTTTGCCCTGCTGGCGGAAGGCGAAGCGCCCTTCACACCGGTGGCCGATGAGCCACAGCCCGAAGAGTGCGGCCATGTGTTTGATTTGCTGACGCAACAACAACTGGCGGTGCAGGAGGAAGACGACGGCAGTGAGCCGGAAGATATCACCCGCACGCCCCCGGTGTATCCGGCGTCACGCGCGGCGCGTCTGCAACAACTGGTGCGCGGCGACGAAGGTTTTCTGCTGTCACTGAGTTATTCCACCCAGCGCGGATATGGCCGTACCCATCCGTTTGCCGGTGAAATCCGTACCGGCTGGCTGACCGTGGAAATCGTGCCGGAAGAACTGGGTTTTGCGATTGATATCGGCGAGATCCTGCTGACCGAATGCGAAATGGTGAACGGTTTTGTCGCGCCGGAAGACAAGCCACCGCATTTCACCCGGGGCTACGGGCTGGTGTTTGGCCGCTCCGAGCGCAAGGCGATGTCGATGTCACTGGTTGACCGCGCCCTGCAAACCCGCGAATACCACGAACAAATCAGCAGCCCGGCGCAGGACGAGGAATTCGTCTTGTCCCACGCCGATAACGTCGAAGCCGCCGGTTTTGTCTCGCACCTCAAGCTGCCGCATTACGTCGATTTTCAGGCCGAGCTGGAGTTGTTAAAACGCCTGCGCGCCGCGAAACAACAGGATCCCGCCCATGAACAATAATGCCGCCCACACGATCACCGGTTACAACCACGGTTATCTCGACGAGCAGACCAAACGCATGATCCGCCGCGCGATCCTCAAAGCGGTGGCGATCCCCGGTTATCAGGTGCCGTTCGCCGGTCGCGAGATGCCGATGCCTTACGGCTGGGGCACCGGCGGGATCCAGCTGACCGCCAGCGTGATTGGCGAAAACGACGTGCTGAAAGTGATTGATCAGGGTGCGGATGACACCACCAACGCCGTGTCGATCCGCAAATTCTTCCAGAGCGTCGCCGGCGTGAAAACCACCGGCAAAACCGTGGAAGCCAGCCTGATCCAGACCCGCCACCGCATTCCGGAAACGCCGTTGCAGGAAGATCAGATCCTGATTTTTCAGGTGCCGATCCCTGAGCCGCTGCGCTTTATTGAACCGCGTGAAACGGAAACCCGCAAAATGCACGCGCTGGAAGAGTACGGCGTGATGCAGGTGAAACTGTATGAAGACATCGCGCGCTTCGGGCATATCGCCACCACTTACGCCTATCCGGTGAAAGTGAATGACCGCTACGTGATGGATCCGTCGCCGATCCCGAAATTTGATAACCCGAAAATGAACATGATGCCCGCGTTACAGCTGTTCGGTGCCGGACGTGAAAAACGTATTTACGCCCTGCCGCCGTTCACCAAAGTCGAAAGTCTGGATTTCGACGATCATCCTTTCACCGTCCAGCAATGGGATGAACCCTGCGCGCTCTGCGGTTCACACCACAGCTATCTCGATGAAGTGGTACTCGACGATCAGGGCAACCGCATGTTCGTGTGCTCCGACACCGATTTTTGCGCTCAGCAGCTTGAGCAACAGGCTTCCAACGAGGGTAACCGCTGATGAACACTCCGTTAAATCTGGCCGCTGAACCCCTGCTGTCGGTGAATAACCTGACCCATCTTTATGCGCCGGGCAAAGGCTTCAGCGATGTGTCGTTCAGTCTGTATCCCGGCGAAGTGCTGGGCATTGTCGGCGAATCCGGCTCGGGCAAAACCACGCTGTTGCAGTCGATTTCCGCCCGTCTCGCGCCACAGCTTGGCAATGTGATTTACAACAACGGTCAGACACCCGCGCAGTCGTTGTATGACATGGCCGAAAGTGACCGCCGCCGTTTGCTGCGCACCGACTGGGGCGTGGTGCATCAGCATCCGATGGACGGTTTACGCCGCCAGGTTTCGGCCGGGGGCAATATCGGTGAGCGTCTGATGGCGGTCGGTGAACGTCATTACGGCAATATCCGCAAAAAAGCCGGTCAGTGGCTGGAAGATGTCGAAATTCCGGTTTCCCGCATTGATGACCTGCCGACTACGTTTTCCGGCGGGATGCAGCAACGTCTGCAAATCGCCCGCAATCTGGTGACGCATCCGCGGCTGGTGTTTATGGATGAACCGACCGGCGGGCTGGACGTGTCCGTGCAGGCGCGTCTGCTGGATTTACTGCGCACGCTGGTGGTGGAAATGCAGCTGGCGGTGGTGATTGTCACCCATGATCTGGGCGTCGCCCGTCTGCTGGCGCACCGTTTGCTGGTGATGAAACAAGGTCAGGTGGTGGAAAGTGGATTAACCGACCGCGTGCTCGACGATCCCCATCATCCGTATACGCAGCTTTTAGTCTCCTCTGTCCTTTCCTAACCCTTTTACACAATGAGTGACCAAAATGACGACGAAGCTCAGGGTCGAAAATCTCAGTAAAACCTTTGTCCTGCATAATCAGAACAGCGCCAGATTGCCGGTGTTCAGCAACGCCAGTCTGACGGTCAGTGCCGGGGAATGCGTGGTGTTGCACGGCCATTCCGGCAGCGGGAAATCCACGTTATTGCGCTCTCTGTACGGCAATTATCTGCCGGACAGCGGCAAGATCTGGGTGGAACATCAGGGACAGCAGATCGATATGGTCAGCGCCGAAGCGCGTGAGATTCTGGCGGTGCGCCGACATACGGTCGGCTGGGTCAGCCAGTTTCTGCGGGTGATCCCGCGTATCAGCGCCCTGAATCTGGTGATGCAGCCGCTGCTGGAACTGGGCGTGGATAAAGCGCAGAGCGAAGCCCGCGCCAGCGCCCTGCTGCGCCATCTGAACGTGCCGGAACGTCTGTGGCATCTTGCCCCGTCGACGTTCTCCGGCGGCGAACAGCAGCGCGTGAATATCGCACGAGGCTTTGTGGTGGATTACCCGGTGCTGTTGCTCGATGAGCCGACCGCCTCGCTGGATGCCACCAATCGCGCGGCGGTGGTGACGCTGATTGAACAGGCCAAGGCGCGCGGGGCGGCGGTGGTCGGGATTTTTCATGATGAAGATGTCCGCGAACGCGTTGCCGATCGTTTGTATGAAATGAGCCCTGAAACCGCGCCGGAGATGTCCGCATGATCATTAATAACGTAAAACTGGTGCTCGACGATCAGGTGGTTGAAGGGTCGCTGGAGATGAAAAACGGCGTGATCAGCGCCTTCGCCGACAGCCGCAGTCAGTTGCCACAGGCGCTGGATGCGCAGGGCGGCTGGTTACTGCCGGGTTTAATCGAGCTGCACACCGACAATCTGGATAAATTTTTCACTCCCCGCCCGAAAGTGGACTGGCCTGCACATTCCGCCATGAGCAGCCACGATGCGCTGATGGTCGCCAGCGGCATCACCACGGTGCTGGACGCCGTGGCGGTCGGAGATGTGCGCGACGGCGGCCATCGTCTGGAAAATCTGCAAAAGATGATCGACGCGATTGTGAACAGCCAGAACGCCGGGCTGAACCGCGCCGAGCACCGACTGCATCTGCGTTGCGAGCTGCCGCATGAGACCACGTTGCCGCTGTTTGAGAAGCTGATGGATACGCCGGTTTTATCCCTGGTGTCGCTGATGGATCACTCGCCGGGTCAGCGCCAGTTCGCCACGCCGCAGAAGTATCGCGAATATTATCAGGGTAAGTACAACCTCAACGACGAACAGATGGACGACTATCAGGAAGAGCAGATCGCCCTCTCCCGGCGCTGGGCGCAGCCAAACCGTGAAGCGATTGCCGCACACTGCCGCGAGCGCACTATTTCGCTGGCCAGCCACGACGATGCCACCGCCGCGCACGTCGAAGAATCCCTGGCGCTCGGCAGCGTGATCGCCGAATTCCCGACAACGGAAGAAGCCGCGCGCGCCTCTCACGCCAACGGTTTGCAGGTGCTGATGGGCGCACCCAATATCGTGCGCGGCGGCTCGCATTCCGGCAACGTCGCGGCGCACCATCTGGCGTCTCTGGGGCTGTTGGATATTCTCTCTTCCGATTATTACCCCGCCAGCCTGCTCGACGCGGTGTTCCGCATTGCCACCGATGACAACAACGCATTCAGCCTGCCGCAGGCGGTGAAGCTGGTGACGCGCAATCCGGCTAACGCGCTCGGGTTGCAGGATCGCGGAGAAATTGCCGAAGGCAAACGCGCGGATCTGGTGCTGGCGCGGGCGCATGGCGAACATCACTACGTGCAAAACGTCTGGCGTCAGGGCATTCAGGTGTTCTGAAGGGAAGAGAGCTGGCCGGATTCTTACTCAGTAAGGAGATAAAATGAGTCGTTTACTTTATCTGATGGGCGCTTCGGGATCGGGAAAGGACAGTCTGCTCGACGCCCTGCGCCAGCATTTACCGGCCAATGTCGCGGTGGCGCATCGTTATATCACCCGCCCTGCCGATGCCGGTTCTGAAAATCATATTGCCCTGAGCGAAGCCGAATTTATTCAGCGTCACCGGCAGGGATTGTTCGCGCTGGACTGGCATGCGCACCAGTGCCGGTACGGCGTCGGCATTGAAATCGACCACTGGATGCAACTGGGCTGTCACGTGGTGATCAACGGCTCGCGGGCGCATCTGGAAAAAGCCCGTCAGCGTTATGGTCAGCGGCTCGTGCCGGTGTGTCTGCAGGTGTCTGAAATCGTGCTGGCGGAACGTCTGACCCGGCGCGGACGCGAAGACGCGGCGCAGGTTGCCGGCCGTCTTCAGCGCGCCAGAGAATATGCCAGTGCGCTGCCTGCCGGCTGTCATCTGCTGAACAACGACGGCGCATTGCAGGAAACGTTACAGCATTTACTGGCGATCCTTTCGCTGCCGGTGAATGCCTTCCATTATCCCGTCACTTCATCATGAAGGATATTATGAGCGACATTATTTCTCCGTTTTCACCGGCAGATGATCAGGATTATGCACGGGCTAAAATCGGTCAGCAGGTGGAACTGAACCGCTCGCAACTCGGACAGTACGTGCATATTGCCGATAACGCGATCATCGAAGAAACGCAGATCGGCGATTACTCTTACACCGCCGGAAACAATCAGATCTTCTATGCCACGATCGGCAAATTTGTATCGATCGCCACGTATGTGCGGATCAATCCCGGCAATCATCCGACTTATCAGCGTGTGGCGCAGCACCATTTTACTTATCGCAGTTCAGCCTACGGACTGGGGGGGGACGATAAGGATTTCTTCGACTGGCGGCGTGAGCATCACGTCACGGTGGGAAATGATGTGTGGATTGGCCATAACGCGGTGCTGATGCCCGGCGTCAGCGTCGGCAATGGCGCAGTGATCGGCACCTCAGCGGTGGTGACCAAAGACGTCGAGCCGTATGCCATCGTCGCCGGTGTCGCCGCCAAAAAGATCGGCATGCGCTTTGACGACACGATGATCGCCCGGATCGAGAAAAGTCAGTGGTGGGACTGGGATCATGACACGCTGAAAGAAAGGATGCCGGACTTCAGGGATCTGGCCGTGTTTGCGGAAAAGTATTTGTGAGGACCGACAGGCAGAAAATTCGCGTTTTTTGCCTGATACCTTATCACACGGATCCGGCTGAGCGGATCCCGCGAATTAAAGATCTTCGATACTGGCCGCAATCTGATCGGATTCCAGCACGGTAATGCCGCCCAGACCGGCGTTAAATGCCTGCTCCTGCAAGGCTTTCGCCACAATGTCTGAATCGATGGCTTTCCATTTACCCGGCAGCATTTTAAATAACGGCGCGCTGAGTTGCTCGAGCAGGCGCGGCGGATGACGTTTGCCCACCAGCAATGAGGGACGGACCAGCGTCAGCAACGGCCATCCCTGCTGCATCAGCGCCAGTTCCATTTCGCCTTTGGTACGGTTATACAGAAAACGCGAGCGTGCATCCGCGCCGTGCGCACTGACCGCCAGACAATGGCGCGCACCCAGCTCCCGCGCGGCCTTGGCGCAGTCGACCACCAGATCGTAATCCACCGCCCGGAAGGCCTGCGCACTGCCCGCCTGTTTACGCGTGGTACCCAGACAGCAGAACAGCAAATCGACAGGTTCATCCAGCGCCACCACCAGCGACGTCAGATTATTGCCCAGCGGGTTGATTAATTTATTGCCCGGCGGCAGCGGATGGCGGCTCGGTGCCACAATGCGGCTGACCCGCGGATCAAGCTGTAACAGGCGTAAAAGCTCGCGCCCAATCAGACCACTTCCGCCCAGCAGAAGAACTTTTGCCATATCACTTCCTTTTAAATAACGGCACACAATCGCAGAGAATTGAAGTGTTACCCGAATGTGAATATCACGCTATAAGACAGTTCCTGTTACCTGGCCGAACTCGGACGAATCCAGTTTGATCTGACCACGGCGGAGTCCTAGGCTTAAGAGTGCATGATGAAAAACACATTCTCAGCAGGAGGAACCATGAGCAAGAAAATAGCGGTACTCATCACTGATGAATTTGAAGATGCAGAATTCACCTCGCCCGCCGAGGCTTACCGCAAGGCGGGGCATCAGATCGTCACTATCGAGAACAAAGCGGGTAACGTCGTCAAAGGGAAACAGGGCAAAGCGTCCGTCACCATTGATAAATCGATCGATGAAGTGAAAGTGTCAGACTTTGACGCCCTGTTGCTGCCGGGCGGACATTCGCCGGATACCCTGCGCGGCGACGACCGTTTTGTCGCGTTCACCCGGGCGTTCGCCGAAAGCGGCAAACCTATATTTGCCATCTGCCACGGCCCGCAGTTGCTGATCAACGCCGATGTCGTGCGCGGCCGTAAACTCACCACGGTGAAACCGGTGGTGGTGGATGTGAAAAATGCCGGTGCCGAGTTTTACGATAAAGAAGTGGTGGTCGATCAGGATACGCTGGTCACCAGCCGCACACCGGACGATCTGCCTGCGTTTAACCGCGAATCCCTGAGGATTCTGGCCGCGTAGTCCCGACGCCCCTCTCCGCGCAGAGGGGCTATTCCCCTTCCCGATCCCACAGCAGTTTCTTGCCAAATCCCAGCGCGTTATCGGTCATTTTGATGTGACGGAGTTTCAGCGCCCAGACCGGTGCTTTCATGGCGATGGCGACCGGAAAATGTTTGCAGTATAGATGGCGGGCATGACGTTCTTCTTCCCCCGCCAGCACGGTGGCTTCACCGCGGTACTGAATGCCTTTGATAAGCGCGATGGTTTTCGGGTGCGGCGCAATGGTGCCGACAATCTGTGGTGAGCGGGACATCAGCGTGCCGTGCAGGGTTTTCAGCTCGGTCATGAAATACAACATCATGCGGTCTGCGTCGGTGACGTAAAAACAATTGGCGCTCCACATCTCACCGTCAGCGGCGGCACACAGCGCCAGCACATGATTTTTTTTTAGAAACGTCAGGATATGTTTCAGGTCATCAGGGTTATTCATCGCCGGTCCTTATTGTCATTTCTGACAGTTTAACGCTGTATGCCAATGTTTTGCCTCACTCTGTTGTGCCTTTCGGGTAAACTTACATAACCTTTTCTTTCCGGTACCCGCGCTTATGTCCGCCACCGCTCACTGGTTTTTATATATGCTGAGAACCCCGACCGGTATGCTTTATACCGGCATCACCACCGACGTGACACGGCGTCTCGGCCAGCATCAGTGCGGAAAAGGCGCGAAGGCATTGCGCGGAAAAGGGGAATTGCAGCTGGCGTTCCATTGCCAGGCCGGTGACCGTTCGCTGGCGTCCAGACTGGAGCTGAAAGTTAAAAAGCTGAGTAAGGCGCAGAAAGAATTGCTGGTCCGCAACGCACCGGCATGTCTGGAAAACTATCTGGGATTGACGGAAGACGGAAAATGAAAAAGGCCGGGGATCCGGCCTTTGCTGTCTCTGAAAAGATTCAGAAACGATTGAACGCTGACGGAAAGACCACTTCACCGCTGGCGTCAGTCAGTGCATCGTCCGACAGGGTAAACAGCTGGAAAGCGGCTTCGGTGCCGATCCAGCGGCAGCGCAGGCCGTGAGCGGCAGCAGGTTTGAAACCGAAACGGTTGTAATACGCAGGGTCGCCAAGCACCACGACAGCGGCGTAACCGAATTCATTCAGGGAATCTAACCCTTCATACACCAGTTTTTCGCCCAGCCCCTGACCGCGCAGGGATTGTTCCACCGCCAGCGGCGCCAGCGCCACCCAGTTGCGGTCTTCGCCCTGAATGTCCACCGGACAAAACGCCACATAACCGACCACGCCGCCTTCATCATCCGTGGCAACCACGCCCAGCGTCAGCAGGCCATCTTCGCGTAATTCCTGCACCAGATCGGCTTCTGCGCCGGTGGGGAATGAGGCACGCAACAGGCGGTCTATGCCCGCGGCATCGACCGGAATTTCAGTACGGATTAACATGGCTCAGCTACCGGAGCTTGCGGCTCGCGGTCCTCTTGCAGTCCCGCTTCGACGAAATCGGCCAGACGCAGCAGACCGTTTTTCAACAACAGCGGCATGGTATCGAGATCGATAGAATCCATCAGGTTTTTCACATACAGACCCAGCTCGGTGTCGCCTTCAATGTGCAGACGGCGCTGGAAGAACAGCGTATCCGGGTCTTCTTTACGGGCGGCGATCAGGATCAGATCATTCGCCGTGCCGCTGAAACTGACATCGGCGTCGCCCTGTTCGGCGATCACCAGCTTGCCTTCTTCCACTGACATCAGCCAGCTCAGATTCAGATCGCTGACTTCAATTTTTAACCAGCGGTCCTCGAGGAAATCCAGTTCGCCATCCGCCAGCGCCTGACGAAGCTGCCAGCTCAGCACCTGTTGCAAAACCTGTCGCTGCAACGCAAACGGCGTGAATTTCAAGGGCACACTCAACAGGGATGGCCCCTGACGGACCATACGTGCACGTAGTTTTTGCAACACTGGCACTACTCCTTTCGGTAACTTTTCGGCAAGTTTTAAGGCAGTTATACGGCCTATTTTGCCATAACGTCGGTATTGTTCAGCGGTCTACATCAATAAATACTGCAACAGAAAAACGCCACGTACAACCTCCCCGACAACGGTATGCCTTTCAACGCCGCAGAAACTGCCTCAAATCAAAATATTGCATCCATAGCTTCTCTAAAATAGTTCGCCAATCAAAGCCCTGACTGATGAATGAATGACGTCGGCAACTGGCTTTTCATCACCCCCAACCCTTCAGCTCTGGCTGGCCGGTTGCAGTAAGGAACGAGAATGGAGCTACTTTGCCCGGCAGGGAATTTACCTGCGCTGAAAGCGGCGATCGACAATGGCGCGGATGCGGTTTATATCGGTCTGAAAGATGACACCAACGCCCGCCATTTCGCCGGTCTGAATTTCACGGAGAAAAAGCTGCAGGAAGCCGCCAGTTACGTCCACCGTCACCGCCGCAAACTGCATATCGCCATTAATACGTTTGCGCATCCCGACGGTTATCAGCGCTGGGAACGCGCCATTGATATGGCCGCGCAGCTCGGCGCAGATGCACTGATTCTGGCGGATCTGGCGATGCTTGATTATGCCGCGAATAAATATCCCCACGTTGAGCGCCATGTGTCGGTACAGGCGTCTGCCACTAACGATGAGGCGATCCGTTTCTATAAACGTAACTTTGATGTCGCCCGCGTGGTGTTGCCGCGCGTGCTTTCCATGCATCAGGTGCGTCAGCTTTCCCGTACCACCGTGGTGCCGCTGGAAGTGTTCGCCTTCGGCAGCCTGTGCATTATGGCCGAAGGTCGCTGTTATCTGTCGTCCTATCTGACCGGCGAATCACCGAATACCGTCGGTGCCTGTTCACCGGCGCGGTTCGTGCGCTGGCAGCAAACCGCGCAGGGCATGGAATCACGTCTGAATGATGTGCTGATCGACCGTTATGACGAAGGCGAAAACGCCGGTTATCCGACGCTGTGTAAAGGCCGTTATCTGGTGGATGGCGCGAAATACCATGCGCTGGAAGAGCCGACCAGCCTGAATACGCTGGAATTATTACCGGAGTTGTTTGCCGCCAATATTGCCTCGGTGAAAATTGAAGGGCGTCAGCGCAGCCCGGCCTATGTCAGCCAGGTGGCGCGCGTCTGGCGTGCGGCGATTGACCGCTGTATGGCCGATCCGCAGCACTTCAAAACCGATGAAGCCTGGATGAAGACGCTGGGTGCCATGTCTGAGGGCACACAAACGACGCTCGGTGCTTATCACCGCAAGTGGCAGTAATAAAGAGACGATGATGAAATATTCTTTGGGTGCCATCCTGTATTACTGGCCGAAAGCGCAGGTTGAAGACTTTTATCAGGCCGCCGCCGCCAGCAGCGCGGATGTGATTTATCTCGGCGAAAATGTGTGCAGCAAACGCCGTGAGATGAAGGTGAATGACTGGCTGGAGATCGCCCGCCAGCTGGCCGCGACCGGCAAGCAGGTGGTCATTTCCACGCTGGCATTGTTGCAGGCACCGTCCGAACTTAACGAACTGAAACGTTATGTGGAAAACGGCGAGTTTTTGCTGGAAGCCAATGATTTCGGCGCGGTGAACATGGCGGCGGAACGTAACCTGCCGTTTGTCGTCGGCCATGCGCTGAACTGCTATAACGCGGTCACGCTGAAATTGCTGCATAAACAAGGCATGGTGCGCTGGTGTATGCCGGTCGAGCTTTCCCGCGACTGGCTGGTGAATCTGCTGAACCAGTGTCAGGATCTGGGCATCCGCGATAAGTTTGAAGTGGAAGTATTGTCATACGGCCATCTGCCGCTGGCCTATTCGGCGCGCTGTTTTACCGCACGTTCTGAAAACCGGGCGAAGGATGAATGCGAAACCTGCTGCATCCATTATCCGCAGGGCCGGAAAATGCTGTCACAGGAAAATCAGCAGGTGTTTGTGCTTAACGGCATTCAGACCCAGAGCGGTTATTGCTATAACCTCGGCAATGAACTGACGTCGATGCAGGGACTGGTGGATATCGTGCGTCTGTCGCCGGAAACCCCGGAAACGCTCGCCACACTGGAAGCCTTCCGCAACAACGAACGCGGTTTACAGCCTCTGACCCTCACCGATAAAGCCGACTGTAACGGCTACTGGCAGCGTGTGGCCGGGCTGGAATTACGTCAGTAAGCGCACGCAGACAACATGAAAAAGGGAGATGGCCTGGCGGTCATCTCCCTTTTTTTATGCGTGCGGAGGTTTCGGCCTGAACATCGCCCGCAACCGGACGCCATCGCGCAGCATGCCCACCGCAATGCCAATAAAGGTGTAAAAGCCACAAAGGATCAGCAGCATCAGAATGTCGCCGCCGACGTCTTTGAACGGCAATCCCATCTGATTCACGCCAGCAATCGCCTTGGTCGCCCACGTTGAAGGCAGCATCGAAGAGATCGCCCTGACCCACGCAGGCATCGCCTGTAACGGCCAGATGGTGCCGGAAATGTAGAACACCGGCGTGGTCAGAAACGCCAGCGTCAGGTAGATCAGCTCCACGCTGCGCAGACATTCTGTCACCAGCTTTCCAAGCCCCAGCACCGCCAGCAGGAACGGGAAGGTCAGCAGCAGGATCTCCGGAATACTGGCGGTCTGCCGGTAGCCCAGCACCCACGGCCACAGCACAAATAAGACGATCGACAGAAACAGCCAGACCGGGATCAGCGCCGAAATGCCGCCCAGAAACGCCGGGATCGCCGGTTTCCCCGAAGGGCCGCTGTTGAGCACAATGCTGACGCGTACGCTGGCGATCAGCAATGAGTGCTGCAATAACATCACCAGCAAACCGGGGAAAATAATCGCCGCAAAGCTGATGCCGGGGTTAAACACATCAAGAGACTGGCCGAGGATCGGTGAAAGCACCACGCTGGCCTGTCGCTCGCTGAAACCGTTGCTGAGCAGCAGATCGGTGTTGTACTGCGTGAGGATCGACTGATACGCCGACAGCACGTCCTGCTGGATCTGACCGTTCGCCAGCCGGTTGGTGGCATCGCCATACACCGGGATCACGATGTTTTGCCCGGCGAGGATCTTCTTCTCCAGATCGACCGGCATGATGATCACCGCGAACAGTTTCCGCAGCGCCAGATCGTGTTCCGCCTCAGCCAGATTGTCATAAGCCACCGTGGCGATTTTCGATCCCGCATCGAGCTGGCGCGCCAGCATACGGCTGGCCGTGCTGTGATCCTGGTCGATCACGGCCACCGGCAAATCCCACACCGTGCGGTTGGCATACACCAGACTCATCACGCACAGCGAAAGCAGCAGCATCATCCACATCGGCTTATCGAGCAATCCGGTCAGCACTTTGCTGAATGTTTTCCACCAGGTTTTACACCACTCGCGACCGGTCATTGGCCTGGCTCCTGTTGTTTCATCCGCATATACAGGCGCTTGCGCACCAGCAGGCTGGTCAGTAACGGATAGATCAGCAGTATGCAGCACACCATCAGTATGCCGCGCACCGAGACTTCGCGCAGGAAGACGTCAAACATGGCGGCCAGCGCGTAACTCAGCGGTTCGATACCGGAAATAATCCGCGCAGGCAGCGGCATCGACAAGACCGGGATCGCCATGCCGGAAAACGTCAGCGCGATACTGACGAAAATCCCCATCATGGTGTATGCCGTGATGGTGGTTTTGGTGAAAGTGAACAGCAGTAAACCGAGACTTTGCGCGGCGATGACATAGAAGAAACCAATCACCAGCATATACAACGGATTACCGCTGACTCGCGCATCGAAAAAGCCCACCAGCATGGCGATTTCTACCATCAGTAAGGTGGTGAAACACAAGGTGTAGGGGGCGAGTTTGCCGAGCAGCGCCAGGGTGAAAGACGGCGCACTGAGTAACGCCTGACTGCGCGCCATCACGTAAATCATGCAGGTCACGGTGAACAGTTGCAGCAGATGGATGGTCGCCGCAAATTGCTGATAATAAATGTAACTGCCGCTGGCATTGAACAGGCTGCCGTAAGAGACGTCGACGCTGGCCAGCGACGGCAGCGTTTTGCCAATTTTCGTCGCTATTATAGAACGGTAGCTGGTATTAAGTTCGGTGATCAGCCCGCTGAAATCCTGAGTGGAATACAGGCCGGCACCGTAAAATAAGGCGTTGTAATAGAGCACGGCGCTGGGTTGTTTTCCCGCCAGCACGTCCGCTTCAAAATCATCAGGAATATACAACAGGGCGTAATCCTGCGCGGTACGCAGACGGTATTCCGCCTCCGGTAATCCGCCCGCAAAGGCCTGCACATGCGCGTGTGATCCGGCATCCAGTTTGCGGGTCAGCGTTTTCGACAGCGAGCTGTGATCGTTATCCACCACCGAGACCGGCAAATCCAGCAAGGTGCCTTCAGAGAAGTTACTGCTGATCAGGCCGAACAACAGCAAAGGAAAAATCCAGCACAGCCAGTGGATCACCGGCTTGCGGAAAGCATGTCGGGTCTCGCGGGTAAAAGCACGACTGAAACAGCGCCATGCGGCTTTTATCCTTTCGCTGCGCGGCGCTTTAACCGGCTTCACTTCGCCTTCCATTGCCATAACGCGCTCATGCCCTGACGCAGGCCGGGCACAGGCTTCGCGGGATACAGACGCACTTCAAAGGTTTTCAAATCGAAGTCACCGGTCGCGCGCGTGGCACGTTTGGTGGCGTAATCACCAAGCGGCGCAATGTAGCGCACTTCAGCTTCAATCATCTGGTTATTCAGCGCGGGAACGCGCATCTGCACTTTGTCGCCCTTGCGCACGCCTG
This sequence comes from Rahnella victoriana, assembly GCF_004330295.1. Lineage (GTDB taxonomy): Bacteria > Pseudomonadota > Gammaproteobacteria > Enterobacterales > Enterobacteriaceae > Rahnella > Rahnella victoriana. Next base: position 45,170 of record NZ_SJOJ01000028.1, read on the forward strand.
CCAGAATATCTTCACGCAGGTTAAACACGAAATAGGCATCCGGCAGACGGACTAAGGTCAGCAACGGGCTGGAAGCGCTTTGCAGCTCGCCCACTTCTACCGGGATCGGCCCGACCTCGCCATCAACCGGCGCTTTGACCTGTAAATCATCGGTTTGCGCTTTCACTTCCAGCAGATCTTCTTCCGCCTGCCGCAACTGCGCGGCATAGCTTTCGCGCTGTTCGACACGGTCGCCGTTCACGCCTTCGTCCAGATTGGCTTTGGCGACTAATACCTGCTGATAGGCACTGTCACGGGCACGGCGGGAATCTTCTAAATCAGAAGCCGAAATAAACCCTTTCGCGGCCACTTTGGCGTTACGGTTGTAGAGGTCACGGGCATTGATGTATTCCGCCTGAGACTGCGCCAGCGTCGCCTTCAGGTTACGGATACTTTCTTCGCGGGTGCCGTTAACGGAGAGATCAAGCTGAGCTTTTGCCTGATCGCGGGCAGCTTCGGCGGCGCGTAACTGCGCCATCAGCTCAGGGCTGTCGAGGGTGATCAACAGCTGTCCGGCTTTAACATCGTCGCCGCGCTCCACATGGCGTTCAATCACACGGCCTTTGGCTTTCGACGCCACAATCACTTCCGGCGCGTCAACTTCGCCCTGTAACAACAGATCCTGATTGTGCGCACGAAACAGCACCGCCAGAGAAACCGCGACTGCAACCAGCAGCAGGGTCAGTAAAATTCGTTTACTCATCGGTGCGACATCCTTTTTGTTCGCCAGATTCAATAATAACGGGGTGAACAGAGAGTTTTTAACACAAAACAACATATTGGCCGAAATGATAGTTTAAGTTATTTCAATCTGTTTTTAGGATGTTTAAACGGCATGTAAGGGCACAAATGCCGTATTCAATACGGCATTATTGGGTAATACTCGTTCTAATTATGAGCGGAGTGAATGCTTCTCCCCTCACCTCCATCAAGAGTGAGCCGCGATTATGTCTGATAAAAATACCGTTCCCCTTTCCGTGCTCGACCTGGCTCCCGTTCCGCAAGGTGCCGATCCTGCCCGCGCCTTCCAGTGTTCACTGGAACTGGCGCAGAACGCGGAAAAATGGGGCTATCAACGTTACTGGATGGCTGAGCATCACAACATGACCGGCATTGCCAGCGCGGCCACTTCCGTGCTGCTGGGCTATATTGCGGGCGGCACGAAAACCATCCGCGTCGGTTCCGGCGGCGTGATGCTGCCCAACCACTCACCGCTGGTGATTGCTGAACAGTTCGGCACGCTCGCCACGCTGTATCCGAACCGTGTGGATCTGGGGCTGGGCCGCGCGCCGGGCACCGATCAGCGTACGATGATTGCACTGCGCCGCCATCTTTCCGGTGAGGTCGATAATTTCCCGCAGGATGTACAGGAATTGCAGCTGTATTTCGGCGACGTTCAGCCGCAGCAGGCCGTTCAGGCGGTGCCGGGACAAGGTTTACATGTGCCAATATGGTTACTGGGTTCAAGCCTGTACAGCGCCCAGCTGGCGGCGGCGCTTGGGTTGCCGTTTGCCTTCGCCTCGCACTTCGCGCCGGACATGCTTTATCAGGCACTGGCGATTTATCGCAGCAAATTCCAGCCTTCAGCACAGCTTGAGAAACCGCATGCGATGGTCTGTATCAATGCTATCGCCGCGGATACAGATGAAGAAGCGCGCCGCATGTTTACCTCCAACCAGCAGCAGTTCATTAATCTGCGTCGCGGAATGCCGGGCAAACTGCCTGCACCGGTCGATAACATCGAAAGCTTGTGGTCAGCTCAGGAACGCTTTGGTGTGGATAATGCGTTGCGCATGTCGGTGGTCGGTAATCAGGAGACGGTGCGTCAGGGTCTGCAAAACATTCTGCGCGAAACCGAAGCCGATGAACTGATGATCAACGGCCAGATTTTTGATCATCAGGCACGTCTGCATTCCTTTGAAATCGTTTCGCAGTTGCAGGGTGAACTGGTCAAAGAACAGCGCATCAGCTAATCGCTTTCCTGAATTCAGGACGAAAAAAAACCAGCCTGTGAAGGCTGGTTTTTTATTATCTGACGTTCAGCGAACTGAATGCAGATTATGCGTCAGAAGTACGACGTGGTGCGCGGCTTGGCGGACGACGGTCGCCAGCAGCTGAAGAACCTTCACGACGATCACCGCTGAAAGAACGTGGAGCACCGTTACCACGGCCACCTTCACGACGTTCACCGTTGAATGGACGCGGAGCACCGTTACCACGACGCTCACCGCCAGCACCGGCCGGACGATCACGACGTGGAGCTTGTGGCACCGCATCACCGATCAGCTGCATGTTCATCGGTTTGTTCAGGATACGCGTACGGGTGAAGTGAGACAGGATCTCGCCCGGCATACCTTTCGGCAGTTCGATAGTAGAGTGCGTACCGAACAGCTTGATGTTACCGATGTAACGGCTGCTGATGTCGCCTTCGTTAGCGATAGCGCCAACGATGTGACGCACTTCAACACCATCATCACGACCCACTTCGATGCGATACAGTTCCATTTCGCCAGCGTCACGACGCTCACGACGTGGGCTGTCACCATCACGTGCAGGACGGTCATTGCTGCGAGCCGGACGGTCACGACGATCGCCACGATCACCGCGGTCGCCACGGTCTTCAAATTCACGACGTGGTGGACGGCTTTTGAAGACCGGATCCGCTGCAACGATCAGAGGACGTTCGCCCTGTGCCATTTTCAGCAGTGCCGCAGCCAGTGTTTCCACATCCAGCTCTTCTGCAGGTTGCAGTTTCGCCAGCAGCGCACGGTACTGATCCAGATCACTGCTTTCCAGTTGTTGCTGAACTTTCGCTGCAAACTTAGCCAGACGACGTTCGCCCAGAACTTCTGCAGTTGGGATTTCAACTTCCGGAATGGTCAGCTTCATGGTGCGTTCAATGTTACGCAGCAGACGACGTTCACGGTTCTCAACGAACAGTAATGCGCGACCTGCACGGCCAGCACGACCGGTACGACCGATACGGTGAACGTAAGATTCTGAGTCCATCGGAATGTCGTAGTTAACAACCAGGCTGATACGTTCTACGTCAAGACCACGTGCTGCCACGTCGGTTGCGATCAGAATGTCCAGACGGCCATCTTTCAGACGTTCCAGAGTCTGCTCACGCAGCGCCTGGTTCATGTCACCGTTCAGTGCAGCGCTGCTGTAGCCGCTACGTTCCAGGGCTTCAGCCACTTCCAGGGTCGCGTTTTTGGTACGAACGAAGATAATCGCCGCATCAAAATCTTCTGCTTCCAGGAAACGTACCAGCGCTTCGTTTTTACGCAGGCCGTACACAGACCAGTAGCTCTGGCTGATGTCAGGACGGGTTGTCACGCTTGACTGGATGCGCACTTCCTGAGGCTCTTTCATGAAGCGACGGGTAATGCGACGGATAGCTTCTGGCATGGTTGCAGAGAACAACGCGGTCTGATGTTCAGCCGGGATCTGCGCCATGATAGTTTCGACGTCTTCGATGAAGCCCATACGCAGCATTTCATCGGCTTCGTCCAGCACCAGACCGCTCAGATTAGAGAGGTTCAGGGTGCCGCGTTTCAGGTGGTCCAGCAGACGGCCCGGTGTACCCACAACAACTTGTGGTCCCTGACGCAGTGCGCGCAACTGGACGTCATAGCGCTGGCCGCCGTAAAGGGCAACCACATTCACGCCATGCATGTGTTTAGAGAAATCAGTCATTGCTTCAGCAACCTGAACCGCCAGTTCGCGGGTCGGTGCCAGAACAAGAATTTGTGGTGCTTTCAGTGAAGCATCAATGTTGTGCAGCAGCGGTAAGGAGAATGCAGCTGTTTTACCGGAACCAGTCTGAGCCATACCCAGAACGTCGCGGCCATTTAACAGGTGAGGAATACACTCAGCCTGGATTGGTGAAGGTTTTTCGTAGCCCAAATCAGTCAGGGCAGAAATGATCGGAGCAGACAGCCCCAGGTCAGCAAAAGAGGTTTCAAGCTCAGTAGTCATGTACACGTGCCTCATTAATAATGGCAGCCAGTCTACATAACTCGTCGAGAAAATTTTCAGTCATTTTCATTGAAAAGTGTGAACCGGCTCAAATTAGATTATAAAACGAACAAAGCAACCCTCGCCCGTTAAGGCGCTTAAAAATGGTAAAAACCATGATTAATCAGGCTGATTGGTGTCGTCAGCTATTGCTGGTCCGATTCTGATAGGTCGTCTTGCTCATGGCCCAAAAGCGCCAATTCCAACAATGCATAGCGGTGCTCAACAAAGTTATGAACGTTGTTAGCTACCGTCAGTTTGAACAGTGCCGCAGCGCTGTTCTTGTCCCCCAGACTTAGGTAATGCTTACCTAAATAGAAGTCAGTTTCACTGAGATGCTCAGCGAGCGAAGTGTTATCCGTTGCTTCTGCCTTGAGGCGTTCCATCAGCGTAGATTCGCTGATTTTGCCCAGGTAGAATTCGACGATATTCCATCCCCATTGCCCTCTGTCCGCTTTGTCATAACGCTGTTGCAGCGCTACGTCGGCATTCTTCGGATTGATTTCTCGCTCCGCAAGATAAAGCCATAACGAACGGAAGGGATCATTTGGATCGTCTCGATAAAACGCCTGCAGATCATCCTGCGCTAACGAGAATCGGCCACCGTAATACAGGGCGATACCTCGGTTCAAACGCGCGTAGTTGTAAGTTGGATCAAGCTCTAGTACAGAATCAAACGCTTCATAGGCAGCATCGAAATTGCCTGCCTGCGTTAGGTAAATCCCCAGGTAGTTAAAAACTTCTGGCATATCAGGACGAATAGACAGCGCTTGTGAAAAATCATTTCGCGCCAGTGCTCTTAGCCCGAGACTATCATACAGCACACCGCGCTCATATAATAGCTGTGCTCTCTCATCATCGGTTAATGACCGACTGGCAAGTATTTGTTCCATGCGTGCCAGGATGACTTCCTGCTGCAACGTCGGCTGCAACGGAATCGCCAGAACTTCATTTTTACGCCAATCATGGTTGCTGCATCCTGCCAACATAAGTGCTGTCGCAACATAACACCAGCGCAAGAAAGGCTTCATTTCTACTCCCGGAGACAAACATTGGATGAACATCCTGTCATCCGCTTGCTTAACACAAACGCGTCCTGCGTCCGTGAGACGAACAGCTCCCTTCCAGATGGAAAGGAGCTGTAAAACTTCTGTTACGGATTATTCTGCTGCAGGTTGCTCAGTTGTTTCGTCCTGAGAAGGTGCGGTAGCTTCTTTGATGCTCAGACGCACACGACCCTGACGGTCAACTTCGAGAACTTTAACCGGCACTTCCTGACCCATCTGCAGGTAATCAGTCACTTTCTCAACACGCTTGTCAGCGATCTGAGAGATGTGAACCAGACCTTCTTTACCGCCGCCGATGGCAACAAATGCGCCAAAGTCTACGATACGGGTCACTTTACCCTGATAGATACGGCCAACTTCGATTTCAGCAGTGATCTCTTCGATACGACGGATAGCGTATTTTGCTTTCTCGCCGTCGGTTGCTGCGATTTTCACAGTACCGTCATCTTCGATTTCGATCGTGGTGCCTGTTTCTTCAGTCAGCGCACGGATCACAGAACCACCTTTACCGATCACGTCCTTGATTTTGTCCGGGCTGATCTTGATGGTGTGGATGCGTGGAGCAAACTGAGAGATATCGCCACGTGGGGTGCTGATAGCCTGTTCCATCACGCCCAGAATGTGCAGACGCGCACCCTTAGCCTGATTCAGAGCCACCTGCATGATTTCGCGGGTGATACCTTCGATTTTAATGTCCATCTGCAGCGCGGTGATACCGTCGCGGCTACCGGCCACTTTAAAGTCCATGTCGCCCAGGTGATCTTCGTCACCCAGAATGTCGGACAGAACGATAAAGCTTTCGCCTTCTTTAACCAGACCCATTGCGATACCGGCAACAGCGGCTTTAATCGGCACGCCTGCATCCATCAGGGCCAGAGATGCGCCACAAACAGAAGCCATTGAAGATGAACCGTTAGATTCAGTGATTTCAGAAACCACACGTACGGTGTACGGGAAGTCTTCTGGTTTAGGCATCATCGCCAGCACGCCACGTTTAGCAAGACGGCCATGGCCAATCTCACGACGTTTTGGCGAACCCACCATCCCGGTTTCACCTACAGAGTATGGAGGGAAATTGTAGTGGAACAGGAAGCTGTCAGTTTTCTCGCCCATCAGCTCATCCAGGTTCTGTGCATCACGGGCAGTACCCAGTGTTGCAGTTACCAGCGCCTGAGTTTCACCACGGGTGAACAGAGCAGAACCATGGGTACGTGGCAGAACGCCAGTACGCACGTCCAGACCACGGATCATGTCTTTTTCACGGCCATCGATACGCGGCTCGCCACGCAGCACACGGCTACGCACGACGTTCTTCTCGATGCTGCCCAGAATGTCAGAGATTTCGCCAGCGTCCAGGGATTCGTCTTCAGCTTGCAGAGCCTGAACAACGTCAGCCTTGATCACGTTGATCTGGTTGTAACGCTCTTGTTTCTCGGTGATCAGGTACGCATCACCCAGACGGGATTCAGACAGTGCAGCAACGCGGGCATGCAGCTCAGCGTTAACCACTTCTGGCTGCCAGTCCCATTTTGGCTTACCGGCTTCAGCAACCAGTGAGTTGATGTTGTCGATAACGATTTGTTGTTGTTCGTGGCCGAATACAACCGCGCCCAGCATCTGATCTTCGCTCAGCACTTCAGCTTCAGATTCAACCATCAGAACCGCGCCCTGAGTACCGGCAACAACCAGGTCCAGACGGCTTGTTTTCAGCTCATCTGCGGTTGGGTTCAGAACATACTGGTCGTTGATGTAACCAACGCGTGCAGCACCGATTGGGCCGTTGAATGGAATACCAGACAGGCTCAGGGCAGCAGACGCACCGATCATCGCAACGATGTCAGGGTTAACTTGTGGGTTCAGGGAAACCACAGTCGCGATAACCTGAACTTCATTCAGGAAGGAGTCCGGGAACAGAGGACGAATCGGACGGTCAATCAGACGTGAAGTCAGGGTTTCGCCTTCGCTTGGACGGCCTTCGCGACGGAAGAAGCTACCCGGGATACGACCAGCAGCGTAAGTACGCTCCTGATAGTTAACCGTCAGCGGGAAGAAGCTCTGACCTGGTTTTGCTTTTTTCTGGCCAACAACGGTAACGAATACCGCGGTGTCGTCCATGCTAACCATAACAGCGGCAGTTGCCTGACGAGCCATCATGCCGGTTTCCAGCGTAACGGTGTGCTGGCCGTATTGGAATTTACGAATAGTCGGATTAAGCAATGTAATATCCTTTTGTATGGTGCGCAGCTGTTATGACAGCAGTTCACACCGATAAATATCCGAGCTTCTCACTACATTCTCGCGACTAATGACAATCCTTATTTACCTGACAAAGTGGCAATAAAGTCTCTCATTAGCCGCGCGAAAACATCTGTAACGGAAGTTCATGTTCTTAGAATAACAGTAGAAACAGCAGCCATACAGTACCCTGATTTGGCTTTGCTTCCTAGAATAAAGGGGCCTATTGGCCCCTTTACACTGAAACTCGCTTGATTAGCGACGCAGACCCAGACGTTCGATCAGGCTGGTGTAACGTGCTACATCTTTACGCTTCAGGTAGTCCAGCAGTTTACGACGCTGAGAAACCATACGCAGCAGACCACGACGGCTGTGGTGATCTTTTTTGTGCTCTGCAAAGTGGCCTTGCAGATGGTTAATTTGAGCAGTCAGCAGAGCAACCTGAACTTCGGTAGAACCACTGTCGTTAGTGCCGCGACCGAAGTCGGAAACGATCTGAGCCTTAGCTTCAACGCTTAGAGACATAATCTTACTCCAAAATATTATAGATAATTAAACGGGTGCCGATCTCTAATTCAGCAACCCAATGCATAAGCTGCGCTATTCTACCCTTTGCTATATATGATCGCAAGGTGAGCAGAAAGCGCTTAATCCGTGTATTCGACCACTAAACGACGCGGCGCAATGCGGCCATCATCATCGATTTCGCCTACACCAATAAACTTACGTTCTTCGCCTTCGGTGATGCGAACCATGCCGCTGACTGGCGCGCCCGATGCCTGCACAGGTTGACCCTGTTTGACATAGCCGGCGACCACAGGCAGCAGATTCACTTCCGGGAAGTCTTCACATGCGCTGTCCATCGGCAACAACAATGGATCCAGCAGTAAGCGCGGTTCAATACCCTGCTCTTCTGCCTGAGCGATCAGTTCATGGAGTTTTTCCATGGTGACCATCCGCTCTGAAGGATACGTTGCCACCTGCAAACGACGCAGATAGGTGACGTGTGCGCCACAGCCCAGCTTCTCGCCCAGATCATCCACAATCGTGCGGATGTAAGTGCCTTTTGAGCAATGGATTTCCAGCTCAACTTCAAAGCCTTCCCAGCGTATGAATTTCAGTTCATACACGGTAATGCTGCGCGATTCACGCGGCACTTCGATACCCTGACGGGCATACTCATACAATTTCTTCCCTTCATATTTCAGTGCTGAATACATGGAAGGAATTTGCTGGGTTTCCCCACGGAAACTGTCGAGTGCGTCATCCAGTTGCTGCTGAGAGAAGGTCATTTCACGTTCGGAAATGATGGCACCTTCAGCATCTGACGTATCTGTGCGTTGTCCCATGCGGGCAATCACGCGATAGCGTTTGTCAGAATCGAGCAGGAACCGGGAAAACTTGGTCGCCTCGCCTAAGCACAGCGGCAACATGCCGGTCGCTAAAGGATCGAGCGCACCGGTATGTCCTGCGCGGTTAGCGTTATACAGGCGTTTAACCTTTTGCAGGGCATCGTTAGAAGACAAGCCTAAAGATTTGTCCAGTAGCAGAACGCCGTGTATATCACGGCCGCGGCGACGTGGGCGACTCATTATGCGTCCTCGTCATCGCCTGCAGCTGAACGGCGTTCAGCATCGTTTTTCACGACGTTGGTCACCAGATTGGACATACGCATACCTTCAACCAAAGAGTTGTCGTAAGCGAAAGTCAGTTCTGGCACGACACGTAAACGCATCGCTTTGCCGATCAACGTACGGATGAAACCTGACGCGTCCTGCAAGGCTTTGATGCCATTTTTAACACGATCAGGATCGTGGTTGTCAGTCGTCAGCACGTCCAGGAAGGTCACGAACACTTTGGCGTAAGCCAGATCACGTGAAACTTCAACGCCTGACACTGTCGCCATGCCTACGCGCGGGTCTTTGACTTCGCGCTGTAAGATGATGGCGATTTCTTTTTGCATCTCCTGAGAGACACGCTGAGTACGGCTAAATTCTTTTGCCATGATGCTTTTCTCCTCACTTGCTCCAGACAAATAAGGGGGCGCAAGGCCCCCCATCTGGATATCAGCTACTTCGCAAACGTTAAGCGATAGTACGTTTGATCTCGATGATTTCGAAGACTTCGATCACATCACCAGTACGCACATCGTTGTAGTTCTTAACGCCGATACCACATTCCATGCCGTTACGAACTTCAGCAACGTCATCTTTGAAGCGACGCAGGGATTCCAGTTCGCCTTCGTAGATCACCACGTTTTCACGCAGTACACGGATTGGGTTGTTACGCTTGATCATACCCTCAGTCACCATACAACCTGCAATAGCGCCGAATTTCGGTGACTTGAACACGTCACGAACTTCAGCCAGGCCGATGATTTGCTGTTTGTATTCTGGCGCCAACATACCGCTCATCGCCTGTTTGACTTCGTCAATCAGGTTATAGATAACGGAGTAGTAACGCAGATCCAGGCTTTCGCTTTCTACAACACGGCGGGCAGACGCATCTGCACGGACGTTGAAGCCCAGAATGATCGCGTTGGAAGCCGCAGCCAGTGTCGCATCAGTTTCGGTGATACCACCGACACCCATACCGACGATCTTAACTTTAACTTCGTCAGTAGACAGGCTTTGCAATGCATCGGAAATCGCTTCACAAGAACCCTGAACGTCTGACTTCAGAACGATGTTCAGTTCAGAAACTTCACCTTCGGTCATGTTCGCGAACATGTTTTCCAGTTTAGATTTCTGCTGGCGAGCCAGTTTAACTTCACGGAATTTACCCTGACGATACAGAGCCACTTCACGTGCTTTTTTCTCATCACGTACAACGGTAACTTCATCACCCGCAGCCGGTACACTGGACAGACCCAGTACTTCGACAGGGATAGAAGGACCCGCAGACGTAATATCACGACCCATTTCGTCACGCATCGCACGGACACGGCCGTATTCGAAGCCGCACAGAATGATGTCGCCTTTGTTCAGCGTACCTTCCTGAACCAGTACGGTAGCAACCGGGCCACGACCTTTATCCAGGAAGGATTCGATCACAACACCGCTTGCCATGCCAGTGCGAACAGCTTTCAGTTCCAGAACTTCGGCCTGCAGCAAGATAGCCTGCAACAGATCGTCGATACCGGTACCGACTTTCGCAGAAACATGGATGAACTGAGATTCGCCGCCCCACTCTTCCGGCATAACGCCGTACTGAGACAGTTCGGTACGAACGCGGTCTGGATCAGCATCTGGTTTATCGATTTTGTTTACCGCAACAACGATTGGCACGCCAGCAGCTTTCGCATGCTGAACCGCTTCGATAGTTTGCGGCATCACGCCGTCATCGGCGGAAACCACCAGAACGACGATGTCCGTTGCCTGAGCACCACGAGCACGCATAGAGGTAAACGCGGCGTGTCCCGGTGTATCCAGGAAGGTGATCATGCCGTTTTCGGTTTCTACGTGGTAAGCACCGATGTGCTGAGTAATACCACCGGCCTCGCCTGCTGCCACTTTCGTTGAACGAATGTAGTCGAGCAATGAGGTTTTACCGTGGTCAACGTGGCCCATGATGGTCACAACCGGAGCACGAGGCTCAGCGGCTGCGGAAGCACCAGTGTCACGATCGCTCATCAGCGCTTCTTCCAGTTCGTTCTCACGACGCAGGATAACTTTGTGGCCCATTTCTTCTGCAACCAGCTGAGCAGTTTCCTGATCAATCACCTGGTTGATGGTTGCCATAGCGCCCAGTTTCATCATGGTTTTGATGACCTGAGAACCTTTCACTGCCATTTTATTGGCCAGCTCAGCAACAGTAATGGTTTCGCCCACGACAACATCGCGGTTTACGGCAACAACAGGCTTGTTAAAGCTCTGCTGCAGCGTACTTGGCTTGCGCTTGCCTTTGCCGTTACGGCCGACAGCACGGGCTTCTTCGCGATCCGCTTTAGATTCGGACAGCTTGTTGCCTTTTTTCTGTTTGGTTGCTTTACCACCGCGGGTACGGCTGCGACGTTCGCCTTCAACTTTGGCGTCATTTTCGTCTTCAGCGGCACGAGCATGGGTAGAAGTGGTGACATGATAGTCAGCAGATTCTGATTCGCTTGGTGCGGTAGCTTCAGTCCAGACACCCGAGTCAGCCATTTTACGGGCCTCTTCTGCGATGCGTTTAGCGTTTTCTTCGATCTTACGCTGGGCTTCTTCTTCCGTTTTGCGTTTAAGCTCTGCGGCTTCAGCTTCACGGCGTGCTTTCTCTGCCTGAGCTGGTTTAGTTACTTCATCGGTATTTTGGTTGGTCACTTTATCTTTTTCCGCTGCATCACGCTTAGCTTTATCAGCGGCCTCACGTTTAGCTTGCTCTTCGGCGGCGCGTTTGGCTTTTTCCTGAGCTTCGCGCTGGGCTTGCTCTGCTGCTGCACGCTGTGCCTGTTCTTCCGCGTCACGCTTCGCCTGCTCTTCCGCTTCGGCCTGGGCAACTTCTGCCTCGGTCATATCACGTTTAACATAAGTGCGTTTCTTGCGGACCTCGATTTGCACCGATTTACTCTTCCCGCCGGTGCTCGGAATATTCAGTGTACTACGCGTTTTGCGTTGTAACGTCAGTTTGTTTGTCGCACCGGCATTTCCGCCATTCAGGTGCGCCAATAAAGTTTCTTTTTCTTGCTGGGTCACAGAGTCAGCTTCGGACTTTGAGATCCCTGCATCAGCAAATTGCTGTACCAGGCGATCTACCGGAGTCTGAATCTCTGCCGCCAGCGATTTTACAGTTACATCTGTCATGCTGTTCCTTCCTGCTACAGTTTATTACGCGTTGTCGCCAAACCAGCAGATATTGCGCGCGGCCATGATAAGTTCACCAGCCTGCTCGTCAGTAAGACCTTCAATATCAGCCAGATCGTCGACACCCTGCTCGGCAAGATCTTCCAGCGTACAAACCCCTTGTGCAGCCAGTTTAAATGCCATGCTGCGTTCCAGACCCGCCAGGTTAAGCAGATCGTCAGCAGGCTTTTTGTCACCGAGACTTTCTTCCTGAGCTAAAGCCAGTGTGGTCAGCGCTTCTTTCGCACGTTCGCGCAGCGCATCCACGGTGTCTTCATCCAGGCCGTCGATTTCAAGCAGTTCGTTGACTGGCACGTAAGCCAGTTCTTCAAGCGTAGAGAAACCTTCTTCAACCAGAACCGTGGCGAAATCTTCATCGATGGCCAGATATTTGGTGAAGGTATCAATCGCAGCGTGTGCCTCAGCCTGATGTTTGGCTTGCAGGTCGTCTGCTGTCATCACGTTCAGTTCCCACTTGTCATCACCACGATGCTGTTTCAACAGTTGGGAGGCTAAACGCACGTTCTGGCCATTACGGCCAATCGCCTGTGCCAGATTGCTGGCTTCAACGGCGATATCCATGGTGCACTTGTCTTCATCAACCACGATGGACGCGACATCTGCCGGGGCCATTGCGTTGATAACGAATTGCGCAGGGTTGTCATCCCAAAGGATGATATCGATACGTTCGCCGCCCAGTTCACTGGAAACAGCCTGAACGCGTGCACCACGCATGCCGACACAAGCACCGACGGGGTCGATACGTTTGTCGTTAGTTTTCACGGCAATTTTTGCACGGGAGCCAGGATCACGGGCTGCCGCTTTAATTTCGATCAGCTCTTCGCCGATTTCCGGCACTTCAATGCGGAACAGTTCAATCAGCATCTCGTTACGTGAACGGCTGACGAACAGCTGAGCACCACGTGCTTCTGGGCGAACATCATACAACACGCCACGAATACGGTCGCCGGAGCGGAAGTTTTCACGAGGAAGCATGTCTTCACGCAGGATAACGGCTTCAGCATTGCTGCCTAAATCCAGGGCGATGCTGTCGCGGTTAACTTTCTTAACGACGCCAGTGACGATCTCACCTTGCTGCTCACGGAACTGATCGACCACCATCGCGCGCTCAGCTTCACGTACTTTTTGTACGATAACTTGTTTAGCGGTCTGTGTGGTAATACGGTCGAAAGTGACCGATTCGATTTGGTCTTCGATATATCCGCCGAGTTCGATTGACGGATCTTCGTATTGCGCAGCTTCAAGGGTGATCTCGCGGGTTGGCTGAGTCACTTCGTCGACTGCCACCCAACGACGGAAGGTATCAAAGTCACCGGTTTTGCGGTCAATGCTGACGCGGACTTCGATTTCCTGCTCGTATTTTTTCTTGGTCGCCGTTGATAATGCAATTTCCAGCGCTTCAAAAATCTTCTCGCGCGGGAGGGATTTTTCATTAGAAACTGCTTCTACAACAGCCAGAATCTCTTTGTTCATCCTAGTTGCCTCTTCCAAACTCTTTAAAAGTGGGGTACCAGGTTCGCTTTCTGGATGTTGCTCAGTGCGAACACTTCATCTTTCCCTTCCACCGTCACCGTGATCATCTCGCCTTCGACAGCTTTGATAATGCCCTGCCATTTACGACGGTTCTGCACGGCCATACGCAGGACAATGCTGACTTCGTCGCCGAGAAAACGTTGATAATGTTCAGCGGTGAACATAGGACGGTCAAGGCCTGGAGAGGAAACTTCCAGGTTGTAGGCGACGGTGACTGGATCTTCAACGTCCAGTACAGCGCTCACCTGGTGGCTGACATCAGCACAATCATCAACATTGATCCCGGCGTCACTATCAATATAGATGCGCAACGTCGATTGGCGAGCCCGAACGAACTCGATGCCCACCAGCTCAAAGCCAAGTGCCTCGACTGGTGCTGTAATCAGCTCTGTTAATTTTTGTTCTAATGTGGACAAGCCCACCCCCAAGACATAAAAAAAGGGCTAAATAGCCCAGTGATTCTGTTGCCAAATAACAAAAAACCCCGATAAATCGGGGCTTTATGCAACTGGACCCTATTCGCCGCAAAGCGGCTTCGGTACAACTTTCGCGAAGTATTTATTTCAAATCGAAGCTTTCAAATGGGAACTGCAGAACATCACAGGAAGACCGAAAGTCTATTTGAAATAAACACTTAGGGAAAGTGGTTGCGGGGGCCGGATTTGAACCGACGACCTTCGGGTTATGAGCCCGACGAGCTACCAGGCTGCTCCACCCCGCGTCCGAAAACGTGGCAAATACTACGCCGATAATCGCTAAAAAGCAAATTATCATAAAGATTGGTACCGAGGACGGGACTTGAACCCGTAAGCCCATTCGGGCACTACCACCTCAAGGTAGCGTGTCTACCAATTCCACCACCTCGGCACTCTTTTTTTCGCAATCGCTTATACTGTCCGAGCATAAGCCATTGTTTGAAAACTTGTCTTCTTTCTAAAAGAAGTTTACTGCTTAGTGAGGAACATCACTGTTAGGCGCTGCTGGAGCTGCCGGTGCAGTTGTCTGCTCAGTTTTCACTGGCTGACTCAGATTTTCCCACTCACTGCCTTTTTGGCCTTTATTGGTGCTCATGTTCCCGAGAATCAAACTAATGATAAAGAACAATGCTGCCAAAATGCCGGTCATACGGGTCATGAAGTTACCGGAACCACTCGAACCGAACAATGTGCCAGAAGCACCTGCTCCGAAAGAGGCTCCCATATCAGCGCCTTTACCTTGCTGCAGCATAACCAGAGCGACAAGCCCGATTGCTACGATAAGGAAAATCACCAGAAGAGCGTCGTACATAGTAGTACCTGTATCCTCGCGGGTTCACCGCATGCCAATTGCTTCTCACCATTTAGCAGGTCATCAAAGGACCCACTGAAGCGGGTGTGAATACTAACCAAAGCCGTATTGCCGTGCAAGGGCAATTTTCATCAAACGGTTTGTTTGCGGAAAAAAACGGCAAATCTGGATAAATCCGGCGACAGGGATGTTCAGTCGCCAGGCATACACCGAAAATTTACCGTTTTTTATCAGCTTACGCTTTCACTGCTTTTACGGCGTCAGCAATGCGGTTAGCCAGTTTTTCCACCAGTTCCGCATCTTCCCCTTCCACCATGACCCTCAGCAGAGGTTCGGTGCCAGACTTACGCAGCAATACGCGGCCCCGTCCGGCCAGCTGTTTTTCAACCTCAGCCGTCACCTGCTTCACTTCTTCTGCTTCCAGAGGATCATGTTCCCCCGCAAAACGGACGTTGATCAGGATCTGCGGAAGTAACTTCATGCCGCTGCACAGGTCGTGCAGACTCATATGGTTACGCACCATCGCGGTAAGCACTTGCAAACCGGCAACAATACCGTCACCCGTGGTCGTTTTATCCAGCAGGATGATATGCCCGGAGTTTTCAGCGCCGATCCGCCAGCCTTTTTCCTGCATTTTTTCCAGTACGTAGCGGTCGCCCACTTTCGCACGGGTAAAGGGAATGCCCAGCTGTTTCAGAGCCAGTTCAAGCCCCATGTTACTCATCAGTGTACCGACAGCACCGCCTTTCAGCTGCCCCTGACGGAGTCCTTCACGGGCAATGATGTAGAGGATCTGGTCGCCATCCACTTTATTGCCTTCGTGATCGACCATGATCAGGCGATCGCCGTCACCGTCAAATGCCAGCCCGACGTGGGCTTTTTCTGCCAGAACGCGTTGCTGCAACTGGCGGACATCCGTTGCGCCGCATTCTTCATTGATGTTCATCCCGTCAGGCTCACAGCCGATGGTGATGACTTTGGCACCCAGTTCACGCAGCACGCTTGGCGCAATGTGATAAGTTGCCCCGTTGGCGCAATCCACGACAATTTTCAGACCATTCAGGCTGAGTTCGCTCGGGAACGTGCCTTTGCAGAATTCGATGTAACGACCCGCGGCATCGACGATGCGGCTGGCTTTGCCCAGCTCGGAAGATTCCACGCAGGTCAGGGGTTTTTCCAGTTCGGCTTCAATGGCCTCTTCCACTTCATCGGGCAATTTTGTGCCATCGATGGTGAAGAATTTGATGCCGTTATCATAGAAAGGGTTATGCGAGGCAGAAATGACAATGCCCGCTTCCGCACGGAAAGTGCGGGTCAGATACGCCACCGCCGGTGTCGGCATTGGCCCGGTGAAAGAGGCCGACAGCCCCGCAGCCGCAAGACCCGCTTCCAGCGCCGATTCCAGCATGTAGCCGGAGATACGCGTATCTTTGCCGATGATCACTTTACCTGAGCCGTGGCGCGCTAACACTTTGCCCGCAGCCCAGCCCAGTTTGAGAACAAAATCAGGCGTAATCGGCGTATCGCCTACTTTTCCGCGGATGCCATCTGTCCCAAAGTATTTACGGTTGCTCATAATTAATTTTTATCCCTTGCAGAAAGTGTCGCTTCCACGATACGCATCGCTTCAACGGTTTCTTTAACATCATGTACACGGACTATCTGAGCACCTTGCATGGCTGCAATGACCGCGCAGGCAACGCTGCCGGTTACCCGCTTCTCGGGGGAGACATGCAGAAGTTGTCCCACCATCGATTTCCTCGACATTCCCACCAGAAGCGGCAAGCCGAAATGATGGAACTCAGCCAACCGGGCGAGTAACTGATAGTTATGTTCTAAATTTTTACCGAAACCGAAGCCCGGGTCGAGCAGCAATTTGTTTTTCGGAATGCCGGCATTCACACAACGCGCGATTTGCTCAACAAAATACTGATCCACCTGCGCAACGACGTTGTCGTAGTGCGGGGATTGCTGCATCGTTTTAGGATCGCCTTGCATATGCATCAGACAAACAGGCAAGCCGGTTTCTGCGGCGGCCTGCAAGGCGCCGGGCTCCTGCAAAGAGCGGATATCGTTGATCAGATGCATGCCTGCGTTTGCCGCTTCGCGGATCACGGAGGCCTTCGACGTATCGACGGAGATCCAGACATCAAAACGACGCGCGATAGCTTCCACGACCGGCACCACGCGGGCCAGTTCCTCATCTTCGCTGACTTCTGCAGCTCCGGGGCGCGTTGATTCACCGCCAATATCGAGAATGGTTGCCCCGGCATCGACCATCGCCTGCGCATGTCTGAGCGCCAGATCTAAGGTGTTATGTCGCCCGCCGTCGGAAAATGAATCGGGGGTCACATTCAGGATCCCCATAACCTGGGGGAAAGTAAGGTCGAGCGTGAATTCTCTGGCTGTAAGGTGCATCAATCATGTCCCTTCTGATGAATCAATCATGGCTGTATCGGTTTCTGGCGCAAAGAATGCACGCATAAAAAACCCCGGGCAAGCCCGGGGTTGAGTGTTAACAGCGTTATTTTCCAGTCAGCCGCTTATTTGCCGCTGAATTGCTCAAACATCGTGTTGCCAGGGTTCGGCGTACGAGGTTCGTCAACAGGCGTTGGCGCTTTTGGCGCACCGCCGTCGTTAGAATTGCCGTTACCGTTTTTACCGTTAGCATCATCCCAGCCAGCTGGCGGACGAACTTCTGTACGGTTCATCAGGTCATCAATTTGCGGAGCATCGATGGTTTCATACTTCATCAGGGCATCTTTCATCGAATGAAGGATATCCATGTTTTCCATCAGCAGCGTACGCGCACGAATATAGTTACGTTCAACCAGAGATTTCACTTCCTGATCGATGATGCGGGCAGTTTCATCAGACATATGCTTGGCTTTCGCCACTGAACGGCCGAGGAAGACTTCGCCTTCTTCTTCCGCATACAGCAACGGACCTAACTTCTCTGAGAAGCCCCACTGCGTCACCATGTTACGCGCAATCGATGTCGCCACTTTGATGTCATTCGAGGCACCGGTAGAGACTTTTTCCACACCGTAGATGATTTCTTCTGCAAGACGACCACCATAAAGGGTAGAGATCTGGCTTTCGAGTTTCTGACGGCTGGCACTGATCGCATCGCCTTCAGGCAGGAAGAAGGTCACACCTAATGCACGGCCACGAGGAATAATCGTCACTTTGTGCACAGGGTCGTGTTCAGGAACCAGGCGGCCAATAATGGCGTGGCCCGCTTCGTGATACGCGGTAGATTCTTTCTGCGATTCGGTCATCACCATGGAGCGACGTTCAGCACCCATCATGATTTTGTCTTTGGCTTTTTCGAACTCAACCATCGACACCACACGTTTGTTACCGCGTGCGGAGAACAATGCCGCTTCGTTGACCAGGTTAGCCAGATCAGCACCTGAGAAGCCAGGTGTACCACGGGCGATCACTGAAGCATCAACATCGGTAGCCAGCGGAACGCGACGCATGTGAACTTTCAGGATCTGTTCACGGCCACGGACATCTGGCAAGCCCACCACAACCTGACGGTCGAAACGGCCCGGACGCAGCAATGCCGGGTCCAGAACATCCGGACGGTTAGTTGCAGCAATCACGATGATACCTTCGTTACCTTCGAAGCCATCCATCTCAACCAACATCTGGTTCAGTGTCTGTTCACGTTCATCGTGACCGCCACCTAAACCCGCACCACGCTGACGGCCAACGGCGTCAATTTCATCGATGAAGATGATACATGGAGCAGCTTTCTTCGCCTGTTCGAACATGTCACGCACGCGGGATGCGCCCACACCGACGAACATTTCTACGAAGTCAGAACCGGAAATCGTAAAGAATGGCACTTTCGCTTCACCTGCAATGGCTTTCGCCAGCAAGGTTTTACCGGTACCCGGAGGACCCACCATCAGAACGCCTTTAGGAATTTTACCGCCCAGTTTCTGGAAACGGCTTGGTTCGCGCAGGTAATCTACCAGTTCGCTCACCTCTTCCTTCGCTTCGTCACACCCGGCAACGTCAGCAAACGTGGTTTTGATTTGGTCTTCCGTCAACATGCGGGCTTTGCTTTTACCAAAGGACATTGCCCCTTTGCCACCGCCGCCCTGCATTTGTCGCATAAAGAATATCCAGACGCCAATCAGAAGCAGCATCGGGAACCAGGAAATGAAGATAGTCGCCAGGAAACTCTGCTGTTCAGGCGGTTCTCCAACAACTTTCACGTTTTTACTCAGCAGCGTATCCAGCAATTTAGGGTCATTGACTGGGATATAGGTTGTGTATTTGCTGCTGTCTTTTTTGATAACGTCAATCGCACGTCCATTGATACGTACTTCACGAACCTGGTCTTGGGCCACTTCGGTCGTAAACGTCGTGTAATCGACTTTACTGCCGTTAGATTCGCTGGGCCCAAAACTCTGAAATACAGACATCAATACAACTGCGATGACCAACCAGAGGATCAGGTTCTTCGCCATGTCACTCAAGGGATTAACCTCATATTACAACTGTGTTAACAAACAGCGTTAGGGAACTACAGTTTCCGCCCTGTCGCTACGATGTACACTTCTCGCGAACGTGCTCGGGAAGCGTCTGGCTTACGAATCTTCACCTTCGTAAACAGGGAGCGAATTTCCCGCAGGTATTCATCAAAGCCATCTCCCTGAAACACCTTCACCAGGAAACTTCCGCCTGGTGCTAATACATCCCGACACATATCCAGCGCTAATTCAACCAGATACATCGATTTTGGAATATCGACTGCCGGAGTACCGCTCATATTCGGGGCCATATCGGACATGACCACCTGAACTTTGTTTTCTCCCACGCGATCAAGCAGCGCTTTGAGAACTAATTCATCACGAAAATCCCCCTGAAGGAAATCGACTCCAACGATGGGATCCATAGGCAAAAGGTCACAGGCGATAATCCGTCCCTTGTTGCCGATTTGCGTTGCCACGAACTGTGACCAACCACCCGGCGCCGCACCTAAATCGACGACTGTCATACCCGGTTTAAACAGCTTATCGCTTTGCTGTATTTCATCAAGTTTAAACCAGGCGCGGGAACGCAGACCTTTTTTCTGTGCCTGTAGCACATATTTATCGCTAAAGTGTTCCTGCAACCAGCGACTGGAACTTGCAGAACGCTTCTTATTTGACATTATTTAGTAACCATATAGTTTTCCAACTACCCTGAGTTAGAGCCTTTGGAACAAGGTGTTAGCGTCATGACGTCTATGGCTAAGTCAGTATAAATCCCTTCCCGAAGCAGTCCGGGTTGGTGATATACATGAGATGGCGGTAGAATGACCCGTTTTCAATCCCAACTTAAGCAAAAAAGACGATGAATCTTAACAATAAACAAAAACAGTACCTGAAAGGTCTGGCACATCCACTGAAACCGGTTGTCATGCTGGGTAACAACGGCCTGACTGAAGGTGTGCTGGCCGAAATTGAACAGGCGCTGCAACATCACGAACTGATCAAAGTTAAAGTCGCGGCAGAAGAACGCGAAACGAAGACCTTGATCGTAGACGCAATCGTGCGTGAAACCAAGGCGTGTAATGTGCAAGTCATCGGCAATATGCTGGTACTTTATCGCCCTTCCACCGAAGACCGCAAAATTATCTTACCGCGTTAATGCGTTAAGGTTTAACGAAAAGCGCTGTAGATTTTCGGAAAGGTGCCACGAAATCACGTTCATGGAAAGGTCTGAACAGGCCTTTTTACTTTAGTTTTCAATTTACTGTGAAGTGATTCACTGCATGAATGTGCGAATTACAGGGCGAAACATCACGTTTCGCCCTTTTTAATGCAGATTTTAGAGGTATTCGACTTTTAATACTTCAAACTCGACATCGCCGCCAGGCGTTTTGATCACCACGACGTCATCCTGCTCTTTCCCGATCAAACCACGTGCAATCGGGGAATTCACAGAAATCAGATTTTGCTTAAAATCTGCTTCGTCATCGCCCACGATGCGGTAAGTCTGTTCTTCGTCAGTGTCCAGATTCATCACGGTCACAGTGGCGCCAAAAATGACCCGGCCAGTGGCAGGCATTTTAGTCACATCGATCACCTGAGCGTTCGACAGCTTGGCTTCGATTTCCTGGATACGACCTTCACAAAAACCCTGCTGTTCACGCGCAGCATGGTATTCAGCATTCTCTTTTAAATCGCCGTGTTCACGTGCGGTCGCGATATCAGCAATGATTTTCGGGCGACGGACGCTTTTCAAATGGTCCAGCTCTTCACGTAATCTTTCTGCGCCACGCAATGTCATCGGAATCGGTTTCATATATTTATTACCTCTAACTTGGTCCTTTCGGTAAACACCGTCCTGATTGAATCAGGTAAGAAATTAAGCCAGCTCTTCTGACCGACTCTCTGGCGAAAAACAAAAAAAACCTCACCCGGGGTTGCCACCAGGCCAGGAATCATTTTGCAATTTGATTCGTATTTTAACGTAGAGTTCCTTGAGGATCATCGTTTACTTTCAGCCACGTTGCGCCTGGGTTCGTAGCATCGTAGTATGGCACCACATTATCCTGCCGTTACCCAGAGCCTTTACTCAAAATAATGCGTTTTTTACGAATTGTCAGTGGATTAGCATGCGCGTTTGTTCTGAATACAAATGCGGCTCAGATCGAAAATTACACAGAATATCTGCCAGACGGCACGAATCTGGCTGTGCTGGTACAGAAAATTGGCGCGCCTGCGCCTGTGATCGATTACCACGGCACCCAGATGGCGCTGCCGGCGAGTACGATGAAGATTCTGACCGCTCTGGCAGCCCTGTTACAGTTGGGGCCTGATTTCCGGTTCACGACGACCCTTGAAACCCCGGGCTCCGTTTCTGATGGTGTACTCAAAGGGGATCTGGTGGCGCGTTTTTCCGGTGATCCGACGCTGAAACGCCAGAATATTCGCAATATGGTCGCCATGCTGAAAAAGCAGGGTGTGAAGGAAATCACGGGGGATGTGGTGATTAACACTTCGGTGTTCGCCAGCCATGATAAAGCCCCCGGCTGGCCGTGGAATGACATCACCCAGTGTTTCAGCGCCCCGCCTGCCGCCGCCATTGTTGACCGCAACTGTTTCTCGGTATCACTGTATAGCGCGCCAAAACCGGATGAAAACGCCTTTATCCGCGTCGCGTCTTACTATCCGGTGCATATGTTCAGTGAAGTACGCACACTGGCAAAAGGCTCTCCGGATGCACAATACTGTGAACTGGACGTCGTTCCCGGGGAATTCAACCGCTATACGCTCACCGGTTGCCTGACCCAGCGCAGCGAGCCTTTACCCTTAGCCTTCGCCATTCAGGACGGCGCCAGTTATGCCGGTGCGATTTTGAAAGACGAGCTGTTGCAGGCAGATATTCAGATTGATGGCACGCTGAAACGCCAGACACAGCAGACGCCGGCCGGTACCGTTCTCGCACAAACACAGTCAGCGCCCCTGCATGATTTGCTTCACCAGATGTTGAAGAAATCGGACAACATGATCGCCGATACCGTCTTCCGGACCATCGGTCATCAGCGTTTTGGCGTGCCGGGAACATGGCGTGCCGGTTCAGATGCTGTGCGTCAGATTTTGCGTCAGAAAGCAGGCGTGGATTTAGGTAACTCGATTCAGGTTGATGGCTCCGGTCTTTCACGCCATGACTTGTTATCTCCTGCCACCATGATGCAGGTGCTTCAGTACATCTCCCAGCATGATAAAGAGTTAGATTTTATCTCGATGCTGCCACTGGCGGGTCATGACGGCACCTTGCAGTATCGCGGCGGTCTTCATGAGGCGGGTGTGGACGGCAAAGTGTCGGCGAAAACCGGCTCACTGTCAGGTGTCTATAACCTTGCCGGTTTTATCACCACAGCCAGCGGACAGCGTATGGCATTTGTTCAGTTCCTCTCAGGCTATGCCGTTCCCCCTGAAGATCAACGTACACGGCGGGCACCGCTGGTACGCTTTGAAAGCCGTCTTTACAGGGATATCTACCAAAATAATTAAACACGGAGAAGTGCCAGACGATGAAACTGCTGATAGTTGAAGATGATGAACTTTTACGGCAGGGATTAATGCTGGCACTTACCAGTGACAATTATGCCTGCGACTGCGCAGCGACGGCGGCCGAGGCGCAAAGCCTGATCCAAACCAGCCAGTACAGTCTGGTGATCCTTGATTTAGGATTGCCTGATAAAGATGGCGCAACATTGCTGCGTCAGTGGCGACGTCAGGCTATTTCCCTGCCCGTGCTGATCCTGACCGCCCGTGATGCGCTTGAAGACCGGGTTGATGGACTGGACGCGGGTGCCGATGACTACCTGATTAAACCTTTCGCGTTGGCTGAATTGCAGGCACGGGTTCGTGCACTCATCCGCCGCTATCAGGGACAAAGTGACAATCTGATCGCCGTCGGCAACCTGAAAATCAATCTTTCCTCGCAACAAGCCTATCTCGACGACGCGCCGGTAGAAGTCACGCCAAAAGAATTCGCCATTTTATCACGCCTGATGATGCGCGCCGGGCAGACCGTCAACCGCGAGTTGCTGCAGCAAGATCTCTACACCTGGCAGGATGATTTAGGATCTAACACGCTTGAAGTGCATGTCCATAATCTGCGCAAGAAACTGGGTAAAGAAGTGATCAGGACGGTGCGCGGCATCGGCTATCGTCTGGAAATGCCCGTATGACCAGTATGCGTCGCCGCCTGCTGGTTATGCTGGCCCTGATCCTGTTCGTGACGCAACTGACCAGTATTTTCTGGCTGTGGCATGAAAGTCAGGAGCAAATTAACCTGCTGGTGAATGACACACTGTCGGCCAAAGTCCGCAACGCGCATGTTGAAAAGGAAATTGCTGAAGCCATTGCTTCGCTGATCGCCCCTTCTTTGCTGATGATGAGCATCACGCTGGTGTTATCGTTCTGGGCAATCAGCTGGATTATTCGTCCTCTCAATCAGTTACAAAAACGACTGGAAACCCGCTCGGCCGACAATCTTTCGCCTCTGCCGCTGAACAGCGAAATCAGGGAAGTCGTCGCCGTCACCAACGCCCTCAATCAGCTTTTTTCGCGCCTCTCCAGCACCATTCAACAGGAACGGTTGTTTACCGCCGATGCCGCGCATGAATTGCGTACGCCGCTGGCTGGCGTCCGGCTGCATCTGGAAATCATGCAACAAAAAGGCGTGGAAGGCAGCGATACGCTGATTGGCCGCATCGATTCGCTCATGCATACCATCGAGCAATTGCTCATGCTCGCCCGTGCCGGACAGAATTTTGCTAAAGGCGAATATCAGCAGGTTGACCTGGTCAATAACGTCATTGAACCGCTCAAAGAAGAACTGGGTGAAATGCTCAGTGAACGCGGCCAGAACTTGCAAATACACCTGCCGCCCCGGGCTGAAATCCAGGGCGATGCGGTGCTGCTGAGGCTGATGGTGCGCAATCTGGTGGAAAATGCTTACCGCTATGGTCCGGAAAACAGCGACATCACCCTGTCGATTGCGCCGCAGGAAAAGGGTTTTCTTATTCAGATTGACGACGCTGGTCCGGGGATTGATGAAACCAAAGCCAGTGAACTGACGCAGGCTTTCAAGCGTGTCGACCAGCGTTATGGTGGCAGCGGTCTGGGCCTGAATATTGTGGTGCGGATTGCCCATCTGCATGGTGGTACGCTGACATTACGTAACCGCAGTGGTCACGCGGGGCTTAGCGCACAATGCTGGCTGCCGGATGTCGCGCTGCAAAGCTCACTGACACTTTCCCCCGATACCCGTTAACGCGGCTCTCAGAAAGCAAAAAGGCTGCCAGAGGCAGCCTTTTGTTTAGCGATGGAACGCGAATGTCAGGGATTAACGTTCGTAGATGATTTCGACACCTTCGTCATCATCTTCGTCCCAGTCATCATCCCAGTCGTCATCAGCTTCAGCTTCCACTTCAGCCAGTTGTTCACGGTGATAATCATCCCACATGAACTCAACTTTCTCTGGTGCCGCTTCTTCAATCGCCATGTGTTTAGGATTTTCGTTGATGAATTTCATCACGTCCCAGCACAGGGCATTAACGCCTTCACGGTTAGCTGCGGAGATCAGATAATAATTACCTTCCCAGCCCAGAGCTTCAGCGATCGCTTTAGCACGTGTTTCCGCTTCTTCTTTCTCAATCAAATCAACTTTGTTGAACACTAACCAGCGCGGCTTTTCGGCCAGTTTGGCGTTGTATTGTTGCAACTCGTTGATGATTACTTTTGCATTTTCGATCGGATCAGATTCATCGATCGGAGCAATATCAATCAGGTGCAACAGAACGCGGCAGCGCTCAAGGTGTTTCAGGAAGCGGATACCGAGGCCCGCGCCTTCAGAAGCCCCTTCGATCAGACCCGGGATGTCAGCAACCACAAAGCTCTGCTCGTGATCCATACGCACCACACCCAGGCTTGGAACCAGTGTGGTAAACGGATAATCCGCAACCTTTGGTTTTGCCGCAGATACGGAACGGATAAACGTCGATTTACCGGCATTCGGCAGACCCAGCATACCCACGTCGGCTAACAACATCAGTTCAAGAGCGATATCG
Organism: Rahnella victoriana; assembly: GCF_004330295.1. Taxonomy (GTDB): domain Bacteria; phylum Pseudomonadota; class Gammaproteobacteria; order Enterobacterales; family Enterobacteriaceae; genus Rahnella; species Rahnella victoriana. The sequence goes on from NZ_SJOJ01000028.1 coordinate 70,780, forward strand.
CGCTCTTCACCTTTGGTGCCCATGGTTTTCTGGCGTGGTGAACGGTTCACGGATGATTTGAAGCGGGTGTTACCCAGCCCGTGGAAACCGCCTTTAGCCACCATATTAATCTGACCGTTTTGGGTCATATCGGCCAGAACTTCGCCGGTGCTCTGGTCAAGAACACGCGTTCCGACAGGCACTTTAATGGTGATATCTTTACCGCGTTTACCGGTACAGTCGCTGCTCTGACCGTTAGTACCGCGCTCAGCACGATAAGATTTCACAAAGCGGAAATCGATCAGCGTATTGAGGTTTTCATCAGCAAGCAGGTAAACATCGCCGCCATCGCCACCGTCACCGCCGTCAGGACCGCCACGTGGAATGTATTTTTCGCGGCGGAAGCTGACGCACCCGTTACCGCCATCACCGGCCACAACCAGAATCGTGGCTTCATCAACAAACTTCATTTGTACCGTCTCCGTAAATCATTCGCCGGGCAGCTAAAGTTTAGCTACCAGGTTTTGCTCTGTCCGACGTGGCCACCATCGATGGCCAATTGCGGAAAACATTGCACCCGCCACCACCACAAATGCCCCAAGATAACCAATGAAATTAAGCACTGGTGCAGCAAAAAAGTCAGGCCAGGCAAGTGCCAATAAATCTGAAAATAGCAGGGTAAACAGCGGGGTAAGTGTCACTAAAGCACTGACCTGAGCCGCCTGCCATCTCGCCATCGCTTCCGCTAAGGCGCCATATCCTACTAAGGTATTCGCGCCGCAAAACAACAGACAGGCAAACTGCCAGCCGCTGAGCTGTGAAAGCACCGCCGGGCTGGCCAGCGGGAGCAATGCGATAGAACATAAAGTGTACAGCAAAAACAGGATTTGCGGTGAAGCCAGTTGGCGGAGCAGAACCTTTTGCGCCACGCCGTAAATCACCCAAACCGTTGCTGCCCCGACACCAAAAATCACACCCAGGGTGTAATCCGTCAGTCGGGTAAAAATCTCAATCAGGCTGGTATTGAAAAATAATATCAGCCCGAAAAATAACATACTGGCGCCAATGACCTGCGTAACCCGCATCCTTTCTTTCAGGATGACCACGCTGGCCACCATCATACCGACAGGAGACAGCTGGCCGATGACCTGCGACGCCGTCGGGCTGAGAAATTGCAGGGAAGAACTGAAAAGGACAAAATTCCCCAGCAATCCACAGGTCGCAATCAGCACTAAGATCATCCAGCGCGGACGGTGAAAAATCGCTTTAGGTGGCAGTCTGCGTTTCGCAGCCAGAATACACCCCAGCACCACCGCAGCCATTGAAAACCGATACCAAACCACGGTAAAGGGATCCATCACCACCAGCACTTGCTTCATGGCAATGGGTAAAGACCCCCAACTCATCGCAGTGATCAGTGCTAACAGAATACCGATGGGTGCCTGCGATTTCGTGTCCATATCCCGCCAGAATGGGCTAACCAGAATGTAAAAAGCCCCGCAACGAATTGCGGGGCTTACATCTATTTACTAAGACGCGAAAAACTTATTCAGCTTCGATGCTGATGTACTTACGGTTTTTCGGGCCTTTAACTTCGAACTTGACTTTACCGTCAGCCAAAGCAAACAGAGTGTGGTCCTTGCCGCAACCCACGTTGATACCAGCGTGGAATTTAGTGCCGCGCTGACGAACGATGATGCTGCCTGCCAGTACTGCTTCGCCGCCAAAGCGTTTTACGCCCAGACGTTTAGCTTCTGAATCGCGACCGTTACGTGTGGAGCCGCCAGCCTTTTTGTGTGCCATTGTTCCGCTCTCCTAATCTTAAGCGCTGATGCCGGTGATTTTAACGTCAGTGAACCACTGACGGTGGCCCTGCTGCTTACGATAGTGTTTACGACGACGAAACTTAACGATTTTGACCTTTTCGCCACGACCGTGAGCAACGACTTCAGCTTTGATTACACCGCCAGCCACTAAAGGCAGGCCGATATTGATTTCTTCACCGTTTGCAATCATCAGAACCTGATCGAATTCGATAGCTTCGCCAGTTGCAACGTCCAGCTTCTCCAGACGAATAGTCTGTCCTTCGCTGACACGGTGTTGTTTACCACCACTTTGGAAAACCGCGTACATATAAAACTCCGCTTTCCGCGCACTCAACTTTGTATAGTCCAGAGGGCGCTATAAATATTCACAATAGGGCGCGAATTCTACGCAAAAAATCAGCATAAGACAAGAGCACAATGACCACAAAAGAAGAAAAAAAGCGCAGTTCTTCCGTTGTCATTTATCTACACTGTTTTTCAAGTACAATCCCCTTTACAGTTAGCGCCATGTGCCAATGTGAGCCAGACCTCATTGCGGTGAAGAGAACAACAGCTGAAAAAACACAATGAACCTAGAACAGATTATTGATCTTACCCAGGACGATATGGCTGCAGTCAACGCATCCATCCTTGAACAGTTGAATTCAGAGGTTTCTCTCATCAATCAACTGGGATATTACATCATCAGTGGCGGCGGCAAACGTATCCGCCCGATGATAGCAGTACTGGCCGCCAAAGCACTATCCTATGAAGGTGATAAACACATAAAAGTCGCCGCGCTGATTGAGTTTATTCATACCGCGACGCTGCTTCATGATGATGTGGTTGACGAATCAGATATGCGCCGTGGGAAAGCCACAGCGAATGCTGCATTTGGCAACGCTGCCAGCGTGCTGGTTGGTGACTTTATCTACACCCGCGCCTTCCAGATGATGACGGATCTGGAATCACTGCCTGTTCTGGCCCTCATGGCCAAAGCGGTGAATGTAATCGCCGAAGGGGAAGTGCAGCAATTAATTAACTGCAATGACCCGGACATTACCGAAGAAAGCTATTTGCAGGTGATCTACAGCAAAACCGCGCGTTTGTTTGAAGCCGCATCGCAAGCCTCTGCCATGCTGGCTGGCGGGAACAGTGAGCAGATCGCCGCGTTGCAGGATTACGGCCGTTATCTGGGCACCGCGTTCCAGCTGATTGATGACTTACTCGATTATGACGCGGATGGTGAAACCTTAGGCAAAAACACCGGCGATGACCTTGATGAAGGGAAACCGACGTTGCCCCTGTTGCATGCGATGCAGCATGGTGATGCTGAGCAATCTGCCATGATCCGTAAAGCTATCGAAGAAGGTAATGGTCGTCATTTACTTGAACCGGTCCTTGCCGCCATGCATCAGTGGGGGTCTCTGACCTATACCCGCCAGCGTGCTGAGCAAGAAGCCGATAAAGCCATACAGGCGCTTCAGGTGCTGCCGGAATCAGATTATCGCGCTGCGCTGGAAGGTCTGGCGCATATGGCTGTAAAACGCGATTTCTGATGCTTCCTGTCGTGCTTGCAGATATTCGCAGGCACGACAGGGTTTCATCAGCTAGGTCTCGTCAGGCTTACGTAACCTGTTCAGTATTTCCGATACCCCTTCCCGCACAATAAACGAGATCATCGTTTCCCGTTCAGGTTCCTTCAACTGCTTATAACTTTCGATCCAGATCGCCAGCGGATCCTGATGAGACGTATACACATACTCCGCGGAATGTTCATTCATCGCCAACGTCGCCGCGGTATTTCCAGGCAAACTGTCGATGTGATATTCCACCGCGCGCCCTTGTACACCTCTTCTGCGACGTTTAATCCAGCATAACCTGCGAGCCATTCCATGCACACCTTGTGTAGACGTCGGGAGACCTTGCTTTCCAATTAATTCCTTTGCTGCAAACCACTCTTTTTTCATAACATTCCTTGTTTTCTTACATACCCATAAGAAAGATCGTTGTTATAAATCTATGTCGTTAATCCCGCTACTTTCTATAAATGCGTATTTATTTAAAAAGGAGATTAACACGAGCCAGTTAGAGAAACGTCTATTAACAGAAAGAAGATATTCAATTTTCAGGAATGAGTCTACAGCTGTATTTAAAAGCTTCCATGAATAATGTTTATCAACACGCTGATG